>NZ_JBGAKA010000007.1:0-229003 GCF_044224635.1 Reyranella sp. | reverse complement strand
CGGGCGGCGCACGATCGCGCCGCGGTCGAGAAACTGATCGCGCCGGCCGACGACAAGGTGGTGCCGTTCGCCCGGCCGTCGAAGACGCTCGACGAGCTCGTCGCGGCACGCATCGAGCATCTGACGAAGTACCAGGACGCCGCGCTGGCCGAGCGCTACCGCGCCCTGGTCGACAAGGTGCGCGCGGCCGAGCACAAGACAGGCGAGACCGGGCTCGCCCTCGCGGCGGCCCGCAACTACGCCAAGCTGCTCGCCTACAAAGACGAGTACGAGGTGGCGCGGCTCTACTCCGACTCGGCATTCCAGGCGGCGATTAAGCGCCAGTTCGAGGGCGACTACACGATCAGGTTCCATCTCGCCCCGCCGCTGCTCGCCAGCCGCGATCCCAAGACCGGCCATCTCGTGAAGCATGCGTTCGGTCCCTGGATGATGCCGGTGTTCAAGGTCTTGGCGAAGCTCAAGGGCCTGCGCGGCACGGCGTTCGACCTGTTCGGCTACACGGCCGAGCGGCGCACCGAGCGCGCCCTGATCGGCGAGTACGAAGCCTTGGTCAATGAGCTGCTGAGGGAGCTGTCGCCGGCCAACCACCCGCTTGCCGTCAAGCTTGCCTCCCTGCCCGACGAGATCCGCGGCTACGGCCACATCAAGGATGCCAGCATCGAGAAGACCCGCCGCAGGCAGGCCGAGATGCTGCACCAATGGCGCAACGCGGAGACGCTCCGCATCGCGGCGGAGTAGTCACAGTCCTCCCCAGCTTCGCTGGGGAGGTGCCCCGTCACACGGGGCGGAGGGGTCATGAGCTTCAGGCTCGACCCTCTCCCATGACTCATGACCCCTCCGTCGCCGTATGACGGCGACACCTCCCCAAGCTTCGCTTAGGGAGGAAAATGATTACCGATCGTGATCGCGATGGACATCGTGCACGACGATGCCAGAGCCATGCTGCGGCATCACCACCCAGTCTTCGCGCCGCAGGGTGCGCTTGGTGTCCTCGTAGCAGCTTTGCCAATGCTCGCGCATCGAGGTCGCCGAGAATTCGTAGTCCTTGTGCCGCCCCATCACCTCCAGTGGCGCGATCTCTGATGATTTCACACATGACGCGCCACTGGAGTGGCGCGCCCCCGGCACAAGAGCCCTTACCCGGCCCCCGTTGACAACGCCCCCTGCCCGCGCGCCCAATTCGCGCCGGAAGTGGAGTGCGTTGCATGAACGATATTGGCGTCTCGTCCCTCCATAAGCCCGATCCGGTGGCCCGCGCCCGCGAGGTCGGGCCGGCGATCGCCGCCGTGGCCGACGAGATCGAGCGTCTGCAGGATATCCCCGAGCCCCTGATCAGCCGGCTGCACGAATCGCGCCTGTTCCGCATGCTGCTGCCGCGCTCGGTCGGCGGCGACCAGGTCGAGCCGTGGGTCTATTTCCGGGCGATCTCCGAGATCGCGCGCTACGACGGCTCGGTCGGCTGGAACATGTTCGTCGCCAACAGCTCGGCCCTGATCGCGCCCTTCATCTCACTCGAGGCGGCGCGCGAGATCTACGGCGACCCGCGCGGACTGATCTCCTGGGGACCGCCCAACCAGCATCGCGCCGTCGCCGCACCGGGCGGCTACCGCGTGACCGGCGAATGGCATTTCTCCTCCGGTTACCGCCAGGCCAACTGGATCGGCGCTCACGCGCTGGTGGTCGAGCCGGACGGCTCGCTGCGCCTCAACCGGTTCGGCCGGCCGACCGTGCGTACCATGCTGATGCCCAAGAGCCGCACCGTGCCGATCCACGACTGGAACACGCTCGGCATGCGCGGCACTGCCTCGGAAGGCTACTCCGTGAAGGACGTGTTCGTGGCCGAGGCGTTCAGCGGCACGCGCGAGGATCCGACCTTGCGCCGCGACCGTGGCCCGCTCTACGCCTTCACGACACAGGGCCTCTACGCGGTGGGCGTCGCGGCCGTGGCACTCGGCCTGGCGCGCGCCATGCTCGACGCCTTCATCGAGCTCGCGCTGGAGAAGACGCCACGCAACATGGTCCGGCTGGCCGACAGCCCGGTTATCCAGTCCGACGTTGCACGCCGCGAAGCCGATATCGGCTCGGCCCGCGCCTACATGGTCGAGATCCTGCAGGACATCTGGGAGCACGCCGACGACGTCGAGCCGATCGGCACCAGCGATCGCGCACGGCTGCGGCTCGGCTGCACCCAGGCCATCCACATGGCTGAAAAGACGACGAACTGGGTCTACAAGGCGGCCGGCACGTCGGCGATCTTCATCGGCACGCCGTTCGAGCGCCGCTACCGCGACCTGCACACGCTTTCGCAGCAGATCCAGGCCCGCGAGGCCCATTTCGAGACGGTCGGCCGCATCCTGATGAACGGCGACCCGGACGGCACCTTCCTCGGATGAAAATCGTCAGGGCCTGGGATGACGATCGTCAGGGCTGCGCCGCAGAGAGATTGACCGAACGGCAGCCATTGCCCTGCCAGCGATAGGCCTTGGTGGCGCCGTTGGCGACCGTCCATTCGACGATGCAATTCTGGCGGACCAGCGTCGGCGGGAAACCGCCGATCGGCATCAGCATGCCGCCGAAGCGCTGGTACATCGGCGCCATGCCCGGGCTGATATAGGACGTGTCCCAGCGCCATTGCAGGATGCGGGTCTCGGTGTCGAGCTGGTAGGAATTGTCGGGAATGCGCCCCATGCTGCCCAGCAGATCGCGCTCGCTCGAGCCCGCCATCTCGCGCAAGCGGAGATCGAAATCCTCGACTGTCGGGCCGGCAGTGCAAGCGGCCACCACGAACATCAGCAGAAGACTGGCGAACGGACAGCGCATGCGACACCGGGCCGCCAACGGACCAAGGCTGCGCCGCGTTGCACATGCCGGTCAAGGCCCGGCACTGTCTCAGTTTGAAATTCGGCGCCTGGATCCGGCCCGGTGACGGACAACTTCGTCGCCCTGATCGACGCGGCGGCCCCGGTTCCGAAGCCTCGCGGCCCCTACAAAAAGCGGATGGTTGTGTAACCTAGGCTACGCAACGCGCGGCCCAAGATGTTAGCATCGCGGCAAGCAACCCGGCGCTGAGGCTCTATGCGATACGCAACGCTATTGGCGAAGGCAGCACTCGCGTTGGCGTTGCCGTTCATTCTTGCGCAATGCGTGGGTCTGCAGTCCACGCGAGAGCCGCTATCCTTCGATGCCAAGTCGGTCGGCGGCCCCAATAGCGGCGCTCCTTTAGAACTGTGGCTCCCGCCGGGAACCGGTCCGTTCCCGGCAGTGCTGGTCATGCATGGCTGTGACGGCGTCATTGATCACACCCGATCTTGGGCGGGTCGCCTAGTCGGCTGGGGCTACGCCGCTGTGATCGTCGACAGTTTCGGGCCACGCGGTCAACGGAGCATCTGCGAGCGTTTCGTCATCTCGGCTACCGTGCGTGGGCAGGACGCCCACAACGTCGCAATCTATCTGCGCACCCTACCCGACATCCAAGCCGATCGGATCGGGATCGTGGGCTTCTCCCAGGGTGGCTCGACGGGCATGTGGGCCGCGATCGACGAATGCATTCCTGTCGATCGCGGCGGCCGCCCGTTTCAGGCGGCAGTCGCTTATTACCCCGCATGCTCGGGCGGGACGGTCGTGTCGCCGTTTGCTACGGACGTGCTGATTCTGATCGGCAAGGACGACACTGCCACTCCGGCCGACCTCTGCATCAAGACGATTGCGTCGAGAGCTAACCAAGCCCATCCGCCCGCCATCAAGGTCTATTCCGGTGCAGTGCACGCCTTCGACTTCAGTACCTTACCCAGGGTCTCCACTTACGGTTGGATGTTTGGCAACCATCCCGAAGCGGCGGCCGATTCGTTCGCCATGACGAAGGCTTTCCTCGATGCACGTCTCAAGGCGAAGTAGCCGAGCGAATGCCCCGTTCCACGCTCGCGAAATATTCAAGCTGAGTCAGTGCCCAAGGCCCGATACGGTCCCGTGCCGAATGTCGATCGAGCCAACACGACGGCGCGCCGGAAGCGCGCCACGGATGGACGCTGAGTTTGCCGGAAGAGTGCGTCATGCGCCGGGAGCGCGCCACTCTTGTGGCGCTCTTCTCGTCGATCACGCATCCCATGAGCGCCACAGGAGTGGCGCGCTCCCAGCTGTGAACGCTGCTCCTGCGAGCGGCCGGACTCGCTTACGCTTCGCCGTTCAATGACCCTCGAGACGCCCCTGCGCTGGCTGGCGTTCGTCGCCTGCGTGGCCCTGTTCGTGTGGGGGCCGTTCGTCTCCATGTTCGAGGCGGTCGAGCGCTACGGCTACCTGGCGGACATCATGCCGTCCGACTGGCTGGCCACCAACCTGTGGCTCGACACGACCGACTGCGCGCTGCAGCGCGGCGTCTGGCTGGCCTTGTGCGAGGACGGCAAGCTGGTGCCGTTGTCGGAGCGCGCCATCGCCGACGATCCCGGGCACGCCTTCCTGCTCGACCTGTGGTCGATGGCGATCGGTCGCCGCGCCACCCTGCCGGATGTCGCCCGCCTCAACACGCTGGTCGATGCAGCCGGCCTGGTCGGGCTGGCCGGCCTGCTGTTCGCGCTGCGCGCCTATGCGACGGCGATCGTGCTGCTGGTGCTCGGTCCGCCCGAGTATCTCGGCTGGATGGGTACCTCGCCGCATTGGAGCTTCATCGGCGTGGTGAGCCTCTGCGCGGTGCTGCCGATCGCCCTGCTCGCGCGCGACAGGGGGTTGCTGTCGCGGCGCAGCGGCACGGCCTGGATTGTGGCTGGCGTGTTGTTTCTTGCGCTGGCGACCCTGATCCGCGAATCGATCGGGCTGATGGGCTTCGTACTGAGCCTTCTCAGCGTCGGCGCACTCGCCTTCGGCCGGCCGCGCTCTGTACGGCGTGTCGCCGGGTACGCGGTGATGGGCGTGCTGGTGCTTGGCGCCTTCTCGTCGGCCAAGTGGGTGGTGATGGCGCGCGACGCCGCCTTCGACATGCAGCCGGCCACGCGGTTGGCCACGCACGGCCTCTCGCACACGCTCTATCTCGGGCTCGGCACGATCGAGAACAAGTGGGGCATCCGCTACGACGACGATTACGGCCGCGAGGTCGCCCAGCAGATCGATCCCGGCATCGTCTTCTGCTCGCCGGAATACTTCCGCGTGATGTGGCGGATGTACCTGTCGCGCTGGCTCGACGATCCGGTCGAGGTGATGCGCATCTATCTCGAGAAGGCGATCTATCTCGCCACCACGCCGACCCTGTTTCCCGGGCCGCCGTTCGGCGTCGTGCTGCTGATCGGCCTGCTCCATCTCGGTGTCGCAACGGCGCTCGGCCTGTGGCGCAAGATCGGCTTCGAGCAGGGCTTCGTGATCGAGATCGTCGCCGTGGGCTTCATCGGGCTCTTTCTCGCCCAATCGATGGCGGCGTTGTCGAGCCAGACCTACGCGATGCCGGTCAACGCCTTCGTGCTGACGCTGGCGGGGGTGATCGTGGAGTTTGTAGGGCGGGCCCTCGCCTCCCCAGCTCTGCTGGGGAGGTGGCGCCGTCATACGGCGACGGAGGGGTCATGACTCAATGCCGGGAGCGCGCCACTCCGTGGCGCTCTTCTATTCGATCGCACACCCCATGAGCGCCACGGAGTGCGCGCGCTCCCAGCCCATGACCCCTCCGTCCGCGATTACGCGGACACCTCCCCAGCGAAGCCGGGGAGGAGAAGAGGCTACAGCCCCAGGCGCTGCCAAAGGGACTTGTTGCGGGGCGCCCAGCCGCGGGCTTCCATGCAGCGGGCCGTGAGCTGGTCGACGTTCCGCTTGTAACCCTGATTGGCCATGGTGTTGTAGAGGTCCTGCTGACCGAAGCGTTCGCGCTCGCCGTCGAACACGGCGCGGCGCTGGTCTTCGATGTTGCGCTCGCTCTGCGCGACCGAGCGGACCGAGGCACGGCACTGCGCCTCGTCCTTGGCCATCTGCTCGGCGCTCTTGTTGTCTGTTGGCACAGTAGGATTCGCACAGCCGCCGGCCAGCGCCAGGCTGGCCAACGCCATCGCCGCCAAAGCGGCCCGCTGCCTCATTTCGCCTCGGCCAGCGCTGCCTCGATCGCCTGCAACGCCTGATTTGCCTTGGAGGCATCGGGGCCGCCACCCTGCGCCATGTCAGGCCGGCCGCCGCCGCCCTTGCCGCCCAGCGCCGCGACGCCAGCCTTCACCAGCTCGACGGCGCTCAGGTTCTTCGACAGATCGTCGGTGACGCCGACCACCGCCGAGGCCTTGCCGTCCTCGACGCCGATCAGGGCGACCACGCCCGAGCCGAGCTTCTTCTTGAACTCGTCGGCCATGCCTTTGAGGTCCTTGCCCGGCACGCCGTTCAGCACGCGGCCGATCAGCTTGACCCCGCCGACATCGCGCACCTCGTCGGCCGTCTGGTTGCCCGACGAGCCGCCGCCCGCCAGGGCGAGCGCCCGGCGCGCCTCGGCGAGCTCGCGCTCGACCCGGCGCTGGCCGTCGACCAGCGCCGACAGCCGCGCCGGCAGGTCCTCCGGTCGGACCTTGAGGATCGATGCCGCCTCGCCCAGCAGGCGCACCTGCTCGCGCACATGCTCCTCGGCCGCCGCGCCGGCCAGCGCCTCGATGCGGCGCACGCCGGCCGACACCGCGCCCTCGCCGATGATCTTGAACAGGCCGATATCGCCGGTGCGCAGCGCATGCGTGCCGCCGCACAGCTCGACGGAGTACTTCTTGCCGTCCTCGCCGCCCATCGACAGCACGCGCACTTCCTCGCCGTACTTCTCGCCGAACAGCGCCATGGCGCCGGCCGCGATGGCCTCCTCCGGCGTCATCAGGCGCGTCTGGACTGCCGAGTTGTGGCGGATGCGGTCGTTGACCTCGTCCTCGACCCGGCGCAGCTCCTCGAGCGAGATCGCCTTGGTGTGGCTGATGTCGAAGCGCAACCGGTCGGGCGCCACCAGCGAGCCCTTCTGGGTGACGTGCTCGCCGAGATGACGGCGCAGCGCTTCGTGCAGCAGATGGGTCGCCGAGTGATGAGCCCGCAGCTGGGCACGGCGGATCGGATCGATGGTCATGACCAGATCGTCGCCGACCTTGAGCTCTCCCTTCTCGACCGTCGCATGATGGGCATGCAGGTCACCCACGCGCTTCTGCACGTCACTGACCGCCGCCTCGCCGCCGGCGCCGCCGAGACGCCCGGTGTCGCCCTGCTGGCCACCCGATTCGGCATAGAACGGCGTCTGGTTGGTGACGATCCAGCCGGTCTGGCCGGCCTTCAGCGACGCGACCTCCGCAGCCCCGACCACGATCGCCTTGATCTGGCCCTCGGCGCGCTCGGTGTCGTAGCCCAGGAACTCGGTGGCGCCGACCTTCTGGCGGACGTCGAACCAGATCGCCTGGTCGGCGGTCTCGCCGGAGCCGGCCCACGCCGCACGCGCCTTGGCGCGCTGCTCGTCCATCGCCGTGTCGAAGCCTGCGGTGTCGACCGTGATGTCGCGCGCCCGCAGCACGTCCTGCGTGAGGTCGAGCGGGAAGCCGAACGTGTCGTAGAGCTTGAAGGCGACGTCGCCCTTCAGCACGCCGCCGGCGCCGAGGTCCTTGGTCTCGTCGTCGAGCAGCTTGAGGCCGGTGCCCAGCGTCTTCTTGAAACGCCCTTCCTCGAGCTTCAGCGTCTCGGTGATCAGCGGCTGTGCCCGCACCAGCTCGGGATAGGCATCGCCCATCTCCTTCGCCAGCACCGGGACCAGCTTGTAGACCACGGGATCGCGCGCGCCCAGGAGATGGGCGTGGCGCATGGCGCGGCGCATGATGCGGCGCAGCACGTAGCCGCGGCCCTCGTTCGAGGGCAGCACGCCGTCGGCGATCAGGAACGAGGTCGTGCGCAGATGGTCGGCGATCACCTTGTGCGAGGCCGATTGCGGCCCGTCGGGATCGACGCCGGTCTCGTGCGCCACCGCCTCGATCAGGGCGCGGAACAGGTCGATGTCGTAGTTGTTGTGCTTGCCCTGCAAGACGGCGGCGATGCGCTCCAGCCCCATGCCGGTGTCAATCGACGGCTTGGGCAGGTTGACGCGCTCTTCCCTGGTCACCTGCTCGAACTGCATGAAGACCAGGTTCCAGATCTCGATGAACCGGTCGCCGTCCTGGTCGGGGCTGCCCGGCGGGCCGCCCGGGATGTGATCGCCGTGATCATAGAAGATCTCCGAGCAGGGACCGCAGGGGCCGGTGTCGCCCATCGCCCAGAAATTGTCCGAGGTCGGGATGCGGATGATCTTGCCGTCGGACAGGCCGGAGATCTTCTTCCAGTAGCCGGCCGCCTCGTCGTCGGTGTGAAACACCGTGACCAGCAGCTTTTCGCGCGGCAGGCCGAAATCCCTGGTCAGCAGGTTCCAGGCAAGCTCGATCGCGCGCTCCTTGAAGTAGTCGCCGAACGAGAAGTTGCCCAGCATCTCGAAGAAGGTGTGATGGCGCGCCGTGTAGCCGACATTCTCGAGGTCGTTGTGCTTGCCGCCGGCGCGCACGCATTTCTGCGAGGTCGCGGCACGGCTATAGGACCGCGGCTCGAGACCGGTGAAGACGTTCTTGAACTGCACCATGCCGGCGTTGGTGAACATCAGCGTCGGGTCGTTGCGCGGCACGAGCGGGCTCGAGGCCACGACCTCGTGGCCGTTGCTGCGGAAATACTCTAGGAAGGTGCGGCGGATTTCGCTGACGCTTTGCATGCCGGCCTTGTAGCGTGCGCGCGACGGTTTCGTCCAGAACGGGGACCCCGACAGAATATGGCCGAAATGGCCCATTCCACTGCCACTTTGCGCCTCACCGTGGGCGATCTGCGCATCGTCCACCCGATCACCGTGCCGAGCGGTCCGGTCGAGGCGGCCGAGGTCGTGCCCACCCTGCAGGGCCTGGTGAACGCGGTGGTCGGCGCGGCCGCGGCGGGCAAGACCGTGTCCTGCCGCAAGGGCTGCGGCGCCTGCTGTCGGCAGCTGGTGCCGGTGTCGCGTAGCGAGGGCGAGCGCCTGCTGCGCATTGTCGAGGCCATGCCCGAGGAGCGACGCGAGGCACTCCAGGTGCGCTTCGCCGCCGCCGAGGCGGTGATCGAGGCCGCCGGCCTCGGCCAGCGCGAGGGTCGCAACGACCGCGAGCTCTCGGCCGCCTATTTCGCTCTTGGCGTCCCCTGCCCCTTCCTAGAGGACGAAAGCTGCTCGATTCATCTCGAGCGACCGCTGATTTGCCGCGAGTATCTCGTCACCTCGCCGGCCGAGCTGTGCGCCGGCCCGGCCCAGGAAGGGGTGACCCCCCTGCCTGTCCCAAAGGTTTCGCTGGCGGCGCGCGGCCTGCAGGACGACGCCGACGACTGGTTCCCGCTCGCCCTGCTGATGGCTTGGCGCCGCACCCGGCCGCGCAAGACCGCGCGGCACCCGGGGCCGGAATGGATGCAGCGGTTTTTGCGTCAGCTCGGCCGCAAATAAGCATGGCTGGCGAAGAAGCCGGTTTCGCCTATATGCACTCCGGTGGCAGACTGGCTGCAGGAGGAATGATGCAGACCTATCGGAAAACTCCCGAAGCGCTCGCAAAGCTCTCGCGTGAACAGTTCCGCGTCACCCAGCAGAGCGGCACCGAGTACCCCGGCACGGGCGAATACCTGCACAACAAGGAGCCCGGCATCTATGTCGATATCGTATCGGGCGAGCCGCTCTTCGCCTCCGCCGACAAGTATGAATCAGGCTGCGGCTGGCCCTCCTTCACCAAGCCGATCGAGCCAGCCAACGTCAAGGAGCTGCACGACGCCACGCACGGCATGATCCGCACCGAGGTGCGCTCCAGGCACGGCGACAGCCATCTCGGCCATGTCTTCGAGGACGGGCCGATCGATCGCGGCGGCCTGCGCTATTGCATCAACTCGGCCTCGCTCCGCTTCGTCCACCGCGACGACATGGAGAAGGAAGGCTACGGCGCCTATCTCGACCAGGTGGAGGACGTACGATGAGCAACGAACGTGCAGTGCTGGCCGGCGGCTGCTTCTGGGGCATGCAGGACCTGATCCGCAAGCTTCCCGGCGTAATCTCGACCCGCGTCGGCTACACCGGCGGCGACGTCAGGAACGCGACCTACCGCAACCACGGAACCCATGCCGAGGGCATCGAGATCATTTTCGACCCGGGCAAGATGAGCTTCCGCCAGCTGCTCGAGTTCTTCTTCCAGATTCATGATCCGACGACGATGAACCGCCAGGGCAACGACTGGGGCACCAGCTACCGCTCGGGCATCTACTACACCAGCCCCGAGCAGAAGCAGGTCGCCGAGGACACCATCGCCGACGTGAACGAATCGGGCCTGTGGCCCGGCAAGGTCGTCACCGAGCTCGCCCCCGCCGGCGATTTCTGGCAGGCCGAGCCCGAGCACCAGGATTACCTTGAGCGCTATCCCAACGGCTACACTTGCCACTTCATCAGGCCCGGCTGGAAGCTGCCCAGGCGGGCGAAGGCGATGCAGCAGGCGTAGACCCATCATTTGGTGAAGGCGGCTGATGGCCGAGGTGCCCGCCCTCACGGATGGCGAGCGGCAGGCAGCAGCCACGTGGTTCAAGGAAGGTCATCCAGCGAGGCCGATCATCGCCACTGCCTTCGGTAGCCGTTTGCCCGGCAAGCGGAAACAGGCTTGAGCCGCGCGTCGGGCGGCCTTGCAAGCAAGGCAGTGCTCGCCCCATGCGTCCCTGTTCTAAACAAGACGGCACAGGGAGGAAGAATGACGAGATCAATCAGCCGGCGCCCCGTGCTCGTGGGCGCTCTGGCAGCAGGGGCGACATCGCTTGGAGGCCAAAGGCTGCGAGCCGAGGACGCGTGGCCGACGCGGCCAGTGCGCCTGGTTGTCCCCTATTCACCGGGCGGTGCACTCGATGCGCTTGCCCGCATCATGGCCGGCAAGATGTCCGAGATCCTGGGCCAGCAGGTCGTGGTCGAGAACAAGCCGGGCGCGGCCGGCAACATCGGCAGCGCCGCGGTCGCCCAGGCAGCGCCTGACGGCTACACGCTGCTGTGCTCCGCCGCCGGCAGCTTCTCGATCAACCAGTTCCTTTATGCCGAGATGCCTTATGTCGCCGCGCGCGACCTCGTCGGCGCGTTCGTGATGGGTCGCACCTCGCACGTCGTGATCGCCAACAAGGATCTGCCGGTGCGCTCGCTGAAGGAACTGGCGCAATACGCGCGCGACAATCCCAGCCGCATGAACTACGGCTCGGCCGGCGTCGGCACGATCGGGCAGATCGGCTTCGAGGCGATCAAGCGTGGCCTGGGGTTCAGCGCCGAGCACATCGTCTATCGCGGTAGCGGCGACGTGCTGATGGCGCTGATGGCGGGCCAGGTGCAGGCGGCGATGGACGTTCTGCCGGTCTACCTTCCGCGCATCCGCGACGGCTCGGTGCGCGCGCTGGCGGTCGGGACGGCCGAACGCTCGCCCCTCCTGCCCGAGGTGCCGACTGTCGCCGAGGCGTCCGACCTCGCGGACTTTTCCGTCTTCACCTGGTGGGCGGTCGGGGCGCCGGCGGCAACACCCAGGAATGTCGTGGCGAAGATCAACGTCGCTGGCGTACAGGCGCTTGCCGCACCGGATGTGAAGGAGAAGTTCGCTGCTCAGGGTGCTGACCCGGTCGGCGGCTCGGTCGACGAGACCATCGCCTTTCTCGCTGCCGAGACGGCAAAGTGGCGCCGCTTCATCGAGCAGGCCGGCATAAAGCCGCAATGATCCGGCGATCGCCATGACCGACGCGACAAGCCTCTTCCTGACCCCGAGATCCGCCGACTTCGTCGCCGAGGCAAACGGGGTCGATTTGCGCCAGCCGCTCCCGCCAAGCGTCGCCGCGGCGATCGAGGCAGCGATGGACCGCTACGCAGTCCTGATCTTTCCCGGCCAGCTGCTCGGCGACGCCCAGCAGGTCGCCTTCGCACGGAACTTCGGGCCACTGGAAGACGATCCCACGCAGGTCGCCCTCGATCAGCGCCGCCTCACCAATCCCGACATGACCGACGTGTCGAATCTGGACGCCCAGGGGCGCATCATGCAGGTCGACAACCGGCGCCGCCTCGCGAACCTCGGCAATCGGCTGTGGCACAGCGATTCGAGCTTCAAGCGGACGCCGGCCAAGTACTCGTTCCTGCATTGCCGCATCGCTGCCCCGGAGGGCGGTGAGACCGAGTTCGCCGACATGCGCGCGGCCTGGGACGCCCTGCCCGAGAAGACCAAGGCCAAGGTGCGTGACCTCGTGTGCGAGCACAGCCTGCTGTTCTCCCGGCGCCAGCTGGGTTTCACTGACTTCACGGACACCGAGCGCGAGAAGCACAAGCCGGTGCGCCAGCGCCTGGTACGCCGCCATGCCGGCTCGGGTCGCCTGGTGCTCTATCTCAGCGCCCATATCGGCGCCATCGTCGACTGGCCGGTCCCCGAGGCACTCGCCCTGCTTCGCGACCTTGGCGAGCACGCCACCCAGCGCGAGTTCGTCTACCGCCATCATTGGCGGCAGAACGACCTTATCATCTGGGACAACCGCGCCACCATGCATCGCGTGCGTGCGTTCGACGATCTCGAGCATCCGCGCGATATGCGGCGCGTCACTTTGAAGGACAGCGCACCGACCCTCGAGCAGGCGGCGTAGCAGCGCCCCCTCAGCCTACGGCATGCCCGGCCGAAACAGCCTACGCCGGTGGATAATGTTGCCGGCGACCATGAAGGCGCCGTCGCAAGAGCATGGCTGAGATGCCAGGAGCGCTGTTGAAACGCTACGTAGCGTAGGGTTAGCGTCCTTTCCCAAGCGCTGGCTCGAACCGGCGGTCTCGGGAGGAGACACGAACAGTCGGGATGTGCGGCCCGCAACCGCCGCTCCGCGTCGCACCGTTACGGGCACCTTCTCCTGGCCTCCTTCGCGTCTCGCGCCTGCCATCGAGCTTCAGCAGGAAAGGACAGTGCCTTGACCAAATACAGCTTCGACGAGAACGAGGGCTTCAAGAAGGGCAAAGAGGTGTGGTTCGAGATGCGCGGACCCAAGGTCGCCGAGGCGGCGATGGAGCAGGCCGCCCAGCACGAGATGACGCGCGACCTGCGCCAGTACCTGTTCGAGCACTGCTTCGCCGCGGTGTGGGCGCGACCCGGCCTGGAGCGGGCGACGCGCAGCATCATCACCATCTCGGTGCTGACCGCGCTCGGCCGCACCGAGGAGCTGAAGTCGCACATCCGCATGGGCATCAACAACGGGCTCACGCGCGAGGAGCTGAAGGAGATCTTCCTGCATGTCGGCATCTATGCCGGCGTGCCGACCGCCGTCGCCGCCGTGCGCGCAGCGATGGAGGAGTTCACCGCGCTCGACAAGGCCAAGGGGTAAGACCATGAAGATCGGATTCATCGGACTCGGCACCATGGGGGCCTTCATGGCCGCCAACCTGCAGAAGTCCCAGTACAAGCTCGTCGTGCACGACATCCGGCGAGAGTCGGCCAAGGCGCATCTCGAGCGCGGTGCCGACTGGGCCGATTCGCCCAAGGCAGTCGCCGAGCAGTGCGACGTGATCTTCACCAGCCTGCCCGGCCCGCCCGACGTCGAGAAGGTGGTGTTCGGCAAGGACGGGCTGCTCGAGGGCATCAGCGCCGGCAAGGCCTATTTCGATCTCTCGACCAACAGCCAGGCGATGATGCGGCGGGTCAACGCCGCGCTCGCCGAGAAGGGTGCGTTCGGGTTCGACGCGCCGGTGTCGGGCGGCCCCAAGGGCGCCGAGACCGGGAAGCTCGCGATCTGGGTGGGCGGCGACAAGGCGGTCTACGACAAGCACAAGAAGGTGCTCGACGCGATCGGCGACCAGGCCGCCTATATCGGCCCGATCGGCAGCTCGACGGTCGCCAAGCTGGTCCACAACATGGCGGGCTACGCCATCCAGACGGCGCTGGCCGAGGTCTTCACCATGGGCGTGAAGGCCGGCATGGAGCCGCTGGCACTGTGGAAGGCGGTGCGCCAGGGCGCGATGGGTCGCCGCCGCACCTTCGATCGCATGCAGCTGCAGTTCCTGATCGACAAGTACTCGCCGCCCGACTTTGCGCTCAAGCTCGCGCACAAGGACGTCTCGCTGGCGGTCGGGCTCGGCCGCGAGCTCGGCGTGCCGATGCGGCTCTGCAACCTCGTGCTCGAGGAAATGAACGAGGCGCGCAATCGCGGCTGGGACGATCTCGACAGCCGTTCGCCCATGAAGCTCCAGGTCGAGCGCGCCGGCGTGAAGATCAAAGTCGATCCGGCCGCGGTCGACGAGGTGATGGCGGCGGACAAGGGGTGATCAGTGTTCTTCTCCTCCCCAGCTTCGCTGGGGAGGTGTCGCGTCATACGCGACGGAGGCGTCGTGAGTCATAAGAGAGGGTTGAGCCTGGGGCTCATGACCCCTCTGTCGCCCTATGAGGGCGACACCTCCCCAGCTTCGCTGGGGAGACCCCCAGCACGCCGGCGCGCACCACGATGCTGAGAAAATCGGGGCGGTGCCCGCCCCGATTTTCATAGGAGGAGAGTTTGAGGAGTGACGCGAAATGTCGAGACTTGTTGTGCACACCAGTCGGCGCACCGTCCTGCTGGGCGCTCTCGCAGCGCCGGCAGTGCTGCGCTCGGCCTGGGGCCAGGGCTTTCCGATGCGGCCGATCCGGCTCGTCGTGCCGTTTCCGCCGGCGGGCGCGGCCGACATCACGGCGCGGCTGGTCGGCGAGCGTGTGGCCAGCCTGCTGGGCCAGAGCGTCGTCGTCGACAACAAGCCGGGCGCCGGCGGCAACATCGCGGCCGAGTTCGTCGGGCGCGCGGCGCCGGACGGCTACATGCTGTTCCTCGGCGGCGCGACCATCTTCTGCGCCAACAAGTTCCTCTACGGCGGCAGCATTCCGTTCGATCCCGTCAAGGACTTTACCCATCTGACGCGGGTGTCGATCGGCACCACCGTCCTGGTCGTCAACGCCAGGGAGCCGTGGCAGACCTTCGCGGAGCTCGTCGCCTATGCCAAGGCCAACCCCGGCAAGATCGTCATGGCGTCGTCCGGGCAGGGCACGATCAGCCATCTCACGCTCGCCAAGCTGATGCACTCGGCCGGGATTCAAATCACCCATGTGCCCTATCGCGGCCTGGCGCCGGGCCTGAACGACCTGTTGGCCGGTCAGGTCAACATGATGTTCGACGGCATCCCGGCGCTGATCCCGCAGGTGCGCGAAGGCAAGCTGCGCGCTCTGGCCGTCGGCAGCGCCAGGCGCGTCGACTACGTGCCCGGCCTCGAGTCCGTCCCGGGCATGACCGAGCTGCTGCCGGGCTCGGGCATGGACATGGAATTCTGGTACTCGATCGACGGGCCCGCGGGGCTCCCGGCCGAGATCGCAAATCGCCTGCATGCCGCGGTGGCCCAGGCCGTCAGGCAGCCCGACTGCGGTGAGAAGCTGCGGCCGCTCGGCTTCACCCCGATCACCGACCCCTCGCCCGCCGAGTTCACTGCCTGCATCGAAGCGCAGATCCCGCTCTGGCAGGAGCTGGTCCGCGTCTCGGGCGCGCGCATCGAGTAGCGGCAGCGCTCCATGCGGACCGAGGCGGCAGAGTCGGGAGGAGTCGCGCGACGCGGGCGGCCGCGCAGCGTCGAGGCGCAGGAGAAGATCCTGGCGGCAACGGCCGAGCTGTTGTCGGAAGGCGGCCTGCCGGCCGTCACGATGGAAGCCGTCGCCGCGCGCGCCGGCGTTGCGAAAACCACGCTCTATCGCTGGTGGCCCAACCGGGCCGCGCTGGCGCTCGACTGCGTCGCCGCCCGCATGGCGCCGATCGCCGACGGACCGCGCGGCGGCCGCTTCCGCGACCGCTTCCGGCGCCAGCTTTCGGCAACACTTCGCTTGCTCAATGGCAAGCAGGGCCAGGCGATCCTGGCCCTGATCGGCGCCAAGCAGATCGACCCCTCGCTCGGCCGCGCCTACACCGAGCAGATAGCCCAGCCGCGGCGTGCCCAGACACGGCGCCTCGCCCGCCAGGCAATCGAGGCCGGCGAGCTCTCGCCCAGCACCGATCCCGACCTCTTCCTCGATGCTCTGTACGGGCCGCTCTACTACCGCAAGGTGGTGTCGGGTGATCCCATCACCGACGCCTTCATCGACCAGATCGTCGATGCCGCGTTCCGCGCCTTCGCCCCGCCGCGGCGGACCATTCGATGACTTCATCTCCGTCCGGACCGCGAGCGTGCCGCTCTCTCATCATCATGAGCGAGCGAGACGCCCGCGGTCCGGAAGAACACGAACATCCTTACCAAGGACAACCATGACTCCCTACGAAGTCTACGCCATCAAGTACGCTACCCGCCCGGCGACACGCAGCGCCCACTTCATCGGCGGCGATCCGCATGACGGGCCGATGCCGATGGACTACTTCGTCTGGCTGGTGTGCAACGCCGAGCGCTGCTTCGTCGTCGACACCGGCTTCAGCGAAGCCGTCGCCCGGCAGCGCAAGCGCACCTTCCTGCGCACGCCGCGCGAGGGCCTGGCCCTGCTCGGCGTCGATGCCGCCACGGTTGAGGACGTCATCATCACCCACATGCACTACGACCATGTCGGCACGTTCTTCGACTTCCCGGCAGCCCGGTTCCATCTCCAGGACAGCGAGATGAGCTATGCCACCGGTCGCTACATGCGCCACGGCCGCTTCAACCACGGCTACGAGGTCGACGATGTCGTCGGCATGGTGAAGCTGGTGTTCAAGAACCGCGTGAGCTTCCACCTCGGAACGGCCGAGCTCGCGCCGGGCATCAGCGTGCATCACATCGGTGGCCACACCGCCGGCCTGCAATCCGTGCGCGTGGCGACCGCGCGCGGTTGGCTCGTGCTCGCCTCCGACTGCAGTCACTACTATGAGCACATGGAGAAGGGTCGCGTCTTTCCTACCGCCTTCCACATCGGCGACATGGTCGAAGGCTACGACAAGCTGCGCGCGCTGGCCGAGTCGCCCCAGCACATCATCCCAGGGCATGATCCGCTCGTGATGGAACGCTATCCGGCACCTGATAAGGATCTTGAGGGAATTGTCGCCAGGCTCGACGTCGTGCCGCGCTAACCAGCCGGGTATTGCGACCTTGGCATTGCACGGGAGGAAGACTAGATCGGTCAATCTGACCAGCTAGTACCCGTGCACAAGGTCTAATCGACGACACGGCAGCGCGAGCGGCCCGGTGCAAGCGGGCGTCACCGGACCGTGGCTTGACGCGCTGCCAGAACAAAGAGAAAACAGCCCGGAAACCCATTGCCACCTGCATTGCATGCACATCACGAGCGAATCGGCGGAGCTGTTTCGTCATCTAAGCGCGGAAAAGGCCGCGTTCTACCGCTGCATCATGGACGTGTTCGCAGCGGCGAAGCGGCAGTATCGCCTGCAACTCCGGCCGGACGAGGTCCTGGCCGAGGCCGACTGGGCAGGCACTCCGGCGCGCATCGAGGATGTCAGCGCAGCCCTGACCCAGCTCACGGCCTGGGGCAACCTCGAATCGCATCCTGACACTGCCCGGGTCTCGACCCTCAACGACTTCTACCGCGCGCGCTTCCTCTACCGGCTGTCGCATGGCGGCGAGGCCGTGGAATCCGCCTTGGCCGTCTTCGTACAGACGCTCCAGCGCCGCGCGGAACTGCAGACGGTGGCGCTCGAGGACATCGCCAGCCGTCTGCAGGCGCTTCAGGCCCTTGTCTCCGAGCCCGAGACGGACGTCGCCAAGACCCACGCGACCCTGCGCGACCTCGTGCGCGTGTTCGAGAGCCTGGCCGAGAACGCACAGGCCTTCATGGCGAGCGTGGCGCGCAGCATCGAGCTGCAGCAGGCCGAGGCGACAGCAGTGGCCAGCTACAAGCGGCGGCTGATCGAGTACCTCGAGCGCTTCATCGGCGATCTCGTTCGCCGGTCCAATGCCATCGCCCGCTGCATCATCGACCTCGAGCCGCACGTCGACGCCTTGCTGACCCGCATCGCCGAACGTGAAGCGCGCGATGCGGCACCCGGCGATCCGGGCGAGCAGGCCGACGCCCGGCTGGGCTACCGGCTGGCCTGGCAGGAACGGTGGAAGGGGCTGCGCGGCTGGTTTCTCAGCACCGGCCACGAGCCGCCCCAGGCCGAGCTGTTGCGGGCGCGTGCCCGATCGGCCATCCCGCAGCTCCTGGCGGCGATTGCGGCCCTCAACGAACGGCGCAGCGGCCGCAGCGACCGCTCGGCAGATTTCCGCGTGCTTGCGACCTGGTTTGCCGCCTGCAGCGACGACGGCGAGGCGCATCGCCTTGCGCGCGCCGCCTTCGCGCTCAACCCGGCTCGCCATTTCCTGTTCGACACCGACGCCGACGCAGGCACCGACGTACCGGCCAGCATGTCGTGGTCCGACGCGCCGCCGCTGCGGATTCATCCGCGCCTGCGGGAGTACGGCGAAGCGGCTGCGCGCGGACCCTTGCCGCGCGTCAAGGATCGCAGCGGCGACCGCGCCCGCCTGGCGCGGCATCTGGTCGAGGAGGCGCGCCAGGTCGAGGCCGCTCGCCGGCGACTTGCCACGGGCAAACCGGCGAGGCTTTCGCAGCTCAGCGATCTCGACAGGCATGCCTTCGGCCTGTTCCTGGGACTGCTGGGCGAAGCGTTGACCGAGCAGGCCGGGCCGGATGCTCCGGTCGATCGGTTGACGGGCGACGGAACGCTGCATGTTCGGCTGGCGCCGCTCGCGCCCGAGTCGCGCGCCGAGATCGCGACGCCGGACGGCATCTTCGCCGGACGTGATCACGTCATCACCATCACGCCGACCGGAGACGCGAGGTGACCTCCGATCGCATCGCAGACAGCCGCGCCATCGGCGAGCAACAACGGCGCTTCCAGCGCGAGGAGTTCCGCGGCTCCGTGCGGGCCTTGCTGATGAACCCATTGATGAACCCGGCGCACGAGGAGTTCGCCGCCGTCCGCCGCCAGGCCGAGGCCTTGCGCGACTGGTTCGCTCGCGAGACCGGCTGGGCCTTGCAGGTCGAACGCGACGGCGCGCGCCTCTACAAGAGGCCCGCCACCCTCGACGACGCGACCCGCGGTCTTCCCGGCTACGATCGCCGGCGCTACGTGCTGCTGTGCCTCGCCTGCGCGGTGCTCGAGCGTGCCGATCCGCAGATCACCTTGCGGTTGCTGGGCGAGAAATTGCCGGAGCTGGCCACCGACCCGGCGCTCGTGGCGCTTGGCTTCACCTTCACCCTCGAGACGCAGCATGCCCGACGCGAGCTGGTCGCCGTTTGCCGCACGCTGCTGGGTCTCGGCGTGCTGCAACGGGTCGCCGGCGACGAGGAAGCCTTCATCCAGGCCGGCGATCAGGCGGATGCGCTCTACGACGTGCAGCGCCGGCTGCTCGCCGGATTGCTGGCGGCGGTGCGCGGTCCCTCGACCTGGGCGCCGGAGCAGGCGCCCCGATCGCTCGATCGGCGCTTGCGCTCTCTCGTCGAGGAGCATGTGCCGGACAGCGAGGAAGGCCGCCGCACGGCCCTGCGCCACGCGCTCGCCCGGCGGCTTCTCGACGATCCCGTGATCTATCTCGACCAGCTCGAGCCGGATTCCCGCGGCTATTTCGTCAATCAGCGCGGCGCCATGGCCTCCCGCCTGTGCGACGCCACCGGCCTCGTCGCCGAGCAGCGGGCGGAGGGTGTGGCCCTGGCCGATGAAGCGGGCTCGCTCACCGATGTCGCCATGCCTGCCGAGGGAACCGAGGCGCACGCCACTTTGCTGGTCGCCGAGTTCCTCGCGACGCGCCAGCGGCAGCAGCGGAAGTCCGGCGCCGCGACAGCCGATGCCGCCCAGGTCGTCGCCGAGCAGGAGGTCGTGGCGTTCCTGGGCGACGCCAAGCAGCGCTTCGGCCGCTATTGGCGCAAGTCGGCCCGCGAGCCAGGCGGCGAGCGCGAGCTCGCCTTCCTGGCTCTCGACCGCCTCGAGAAGCTGCAGCTCGTCGAGCACTTTTCCGGTTTGGTCCGGCCCCGGCCGGCTCTGTCCCGATTTGCGCTCGGCGAGGCGGAGATCCGCGACACGCGCACGGTGCCCGCATGAACGAGGAGGTGGCTCTGCTCGATTGGGCGTTGCCGAAGCCCGCCCTGCCGACACCGACGCGGGAGCGCTGGCAGCCGCTTCGCCTGGGCCTGGTCGAGCTGTTTCACTACGACAGCGAGGAATTCTGGTTTCGCGACGGCCACCTGCTGCTGCGCGGCAACAACGGAACGGGCAAGTCGAAGGTATTGTCGCTGACCCTGCCCTTCCTGCTCGATGCCCAGCTCAAGCCGTCGCGCATCGAGCCGGATGGCGACAGCGGCAAGCGGATGGCCTGGAACCTGCTGATGAACAGCTATCCCAGGCGCATGGGCTATGCCTGGATCGAGTTCGGCCGCCGCGCCGCGGACGGCACTGCCCGCTACCTTTCCCTGGGCGCCGGCCTGTCGGCGACGGCCAGCCGGCCGCAGGTGGACAGCTGGTTCTTCATCCTCGAGGACAGCGACCGTCCGGCGCGCATCAACAGCGACGTCTGGCTGACCAGCCCGCAGCGCGTGGTGCTCACCAAGGAACGGTTGCGCGATCTTCTCGAGGGCCGCGGCCAGGTCTTCGACTCGGCGAAGGACTACCGTCGCGCCGTGGACGAGCGGCTGCTCCATCTCGGCACCAGACGCTACGAAGCGCTGATGGACACGCTAATCCAGCTTCGCCAACCGCAGCTCTCGCGCAAGCCCGATGAAACCGCCCTGTCGAATGCCTTGACGGAGGCCTTGCCGCCGCTTGCCCCGGAGCTGCTCGCCGACGTCGCCCAAGCTCTCGGTCAGCTGGAGGAGGATCGCCGCCAGCTCGAGGAGTTTCAGGCCCTGGCGCAGGCCGTCGACCGGTTCGAGCAGCGCTATCGGGTCTATGCCGGCACGCAAAGTCGCCGCCAGGCGCGAGTCCTCCGCCAGGCCCAGACGGATTTCGACAACGCCAGCCGGGCGCGGGGCGAGGCGCAGGCCCATCTCGAAGCGACGACGCAGGAGGAAGGACGCGCCCGGTCGCTTCGCGACCAAGCCGAGATCGATCTCGCCGGCGCGCGTGCGCGCCATGAAGCCCTGCAGCTTCATCCGACGATGCAGGACGCGAGCCGTCTCGACCAGGCGGAGAAGGAGGCGAAGGCGCGACGGGAATCCTCGAGCACGGCGGACGCGGCGCGACACGAAGCCGAGCGGCGCTTGTCCGCCAGCGTCGACGATACCGGTCATGCCGCGCAGCGGGCCGAACGCGCCGAGCAGACGTGGTCGCGGCTACGCCTCGAGGCGGCGGGACACGCCGAAGCCGCCGGCGTCGCCGTCGCCCATGCGGCGCATCCCTTCGCTGGCTTCGATCGTGCCGCTCTGGTCGGCCTCGACTCGCGAAGCTTCGACGCCGCCGACCGCGAGCTGCGCGCAGTCGTCGCCGGCCGGCGCGAGCAGGTCGGCTTGCTCCGCGAGCGTCATGCCGAGGCGGGCAAGGCGGAAGCCCGGTACATGCAAAGCCGCACGCAACGCGACGAGCGGCAGCTGGACGCCGATGCCGCCGAGTCGCGCCGTCACGACGCGGATGCCGAGGTAGAACGCGCCGGACGGGTGGCGGTCGAGCAGTGGCAACGTCATCTGGAAGGGCTGCAGATCCTGTCGGTCGATCCGGATGCCGCGGCGGCCGCCCTCGATGCGTTGGCCGACTGGGTGGTCGGCCCGACGAGCGACAATCCGGCGCGCCAGGCGCTGCAGTACGCTCAGCTACGAGCTACCGAGCGGCTGGCCGGGCGCCATGCCGAGCTTGCGAGCCGTCGGCAGGACCTCGAACGCGAGATCGCGACTCTCGAGGATGAGCGCGCCCGTCTCGAAGCGGGCGTCGACGCGAGCCCGCCGCCGCCCTACACCCGCAGCCCGGACGCGCGCAGCGTTCGCATGGGTGCGCCGCTCTGGCAGCTCGTCGACTTTCGCCAGCCGGTGACCGCGGCCGAGCGCGCCGGGCTCGAAGCGGCACTCGAAGCCTCCGGCCTGCTCGATGCCTGGGTTACGCCGGACGGCTGCGTCCAGACCGCCGGCGGCGAGGCGATCCCACACGACATCCAGCTGCAGGCACGCGGCCGGCGGACCGCCTCACTCGCCGACTGGTTGATGGCTTCCGTGCCGAGCGGCAACCCGGTGGCGGCCGGTGTCGTCGCGCAGGTGCTGTCGAGCATCGCCTGTTCGCTCGATGATCCGTCCGAAGCCGAAGCCTGGGTCTCGCCCGACGGCCGCTTCCGCCTCGCTGGATTGGCCGGCGCCTGGGCCAAGCCCGCCGCAGCCTATGTCGGGCATGCGGCCCGTGCCGCTGCGCGGGCGCGCCGGCTCGCTGAGATTGCCGACGGCCTCGCCGTGCTCGGGCACGACTTGGCCGACGTGCAGGCCCTGGCCGAGGAGCTCGCCCTGGATCGCCGGCGCGCCGACGATGAATGGCGGCGCGCGCCGGCCGACGATGACCTCAAGCACGCCCATATCGTCGCGGCCAACCGTGCCGCGGAGCTCCTGCTTGCCCGAGAGAGATTCGCCGAGGCCGACGGTCGCTGCCGCGACGCCGAAGCGGCCGTGCGTGCCGCACGCCAGCAGCTGGTGCGCGACGCCGCCGACCTGCGTCTTCCCGATGAGCTGGCATCCCTGCCGCCCGTCGAGATCGCGCTCGACCACTATCGCGATGTGCTGGTTCAGCTCGTGCAGGCGAGTCACGAGCTGCGCCTTGCGGTGCCTGAGCTGCAGCGACGGCAAGACCGCGAGGACGAAGCACGCGAGGACCTGGGTCGCGCAGAATACCGCCTCGGCCTCGCCCTCGGCGAAGCCGAGGAAGCGACAGCCCGCTTCGAGGCGGTACGCGAGGCGGTAGGCGCCGAGGTCGAGGCGCTGCAACGGCGCCTTGCCGACGCGCGCCTCGAGATGAACGGCTGCGACGGCGCCTTGCGACGGGCCAATGCGGCCCTCCACGCCGCCGGCGCGGCCCACGCCGTCGCGAAGGAGAAGGCGGATGCCGCCGAGTCGCTGCTGCAGCAGCGCGCCGACCAGCGATCCCACGCCGTGTCGCGCTGGCAGCTGTTCGTGGCCACCGGCCTGTTTGCAGCGGCGCTGCCGCAGATGGAGCTGCCCAGCCAAGCCGCGCCGTGGACCATCGATCCTGCACTGACCCTGGCGCGGCGGGCTGAACAGGCGCTCGCCGGCCTGCCAGACGACGACGACAGCTGGACCCGCGTGCAGCGCCAGGCGAACGAAGGATTTGCCGAGCTGCAGCGCGCCCTGAGCGCGCTCGCGCACCAGACGATGGCCGACCATGGCGACTGGGGGTTCGTCGTCCACATCGTTTATCAGAACCGGCCCGAACGCCCCGACCGACTCGCCGCGCTGCTGAACGAGGAGATCGTGCAGCGCAGCGAGCTGCTCACCGCCAAGGAGCGCGCCATCCTGGAGAACCACCTGCAGGCCGAGATCGCCTCCGAGATCCAGCGCCTGCTGCAGGGAGCGGAACGCCAGCGCGATTCGATAAACAAGGAGCTGCACAAGCGTCCGACCAGCACCGGCGTGCGCTTCCGCCTGATGTGGCAAACGCTGAGCGAGGATGAAGGCGCGCCCGTCGGACTCGAGGCGGCGCGCAAGCGCCTGCTCAACACCAGCGCCGACCTGTGGTCGGCCGAGGATCGCAGTGTCGTCGGCGCAATGCTGCAGCAATGCATCGCCGCCGAGCGCGAGCGCTCCGAGGCCATCGGCGGCAGGGGCGGCAGCCTGCTCGATCAGCTCGCCGCGGCGCTCGACTACCGGCGGTGGCACCGCTTTCGGGTCGAGCGCTGGCAGGACGGCAGCTGGCGCAAGCTGTCGGGCCCCGCCTCCAGCGGTGAGCGCGCCCTCGGGCTCACGGTGCCGCTGTTCGCGGCAGTGGCCAGCTTCTACAGCCAGGGCGCACATGCTCTGGCGCCGCGCCTGATGCTGCTCGACGAGGCCTTCGCCGGCATCGACGATGCCGCGCGCGCCCATTGCATGGCGCTGATCCGCGAGTTCGACCTCGATTTCGTCATCACCAGCGAGCGCGAATGGGGCTGCTATGCCGAGCTGCCGGGCGTGGCGATCTGCCAGCTGCAGCGGCGCGAAGGCATCGACGCGATCTTCGTCTCGCGCTGGAGCTGGGACGGCAAAGCAAGGACGCTCGAAACCGATCCCGACCGCCGGTATGCACCGGCATGAGCGACGCCGGCGACGTGCGGTTGCAGCGCCTGCTCGGCGGCGATCGGCTCGCTGCGCTGCGCCTTCGCCTGCGGCGCCGCTTCGAGCGTGCGATGCCCGGCCAGCCGGTCGAGCACGTCCGGATCGCCGGGCTCGACGCCCGGGAACATGCAGCCCTGGCCTCGCTGATCGGGCGTCCGCAGCGCCATTTCAGTTCCCTCTCAATCGACGTCCGAATGCTCGACGCCTCGCTTCGTCGCGCCGGTATCGCCGACTCCTTGCGTGATGCGCTGGAGCGCCTCGACGGACCGATCCTCGACTTGGCTGCCTCCCGGCAGCGCCTGCAGGCCCAATGGGCAGACCTGATCACGGATTGCCGTCACCCTGGCCTCGCCGCGCTGCTGCGGACGCCAGCCAGCCTCGGCCTGTTGAAGCGCCTGGTGCGCCAGGATCCGGCGGCAGCCGCACGATTGTGCCGTCAGGCCGAAGCGGTGCTGCAGCGCTTGCCGGCCAAGGGACAGGCCCGATCGCACCTGGCGGCCGAGATCCTTGGCGATGCCCACGCCCTCGACGATGGCCAACCCGTGGCAACTCTCGTCCTCGCCGTGCAGCGCCGAAGCATCGCGCCGACGGACGATGTCGATCCGCCAACGACCGCAGAGCGGGCGCGTGACATCTGGGCGGCTGCAGGCATCCTGGTCAATGAGCTTGCGCGACCCGCCCTGTTTCTGAACCTTGTGACCGAGGATAGGGACGACCGGACACTTGGCGAGCCGTCGTTCATTTCCCTGCGCGCGCTCGTGCGCACTCCTCGGCATTGGAGGCTCGGAGGCCGCGATGTCCACGTCTGCGAGAATCCGAATCTGGTCGCCATCGCCGCAGACCGTCTCGGTGCGAGGTGCCGCCCCCTGGTCTGCACCGACGGTATGCCGGCGGCCGCGCAGCGGACCCTCCTGACGCAGCTCGCCCGCGCCGGCGCCCGCCTGCTCTACCACGGCGACTTCGACTGGCCGGGCGTGACCATTGCCAACACGGTCCTGCGCGACCATGGCGCACTGCCGTGGCGGCTCGGCGCCGCGGACTATCTGGCGGCGATTCGCGGAGCGACGGCCGACCGGCAGCCGCTCGCCGCCGGACAGGTCAGGGCAAGCTGGGACGAGGCCTTGACGGCCGCCATGGAGCAGCACCGGGTTGCCATTGCCGAAGAGTCGCTGGCGGAGTCGTTGCTTCGCGACCTCGAGGAGCGATAGAGCGACCAGGGCGAGGGACGGAAATAGCCCCATGTCAGAACGCGACGCGGAAGATGCGGCTGCACAGGCGAAGGCTGGATGACCCCGATTCCGCCGGGTTCGACCTGATCGCCACGGCCGCCGGCAAACCGGCGACCGGCTCCAGGCACCAGAGGCGATACTGGCCGGCAATCTGCGACGATCCGCCGACCTTGACGTCCAGGCAATCCATCGTCGGATCGACCGCGACCTCGCACCAGTCGAGCTCGAACGCCAAGCCGACGCCAGCCGCCTTGACCATCGCTTCCTTGCGGGTCCAGCAGGCATAGAAGCCCCGCGTGCGGAAGCCGGCAGGAAGGGCGTCGAGCTCTCTGTTCTCCCGCGCGGTGAAGGTCCTGCGGGCGACCGCGTCGAGGTCCGCCAGATCGCGGATCGCCTCGATATCGACGCCGATGTCCACCCCGCGCACGACACCCAGCATCGCCCATCGATCCGAATGCGACAGGTTGAAGCGCAGGTCTGTGCCTTCGGCCAAGGCTGGCTTGCCATGGGCGCCATAGGCGAAGCGCACAAAGCGCGCCTCCTGCCCCAGGTAGCCCCCGAGCACGGCCCGCAACGCCCCGCGCCCGACGCGAAACCGATCCTGGTGCTGGCGCCGGATGAACCGTGCGGCGCGCTCGCGTTCGTCATCCTGCAGCAGCGCGTCGAACGGTTCTGGCGCCTGGTCGAGATCGATCAGCCACAGCTGCACTTGGTCCGCTTGCAGGTGCACCTTTCCAACGCCTCCTTACCTGTTCCGTGCTCCGCGCCTGCACGCCCGGCAAGTCCCATCATCGCGGCCCGAGCCGAACGCAGGACCTCGCACCCGCGCGACAAGCCTCCTTCCTGCCCTGATCTGTCCTGAACCCTGGCATCGGTCGCCTGCCCATCCGATCCGTCCTTTCCGCTTCTCGGAGGTGATCTCGCTTTCAAAGAACGCTGCCGATATCCGTCCTCGAAAAGCCATTGCCGATGAAAAGGAGGCGGCAATCGTGTTCCTTTGCCACCGCGTAGGCAAAGCAATCGCCGAGGTTGAGTGCCGCCGGACTCAGCTCCTTGCCCCAACGTTCGTAGGCCTCGGCGATACGCCCCGCCGCTGCGGCCGTGATCGTGACGACCTCCAGGCCGAGGCCGTTGATTAGCCCCGTCATTTCCGCGCCGACATTGCGCCGTCGCGCGACGATCAGCGCCTCGGCTACCGTCCCCGCGGAAATCAGGATCTCACTCTCGGACGCGAGCGCCGCAATGCAGGCGCCCGCTTGGGGTTCGTCCAGCACGATTGCCATCAGGGCCGACGTATCGACGGCTATCATCCGGGCAGTCCGTCATCGCCGTAGAGAAAATCCTGGCTGCGCGCCGCCGATGGTCCAACGGTGGCCTTGGCACGGCCGGAGGCTCGCGCCGCTTCGAGCAACGTTTTGCGAGACTCTCCATCCACAGCCGTCTTTATCGGAACCAAGCGCACAGCGGCCTGCCCATGTCGGGTCAAAATGACCTCATCGCCGGCTTCGGCCCGGCGAACCAATTCGGTCAATTGGGCTTTGGCCTCGCTTACGGAGATTCGCACGGCCTCCTCGCATTCTCTTTTGGACCATTCAATAGTCCAATAATCCCTGCTTGAACAGGAGCAACGATCAACATTTTTCTGTCCCTGCAATCGCGGAGAGCGAACAAGGGCCGCGTGCTAGGCTGCCTGCCATGACCCCATACTCCGAGTACAAGCCCCTCACCTTCCATGACGCTGCGCGTCGCTTCACCGACGGCAACGACAATCCGCGCGCCTACCTGGAGCGCTGTCTCGAGACCATCGCGGCGCGCGAGCCGGTGGTGAAGGCGCTCACCGCCATCAACGAGCCGGGTGCCCGCGCCGCCGCCGACGCCAGCACCGCTCGCTGGAAGGCCGGCAAGCCCCTGTCGTCGATCGACGGCATGCCGGTCGGCATCAAGGATCTGCTCGAGACCAGGGACATGCCCACCGAGATGGGCTGCGCGGCGATGAAGGGGAACTTCCCCAAGCGCGACAATGCCGGCGTGTGGGCGCTCCGACAGGCGGGCGCTGTGATCCTCGCCAAGACCGTGACGGCCGAGCTCGGCGGCTCGCATCCCGGGCCGACCACCAACCCGTTCGATCCGGCGCGCACGCCGGGCGGTTCGTCGTCCGGGTCGGCGGCCGCTGTCGGCGCCAATATGGTGCCGATGGCGATCGGCACGCAGGTCGGCGGGTCGATCATCCGGCCGGCCGCCTATTGCGGCAACTTCGCGCTCAAGCCGACGCAGGGCGGCATCAACCGCGGCGAGCGGCTCGCCACCAGCCAGAGCACGCACGGCCCGCACGCCAACTCGCTCGAGGACATGTGGCATTCCGCCATCGAGATGGCCAAGCGCTGCGGCGGCGATCGCGGCGCATTGGGACTGATGGGTCCCGATACGCTTCCCGCCGCGCACAAGCCCGACCGGCTGATCGTGCTGGAGACCGAAGGTTGGCCCGACCTCGATGCAGCCACCAAGACCGGCTTCGCCCAGCTCCTTCGTGCACTCGAGGCAGCCGGCGTCAGCCTGATCCGCCGCGCCGATCACCCGTTCGTCGAGGCGCTGGAGCGGACGATCGCCAGCAGCCGCGCCGTCTGCAACGGCATCACCAGCTGGGAGAACCGCTGGTACCAGCGCGGCATGCTGGACGCCGCGCCCGACGGCTTGAGCGCCCGCGCCAAAGCGACCGTGCTCAGGGCCGAGGCGATGACGCCCGACGACTACCGCGCCAACCTGCTGGCCCGCCAGCAGGCGCAGCTCGCGCATGCCGCCGTGGCCTCGCTGGCCGACGGCGCGATCACGCTCGCGTGCCCCGGCCCGGCACCGCTGTGGTCGGGCGACGTGCCGGGCCAGCCACCGGCGCCACGACCGACCGGCGACTTCGTGTTCAATGCGCCCTCCTCGATGCTGTTCGCGCCGGTCGTGACGGTGCCGCTGATGAGCGTCGGCGGCCTGCCGGTCGGCGTGCAGGTCATGGGCCAGCAGCACGAGGACGCCCGCGTGACCGGCCTCGCCCGCTGGTTCACCGAAAACATCAAACGCATCGCCACCGCCTGAACCAGACGCGCCGGAGAGCCGCATGATCGCCCTCAGGTCCCGTCTGGTGCTCGCCATCGCCTGTCTTGGGCTGGGGCAAGGGGCAAATGCCGCTGATCTCGCAGCCAGCAAGGCGGCCATCGAGCGCAGCCTCGATGCGCAGTACCCGCACATCGAGGCGCTCTACAAGGACATCCACGCTCATCCCGAGCTCGGTTTCCAGGAAACGCGCACGGCGGCGAGGCTCGCCGCCGAGATGCGGACGCTGGGCTTCGAGGTCACCGAGGGCGTCGCCAAGACCGGCATCGTGGCGCTCTACCGTAACGGGCCGGGACCGACCGTCATGGTGCGCACCGAGCTCGATGCGCTGCCGCTCCTCGAGAAGACCGGCCTGCCCTACGCCAGCACGTTCAAGCAACTGCTGCGCGGCGCCGAGACGCCGGTCATGCACGCCTGCGGCCATGACATCCACATGGCAGCATGGGTCGCCGCCGCCAAGGTGCTGCTGGACATGAAGGACCAGTGGAACGGCACCCTGATGTTCATCGGGCAGCCGGCCGAGGAAGGCGGTGGCGGCGCCAAGGCGATGGTGGCCGACGGGTTGTTCACGCGTTTCCCAAAGCCGGACTATGGCTTCGCCCTGCACGTCGGGCCGGGTCCGTTCGGCTACGTGAGCTACAAGCCCGGCGTCATCAACTCGACCGCCGACAGCTTCTCGATCACCTTCACCGGCAAGGGCGGGCACGGCGCGCGGCCGCACACCACGATCGACCCGGTGATGATGGCGGCGCGCTTCATCGTCGAGGTGCAGAGCGTGATCAGCCGCGAGAAGGATGCCAACCGGTTCGGGGTCGTCACGGTGGGCGCAGTGCAGGCGGGCAACGCCGGCAACGTCATTCCCGACACGGCGACCTTGCGCGGCACGATCCGCTCCTACGATGAGCCGACCCGCGCCAAGCTGATCCAGGGCGTCGAGCGCACCGCCAGGGCGACGGCGATGATGTCGGGCGCCGCCGAGCCGGAGATCACGATGGTCGGCAGTGCCAAGGCGGTGATCAACGACGCGGCGCTGACGCAGCGCAGCGGTGCGGCGCTGAAGGCGGCGTTTGGCGACAAGGCGCGGCTGATGCCCGAGCCCGGCTCGGCCAGCGAAGACTATTCGGAGTTCGTCATGGCCGGCGTGCCGTCCTTCTATTTCGGCATCGGCGGCCTCGATCCCAGGCAAATGGCCGAGGCGGCCGCCAAGAGGATCCCGGTGCCGGGCAACCACTCGCCCGAGTTTGCTCCAGTCCCCGGGCCCACAATCCGCACCGGCGTCCAGGCCATGGCGCTGGTGGTGCTCGAGGTGCTGCAGAAGAGGTAGCGGCGACAAGAACGCTGTGCCGAGGGCGCGCCACTCCAGTGGCGCGAGCATCGTCGATCACAAAGAAGACGCGTGACTGGAGGCGCGCGCACCCAACGGCCTCCCCCTTTCTTGGCGAGGCAATTGAGTACCTCGTGCTCCCATAGAGGCGACGACATGGACAGTTCTCTGCAAACCCCGCCCCTCGCCCCCAAACGCCCGTTGGTGCGTACGTTCCATGGCATCGCGCTCGCCGACGACTATGCCTGGCTGAAGGATGCGAACTGGCAGCAGGTGCTGCGTGATCCGTCGCTGCTCGATCCTGCCATTCGCGCCTACCTCGAGGCGGAGAACCATTATGCTGAGGCGGTGCTGCGGCCGACCGAGGCGCTACGGAAGATCCTAGTTGCCGAGATGCGCGGGCGGATCAAGGAAGACGATTCCAGCGTGCCGCAGCCCGATGGACCGTTCGCCTACCTGTCGCGCTATCGCGACGGCGGCCAGCATCCGCTGATCGGCCGCACGCCGCGCGACGGTGGCGACGCAACCACCCTGCTCGACGGCGACGCGCTCGCCACCAGCTCGGCCTACTTCAAGTTCGGCGGCACACGGCATTCGCCGGACCACCGGCTCGAGGCCTGGAGCGCCGACGTCCGCGGCTCCGAGTACTACACGGTGCGCGTACGCAGCTGGCAGACCGGAGAGGATCTGGGCGATGTCCTCGAGCAGACCTCGGGCGGCGTCGTCTGGGGCCTCGACTCAACGTTCTTCTACTATGTCGGGGTCGACGAGAATCACCGGCCGCTGAAGGTCTACCGCCATCGCCTGGGCAGCGCGCAGAGAGACGATGTCCTTGTCTACGAAGAGCCGAACGTCGGTTGGTTCGCGCGGGTCGAGGAAAGTGCCAGCGGCCGCTACTGCGTCATCGCCACCGGCGATCACGACACCTCGGAGAACTGGCTGATCGATCTCTCGCAGCCCGACGCCGTGCCGCGCCTGGTGACCGCGCGCGAGACCGGCATTCGCTACGGCGTATACGATCGCGGCGACGAGCTTTTCATCCACACCAACGACGGCGACGCCATCGACTATCGCATCGCGACGGCGCCGATCGCATCGCCCGAACGCAGCCATTGGCGCCCGCTGATCCCCCATCGGCCGGGCGTCTACATCGTGAGCGTGGCGCTCTACGCCGGATACCTGGTGCGGCTGGAGCGCGCCAACGCGCTGCCGGCGATCGTCATTCGCCGGCTCGCCGACGGCAGCGAGCATTCGATAGAGTTCGACGAAGCGGCCTACTCGCTCGACATCATCGATGGCTACGAGTTCAACACCACATGGCTGCGCTTCGCCTACTCCTCGATGACCACGCCAGCCGAGACCTACGACTACGAGATGGCAAGCCGACAGCGCATCCTGCGCAAGCGGCAGGCAATCCCGTCGGGCCACGATCCCGCCGCTTATGTCACGAGGCGCCTGCTGGCGACAGCGCACGACGGGGCCGAGGTGCCCGTATCCATCCTGCACCGGCGCGACGTCGCGCCCGGCGAGATGACGCCGCTGCTGCTTTACGGCTACGGCTCCTACGGCATGGCGATGCCGGCATCGTTCGCCGCCAATCGCCTGTCGCTGGTCGACCGCGGCTTCGTCTACGCCATCGCCCACATCCGCGGCGGCGCCGACAAGGGCTGGGGCTGGTACCTCGACGGCAAGCGCGAGAAGAAGACCAACACGTTCGCCGATTTCGAAGCGGTCGCGCGAACCCTGATCGCCGAACGCTACACCGCGGCCGGACGCATCGTGGCGCACGGCGGCAGCGCCGGCGGCATGCTGATGGGCGCCATCGCCAATCGCGCTCCCGAGCTGTTCGCCGGCATCATCGCCGAGGTGCCGTTCGTCGACGTGCTGAACACCATGCTCGACGACACGCTGCCGCTCACGCCGCCCGAATGGCCGGAATGGGGCAATCCGATCACCGACGAAGCGGCGTTCCGGTACATCGCCTCCTACTCGCCCTACGACAATGTCGCGGCGCAACGCTATCCGGCCATCCTGGCGATGGCGGGGCTGACCGACCCGCGCGTCACCTACTGGGAACCGGCCAAATGGATCGCCCGTCTGCGCGCCACGATGACCGGCGGCGGCCCGATCGTTCTGCGCACCAATATGGGCGCCGGCCACGGCGGCGCCGCCGGCCGGTTCGACCGGTTGAGCGAGGTGGCGATCGCCTACGCCTTCGCGCTGCAGGTGGTGAAGCAGATCCCGGGTTGAACTTTGGAAGGCAAACCTGGTTGACGAGTTCAGCGTGCTGATGTTCCCGGTCATGCTCGGCAAGGGCAAGCGCCTGTTCGGCGACGGGGCAACCCCGTCGGCGCTGAAGCTGCTCAAATCGCAGGCCTACCCGACCGGCGTGATCGTGGCCAGCTACAAGCCCGATGGCGCAGTCAAGATCGGCAGCTTCCAGCTTGCCGAGCCGACCGAGGCCGAACTCGAGCGTCGACGCAAGCTGACCTGAGGCGGATCGACCATTCTCTTCCGGGCCGCGGGCGTCTGGCTCGCGCAAGCCCGTGAGCGAGCCAGACGCTCGCGGTCCGGAAAAGGCCGATCTCCCGACTGCTGCACTACAGCGCCGGCAGGCCCGCTGGCATGCGCCGCGCGTTCGAGGCCTGCTCGTAGGCGTAGGCCAGGCGCAGCAGCCTGGCCTCGCTCCACGCCTGACCGGCGAAGGTGAGGCCGAGCGGAAAGTTCGGCGTCTCCTTGTCGCCGACGCGGTTGATGAAGCCTGCCGGCACCAAGACGCTCGGATAGCCTGCCTTGGCGGCGATGGCGGCACCCACGTTGGCAGGAAACACCACGGCGTCGAGCGCGTGCTGGCTCATGTAGGCGTCGAGCCCGCGCTCCTTGGCGGACAGCAGGTCCATGGCGCGCGCCGAGCGGTACTCGAGCTCCGACAAGTCGCCGCGCGTCGCCTCGGCGGCGAGGAAGAGATCCTGGCCGAAGCGCAGCGCCTTGTCGGCATTGGCTTGGTTGAAGGCGATGATGTCGGCCATCGTCTTCATGTCGGTGCCGACCGCCCAGTCGCGCAGGTAGAGATTGAGGTCGCGCTTGAGCTCATAGAGGAAGACGATCGGCGGCATGGCCGCGCTGCCCTTGCCGCGGCTGAGCGGGTTGCGGTTGAGCACGCCCATGGTCGTGCCGGGACCGCCGATCCAGCCCGCCGTGGGCATACTGGCGCGCACGAGGATGGCGCCGCAATCCTGCAGGACCTCGAGCGCCTTCGTCATCACCGCTTTGGAAGGAGCGGGCAGCCGGCCGAAATAGACGTCGTTCAGCGGATCGGCGGGATCGCTCGGCACCCCAATCCGCGCGCCCTTCAGGCCATCCTTGTCGAGGTCCCTGGTGTAGTCGTCCGGCCGCTGCAGCGGCTCGGTCGCGGGATCGAGCGGATCGCGGGCCGCCAGCACATTCAGCAGGATCGCCGCGTCGCGCACGGTGCGGGTGAGCGGCCCGGCCGTGTCCTGGCTGTGCGAGATCGGCAGGATGCCCGCACGGCTGATCAGCCCGACTGTGGGCTTCACGGTAACCACGCCGTTCTGCGTCGCCGGACTGAGCAGCGAGCCCGACGTCTCGGTGCCGATCGCCGCAGCACAGAGGCCAGCCGCGACGGCGACGGCGGAGCCCGAGCTCGAGCCGCCCGGCAGCACGACCGGAATGCCGCGATCGTCGAGCAACGTCGTCGAATAGGGGTTCTTCACCTGCCCGCCCAGCGAGCTGTAGCCCGACGGCATGTCGATCGCGATGATGTTGGCGAACTCGGTGAGGTTCGCCTTGCCCAGGATCACCGCCCCTGCCGCGCGCAGCTGCTTGATGACCGTGGCGTCATCCTTGGCGTGCGCGCCTTCGAGCGCGAGCGAACCCGCTGTCGTGTGTTGCTTGTCGCCGGTGGCGATGTTGTCCTTGACCAGGATCGGCACGCCGGCGAGCGGCAGGCGCGCCGACGGCTTGACGGCATCGAGACCGGCGGCGATCGACAGGGCGTCGGGATTGATTTGGCGGACGGAGGCAAGACCGGGGCCGGCGCGGTCGTAGCCCTCTATCCGGGCTATGTAGGCGCGAGCGAGGCTGCCGGCGGTGGTCTTGCCGTCTGCGAGCGCCAGTTGGACGTCGGCAAGCGAGGCGTTCTCGACCGCCAAGCCCTCTTGCGCTTCGGCTTGCCCTGATGCCATGGCACCGATCGTGACGGGAAGCACGGCGAGAGTGCGTCGCGTGAGCTGGCCGCGTCGATCGCGCACCTCTTCTGGTTCTTCCGGCTTCGCCATCCTGTTCTCCGGCGCGTGTGGAAGCCAAGCATACCAGAGAGCGGACGCGCGAGCTGCCGGCGACGATTGCGACCTTGTCGCCACTGGCGGACATCGTGTTCCTCCCTCCACGAGCCAACTCTGCGGCTTGCTCCGGGAGCAGACGATCCGGTCAACGGCACCTATACGTCGGTATGCCTGAGAGGGCCGCCGGCGCCCCAGGCCCGCAGCGGCCGATCCTCCAGTCGCCGAGGTTGATCACCCGCGCGGCAAGTCGGCATCGGGCCCGTAGTAGTCTGGCCACGAGCCATACCGGTTGGACGCCTGACGGCGGCGACGCGCCCGATCGGGCTCGGCGGGCGACGAGATCAATCGCAAGGTATCTTCTGTCCCCTCGGCCAGGTCGTTCGCCAAGTCGCCGAGGGAAATCATGCCCGCAGGGCGCTTGCGGCCGTCCACCACCGGCAGACGGCGAATCTGCCGCCGTCCCATTTCCTGTTCGATCGCTTCGATGGAATCGTCCTCGAAGCACCAGCACACGTCGTCCGTCATCACCGCATGCACCGGCGTGAGGTCGGGCCGCATGCCGTCAGCCGTGGCCCGCACCGTGATGTCGCGATCAGTAATGATGCCGACCAGACGCTTGCCGTCGCACACCGGCAACGCGCCGACATTGAGATCATCCATCATGCAGGCCGCTTCGCGCACGGGAGCGTCCGGATGGACGGTAACAACATTTCTGGTCATGACTTCGCCTGCACGCATAGGGTCCTCCTTTCGATGGGTCGGATCGGGGCGGATTTGTGCCCTGGCGACCGCGTCCGTTGTAGGAAGCAGCCATCGCTCGATTGGTTGCCGTCCGGTGTTTGCGTTCGCTCAAGACGGGCAGGTCTCTGGATCAAATCCGCCGCGAAACCACCGCCCTCCGTCCACGTTGGTTGGGGCTCGAATCCGAACGAAATGCGTCGGGCGTGGCACCTTGATGGGCCTCGCGCACTTCACCCAGACTGGCACGAATCATCAGGCATCCAGCCTTCCCCGCGAGCGACGGGGTTGATCGGCATGGGCGGGCCAGCGTAACGTTTGCCTGGAAGCGGGATCGATGGTGGTCCGGTCGAGTGATCCCACGCCGCCTCTGGGAAGGGACGACAGATGGGATCGCGCGCGTGCGGCGCCGGTCGGGGCCGGCGCTGAATGGCTGTCGGCGGACCTGCGCAATCATCTCCACTATTCCTGCGGCGGGCCGATGCGGCACTGTCGCGCCTCGAGGACGGCAGCAACCTGGTGGCCGCTCTCGCCATCTTCTTCCTGATGTTCGTCGGCGTGGCCCAGATCATCGGCCGCACCCTCTTCGACTTCGCCATCTACGGCTATATCGACTGGATCGAGCAGGCGTCGTCGTTGTTCGCTTTCCTGGGCATCGCCTATGCCCAGCGCCTGGGCAGCCATATCGGCATGGACCTGACGATGTCGTGGCGGCCGGCGGCGCGCTGGCGGATCGAGCTGTTCGGCGTCGTCATGGCGATGATCATCATCACCCTGCTGGTCTATGCCAGTTTCACCAACTTCCTGCGGGCCTGGCAGATCGGCGATTCGACCATGGACATCCGCCTGCCGACCTGGCCAGCCAAGCTGATGGTACCGCTGGCGCTCGCCATGCTGTGGCTGCGCCTGGCGCTGCAGATCTGCGGCTACGTCCGCATGATCGCCCATCCGAAGGCCGAGCCGGTCGCGGTGCCCAAGCTGATCACGCTGGAAACCCAGGTGCAGGATGAAATCGCCGATGCGCTCGGCCGGGAGCAGCCGCGATGATCGAGTTCGACCCCCTGACCATCGGCGGCATTGGCGTCGCCGCCCTGCTGGCGCTGTGCTTCGCCGGCGTGCGCTTCGCCTTCGCCGGGGCGCTGGTCGGCACCGCAGGCCTGGTGTGGCTGATCGGCTGGGATGCCGGGATTCGCACCGCCGGCATCGCCCCCTACACCGCCGGCGCCAACTACACGCTGTCGGTCCTGCCGATGTTCATCCTGATCGGCTATCTCGCCTACTACGCCGGCATCACCCAGAGCGCCTTCGAGGCGGCGCGCCGCTGGTTCGGCTGGCTGCCGGGCGGCCTCGCCACCGGCACCATCTTCGCGGTCGCCGGCTTCTCGGCGGTATCCGGTGCGAGCAGCGCCGCCGCGGCCGTGTTCGCCAAGGTGGCGATCCCGGAGATGCTGCGCGCGAAGTACGACAAGCGCCTGGCCGCGGGCGTCTGCGCCGCCGGCGCCACGCTCGATTCGCTGATCCCGCCCAGCACCTTGCTGGTGGTCTACGGCATCATCACCGAGCAGTCGATCGGCAAGCTGCTGGTCGCGGGCTTCGTGCCGGGCATCGTGTCGGCCCTGATCTACGCCCTCATCGTCACTTGGCGCTGCTGGCGGCAGCCCGAGCTCGGCCCGCGCATCACCGGCTACACCTGGCCGCAACGCGTCAAGTCCCTGCCCGCGACCACGCCGATCTTCCTGGTCATCCTGATCATCTTCCTCAGCATGTATTTCGGCTGGGCGACGCCGACCGAGGCCGGCGCGCTCGGCGCCTTCGCCGTGTTCGGTTTCGCCCTCAGGGAGGGCATCAATCGCGGCGAGCTGCGCCAGTGCCTGCTCGATTCGGCCAAGCTCACGGTCATGATATTCACGGTGATCTGGGGCGTGCTGATCTTCGTGCGCTTCCTCGGCTTCTCGGGCATGCCGGAGGCGGTGTCGCGCTGGGTGACCGACCTCGACATGCCGCCGCTCGCCATCCTGCTGGCGATCTACCTGCTGTATTTCGTCCTGGGTACGGTGCTCGAGGGCATCGGCATGTTCCTGCTCACCCTGCCCGTCGTCTTCCCGGTGATCATGTCGCTGGGTTACGACCCGATCTGGTTCGGCATCGTGCTGGTCAAGCTCTCCGGCATCGCCTCGCTGTCGCCGCCGGTCGGCCTCGTGGTGTTCGTGGTGAACGGCGTGCGACCCGACATCCCCGTGCGCGACATCTTCAAGGGCATCTGGCCCTTCATCTTCGCCGACATCATCACGCTGGGTGTGCTGACCGCGTTTCCCGAGATCGTCACTTTCATTCTCGAGAGCACGGATTGACAAGGGAGGAAATCGTCATGAAGCGTAGATCGTTACTGTCGAGTAGTCTCGGGTTCGCGGCGCTGGCCGCGGCTCCGGCCAAGGCGGCGGACAAAGTCACCTGGAATTGGGCGCTGTACGGCCCGCCACGCGCGGTGACCGTGTGCATGGAGCACCTGGCCAAGGTCGCCAAGGAGAAGAGCGGCGGCAACTTCATCATCAACCTGAAGTACAACGAGCAACTCGGCGACGCGAAGGACATGCTCGACGGCCTGAAGGTCGAGGCCTTCCAGGGCGCTTTCGTTGCGTTCTCGTACGCACCGGCAAAGACTCCGATGCAGGGCGTGCTCGACATGCCCTTCCTGCCCATTCCCGATCTGGTCACCTCGCACAAGGTCCAGGACGCCTACCAAGCCTGGAAACCGGTGGCCGACGAGCTGGCCAAGTGGAATGCTTGGCACTTCATGACAGTCCTGCTGCCGCAATACGAGTTCATGGGCACCGGCAAGCCGCCGCGCAACCTCGAGGACTGGAAGGGCATGCGCGTGCGTGCGCTCGGCGGTCTGGGCGATGCCATGAAGCTCCTGGGTGCGATCCCGACCTCGGTATCGGCGCCGGAAGTCTATACCGCACTCGAACGAGGCATGTTCCAGGCGGCGTCCTTCCCCTTCGCCTACAGCTTCACTGCCTACAAGCTGCACGAGGTGTCGAAGTGGTACACGCTCGGCATGCAGCTCGGCATCATCCACAACTCGCTGGTGCTGAGCCAGACGGCGTGGAAAGCCCTGCCCGACGAGTACAAGAAGATCCTGGAAGAGGCCAAGGCCGAAGCCTACCGGCTTCAGATCGCGGCCTACGAGGAGGCGGACAAGAAGTCGATTCCGCAGTTCGAGAAGCGCAAGCTCGAGGTCATCAAGGTCATGCCCGACATGCGCGAGAAGCTGATCTCCACCGCGGGACGGGTCGTGTGGGATCAGTGGGCAGCCGACGCCGAAAAGAAGGGCTTGCCCGGCAAGGAAGCACTCGAGATGGTCCTCTCGCTCGCCAAGAAGGCCACGAACTGACGGCTGTCTTGCAGCCCCGCCCGCGGTCCAATAGGACGTGTGGGGGACACCACAAGCAAGAAACAGAGCAAGGGTCCCTCGCTGCGCTCGGGATGGCGCCGAATCTGCCATCCGAGCGCCGCGAGCGACCTTTCAGCGGTGCACGACCCGGAAAATCGCTTGCCCCCAGGTTTCGCCGCTGCGGGTCGGCTCCTGAGCCTGCAGGCAGCTCCTGTGGGGCCTCGATTTGCCACCACCTGGCACATCGGTTTGCCCTTGGCGCCGGACCAACGCAAAATATCGACTGCCCACCGAACACAGCCGTATGGAGCGCCGCGTTGCCGTCCACGATCTCCCAACCGGTCGCCGCGTCGCTGACGCGCGCTGCCATCTTCCTCGTCGTCACCATCAACGACGGGACGGAACACGAGGCCACGGCCCGCGGCCTGTGCGGCGATCTGGCCGGCTTGGTGCGCTCGGTCGGCTTCCGCGATCCCGACTCGCGCCTGTCCTGCATCATGGCGATCGGCTCGGATGCGTGGGATCGGCTGTTCGGGGCGCCGAGACCCAAGGAGCTTCACCCGTTCCGCGAGATCCGCGGCCAGCATCACGCCGTCGCGACGCCTGGCGACCTCCTCTTCCATATCCGATCCATGCGCATGGACCTCTGCTTCGAGCTGGCGGCACAGATCATGGTCAAGCTCAATGGCGCCGTCTCGACAGCCGACGAAGTGCACGGCTTCCAGTATTTCGACGACCGCGACCTGCTGGGCTTCGTCGACGGCACGGAGAATCCCGTCGACCAGGCGGCGCTCGACGCCACCCTGATCGGCGACGAGGATGCGGCGTTCGCCGGCGGCAGCTACGTCATCGTGCAGAAGTACCTGCACGACCTGAAAGCGTGGAACGCGGTACCGGTCGAGGAACAGGAGAAGATGGTCGGCCGGACCAAGCTCTCCGACATCGAGCTCGACGACGCCGTGAAGCCGACCTCGGCGCACAATGCCCTGACCATCATCGAAGAGAACGGCGAGGAGCTGAAGATCGTGCGCGCCAACATGCCGTTCGGCGAGGTCGGCAAGGGCGAGTTCGGCACCTATTTCTGCGGCTATGCCCGCTCACCGCGCCGGACCGAACAGATGCTCGAGAACATGTTCGTCGGCCGGCCGCCAGGCAACTACGACCGGCTGCTGGATTTCAGCCGCGCCGTCACCGGCACGCTGTTCTTCGTGCCGACGGCGAACTTCCTGGAAGATGTCGTTGCCGAAGCCGCGGCATCTCCTGCTGCCCAGTCTGCCGCGGGCGCCGCCGGAGATGCGGGTGCCCCTGAGTCGCCGCCCTCTCAGCCCGATAGCTCACTCGGCATCGGCTCGCTGAGGAAGGAGTAAGACGCATCGAATCCTTCTCGCTAACGGGTCTCTGCGTCAGGCGGGACCCGGTGGCGTCGATGGCAGGTTCGGCGAAGGTGACCGCGGTATGACCATCCCTGGAGAGGTCGCTCGCCGCGAACACACCGGCTATGGCCAGGACCGCGACCGCATTGCCGCCAGATATGCGACAACTGGCTGAAAATCCGCTCGGATGCTTGCACAAATGACGGACCTGCTCATCTCCGATTTCAGCAACACGCCCTATTGGTGGGAAGCGGCGCCGCTGACCACGGCCGCGGGCGGAACGCTCGCACAGGCGTACGACGTGGTCATCGTCGGATCGGGCTACACGGGATTGCGCGCCGCGCTCACGCTGGCGCGGGCTGGACGCAGCGTTGCGGTATTCGACAAGGAACGCCCAGGCTACGGCGCGTCGCGCCGCAATGCCGGATTCCTGGGCCGCACCCTGAAGAAGGCCTACATCGACCTGAAAGCGGCAAAGGGCGCGGCATACGCCACCGCGATCTATCGCGACCTCGCGACCGCCTACGAAAGCACGTTGGCCTTCATCGAGGAAGAAGGCATCGACTGCCATGCCGTGCGCTGCGGCCGTCTGATCGCGGCGACGTCGCCCGCCCACTATGCCGTACTGGAGCGTGAGCTGACCGGCATGCAGGCCGACCTTGGATTGCCGTTCTCGATGGTGTCACGCGCCCGGCTGCGCGAGGAGATGGCCAGCGACCTCTACGATGGCGGTGCGGTCATTCCCGATCTCGGATCGCTGCATCCGGGTCTCTATCACCACGGCCTGATGACGCGTGCGTTGGCGGCCGGCGTCGCGCTCTTCGGCGAGTCCGCGGTGACCGCTGTCGAGCCCGCGGCTGCCGGCCATGGCGCGCGCTTTCGCGTGACCACCGCCGTCGGACAGATGCGCGCGCGGGACGTGGTAATCGCCACCAATGGCTACACGCCCAAGAGCCTTCCCTGGCATGCACGCCGCGTCATTCCCTTCGTCGGCTACATGGCGGCCACCGAGCCGCTCCCGCCGGCGCTCCTGGAGAAGCAGCTGCCGCACCGGCGCACGGTGATCGATTCCAATCTCGACATCGATTTCTTCCGGCCGGCCCCCGATTCGCCGCGCCTGCTGTTCGGCGGCGCCACTGCCAACGGTCTGGACGATCCCGCCGCCATCGCCGCCCTCCTGCATGGTCGTCTCAGGCGCGCCCTGCCCGATCTCGCCGACGTCAAGCTCAGCCATGTCTGGACAGGCCAATGCGCAGGGACCTTCGACATGATGCCGCATATCGGCTGCCACGACGGCATCTGGTACGGCATGGGCTACAACTTCGCCGGCGTCCCGATGGGCTCGTTCTTCGGGCTGAAGATCGCGCAGAGGATTCTCGGCCTGCCGGATGCGCCATGCGCTTTCGAATCGGCCGCGTTTCCCACGCTGCCGCTTTATCGCGGCAATCCCTGGTTCCTGCCGATCGCCATGCGCTACTTCGCCTGGAAGGACGCGAGCCTCGCGCGACGGAGTCCGGCAACGCGCGCCTGAGGCGTCACTTGTAGGCCGCTCTCAAGCCTGGCAGCACGTTGCGCGCGATTCGCTCGAACATCGGCGTCTGCTGCTCGAGAATAGGATAGTAGAAACCCACCTCGGAGATGCCGAGCGCGATCACCTGCTCGACCATCTGCCGGAACGTTTCCTCGGACTCGTAGTATTTGATCGTGCCGCCGCTCGACCGGGCGGTCGGATCGAACATCAGATAGGAGCGTCGCAGGCTCGCCGGGTCACGCCCGACCGCGGCGCACCGCTTGTCGATTGCCGCCACGCGACGCCGCGTCTCGTCAAGCTGGGCCTCGAAGGTCTTGGCGAAGCTGATGCTGTTCCAGATGTCGGCGTGCCGCGCGGCGTGGCCCAGCATGACCGGCCCCATCGCCGCGATGATGATGGGCGGACGCGGCGACTGCACGGGCCGGGGACGCAGGGCTGCCGCATCGACCTTGTAGAAGCGGCCCTGAAACGACGTCTCTTCCTGCGACAGCAGCCGTTCGACGACCTCGACATACTCGCCAAAGCGCGCAACCCGTTCCTTCGCATCCCAATTCTCGATGCCCATCATGCGATACGAGGGGTCGATTTCCAGCCCGGTGCCGAGCCCGACGTCGAGCCGGCCGCCGGAAATGTGATCCGCCGTGAGCGCCTGCAGCGCAAACAAGACGGGGTTGCGCAAAGGAATCTGGGCGACCAGCGTCGCCAGTCGAATGCGTGTCGTCGCCTGGGCAATGGCGGAAAGCTGCGACCACAGCTCGAACCAGGGACCCTTTCCACCAGCCCAATCGACGAGATGATCGGCGAGGCCGACTGAATCGAAACCAAGCTCCTCGACCTGCCGGCAGCGCCGCAACAGCTCGGGCCACGGCACGTTCGGCAGCACGAGGACGGAAAATCGGAGTTGCTTGGGCACCGCTGTCTCCCCAGTCGAAGCGCGAGGCTGCACCTTATACGTTCTGCTCGCTCCCCTCCCCAGCAAAGCTGGGGAGGTGTCGACATCATACGGCGATGGAAGGGTCATGAATCTTGAGCCCATGACCCCTCCGCCCCGTATGACGGGGCACCTCCGCAGCTTTGCTGGGGAGGAGAATGAACGTCACAACGACAACCCGTCCATGAAAGCGCGAAAGTCCTCGATCTTCTCCAATTGCATCAGCCCGTCGAACAGCACCTGCGTCGCCGATCTCGTCCACACGGCTTCCCCGAGCTCGAAGAATTTCCCGCGCAGCTCCGCGGCCGTGTGCGGGCGGGTCGGCTCGCCCTTGGTGACGATACAATGACCTTCGAAGATGCTTCCGTCGCGCATGACGGCGCGGATCGACACCGGCTGCTCGGCCGGATAGCGCGCCGTGAACGAAGGATCCTCCTGCAGCTCGACGCGCCGGGCGAGATTCTGGATCGCGGGATTGGCCACGGCCGCGTCGTCGAAGCCCGCCAGCCCGGAGCGGCCGCGCACGACGATGCTCGCCAGGGCGAAGGGCACGGAAAAGCGCGCGCCGAAGCTCGTCTTCACGTTCTTCTCCTGGAGCATGGCGGCGAGCATGTAGGCACGCACGTCCAGGCGCGTGATCGCCGTCGGGTCGAGCCGCCTGCCCGGCACCTTCTCCAAGAGATCCTCGAGCGCATCGATCGCCGAATGGACATAGCGCCCGGTCGGATGAAGCTTGAAATAGCTTCTCGTGATCAGCCACTCGGCGCCCAGGTCGCGCACGACGCGCGCGGTATCGAAACGATCCGACAGGATCTTGCCGTAGATCGCCGAGACGCTGTCGATCTCGCCGGTAAAGCCGCACGCCACCAGCCGGGCCGCCATCGTGCCCATGTAGCCGGAATGTCCCGTATAGATGTTTCGCACGGTCGCGCCATCGAGCAGCGTCTGCCGGCTGGTCGTCATGCCCATCGTGGCCGACACGTTGATCAGCTCGAGCATCTTGCGCGCATCGAAGCCCATCAGCTTGCCGACGGCGAGCGCCGCACCGATCACTCCGTAGGTGCCGTGCGGATGCACGGCGAGCTTGACCTCGGCGGCGCGGTGAATGCGCGATGAGACTTCGTATCCCAGGGCGACGGCGACCAGCAGGTCTGCGCCGCTCGCTCGACGCTCCTGAGCGGCGGCGACCGCCGCCGGCACGACCTGGATGCCAGGATGCCCTTTGGCGAAGAGATTGCCCTCGTCCAGCTCGAGCCAGGTACCGGCAGTGCCGTTGAGCAGCGCGGCATCGATCGGCAGGGCCCTGCGCCCTGCGCCGAAGACCCACGCCGTGCCGGGTGGCAGCCCTGCAAGATGAGTCTCGATCAGCGCCTTCATTTCCGGCATCTGCATGCCGGCGGCGATGACCGGGATGCTGTCTGCGATGATCCATCGCGCACGGTCGATGACCTGCGGAGGGAGCGTCGCAAGCGACGAATCGCTGCAGAAGGCAGCAAGCTTCTTCAGATATGCCGGACGATCCATGACACTCCCTCACCCCAATCACACGGCCGACCAGTGGGCCCATGCCCTAGTGGATGGTGTAGCCACCGTCGACGATGAGATCGGCACCGGTCAGGAAAGACGCGTCCGTGGTCAGGAGCCAATGAACGACTTCGCCGATTTCATCCGGACGGCCAAACCGGCCCATCGGCACATAGGCCATGCGCCTCGCCGACTCCTCGGGCTGGTCGGCCTGACGATCAAGGATGGGTTGGGTGGCCACCGGCCCCGGCGACACGGTGTTGACCTGGATGTTCTGGGGCGCCAGCTCGAGCGCCATCGACTTCGCGAGATGGATCAACGCCGCCTTGGTCATGCCGTAGATCGTGCGCGTCTGGTAGGCGACGGAGCCGAGCTGGCTGGCGACATGCACGATGCGGCCGCCGCCCTGCCGACGCATCGACGGCAGCACCGCCTGGCTGGCGAGGAACGGCGCCCGCAGATTGACCGCGACGGCCTGGTCGAACTCGGCAGCGGTGAAGGCGCCGAACGGACGATTGATGCGAACGGCCGCGTTGTTGACCAGCATGTCGATGCGGCCAAATCGCTTCTCCGCTTCGGCCACCATCGCCTCGACCGCCGCTGGATCGGCAAGGTCGGCCGTCAGCGGAACGATCGCCTTGGCATCGCCCAGCAGGCCGGCACACTCCTTCGCGATCGGATCGGGCGGCGCATCCGCCGCCAGCAGCAGCCGCGCGCCCGATCCCGCCAGGCGACGGGCGATAGCAGCCCCGATCCCCACGGGCGACGACACCCCCGTCACGATCGCGACCTTGTCTTGCAACGGTTTCACGTGTGGTTTCTCCTGGTTCCAGAACGGCGATGGAGGCCGCCTTCATGTTCCTCCCCACCGCCGACGCCAGGAAGGTATCCTTCGGCTCCGTCCTCCGATGACGACAGGGCATTCTCATAAGAAAAAGGTCGTCCCGACCGAAGCTGAGCAACGCGAGGCGTAGTGGAGGGACCTTTCTTGTTCCAGCAGAGGAAGAAAGGTCCCTCGACTGCGCCACCCTTCGGGCGACTTCGCCCGGGATGACGGATTTTTTGCCAGATGCGAATGCCCTGCCCGATTACGGGGGAGGAGTAGAGGTCCTTAGCCAAGGACGCCGTAGCGCGCCTGCTGCTCGGCATGGCATTCGCGGTAGGTCGCGTAGGCGCGCTCGTGCGCTTCGGCCTGTGCGGCCGCGCTCAATGTGCGGGGATCGTCCTCGAGATCGAAATGGCCGTGGCGATCGACGCCGCGCACCAGGGTCGCCGACATGCGCCGGCTGCCACCGTGGCGAAGATGGGCCGGAATGTAGCTGATGCCGAAGCCGATGCGGCGGTCGTTGCTGCGGTTGGGCGGCGAGTTGTGTGCGATCAGCGTATGATGCAGTGAAACCTGGCCTGTCCCGATCGGCGCAAAGATGGCCGTCGAGGTGTCGATCGGCTGGCTGATCGAGCGCGCGCCGGCATTGATGGCGCCCGGCAAGGTCTCACGCCCATGCGCCAGCTGGCCCCAGCGATGGCTGCCGGGAATGAACTCCATGCAGCCCGCTTCGATCGAGGCCTCTGACAAGGCGACCCAGGCAGTGACATGCTCATAGGGGCTCAAGCCGAAATAGGTCGCGTCCTGGTGCCAGGCCGTGATGGCGTCGGTGTTCGGCTCCTTGATGAAGAACGTGCTGGTGAACACCAGGATGTCCGGACCGAGCAGCGACTCCATGACGTCGAGCAGGCGCGGATCCTCCACCAGATCGCGCGCCCAGGGGCAGCGGACATGCAGCTTGCGCCGGTTGCCCGCCGACACCGGTCCGGGCGGCAACGTGCGTTCGAACGCCTCGAGGTCGGCCCGCCAGCGCCGGGCTTCGTCGACGCCGAAGACATCGACAGGCGCATAGTAGCCGTCACGGTGGAAGGCGTCGATCTCTGCCTGGCTGAGCTTGGTCACGTCACTCTCCATCCATCAACCGCCGGTGCCGGTGGCTTTGGCAAGCGGTCCCCACTTTGCCGATTCGACGGCAAGGAACTCGGCCAACGCCTCCGGCCCGACCTTGCGCGGCATCTGATAGCCGAGCTCGGTATAGCGGCTTTGGATGGCGGGATCGGCGAGCGCCGCCTCGATCGCCTTCACGAGGCGATCGACAACCGGGCGCGGCGTGTGCGCCGGGGCCAGCATGGCCTGCCAGCTGCCGGCCTCGAAGCCTTTCAGGCCGAGCTCGTCCAGCGTCGGCACGTCCGGAACCAGACGCGAGCGGTCGAGTGACGAGACAGCGAACGCGCGCAACGCACCGCTCTTGACGTGCGGAACCAGCACGTTCTGCGAGTCCATCATGAAGCCGACGCGGCCGGCGACGAGATCGTTCATCGCGGCCGGCGTGGAGCGGTACGGCACGCGCACGAACTCGATGCCGGTCCGCTGGGCGAGCAACATCTGGCCGAGATCGGCCGAGCTGCCGGCGCCTGCGGACCCGCAGTTGATCGCTTTCGGATTGGCCTTCATGTAGGCGATGAAGCTCGCGAAGTCGGTGGCCGGCACCGAGGGATGCACCGCGAGCACGAACGGCATGACGCCGAGATGGCTGATCGGCTGGAAGGAGCGGACGGGATCGAAGGTCACGTGCGGAAACAGCTCGGCGATGACCGAATGCGCCATGCCGGTCACCAGCAGGCTGTAACCATCCGGCACAGAGCGGGCGATCTGGTCGGCGGCGATGGTCGAGCCGGCACCCGGCTTGTTGTCGACCAGCACCGACTTGCCGAGCGTGTTCGTCATGTGCTCCGCAAGAATGCGAGCCACCACGTCGATCGCGCCGCCCGGTCCGTACGACACCGTGACCTTCACCGGTTTGTCTGGATAGCCGTCCTGGGCGTAGGCCACACGCGACGAGCCCGCCGACAGGGCCATGGCCGCGCCCGCCTGAAGTATGCTCCGCCGCCGAATGCCGCGACGACTACCCGATGCTTCTCTACTGCTCATTACCCCTCCTCACGCGACACCTTCCCTGCGCAAGTATCATTCCAAATCCGGAGGCCGGCAACGAAGCGATCATCGCGGCGCGGCATTCCGCGCATCGGTCAGCGTCAAGGCCTTCTTGACAGGTGCTCTTGCGTGGCCCGCGACGCGAAGTGCCTTGTCAAACGGGCGGGGCCATGACTCTTCGCTAGGAGCGCGCCACTCCTGTGGGCTCATAGGATGCGTGATCGACCAGAAGAGCGCCACAGGAGTGGCGCGCTCCCAGCACTGACACGCTCACTCGCCTCCCTCGGCGGCAAGTCGAAGGCCTTCCGTCTTGATCTTCCAGTCTTCCGGACGCGCCCAGGGCGGCCGGTGTCGCCGGCGAGCGATCTGCTCGGGGAACTGTGACTCGGCGCTTTTCAACGCGGCACGGGCTTCGCCCGCCCGCCCGAGATAGGCCAAGGCAGCAGCGGCGTACAGATGCGGCGAGAAGAATTGCGGTCGCCGCTGCACCACCTGGCGATAGCTCTCCAGCGCTGCCTCATATGCTCCTGAGAAGAGCTGGAAGTCGGCGATGCCGTTCAGCCACTGCCAGGTCAGCGGATCGTGCGGGCTGACGCGCATCGCCTGCCGCAGTTGGCGAATTCCCTCCTCGTGATGGCCGGCGCGGCCCAGCACCAGGCCGAGCGTGCTCGTGACGAAGGCGCTGTTGGCGTTGAGGGCCAATGCGGCACGCCCCTCGGCGACGCTTTCTTTCCAGTCGCCGGCCACGCACATCATGGTCGCGAGCACGGCGCGCGCCGTTGCATCCTTGTCGTCGAGCGACACGGCCAGACGCGCTTCCGCGTGCTCGCGCCTCTCCAGGCCATCGAACGGGCACGTCGAGTAGAGCCACGAATCCCAGTACAGGGCGAGCGCATAGCCGTAGTGCCCCGGCGCAAATTTCGGATCGAGCGCGATGGCCTGTCGGAAGAAGGTTTGCGCGGTCCTGTTGTCCTCGGCGCCGTACTTGTGGAAATGCCACAGGCCGCGCTGGTAGGCCTCCCAGGCATCGAGCCGATCGGGCGACTTGCGCAGCACGCGCCGACGCTCGGCCTGGGCCAGGGTCGGTTCGATCACCGCCGCGACGCTGGCAGTTATCTCGTCCTGCATCGTGAAGATGTCGCTGGCCGCCCGATCGTAGCGCTCGGCCCACAAATGGGCGCCTGAGATCGCGTCGATCAACTGCGCGGTCACGCGAACGTCGTTGGTGCGCCGCCGGACTGAACCCTCGAGCAGGTAGCGAACGCCCAACTCGCGCCCGATCTGACGCGCTCCCAAGGCTGTGCCCTTGTAGGCGAACGCGCTGGTACGAGCGATCACGAACAGCTTGCGGAACCGCGACAGTTCGGTCGTGATGTCTTCGACCATGCCGTCGGCGAGATATTCCTGCTCAGGGTCGCCCGACAGGTTCAGAAATGGCAGGACCGCCAGCGACGGCTTCTCCGGAAGCTCCAGGCCGGAAGCGGCCGCAACGGCGGCGCCATGCGGGGCGGAAATCTCCACTTCATCCGGCGTTTCCGTGACGGTCTCGCCTGCGGCCATCCGAAGGCCCGACAGGTAAAGCGCGCGCTGGGCGGGGTCGCGCCAAATGGCGCCGTCCGGGATCGCGAAGTCGCAGATACCGCGAAGGCGCCGGACGATCTCCCTGGCGTCGTCCATCCTTCCCATGTGAGCATAGCACGCCGCCAAAAACTGGTAGGGTGCCGGAAGGCCTTCATCCTGCTGGATCGCCAGCCGAAGCTTCGTCTCGGCCTCAGCGAAGCGCCGCTGGAAGAAGTGCGCGGCACCGATGGTGAACGACGACAATCCGACACGGGCGCGAGGGCTGAGGCGAAGGGCTGTTTCCGCATGCGCGATCGCGATGTCTGATTGACCCGCCCAGTTCCTCACAACTGCGCTGACGTGCCAACCGCGGGCAAAATTCGGGTTGAGCGCAAGGGCACGGTCGACCAGGGCCGCCATCGCATCGATATCTTCCCCGAGTGCGGCCAAGGCCATGGCAGCGTTGGTGATGATGACCGGGTCGTCACCCGCCACTTCCAGAGCTCGCCGGGCATACGCGACGCCCTTGCGCGCGTCGGCGACCGGGTCCTCACTGCGTTGGTCGTGGATCAGCCGCTGGACGCACCCCGCCGCCCAGGCGAGCGCCGGCCCATAGTGGGGATCGCGCTCGATCGCCTGCTCCATCAGGCGGAGCGCCTCGGGGATTTGCCATGACGACGACCAGACCAGCGCATAGGCGCGCATATAGAGATCATAGGCAGTCAGATCGGCGGTCGGGCGGTTCGCGGAACGGGCCATCTCGGCGGTTTGCAAGGCAGGTTCGATGACCCCAGCGACGTTCGATGCCACTTTGTCCTGCAGCTCGAAGACGTCGTCGAGCGACCCGTCGAAGCGATCGGCCCAAAGATGCGCGCCGGTGGCCGCGTCGACGAGCTGCGCCGTGATGCGCACGCGATCGCCGGCTTTGCGGATCGAGCCCTCCAGCACGTACCGTACGCCAAGCTCGCGGCCGACTCGCTGCACATCGACGGATGGCCCTTTGTAGACGAAGCTTGAATTGCGCGCGGCGACAGACAGCCAGCGGATGCGCGTAAGCGCAGTGGTGATCTCCTCCACCATGCCGTCGACGAAGTATTCCTGTTCCGGATCACCGCTCATGTTCTGGAAGGGCAGAACCGCGATCGACGGTCCATCGGCGGCCTCCGTGGGCGCGAGCGCAGGCCTGTCGGCTCGGGTCGGCTGAGCCGTGAAACGGTCACCCCGCCCAGGGATCGCCTGCAGGCTGGCAAGCAACACCTTCGCCTCGACAAGATCGGACAGACCGAAGCCTTCGGTGAACCGCTCGTAGATTGGCGCAAGCAGGTCGCGTGCGTCCGTCGGACGGCCCTGCTCGCAGTGGAGTCGCGCCAGGCTGGTGGCGGCGCGCAGCTCCCAGAACCTGGCGTCCATTTTTCGTGCGATGCTGAGGGCCTCGCGATAAAGCTTGGCGGCGCCCTCGGGATCACCCCGGCGCAGCAGCAATTGTCCCTTGTGGCGGGTGAGCTCTGCCGAGTACCAACGCTCGCCTGTCTGCGAAGCCAGTGGAATCACATCGTCGAGCAGGGACACTGCCTCCTGGAACTGTCCGGCAGCCTCGCAGGCCATGGCCAGCAGATCGATGAAGGTCGGCAGCCAGATGACCGCCCCGGTTTTGCGGTAGGCCGCCAGGCTCTCACGCATGAGCCCGATTCCTCCCTCAACGTCCCCCTTCAGGGCTGTGGCGCGACCCCGGAAGATGGCGCTCCAGGCCGCGTAGTACGGCAGGCCCTGCTCGGCCGACACGGTCGCCAGCTCATTCGCCCGTTGCTCCATGATCGCGTGGTTGCCAACGAGCGACGCCTGCAGAGCCCCGAGAGCCAGTCCCACGGCGAGCGACGTCGGATGAGCCAGACGCCGGGCATCGGCGATCGCCGATGCGCTGCGAGCGAGCGCCTGATCAGGCCAGCCCAGGCTGCACAGCGTGAAGCCCAAGAACGACTGAGTCATCAGCGGGTGAGAGCCTGCCTGCTGGACCAGCGTGTCATGGACGGCAGGATCATAGAGGGCGAGCAGCCGCTCCAGATGGAACCGCGCCGTCTGAAGCTCACCCGACATGAAACAGTTTTGGCCGCAGATGCTGTGGCCCAACACGAGCCCGGCGGAGTCGTCGCGGTCGCGGCTCACCCGCAGCAATTCCTCGCCCACATACCGCGCCTCGGCGAGGTCGCCACCGTAGGCGTATGCCATCGACAGGCCATAGGCTACGTGACGCAACTCCGCCGGCGAGCCGAGTTGTTCCCACAGCTTGCGCATATGAGCATAGGCTTGACGGGTCTCGAGCGACGCCTGCCCTTTCAGGAACCTGAGCACGGCGCCCTGAGCACTGCGGATCTCCAGCTCCTGGCGCAGACTTGCAGCGCTCTCCGGCAGCAGCGCCGCCTGGTCGAGCGCCTTCTGGAACTGAGCCTCCGCCTCGGCCAGCGCCGAGCGCGCGGCCGAGCGGCGCCCCGCCTTGGCCCAGAAGGTGACGGCCTTCTCCGCCAAGCCAGCCTCGGTGTAATGCCATGCCAGCACTTCGGGCTGGGTCTCCGTCAGCCCCCGAGATTGACCTTCGAGCGCCTGTCCGATCCGCGCGTGCCACTGCCGCCGCGAACCGCGCAGCAGGCTGCCATAGGCGGCATCGCGGACCAGCGCGTGCTTGAAGCTGTAGACTGCAGTGGGCGGCATGCCGCGCTGGAATACCAGTTCGGAGGCGACGAGCTGGGCGAGAGCGCGCTTCAGCTCATCCTCGGAAAGTTCCCAGACGGCGCGCAGCAGCTCATACGAGAACTCACGTCCGATCGCCGCGCCGATCTGGGCCACCACGCCCGCCGAATCCGGACGGTCGAGCCGCGCCAGCAGCGAGGCATACAGGCTCGACGGGATCGCGAGCGCGGGCAATGGCCTGTCGATGACATAGCGATCCGTCTCCAACCGCATGAGACCGCTCTCGAGCACGCTCTTGGTCAGTTCCTCGACGAACAGCGGCACGCCGTCCGTGCGGTTGGCGATCTGCTCGATGATGGCGTCCGGCAGCGGCTTGCCGGCCACCTCCACGGCGAGTGCGATGCGTTCGCGCCTGTCGAGGCGGCTCAGCGCCAAGGTCGCCACCTGGGGCTGACCGGCCCATGCCGGCTGGAATTCGGGGCGATAGGTGATGATCACTAGAACATTCAGCTTGCGGGCGCTCTCGACAACGATGTCGAGCAGCTCGCGCGAGGTCGCATCGATCCAATGAGCATCCTCGAAGATCACCATCACCGGCCGTTGGCGTGAGAGACCCTCGAGCTGCCGGCACAACGCCTCCAGGACCCTCGCTTTCCGGCGCGCCGGACTGACATTGGGCAGTGACTGGCCCTCCGGCAGGGGCAATCCCAAGAGGTCGACGAGGAAAACCGTATCCTCGTCGCTGAGATCGGCGCGAGCCAGCAGAGCGCGCAGCTTCTCCAGCCGCGCCGCCGGCGTGTCGTCACGACCGAAACCGGCCGCTCGACCAAGCTGGTCGGCGAAGGGAAACAGCGGACTGTCGCAATGATGCGGCGAGCAGAAATAACGCAGACTGAAATACGTCTCACTGTCGAGGCGCTCCTCCAGCGCCACGACGAGGCGCGACTTGCCGAGGCCCGCTTCGCCGGTGACCAGCGCCACCTGCCCCGCGCCACCTGCGGACCGTGACCACAGGCGCAACAGCAGCCTGGTCTCCTCCTCGCGGCCCACCAGCCGCATCAGCGCAGGTCCGCGCAACGCTTCGAAGCGGCTCACCGTCATGCTCTCGCCCAGCACCCGCCAGACGCGGGCGGGTTCACCCCCGGTATCGATCGTGCCGAGTTCGCGACAGTCGAACAGCCCTCCGATCAGTCGTCGCGAATCGGGGTCGATTATCACGACCCCAGGTTGTGCCGACAAGCGAAGCTGGATAGCGAGGTTCGGAGCATCGCCGACGATCTCGCGGCTCGCGTCAGTGCCGCCCGCGGTGAGATCACCGATGATCACCATGCCGGTGGCGATGCCCACCCGGCATTGCAGGCCGGCGAGCGTGCCATTTCCTTGAGCGCCGACCGTCGCACACAAGGAGAGTCCCGCGCGAACCGCCTGCTCGACGTCATATTCGCGCGTCACGGGATAGCCAAACAGCACAAGCACTGAATTGCCGAGATGGTCGGTCACGAACCCGCCGTAGCGATCCGCCGCTTCCCCGACACACCGTTGAAAGACACCGATCGCCTCACGCAGGTCCTCGAGGTCCCTATCGTAGGCGCGACGTGACGGTCCGATCAGCTCGCAGGACAGCACGGTGATCTGACGCCGCTCGGCACCCGCACGCGGAGCTGGCTCGGGCTGGCGCGGACTCCCGATCGGTGGCCGCCTCGTGCCGGTCGCACTCCTGGCAAGAACCGGGCCGGTGAAGCGATAGCCGCGGCGCGGCATCGTCTCGATCCAGCGCTCGCCGCCGGGACTTTCACCGAGGACCTTGCGCAGGGCGGCGATCTGCACCGTCAGGTTGCTCTCTTCGACCACCTGACCGGGCCACCCGGCATCGATCAGCGCATCCTTCGTCACCAGGGCGCCGGGCCGCTCCACCAGGGCGCGCAACAGGGCAATTGCCCGGCGGCCGAGCGCCAGCGGCTCGCTTCCGCGGAACAGGAGGTCATCCTCGGTGTCCAGCCGGAATGGGCCCAGCTCGAAGATCATCGCGCGGCAGACCTTAGCGATTTCGGAACTATTTTGGAAATTCTTCGGGCCGCTTTCAGGACCCCTGGGCGGAAGGGGTGCAGGTTGCCAGGACCCAACACGTGCCTGTCCCCCTGCCGCCGGCAGCGCCAGGGCAGGCGCGACGATCCGAGGAGCCCTCCCATGTCTCTGCGCATCAACGCCGAAGCCCCCAACTTCACCGCCAACACCACCCAGGGCACGATCGACTTCCACAAGTGGATCGGCGACAGCTGGGCGATCCTGTTCTCGCATCCCAAGGATTTCACCCCGGTCTGCACCACCGAGCTCGGCTACATGGCCGGCCTCAAGCCCGAGTTCGACAAGCGCAACACCAAGATCATCGGCCTCAGCGTCGATCCGGTCGACAATCACGCCAAGTGGTCGAAGGACATCGAGGAGACCCAGGGTCACGCCGTCACCTATCCGATGATCGGCGACACCGAGCTCAAGGTGGCGATGGCCTACGACATGCTGCCCGAGGGCGTCGGCACCACCTCGGAGGGGCGTACCGCCGCCGACAACGCCACCGTGCGCTCGGTCTTCGTCATCGGACCGGACAAGAAGATCAAGGCGATGCTGACCTACCCGATGACCACCGGACGCAACTTCGACGAGGTGCTGCGCCTGCTCGACTCCTGCCAGGTGACAGCCAAGCACACGGTCGCGACGCCCGTGAACTGGCGGCCGGGTGAGGACGTCATCATTCCGCCCGCCGTATCTAACGAAGCGGCCGCCGCGAAGTACCCGAACGGCTGGAAGACCGTGAAGCCTTACCTCCGCGTGGTCGCCCAACCGCGCGACTGAGGTTTCAGGGAGACCGCTGCCCGCGGTCTCCCGCCCGCGAATCGGGGGGAGGCCCGGAGAGGCGGGTCATGGGGGCGCTACCCGCGAAGCGATCGATCTCCATCGACTTTTTCTGTCCCGGGCAGCGAGTTCTTCCTGACACGCGACGAGGAAAGCTCCGGTGTGATCGACGTCAGCCACATCCTGGGTGACGACACGCGGGATGCCTATCTGATCGACTTGCAGGCGCACTACAATTTGGGCGGCGAGCTGGTGCAGGGCGGCCAGCTCATGGTGATGTATCAGGATCTATTCTGAGGGAACCCTCAGCAACACGCCCACGCCCGGCCCCAAGGGTTGGGCGCCCATTTGCAAGGGTTGTCCGTCCAATTGAAATGATCATTCTCCACCCCAGCGTCGCCGGGGCGGAGAATGGGATGGCTTCTCCATCGACACACGGGCTCACTCTGCGCGCAGCCAAACATTGGCGCGGCCGTGAAACTCTGCTTAGGTCGCCTCTCGAGAAGGAGAGGAGATCCGACATGGCGAGCGAACCGCTGACCCCAGGCCTCACGAAAGAGATCACGACGACGGTCGACGATGCGCTGGTGGTTAGGCACATGGGAGGCGATGGCGTGCTGTCGACTCCGTCGATGATCGGCCTGATGGAACGCGCGGCGATCCAGGCGGTGCAGGCCCAACTCCCCGAAGGTCATACGACGGTCGGCTTCGAGGTCAACGTCAAGCATTTCGGCGCCACCCCCAAGGGCCAGAAGGTCACGGTCAAGGCAGAGCTCCTCGAGGTCGACGGCCGCAAGCTTCGCTTCAAGGTCGAGGCGCACGACGAGGACAAGAAGGTCGGTGACGGCACACACCGCAGAGCCATCATCCAGGTGCAGAAGAAGAGCTGATCACTGGGGTCTTTGGCTCCGTCGAGACAGCGGCGCGAGGCAAGGCCAAGACGCGTGTGATGGATTTTCTCGAGCGCTCCCAGCGAATCCCAAGCGGAGCGAGGGACCGTCAGTTATCGGGGAGCTGACGTGGCCTTTGCCCCGATGACGATGCGGATGGGAGCGTCGGTCGGCGCCGGCGTCTGCGGACCGTCGAGCGCGCCGCGATAGCGGCGCCAGTCCGCCGGCCAGTCTCCCTTCGCTGCGTTGAACCCGGCCGAGCGCAGAGCCTCCACGAGAGCGGACGCGGCCTCGTTGATTGCCGGGTCGCTGCCTTCCCTGATGAGAACGACAACACCGAGAATTCCGGCCACGCCGGTCCACGTCCATGTCTGCGACGCCCAGCCGGCGTCGCTGAGATAGGTTGAGATCGTCGCGGCTGCCGGCGGAGCTTCGGCGACGCGATCGAGGACAAACACGGCGGCGTTGGTCCCGGCATACTTCCGCAAGCTCGCGACGATGGGCGACGATGACGATGGCTGCCCATCCCGACTCGCCGCGGTGCTTTCAGATGTGGCCTCCGGCTGGGCAGGGCGCGGCGTCTCAGCCGCCTTCCCCTGGCTCGGGACGACCGCGCGCGCGGTGGCGTCCCTGACAAGCTTCGCCAGATCGGCGAGGCGCTGCTGGATCGCCGCCGGATTGAGCTGCGGCGCCGGCGCCTTCTCGCCGGCGGTCCCCTGTGGCGATCGCTCGTTGGCCTCGCGGGCAGCCATCCGTGCCGACCGATCGTTGGCCTCGCGGGCCGCCTGCTCGAACGCCGTCGCGCGTTCACGGGCCTTGGAAGCTTCCTGTTCGAGCGTTGCTGCCCGCTCGCGCGTCGCCGTCATCTCCTGCTCTAGCGCCTTCGCCCGTCCCCGCGCCGTGGAAACCTCCTGCTCGAGGGTGGCGGCCCGCTCCCGTGCGGTCGCGACATCCTTCTCGAGCTGCACGGAGCGGCCTTCCACGTCCCTGAATCGATCGACCGCGGCATGCTCGTGGTCACGCACGGCGCCGTTGAACCTGAACGACAGCCATGTCGTGGCCCCGAGCGACCCGACGGCCAGCACGGTGGCAGCAAGGCTCGCGATCATGGCCCTGTCCATGAAGGTCGCCCATCCCCGGAGCTGATCGATATCCATGCTCACCACTCCCACTACCGGTATTCGACCCGGCCCATCAGGTGACGCCTGATTGCCACCCTCTAGACCCGCTTGGGGGATCTCCTGCCTGTTCCTCCTTGTTGGCCAGGAGGGCCTGCATGTCCAAGGCCATTAGTTCATCGACGGGAACGATCGCCCCGCATGTCATCACGAAATCCTCGATGGGCGCGACCCTCATGATCATCTGTACCTTTCAGCCACTAATCCCGCAGCCGGTGGACAGGCAAGGCCCTGCACGAGCGGCGGCGGCGCGCCGGCGCGACACGATTCCTCGGCGCGGCGGCAGCGCGGATGGAACGGGCAGCCGGCCGGAATGGCGGCCGGGTTGGGCGGTTCGCTGGGCGCAGCAGCGGGCACGAGCGCGCCGCCCAGCCGCGGCACCGACGCCAGCAGGGCCTGGGTATAGGGATGCCGCGGCGCGCCGAAGACCTGCTCGGCGCTGCCCTGCTCGATGATGCGGCCGAGATACATCACCGCCACTTCGGCGCACACCTGCCGCACTACGGCGAGGTTGTGGCTGATGAACAGGAAGGCGAGCCCGCGGCGCTGCCGCAAGTCGGTCAGCATGTCGAGAGTCTGTGCCTGCACACTGACATCGAGCGCGCTGGTCGGCTCGTCGAGCACCAGCAGCTGCGGCTCAGTGGCGAGCGCGCGGGCGATACAGACGCGCTGCTTCTGGCCACCCGACAGCTCGTGCGGGTAGCGGCGCAGGAATTCACCGCCCAGACCGACCTCGGCGAGCAGCTGCTCGACGCGGTTGCTGAGCTCGTTGCGCGGGACCAGGCGCTGGATGATCAACGGCTCGGCGATGGCGGCCGCCGCGGTCAGCCGCGGATCGAGCGCCGCCGACGGGTTCTGATGCACCAGCTGCAGGCGGCGGCGCAGCGGCCGCATCGCCGCCTCGTCGAGTCCGGTGATGTCCCGGCCGTCGAACACGATTCGGCCGGCGCTGGGCGGCGTCAGCCGCAGCAGCAGGCGCGCCAGGGTGGACTTGCCGCAGCCGCTTTCGCCGACCAGGCCCAGCGTGCCGCCGGCCGCCAAGGCCAAGTCGACATGCGCCACCGCCGTCAGCCGCCGCGGCGGCTGGAACGCCGTGCGCGGCAGCGCGTAGGTTTTGGCCAGCCCGATCGCCTCGACGAGTGCGGTCATGACGGCCCGCTCACGAGGGGGACGCTCATGACGTCTCGGCGTGATGGCAGGCGACGCGATGATCGGGCGCCAGCGCGCGCAGCACCGGCTTGGTGCTGCGGCAAATCTCGCTGGCCCTGTCGCAGCGCGGATGGAAGCGGCAACCGCCGGGCGGCGCCAGCAGGTTGGGAATGCTGCCGGGGATGCCGCGCGGCTTGTGCGCCGGGTCGTCGAGGTCGGGCACCGCGGCGATCAGGCCCCGCGCGTAGGGATGCAGCGGATGGGCGAGCAGCGAGACGGTCGGCGCCTCCTCGACCACCGTGCCGGCATACATCACGGCGACCCGCGCGCAGCTTGCCGTCACGACTCCCAGATCGTGGCTGATCAGCATCAGGGCGAGCCCCTTCTCGGCCACCAGGCCCGCAATCAGCGCCAGCACCTGGGCCTGCACCGTGACGTCGAGCGCGGTTGTGGGCTCGTCCGCCACCAGCAGCGCCGGACCGCCGGCCAGCGCCATGGCGATCAGCACGCGCTGGCGCATCCCGCCCGACAGCTGATGGGGATGGCTCGCCAGCAGGCGTTGCGGCTCCGCCAGGCCGACCGAGGCCAGCAGCTCGGCGGCCTGCGCGCGGATCGCGCGGCGCGGCCGCACGGCGCCGCCCAGCGCCGCCTCCTGGCCGCGAATTGCATCCTCCATCTGGGTGCCGATGGCGAGCAGCGGATTGAGGTAGCTCGCCGGATCCTGGAACACCATGGCGATGCGCCGGCCGCGCAGCCGGCGCATGCCCGCCTCGGGCAGCGCCAGCACGTCCTCGCCCTCGAACAGGATCGCGCCCGACACCACGCGCGCCGGCGGCGACTCGTTCAGGCGCAGGAGGCTGCGCGCCAGCACCGACTTGCCGCAGCCGGTCTCGCCGACGATGCCCAAGGTCTCGCCGGCGCCCAGCCTGAGGTCGATGCCGTCGAGCACGTGCAAGGTGCCGTCGAACGTGTCGAACGCCAGACGATAGTCGCGGATCTCGAGCAGGCTCATCCGCGGTTGCTGCGCGGATCGAGGATGTCGCGCAACCCGTCGCCCAGCAGGTTGAAGCCCAGCACCGAGGCATAGATGAAGGCGCCGGGAAAGATCGCGTACCACCACCAGTCCGGCAGGTAGCCGCGCGCGATCGAGATCATGGCGCCCCATTCCGGCGTCGGCGGCTTGGCGCCGAGGCCGATGAAGCCCAGCGAGGCGACGGCGAGGATGGCCTGGCCGATATCCATGCTCATCTTGACGATGATCGGGGAGATGCTGTTGGGCAGCACGTGGCGCCACAGGATGCGCAGCCTTGGCGCGCCAGCGACGCGCGCGGCCTCGATGAAGGCCTCCTCGCGGATCGACAGGGCCTTCGATTCGGCGAGCCGCACGTAGCCCGGCCACCACACCAGCACCAGCGCGATCATCGCGTTGACGATGCCGGCGCCGAGGGCGGCGACAAGGGCGATGGCCAGCACCAGCCCGGGCACTGACAGAAAGAGGTCGGTGAGGCGCATGATGATCTCGCGCACCCGGCCACCCACCGCGCCGGCCAGGATGCCGAGCGGCACGCCGATCGCCGCCGCCGCGAACGTGATGCCGATGCCGACCAGCAGTGACAGCCGGGCGCCGATGATGGTGCGGGTCAGCACGTCGTTGCCGACCTCGTCGGTGCCGAACCAGTGGGCGGTGCTGGGCGGTTGCAGCTTGCCCGACAACCGCACCGCGCCCGCAACGTCGTCGGGATAGGGCACGATCCATGGGCCGATCAGCGCCAGCAGCACGATCAGCGCCACCAGCACCAGCCCGAGCATCGAGGCGAAGCTCCGGCCAAGCTGCCAGGCCGCCAGCCGCAGGCCGCGCGACACCGCCATCAGGCGTGCCTCAGGCGCGGATCGAGCACGCCGTACAGGAGATCGACGATCAGGTTCACCAGCATGAAGTTGAGGCCGATGATCAGGGTCACGCCCATCACCGGCTTGAAGTCGCCGGCGATCGCCGACGACACCGCATAGAGGCCGATCCCCGGCCAGTCGAACACCGTCTCGACCAGCACGGTGCTGCTCATCATCCAGCCCCAGCGCAAGCCGATGATGGCGAGCGTCGGCAGCATCGCGTTCTTGAGCGCATGCACCGTCACCAGCCGCCATGGCGACACGCCATGGGCGCGCGCCGCGGTGATGTAGTCGGCGCGGAGCGCCTCCACCATCTCGCTTCTGTTGACACGCAAGATCGAGGCGAGGCAGGGCAGCGACAGCACCAGCGCCGGCAGCAGGACATAGGACAGGCACTGCACGAACAGCGGGCCGTTGCCGCGCAGCAGCGAATCGACCAGCAGCAGCCCGGTGATCGGATCGCCGGGGTCGGTCGAGACGCCGATGCGGCCGCTGGTCGGCAGCCAGCCCAGCCAGGCGGCGAAGCCCAGCTGCAGCAGCAGGCCGAACCAGAACGGCGGCAGGGCGATGCCCGAGACGGCGAATATCCGCGTGGCGTGGTCGAGCCATTTGTCCTTGAACAGCGCCGACAGCATGCCGAGCGAGATTCCCGCGACCAGACCGATCGCCATCGCCACCAGGCAGAGCTCGAGGGTGGCGGGAAAGTAGCGCGCGAGATCGCGGCCGACCGATCGCCCGGTCGCCACGCTGCGGCCGAACTCGCCGCGCGCGAGGTCGCTGACGTAGCGCACGAACTGCTCGGGCAACGGCTTGTCGAGCCCGTAGTCGCGCCGCACCTGCTCGATCTGGGCGCGGCCGGCATCCGGTCCCGCCGCCAGCGCGGCGGGATCGGACGGCGCCACGTTGGCAATCGCGAAGGTGAGGCAAACCAGGCCGAACAGCATCAACCCTGCCAGCGCAATGCGCCGCAGCAGGTAGACGAGCATCAGGCGTCGATCCACATCGGGTAGAGATCGACCTCGCCGGTGAAGCGCACGGGGCTGAACTCGAAACCCTTGACGTAGTCGCGCATCGACCAGGTGCGGTTCGGAATCATGCCGAAGATCTCGGGCTGGTCGGCGACGATGCGCTTCTGGATCTCGCCATAGAGCGCCAGGCGCTTCTGCTTGTCGGTCATGCCGCGCGCCTCGGCGATCATCGCCCAGGCTTCCTTGTCCTCGTAATGGGACATGCCGTAATAGAGGCCCCACGAATCGCGATGATACTGGTAGGCCACGGTGTCGGGGTCGGTACCGATCGGCGTGACGTAGACCGAGGTCATGTTGGCTGCGGTGTCAGGCTTGGAGCCGCGCGCCACCATGGTCGGCCACGGCTGGCCGACGATGTTCAGCTTGATGTCGAGCGCGCGCAGGCTGTCGAGCAGCACCAGGCCGATGCGGCGCGCGTCCTCAAGGCCCTGGACGTGGACATACTCGAGCTCGAGGCCGCCACTCGGCACCTTGCTCTTGGCGAGGAACTCCTTGGCCTTGGCGACGTCCTTGCGCGGGATGCCGGGCACGGAAATGTAGCCCTCCATGGTCGGCGGGAACGGGCTGTCCATCAACGTCGCACCGCCATTGTGAATGGTGATCAGCGCCTCGTAGTCGAACGCATAGGCGATCGCCTTGCGCAGGTTGATGTCGGCGGTCGGCCCGTTCTGGCAGTTGAACTTTATGCCGAAGGTGGTCGAGCCGGGATGATCCTCGTTGCGCACGCCGGGCAGCTTGGCGAGCTGCTGCATGTCGTCGGGCGACATGTTGGTGATGACGTCCATCTCGCGGCGCTGCAGGCCGGCGCGCCGCGGCGCCGCCTCGCGCACGATGCGGTAGATCGCGCCGGCCAGCCGGTTCTTGTCGCCCATCGGCCAGCCCTTCCAGTAGTCGGGCACGGCATCCATGTGGATCAGGGCGTTCGAGTCGAAGCGCTTCAGCTTGAAAGGCCCCGAGCCCGCCTCGTTCTCGGTCAGCCACTTCTTGCCGTAGTCGCCGTCGACGAGGTTGGCCTGGACCTGCTTCGGATTGACGATGTACCACCACGGCACGTAGCTGATGAACGGCTGGAATGGCCGGTCAAGGACGAAGCGCACGGTCCTGGCGTCGACCGCCGTGATTTTCTCGGGCTTGAGGAAATCCTTCAGCATCCAGGCGACGCCGGCATTGAGCTTCAGCCCGCGCTCGAACGAGTAGCGCACCGCCTCGGCATCGACCGGATCGCCGTTGTGGAACTTGGCGTTGCCGACCAGGTGGAAGGTGTAGGTGAGGCCGTCGGGCGAGGCCTCGTACTTCTCGGCCAGCCACGGGATGATTCGCGGCGGGTTGCCGACGTACTTCAGGAGCCCGTCATAGACCGACTGCTGGATCATGCGCGTCGACCAGTCGTAGCGCATATGCGGATCGAGGACCGGCACCGCCTGGTTGCCGGAGAACACCAGGATCTTGCGATCGCCCTCCTTGTCGAAGGCCCAGCTCATCGACGGCGCCAGCGCCGACAGGGCGGCGCCATGCAGGATAGCGCGACGGGTGGTGGTCATGGTCTTTTCGCTCCGCTTGAAGATTCGTGAATTCATTGGACGCATATCATTCTCCTCCCCAGCTTCGCTGGGGAGGTGTCCGCGTAATCGCGGACGGAGGGGTCATGAGCAGCGGGACTGAGGCTCATGACCCCTCCGCCCCGTATGACGGGGCACCTCCCCAGCAGAGCCGGGGAGGAGAATGAGAGGCGGACCCATATGCGAATGCCCCCCGTAAGACGGGGGAGGAAAACTGGTAGTCACAATCTCTCCGGTGTCAGTTCGCGCTGGCGCAAGGTCGCCTCGATGTCGATACGGCCATCGGCGGTCATCACGCAACCATAGTCGCGCGCCGCGCCTTCGGGCGTGATGTAGCCGTTCTCGAGGTCGCGCGCGATGTCCTCGATGGTGCGCTCGTGCGGCGGGTCGAAGCCCGAGCCGCCGGCGATCATGACGTCGATGACCAGCCGCTCGTCGGTCATCGCCACCGTCTCGCCCGTCGCCACGTCGTGGACCGTGCCGTCGGCACGCTCGACCCTGCCTACCGCGCCGCCCCCCGGCAGGCCGCCGAACAGGCCCTTCACGTGGATGCCGTGGCCCTCGGGGTACAGGCCGACCATGATCGGCTCGCCGTCGACCAGACGGCGTGCACGCATGCGCTGGCCGAGGCCGCCGCGCCGCCGTCCCGGTCCGCCGCTGTCGGGCACCAGGCTCTTCTCCAGGATCACGACCGGCATGCGACTTTCCAGCAGCTCGACCGGCGTATTCGCGGCGGAGGTCGGGAACAACAGGCCGGACTTGCCGTCCTGACGCTGCGAGGCGCCCTGCCCGCCGCCCATGAAGAAGTGATCCGAGGCAACGCGGCCCTGCAGGTTGCGGCCGTAGAAGCCGAAGGCTTTGGGCATGCCGGTGAAGGCCTGGACCTTGTCCGGGATGGCCGGCGCCAGCGCACGGTACAGGTTGGGCCCAAGCCACCACGAGATGCGCGTGCGGTAGGCGACGGCGGCCGGCGGATCGCAGTTCAGCGAGCTATGCGGCGGCGCCGTCACCGTGATCGGCGCGTAGCATCCGGCATTGCCGCGCACACCCGGCGTCAGCATGCACTTCACCGGGTAGCTCGAATGCGCCGCGGTGACGTTCATGGTGCAGTTGACGCCGCCCTTCGGCACCTCGGGCGGCGGATCGACATGCTCGATGCGGATGGTGTCGTCCTTCTTGTGGACGCGCACCTTGAAGCGAAGCAGGTCGACGGCACCGGGCCGCGCGTCGAGCTCGCTCTCGTAGACGCCGTCCGGCACGGCGCGGATGGCCGCCCGGGTCGCCGCCTCGCTGCGCGCCCGCACGACGGCGGCCAGGGCCGTGAGATCCTCGAGCCCGTACTCGGCCATAAAGGCCAGCAGCCGCTGCCCGCCCAGCGCATTGGCCGTGATCATCGACTGGATGTCGCCCAGCACCTGGTCGGGGTTGCGCACATTGGCGTGCAGCAGGCGCAATATCGACCGGTCGGGCTTGCCGGCCTCGTAGAGCTTCATCGGCGGGATCAGCACGCCCTCGTCGAACAGCTCGCGCACCACGCTGGAATCCTTGACGCCGCCGATGTCGCTCACGTGCCCGACGGTGCCCATCAGCGCCACCAGCCTGCCCTCGCGGAACACCGGACTGACCAGCGCGATGTCGAACAGATGTCCGGCGCAGAGCCACGGGTCGTTGGTGACCAGAACGTCGCCCTGACGCAGCGTCTCGGGCGGGAAGTGCTCGAGGAGCGACTGCACGCAGCGCGTCAGGGTGAGGTTGAACAGCGGCATGGCGCGCGGGCTGTGCGCCAGCGGGTTGCCCTGTGGGTCGAGGATCTCGTTGGCGAAATCCTGGCTCTCCGAGATGATCAGCGAGTAGGCGGTGCGGCACACCGTCTGCCACATCTCCTCGACGATCGAGATCAGCCGCGACCACATGATCTCGAGCCCGATCGGATCGGCCTCGATCCGCGCCATCGCCGCCTCCAGCGACATGCCGGGCGTCACGATCGCCTGCGCGTCCTGGGCCGCCGCGACGTCGATGCGCAGGTTGCGCGCCGCATCCACCCTCAGCCTGTCGCCCGGCGCGATCACGGTCGTCGCCTCGCGCTCTTCGACAATGGCCGGGCCTTCGACCGTCTGACCGGGCGCCAGCGCATAGCGGTCGTAGACCGGCGTGTCGTGGAACCTGCCGTCGAAGAAGGCCGGCCGATGGCCCTTGAGCGCTGCCCCGGCGGCGCTGCCCGCGACTGCGCCGCTGAGGGCAATCTGCGGCTCCGGTGCGCTCGCACGCACGCGGAAGGACAACACCTCGATCTCGGCATCCTCGACTACGCGCGTGTAGAGCACGCGGTAGGTCTCGGCAAACGCCGCGCGCAGGTCGGGCAGGCTGTCGCCCGAAAGCACGCCGTCAGGCAGCCGCACCATGATCTGATGCAGCTGGCCGACCAGCCGCATCTCGGCGTAGCGCTCGGCCTTGATGACGCCGTCGGCGACACCGGCCGCATGCAGCCGGCTGCGCGCCTGCGCCTCGAGCTCGCCGAGATCGACGTTAGCCTGCGCCCAGTCGGTGCCGTCGCTCAGCGCCGTCAGCGCGCTGCGCGACTGCTCGAAGGCGAGCGGCGCCACCAGGAAGCCCAGCGCCGAGGCGGCGCCGGAGGCCGGCGGGATCAGCACCTGGCCGATGCCGAGCACGCGGGCGACGCGCACCGCATGCGCCGGGCCGGCGCCGCCGAACGCCACCATGGCATAACGCCGCGGGTCCCTGCCCTTCTCGATCAGATGGACGCGAGCCGAGCTCGCCATTGCCTCACAAACGACGGCGTGAATCCCGGCCGCCGTCTCGATCGCCGGCAGGCCGAGCTTGTCGCCGAGCCGTGCCAGCGCGGCCTCGGCGGCCGCCTTGTCGAGCGTCATGCTGCCGCCCAGGAAGAAGCCCGGGTCGTAGTAGCCCAGCAGCAGGTTGGCGTCGGTGACCGTGGCGTCCTCGCCGCCCTGGCCGTAGCAGGCGGGCCCGGGCGAGGCGCCGGCGCTGAGCGGCCCGACCTTGAGCAGGCCAGTCTCGTCGAGGCCGGCGATCGAGCCGCCACCTGCACCGATCTCGATCATGTCGACGACGGGCGCCTTGATCGGCAGGCCGGAGCCGCGCTTGAAACGGCGCACGCGCGCGGTCTCCATCATCGGCACGACGGCGGCGCGGCCGTTCTCGATCAGGCACGATTTTGCGGTCGTGCCGCCCATGTCGAAGGCGATGGCGTCGGGCAGCCCGGCCTCGCGGGCAAACAGCACGGTGGCGAGCGCCCCGCCGGCCGGGCCTGACTCGAGCAGGCGGATCGGGAAGGTGCGGGCGACCTCGGGCGCGCACAGCCCGCCGTCGGACTGCATCAAGCGCAGCGTGCCGGCGAAGCCCAGCGAGTCGAGCTCGCGCAGCAGGCGGCCGATGTAACGATCCATCAGCGGCTGCACGAAGCCGTTGGCGCAAGTCGTCGCCAGGCGCTCGTACTCGCGGATTTCCGGCGCCACCTCGCACGACAGGCTGACCGAGACGTTGGGAAAGGCCTGGCGCAGGATTCGGCCGGCTGCCTGCTCGTGCGTCGGATTGGCGTAGCTGTGCAGGAAGCAGACGGCGATCGCCGAGCAGCCGTCGGCCACCAGGCGTGTGCCCTCGGCCAGCACCGCCGCCTCGTCGAGCGGCCGCAGGACGCGGCCGTCATAGGCCAGCCGCTCGGTGATCTCGATGCGGCGATGGCGCGGCACCAGCGCGTCGGGGAAGCTCAGGAACAGGTCGTAGATGTCGTAGCGCTGCTCGATGCCGAACTCGAGGACGTCGCGGAAGCCGCGCGTCGTCAGCAAGCCGAGCCGCGCGCCGCGATTCTCGATCAGGGCATTGGTGACCAGCGTCGTGCCGTGCAGCAGCTCGCCGACATCGGCCACCGAGATGCCCGCGGCCGAGCAGATGCTGCGAATGCCCTCGAGCGCCCCGTCCGCCGGATCGTTCGGCGTCGTCAGGCACTTATGGAGCGAAATCCCGCCGGTCGCCGCGTCGAGCAGCACGAAGTCGGTGAAGGTGCCGCCGATATCGAAGCCCAGCCGATACCGCGGCGACGCCGGAGATGCCGTCCCGGCAGATGCCAGATCAGGAGATGCTCGCCCAGTGGCCATCATTCGCCCTTCCAGAAAACGCGCGCGCGACAGGAGGCAAATCCTAGGCCGTGGGGGACGGTCGTCAATCGCTTCGCATCGTCGGGCGGACGGCTGGGGGCGCAGCCCTGCGGGCGGCCAGTCCGGCACTCGCTTCCGTGAAGGCTGATCTACCTCGCCTGAAATGAGGATATTCTCGCCTTGCCCGGCGGAGGGGACTCAAGTGGGTAGTGATACAGCTTGGAGACTGCAGCCGGCGGCGGTCAGGATTTGGGCGTGTAGACACGCCGGCAAGAGCTATAGGAATAGGTCAGGTAGAATGGGCGGGGTCCGCTGCCCGGAGCGAGCGTTACGTAGAACTCTCGCTTCTTGCCGTCTTTGCCGACAAATCTTCCAGAACCATCAGGTTGCAACGCCTTCAAGTCGACAGTGAATGAATGGTTCGGAATTGGGCTTGTACTTGTAAAGGTGAGCGTGTTCCCCTTTATGTTGACCTGTCCGTCAGCCCGCCCGACCCATTCCGGCATGGGAATCGTACCGCCCCCGCAGTAGGGCGAAATGCCATCCTCCAGGGTGCCAACGGCAGCCCACGTTGCGTCTGTCGAGATGGAGGTGGCGGCGCTGGAGATGTGAGAAGCACCTGCCAGCCCGATCAATGCCGCAAGAAACAGTCCCAATCTCACTATCGCCTCCACTGGCTCTGTAGCCGTGGGCGCATATCAACCCATGGGTCTGGGTTCGTCAAAGCAAAGATCAGTCTGCGAAGCGGCTTCACCTCGTGGATGATAATCATTCCCGATATGCGGGAGCCGATCATGGGCGCCAACTTTGCCGGAAAGGCGCGTCAGGGGAACATGCCACTCCAGCGGTGCATTCTCACCAAGAGGGCGCCCATCGTTCGAGTACCCGCTTCGCGCAAGTGGATGGGCGAAAGCCGGCCTACTCCGGAGCCCTGTCGAGAATCGCCTGCAGCGTCTTCGCCCCGTGCGCGTCGGCCGGTGGCGCGTGGCCGGCGTCGGCTATGCGGCGGCGCTGCGCGTCCTCCCAGTGGCGGCCGTCGAAGAAGCGAGTGGGCTTCAGGCTGGGCCCGTCGATGTCGTCGAGGCAGCGCGCATTGACGATGACCCGGTGCGGTTGTGAGCGCGGGATGTAGAAAGGGTGCATGCCGCAATGGGAGCAGAACGTATGCTGCGCGACATCGGTGCCAAAAGTGTAGGACTTGAGCGCGCTCTTGCCGCGCAGCAGCTGGAAGGTGGCGAGGTCGGTGCCGAGGTGCAGCATGCCTTTCTTGGTGCAGACCGTGCAGCTGCAGTTGGACATCAGCTCGAGGTCGACCTCAGCGCGAATCCGCACCCGACCGCAATGGCATCCGCCTTCCCGTGTTTCCAGCATCTCGCTTCCTCCCCTTGACCGGACCATAGCCTAGCACACGCCGGCGGGTCGGAGCGCAGGCGATGCCGCTTGTCAGCGACTGCGACGGTCTATCGGGCCCGCACTCCGGGACGATCACCGGCGCGGCGGACTTACCATCTTGAGATTCATCAACTTCCTGGGGTCGGCGCTTAGGGACTGTCACGAAATAAGTGCTTCATTTCGCGGAGTCACTGGGAGGCCGCCGTGGGACGAAGGTGTAGTTCCATTCAGGATGAAAAGCGTCGTATCTGATCTTGAGATTTGCGATCTCGCAGTCGGAGACCTTGGCTTCCTGGATATTGGGAGCCGTCGATGGCAGAGGCGATGTTGGGGACCGGAGTGGTCTTGGTGGCGGCGATGAGCTGGACGATGACTTTCAGCCAGTGGTAAGGGCTTGCCCCTCCAGTTCTGGCTGATGCAGAGGAGCCGGAACGCTGATGCTCGATGCAGTTTAATTCCGCTGGCGTGCCGGGCGGGTAGTGACGATGAGATCGTCAGCGCACGGTCTGGTCGGCGAGCTTCAGCTCGACCTTCCATGCTCGACGCGCGCACCATTGTTGCCGCCGCAATCGGCGGTGATCAACAGGCGCGTGGCGGCGGGATAGCGCTTGCGACCCATGCACTGCCACCAGCGCCGGATGCTCGACGGCGAAGGCGGCGGTGTCGTGATCGACCCCGACACCGACCAGCTCTTCATTGGCGGCAATGTCGTAGACCCCATAGATGGCTCTGCCCTTGCCGGGAATGGACGTCGACGCGGACGCCTCGGGCCGGCCCCTTGCGCCGCAACTCGCGACCGTTGTTCTTGAAATCGCCGACCAGCTCTTTCTTCTGGTGTCGACCGAGATGGCCGGCTGTTTGCCACGTCGAAAGCGCTCGATGGCATCGTTGATGTACTTGAACTGCTCGTCGCGATCGGGATGCTGGCCGCCTTCACGGTCTTGGCGTTGGCTTGCAGGCTGAAGCCGAGGTCGTTGAGCAGGCGGCCGACCAGGCTGCGGCTGGCGCGGTATCCTGCTCGGCGAGCGCCGCCGACAGATGCCGGTGGCTGCGGCTGACCCACAGCAGGTCGGCCTGCGGATCACCGCGCGTGGCCGACGCCACCAGGGCGCAGCAAGGCTTTGCGTAAGCCAGGTTGTTCGACGCTTGCTGCTTTACGCCCACCGCCACTACGACGGATCCGGCCGTGAGGCCGATTTCACCGCTTCCTGTCGAGGTCCTTCAGGCCTCGTCCAATCGTGCTGCGTGCGATGCCAGTAAGCTGCGACACCAGGCGATGCCGCCCGCCCGGCGGCGCGCGCCTCACTCGCAGCAAACAACCGCAGTCCTCGCTCATCGAGATGGCCAGCCACGGCCTCGTAGCGCATACGAATGGCGTCAGCGTCGATCACGCCCTACAAGATATCGCATTGCTCGCCGACCTGACTTATTTTAGTTGATTCGTTAAATGCGTTGTTCAACCCGTTTCGATTCGATTATTTCGTGACAGGCCCTTACCCGGTTCTTGCATCATCCCCGCTGTCGCCAGGTCAGCCTCGTCCCGCCTCGGATCGCGGGCGATCTGGGCCCTGCGACGTGCCCGGCGTGGCGACCCGCAACCGATAGAGCGACGTCGATGCTGTCACGTAGAGGCTGCGCAGGTCATCGTCGCCGAAGCAGAAATTGGCGGTGTGCTCCGGCATCCGGATGACGCCGAGGCATGCCGCATCCGGCGCAAACACGTGAATGCCGCCCGGCCCGCAGCAATAGATGTTGCCGGCACTGTCGATCTTCATGCCATCGGGCGCGCCGGCCCCTTCGCCGGTGGTCTCCGCCCAGACCCGGCCGTTCGCCAAGGTGCCGTCGGCGCGGACGTCGAAGCGGCGGATGTGCTTGCGGTCGGTGTCGTTGACGTACAGCTGCTGCTCGTCACGCGAGAAGCAGAGCCCGTTCGGCTGGCCGAAATCGTCGACCAGCAGGGAGAGCGACCCGCCATCCGGCGCAACGCGATAGACACCGCGGAAATCGAGCGGCACAGGTCGTGGATTGCCATAGTACTTGTTGCGCCCGTAGGTCGGGTCGCTGAAGTAGATCGCGCCGTCGGATCTCACGACGACGTCATTGGGGCTGTTGAGCTCCTTGTCGGCGTGATGGCTCGCCAGCACCGTGATGTCGCCGTTGGCCTCCGTCCGCGTGAGCCGACTCGTCGCGTGCTCGCAGACGATCAGGCGGCCCTCGCGATCCCAGGCGAGCCCGTTCGACTGGGCGCAGGGCTGGCGGAAGGTCGTGACGCCGTCCCGGGCGCTCCAGCGGCGCAGGTGATCGCCCGGCATGTCGCTGAACAGCAGGTAGCGGCCCGCGGCGTGCCACAACGGCCCCTCGGTGAACTGAAACCCCGTGGCGAGCTTCTCGAGGGCCACCGTCTCGCCGACGACCGACGCAAAGCGTGGATCGCGGATCTCGACCGTGTCGCTCATGACGCTGCCCGCGTCCCGGACGCGCGGTCTCTGCCTTTGTCGAGCATGTCGTCCCTCCCTGGTCGAGCAGTCTATTGCCGGCTGCGCCGCTGTCCAATCGGCTCATGGCTGGGAGCGCGGTCCGGCACGTCATTCAGGGGTCAACGATGGCCGCCAGCACCGTATAGTGTCGCCCACAGGCGCCTTTTTGGGGGGTGAGTGCCTCGGCAGTCCTTCTCCGTCGGCAATCTCGCCGGCGACTCGCGTGGTGGTGACATGAGCGTTGGTCTGGTGGCCCTTTTCGACGATATCGCGACGCTGGCCAAAGCGGCCGCCGCGTCGATCGACGACGTCGCAGGCCAGGCGGCCAAGGCCGGCACCAAGGCGGCCGGCGTCGTCATCGACGACACGGCCGTCACGCCGCGCTATCTCACCGACTTCAGCCCGTCGCGCGAGCTGCCGATCATCGGCCGGATCGCGCTGGGGTCGCTCAAGAACAAGCTGCTGATCCTGCTGCCCGCAGCGCTGGCGCTGAGCTTCCTGCTGCCCCAGGCGATAACGCCGCTGCTGATGCTGGGCGGGGCCTACCTCTGCTACGAAGGCGCCGAGAAGGTCTACGAAGCCCTGCTCCCGCACGACGCGCACGCCCACGAAGCCGACCTCGAAGCCGTGGCGCTCGACGCCAGGACCTTCGAGGACGAGAAGATCGCCAGCGCAATCAAGACCGATTTCATCCTCTCGGCCGAGATCATGGCAATCACGCTGGCCGCGGTCCCCGGCGGCGGCATCGTCAACCAGGCGATCATCCTCGCCCTCGTCGGCATCGGCATCACGGCGGGGGTCTATGGCGTCGTCGCCCTGATCGTCAAAGCCGACGATCTCGGCCTGGCGCTGGCGCGCCTGTCGCCCGCTTCGGCGGCAGCCGCGCCGCTGCGGATGATCGGCCGCGCCATCGTGTACGCCATGCCCCATCTGCTCGGCGTTTTATCGACCATCGGCACCGCCGCGATGATCTGGGTCGGCGGCGGCATCATTCTGCACGGTTTCGAGGAATACGGCCTGGGCTGGCCCGCCCATGCGCTTCACGACGCGGGTGCCGCCGTCGCCCACGCGGTTCCTTTTGCGCCGGCACTGATCGCCTGGCTGGTAGAAGCCACCGGCGCCGGCGTCGCCGGCTTCGCCATCGGCCTGCTGGCCATTCCGCTCGCCGGCCGGGTGATCTCGCCGCTCTGGCGGGAGGTCAAGTCGCTCACCCGCCGGATCGCGTTGCGCAACAGGACCTGACGAAGACGGGCGAACGCGACGCAGCGCGTGGCGAGCGGGAGGGCAGCAATGGTATCAGGCCGACAACAATGCTGTCATCGCACGCCAAGGTCCCGCGCTGCCCTCGGCGATGGCATATCATCGTGGTCACGGGCTCTCGGGAAGGAGACGGAGCGATGACGGCACGCAAGATGCGGCTCGGCCTGTCGATACGCGGCCATGGCTATCACCCGGCCGCCTGGCGCCATCCCGACGTGCCGGCCGACGGCACGCTGCACGTCGAGCACTACGTACGCAGCGCCCACACGGCAGAGCGCGGCAAGCTCGACATGATCTTCTTTGCCGACGGCGCCGGCATTCGCCAGGGCGACACGCCGCCCGGCTCGCTGGCCCGCACCGGCCGGGACATGGTCGAGCTCGAACCGATGACCTTGCTGCCGGCCCTGGCCATGGTGACGCGGCGCGTCGGCCTGGTGACGACGGCCTCCACGACCTACAACGAGCCCTACAATCTCGCGCGCAAGTTCGCCACGCTCGACCTGATCAGCAAGGGCCGCGCCGGTTGGAACGTGGTTGCCTCCTGGTCGGAGCTCGAGGCGCAGAATTTCGGGCTGGAAACAACGCTCGACTACGACACGCGGTACGCCCGCTCGGCCGAGTTCGTCGAGGTGGTCAAGGGATTGTGGGACAGCTGGGACGACGGCGCGCTGGTGTTCGACAAGGCGGGCGGCCGCTACTTCGACGAAGCAAAGATGCACGTGCTCAATCACCACGGGCGGTTCTTCAAGGTGCGCGGACCCTTGAATGTCGCTTGCATGCCGCAGGGCCATCCGGTGATCGTGCAGGCCGGCGCCTCGGAACAGGGCCGGGAGCTCGGCGCCGCGACCGCCGAGGTCATCTACGCGGTCTCCGGCTCGCTCGAGGGCGCGCGCGCCTACTACGCCGACGTCAAGGGGCGGATGGCGAAGTACGGCCGTGAGCCCGATGATCTGAAGATCATGCCGGCGCTCTGTCCAGTCGTCGCCCGCACGCGCGCCGAAGCCCAGGCCAAGTACGACGCCCTGCAGGCCCTGTTCGACCCGCTGGCCGGCCTGGGCGCGCTCTACAGCGCGTTCGGCGACCTCTCCGCCCATGCGCTGGACGAGCCCGTACCCGACGATGCGCTGGGCCCGCAGGAACTGCGCAGCCTCAGCACCCAGTTCGTCGAGCGGATGAGACGCGAGAAGCCCACGATCCGCGAGCTCTATCTTCGATCAGGCATCACCGGCTCGGCGCACATCGGCACGCCTGCCGACATCGCCGATACCATGCAGGAATGGTTCGAGACGTCGGCCTGCGATGGCTTCAACGTCACACCGGCCACCCTGCCCTGCGGGGCTGAGGATTTCGTCTCCATGGTCGTCCCCGAGCTGCAGCGCCGCGGCCTGTTCCGCACCGAGTACGAAGGCACGACCTTGCGCGAAAACCTTGGCCTGCGACCGGTGACGAGCCGCTACAGCCGGAATCGCCGAGCCGCGAGGTGAGAGCGAGCTCGATGAAGCGCCACGGTTCATCGTGATCGACCACCTCGGCCTGCTGCAACCCATGCGCCCGCCGGTGCCCGCCGATGTCTGGACCGGCCTGCCGAAGCGACCAAACGCCTCGCTTCGCTCAGATTGACAGGCTTGTGCGCCTACTGCGCCGTCATGCCGCCATCGATCACCAGTTCCGAGCCGGTGATCCACGACGATTCGTCCGACGCCAGGAACAGCACGCCGTTGGCGATATCCTCGGCGGTGCCAAGCCGTCCCATCGGCGTGCGATCGATCAATGCCTGGCGCACCGCGGGATCGCTGAAGCGCTTGTCGGTCAGCGGCGTGTCGGCATAGCCCGGATGCACCGAATTGATGCGGATATTCTCCCTGGCATATTGCAGCGCGGCCGACTTGGTGAAGATCGTGATGGCGCCCTTGGCGGCCGAATAGGCCGGCGAGGTCGGGCTGCCGACGATCCCCATGACCGAGGACGTGTTGATGATCGACCCGCCGCCGCCTTTGCGCATCGCCGGGATCGCCGTGCGGGCGCCCAGGAAGACTCCCTTGGCATGAACCCCGAGCTCGCGTTCCCAGATCTCCACCGTGATGTCCTCGACCTTGCCGGGAAAGGCGACGCCGGCGTTGTTGAACAGGATGTCGAGCCGGCCGTGCGCCGCCATCACCGCGTCCACCACCCGGGTCCAGTTCTGCTCCGACGTCACGTCGAGATGCAGGTAGCGCGCGTCGTGCCCGTCGGCACGCAGCGAAGCCGCCGCACGCTCGCCCAGCTCGTCGCGAATATCGGTCAGCACCACCTTGGCGCCCTCGCGCACGAACAAATGCGCCGCCGCTCCGCCGAAGCCCATCAGCTCGCCCTTGATTGCCGCCGCCGCCCCGGTCAGCAGCGCCACCTTGCCCCGCAATCGCATCGTGTCTCTCCCGATCCACCGCAAAACCTCAGCCTGAGGTCATTCTCAAAGGCGCTTCAAGTCAAGACGGCGCCCCGAGACCCCGCCTCACGGCGTCGGAACACCGATCGATTTCAGCCGCGCATGGGCGCGGGCGGCGCGCGCCTTCAGGCCGTCGAGCAAGGTGCTGACGTCGTTGCCTGGCAGGTTCAGCACCTTGCAGCCGAGCCGCCAGTACTCCTCGATCTGCTCCTCGGTTTCCGCCGACCCTCGGGCCAGCTTGCCCTGCGCGTTGCAGGCCTCGGCGATCCGCCGCACGGCCGCCTTGAATGTCGGATGCTCGAGCTGGAGATGAACACCCAGGCGCGCGCTGAGATCCGAATGGCCATAGGCGACCATGTCGATGCCCTCGACGGCCGCGATCGCCTCGACGTTCCCCAGGCCCTCGAGTGACTCGATCGAGACGCAGACGATGATGTTGGCATTGGCCCACGGCGCATACTCCGACGCGTGACGGGCGCCATGGCTCCTGTAACCGGTGTGCATCCCCTGCCCCGAGATACCGCGATTGCCAAGAGGCGGATACTTCGCCTCGCGCACGAGTTCGCGCGCCTCCTCGGCGCTGTCGACGTCCGAGACCTGGATGCCCATGATCCCCTGGTCGAGGATGGCGGGGATCAGATGGGTGAACGATTTGTGGATCCGCACGATTGCCGAGACGTCGGTGGCTTGGAACCAGCCGGCAAGATCGGCGATCGACTCGAGGTCGAAGGCGCCATGCTCGTGATCGATCATGCAATAGTCGAAGCCGGAGGCTTCGATGATCCACGGCACCCCGCGCGAGGCGAACTCCTTGAGCCCGGTCCCAAGTGCTGCCCGCCCCTCGCGCACCGCCCGCCTGATGCTGTTTTCTTTCATGGCCCGTACGAGCTCCCCTCTTGAAGCAAGGCTGGCATGATAGCAGCTGCCGCCGTACGGCAGGCGGCCGAATGCCCCGGAACGCTCGCGGGCGCAGGAGCGTCGCCTCACTTGCAGCGAGGGTTCTGCATATTGGACCATGATGAGTGGGTCATGCGGTCGCCATTGCTTGGCATCCACACCCTGTCCGGCTGTTCCGGCCGGCCGGGGTGTGCTCTAAGACCAGAGCCGGACGGCGCGCGCCCGCAGGCCATTGTGCCCCGGCAGCTGCGGTGAACCAACGATCGCGACGGCACGCCAACCGAACCAGAGGCCATCGTTGAAGCTCGGTATTGTTTCCGACCTGCACTGCAACATCGATGGTCTCGATCGAGCCCTCGAGACGATGGGCTCGATCGATGCGCTGCTGTGCCTCGGCGACAGCATCTTCGAGTACAGCTTCTCCAACGCCGTGATCGGCCGGCTGCGCGAGCTCGACGCGCTCACCATCCTGGGCAATCACGAGGAGATCTTCCTCGCGCCGGAAGGCGAGCGGGCGCGTGCCCGCGCGGACATCGACCGCCCCCTGCTCGATTGGCTCGCCGGGCAGCCGCATCGGCGCGCGCTGCAAATCGGCGGCAAGCGCATCCTGATGGTGCACTCGACGCCCTGGGAGCCGCGCGGCAGCTATGTAATTCCCACCAGCTCCCAGCTGCAGCGCTTCGGCGAGGCCGATGCCGACATCGTGCTCTACGGCCACACCCACCAGCAGGTCGTTCGTCGCGTCGGCCGGGTGCTGGTGGTCAATCCCGGCTCGGCCGGCGATGCCCGCGACCCGCGCAACGGCCGGCAGCTGAGCTGCGCCGTGCTCGACACCGCGTCGGAGGAGGTCGTCGTGCACGACTTCCCGACACGGCCGAGCGTATCTCTCCTGTCATCCTGAGCGCAGCGCCTGTCCTGAGCGAAGCCAAAGGAAACGATCTCATGCCAGAAGTTCCAGAGTACGCTTGCAGCAAGCGGCGGTGAGATCCTTCGCTGCGCGACGCCGCGTCCAGCGAGCGCGCCCGCAGGTCCGAAGATCCAGAACCTGGCTTGTCGGTGAGAGAAGGATCGCCGCGCTGCGGAGTCGGACGACGTGGCCGTCCTCGGGCCAGTCCACTGCCTGCACGTTGGAATCGACAAGGATCATGGCTCGACGGTTCAGCCTTCATCGGCGGAAGGGCCGCGCATCAACGCAACGATTTCATCGGTCGTCATCTTGAAGTCGCCGCGCCCGCGGAGGCTGTCCACCAGCTTCTGCCCCCGGGTCCGACGGCGGCCACCTGCCCGCGCCTTAACACGGCGCACGACGCCGCCCTCGATCTCGAACTCGACATCCGTTCCTGGCATGAGCCCCGCGCGCTCTCGCACGTCCTGGGGGATGGTGACTTGGCCCTTGGCGGTAATTCGCATGGGTGCGCCTTTCTTACCGCAGTCGGTAAGAACAGCGCTTGCGCGCTTGGAATTCAGTGCACGCCAGTCCTTCTGGACCGCCGCACATCATCCTGGTCCTTCATGCTTGCCCAGCGTATCCGCCGCCAGTCGCCTTTGGGCCGCACATTCCCGTGCCAGAAAATCCAGCAAGCCTCGCACCGAAGGCAGAAGGCCGCGCCGTGACGGGAAGACGGCGTGGACGATGCCGGCGCGCGGCCGCCAGTCGGGCAGCACATGGAGGAGCCGGCCGGCCTCGATGTCCTGCCAGATCATGATCGTCGGCAATTGCACGACCCCCACGCCGGCGATCGCCGCCTGGCGCAGCGCAGCCATGTCGTCGGTTGCAAGCCGGGGATGATGGGGCACGGCCGCCGTCTGGCCTTCCACGCTCTCCAGCTGCCATTGATGGTCGCGGCGCGGCGGGCCGAGATCGAGGCTCGCCAGGCCAACCAGGTCGGCGGGCGATCTCAGGGCCGCATTGACCAGCGCTGGACTGGCCACCAGGCACTGCGTGCTCTCATCGAGCCGGCGCATCACGAGGTCCGTGGGCTCGAGCGGCGGGAACCGCACGCGGATCGCGACGTCGAACCCCTCGGCGATCACGTCGACGCGGCGGTTGGTGCTTTCGAGATGGATCTCGACGGCAGGGTTCTCGACCATGAAGCGCGCGATCAGCGCCCCGAACTGGGAAGAGACCAGCGCGACCGGACAGCTCAGCTTGATCACGCCCCGCGGCTCGGCGCGTGTCTCGGCGATCACCTGCTCCGCCGCTTCCGCCTCGACCAGCATGGCGACGCACCGGTCGTGGAATTCGCGCCCGATCTCGGTCACCGAGAAGCGGCGCGAGGAGCGGTTGAGCAGCCGCACGCCCAGCCGCTCCTCGAGCCGCAGGATGCGCCGGCTGAGCTTCGACTTCTGGATGCCGAGGGCGCGCGCGGCGGCAGCAAAGCCGCCATAGTCGACGACCTGGGCGAAATAGTAGAGGTCGTTGAGGTCCTGCATCGTCCCACTAATAGGACGCTGCGTCGATCAAGGCAATCTTTCCCGCTGGTCGTCCCAACCCCATCTACCGTCTGACAGGCTGGCATTGAATCGGCCAGTCGATTTGGAGGACACCATGAGCAAGAAGGTCGTCGGCCGCTACGGCAACAACCGCGGCCACTGGGTGGGCGACGGTTTCCCGGTGCGCTCGCTCTTCTCCTACAACACGCTGGGCGAGCACATCAGCCCGTTCCTGCTGCTCGACTATGCGGGGCCGCACTACTTCGAGCCAACCAAGGCCCGGCGCGGTGTCGGCCAGCACCCCCATCGCGGGTTCGAGACTGTGACCCTCGTCTATGACGGCGAGGTCGAGCATCGCGATTCTGCCGGCCATGGTGGCATCATCGGGCCGGGTGACGTCCAGTGGATGACCGCGGCCGGCGGCATCCTGCACGAGGAGTATCACTCGCCGGCCTTCGCCAAGACCGGCGGGCCGTTCCGGATGGTGCAGCTCTGGGTCAACCTGCCGGCCAAGCACAAGATGGCACCCGGCGGCTACCAGGCGATCGTCTCCGCGGACATCCCGGTGGTGGAGTTGCCGGGCGGCGCGGGCAAGGCGCGTATCATCGCCGGCGAGCTGCTGGGGGCGAAGGGACCGGCGCGGACCTTCACGCCGATCAATGTCTGGGATGTTCGGCTCAATCGGGACGCCGACCTGACGCTCGACCTCCCGGCAAGCCACACAGCCATGCTGGTGGTGCTGGGCGGCCACGTGACCGTGAACGGGTCTCAGGAGGCCGACGAGGCCGAGATGGTGCTGCTCGGCCGCGAGGGCCGTGATGTGGCGATCCACGCCGACGGCGATGCGACGCTGCTGGTGCTCACCGGCGAGCCGATCGACGAGCCGATCGTGGGTTACGGGCCGTTCGTCATGAGCAGCGAAGCCGAGATCCGGCAGGCGATCGATGACTTCAACGCGGGCAGATTCGCGAAAGTCGCTGCCTGACGCGGTGGACCCGGTTTCCGAGAAGAAGCCGGGTTCATCACCTCAGAATACTCACCATTGGCCGCGCAGCAAGCCACGGCCGATCCGCTCGACCCTACATCGGGCCCCTTACTTCCTCGTCCCGCAAGCCGAGCTGACCGATCAGGGCAACGATACGATCTATCGCGAGACTGCGCATTGAATGGTCGAGAATCGCTCCCTGCGCACGGCTGATGGCGTCTTCGGCCCTGGTTTGGCGGACGCTCGAAAGTCCCGCTGGTTGACGGCCAATCCAGTATATGCAATTAAGAACTAGTCGCATTACATGGAGTCAAGCCATGAACGCCTTGGGACACGCCGCCAAAGCAGACGCACCTCTCTCTTCCACGCGCGACGCGCCGACTATCCCGTCGATCGAGAGCATCGATCTCCTCCAAGGAGGTCGCGAGCTTCTCATCCGACACGGCAGCAGCATCTACCGTCTCCGGGTGACCGCCTCGGAGAAATTGATCCTCACCAAGTAGGGCGCGTTCGATGGAGCCGGCCATGCCGTGGGGCGCGAGCGTTGCGGGACCTACAGAAAGCCGCCGATCTGCTCGGCGCGGTAAGGCGCACCGTGCATCGCTGGCAGGTCGAGGGGAGGATGCCGCCGCGCGTTTCCAACGGCCGTCGCCCCCGTACCGGCCTGTCGACATTCTCGCCGTGGCGGACGCGGCTTGCCGCGACCCAACATGCCTGCGATTCGCGACCGGACGGGCCTTCATCAACGATCCAGCCAACGGGCTCAGCACCATGACGCTGCCGTTCACGGGCGGCCTCGAATTGTCGATGCACAACGCCAAGAGCCAAGGCGCTGGACAGATGAGGCAACCAGGAAAGTAAGTGATCGCGGAGCAAGACAGCCATGGTGAGCTTTGGCCTGTTCCTCAATTGCGGCGCGCAGCTCGGCCGGTCCGATGACGAGGTCTTCGAGCTCGTTCTCAAGGAAGCGCGCCTTGCCGAGCAGCTCGGTTACCATGATGTCTGGGTCACCGAGCATCATTTCATTCCGTTCGGCATCAATCCCTCGGCGCTGACACTGGCCGCATTCCTCCTCGGCCAGACCTGCCGCCTGCGGGTGGGGACCGCCGTCACGCTGGCGCCCCTCTACCATCCGCTGCAGCTGGCCGAGCAGGCCGCCCTTCTCGACCAGTGCAGCGGTGGGCGGTTCGACTTCGGGATTGGCCGCGGCGGCTACCTCGCCGAGTTCGAGGCCTTCGGGATCGACCCGGAGCGCTGGACCGACGAAGTGGAATGCACGGCTTCGGTTCTTCTCGATGCTTGGCGCAGTAAAGAAGTCTCCGCCCGGAATCGATGGGCGACGTTCGGGCCGGTAAGCGTCAATCCGCGGCCGCGGACCAGCCCGCATCCTCCTCTGTTTCTCGCCAGCACGACGCCGTCCACAGTGGCGTTCGCCGCCGCCAACGGGCTGCCGCTGCTGCATTACTGGGGCACGCCTCTGGAGGCGCGTATGGCCACCGAACGCCTCTACGCCGAAGCGGCGAGCGCGCCGACAGACCATATCCACGCGCTCGTGGTCGTCGTCGCCGATGACGAGGCCTCGCGGGCCGCGCTCGCCGAAAAGCTGAAGCAGTCGTTTCGGAACGGCGACTGGCCGCATGTCCCGCAGGCCAGGAACCGCCACGTCGGCCCGGACGGCCAACCGATCGCCCGCGACAAGCTCGCCGAGGTCATCGCGCAACAGGCCCTCGTGGGGCCGCCCGACCGCATCTACAAGGCCCTGCAGGAGATCCATGCGAACTTTGGCGTCCAGCGCTTCGTTCTGTTCATGGAAGCCATCACCGACCGCAAGAGCATCCTGTCGTCGATCGAGCGCTTCGGCCGGGAGGTCATGCCGCGCTTCGCCTCCGGCTCTTCGGTCAGGCCTCAGGCCGCAAGGCTGGCATGACGATGGTACGCTACCTCCCGTGCCGCTCAAGAGCTAGCGAATTACCACAGGTTGAAGCTTGCTTATGTCGACACCGCGAAATGCGTACGCTTCATTCAAAGCGTTCTGAACGAAGCCGGAATTGGCCAGGTACGCAAACGACGTCGTCAGGAAGTTGCGCCAGCGCGGATCGAGTTCCTGGCGGATGGACGCCGTCGCCGGGAAGAGTGCCGGCGGATTCGGCATGGCGACGATCGAGTTCGGCAAGCGCGCACTGGCGAGCGTCATGCCCGTCAACGAGGAGGAGATTGCCCCCACGCGGCCAGCCTGGAACGCCGCGATCATCTCGGGAATGTTCTGGAAGCGCTCGAGCTTGGCGCCGGGGGCGCGGCGCATGATCTCCGTTTCCATGGTCGTGCCGACCGGCACGCCGATCTGCAGCTTGGCGTCGTCGATCGCTTTCCACGTGTCGATAGCCGTGCCCGACTTGGCCAGGATCGCCGTGCCGTACCACAGCAGCGCCTGCGGCACGAAATCGACGACGGCAGCGCGCTTGGGCGTGCCGTCCAGGGCGAAGATCAGGTCGAACTGGTTGGCCTGCAGGCCGGCGACGCCATTGCCGTAGGTGGTGTCGACCATCTCGAGCTTGACGTCGAGCGCGTCGGCCAGCTGCTTGCAGACGTTGACGGCCAGGCCGCGCCACAGCACGTCGCCGACCTTCACCGAGCCGGGCTTGTCGCTGTTGGTGACGTCCTTCCAGAGGAAGGGCTCGGAGATCGGCGCCGCCATGCGCAGCGTCTTGGTTTCCTGGATGCGCTCCCAGGTCGATTTTCCGGCCTGTGCCTGGGCCGTGCGCGAGGTGGCCACCAGGCCCGCTCCCACCGCGGCCAGGGCGGCCGCCATTCCCATTCCCCGTCTCGTCATATCGCTCATCGCCGATCTCCTCTTCCCATTTAAAAACGGAACGCGGTCAAAGCTTGGGCTCGGGCATACGGAACGTCGTATGGCCGCGCAGGAAGTCCTTGGTGCGGGCTTTCTCGGGATTGGCCAGCACCTTCTCGGGTGGCCCCTCCTCGTGGATCGTCCCGTCGTGCAGGAAGGCGACGCGATGCGCCACGTTGTAGGCGAAGCCCAGCTCGTGCGTGACGACGAGCATCGTGGTGCCGTCCTGCGCCAGCTGGCGCATGGCCAGCAACACTTCGCCCACCAGCTCGGGATCGAGCGCCGACGTGGCCTCGTCGAACAGCATGATGGCCGGTTCCATGGCCAGCGCTCTCGCGATGGCAACACGCTGCTGCTGGCCGCCGGAGAGCTGGCCGGGATAGCTCTTGGCCTTGTCGAGGATGCCGACCCTACGCAGGTGCAGCGCCGCGAGGTCGCGCGCCTCGGCCCTCGACCGGCCGCGGATCTTGATCGGCGCGATCATCACGTTCTCTTCCGCCGTCATGTGCGGGAAGAGATTGAACTGCTGGAACACCATGCCGACATGGGCCCGGACCGCGCAGAGCTCGGACTCGCGATAGGTCATCACCGGCTTGCCGGCACGGTCGCGGCCTTCCCGTCCGACGAGCTTGCCTTCGAGATACACCCGACCGCTGGTCGGATAGCCCAGGAAGTTCACGCAGCGCAGCAGCGTGCTCTTACCCGACCCCGAGGCGCCGATCAGGCAGACCGTCTCGCCGCGCCGCACCGTGAGGTCGATGCCCTTCAGCACCGGAACGGTGCCGTACGACTTGGTAAGCCCTTCGAGGCGCAGGACCTCAATCACGATGCTGCCCTGCACGGTTGGCCATCCGCCGCTCGAGCCAGATGAAGAAGTAGCTGACGGGCAGCAGGACGGCGGTGAACATCAAGGTGACGGCGGTGAAGGTCTCGAGAGGCCGCATCTGGTCCTCCGCGATGGTCTTCGCCGTGTAGAGCAGCTCGCCGAAGGCGATGGTCGAGGCCAGCGTCGTGGCCTTGGCCAGCTCGATCGCGCGGTTGCCGAAGGCCGGGATCATCCGCATCAAGGCCTGCGGCAGGATGACGTAGCGCATCTGGTCGCGATAGCCGAAGCCCAGTGCCCGCGCCGCCTCCCACTGTCCGTTCTCGATCGAGACGATGCCGGCGCGATAGATCTCCGCGGAGTAGGCGCCGGTGTAGATCGCCAGCGAGACGGACGCCGCCACCCAGGCCGAGCTCTGCATGCCGGTCAGGATCGGCAGGGCGAAGTAGAACCAGATCAGCTGCACCATGCCCGGCGTGTTGCGGATCGTCTCGACATAGAAGGTGCCGATGGTGCGCAGCGTGCGCGATGGCGCGGTACGGAAGATGCCCATGACGAGGCCGATCAGCAACCCGCAGGAAAGAGCCACCAGCCAGAGCTTCGCCGTGTTGGCCAGGCCCTGCAGCAGCAGCGGCCGCATCTGCCACAGGAAGTCGAAGTTCCATTGGTAGGTCATCGGCGATCAGCGCTCCACGATGGCGAAGCGCCGTTCCAGCCAGATCGCCACGCGGCCGGCCGTGAACAGGAAGCCGAAGCAGACCAGGCCGACCAGCGTGAATGTCTCGATCGGGCGATAGATCTCGGTGGCGACGCGGTAAGCCTCGTACACGATCTCCGGATAGGTCACGACACCGGCAAGCGTCGTGGTCTTCACGATCTCGATCATGAGCAGGAAGAACAGCGGGATCATCCGCCGCGCCGCCTGCGGCAGGATGATGTAGCGCATGCGCACGTGCCCCGGCATGCCGAGCGCCCGTGCCGCTTCCCACTGACCGCGCGATATCGAGCTCAGCCCGGCGCGCACCAGCTCGGCCATGTAGGCCGCGGCCTGCAGCGAGATCGCGATCGCGACCGCGGTGAAGGTGCTGAGATTGACGCCGAGCAGCACCGGCAGCGCGAAATAGCACCAGTAGATCAGCGCCAGCGCGACGGAGGTGCGGAAGAAGTCGATGTAGACGACGGCGATTGGCAGCAGGAACGGAATGCGCTGGTGCCTCACGATGCCGAGGAAGACGCCCAATGGCGCGGCGATGGCGATCGACGCCCCCGCCAGAGCGAGTGTGTGCAGGCCGCCCTCGATGATCTTGGGCAGATACTTGAGAATGACGAGGAAGTTCCAATCGTACGGCATCGCTCCGCTGCACTACGCCAGTCGGGCGAACGATAACATCGAGTGAAGTCGCATCAACAGCAAAATAGACCACCATTCTATTTTATGACATCAGCTTGCGCGCGCATGCCGTGACGGCCGATCGCGCAGGCTGTGGTAGAGGACGGCGCCGTCGACCAGCGGTCTGCGCAACGCGTAGTACGGCAGGCGACGGAAGCTCGAGGCAGGCAAAGCGAGCTCGTCGATCGTCGCCTCGCCGGCCGCCCAGCGCGCCAGCTCGCGGCCCATGATGGTGGCGGTGCAAATTCCGCGCCCGCTGTAGCCCAGCGCGGCTGCGGCGTTAGGCGCCAGCTCGAACAGCCGCGGATAGCGGTCGGGAGTCATCGCCATCCAGCCGGTCCAGCGATACTCCCATTCCACGTCGCCCAGATTGGGAAACAGGATGTTGGCCTGGCGCGCGAGCGGCTCGTAGAGCGCCGGCACGTCGGCGCCCGCCGTTCCGTTGCCGCCGCCGAGATGCATGCGGCCGTCGGCATGCATGCGGACGCCGACCGTCAGGTAGCGCGTGTCCGACATGATCTGCCCGTCCGGCAGGATCGATCGCGCGATGTTGTCGCGCAGCGGCCGGCTGACGAGCTGCGGCGTGCGTGCCGGCAGGAAGGTCTTCCGGAGACCGGGCCAGAGATCGTCGGTGTAGGCGTTGGTGCCGAGGATGACCTTGTCGGCGTCGACCGAGCCGCGCTGCAGCTCGAGCCGCCAGCGCGCGCCGGCGCGCACGATGCGGCGCACATGCGCGCCACGCCGGATCACGCCGCCGCGCGACAGCACCGCGGCCGCCAGGCCGCGTGCATAGCCCAGCGGGTTGATGGCGCCGCCGCGCGGATCGAGACAGCCGCCGAAGTAGTAGGCCGTGCCGCTGCGGCTCTCCAGCTCGGCGCGCGACAGCATCTGAAGCGGCGCGCCACGGCTGCGCCACACATCCACGCGGCGCTGCAGGTCGGAGAGGCTGGCCGGCGAATGCGCCGCTGTCAGGATGCCAGAGCGACGCGCATCGCATTGCATGCCGTAGCGCTCGATGAGTCCGAAGACGAGATCGGGCCCCTGCCCCACGACACGGATGAGCTCGCTGCCGCGCTCCTTGCCGAACTGCTCCTCGATCTCATGCGGCTCATGCTTCAGCGCCGCGACGACCTGGCCGTTGTTGCGGCCCGATGCGCCCCATCCCGGCTCGTTGGCGTCGAGCACCAGCAACGACAGGCCGCGCTCGGCCAGATGCAACGCCGCGGAGAGACCGGTGTAGCCCGCTCCGACCACGACGAAGTCGGCGCGTTCGCTGCCATCGAACTCGGGAATCGCGGGCGCGGGCGTGGCCGTCGCTGCCCAGTACGATGGAGGCGTCGACGGAGAATCATCCAGCGGAGCTCGGGGCATCGTCGTCTCCTCAGATCGGCTTGGGACGCTCGCGCTCCAGCCGGCGAACCTCGATGGCGTCGCGCGCCGCGTAGTACTGGATCAGCGCCGACACGAACGGACGCACCAGTCCATGAGCGAAGATGCGGCGCGGCGGCGTTGGCGGGAGGACGAACTCCCTGGCGGGCGTGCCGTGGGCGTAGCGAGCAAATTCCCGGCCATAGATGGTGGCGAGCGCGACGCCGCGACCATTGCAGCCAGCCATCGCCAGCAGGCCCGGCCCCAGCTCGTGGATGTGCCACGAATTGTCGCCGTTCATCGCCATGAAGCCCGTCCACCAGAAGTCGGTCTCGAAATCGCCGAGTTGCGGGAAGATGCTGCGCAGACGCGCCAGCGTCGCCCGCCAGGCCGGCTCGCCCTGCGGCCCGAAGGCCGGGCCCTGGCCGCCGAACTGCAGCCGGCCGTCGGAGTGAAGGCGAACGCCGGACAGGAGGCGCCGCGAATCGGTCATCGGCTGGCCGCCGGGCAGGATGGTCTTGCGGATGTTGTCGCGCAGCGGCCGGCTAGCGAACTGGAAGGCACGCACCGGCACGAAGGTCTGGCGCAATCCCGGCCACAGATCGTCGGTGTAGGCGTTGGTGCAGAGGAAGACCATGTCGGCCTCGACCTCGCCGTTGGGCGTCGTGATCTTCCAGCGGCTTCCCTGGCGCTCGAGTCGCGTTGCGCGCGTTCCTTCATAGAGCGAAGCGCCGGCCTTCACCGCCGCACGCGCCAGCCCACGGACATAGGCCATGGGATTGAGCTTGGCGCCACGACGGTCGAGCCAGGCGCCGAGGTAATAGTCGCTGCCGATCATCTCTGCCGCGCGGCGGCGATCGAGCAGCTCGACCGGACGGCCGAACGATTGCCAGTAGTCAACGCGCCTGGCCAGCGTCTCCATCGCGGCCGGCGTGTGGGCCGCCGAGATGATGCCGGGCACCGAGTACTCGCAGTCGATGCCGTGGCGCGCCACCAGATCGCCGACCAGCGACGGTCCCTGCTCCGCCGCGTCGATCAGGCGCTGGCCCGCTTCGTGCCCGTAGCGGGCGATCACCTCGTCGGGATCGTGCTTGGTAGCCGGCGCGACGTGACCGCCGTTGCGTCCTGACGCGCCCCAGCCGATCCGGTTGGCCTCCAGCAGGACGACCCGCGAGCTGCCCTCGGCGGCATGCAGTGCGGCCGAGCAGCCGCCGATGCCGCCGCCGACGATCGCGATGTCGGCGACGTGCCTGCCGCTCAGCTCGGACAGGCCGAGCTCGGACCCAGCGGTGGCGCTGAAGACCGTTCGCTGAAGCCGGCCGTCGTCCTGCATCGTCAAGTACATGCGAGCCCCCTAAACGCCGACTACAGCGCAGGATGGCCACGGCATCAATGAAAAAGAGAACGGAGTTCTATTCTTGTAGACTTCGGCCTGGGCCGCGAGGAAGATGCCGCCGTCTGAAATGTCGAGAGAGCGTGTGAAATGACCAAGGTTGCGATGGACGTATCGCCCGGTCCGCGAACCGGCGCCGACGATCTGGTTGCAACCCTGGTCGAAGGTGGGATCGACCTCTGCCTCGCCAATCCCGGCACCTCCGAGATGCATTTCGTCGCCGCACTCGATCGCTCCGACGGCATGCGCTGCGTGCTGGCCCTGTTCGAGGGTGTCGCGACCGGCGCCGCCGACGGCTACTACCGCATGAGCCGCCGGCCAGCCGCCACGCTGCTGCATCTCGGACCCGGCTTCGCCAACGGCGCCGCCAACCTCCACAACGGCAAGAAGGCGGGATCAGGCGTGGTCAACGTGGTGGGCGAGCATGCGACCTTCCACATCGCCTACAACGCACCGCTCACCGCCGACATCGAGGGGCTGGCACGTCCGGTTTCCCACTGGGTCAGGACGAATCAGGACGTCGCGAGCCTGGCGCAGGACGGCGCCGACGCTGTCACCGAGGCGCGTCAGGGCGCCGGCCGCATATCGACCTTGATCGTTCCCGCCGATGTCGCCTGGTCCGCCTCGACCGGCCGCACTGCGGCGCTGCGTGCGCCCGATCCGCTGCGCGTCGCCTCCTCCGAGTCGATCGGTGCCGCAGCAGCTGCCCTGCGCGCCGGATCTCGCAGCCTGCTCCTCATCGGCGGCACCGCGATGACGGCCAAGGGCAAGCAGATCGCGGCCGCGATCGCGCTGGCGACCGGATGCCAGCTGCGATCGCCGATCTCGAGCCCCCGCACGGAACGCGGCGCCGGTCGTATCGAGGTCGCGCGCGTTCCCTATGCCGGAGACCAGGCCATCCAGGCGCTCAAGAACATCGACCAGGTGGTGCTGTGCGGCGCGCGCCAGCCCGTCTCCAACTTCGCCTTTCCAGACCGCTCCAACGTCCTCACCCGGGCGGGCTGCCGCTTTGTGCCCCTGGCCGGTCCGGAAGACGATCTCATCGCGACGCTCGAAGCGCTCGCCGACGCGGCCGGCGCGCAAACCTCGAGCGTGCCGCTGCCGGCCGGCGAACGGCCGGAACGTCCGACCGGTCCGCTGTCACCCGAAGGGATCGCGCGCGCCATCACGGCGCTGCTGCCGGAAGACACAATCGTGGTCGACGAAGCCGTCACCACCGGCCGCGGCTGGGCCGGCATCACGGCCGCCGCCGCCCCGCACGACTGGTTGCAGAATACCGGCGGCTCGATCGGCTATGGCATGCCGGTGGCGATCGGTGCCGCGCTGGCCTGCCCCGACCGGCAGGTGCTCTGCCTCGAAGGCGATGGCAGCGCCATGTACACGAGCCAGTCGCTCTGGACGATGGCGCGCGAACGCCTCGACATCACCGTCGTGATCCTGGCCAACCGCGCCTACCAGATCCTGAAAGCGCAACTGCCGCGAGTCGGCATCGCCAATCCGGGTCGCCGATCGATCGACATGCTGACGCTCGACCGGCCGCACATCGACTGGGCCGCGATGGCCAAGGCGCACGGGGTCGAGGCCGGCGTGGCCACCGACCTCGACGAGCTGGTGCGCCACCTCAAGCGTGGCTTCTCGGTGCGCGGTCCATATTTGATCGAGCTGGTTCTCTAGCGAGGAAGACTATGCGTCACAGTGGAAAGTCCGCGGTCGTAACGGGTGCCGCCAACGGCATCGGCCTGGCAACGGCGAAGAGGCTGCACCAGGAAGGCGCGAAGGTCGTGCTGGCCGACATCGAATTCGAGCAGGCGCAGCAGGAAGCGAAGGCGCTCGATCCCGCCGGTCTGACGGCCAGGGCGATCAAATGCGACGTGGCCAGCCGTGACGAGGTCGTGGCGGCCATCGCGCTCGCCGAGGAATCCTTCGGCGGCCTGGACATCATGGTCAACAATGCCGGGCGGTCGCTTCCCAAGGACGTGCTCGAGGTCGACGACGCCGACATGCAGCGCCTGTTCGGCATCAACGTCATGGGCGCCTTCTACGGCACGCAAGAAGCCGCCAAGCGCATGGTGAAGAAGGGCAAGGGCGCCATCGTCAACATGTCCTCGATGCAGGGCCTGCTGGCGATCCCCAACCAGCTTCCCTACGGTACCAGCAAGGCGGCCATCACCCAGCTCACCCGCGTGTTCGCCGTCTCGCTGGCCCCCAAGGGCGTCCGGGTGAACGCAGTCGGCCCCGGCACGATCCTCACCGAGGCGAGCAAGCGCAGCGTGCTGCAGAATGAAGCGGCGCGGAAGGGCGTGCTGTCGCGCATCCCGATGCTTCGGCTGGGCATGCCGGCAGAGGTGGCGACGGTGATCTCCTTCCTCGCCAGCGACGAGGCCGCCTACGTGACGGGCCAGATCCTCTATATCGATGGCGGCCGCAGCGCGCTGAACATGACGGTGCCGGTGCCCGAGGACGTGTGACCGGCGCGCAGCATCGGCGGCGGCCCGGTCAGCCGGCGGCGTTGATCGCCTTCAGGCGGCGCATCTCGATCGAATCCCGGACGCGCCACCACTGGGCAATGGACGCCGCGCCGATGCCGGAGAAGGCGTGCAGGCCGACCGGATCGAGCGGCGTCATCGGCAGGGTGAGCTCCTCCGCCGGCGTGCCGCCGGCATGGCGCGCGAGGTCCCGCCCATAGATCGTCGCCAGCGCGACGCCCCGGCCATTGCATCCCAGCGCGGCGAACAGGCCGGGCGCCAGGGTATGCATCTGCCAGGAGTCGGCCTTGTTGAAGGCCATCCAGCCCGGCCACCAGTCGTCGACCTCGATGTCCCCGATCTGCGGGAAGACTTCCTGCAGGCGCGTCAACGCCTGCGCCCAGGTCGGCGCGCTGCCGACCCGCATCGACGGGCCACACCCGAAATGCAGCCGGCCGTCCTGGTGGATACGCACCGATATGAGGACGCGTCGCGTGTCGATCATCGGCTGACGGCCCGGCAGGATGGTCTTGAGCAGGTTGTCGGAGAGAGGCTTGGTGGTGAACTGCACGGTGCGGACCGGAACGACGGTGCGCCGCAGCCGCGGCCACAGGTCGTCAGTGTAAGCGTTCGTGCACAGGAACGCGTTGGTGGCGCGGATGCGGCCGTTCGCGGTCTCGATCACCCATCGCTGGCCGTCGCGCGACAGCCTCGTGGCGCGCGTGCGCTCGTGCAGCCGCGCACCGACCTTGATCGCCGCGCGGGCAAGGCCGCGTACATAGGCCAACGGATTGATGCTGCCGCCGCGCCGATCGATGACTCCGCCGAGATAGAAGCGGCTGCCCAGCAGCGCGGCCAGCTGCTCGCGGTCCAGCGTCTCCAGGGGCCGGCCGCGCTTCTGCCAGAAGGTCACGCGATCGCGAAGTCCCTGCAAAGCCTCGGGCGTGTGGGCGGCGGTGATGATGCCCGGAAAGAACAGCTCGCAGTCGATGCCGTGGCGCTGCGCGATGTCGGCCACCATGCGCGGTCCATTCTCGCTCGCATCGAGGATGCGCTCGCCGAATGCCTTGCCGTAGATCTGGACGACCTCCTCCGGCTCGTGCTTGGTCGCCGCCGGAAGATGGCCGGCATTGCGGCTGGACGCGCCCCAGCCGATCGACTGGCCCTCGACCAGGATGACGCGCGCGCCGGCCTCGGCGGCATGCAGGGCGGCCGAGCAGCCGGCGATGCCGCCGCCGACGATGGCGATGTCGGCATCGACGCCTCCGCCGAGCGGCGGGAGGTCCAGCGGGTCGCCGCCGCGCACACGGTATGGCGTCCTGGGGAGATCGGTTCCGTCCCAACGCGGCGTGTACATCGTTCCTCCTCAGCGCAACGAAGCACAGAAGGCCTGGATACGCTCGCAGGCGATGCGCAGGCTGTCCATGTCAGTGGCATAGGACAGCCTGATGTAACCGCTGGGTCCGAAGGCGGCGCCATGCACCGTCGAGACGTGCTGCTCGGCCAGCAAAGCGAGGCTGACATCGGCGTCGGTCTGCAGCCGTGCGCCGCCGGCGGTCGTGCGACCGAGACACCCGGCAACGTTGGGGAAGGCGTAGAATGCGCCGTCGGGCCGGTGGCAGGACAGTTGCGGCACTTGGCTCAGCATGCCGACGACCAGATCGCGACGCTCGCGATAGACTTGCCGCCACTGCTCGAGGATTTCCTGCGGCCCATCGAGAGCGGCCACCGCGGCCGCCTGGCTGATGGTGCAGATGCCGGACGACACCTGGCTCTGGACTTTCAGCATCTGCTCGATAAGGGGACGCGGCCCGCCGCAGAAGCCGACACGCCAGCCGGTCATGGCGTAGGCCTTGGAGCAGCCATTGACCGTTAGCACGCGGTCCTTCAGCTGCGGCTCGACCTCGGCGATGGTGCGGAACGGGACATCAGCATAGGTCAGGTGCTCGTAGATGTCGTCGGTCAGCACCCAGACATCGGGGTGGCGCAGCACGACCGCGGCGATCTCCTGGAGATGCTCGCGGCTGTACACCGTGCCTGTCGGATTGTTCGGGAAGTTCAGGATCACCCAGCGCGTGCGCGGCCCGATGGCTGCTTCCAGATCCTCCGGCCGCAGGCGAAAGCCGTTATTCTGGCCGCAGGTGACCGTGACCGGCACGCCGCCGACCGAGCGCGTCATGTCGGCGTAGCTGGCGTAGGCCGGCACCGGGACGATCACCTCGTCGCCGGGTTCCAGCGTGGCCATCAGCGCGTTGAAGATGATCTGCTTGGCGCCATTGGCGACCATGATCTCGTTGAGAGCGTAGCCGAGCCGGTTGTCGCGCTGGAACTTACGCTGCACCGCCTCCTTGAGGCTCATCACGCCGTCGAGCGGCGGATAGTGCGTGTTGCCGGATCGGGCGGCGCGCACGGCCGCCTCGACGACATGTTCTGGGGTGTCGAAGTCGGGCTCACCGGTCGACAGGCTCACCACCTTGACGCCGCGCCCGGTCAGCTCGCGCGCCTTCGCCGTCATCATCGAGGCCGGCGAGACCGATATCGCGCGGATGTTGGAATTGACGTGCAGCATGCTTGCTCCGCTCATCGGTTGCCCGGCGCGAAGCCGTAGGATCTCTCGGCCTGCTCGCGCGTGATGAAGCCGTGCCCGACATCCCGTTCGACGAGTGCGCGGTCGCGTTCCTTCGGATCGCCGTAGCCGCCGCCTCCCGGCATCTCGATGCTCACCCGGTCGCGGCCAGTCAGGAAGCGCGCGCCCTCTCGACGACCGAGCAACTTTTCCCGACGGCAATCCGGCACGGAACACCCTTCTGCGATCGCGACCGGGCCGAAGATTTGCATAGGGTGCGGGGATCTGTCCAGAAAAAGAACGTCGTTCTATTTTCTCGCACGTTGGGCTACCCTGATGCTGCGCTGCATCGCCAAGCAATCGCGGACACGGTATCCATCGCGCGCAATCGAGATCGGAGAGGAGAGACCATGGCCATCAGGGCACGCGCCCGCAGCACCTCGGGAACGATCGGCCGAGGGCAGGCGGCGAGGTCAGCCCCGCGCTCTTCGCGCGCCGATCGCCCCAAGGCCGGCGACACCAAGCCGATCGCCGCGGTCGAGCGGGCCCTGCAGGTACTGAGCGCCTTCCGGTCGAGATCCCGGCTGACCCTGAGCGAACTCTCGCAGGAGACCGGACTGTTCAAGAGCACGCTGCTGCGCATCCTCTCGACGCTCGAGAGGCACGGCTATGTGACCCGGCTCAGCGATGGCCAGTACCGGGTCGGCGGCGTGCTGTTCGAGCTGGGATCCAGCTACATCGCATCGTTCGACCTTGGGGAGATCGTGAAGCCCGCCCTCGCCACGCTGTCGCGCGTCACCGGCGAAAGCTCCTCCTTCTACGTGCGGTCGGGCACCCAGCGGCTCTGCATGTTCCGGACCGAATCGCCCCAGGCGGTCCGTCACGTGATCAATGTCGGCCAGGTCGTCGATCTGGACGGGGCCGCGACCAGCCAGCTGCTGCGGCGCTACGATGGCGACACCAGCCGTCCCGCCCGATCGGTGGACTATGCGACGCTCTGCATTTCGACATCAGGCATCGGCGATTCGCAAACAGCGTCAGTCGCCGCCCCCATCTTCAATAGCGCGGGCTTCGTCGGGGTCATTAACGTTTCCGGACCGGTCGGCAGGTTCACTGAGCAAAGCGCCACACGTTATCTACCTGCCATTGCAAAGATCTCGAAAGAGGTAACGACTGCTCTTGGGGGGCTAGTCAGTTAGCCCGTTCAGCATCGATCGCTCGCTTCCCTGAGAGATCTCACCACTCTCCTTCGATCTGGCCGTCAGTCAGAACACCGTCCACACACCAGTGCCCACGTCTTCTGACGCACCCCATGCCACAAGTCGGAACATGGCTGCCAGGTTAAAATCGCGGGAGCGCTGCCTACGCCACGTCGTCCTTGCGGAAGGGCACGCCGCCCGGCTTGAGGCGAATGACGCCCTGGTTCGCGAGGACGCCCAGTTCCTCGCTGGTGACGCCCAAGTCCTGCAGCACTTCGCAAGTGCTCGCCCCCGCGCTCTCGGGTGCCGTGGGGATACCCGTCCTGGTGCGCGAAAAGCGGGGTGCCGGAGCGGGCTGCACGATGCCGTCAATCTCGATGAACGTTTCGCGCTGCCTGTTGTGCGGATGAGCCGGCGCCTCGGCGAGCGTAAGCACCGGCGCCACGCAAGCGTCGCGGCCGTCAAACAGCGCACACCACTCGGCTCTGCTGCGGCTCCGGAACGCGGCCGCCATGCTGCGGCGAAGATCCGGGCCATCGGCCGCTGGAGCAATCCCGAGGATCCGGAACAGCTCCATCCGGAACTTGTCCTCAATGGCGCCGACCGACACTTCCAGTCCGTCCGCACACTCATACACGTCGTAGACGGCCGAGCCTCCGTCGAGCGCGTTGGTGCCCCGTTGGATGCTATAGAGACCGGCGGCATGCATCCCATAGAAGAACGTCATGAGGGAGGCCGCGCCGTCGACGATCGCAGCATCGACGACTTGACCCTTCCCTGAGCTCCGCGCCTCGACGAGCCCGCACAGGACGCCGAAGGCGAGATAGAGCGCGCCGCCGCCGAAGTCCCCGATCAGGCTGAGCGGCGGCGGCGGCCTGTCGCCTGTCCGGCCGAGCGCTGCCAGGACGCCGGACAGTGAGATGTAGTTCAGGTCGTGGCCAGCGGCCTGGGCCAGCGGCCCATCCTGGCCCCATCCCGTCATTCGGCCATAGACGAGTCGCGGATTGCGCGCGAGCGCAATGTCCGGTCCCAACCCCAGCCGCTCCATGATGCCCGGTCTGAAGCCTTCGATCAGCGCATCGAACCGCTCGATCAGCCGCAGCACGAGCTGCACGCCGGCCGGCTTCTTGAGGTCAATCGCGGCGGAGCGGCGGCCGCGCTGCATCAGGTTGTAGCGATCGGGCTTGGGGAGGCCGAGCTTCGACGGTTCGAGCCGATCAATTCGGATGACCTCGGCGCCCATGTCGGCCAGCAGCATCGCCGCCATCGGGCCGGGACCGATGCCGGCGAACTCGACGACGCGCAATCCCGCCAGTGGTCCGTTCCTGGCCGGTTCCATCCCGCTCTCAGGGCAGCTGGTTGCGCGGATCGGCCCGTAGCACGAGCTCCCACGCCTGGCGCGCCATCGGCGTCTGCTTCTCCTCCAGAATGTGGGCCAGCAGGCCGGCCGACCGTCCGACCAGGGACAGGCCGCGCGCGATCAGCGGATCGAGCTCCATCGCTGCCACGATCGCGGCGATGGCGCCGACAGCATTGACCGGCAGGTTCTTGCCGTGCTCGGTCGACAGGATCTGGGAGACCGCATCCATCAGGCGCCAGTGCACACCGAAGAAACCATTGGCGCGTGAAAGCTCGCGCAGAGCGGGCACGCGAGGGTCGCCCTCGACATGGATGGGATGGCCGACGCCGTAGATCGGCAGGCGCTGCTCGCGATGGCGCTCCACCAGCGTCCGGGCGGCATGGAGGATCGAGGCGTCACCGACGTCATGATCGAGCGAGCGGCCGGCGGCGACCAGCATCTCCGTCGCGTTCTGCATGGTGCCGAGGAAGACGCTGCCGGCGCCGAGCAGGCCCGTGGCGACGGCGCCCTGCAGGGCCTCGGGCGCGCCGATGTAGGTCAGGCGGGCGCTGAGCGAGCTCGGCGTGATGCCGTGGTCGGCGGTCGTCACCAGCAGCGCGTTGACCATCACCTTCTCCTCGCGCGTCGGGCGGCGCGACAGGACGGTGTGGAAGATCATGTCGACGAAATCGAGCTTGCCGATGATCTCGGTCGCGAGGTTCAGCCCGCGGACCATGATGGTGTCGGTCGTGGTGTAGCCGATCTCCGTCTTGACGCCGGCCGCGGTCACGACGCTGCTCCGGGATGACGCCGCTTCAGGAGGCAGGTGGCGCCAAGCTCGGCCACGAGCTCGCCGCGCTGGTTGATGGCCTTGCGTATGAAGCCGACGATGCCGCGCGCGGGATTGCTGGTCTCGCGCTGCTCGACGACCTCGATGTCGACATGCACGGTGTCGCCGATGAAGGTGGGCTTGGGGAACTTCAAGCGGTTCTCGAGCACGCCGAACAGCGCGCTCTCCATCAGCTGGTTCGGGATCGAGCGCGACGTCAGGCCGGCCATGAAGGAGGCGACCAGCATGCCGTGCGCGATGCGCTGGCCGAAGATCGTCGTCTTGGCGTACTCGGCGTCGACATGGACGCGATTGAAGTCGCCGGTCAGCGCCGCGAAGGCCGCGACATCGGCCTCCGTGATGGTGCGCGACGAGGTCGTGTAGCGGGTGCCGACCGGCAGATCTTCCCAGTAGATCGAGGCCTGTCCGACCTCGTCGATCACAGATGTGGTGGCCATGCCGTCCTCCTAGGTGAGCGCCGAGATGCCGAGGATTTCCCGGCCGATGATGAGCGTCTGGATCTCCGTCGTGCCCTCCGGGATCATGCCGCCCCGGGTGTCGCGGAAGATGCGCTCGATCGGATAGTCGGTGGCGTAGCCGATGCCGCCATGCACCTGCAGCGCGAGGTTGGCGACCTGGTGCGCGGCTTCGGTAGCGTACAGTTTGGCGATCGAGCACTCCGTGCGTGCCGAGCCGGCCTGCAGGGCGCGGGCGGCACGGTAGCCCAGCAGCCGCGAGGCCTGGGTCTTCATCGTCATGTCGACGATGTGCTTCTGGACGAGCTGGAACGAGGCGATCGGCCGGCCGAACTGCCGGCGGCTGCGGGCATAGTCCGTCGACAGGTCGAGCGCGCATTGCGCCGCTCCGACCGCGCCCATCGCCACGTTCAGGCGGCCGAAGTTGAGGCCGATCAGGATCTGCTTCAGGCCCTCGCCCTCGCCGCCCAGGAGGTTGGCGGCCGGCAGCTCGGCATCCTCGAAAGTGAAGGCCGCCGTGCCGGTGCTGCGCACGAACATCGTGTCGACCGGCCGGCAGTCGAACCGGGTCTCCGCCTTCTCGACCAGGAACAGCGACAGCTTGCCGTCGCAGCTGTCGCTGAAGGTGCGGGCCACGACGATGCCGAAGTCGGCAAACATGCCGTTGGTCACCCAGAGCTTGCTGCCGTTCAGCACCCAGCGGTCGCCTCGCTTGTCGGCGCGGGTGCGGATCTCGGCGACGTTCGAGCCGACGCCCGGCTCGGAGATCGAGACGAAGGTGCGGCGCCGGTTGCGCAGCAGCGGCCGCATGAAGCGCTCCTTCTGCGCCTCGCTGCTGCAATTCTCGATGATGCCGGCGACGATGTTGAGGCCACTCAGCAGCACGCGCAGCGACAGCCAGCAATAGCCTGCCTCCTCCATCATCACTGCCCAGGTGAGATAGTCGAGACCGAGGCCGCCCGCGGACTCCGGCAGATGGCCGCCGAGATAGCCGAAGTCGCCAAGCCCATCGATCAGCTCGAAGGGAAAGCGCTTGTCGGCCTCGCTCTTGTGGATGTGCGGGCCGACATGCTCCTTCAGGTAACGGCGGATGTTATCGCGCAGCAGGCGCTGCTCGTGCGACAGGCCGTCCTCGTCGAGCTCAGGCGCCATAGCGGCCTCCCGTCACGAACAGCGTCGTGCCCGTGATGTAGCGGGCGTGCTCGGAGGCCATGAAGGCGACCGCGGAGGCGATGTCGCGCGTCTCGCCGCCGAACGGCACCTGGTTCTTGGCCAGCGCGTTGTCGCGCACCCGCTCGAAGTTGGGCAGGCTCTTGATGTAGTCGGTCTCGATGTAGCCCGGCGCGATGGCGTTGACGGTGATGCCGTTGCGCGCCTGCTCGAGCGACAGGGCGCGCGTGAAGCCCACCAGCCCGGCCTTCGCGGTCGAGTAGTTGGTCTGGCCGGGATTGCCGAACAGCGCGCGCGACGTGATGTTGACGATACGGCCCCACCGGCGCTCGTACATCGACGGCAAGACGGCGCGGCAGCAGTGGAAGGCGCCCTTCAGCGTGACGTCCAGCACGAGGTTCCAGTCGGCCTCGTCCATCTTCACGAGACTGCGGTCCTTCACCAGGCCGGCATTGTTGACCAGGACGTCGATCCGGCCGAAGGCCGCGAGGCTGGCCTCGGCCATCGCCTGCACGTCGTCCTTGCTGCGGATGTCGCAGGCCACGCCGATCGCCTTGCCGCCCTCGGCCTTGATGGCATCGGCCGTGGCGGCCGCGCCCGCGGCGTCGATGTCGGTCACGACCACCGCCATGCCCTCGCCGGCCAGCGTGCGCGCGGTCTCTGCGCCGATGCCGCGTGCCGAGCCGGTGACGATGGCGACACGATCCTTGATGCCGAGATCCATTCTCTTCTCCTGGGAGGGGTTCAGTTGTCGGCGAACAGCATGTCGCGCACCTCGCGCAGCGCCTGCAGATAGGCCTTGCGGTTGCGGTCGATGCGCTCGACCGGACCGGCCAGCGACATCGCCACGGGCTGGCCGCCCAGCCGGCCGGAGACTGCCAAGGCGGCGACGCCTTCGGTGCCTTCCTCACGGGTCTCGTGCCAGCCGCGCTCGCGGCCCTGCTCGAGCTGCGCCAGCAGCTGGCCGATGTCGGTGACGGTGGACGGCGTCACCTGGCGCAACGGCCGGCGACGCAGGATGTCGGTGGCCTCGCCCGGCGGCAGCAGCGCCAGCAGCGCCTTGCCCACGGCCGAGGCGTGCGGCGCCACGCGATCGCCGACATCGAGGATGTAGCGCAGCGGCAGCTTGCTGGCCTGCGCTGCCAGGACCTTCACGGCGGCGCCGTCGAGCGCGCCGAAGAACGCGGTCTCATTGGTCTTCTCGCCCAGCAGCTCGACGGCCTCGCGCGCTGCCGCCGACAGGGGATCGTTCTCGGCGATCTGAACGGCGAGATCGTGGAGGCGGCCGGTCGGATAGAAGCGGCGCGTGCGGGCGGTCCGCATCAGGTAGCCCAGCGAATGCAAGGTATGCAGCAGGTCCGAGCAGCTGCTGTCGGCAACTGACAGCAGGCGGGCCACGTCCGAATTGGAGAGTTCGCGCTTTTCACGGGCAAAGACCTCGAACACCGCAAGTGTGCGGCCGGCCGCAGGGATGAGTGTCGGCATCGCTTCCTTGACTCTTTTACGATATTTCGGATACTAGTACGAAATATCGGATAGTCAAACTGAATTCGCACTCAAGCAATCAGGAGGAGGAAGCATGTTCCCGAGGGGCAGCCGGCCGGAGCTAATGCTGCGGCGGACGATATGTGGGGGAGTGGTGATGGCGTCAGTCCTTGCGCCCGCCATTGCGCTTGGCCAGCAGGTCTATCCGTCCAAGCCGATCCAGTTCGTCATCCCTGGAGCGCCCGGCGGCATCACGGACCAGCTAGGCCGCCTCATCGCCGACCGGCTGTCGGGGGCGCTGGGTCAGCGGGTCATCGTCGACAACAAGGCGGGCGCCGGCGGCAACCTCGCGGCGGAGTTCGTCGCGCGGGCGGCGCCGGACGGCTACACGATCCTGATGGGCACCCAGGGCACGCAGGTGGCCAACCAGTATCTCTACAGCTCGTTGAAATTCGATCCCGCCAAGGACTTCGTGCCGGCGCATGCGCTGATCTCCATCTCCAGCGTCGTGGTCGCCAACGCCAACCAGCCCTATCGGTCGCTGAAGGAGCTCGTCGACTACGCCAAGCAGCATCCGGGGAAGCTGACCTTCGCCTCCGCCGGCAACGGCACGTCGACCCATCTGGTGGCCGAGCTCTTCCAAAAGGTGGCGGGTGTGAAGTTCGTGCATGTCCCTTACAAGGGCAGCGCGCCGGCCATCTCGGATCTGCTGGGAGGCCAGGTCGACCTCGCCTTCGATTTCCCGGTGACGACGGTGCCGCACATCAACGCCGGCAAGCTGCGTGCGCTGGCCGTCACCGGCCCGGCACGCCTGGCCGACCTGCCCGACGTCCCGACGACCACCGAAGCGGGTTATCCCGAGGCGCAGGCCGTCGCCTGGATCGGCATGTTCCTTCCGGCAGGCACGCCGGCGCCGATCGTCGACCGCATCCAGCGCGAGACTGCGCGGGTGCTTGCCGAGCCTGCGGTGGTCGAAGCGGTCGCCCGCTTCGGCGGCACGCCGTTCAACCAGGGCGGCGCGGCGTTCGGCACCTTCGTCCAGTCCGAGCACGCCAGGTGGAAAGCCATCATCGAGCAATCGGGCGCCCGTCTCGACTGACGCCCGCGAACCTCCGACCGCGAAGGAGCCCCCAATGGACATGCCCTATGCGCGCGCGCTGTTCCTGAACGCGCGGCGCTTCCCGCAAAAGCCGGCTGTCGTCTTCGAGGAGAGGTCGTGGAACTACGCGCAGTTCTACGATCGCGTCGCGCGGCTTGGCGCGCTGCTCGCGGCGCACGGCGTCGGCCGCGGCGATCGCGTCAGCCTGCTGTCGGAGAACCATCCCGACATGCTGGCCGCTATGTTCGCGGCGCTGGCGCTGGGAGCCAGCCCGGCGCCGATCAACTACCGCCTGAAGGACGACGACATCGCCTTCATCGCCCGCAACAGCGCGGCAAAGGTGGTGTTCCTGGGCAAGGGCTACGGCCGGTACGGCGACCTGATGGCGGACGCGCTGCCGAAGGCGCATCGGATGTCGCTGGAGTCCATCGATGACCTGCTCGCCGAGGCAAAGCCGCTTACCTTCGACTGGACGGCGGCAACGAACCTCGCCCTGCTCCATACGTCGGGCACGACCGGCCGGCCCAAGGGCGCGCTGCGCTCTCGCTGGGGACTCGGCGCGCGCGCGATCGAGCAGGGCTTCTCCCAAGACGACCGCACGCTGGGCGTGATGCCGCTCTGCCTGTCCTACGGCTACGGCTACAGCCTGCTGCCGCTCTATCTCGGCGCCACGCTCTATCTCGAGGCCGACTTCGAGGCCGAACGGGTGATGCGGCTGCTCGAGGACGATGGCATCAACTCGACATTCATGATCCCGACCCTGATCCAGCGGCTGGTCGACCACGGGAAATTCGCCAGCCTGCGCTGCCCGTCACTGCGCCTGATCCAGAATGCGGCCGGCGCCCTGCCCTATGAAACGCGCCAGGCAATCGTCGACAGGCTGGGGCCGGTCCTCAGCACCTACGCCGCCTCGACCGAATCGGGCCCCTACGCCAATCTCAAGGGACGCGACATCCTGCGTCACGAGACTGCGAGCTGCATCGGCCGGCCCTTCTTCGGATCCGAGGTCCGCCTGCTGGGCGACGACGGGCGCGAAGTTGACCGCGGCGAGGTTGGGGAAATCTGCGTGCGCGGGCCGTGCCAATACGAGGCGTACCTCAACGAACCGGCGCTGACGGCCGAGACCCGGCGCGGCGACATGATCACCGTGGGCGACCTCGGGCGCTTCGACGAGGACGGGTTCCTGTTCCTGGTCGGGCGCAAGCGAGACATCATCAAGACGGGAGGCATCAACGTGCCTGCCGGCGATGTGGAGGATGTTCTTGCGCGGCATCCTGCCGTGGCGGAAGTCGCCTGCGTCGGCGTGCCCGACCGCGCGTGGGGCGAGGCGATCTGCGCGGCGATCGTCGTCAAGCCGGCGACCAAGACCGAGGAGATCGATTTCGCGGGCTTCTGCACCCAGCATCTCAGCCGCTTCCAGGTGCCCCGGAAATTCGTCTTCCTGCCGGAACTGCCCCGCAATCTGACGGGAAAGGTGGTCAAGGACGAGCTGCGCAGGCGTATTCTTGACCGCGGCGGAAGCGACTAGATACGCACACGAGTATTGGTCTTGCGTGTGCCGACGGGAGGGCAGCGGAGCCTGTCTTCAGATACGGCTGCTATCGATACCTTCTGTCAGGATTTGGTTGTCGAGCTACCCTACACTATCCGTTTCTATCCCCCTCACTCCCACTCGATCGTCCCCGGCGGCTTCGATGTAATGTCATATGTCACCCGATTGATCCCCCGGACCTCGTTGATGATCCGGTTCGCCACCCGCCCGAGGAAGCCGTGATCGAACGGGTAGTAGTCCGCCGTCATCCCATCCGTCGACGTCACCGCCCTGAGCGCGCACGCCTGGTCATACGTTCGCCCGTCCCCCATCACCCCCACCGTCCGCACCGGCAGCAGCACCGCGAACGCCTGCCAGATCTCGTCGTAGAGTCCCGCCTTGCGGACCTCGTCGAGATAGACCGCATCGACCTGCCTCAGCAGGTCGAGCTTTTCCTTGGTGATGTTGCCCGGAATGCGGATCGCCAGCCCCGGTCCCGGGAACGGGTGGCGGTTCACCAGCTCGGCCGGCAGGCCGAGCTCGCGGCCCAGCACCCTCACCTCGTCCTTGAACAGCTCGCGCAGGGGCTCGACCAGCTTCATGTCCATGCGGGCCGGCAGGCCGCCGACATTGTGATGGCTCTTGATGGTCACCGACGGGCCGCCGGTGAACGACACCGATTCGATCACGTCGGGGTAGAGCGTGCCCTGGGCCAGGAACTGGGCACCGCCGACCTTCTTCGCCTCGGCCTCGAAGACGTCGATGAACAGCGCGCCGATCGTCTTGCGCTTGTGCTCGGGGTCGGTGACGCCGTCGAGCGCCTTCAGGAACTGCTCCGAGGCGTCGGCGTGGATCAGCGGGATGTTGTAGTGGTCGCGGAACAGACGGACCACCTCGGCGCCCTCGTCGAGCCGGAGCAGCCCGTGGTCGACGAACACGCATTGTAGCTGATCGCCGATCGCCTCGTGCAGCAGCACAGCCACGACCGAGGAGTCGACGCCGCCCGACAGGCCGCAGATCACCCTTCCCTTGCCGACCTGCTGGCGGATCTGGGCGATGGCGCGCTCCTTGAAAGCGGCCATCGTCCAGTCGCCCTTGAAGCCCGCGATGTTGAGGGCAAAGTTGCGCAGCAGCTTGGCGCCGTCGGGCGTGTGCATCACCTCGGGGTGGAACTGCACGCCGTAGAACTTGCGTTGCTCGTCGGCGATGGCGGCGAACGGCGCGTTCTCGCTGGTGGCGATGATGCCGAAGCCGGGCGGCAGGCGGGTGACGCGGTCGCCGTGGCTCATCCACACCTGTTTTTTGTCGCCGGGCTGCCACACGCCGTCGAACAGGGCCGACTTCGCCTTGACCTCGAGCTCGGCCCGGCCGAACTCGCGGTGGTGGCCGGATTCGACCGTGCCGCCCAGCTCTTTGGCCATGGTCTGCTCACCGTAGCAGATGCCCAGCACCGGCACCTTGGCGGCGAAGATGGCAGGGTCCGCGGCCGGTGCCTCGCCCTCGATCACCGAGGCAGGGCCGCCCGAGAGCACGATGGCCTTGGGATCGAACCGCTTCAGCCGGGCGGCGTCTACCTGCTGGAAGGGATGGATTTCGCAGTAGACGCCAGCCTCGCGCAGGCGGCGGGCGATGAGCTGGGTGACCTGGGAACCGAAATCGACGATCAGCAGACGGTCGGACATGCGGCGATATACGGAACGCCGGCCCGTGCTTCAACTCGCAGGGTGTGGGTTTCTGGCCCCCGCCCAAGCGCCCCAGCTGGTTTCAAGCGGGCTGGCGGAACAGATCGGTAGGCGCCAGCCCCACTCAGTCCGCGCCGACAGGCAGCAGGGCAAGGCCCAGGCGGGCCCCGAACTTTGCCCGTCGCTCGTCGGCACGGCGGGCCATCGCCAAGTACATGGCTGCGAGATCAAGCATGGTGGCCTTCGCCCCCGGATCGAGCATCAGGACCGCGACCGCGTGCGCTTCCTCCGCCCGTCCCTGCCAATAGGACGAGTCGCAGGTCTTGGGGGTGCCAGCGGGTGTGGGGTGAGCCTCGTCACACATACGCTACCTCTTCCAGTTCCATAAGCAACGCGTGGCGCGGCGAAAGGTGACAATCGCCAGAAAGGGTAAAGCTGCGACGGACTGCCTTCTTTGCGGCCCAAACGGGGGCGACGGCCGTCACCAGCCTGTGACAAAATAAGGGGAAGCGGCGCATTGTGTCGTTCCAAGGCCGGCCGCGGGTGCTTCGTCGCTGCCGATTCAGTCGTGAGAAGAACGGGTGCAGACCAGTTCATCGCTCCAGACTTGAACGTGCATTCCCTCACGATCTGTCAGGATATACAAACTGCGGTCACGACGCCCTGCAAGGCGATACGAAATGCGATCCTGCCTAACGCATGAGCGGCGGGATGAGGTATCGATGGTCGTGTCGAAGCGGTGGCACCGGAGCCGCCCCGGTCCCCGGGCACCGATCGGTCAGGGAGAGGTGTAGATGTTTTCGCATGTCTTTGTCGGCGCGGATGACGTTCCGGCTTCGAAGAAATTCTACGATGCGGTGCTGGGCGCCATCGGCGTGCCGGAGGGCAAGACCGATCCCAGGGGTCGGGTCTTCTATCGCACTCAGAGCGGCCTTTTCGGACTCACCAAGCCGATCGACGGCAAGGCAGCCACGCATGCCAACGGCGGCACCATTGGCTTCGCCTGCGATAGCGCGGACAAGGTGAAGGCCTTCCACGATGCCGGCGTGGCCAACGGCGGCACCAGCATCGAGGATCCGCCCGGCTGGCGCGAGGGCCCGGCGGGCAAACTCTATCTGGCCTATCTGCGCGATCCCTGCGGTAACAAGATCTGCGGCCTGTTCCGCGGCTGACCTGGCTTGGCGTGCCTCTCCCGTTCTTACGGCTGAGCTACCCCATCAATGCGCATGGCTGGGGGCGCCGCCGCTCCCAGCCGCTGACTTTGTCCAAAGGGCACGTCATGCGCCGGAGAGCGCCACTCTGAGTTTGTGAACTTAATCCTCCGCCGCGAGCTTGCGGCGGATCAGCGGCGCATCGAGGTTGCGCCAGGCGTAGGCGACCTCCTCGACGTCCTTGCCGGCCATGGTGTCGATGCGCTCGCCGCAGCGGGCGCCGCCCATGCCTTCGTAGAAGAAGCGCGTCGGATTATCGGCCAGCATCCACAGCACGGCGGTGTCGTTGCCGTCGGCGCGCAATTGGCGGAACAGCGCATCGAGCAGGCGGCGGCCGAGGCCGATGTTCTGGAAGTCGGGCTCGACATAGAGCGTGTAGACCTCTCCGACGCGCGTCTCGGTGCCGTCCAGGCCTTCGGGCGGATCGCGCACCGGGCCGCAGCTGCCGAAGCCCACCACACCCATCTCCTGGTCATCGGCGACGAACACGCCGCGCGCCTGGCCAGGATCGGCGAGCAGGCGCTGCCACCACGCCGACTGGCGCACGTCGGACATCGCGGCAAGCAGCGCATCGGGCAGCAGGCCGGCATAGGTCGCCTGCCAGGTCTCGACATGGACGCGGCCGATCGCGGCGGCGTCGCTCTTCTGGGCGCGGCGGATGCGAATCATGCGCCTTCCATTTGAGTCTCATGCTCTTCCGGACCGCGAGAGTCTCGCTCGCTCATGAACTTGAGCGAGCGAGACGCTTCTGCGCGGCTCGCGAAGCGAACGCGCTCACGCGGTCCGGAAGACAATGAGCCTCCACTATGCCGAGCTGCGTTCGGCTTCGGTCGGGATGACGGCCTCCTCGTCATAAGCGCATACCCTGATCGGCGTCGGCGGACGCCTCATCTCTGACTGCAGGGACCGAGTCGCCAGGGCTGGCCTCGGCCCCCTCCTCTGGCCCGGCCGCCGCAGCTGCCGCCGCGCGGCGCACCAGCATGGCGGCGAAGAAGCCGTCGGTGCCGTGGCGCAGCGGCGACAGGCGCAGATACGGACCCGCGGCGATCTCGCCCGGCGCCTCGCTGCCCATGGCGTCGCGCCACACGTCGGCGACCGGCACGACGGCGAAGTCGGGATGGCGCTCGAGGAAGGCCTCGATCTGGCGCTCGTTCTCGGCCGGCAGCACCGAGCAGGTGGCATAGACCAGCCCGCCGCCCACCTTCACCAGGCGCTGCGCGGCATCGAGGATGGCGGCCTGCTTGGGCACCAGCTCGGCGAGGTCCTCGGGACGCAAGGTCCAGCGGCCATCGGGATTGCGCCGCCACGTGCCGGTGCCGGTGCACGGCGCATCGACCAGCACGCGGTCGAAGGCGCCGCCCTGGCGCTTCAGCCATTTGCGATTGTCGCCGTCGATCGCGCGGCGCTCGACGTTGTGCGCGCCGGCGCGGCGCAGGCGCTGGGCCGAGCGGTCGAGCCGCGTCTCCAGCACGTCCATGGCGACGACGCGGCCCTTGTTGTTCATGCCGGCCGCGATGGCCAGCGTCTTGCCGCCCGCGCCGGCGCAGTAATCCATCACCTGCATGCCGGGCCGCCCGTCGACCAGCGCGGCAACGAGCTGCGAGCCCTCGTCCTGGATCTCGATCAGCCCGTCCTGAAAGGCCTGGCCGGCGACGATGGAGAGGCGGCGCTTCAGCCGCAGGCCGTTGGCGGCGTAGCGCATCGGCTCGGTCTCGACACCTTCGCGCTGCAGCGCGGCGCGCGCCTCGGCCGGCGTCGCCTTGAGGCGATTGACGCGCAGGTCGACCGGCGGCGCCGCGTCGAGCGCGGCGATCTCGCGGCCCCACGCCTCGCCATAGGCTTCCTTGAGATGCGGTGCCACCCATTCCTGAACGTTGAGCCGTACCCAGTCGGGCTGCTCGGGATGGGCAAGCGAATGGCCCTCCATCTGGCGCAGCGCGCGGAACTCGGCTTCGTCGAGCGGCGGCGGGCGGTAGCGACCGCCGTCGAACATCGCCGCAACGTCGGCGAACGCGAGACCGTCGACCAGCAGCAGCTCGGCCGACACGATCGCACGGGCGATATTGGGCGCGCGCGCCGAGTTGTCGGGATGCCCCGTGCGCTGGAGCCACCAGCGAAGCTGTCCCCAGCGCCGCAGGATCGCCCACACGCGCTCGGACACGGCGCGGCGATCGCCGCCGCCGATGAAGCGGCGGGTGCGGAAGTAGGCATTGGCGACGCCATCGGCCGGTCGCTCGGGGCGACTGACGATCTCGTCGAGAAGCTCTATGGTGGCCGCCACCCGCGCGCCGGGCGTCATGCTGTTCCCCTTTTCCTTCCTGCCGCTACGATGATTGAGCCCGCCGCGCAACGTCCTACAGAGCAATCCTGTCATTTCAAGGGACGGGTTTCATGCTCCTCCCCAGCTTCGCTGGGGAGGTGTCCGTGTAATCGCGGACGGAGGGGTCGTGAGCAACACCTCCTGTGCCCTTGACCCCTCCGTCGGCGAAGACGCCGACACCTCCCCAGCAAAGCTGGGGAGGAGAAGGACGAAAGCGCCCGCCTGATGCGTGAATTCCTGCGCCGCGCCGGCCTCGTGCTGCTGTCGATCGTGGTCAGCCTGGTCGTGCTCGAGCTCGGCCTGCGCGCCAGCACCTGGGGCTATCTGTTCGCCTGGTCGAACTTCGTGCTCGACGCGCGCACGGTGCTGGCGGAGCGCGACGCCGGCCGCTATGCGCCCGACGAGCGGCTGGGCTACGTGCCGCGGCCAGGCTACGCGGCGCCGGGCATGACCATCGATGCAGCCGGCCTGCGCCGCACGGGCGACAGCGACGGTGCCAGCGCCACCGGCGCGCCGATCCTGGCGGTGGGCGATTCCTTCACGTTCGGCGACGAGGTGACCGATCCCGAGACCTGGCCTGCTCAACTGCAGCAGATCACCGGGCGGCGCGTGCTGAACGGCGGCGTGAGCGGCTACGGCTTCGACCAGATCGTGCTGCGCGCCGAGCAGCTCGCTTCGCGCGATACGATGGCGCCACATGACAAGCCGTCCGACATCGTCGTCGCCTTCATCGCCGACGACATCCGGCGCACCGAGATGCGCCGCCTGTGGAGCGCCGACAAGCCATGGTTCGTGATCGAGGGCGGCAAGCTCGAGCTGCGCGGCGTGCCGGTGCCGCCGCGCGCCGATCCGTGGGCCACCCTCTCCTTCTGGCAGAAGATGCTGGGCTACTCCTACCTGTTCGACTTCATCCTGCGCCGCCTCGACCTGCTGCACGACTGGTTCGGCGACCACATCCGCGTGCACGCATCGGGCGTCGGCGAGCTCCTGGCCTGCCGGCTGACGGAGCGATTGGCCGAGCTGCAGAAGCAGAGCGGCGCCCGCGTGCTGCTGCTCGCCGAATACGACCCTGTCGTGCTCGAAGACCCTGCGTTCGCCGCCGAGCAGCGCCGCCTGACCGGCGGCCTGCTGGCCTGCGCCGAGAAGAACGGCCTCGCCACGCTCGACAGCTTTTCCGCCCTCAGCGCCACGGCCCAGCCACGCCGGCTCTACGGACTCTGGCACATGAACAACGCCGGCAACCGCCTGATCGCCGAGCTCGTGGCGAAAGCGTTGAACTAGCTCATGTTCCTCCGGACCGCGAGCATCTTGGTCGCTCGGCATCATGAGCGAGCAAGATGCTCGCGGTCCGGAGGAACATGAGCTTGCCTCGCCCTCCCATGGTTCACACGCCACTCGCTCGGGCTCGCGCGCGACCAGAGGCGGAAGGCGCGCGTGAAGGCGCCGATGTTGGCATAGAGGAGGGTCGCGGCGATCTCGGTGATCGGCAGTGCGGTATTCTCCAGCAGATCGCGCGCGATCTGGAATCGCACCGCTTTTGTCAGCTCCAGCAGTGACGTCCCTTCGCGAGCCAAGCGGCGGTTCAGGGTCCGGGGATGCAGCCTCATGACGGCCGCGACCGCGTCTACCGACAGATTTCCCCGGGCGATGCAGGCGATCAAGGCGCGGCGGGCCGTCGTCGCAGCGGGAAGCTGGTGCTGCTGGGCAATCACGGCGAGTTCGCGCTCGAGTAACGCTCTCCTGGTGGCGTTGGCGCCGTGGACGCGCCGTGTGAGCCAGGCCGCATCGAAGGTGATGGCATTGCGATCGCTGCCGAACTGCACCCGAACGCCGAAGGCTGAATCATACGGTTTGCGGCTCGCGAAAGGCTGGTGCACCAGGAGGACCTCCAGGGGCATCCAGTGCGGCCCGCACAGCGTGCTCACGATCGTGAAGGCAGCGGCCATGCCGAGATCGACCGCAGGGACCGTGTTGCCTTGCAGGTCGGACGACAGCCGCATTCCGAACTCGGCCGTCCCCGAAACCACGCCCAGCGTCGGCACGAAGGCGTGGCCATGGAGATGGAGGTTGAGGATCAACCCGCGGAGAGCGCTGCCGACGTCGCTCGCATTCTGCGCCAGCCGTCCCACGATGCCGATCGTGTTTGGAGAGAAGCGCCGGCCACAGAGCAAGCCGAGATGAGGACAGCCTGACTGCTTTGCCGCGACATCGAGCAGCCGGCCAGCGCTCGCGATGTCGACCAGGTTCTCCTCGTCGTCGAACAGGGTGCGCGGCAGGCCGGCGGCGTCGAGCAACGGGCTGAGCGGGACGCGCCTGTGCTCGAGAAGGACAGGCAGCGGACCGAGTCCGGCAACACGCACCGTGCCCGGCCGGACCATGGTGAATGCGGGCGACGTCCGCCTGCGTTGGGCCGAAAGTGTCACAGGCAATCGCCTGCCAGTGTCGTGAAATGATAAACGCCGCACGATGTTTGCATTTATCGCGTGGTTAGTCGACGGCCCGTCGAATTGTGATCGTGCTCTCCCGAGCCCACCGGCAAGCCCATAACGGAAAAGGCCGTGTCGCGCGTACCCCTGAAGAATGCCACGCCAAGCGGACCGGGCTTCGCCTTGGTGGTGGCTGCCATCCTGGCCGCAGCGCTTGTGCACGGCTCGCCGGCAGCGGGGCAGCAGGCAGCCCAACCGACGGGGCAGACCGCTTCGACGACGAACGACGATGGCGCGCCCTGGCGCCTGCGCGCGGCGAGCTACGGCTGGCTGATGAATGTTGCCGGCAGCCTGACCGCCAAGGGCCAAGCGGTCGACGTCGACGCGAGCTTCATCGACCTGGTGCAGAAGAGCGACTCGCTGATCGGCTACATGGGTTACTTCGAGGCCAACAAGGGAACGGTCGGCTTCTTCGCCGATGCGGTGTTCTCCAGGCTAGGCTTCGCCAGCGGCACGATGAGTTACCGCAATCCGGTGGCCGGCTTGAAGGTCAGCACGACAGCCAATACGGGGGCGACCTACTCGATGGCGATCGTCGAGGCCGCCGGCACCTACGAGCTGCATCGCTGGGCCGGGACGGCGGGCACGGCGACGGCGCTCGACGCGCTGGCGGGCTTTCGCTTCTGGAACCAGACCGCCGACGTCAATCTCGACGTGACCGGCACCGTCGACCTCAGCCGGCTCGGATTCCAGCGCGGCATCGGCTTCTCGACCGCGTCGAGCGGCAACCTCACCTGGATCGATCCCGTGATCGGGCTTCGCCTGCGCCATCAGTTCACGCCGAGCCAGGACATCGTGCTGCTGGGCGACATCGGTGGTTTTGGGCTGCAGAGCAATCTCACCTGGCAGGCGTTCGCCGGCTACAACGCCGTCTGGCAGCTCACCGGCTACCAGCTCGCCGCGGTCGTCGGCTTCCGCGCGCTCGGGGTCGACTATTCGAGCAGTGCCGGAGGCGCGGTCAACAGCGTCAACCTCGTGCTCTACGGCCCGATCGTCGGCGGAAGCATACGGTTCTGAGGAGCGCGGCGGTGGAAGCAGGCAATCGCTGGCGGAGGCTGGGAGCGCGCGGGATCGACGAGTTCCGCCGCTTCCTGGTGATGTTCGTTTGTCCGGTGTCGCTGCTGCCCTTCTTCGCGCTGCGCGAGATTAGCCAACTGCTCGGCGAGGGTCGTCTCTGGACGCTCATGTTCCATCGCGATGGCCGTGCCGCAATCGGCAGGTACGGTCCGGCCGATCACGGTCGTTGACCACGGCCAGGTCGTCGCCGCGCTTCCTGCTTTCATCGTCAAGCTTGTCATCAAGGAGGAGCCAATGATCACCCGCCGCTTTGCTACCGTCGGAGGCTTGAGCCTGCTGGGCAGCACGTCCATCGCGGCGCTGGCGTCCCCCAACCCCGGCGGCGAGTTCCGCCTCGGCGACGGGATCGAGGAGCTCTGGCTTGCGACCGATGCCTACATCTACGGCTATCCCCTGGTGACCATGGAGATGACCCGACGCGTCATGACGAACGTGGCTGCCCCCGAGGCGACCCGGGCGCCCATGGGGCACCTGCTCAAGATACGCCAGTATCCCGACGCCTCCTTTCGCGACGTGACGGCGCCGAACGCCGACACGCTGTACACGACGGGCTGGGTCGACGTCGGCGCCGAGCCGTGGGTGCTCAGCCTGCCCGACATGAAGGGCCGCTACTATCTGTTCCCGATGCTCGACGGCTGGACCAACGTGTTCCAGGTGCCGGGCAAGCGAACGACGGGAACGGGCGCGCAGACCTACGCCATTACCGGTCCCGGCTGGAAGGGCACGCTTCCGGCGGGCGTGAAGCAATACAAGTCGCCCACCAGCATGGTGTGGCTGCTCGGCCGGATCTACTGCACGGGAACGCCGGAGGACTACAAGGCCGTCCACGAGATCCAGGATGACTGCAAGCTCGTTCCGTTGAGCGCCTACGGAAAGCCCTACACGGCGGCGCCGGCCAAGGTCGATCCGTCCATCGACATGAAGACGGCCGTGCGCGACCAGGTGAACCGCATGGACGCCAAGGAGTACTTCACGTTGCTGGCGCAGCTCATGAAGACGAACCCGCCACCGGCGGCGGATGCCCCGGCGCTGGCGAAGTTCGCCAGGATCGGGCTAGTTCCGGGCCAGGACTTCGACGCCGGCAAGCTCGACGCCGAGCTCGCCAGGCGCGTCCCGCCGCTCGCTTTCGACCGCATCATGCTCCAGTTCAAGATCAACAAGGACGTGCAGCACATCAACGGCTGGAACTTCACCACCAAGACCGGGATCTACGGCACCGATTACCTGATGCGCGCGCTCGTCACCGCGATCGGGCTGGGCGCCAACCGGCCGCAGGACGCCGTCTATCCGACGTCGCTCAAGGACGCCGAGGACAACGACTATGTCGGCTCCGCGAAGTACGTGATCCGGTTCGATCGCGGCCAGGCCCCGCCGGCCGAGGGCTTCTGGTCGATCACCATGTACGACGCCAACTACTTCTTCGTGGCCAACCCGATCAACCGCTACTCGATCAGTGCCCGCCAGGCGCTCGAGGCCAATCCGGACGGCTCCATCGACATCCACGTCCAGAAGGACTCGCCGGGCGCCGACAGGGAGGCGAACTGGCTCCCGGCGCCGGCTGGCAAGTTCATCCTGATGATGCGCCTGTACTGGCCCGACGAAGCCAATCCTTCGATCCTCAATGGGACTTGGGGGATCCCTGCAGTCAGGCGCGCATAGCAGTTGTAGGATCACGAAGGACTGGAATGGCCGCCGATTGCAATTGAGCTGGGTGGTCGGACTCGTGCCGCATCAGGCTCAGCTGTTCCTCGGTGATTTCCACATGAGTTCGGGTGCGCTTGCCGGCCACCAACTGCGCGGGCGGGCAGTTCAGACCGTGGTCCTGGCGACTTCGCTCAACCAGTTGCGGTCGAACAGTGCTGTCAGAGCTTCGTAGCGCTCCGACCCGAGCTGATCGATGCCTCCGCGTTCGACCTCGAGAAACGCCGAGAGCTGGCGATCGATCTCGGCTGGATCGCGCAGGGGCAAGCCGACCGTGGAAAGATCAGCAGCGACGGAGGCGCCGGGCGGAAGATAGGCCGCGGCCGAGCGGCGACTGATGGTCGAAGGCAGACGTATCAGCACCACGCGGGTCGTGGTGAGCTCAGTCTCCGAGCTGAGGAATGTAGGGCCGGTAAAGAATCCGGCGAGGACACTCGCAGGCGGCGCCGGTCGGAACAGACGCATGTTGTACGGCTCGTCGATATCGGCGCTGTGTAGATCGACACCGAGCGTGCGCCGGCTCGCCGACACCGCCCCGTAGGCGTGAGTGGCCCCAGTCGGCAGATTCTGAACATAGGTTGCGGCAAGCTGCCGTTGGGGATCAAGTCGGGGCAACCTCGGTTCAATCCTGAACGACAGCTCGCCGCAGATCAGTTGGCCGCGGAAATAGCGCGACCAGGCATGCGAGTAGCTGAGATAGGTGCCGGCAAGGCCCGCGATCGGGTTGGTTGACGGGTCGGCGTCGGTGGCCTTGGGGGCACGGGCGATGCCGTTGGCTTGGCGCAGCAACCCGTCACGATTGTGGCCGTGGCGGCTGCATAGCGCATCGACGAAGGCGTCGACGTCGCATTCTGCAATCCAATGCCCGGAGCGTCCGAGATCGAGGAGCCTGGCCCAGTCCTCGTAGACCTGCCTCTCCCGTGGCCGGGCACGGCCCTGCAGCCATTTCTGGGCCCGCTCGACATCGAACGTGGTCGCCGGGTTGATGAGACGGAATTGGGCCGCAAGGTCTTTGCGCGTGATGGTGCCGAGCACAGCCGCCGTCAAACGCAACTTGCGATCAATGTCCCGTGCCACCTTACCCCCCGGTCTTCCTTCGGGGCATTTTCCGTCATTTTCCGGAAAAAGACGAGGAATTCTGCCGTCTTCCGCACGCGGCAGGTGCTCGCACGAAGGTCCTTGCGGCAAAAACGGCGCTACGAACCGGGGATGCAGCGAGGATCCCGATGACACGTTTCATGCATTGCTTCTGGGGACCTTCGCCCTCCGCTCTGCTGCTCGCGCTGGCCGCGCTGGCATCTGGCGCGGGGGCGCCGTCACCGGCCCGCGCCGTCGATGTCGCGACCGAGGCGCAGCTCCGCAACGCCATCACCAGCGGCGCGCACAGCATCTTCTTCACCGCCAACATCACGCTGACCGCCAACCTGCCGACCGTGACCACCAACTTCACGGGCGTCAGCATCAATGGAGGCGGCTTCACTCTGTCGGGTGACAACAGGTTTCGCGGCCTCTTCATCGAATCGGGCACCCTCGAGATCACCAATCTCACCATCGCCAACGCGGTGGCCCAGGGCGGCACCGGCGGCAGCGGCGGCGGCGGCGGGGGCGGCGGCGGCGGGCTGGGCGGGGCGCTGTACGTCGGCAGCGGTGCCTTCGTGGCGGCGTGGGATCTCACCCTGCTGAACAATCAGGCGGTGGGTGGCAGCGGCGGCAACGGCAACACGGCGTCGGGCAATAGCTTGACCGGCGGCGGGGGCGGCGGTTCCTCGCCGACCGGCGCCAACGGCACCGACGGCGGCGTCTTCATCAACGGCAAGGGCGGCGCCGGCGGGGGCGGCAATGGCGGGCGGTTCACCTACGGCGACAATGGTGGTTTGGGCGGCGGCGGCGGCGGCGGTGCCGCGCCCGGCGCCATCGACGAGGCGGCGCCGGCGGCGATGGCGGCCTGGGCGGCGGCGGCGGCGGCGCCGGCGGTGGCTTCACTGGCCGGACCGGCGGCACAGGTGGCATAGGCGGCGGCAACGGTGGGTCCGTCAGCGGCGAGAGCGGCGCCGGCGGGGGTGGCGGCGCAGGACTGGGCAGCGGCATCTTCGTCGCGCCCGGCGGGGGGTTGACGCTGAGCCACGCGTTGAACGTTGCCGGCGGCAGCGTCTCCGGCGGCTCGGGCGGCAGCGGCACGACCGCGGGCCACGCCGGTCAGGGCATCGGTTCGGGAATTTTCCTGGGAGGCTACGGGATTTTGAATCTGGTCCCGGGCGATCCGTGGACCATCACTCCTGCGATCACCGGGGCGCGGTTCACGCAGACGATCAGCGACGCCATCGTCGACGAGAAAGGCGCCAGCGGCACCGGCGCCAATGTCGGCAGCTGGCAAGTGCAGAAGTCCGCCGACGGCACGACGATTCTGACTGGGGCCAACAGCTATACCGGCGGCACCTTCGTCTATGGCGGCACCCTGCAGGGCACCAGCACGAGCTTGCAGGGCACGATCATGAACGCGACCATCGTCGTCTTCGACCAGGGCTTCAACGGCACCTATGCCGGCGAGATGTCGGGCGGCGGCCAGCTCGTCAAGAAAGGCGACGGCACGCTGACGCTCGCTGGCAACAACAGCTACGAGGGCGGCACCGTCGTCGATGGCGGCGTTCTGCGCGGCACCACCGCGAGCCTGCAGGGCAATATCGTGAACAACGCCAACGTCGTGTTCGACCAGTCGGGCAACGGCACCTATGCCGGCATCATGTCGGGCACCACCGGCATCCTCTCCAAGGAGGGCGCGGGCACGCTGACGCTCTCCGGCGCCAACACCTACGGCGGCGGCACCGTCGTCAACGGCGGCATCCTGCAGGGCACGACCACGAGCCTGCAGGGCAACATCCTGAACAATGCCAACGTGGTGTTCGGCCAGGCGGGCAATGGCACCTATGCCGGAGTCATGTCGGGCAGCGGTTTGCTGACCAAGAACGCCGGCGGGATGCTGACGCTCGCCGGCAGCAACAGCTACGCCGGTGGCACGCTGGTCAACGGCGGCGCGGTGCTGTTCACGACCGACGCCAATCTCGGCGCGGCGGGCACGCTGATCACCCTGAACGGCGGCGCACTCGGAACGACCGGGGATGCCGTGGCGGGTCTCGTCATGACGCGGCCCATCACCCTGACCGCCAACGGCGGGGCCATCTCGGTGTTCAACAATCCGATCACCTGGGCCGGCAACATCGGCGGGCCCGGCCAGTTCATCAAGGACGGCGACGGCGTGCTCACGCTGTCGGGCCAGACCAACACCTGGGCGGGCGGCACGTTCGTGGCCAAGGGCGCGCTGCAGGTCTCCTCCGACGACAAGCTCGGCGCGGCGGGCACCAGCGTCACCCTGTACGCCGGCGGCAGCCTGTGGGCGTCGGGAACCTTCACGACGACGCGGCCGATCACGCTGCTGAACGGCGGCGGCACGTTTCAGGTCGACGGTGGCCAGACCCTCACGTTGGGCGGCAGCCTCGCGGGCGAGCAGCTCGCCAAGGTCGGCGCCGGCACGCTCGTGCTCGCCGGCAGCAGCGGCTTCACCGGCACCATCATCCAGAACGGCGGCACGGTACAGGGCAACAGCGCGACCCTGCAGGGCAACATCGTCTTCGACAGCAACGCACAGAACCCGGTCGCCCGCTCGGTCACCTTCGACCAGGCGAGCAACGGCACCTTCGCGGCCACCATCACCGGTATCGGCAGCGTGCTGAAGACCGGCGCCGGCACGCTGACCTTGAGCGGGGACAACAGCTACAGCACCGGCACTACCGTCGCCGCCGGCAGCTTGCAGGGCACCAGTCGCAGCCTGCAGGGCGCCATCGCCAACAACGCCGCCGTGATCTTCGACCAGGGCTTCAATGGTACCTATGCCGGCAGCATGACCGGCGGCGGCACGCTTACCAAGAACGGCACCGGCACGCTCAATCTTGCCGGCAGCAGCAGCGTCGGCGGCGGCACGACGATCAATGCCGGAGGCCTTGCGGTGAACGGGCACCTCACCAGCAACGTCACGCTCAACAAGGACGGCACCTTGAGCGGTGTCGGAAACATCACCGGCGACATCACCAACAACGGCGGCACCATCAAGCCCGGCAACTCGATCGGCCATCTCACGGTGAACGGCAACTTCACCTTCAACGGCGGCAGGTACGAGGTCGAGGTCAATGCCAGAGGCGACAGTGACCGCGTCAACGTGATCGGCGCGGGACACAAGGTGACGATCAACGCCGGCACGCTGCTGATCGTGCCGGAGGCCGGCACGTACGCGCCCAATACCAAGTACACGATCATCACGACGCAGGATGGCGGCACCGTCACGTTCGACACCATCGCGGGCGGCGTCGGCTTCCTGACGCCCACGGTCTCGCTCGATCGCGAGCACGTCTACGTCACCCTGGCGCTGGCGCCCAACGCCTTCCGCTCGGCCGGCCAGACGGTGAACCAGCAGGCAGTCGGCGGTGCGCTCGATGCCGCCGCGGCCGGCGGCAGCATTGGCGGCCTGGTAACGTCGATGGCCAACCTGCAGCCGGCACAAGGCTCCGCGGCGCTGCAGGCGCTGAGCGGCCAACCCTATGCAGATTTCGGCACGGTGAATATCCGGGCGAGCCAGCTCTTCATGAACGCGGTGGGGCGACAGATGGCGGTGAACCGCGGCACCGACACAGCCGGTTCGCCGAGCGTGGCGCTTGCCGAAGCCTGCGGCGAGACCTGCGATGCCAGCACGGTTGCGCTTCCCCGACTCTCCGCCTGGCTGAGCGGTATTGGCAGCACCGGCAGCGTGCTGGGCGATGCCAATGCCGCTGGCCTCACCTACACGCTGGGCGGCGCGGCATTCGGCATCGACTACCGCCTCGACCCGCGCTTCTTCGTCGGCATTTCCGGCGGCTATGCCGGCGGCACGCAGTGGGTCAACGGCTTCGCCGGCAACGGCTACACTGATTCGTTGAGCGTCGCGCTCTACGGATCCTTCACGCAGGGCGGATTCTACGCCGATGCGCTGGCGGGCTACGCCAACGCCAGCAACCGCATGCAGCGTTACCTGGCGATCCCCGGCCTGCCGGCCGGGATCGCCAGTGGCAACACCAATGCCAGCCAGTTCCTCGGTCAGGTCGAGACCGGCTACCGCTTCGCGCTCGACCGGCCGTCGAAGACCTCGATCAGCCCGTTCGCTCGCCTGCAGATCGGCTCAAGCACACAAGCCGCCTTCAGCGAGAGCGGCAGCAGCCCGTTCAATCTCTCGGTCGCTCAGCAGACCACCACGTCAGTGCGCACGACTCTCGGCGCCGACTTCGCCGCGAGCTTCGATCTTGGCGGCAGCCGGCCACTCGACATCGGCCTGCGGCTGGGCTGGATGCACGAGTTCGCCGACACGGCGCGGCCGATGACGGCGGCCTTCGCCGCCAACCCCGGTCCACAATTCACCGTGTGGGGCGCCACACCGACGCGCGACAGCGCGCTGATCGGCTTCTCCGCCGCCACCAATATCGCCGATCGCACCTCGCTGTTCGTCAGCTACGACGGCGAGCTGGGCGGAGGCACCGACAACCACCAGATCCGAGCCGGCTTCAGGATAACCTGGTGATGTACACGACGGAGCGTGCAATCAAGTGCACACGCTCGTGGCTGCAAACCGAAGCCAAGTCGGCCAACGGCAAACGACTTCCGGCGCGATCAGTCTACCGTGAAAGTCATGATTGCTCGTCCAAGCCTTCCTGGACCGCGGGCATCTTGCCCCCTCACAATCATGAGCGGGCAAGATGCCCGCGGTCCAGATGAGCATGAGTGCAATCGATTGCACGGTCTGGCGGCGGCACTCTGCAACCAGCACGGTGCGCGCCAGGCGACTTCAGGGCCCGTCTCGCTCGCGTGCCATCCATGACCGTCCGTCGGTCGCACCGCTCTCGTCTTGCCTTCCGGATCACCGGCGGGTTTTCGCGCGCGTGGCTGTCGCCTTGCCTGCTGCGGTGCTTTTCGGTCCCTGCTCCGTGCACGACGATCCCTGAACCGTGTTCGAGGGTCCCTGATCCGGTGATTCAAATTCCCTGTTCCGATTCCCTGCTCGGGACCGCTGGACAGTCGCAAAAGCCTTGTTCTGCGGGCTTTCTCACGCTTCTCGTCGGTTCTGATATTGGGAAATCGCTGTGCATTCTTGAACGCGGACGGGTGCGCGTCGGCACGACCCCGACCGCAAGACCGCTGCGCCGACCGCAACGGACCCTGCCGAGCGGTCGCTTGCGGTCGGCCAAGCCCTTGATTCAAAAGGCTCCGGCCGCACCGAACGCACCGAACGCAAAAAAGCAGGGTCGTTCTATCGGCTCCGACGGCTGCGGGGCCAGGCCGTGAAGGTGCTACATTCCCTGCCGGTAGTTCGGCGCCTCGCGCATGATCTCGACGTCGTGGACGTGACTCTCGCGCAGGCCCGAGCCGGTGATGCGCAGGAGCTGGCAGTTGGTCTGCATCTCCTTGATGGTAGCGTTGCCGGTGTAACCCATCGCCGCGCGCAGGCCGCCGACCAGCTGGTGGATGATGTTGCCCACGGGCCCCTTGTACGGGACGCGGCCCTCGATGCCCTCGGGCACCAGCTTCAGCGTGTTGGCGACTTCCTGCTGGAAGTAGCGGTCGGCCGAGCCGCGCGCCATGGCGCCGATCGAGCCCATGCCGCGGTAAGACTTGTAGGAGCGGCCCTGGTAGAGCAGCACCTCGCCGGGCGCCTCGTCGGTGCCGGCGAGCAGCGAGCCGATCATGGCGCAGTCGGCGCCGGCGGCGATCGCCTTGGCGAGATCGCCCGAGTACTTGATGCCGCCGTCGCCGATCGCCGGGATGCCGGCGGCGTGGCACGCCTCGGCGGCCTCGGAGATGGCGGTGAATTGCGGCACGCCGACGCCCGCCACCATGCGGGTGGTGCAGATCGAGCCGGGACCGATGCCGATCTTGACGGCGTCGGCGCCGGCGTCGATCAGCGCCTGCGCGCCCTCGCGAGTCGCCACGTTGCCGGCCATCACCTGGGCGTAGTTGCTGAGCTTCTTGACCCGCTTCACCGCCTCGATGACGCCCCTGGAGTGGCCGTGCGCGGTGTCGACGACGATGACGTCGACATCGGCCTCGATCAGCAGCTGGGCACGCCGCATGTCGGCCTCGCCGACGCCGGTCGCGGCAGCAGCGCGCAGGCGGCCCTTCTCGTCCTTGCTGGCGCCGGGGAATTTGTTGGCCTTCTCGATGTCCTTCACCGTGATCAGGCCGATGCAGCGGTATTCGGCGTCGACCACCAGCAGCTTCTCGATTCTGTACTGGTGCAGGAGCTTCTTGGCCTCGTCGGTGCTGACGCCCTCGCGCACCGTGATCAGCCGCTCCTTGGTCATCAACGTGCTCACCGGCATGCTGGTGTCGGTGGCGAACCGGACGTCGCGGTTGGTGAGGATGCCGACCAGCTTGCCGTTGCCCTCGACCACCGGGATGCCGGAGATCTGGTTGGTCGACATCAGCGCCAGCGCATCAGCCAGCGTCTGCCCGGGCTGGATGGTCAGCGGGTTGACCACCATGCCGGATTCGAACTTCTTGACCTTGCGGACCTCGTTGGCCTGCGCCTCGGGATCGAGGTTCTTGTGGATGACGCCGATGCCGCCGGCCTGCGCCATGGCAATCGCCATTGCCGCCTCGGTGACGGTATCCATCGCCGCCGACATCAGGGGGATGCGGAGATCGATGGTACGGGTCAGCCGGGTTCGGGTGTCGGTCTGCCCTGGGAGCACGGACGAGGCGGCCGGCTTCAGGAGGACGTCATCGAAGGTGAGCGCTTCCTGAAACTGCATATGCCAACCTCCAGACTGGAGATAAATAAAAAGCGGCCCCACCTCTCGGAGAGGGCCGCCGGGTTGGCGAGCCTTTATACACACTGGCGCGGCCGAGCCAAGCGTCGCAATCACACGACAGGAAATGTCCCTCGACGCGCTCGGAGCAACAATATTGCTGTCATGGCGAGCGCAGGGAAGGACCTTTCCTGTCTCTTCCTCATTCTTCTCTTCTCCTGGCGAGGGCCTAGCGAGGGAGAGGAAGATGAAAATGGGTCAGGCCGGCCCGCCCCTAAACCCCGTCGCCACGACATACATCTCCGCCGAGTCGGCACGGCTGGCCTGCGGCTTGACATGCCGCACCTTGGCGAAGTCGCGCTTGAGCTGGTCGAGCAAGGTGCGCTCCGTCCCGCCCTGCAGGACCTTGGCGACGAAGGTGCCGCCGGGCTTCAGGACCTGGCGGGCGAAGTCGTGCGCGGTCTCGGCGAGCGCCATGATGCGCAGGTGATCGACCTGGGTGTCGCCGGTCGCCGCGGCCGCCATGTCGCTCAACACGGCATCGGCCGGCCCGCCGAGCAGCTCGGTCAGCACCGCCGGCGCGTCGTCGTCATAGAAATCCTTGGCCAGCACGGTGGCACCGGCGATCGGCTCGACCGGCGTGAGGTCGATGCCGACCACCACGCCACCACCCTTGCCCGGCTTCGCCCGCTCGACCGCGACCTGGGTCCAGCCGCCCGGCGCGGCGCCGAGATCGACGATGCGGCCGCCGGGCTTGAGAAAGCGGAACCGGTCGTCGAGCTGCAGGAGCTTGAAGGCGGCGCGCGCGCGGTAGCCGCGCTTCTTCGCCTCGGCGACGTAGGGGTCGTTGAGCTGGCGCTGCAGCCAGCGCTGCGAGGAGACGGTGCGGCCGCGCGCGGTCTTGACCCGCACCGTGGCTTGCCGCCCGGTCGGTACGCTCGATCCCGACCGGTTGCCTCCCTTGCCCTTCGCCATGGTGCTTCAGTGCCCCGGGTGACGGAACGGGTCGGCCTCGCGATCGGCTCGGCGCATCAGCTCCATCAGCACGCCCTCGCGCAGGCCGCGGTCGGCGACGCGCACCATCGGCGCCGGCCACTGGCGGCATACCGCTTCGAGAATGGCGCCGCCAGCCAGGGCGAGGTCGGCCCGGTCGTTGCCGATGCACGGCACCTCGGTGAGCTCGGCGACCGACTTGACGGAGAGCTGGTCGCAGATACGCAGGATCGAATCGTGGCCGATGCACGAGCCGTCGACCAGCACGCGGTTGTAGCGCTTGAGGCCGAGATGATGGGCGCTAACCGTCGTCACCGTGCCCGAGGCACCGATCATCTGGACCTCGCCGCGGGCGATCGCGCCGCCGATCTGGTGCTTGCGGCAGAACGGCCGCAGGTCGGCACGGATGCGCTCCATCATGTCGTCGTAGCAGGCGCGCGTCGGCGGCTGCTCGCGCGGCAGGCCTTTTACGCACGACTCCGTGAGCGTCACGACGCCCCACGGCACCGAGGTCATGTCGAGGATCTCGGTGGCGACGCCGCCCAGCCGGTCGTCGCGGCGGGAGACGCGGACCCAGCTCACCTCGGTCGAGCCGCCGCCGATGTCGATCAGCAGGCCGAACGGGATCTCGGCGTCGAGCAGGTTCTCGCAGCTCGCCAGCGCCAGCCGCGCCTCCTCGGCGGGGTCGATGACCTCGAAGCAGAGGCCGGTGCGCTCCTTCACGACGGCGAGGAAATCCTCGCCGTTGCAGGCGCGGCGGCAGGCTTCGGTGGCGATGTGACGGGCCATGGTGACACGATTGCGCTCGATCTTGCCGGCGCAGACGGACAGCGCATGCAGCGTGCGCTCGATCGCATCGCCGCACAGCGCGCCGCTCAGCGCCACCCCTTCGCCCAGCCGGACCGGCCGGGAATAGGCATCGATGACCTGATAGCCGTCGACCGACGCCCGCGCCACCAGAAGCCGGCAGTTGTTGGTGCCGAGATCGATGGCGGCAAAAGTGTGCGCGAACCGACCGCTGTGCCAGCCTCCCTTGATGGGTTCCCCGGCCATTCGCTTACTCTTTTCCTTCGCCGAATGGTAACCGAGGTTACGATCCGCGGCGAGCCCTTCGCTGGACGACAATCCCACTTGCGACCTGTGCATGGATCAGCGGCAGCCAGTGCAAGAACCGGCGACAGCCGGGCCGCGAACCGGCAATGGCGAATTGGCGGGAACGCGGTCCACGGACGCCAGCCCAGGGGACAGCGCCGCCGGGGCAGGTTGGCTGGGGGACCAGGATTCGAACCTAGACTAACCGGGTCAGAGCCGGTTGTTCTACCGTTAAACTATCCCCCAAGCGGGCAGGCGGCAGCATTTAGCGGTGCCGCCGCGGCTTGGCAAGCGACCTCTCGCCATACCGCCCGTCGAGCCGAGCGGGACGCAGGGATGCAAGGACGCAGCCGGCGGACGTCGACAACGATGTCGACGAGCCGCTCAACTCGGGAAATGAGATGCTCATTCCCTGACGTTTCGTCACCCCTGCAGCCATTCCAAATGATCCCACACCAGGAATGCGCAGACTACGAGGCACGCCACGCCCAGCCCCACGGTGAGGACATTGCGCCGGCGGCGCACGATCAGCAGCACCCCCATGAAGCCCGTGAAGACGATGGCCGCGATCACCCTCTCACCTGTGCGCCAGTCGAGCGGACCCAGGATGAAAGCACGGTGCTGAGGCAACCGAGCAACCTATATCGCGTCGGCAGCGACCAGGCGGTCGGCCGTCGCGAGGCCGACCAGGATCGTCGACGCATCGCTGGTGACGGCGTCGACCAGCGCCCTCGCCTCGGCCAGGTCGTCGGCCGCCGTCCAGCTGGTGTTCAGCTCCCTCTGACCGTCGACGTAGTGGATCGACACGGCGACCTTCGACATCAGCGTCGTGATGTCCTTGCCTGTCGCCGTGTCCTGGGCGCCGCTCATGATGTCGACCAGCACCGAGCCGACGAACTTGCCGGACTGCAGGGCGGCCTTGATCTGCCCGGTCCAGTAGGCAAGCCCGCCCGTATCTGAGGCGCGGTTGAACAGGTTGTCGTAGACGCTGGTGAGAAAGGACGAGATCTGCGCGTCGGTCGCGCCGGACGGACTGGCAAGGAAGGGATAGAGCGCCTTAGCCTCGCTGCTGATGCCGAACGAGCTCGCGATGTTGGTGAACAGGGCAGCCGGACCCTGCGTCGCCTTGTTGGCGTTGAACTGGTTGACCCAGAAATCGAAGCCGCCATCGTCGGCGCCGCGTCCGAAGAAGGCGAGGTAGGTCGCCGCGATCTGCTCGCCCGCCGTCAGCCCGACGAGGTCGAGCGTCGTCGACGTGGGCCCGGCGTTGACAGGGACGACGTAGATCTTGACATGGGCGGTCGTGGACGTGCCGTCCGGCAGGAGGATGCCGTATTGGACGTCGTCGATGCCCTTGAAGTTGCCGGACGCGTAGTTGAACGTCCCGTCCGCTCCGGAGGCGACGAAGCGGCCGGAGGAGAAGCTGTCGATGTTGACCAACGATCCCGGCGGCGTTTCGTCGTTCGACAGCAGGCCGATCGGTTGGGTAGCCGGGACTTGACCGCCGGCCAGGACCACGTAGGCATCGTCGGTCGTGATCACGCCCCTGGTATTGATCAGCCGGAAGAACACTTCCTCGGTGCCCGTCCCGGACCACACCTGCACGATGTGCCCGTCGCCCAGGGTCGCCACATCCTGCGAGCCGATGAGCGACTGAGCGATCTGGTTGCCAGCGGTCGTCGCGTTGATCCTGAACTCGCTACCGAGCGCGTTACCGACCGCGTCGTAGCGCCGGCCGTACACGCCCCAGCCGCTGCCGTCCTGCCCCAGCGATGACCACGTCACCAGGTAGCCACCGTCGTTCAAGGCCGCGACGGAGGGATAAGTCTGGTCGCCGCTCGTCGTGTTGTTGGCCCTGAACGTTGACCCGACAAGGACATTTCCGCTGTAGACCTGCCCAAAAACTCCCGTATCGCTGCCGTCCTCGCCGTTTGACGACCACACGACAACGTAGTTGCCATCTTTCAGCGTCGCGACGGACGAATAGTCCTGATCGCCGGCAGTATTGGGGTTGGCGAAATCTACACCCGATGCAATCCCATTCGGTTCATACTCACTGACACCAATGTCCAACGCAGTAGTCGCGTTGGGCGTCGTAAACGTAACGGCGAAGCCGCCATCTGTCAGCGCTGCGATAGATGGGTAGAGTTGGTCACCGGGCCGGGAGTCAAAAACCGGAAATTCGCCGCCTACAGCAACACCCGTGGAGCCGTAACGCTGGCCGAAAATGTCGTAGCCTGCACCGGGCGATGCCCACATGATGACGAAGCCGCCATTGGTCAGTCCGACGGCAGAGGCGAAGATCTGATCGCCGGTCTGGTGCGAGGCATTGACCAGGAACTCAGGAGCGGTCGCCACACCCGAGGCGTTGTAGCGACGTGCATAGATATCGAAGGCCCCATTCTGGTCGCTCTGCCAGGTGACGAGGAAGCCGCCGTCGGCGAGTGCCGTCACCGAGGAGAGCGCCTGCGAGCCGGTGAAGGTGCTGTTTACCGTGAATTCCGCGCCCTGCCGGACGCCCGACGAATCGTAGCGCTGGCCGTAGATCTCGTTGCCGGCGACGCCGCTGGTGGTTGCCGATGTCCAGGTCACGACGAAGCCGCCGCCGGCCAGGGCAGCGACGGCCGGATAGGTCTGCGTGCCGTTGATCGTCGAATTGACCCTGACGTCCAAACCAATGGGAAACGCCGCGACGGTCATGCATGGCCTCCTGGAATCGAGCCTTGAAGAACGCGGCCGATCCGGCGGAGCAACAGCGACGAAGGACTATATGACCGGCGACTGCAGACAGGCAATCTCGACACCGACGAACTCATCGCGACTGCAGATCAGCGATCGCACGGCCGATGAGCTCACGGACGCCCCCTTCAGGGAGGGTCGATGGACCTCGACTGGAAACCACGCCCCAGATCGATCACGCCGCGCCGAGCTCCCATGGCGCACGGCAAGCAACCGTCGCGTCATCGTTACGTTGTCGCTGCACAACCGCACGAAGGAGACAAAGATCATGCTGCGCACGACGATGACCCTCGCTGTCCTTGCCGCGCTGGCGACGGCGACAGCGGCGTGTGGCGACCGGCCAGTCGACCGTGCGCTGACGGGTGGCGCGATCGGCGCCGGCGGCGGTGCGCTGGTCGGCGCGGCGGCCGGCAACCCGGTGGCGGGCGCGGTGGTGGGCGGCCTCGGCGGCGCCGCCATCGGTGCCGCGACGGCGCCCTCCAACCGCTGGTAGGACGCATTCGAGGTAGGGAGGCGAGCCGACGAGGCTCAAGATTGCTTCGTCGACCGGACGGGGACGGCGCGGACAACCGCGCCGTTCACCTCGATATCGACGGTCGGTGGGCGATGGTCGGGTCCCCACTTTCGGCCTTCGACGACATCCACCGGGCCCATGGGAAAATTGAGTCGCTTGACCACCGCGCCCGGCACATCCTTGCCGTCGACGTCGATGACGTACGGCCGGCCCTTGGCAAACTTCGCGAAATATTTCGCCATCTCGAACGCTCCGCTCCCTGCAGACGGGGACGGACTAGCCGAGCTACGCTGCCCTGCCAAACGAAAAACCGCCCGGACGGGCGGTCCCCCAACCCGCCCCGGGTGTGCTGAAGCGGGGGATGATGTTCCCGGGGCGGGGCCGGCGTTTGGGGGCGCGCCGGTGAGTATTCAAATGCGGTGGACCGGATAAGGTTCCGTGGGGATTGCGCGGGCCGGGATGCCCGCTACGCTCGACGCGATTTGTTGGTCGATTTCCTCCGGCCGATCTCCTCCAACCTCGGGGACGAGAGCGCGTCATGACCAAGTGGCACTACAGCAAGGGTCTGCACGATCTCGGCAACGGCTGCTTCGCCTGGCTGCAGCCCGACGGCGGCTGGGGCTGGAGCAATGCCGGGCTGGTCACCGACGGGCTCGAGAGCCTCTTGATCGATACCCTGTTCGATCTTTCCTTGACGGCCGAAATGCTGGCCGGCATGCGCGCCGCCAGCCGCCAAGGCGGCCGGCCGGCTGGTCAACACCCATTCCAACGGCGACCACCCGTTCGGCAACCAGTTGCTGGCCGGCGCCGAGATCATCGGCTCGCGCGCCTGTGCCGAGGAGATGAAGGAGCGGCCGGCCGAGGAACTCGCGGCCCTGCAGCGCAACTGGCAGCAGTTCGGGCCGGGCGGCGCCTTTCTGCACGAGGTGATGGGCAGCTCAAGGCCAAGGCGGCAGCACATGGGGCACGCGCACGGGCACACGCGCACGGGCATTCGTATGGCCACGCGCATTGAAGCTGCGGCAGCAGGGGGCCGCTCCGCCCTCAGGAACCTCAGCGCCGGGAGCGCGCCACTTTCGGGGCGCTCTTCCTCGTCGATCACACATCCGATGAGCGCCATGGGAGTGGCGCCGCCGCAGCGATGATCCCTCTGCCCCCGCAAACACTGGCACAGCGCTGCGGAAGAGCATGAGGGGTATGCTCGCCTGGACCGTAAGGCAGCCGGCCGATGGCGTTGTCGTCGCGCCGGACGAACGCCTGCCGTGGCCGCAGACGCTGCTGCTCGGCGTCCAGCACGTGCTGGCGATGTTCGGCGGCACGGTGCTGGGGCCCCTTCTGATGGGTTTCGATCCCAACGTCGCCATCCTGATGAGCGGCGTCGGCACCTTGATCTTCTTTGTCGCTGTCGGCGGCAAGGTGCCGAGCTATCTCAGTTCCTCCTTCTCCTTCATCGCTGCCGTCGCGGCCGCGACTGGCTATGTCGGCCACGGGCCCAATGCCTCGATCGACGTGGCGCTGGGCGGCATCATCGTGTGCGGCGCGGTCTATGCGCTGATCGGCTTCATCGTCATGGCAACCGGCACCGGCTGGGTCGAGCGCCTGATGCCACCGGTGGTGACCGGATCGATCGTGGCGACGATCGGGCTCAACCTCGCGCCGGTGCCGGTCAAGACCATGGCCTCGACGAGCTTCGACGCCTGGGTACAGGCCATGACGTTCCTGTCGATCGGCCTCATCGCCGTGTTCACGTCGGGAATGCTGCAGCGGCTCCTGATCCTGGTGGGCCTCATCGTCGCCAGCCTCGTCTATGCCGTGCTGACCAACGGTCTGGGCTGGGGGCCACCGATCGATGCCAACCTGATCGGCAACGCGGCCTGGTTCGGCGTGCCCCACCTCACGGCGCCCAGGTTCGAGGGGCGGGCGATCTTTCTCATCCTGCCGGTGGCGGCGATCCTGGTCGCCGAGAATCTCGGCCACCTGAAGGCGGTCGGCGCGATGACCGGACGCCGCATGGACGCCTTTATCGGCCGGGCCTTCGTCGGCGACGGCCTCGCCACCGTAGCGTCGGCCGCGGTCGGCGGCACCGGCGTCACCACCTACGCCGAGAATATCGGCGTCATGGCAGCCACACGGGTCTACTCGACCGTGCTGTTCGTGGTGGCGGCGCTATTCGCCATCCTGCTCGGCTTCTCGCCCAAGTTCGGCGCTCTGATCCACACCATCCCGCTGCCGGTGATGGGCGGTGTCAGCATCGTCATCTTCGGCCTGATCGCCATCGCCGGCGTGCGCATCTGGGTCGATAACCGCATCGATTTCACCGACAGCCGCAACATGATGGTCGCCGGCATCACCCTGATGCTCGGCGCCGGCGACTTCACGCTGTCGTTCGGCAGCAGCTTCTCGATGGCCGGCATCGGCACGGCCACCTTCGGCGCCCTGCTGCTATACGGGCTGCTGAACCTGCGGAGGCGATAGGCAGTCTCGCCCGACCCTATGCCGTCATCCTGAGGAGCCGCGTAGCGTGGCGTCTCGAAGGACGGGCAACAGAGGCTGTCGTTGGCGCCATCCTTCGGAGACGGCCGCTGCGCGGCTTCCTCAGGATGAGGTTGGTGTTTGTCACTCGATCGGCTTGAAGCCGGTCGACTTGATGAGCGGGCCCCAGTATTCGGTCTCTGCTTTGATCATCTTGGCGAGTTCGGCCGGCGTGGTCGGCGTCGGCACCATGCCGGACTTGGCGAAGATCTCGGCGACGTCCTTGGCGACCAGGGCCTTGCCGATCGCCTGCGCGGCGTGCTCGACGAGCGTCGGCGGAGTCGCGGGCGGCATGAACATGCCGAACCATTCGGTCACGACGATGTCCTTGACGCCCTGCTCGGCGAAGGTCGGCACCTTGGGATAGAACGGCGACGCGCTGGTCCCGCTGGTCGCCAGCACGCGCGCGCGATTGTCCTGGCTGAACGCCAGGAAGGCGCCGTCGGGTAGCAGCAGCGAGGCGATCTGGCCGGCCGCCATGTCGGCCAGCGCCGGCGCGCCGCCGCGGTACGGCACCGCCTGGATCGGCGCGTTGAGCGCCTTGGCCAGCAGGATGGTGAGAAAGTGCGGCAGCGAGCCCTCGCCCGGATTGCCGCAATTGGCCTTGCCCGGATTGGCCCGCGCCCAGTCGGCGAACTGCGCCAGGTTGGTGATGCTCTCCGGCACCATCGGCCCGACTGCGAAGCCGTGCACGAACGTGCTCGCCACGGTGACCGGCGTGATGTCGGCCGGGTTGTACGACAGCTGGCGATAGACGTGCGGGTAGACCGTCATCGTCGAAGCCGGCGTCACCAGCATGGTGCGGCCGTCGGGCGGCGAGCCCTTGAGCACGTCGATGGCGATGCGCCCCGCCGCACCGGGCCGGTTGTCGACGATCACGGCGCGCGCATAACCCGGCACCAGCTTGTCCGACAACTGACGCGCAACCACATCGGCCGTGCCGCCGGGCGGGAACCCGACCAGGATCTTCACGTTGTCTAAGGCGTCCTGCGCCTCGACGGCAGCGGTCGGCGCAAGCGTGGCTGCGCCAGCTCCGGCAAGGCGCAAGGCATGGCGCCGGGTAAATCTCATTATGTGTTTCCTTCCCAAAGTGTCCCTGCGCGGTCTCTCGCCGCTCGCCGCGATACTGCGCAACGCACGCCGTCATGGCAAATCCCGGTAGCCCAATCCAATGGCCCGTTCCGGGAAGGTGTCTCCTGGATTCCGACAACGAGACTTCCCCACCGCCGAGGCGTATACTGTCGGCGTGGTGGTTCGCAGCTCCTCGTGACCGGCGACCGCTTGGGGCGTCGTGGCACGTCGGGCCTGCGACCTTGGAACAACGGTTCGCAAGGAGGCAAGCATGGCCACGCATGACCACATCCGCAATCCCGTCGAATGGAGCTGGGACCAGCTGAAGCAGGCTGGTCACGCCATGGGCTCGGCGGCGCAATCGATGGAGGGCACCTGGGAGGCGCGCGATACCGCGCCGCCCGTCGTGCGCCGGATCGGCCTCGCCGACCTGCGCGACTCGCTGGTCCAGGGGGCGCGCGATTTCGAGGCGTGCCGGACCGACGTCATTTTCCTCTGCCTCATCTATCCGGTCGCCGGCCTGATCATGGCGCGGATCGCCTTCGACTACGGCCTGCTGCCGCTGATCTTCCCGCTGGTCTCCGGCTTCGCGCTGATCGCGCCGTTGTTCGGCGTCGGTCTCTACGAGATCAGCCGCCGCCGCGAGCGCGGCATCGAGACAGGCTGGACCGACGTATTCGGCGTGCTGCGCTCGCCGGCGCTGGGCTCGATCGCCGTGCTGGGCTCCCTGCTGCTCGCCCTGTTCGCGCTCTGGCTGTTTGCGGCGAACCTGCTCTACACGGTGACGCTCGGCCCCGACGCGCCGGTCTCAGCCCTGGCATTCGCCCGCGACGCCGTCACCACGCCGCAAGGCTGGACGATGATCGCCGTCGGCGTCGGCCTCGGCTTCCTGTTCGCGCTGGGGGTGCTGGTGATCAGCGTGGTGTCGTTCCCGCTGCTGCTCGACCGCGATATCGGCGTCGCCACCGCGATCCAGACGTCGGTCCGCGCCGTCGTGCAGAACCCGCTGCCGATGGCGGTATGGGGGCTGATCATCGCCGCCGGCCTGGTGATCGGCACAATCCCGCTGCTCGTCGGGCTCGCCATCGTGCTGCCGATCCTGGGCCACGCCACGTGGCACCTCTATCGCAAGGTGGTGACGCGCTGACCCTTCATCCGCCTCCCCAGCTGGGGAGGTGTCCGCGTCATCGCGGACGGAGGGGTCATGGGCAACACACGCGCACATTGAAATGAACAGACGCTTCGACTGAGGCTCTTGACCCCTCCGCCCCCTTCGGGGCACCTCCCCGCGCTTCGCGCAGGGAGGGGAGAAAATGTGTAGTGCGACAGAGCTCTGCTGGGGAGGAGGATGATCGTCAGCCCTCGTCCTCGAACTCGACCAGCTCGGCGCCCTCGGCGACCTGCTCGCCGACAGCGTAGCGCAGGGCCTTGACCTTGCCGTCCATCGGCGCGGCGAGCGTGTGCTCCATCTTCATCGCCTCGAGTACGAGGAGGGGCTGGCCCTTGCTCACGCTGTCGCCGACCTTGACGCGCAGGTCGATGATCTTGCCGGGCAGGGGCGCGCGCACGGCGGCCTCGCCCGAGGCAGCGGCCTCGTACTGCGTCACGTCGAGCGGATCGACGAGGCGCAGCCGCCGGCTGGCGCCGTCGGCAAACACCGTATAGTCGACGCCGTCGCTGGTCTGGCGGCGCACCACGGAGGCGGTGAACGTGTCGTCGCCCAGGCGGATGGCGAGACGGTCTTCCTCCAGCCGCCGCACCTCGGCGTCGAGCGCCCCATGCGGCAGCTCGAGCCGCACGCCGCCGGCCCGCTGGCGCCGGGCGATCACCGCAGCCTCGCGCTCGCCGTCCTTCCAGCGCACCTCGTCGTGGCCTTCGTCGAGCAGCCGAAAGGCGTTCTGCCGGGTCCACGGCGACCACGGATCGCCGGACGCCCGCGCGGCGACAGCTGTGGCCTCCTGCCATTCGACCAGGCGCGCCAGGGTCGCGACGGCAAGCGCGCGGTCGTCGGCGGGCTGGAGCTTCGCGAACAGCGAGTCGCGATGGCGCTCGATAAAACCCGTGTCGACCTCGCCGCCGACGAAAGCCGGATGCGCGCACAGCGCCTTGAGGAGCGCCGCGTTGGTGGTCACCCCGACCACCTCGGTCTCGCCCATCAGGGCCGCCATGCGGCGCAACGCCGAGGCACGGTCGCGATCGTGCACGATCACCTTGGCGATCATCGGATCGTAGAACGGCGTGACCGTATCGCCCTGGCGCACGCCGGTGTCGACGCGCACGTGCGGCCCCTCCTCCGGCAGCCGGAGATGGACCAGGGTGCCGGTCGACGGCAGGAAGTTGCGCGCCGGATCCTCGGCGTAGAGGCGGACCTCGACGGCATGGCCGTCGATCCGGAGCTGGCCCTGGGTGAGCGGCATTGCGCCGCCCGCCGCAACGATCAGCTGCCATTCGACCAGGTCCTGGCCGGTGATGGCCTCGGTGACCGGATGCTCGACCTGCAGCCGGGTGTTCATCTCCATGAAGTAGAAGGTGCCGTCCTGGTTGGCGATGAACTCGACGGTGCCGGCGCCCTGGTAGCCGATCGCCTTGGCTGCCGCGACGGCCGCCTCGCCCATCGCCTTGCGGCGCGCCGGGTCCATGGCCGGCGCCGGCGCCTCCTCGATCACCTTCTGATGGCGCCGCTGGATCGAGCAGTCGCGCTCGAACAGGTAGACGCAGTTGCCGTGGCTGTCGGCGAAGACCTGGATCTCGATATGGCGCGGTCGCGTCAGGTATTTCTCGACCAGCACGTGGTCGTCGGCGAACGACGCCTTGGCCTCGCGCTTGGCGCCCGCCAGCGCATCGGCGAACTTCGCCGGGTTCTCGACCACGCGCATGCCCTTGCCGCCGCCGCCGGCCGACGCCTTGATCAGCACCGGATAGCCGATCCGATCCGCCTCGCGCGCCAGAAGGTCGGCCGACTGGTCGTCGCCGTGATAGCCCGGCACCAGCGGCACCCGGGCCTTCTCCATGATCTTCTTGGCCTCGCTCTTGGAGCCCATGGCATGGATCGCTGCGGGCGGCGGGCCGATGAACACGATGCCCGCCTTGCCGCAGGCCTCGGCGAAGCCGGGATTCTCCGACAGGAAGCCGTATCCCGGATGGATCGCCTCGGCGCCGGTGCGGCGGGCAGCCTCGATCAGGCGGTCGCCCACCAGGTAGCTGTCGCGCGCCGGCGACGGGCCGATATGGACCGCCTCGTCCGCCATCGCGACGTGGCGCGCGCTGCGGTCGGCATCGGAATAGACGGCCACCGTCTTGATGCCCAGGCGCCGCGCCGTCTTGATGACCCGGCAGGCGATCTCGCCGCGATTGGCGATCAGAATCTTGGAGAACATCAGACCGCCCACCTCGGCTTGCGCTTGTCCAGGAACGCCTTCATGCCTTCGATCGCCTCGTCCGTCGTGCATTGAACTGCGACGTGCTCGCCCAGGAAACCGGCCGCCTCCGCATCGTGCGGCACGGCATCGACGGCGGTGATCAGGCTTTTCACCAGGGTCTGCACTGAGGGCGCGCTGAGCTTGAGCTCGCCGGCCAGCGTGGCAATGGCATGGTCGAGCTCGTCTGCCGCGACGACCTGGTCGACGAGGCCCAGCCGCAGCGCCGTCGCCGAGTCGAACAGGCCGCCATGCATCAGCAGCTGGCGCGCCACCCGCGGGCCGACCGCCTGGATCAGCACCGGGATCGCGATCCCCGCCAGCAGGCCGTTGCGCGCCGACGTCAGCCCGAAACGAGCAGAGGACGCGGCGATGGCGAAGTCGCAGGCCAGCATCAGGCCGACGCCGCCGCCCACCGCCACGCCGTGCACACGCGCGATCGACGGCTTGGGGAAATCGTAGACCGCCTGCACGGCGCCCATCATCAAATCGGCGCCGACCCGGCGGGTGATCGCGTCGAGCCCGGGCCAGGTCAGCACCCAGTTGAAGTCGCCGCCGGCCGAGAAGGATCTGCCTTCCGCGGCCAGCACCATGACGCGCACGCCGTCATCGGCAGCGAAGGCTTCGACTGCCTCGATGATCGACCGCGCGGTATCGCCGTCGAAGGCGTTCATCTCCTTCGGCCGGTTCAGGGTCAGGGTCGCAATACCCGCCGCGACCGCCGTCTTCACGAGAGCTGTCATCGTCCGATCACATCCGGAAGACGCCGAACTTGGTCGCGCCGATCGGCTGGTTCATCGCCGCCGATAGGCCCAACGCCAACGCCATGCGCGTGTCGACCGGATCGAGGATGCCGTCATCCCAGATGCGCGCCGTGGCGTAGTACGGATGCCCCTCGCGATCATAGGCCTCGCGGATCGGCTGCTTGAACGCCTCCTCGTCCTCCTTCGACCAGGTGCCGCCGCGCCCCTCGATGTTGTCGCGGCGCACCGTGGCGAGCACGCTCGCCGCCTGCTCGCCGCCCATCACCGAGATGCGCGCACTCGGCCACATCCACAGGAAGCGCGGGCCATAGGCGCGGCCGCACATGCCGTAGTTGCCGGCGCCGTAGCTGCCGCCGACGATCACGGTGAATTTGGGCACGTTCACCGTCGACACCGCGGTCACCATCTTGGCACCGTCGCGGGCGATGCCGCCGGCCTCGTACTTGCGCCCGACCATGAAGCCCGTGATATTCTGCAGGAACAGCAGAGGAATGCCGCGCTGGCCGCACAGCTCGATGAAGTGCGCAGCCTTGAGCGCCGATTCGTTGAACAGGATGCCGTTGTTGGCAACCACGCCGACCGGATAGCCCCAGATGCGGGCGAAGCCGGTGACGATCGTCGTGCCGTAGAGATGCTTGAACTCGTCGAGCTCGCTGCCGTCGACCAGGCGAGCGATCACCTCGCGCATGTCGAAGGGGATGCGATTGTCGGAGGGCACCACGCCGTAGAGCTCCTCGGCGGCGTATTTCGGCTCGCGCGGCTTGAGCAGCGACGCCGAGGGCTGCTTTTTCCAGTTCAAGTTGGCGACGATGCGTCGTGCCATGCCGAGCGCGTGGCTGTCGTTCTGGGCGTAGTGATCGGCGACGCCGGAGGTACGGGCATGGACGTCGGCGCCGCCCAGATCCTCGGCGCTGACGATCTCGCCGATCGCGGCTTTCACCAGCGGCGGCCCGGCGAGGAAGATGGTGCCCTGCTTGCGCACGATGATGGTCTCGTCGCTCATCGCCGGCACATAGGCGCCGCCTGCCGTGCATGACCCCATCACGACGGCGATCTGTGGGATGCCCTGCGCCGACATATTGGCCTGGTTGTAGAAGATGCGGCCGAAATGGGTCTTGTCGGGGAACACTTCCGGCCATTGCGGCAGGTTGGCACCACCGGAATCGACGAGGTAGATGCAGGGCAGCCGGTTCTCCATCGCCACGTCCTGGGCTCGGAGATGCTTCTTGACCGTCATCGGATAGTAGGTGCCGCCCTTCACCGTGGCGTCGTTGCACACGATCACGCATTCGACGCCGCTCACCCGGCCGACCCCGGTGATCACGCCCGAGCCGGGGGCCTCGTTGTCGTACATGTCGAGGGCCGCCAGCGGCGACAGCTCGAGGAACGGCGATCCCGGATCGAGCAGCGCCCGTACCCGCTCCCGCGGCAGCAGCTTGCCACGCGCAACATGCCGCTTGCGCGATTCTTCACCGCCCCCCAGCCGAACTTCAGAAGTGCGGCGGCGCAAATCCTCGACCAGGCCACGCATGGTCTCGGCGTTGCGCTTGAAGGTGTCGGAACGGGTATCGACAGCTGAGGAAAGGATGGTCATGCCGGGCCAAACTGCCCGGCCGCGCGGGGACGTGCAAGGTACTCTTCTCCCCCTCCCCACGAAGTGGGGAGGTGTCGGCGTCTTACGGCGACAGAGGGGTCATGGGCACCACCGCTGACGCTCTTGACCCCTCCGTCCGCGATTACGCGGACACCTCCCCAGCTTCGCTAAGCGAAGCTGGGGAGGAGGGAATTCACGGCAGCCGCGAGAGTGTCCGCCAGCCGACGTTCTGGCTGATGAAGCCGCGCTGGTTGGCGAGGGCCGCGGCGAAGTCCGCATCGCGGTCGGCCTGCTCCTTCAGCACGATGTCGGACTTGGCACGGAACGCCTTCATCAACTCGGGCGACCATTGCCGAATGACGACCCCCGATTCGCGCAGCTTGTCGATCGCCAGCGCCTGCATGTGCGGCGAGCGGCTGAGCATCCAGGCGATGTTGGCGCGGCAGGCAGTCTCGATCTGCACGCGCAAGGTGGCCGGCATCGCCTCCCACTTGTCCTTGCGCATCAGGAAATCGAGCAGCGCCGACGGCTGCTGCCAGCCGGGCATGTAATAGGGCAAGCCGAGCTTGTCGAAGCCGAGCGCGGCATCGATCGCCGGCGTCGACATCTCGCCGCCGTCCACCGTTCCCTGCTGCAGCTTGTAGAAGAACTCGCCGGGCGGCAGGGGCACCACGGTCGCGCCGAGCCGGGTCATCACCTCGCCGGAGAAGCGCCCATAGCGCAGCCGCAGACCCTTGAGATCGGCCACGGCGTTGACATCGCCGCGGAACCAGCCGCCGCCCTTGGCGCCCTGGATGCCGCAGGGAATGCCGGCGACGCCGAGCTTGTCGTAGGCGTCGCGATGGATGCGGCTGCCATCCCCCTCGAGCATCCACGACGTCATGTCCTCCGGCCCGGGACCGAACGGAACGGTCCCGAACACGCCGAACACGGGCGCCTTGCTGGCGGCATAGCCCGACCAGGTAAACGCCGCCTCGAGGTCGCCATTGATGATGGCATCGAGCATGTCGGCGGTCGGGGCAATTCGCCCGGGCTCGACGATCTTGATCGCGAGCCCCCCGCCCGACATCTGCTTCACGGTCCGGGCGAAAACCCGTACGGCCTCGCCGGACCCCGGCAGGGCCGGATTGAAGGCGGTCTGCATGGGCAGCAGTCGCTTGGCAATCGGGGCGGCATCGACGTTCTTCTCAAGGGGCTTGTCCTTGTCCCCCGCCACGGCAACCTGCATCGTCAGCAGAATCGCTGCGGCAACGCCGACAACGGCACAGAATTTACGGCGCACGACCGACCATCCGTCGCCCGGCTCCCCCAAGCCCCAAAGCCGCTTGTGCGGCCCTATTCAGTCCGGGTGAGTTTTGCACGGCCCCGGCGCGGGAACAAGGGAAAGGCGGACGCTACAATGTTGCCAATCCCCGGCCGATCAGGATGCGCTGAACGTCGCTGGTTCCCTCGTAGATCTGGCAAACCCGAGCATCACGCCAGATCTTCTCCACCAGGTAGTCCGACACGTAGCCGTAGCCGCCGTGGACCTGAATTGCAGCCGAGCACACCTCCTCGGCCATCTCCGACGCATATAGCTTGGCCATTGCGGCCTCCGTGAGGCAGGGACGGCCGGCATCGCGCAAAGTTGCCGCATGCAGCACCATCTGGCGGGCCACGGCGATCCGGGTGGCCATGTCGGCCAGCCGGAATTGCACGGCCTGATGGTTGACGATCTTGGTCCCGAACGCCTCGCGGTCGTTGGCATAGGTCCGCGCAGCCTCGAAGGCGGCCCGTGCCATACCTACAGCCTGGGCGGCGATTCCGATCCGGCCGGCCTCCAGATTCGCTAGCGCGATGCGATAGCCCTCCCCCTCACTGCCCAGCAGGGCATCGGCCCCGACTTCACACCCCTCGAAGGCGATCTGGCAGGTGTCGGACGATTTCTGACCGAGCTTCTTCTCGACCGAGGCGACGCGATATCCCGGCGTCCGGGTCGGCACGATGAAGCAGGAGATGCCGCGCTTCGGGACGGCAGGATCGCTGACGGCGAACACCAGGGCGACGTCGGCCGTCCGGCCTGACGTGATGAATTGCTTGACGCCGTTCAACACCCAGCCATTGCCGCGGCGTTCCGCCCGGGTCTTGAGGTTGGAGGCATCCGACCCGGCATGCGGCTCGGTGAGGCAGAAGGCGCCCAGCATCTCACCCCTGGCCAGGGGCTTCAGCCACCGCTCCTTTTGCTCGGGCGAGCCGTAGGCCAGCAACGCGGCGCAGTCCGGCGAATTGTTGACGCTCATCACCGTCGACAGGCCGCCGTCGGCAGCGGCGATCTCCTCGAGCGCCAGCACGTACGACACCATGTCGGCGCCGGCGCCGCCCCACTCGACGGGCACGCACATGCCGAGAAAACCCAGCTGGCCCATCTCGGTCAGCAGCGCACGCGGGATCTCGCCGGCCGCCTCCCAGTCACGGACATGCGGCGCCACCTTGTCCTGCGCGAAGGCGCGCGCGGTGTCGCGGATCAGGGTCTGTTCTTCACTGAGCAGCATGGGCGGGAGGTCTGGTTGAAGTCATCGTTTCGAGATCATGTTCTTCCGGACCGTGGATCATCCTCCTCCCCAGCGCTGCTGGGGAGGTGTCGCCGTCTTACGGCGACGGAGGGGTCATGAGCACCACCATTGACGCTCATGACCCCTCCGTCCGCGAAGACGCGGACACCTCCCCAGCGAAGCTGGGGAGGAGGATGACGCAAACGAGCAACACTACCGCCGGCTCAGCAGCCGCGCGCGCTGGCGCTGCCAGTCGCGATCCTTGATCGCCTGGCGCTTGTCGTGCGCCTGCTTGCCGGTGACCAGGGCGATCTCGATCTTGGCGCGGCCGCGCGGATTGAAATAGACCTGCAGCGGCACGACGGTGCGGCCTTCGCGCTGGATGGCGCCGATCAGCTTGTTGATCTGCTGCCTGTGCAGCAGCAGCTTGCGCGGCCGCCGCGGCTCGTGATTGAAGCGGTTGCCGGCGGCATATTCGGGAATGTGCGCGTTGACCAGCCACGCCTCGCCGCCCTGCTCCGTGATGTAGGATTCGGCAATCGTCGAGCGCCCGCCGCGCAGCGACTTGACCTCGGTGCCGGTCAGCGCCAACCCGGCCTCGAAGGTCTCGTCGATGAAGTAGTTGTGCCGCGCCTTGCGGTTCTGGGCCACCACGTTGCGGCCCAGGTCCGGTCCCTTCGCCAAGAATACGCCCCTGTTGAATTCGCGTGCTTGAACCGGCCTAGTTGAGCAGCCCGGCATGCACCATGGCGTCGCGCACCTGCTTCTTGGTGGCGTCGGTGCATTGCACCAACGGCAGACGCAGCTCGGCGCTCGCCTGGCCCAGCAGCTCGGCGCCGTACTTGACCGGCGCCGGGCTGGTTTCGATGAACAGCGCCTTGTGCAGCGGCATCAGGCGGTCCTGGATCTCGAACACCTTGTCGAGATCGCGCTTCTTCCACGCATCGTGCATGTCGCCGCACAGGCGCGGCGCGACATTGGCGGTCACCGAGATGCAGCCGTCGCCGCCCTGGGCCAGGAAACCGACCGCGCTCGCGTCCTCGCCGGAGAGCTGCAGGAAGCCCTTCTTGGCCCGAAGCCTGGTGAGGGTCGGGCGCGCCATATCGTAGCTCGCGTCCTTGATGCCGATGATGTTGCGGACCTGCGAGAGGCGCACGACCGTATCGACCTGCATGTCGCCGCCGGTGCGCGGCGGCACGTTGTAGAGCAGGATCGGAATGTCGACCGCCTCGGCCACTGCCTTGAAGTGCTGGAACAGGCCTTCCTGGGTCGGTTTGTTGTAGTACGGCACGACCAGCATGGCGGCATCGGCGCCAGCCTTCTTGGCATGCCGGGTGAGCTCGATCGCTTCCTCGGTCGAGTTCGAGCCGGTACCGGCAATGACCGGCACACCGGTGCCCTTGGCGGTCGCAATGCAGATGTCGATCACCCGCTTGTGCTCCTCGGTGCTCAGCGTGGGCGATTCACCGGTCGTGCCACACGGCACGAGGCCATCGGTGCCCTCCTTGATCTGCCAAGCGACGAACTTCTCGAAGCCTTTTTCGTCCACGGCACCCTTGCTGAACGGGGTGATGAGCGCGACGAGCGACCCGGTGAACATGGCTTCCCCTCCGAATTCTTGTAGAAAGAGTCACTTTAGGCCTCGCTCCCCGAGCCTGCAAGACAGCTTCCCCCAAGGCTTGCCATTGTGATGCCGTATCTCTCTGACTACGATTCCTAGTGTGAGAATATTTCGACACCCCCTCATCTTGGCAGCTGCCGTCCTGGCCGCCGCGCCAACGCTCGCCCAGCAGGGTGCGCCGGATGCCGGCGTGCGCCGCGGACCAGGCGACAAGCCGGCACAAACCAGCCCGGCCCCAACCGACACCGGCGCTCCGGTCGCGACCCCCGGACCCGGCACCGCGGCGCCGGCAATCGGCCCCTACAAACCGTTGACCGACGCGGAGGCGGCCTCCTTCGCAGCCGCCCTCAAGGCGATCGACCAGGGTCGCTACGGCGATGCCCGGGCGATGGTGGCCAATTTCGGCAATTCGCTGCTGGCGCGCTACGTCGACTGGAGCATCCTGCGCGCCGCGCCCAGGACCGAGGCCACCTTCCCGGCGACTTGGCGCTTCCTGCGCGAGAACCCCAACTGGCCGGAGCCCGAGGTGCTGCGCCGCCAGGCCGAGGACAGAATCGGCCCCGAGCACTCGCCGGGCGAGGTCGTGCGGTACTTCACGGCCTTCCCCCCGCTCACCAGCAGCGGCCATATGCGCCGGCTCGAAGCGGCGCAGAAGGCGAGCCCGGGCGATGTGCCGCGTTTCGCCAGCGACAGCTGGCAGACGGCGACCTTCCGCAGCGCCGACGAAAACGAGTTCCTCAATCGCTACAGCCAGTTCCTCAAGGGACCCGACTACGTCGCCCGGTTCGATCGCATCCTGCGCAGCGGCCGCGACCAGGTGGCGCGCGATCTGGTGCCCAAGCTGCCGCCCGACTATCAGCCGGTGGCCGAAGCGCGGCTCGCCATGGCAACGAAGGCGGCCGACGCGTCCAGGCGCGTCCTGGCCTTGCCTGCAGCGCGCTTCAACGATCCGGCGGTCGCCCTGGAGCGCCTGCAATGGCTGCGCCGGACCGGCAATCCCGATGCGGCCAAGCCGCTGCTGATGGCGCCAACCGTTCCTCAAACGGACGCGTGGTGGAACGAGCGCAACCAGGTCGCGCGCGAGCTGCTGGCGACAGGCCGCGCCGGCGACGCCTACGCGCTCACGGTGCCGCACGGCTTCACGAAGGGCGTCGCCTTCGCCGAGGCCGAGTTCCTGGCCGGCTGGATCGCCTTGCGTCATCTCAAGCGCCCGGCCGATGCGCTGAAGCATTTCCAGACTCTGTACGACGGCGTCAGCACCGACCGCTCACGCAGCCGCGGCGCCTATTGGCTGGGCCGCGCGCACGAGGCAGCAAATCGCAGCAAGGAAGCCAACGACTGGTACGGCCGCGCCGCTTCCTTCGGCCAGACCTTCTACGGCCAGTTGGCGGCGCGCAAGCTGCCGGCCGGTTCGGCCCGGCTGCCGAGCGATCCGGTGGCAACGCCGGCCGAGGACCAGGCGTTCGCCGGCCGCGAGCTCGTCGTGGTGGCCCGCCATCTCGGACAGGCCGGCGACCACGATCGGGCGCGCCCCTTCCTGCTGCGCCTCGCACGCATGATCACGGCGCCGGGCGAGACCGCGCTGCTGTCGCAACTCGCGCTCGCGCTCAAGCGACCCGACGTTGCGCTGACCATCGCGGCGCGCGGCAACGAGAACGGCGTGGTGCTGTTCGATGCCGCGTTCCCGGTGGTCGATCTCGGCCAGACCGGCTCGATCGAGCGGGCACTGGCGCTGGCGCTGACGAAGCAGGAAAGTGCCTTCAACGCGGCCGCCGTCTCGTCGTCGGGTGCGCTCGGGCTGATGCAGCTTCTGCCCAGCACGGCGCGCGATGTCGCCGGCAAGTTGAAGATTCCGTTCATCCAGGAAAACCTCACGCGCGATCCGGCGTACAACGTGCAGCTCGGCACTCAGTACCTCGCCGACATGCTGAAGCGCTTCGGCGGCTCCTACGAGCTCGCGCTGGCTTCCTACAATGCCGGCCCTAATCGCGTCGCGCGTTGGCTGGAAACGATGGGCGACCCGCGCAACGGCAAGATCGACATGGTCGACTGGATCGAATCGATCCCGTTCCGCGAGACTCGCAACTACGTTCAGTACATCATGGAAGCCGTGGTGGTGTATCGCGATCGGCTGAACGGCTCGGTGCGGACCGTCCCGCCGGCTACAGGTCGCTCCTGAGCTCCTGTAGCAAAGACGTGCCGCAGTTGTGACGACAACTCCGTCATCCCGAGCGCAGCGAGGGATCTTTGTTGCAGCATCAAAGATCCCTCGCTGCGCTCGGGATGACAGCGATTTTGTATACGCACTGCAACTTGGGACTACGTTACCCCGCCGCGTCCCTTCTTCCACGCGTCGAAGTCGGCGCGCGAAGCGTCCGTCGGCGGATAGAGGCCGATCACGCTGCGGCCGCGAGCGACCTCTTCGGAGGCGAAGGTCTCGTATTCGGTCTGCTCCCAGGCCTGCTGGGCGATCTGGTTGGCGAGGCGGGCGGGGATGATGACGATGCCGTCGGCATCGCCCACGACGACGTCGCCGGGATAGACCGCGATGTCGGCGCAGCCGATCGGCACCTGCGCTTCGGCCGCCTGCAGGTAGCCGAAGCTCGGCGGCGGCACGGCTTGGCGTTGATAGGCTGGGAAGTCGAGCGCGACGATGTCGGGCGTGTCGCGGAACCCGCCGTCGGTCACGATGCCGGCGCAGCCGCGTGCCTTCAGGCGGCCGATCAGCAGATCGCCGCACGAACAGCCGCGCAGTTCGTTCCGCGTGTCCATCACCAGCACATGGCCGGCCGGGCATTCCTCGAAGGCACGCTGGTGCAGGTTGGCGGGCGTGCCGTAGCTCGCGGCGTCGCTGGTATCCTCGCGCATCGGCACAAAGCGCAGCGTGTAGGCTTCGCCCACCATGCGGGGCTGCGTCCTGGCCAGCGGTGCGATGCCAACCGGGCAGACGCGCGTGATGCCAGCGCGATAGAGGCAGGTCGTCAGAGTCGATACCGAAACCAGGCGCAGGCGCTCGCGGTTCTTGGCCGTCAGGACGCTCATAGCGGGATCGCGATCAGCGTATCGACCTGAGAAGAATCGAGCACCACGGTGCGCGAGCGGAACAGGCAGCCGCCGTTGGCGGCAACGATCTCGTCGACGTAGCGGCCGGCGGCGAACAAGGTCATACGGCCGTCGAGCATGGTGCGCACGCAGGCGAAGCTCGTCTCCTGCTTCAGCATCCCGCCCTCGCGCGCGATCGTGCGCGAATCCGACAGGATGTGGCGATAGTAGTGCGGCTCGAAGATATTGGCCTTCTCGATCGCTTCCACCCGGTCGTAGAGCATCGCCTGATTGTCACACAGCATGATCGAGAGCGGCATCCCTGCCTCCTCGTTCTGCCGCGTGGTGATGCGGTAGAGGCAGGGATCGGTGAAGAACCTCGGCCAGTCGCCGAGCGCTCCGTCGTCGATCGTGTAGGCGTAGTCGACCAGCAGACGACGCGCCTCGCTTTCGCTCACCATGCCTAGAGACCCATCAACGCGCGATAGCCGGTCCAGAATCCGCGCACGCTGCCTTCGGAGGCGCGCGATCCGGGAATCGGTTCGATGCCGTGGCCACCCATCTCGACGACCGCCGCCTTGTCGAGATCGCCGGCGATGCCGCGCTGCACCAAGCCACCGATCATCCCGTCTTCCATGGCGATAAGGCCGGCCGGGCCCATCATGTTGGACTGCTTGAGCCGGCCGTTCAGCTTGCGCTGGTCGTCGTCCTGGTAGCCGAAGGCAATCCAGCGCAGCTCCGATTCGTGCGTGCCTTTCGGCACGATCGTGCGCACCGCCAGGCAGTTGCGCAGCTGCTGGAGCACGAAGTTGGGGAAGATGGTCTGGATGGTCATCGACACACCATCGCCGAAGTCGTCCCAGGTGTCGGTCATCGACGTGTCGCGCAGCCCTTGGCCGTAGGCGGTGAGTTCGCCCGAGCGCAGTTCCTTGCTCTTGTAGACCGCATCGCCCTGGTCGGTGCTCATCTTGGAGTAGCTGATGTGCGACCAGCCGCGCGCGCCCATGACGATGCCGCCCTCCATGGTCAGGCGGTCCTGCTTCATGACGCCGTTGAAGGCGTGCAGGATCGAGGCGTGGTAGGGGTCCTTGACGTTCTCGATGTAGAGCTTCCAGTTGGACGGCAGTTTCTGGCTGTACTGTCCCAGAATGCGGATCGGCTTGCCGCACACCCGCTTGATGTTGGCGATCAGGTCGGCGCCGACATAGTCCTCGAAGGATGGGGTTTCGTCGTTGAGCGTGCCGAAGATCAGGCCGTTGATCGTATGCACGCGCAACCGCGCAAGCCCGTTCTCCTCTTTCTTGAACGTCGCGGCCATGCCGCCCTTGCCGGCGACGCCGCGTTCGAAGGCGGCCGAGATCATCTGGCCGTTCAGCCCGAAGCACCAGTTGTGATAGATGCAGAGGAAGCGGCTCACCTTGCCCGAGGGCGTGTAGGCGAGCGGCGTTCCTTTGTGCGAGCAGCGATTGACCAGCGCGTTCACCTTCCCGCTCGCCTCGCGCACAACGATGACCGGCGTGTCGCCGACCTGCGCCAGCACGTAGCAGCCGGTGTCGGGGATCTGCGCTTCGAGACCGAGGAAGTGCCAGATCGGTCCCTTGAAGATCGCACGTTGCTCGCGTTCGTAGACCTCGGGCGTCGAATAGACCGCGAAAGGAATGCGGCGGACGCCCTCCTCGGGCCAACGAACGTCTTGCATGATGAATGACCCTGTCGGCTACTGCTTGGGCACGAACTCGTTCGTATAGACCTCGCTCGCCTTCACGTCAGTCTTGAACTCGAAAGCCTGCTTCATGAACTTGAGCGTTGTTTCCCAATCCTCGGCGGCCATGTAGCCAAACGGTTTGCCCGCGGTGCTCTTCGTGTGAAGGTACGCTGGCGTCCGCTTGAGCTGCTCGAGCAGCAATTCCTTGTCGGCACCGGGACGTGCCGCGGCCAGTGCCTCGACGGCCGGTTCCGGATTCTTCAGGGCCTCGTCGAAACCCTTGGCAGTGGCGGCGAGAAAGCCTTTGAGAAGGGGCCCCTTCTCTGCTGCCGTCTTCTTGTGCACGAAGATGCCGCCGCCCAGCATGTTGACGCCATAGTCGGCATACCTGATTGGCGGCTCGATCGGCTTCTGGCGGGCGACGCGCAAAGCATCGGTGAATTCCCAGCCGATCATGAAGTCGATCTTGCCGGTCAGCAGCGAGGTGTGCACCACGGCGTGGCTTAGCTGGACCTTCTTCACCCTGGACTCGTCGATGCCAGCCGCCGCGGCGAAAGCCGGGAACAGCTTCGTCGAGTAGTCGTCCGGATTGTATCCCCAGGTCTTGCCCTCGACGTCCTTTGGCTTGGTGATGCCCGAGCCCTTCAGCGAGATGATGCCGTCGGGCATGGTCTCGATCATGCCGCCGATGGCAATCAACTGGCGCCCTTGCGACACGCCGAGCGACATGGTGGCGAGACTCGCGATGCCGATCGTATCGGCGCCCTCCGAGATCGCGGTCAGGGTCGACAGGCTGCCCTTGCCGTCGAAGATCTGCAGGTCGATGCCCTGCTCCTTGTAGTAGCCCTTGGCGAGCGCGAGGAAGTACGGGGCGTGGTAGCCCGACGGCGTCCAATCGAGCCTCAGCGTCGCCGCTTGTGTCTGGGCCATCGCCCGGCCTGACAATCCCACCCCGGCCGCAAGCCCGGCCCCGATCAGCATCCGTCTCCTGATTGCAGTCATTTCCAAAGCCTCCTGTTCAATTTTGCCCGCACCGACCGGCCCCATCCGATCTTGGCGTCATTTGGCATGGATTTGGAATGCAATTGGCATACCATGCCTTGGATTGCGTCGAGAGTCATCCGGAGAGCGAAAAATCGTGATTTTGAGGGTTAACGGAGCGCCGCAAGACCTGGACCTTCCCGTCGGGGCAACCTTGCTGTCCGCATTGCGGTCCGGCCTCGGCCTGAAGGGGGCAAAGGAAGCCTGCGGCCGCGGCGAATGCGGGGCCTGCACCGTCCTGGTCGACGGCGTGCCCGTGATGGCTTGTCTGACCCTGGCCGTGCGGGTGCGCGGCGAAGTGACAACGGTCGAAGGTCTGACCGAGGAGTTCCGTGACCTGCGCGAGGCGTTCGCCGACCTGGGCGGCTTCCAGTGCGGCTTCTGCACCTCGGGCCAGCTCGTGCGGGCGGCAGCGTTGCTGCGCGCCGGCCTTCCGGCGACCCGTACCGAGGCGGAGCCGCTCATCCGCTACGAAATGTCGGGCAATATCTGCCGCTGCACCGGCTACAACGGCATCATCGATGCGATCTGGGCTACGTCGGAGAAGCGGCGCACGGCACGGGAGGCGGCATGAGCCTCGCCGTGCTCGGTCGCAGCGTGCGCCCGCTCGATTGGGAGAAGATCACCTCGGGGCGCTTCGGCTATATCGGCGACGTCGCGCTAGAAGGCCTGCTGATCGGCCACATCCTGCGCTCGCCGCATGCCCATGCCCGCCTCATCTCGGTCGACACCAACCGGGCGCGCGGCATGCCGGGTGTCCACGCTGTCGTGACGGCAAACGATTTTCCCACCGGCGCACACTACGTGCACGACGGCGCGCGCGATCGCACGCCCTTCGCCGTCGACGTCGTACGCTTCGTCGGCCAGGAGGTTGCCGCCGTTGCCGCCGAGACCGTCGAGCAGGCGGAGGCAGCCCTCGCCTGCATCGACGTCGTCTACCAGCCGCTGCCGGCCGCCTTCACCATCGACAAGGCGCTGGAGCACGATGCCCCGACCTTGCACGAGCGACCGACAAGACTGCCCAATGTCGCCCTTGTGATGGAACGGCACTGGGGTGACATGGCGACGGCGCGCGCAGCCTCGCCGGCAGAGGTTCGCGGCCGCTACTGGTTTCCGCCGCAGACACATGTCTGCATGGAAACCAACGCCACGGTCGCCCACTGGCGGGATGGCAAGTTGCACCTGTGGACCGGCACGCAGGCTCCCTATTTCGTCGCCCGCGAAATGGCGGGCTTGCTGCAGCTCGACCAAAGCGACGTGATCCTGCACGAGATCGGGATCGGCGGCGCCTTCGGCAGCAAGTCGCGCATCGGCGAGCACGAGGCGATTACCGCCGTGCTGGCGCGCGAGGCCCGCCGTCCGGTTCGCATCGCGCTCACGCGAGGCGAGGAATTCGCCGTGACCAAGACGCGCCACGGCTGGCGCGTCGATCTCGCCCTGCATGCCGACCAGGCCGGCCTGGTGCGCGGCATCGAGAGCACGATCGAGGTCGACAACGGCGCCTATGTTCACTCGGGTTGGAGCGTGATGTCGTCCGGGCCGAAGGCGCTCGGAACGCTCTATCGCGCCGAGGCGGTGTCGGTCGACGCTCGGCTCATCGATACCTGCAAGCAGCCCGGTGGCCAGTTCCGCGGCTACGGCACGACGCAGGCAGTGTATGCCCTCGAATCGCTGATGGACGACCTGGCCGAGAAGCTCGGCATCGATCCGATAGACCTTCGACTGCGCAACGCCAACCTGCCGGCGACGCAAACGATCCAGGGCGCGCGCATCCAGACCGCGCGGCTCGCGGAATGCCTCGATGCCGTGCGAAAAGCGCTGGACTGGGACGCCAAGAAGCAGCAGCGCCGGCCCGGCCGCGGCTTGGGCGTCGCCTGCGGCTTCCATTCGTCGGGCACCTATGCCTTTCCCGGCTCCAATCGCAACGACAGCGTTATCGATCTCGATACCGACGGCAACGCACTCATCCGCTTCGGCGGCGCCGACACCGGAACCGGGCAGCGCACGATCCTGACGCAGATCGTTGCCCACAATCTCGGCCTGCCGCTCGAGCGCGTACGCATCATCTCGATCGAGAGCGACCAGACGCCCTACGACCTCGGGGCCTGGGGCACGCGCGGCACCTATTATTCGGGACACGCCGTCCTCAAGGCGTGCGAGGCGATCGTCGAGCGGCTGACCAGCGTCGCCACGCGCGTGCTGGGCAATCAGCCGATCCGCTTCGAGGATGGCCATGCCCTCGCCGACTCGGGTCGCTTACCGATCGGCGAGCTGGTCGCAATGCACCCCGAGACAGCCAACGGCGTGCTCAGCACCGAAGTCTCCTATGTCGACGAGACGGCGCAGCTGCTCGACGAGAATGGACAGGGCAATTTCTCCGCCACGTACTCGTTTGCCGCCCATGCGGCCGAGGTCGAGGTCGACCTCAAGACAGGCAAGCTGCGCATCGTCGACTACGCCGCCGCACACGACATCGGCACCGCGCTCAATCCGGTGATGGTGCACGGCCAGATCGCCGGCGGCGTCCAGATGGGTGGGGGCGCGGCGTTCGGCGAGGAAATGATCCACGAACGGGGCCGCGCGGTAAATCCCGCCCTGATCAATTACGCCATGATGCGCGCCGCCGACCTGCCACGCATTCGCACGATGCTGATCGAGGGTGGTGATCCCAAGGGGCCGCACGGCGCCAAGGGTATCGGCGAGCTCTGCAACACGCCGCCCTCGCCTGCCATCGCCAACGCCGTCTACGATGCAACCGGCGTGCGCATTGCCGAGTTGCCGATCACGCCGGACAAGATCGTGACGGCGCTCGAGATGAAGGCGGGCCGTAGACGCGATCATCGGCTGTGGCGGCGGCCGACACGCTGGTGGATCGCTTTCGTCCGCTGGCTCTATCCACTCGGTCTTCTCAAGCTGCTGCACGACAGGCAGCTGCGCCATGCCATGCCGACAACGTCGCAACCGATCAGGCGCGTCGACACGCCAACGACCGTCGCGGCCGCCGTTGCCTCACTGCAGAGCGGTGGTGTGCCGCTGGCCGGCGGCACCGACGTTCTGCCGGGTCGCCAGCAGGGCGTCGTCCACGGCACCCACTTCGCTTCGCTGATCGAGATTGCCGAGATGCAGGACGTGCGCGTCGAGCCGGACGGGACGGTGGCAATCGGCGCGGCAACGACCCTGGCGGCGCTGGCCAAGGCCTTGCCGATACTCGCGCCCACCATCGCCACCATCGCTTCGACCCAGATCCGCGCCATGGCGACGGTCGGCGGCAACCTGCTGCAGGGCAAGCGTTGCTGGTTTTATCGCAACGGCTTCAATTGCTACAAGCGCGCCGGGCTGGCGGCGCCCTGCTATGCCATCGCCGGCGACCATCGCTTTCATCATGCCGTCATCGGCGGCCATCGCTGTCAGGCGGTGACGCCTTCCGACCTCGCTGCGGCTCTCATCGCCCTCGATGCCGAGGTGACGGTCGCCGGTCGCTTCGGCCGCCGCACCCTGACCTTGGCGGCGCTCTATTGCGGACCGGGAGAGACCCAACTGGGTCCGGAAGAGGTGTTGGTGGAAGTGCGGATCCCCGCCACCGCCGCACGCCGCCGGCTCGGCTTCGAGAAGCTCGCCTTGTGGGAGGGCGATTTTGCCATTGCCTCTTGTGCGCTGTCCTATCGCGACGATGGCGATGGATCGTGGCGGGACCTGCGCATCGTGCTGGGAGGGCTTGCCCCGGTGCCATGGCGGGCAACCGCAGCCGAACGCGCGATCGAGGGCAAACGACCGACCGCTGACGCTCTCGGGCAGCTGGTGAACGCTGAGCTCGACCGCGCAGCGCACCCCTTGAAGCGCAACGGCTGGAAGCTTGCGGCCGCGGTCGGTCTGACGGAAAACGCGACGCAACGCCTTCTGGGGAGAATGGCATGAGCAACGCCGAGGCCTTCGCGCTCGACGACGACACCGGCCCCAGCTTGAGCAGCCTCGCTTACGAGAAGCTGCTCGGCCTGATGCTGTCCGGTGAATTGCCCGGCGGAACGCCGCTGCAGGAGCGCAGGCTGGCGCAGCGGCTCGGGGTCTCGCGTACCCCCATGCGCGAGGCGCTGACACGCCTGGAGAGCAAGGGCCTGGTCGAACGCAAGCTGAGCCGCTACCTGATCGTCCGCCAGCTCAGCATGCGCGAGTTCATCGAGGTCCTGAACGTGCGCAAGCTCCTGGAGAGCGAGGCGGCCGGCCTTGCCGCCCCGCGAGTTCCGCTGACCGAGATCGCCGCCGCGCGCAAGCTCATCACCGACTTGCAATCCGCGACCGAGGTCACCGTCGCCATGGATTGGGAAGCCGACGAGGCGATCCACAGCCTGATCGCCCGCCATTCCGGCAACGCGATCCTGGCCGAGACAGCACGGGAATTGCGGCAGCGGACGCACATGTTCGAGACCCGCCGCGTGCCCAATCGGCTGCACGACAGTTGTGCGGAGCATCTGGCCCTGTTGCAGGCGCTCGAGGAGCGCAACCCCCAGCGCGCCCGGCAGCTGATCGAAGGGCATCTCGAAAACGTGAAGAGGCATACCATCGATAAGTTGACGAGCGCATAGGGACCAGCTCGCCATGTTCATCACGATCGAAAAAGTCTCCAAGACCTACGAGACGCGCAACGGCCCCATCCGCGCGCTCGACACGGTCGATCTGGAGATCCGCGAGAACGAGTTCGTCTCGATCGTCGGCCCGAGCGGCTGCGGCAAGAGCACGTTGATGATGCTGCTGGCCGGCCTGGTGCCGCGTTCGACGGGCAGCATCACGATCGGGGGCAAGCGGGTCGAGGCGCCCTACACCGATATCGGCATCGTCTTCCAGCAGGACGTCCTGCTGGAATGGCGCAGCATCCTGCAAAACGTGATGATCCAGGCCGAGCTGCGACGGCTCGATCGCAAGAAGCTCGAAGCGCGCGCCCGGCATCTCGTCGAGCTGGTCGGCCTCAAAGGGTTTGAAGGCATGTACCCGCACGAGCTGTCCGGCGGGATGCGCCAGCGCGCCTCGATCTGCCGCGCATTGCTGCACAGTCCGCCGTTGCTGCTGATGGACGAGCCGTTCGGCGCGCTCGATGCCCTGACCCGCGATCAGCTGAATATCGACCTGCTGCGCTTCTGGCAGCAGAGCCCGACGACCGTCCTGTTCATCACTCATTCGGTGAGCGAGGCGGTGTTCCTGAGCGATCGCGTCGTCATCATGTCGCCGCGGCCCGGTCGCATCGAGGAGATCGTCGACATCGAGCTGCCGCGACCGCGCCGCATCGCCATGCGCGAGACGCCGCGCTTCCTCGACTACAGCCGTCGTATCGGCCGCGTCTTCGAATCGATCGGCATCCTGCGCGAGGAATGACGTTGATGAAATCGCTGCGCCGCTTCGAGGCGCCCTGGGCACTGATCAGCGGCTTCGCCTTTTTCCTCGCCTGGCAGGTCGCCGTCGAGGCCTTCGAGGTCCCCGCCTACCTGCTGCCCACGCCGACCGCCATCGTGCTCGACATGGTCAAGCATTGGCGGCTGCTCAGCGAGCATGCGCTGATCACGCTGTGGGAGATCGGGCTGGGCTTCGTCGTGTCGATCCTCATCGCCATGCCGCTCGCGGTGATGTTCACCTACTCGCGGATTTTCGAGAAGCTCTTCTATCCCCTGATCGTCGGCACGCAGACCATCCCCAAGGTCGCCGTGGCACCATTGTTCCTGGTGTGGTTCGGCTTCGGTCTCACGCCGAAGGTCATCATCGTGACCCTGATGACGTTCTTTCCGATCGTCATCAATGCGGTAGTTGGCCTGAAGTCGCTCAACTTCCAGACAGTGTACCTTGCGCAGTCGATGGGCGCCGGCCCGTGGCAGGTGTTCTGGCATTTCCGGCTGCCCAATGCCCTGCCCAGCATCTTCGCCGGCCTGAAGGTCGCGTGCGTCCTTGCCGTGATCGGCGCCATCGTCGCCGAGTTCGTCGGCGCCGACAGTGGCCTCGGCTACCTGATCGTCGTCGCCGCAACCGACCAGAACGTGACTCGCCAGTTCGCAGCCATCGCCTACCTGTCGGTCATCGGCATCCTGTTCTTCTGGGCCGTGGGCTACCTCGAGAGGCTGCTGCTGCCCTGGCACGCCTCGGTCCGGCGCGATGAGGAAGGATAGGGGTCACTGCTGGGAGGAAGGTGAGCTAGCCTATGCGCTTCAGCACGGCTTCCGGCAGCGGGCCCTTGTTCACCGCAGCGATCGCCGCCTCCAGATGATCGAGGGTCGAGTAGCCGACCAGCATGGTCGACACCGCGGGGTGGGCGATCACGAAGCGTTCGGCGAGCTCGGTGAGGTCGCCCGAGCCGCTTTCGCGGACCAGCGGATCGAGCTCCTTGGCGCGCGCGACATCGGCGCTAAAGCTCGGGGCAGAGCCGATCGGGTCGACCGACTGCATGGCCAGCGGATGGCGATCAATGGTGCCCGACAAGGCGCCGCCGGCCAGCGCGCGGATGATGATCGTGCCCATGTCGGCCGCCTTCACCTTGTCGAACAGGCGGCCATAATCCTGCCCCGGCGCACCCTGGGGCAGGGCGCTGCCGGCGCTGGGGTTAAGGGCGTTGTAGACGACCTGGATGGTGTCGAAGAGCTTCGAATCGATGGCGCGATGCAGCGCCGTCGTCTCGCCGACGCCGCTGAAACCGATGAAGCGTGTCTTGCCGTCCTTCCGAAGCTTCTCGAGCGCCGGCGCGACCTCGTTGAGCGCGAGGTCGATCGAGAGCTTGTCGCCGCCGTCCGTGGCAACCAGAGGATTGTGCAGCTGGAACAGGTCGACATGGTCGCGTCCCATGCGGCGCAGGCTGTCCTCCATGCCCTGGACAATGCCCTTGCCGATATCGGCGCGATGCTCGGTGCCGAGCCTGACCTTGGTGCCGACCACGACATCGGCCTTGAGCGCCTTCAGCACGCGGCCGAGATTGCGCTCGGATTCGCCGTTGCCGTAGAGCGCCGCGGTGTCGAAATAGTTGATGCCAGCCTCTATGGCGCGCGCCGCGGCGCGCTCCTGATCTTCCGGCCGTCCCTTGGTGAACAGCCCGCCGACGGCGCCGGCGCCGTAGCCCAGCACCGAGACATTCAGGCCCGTGCGGCCCAACCTGCGCTTTTCCATGTCAACCCTCGCCTTCGATCCTCACCTTGTGGCTTTCATTGTCGACCACGACATGGTTGTCGTAATAGGTCACGGTCGGCTTGGCGCCGAACGCGGCTTCCATGCGTTTCTCCCAATCCGGCGTGTACCAGGCGCGCGCCGCAGCTTCGGATTCCCAGAGGTACACACCGCCGCCACCGGCGTCGCCGTTCAGATAGTACTTGCGCACCAGGCCCTTGGCGCCGAGCGCGGTGTAGGTCGGCGCCGACTTGCGCGCCGCCGCGACGGCGTCCGTGCGGGCGCGCTTGGTCATCGGGATTTGAACGATGGCAATGAACATGCTTGTTAGCCTACGGTCATCGCCCGCCTCGAGCAAATCTGGCGGGAGCAAACCCATCGGGAGCAATTCATGAGCGGAGCCCTCGCCGGAATCGAGCTCTGCGTGTTCGATGCCTACGGCACGCTGTTCGATTTCAACTCGGCGGTTGCCCGTCATCGTACCGTCATCGGTCCAAGCGCCGATACCTTGTCCGACCTGTGGCGCAGCAAGCAGATCCAGTACACTTGGCTGCGCAACGGCATGGGTGCTTACGCTGAATTCTGGCAAGTGACAGGCGAGGCGCTCGACCACTGCCTCGCCGTGCATGGCATCACCGACCCGAGCGTGCGTCAGACGCTGATGGGAGCCTACCTGGCGCTCGACCCGTTCCCCGAGGTGCAGGCAATGCTCGAGAGCCTGCGGCGCGCCGGCAAGCGGCTCGCCATCCTGTCCAACGGCAATCCCGCGATGCTGGCACCGATGGTGGCCGCTTGCGGCCTTGCCGATCGTTTCGAGGCGGTGCTGAGCGTCGACGAGGTGAGCGTGTTCAAGCCGGACCCCAAGGTCTATCGCCTCGTCGAGGCGCGCTGCGGTGTGAAGCCCGATCGCGTCTGCTTCCTGTCGTCCAATTGCTGGGATGCGCACGGCGCGGCGCATTTCGGCTTCCAGACCGTGTGGGTCAATCGCGCCCGTGCGCCAGACGACGGCCTGCCCGGAAGGCTTTCCGGCCAGATCGAGGATCTCTCCTTTCTTCCTGCCCTGCTCGGTGTTTCCTGATGATCTCGTCCCAGTCTGCCGCAACGCCAACCCTGGCCGACGTGCAAGCGGCCGCTCGCCGCCTCGACGGCATCGCCCTGCGCACGCCGCTCCTCGAGAACGCGCGCGTCAATGCTCTGTTGGGCGGGCGCCTGTTCCTCAAGGCCGAATGCCTGCAGCGTACCGGCTCGTTCAAGCTGCGCGGCGCCTACAATTTCCTGAGCCAGATGAGCGCAGAGGAGCGCGCCAGGGGCGCCGTCGGCTGGTCGTCCGGCAACCATGCCCAGGGGCTCGCCGAAGCCGCGCGCCTCATGAAGATGAAGGCCACCATCGTCATGCCGGCCGATGCGCCGGCGCTCAAGGTCGCCAACACGCGCGCCTCCGGCGCCGAAATCGTGCTCTATGACCGCGTGAAGGACAGTCGCGAGACGATCGGCACCGACATCGCCCGCAAGACCGGCGCCACCATCGTGCCGCCCTACGATCATCCGTGGATCCTGACCGGCCAGGGCACGGCGGGCCTCGAGATCGTCGAGCAGGCACGCGACGCCGGCGTGACGCTCGATGCCGTGGCGGCCCCGTGCTCGGGCGGCGGGCTGTCGACGGGGATCGCGCTCGCGGTCAAGGGACTGAGCCCCACGACCAGCGTCCATGCCGGCGAGCCGGCCGGCTTCGACGACCTGGCGCGCTCGCTGGCGGCGGGAGCCAGGCAGACCAACGCCAGGCTCTCGGGCTCGATCTGCGATGCATTGCTGGCGCCGACCCCGGGTGACGTCACCTTCCCGTTGGCGCAACGGCTGCTTGGCCCCGGCCTGGTCGTCAGCGACGACGAGGTGCTCGACGCCATGGAGCTTGCCTTCCGCGAGTTCAAGCTGGTGCTCGAGCCGGGCGGCGCGGTTGCCCTGGCGGCGGCGCTCACCAGCAAGCTGCCGGTGAAGGGACGCGCCATCGCTGTCGTCTGCTCAGGCGGCAATGTCGACCATACGACCTTCGTGCGGGCGCTCGGTCGGCGCGCCGCATGAAGCTCACACGCCGCGGGCGTCGCGAATGGCGGATCGTGCTGTGGATCGGCATGGCCAGCGCCGTGATCAGCGGCTATTTCGGCCTCGCCATTGCGCCGGACGACGAGCACCCCGTGCGCGCGATCCTGCTGGGTGTGCTGACCTCGCTGCTGATTGCCACGCCGATCAGCATCGTCGAGGCGCGGCGCGCGCGTGGCGGCCCTCTGCGTCGGCTGCGCCGTCTGCCGCTCGCGCTCTACTTCGCGATCAAGGTCGTCTTCTATCTCCTCGTGATCGTCTTCGGCCTGCTCATGTCGCGCTGGATCGCGGCGTGGACTGCAGATCGAGAGATCAGCCTCGACGCGGTCTTCGGCAGCTCGCTGGTCTTTGCCGTGGCAATGTCCCTGGTTGGCAACCTGATCGTCGAGATAGGTGGGCTGTTGGGTTTCGCCACGCTCGAGAACCTACTGACCGGGCGCTACGTCCAGCCGCGGCGCGAGCAGCGCGTGTTCCTGCTGATCGATATGCGCAATTCGACCGGCCTGGCCGAGCGGCTCGGACCGATCCGCTTCCACGAGCTGTTGAACTGGTTCCTCCGCGATATCTCCGACGCTGCGTTGGAGTGCGACGCCGAGATCCACAAGTATGTCGGCGACGAGGCGATCCTGACCTGGCCGGTCGATCGTGCGCTGGCCGACGGCGCCTGTCTTGCCTGCCCGTTCATCGTCCGGGATATCATCGCGGGCAACCGTGAGCAGTACCGGGCGCGCTTCGGCGTCGTGCCGACGTTTCGCGCCGCCCTGCACTGCGGCGAGATCGTCGCCGGCGAAATAGGCGACGTGCGTCGCGAGATCGCCTATGTCGGCGACACCCTGAATACGACAGCGCGGCTGCTCGACGCGACCAAGGCCATGGGCCGAGACGTCCTGGTGTCGGCCGATCTGTTGCAGCAGACTCGTTTGCCGGCCGATTTGCGTGCCGAGCCCTTGCCGACACTCGAGGTGCGTGGCCGCAGCGCGCCACTCGGCATTGCCGCGCTGCGGAGATCAGCGCCGGGCGGTGAAGCGCTCGATCAGGCTGCCCAGGACGCCCTTCGGCAGGAAGATGATGAACAGCACCAGCAGCACACCGTAGACTAGATTATCCCAGCCGACGGCCTTGGTGCCGAAGCCGATGCGCAGGCCTTCGGCCAGCGCAATGGTGATGATGGCGCCGACGGTCGGCCCCAAAGCGACATAGATGCCGCCGACCACGACGGCGAATACCATCTGCAAGGACACTGCGATGCCGCTCACCGTGTCGGGCGAGATGAACATCTGGTACTGGCAGTAGAGCGCGCCGGCCAGCGCGGTCATGAGAGCGCTGATGACGGTGATGCGAAGCTTCTCGAAGGTGACGTTGACGCCGGCCGCGGCGGCGGCGTCCTCGTCCTCCGAGATCGCCTCCAGCGCGTAGCGTGCCATGCTGCGGTCGACCAGGTGCCAGATCACCAGGCCGGCCGCCCAGACACCGAGCGCGATCAGGTACCAGGTCGTCTTGTCGTCGAATTGCAGGGCCAGGATGTGGTTACCCTTGGTGCGCTCGGGGGTGTAGCCGAGCGACCCGCCGGTGTAGTCGCGTGTCGCCGTGATGACCTGCAGCACGATGCCCGACAGGGCAAGCGTCACCAGCACGAAGTAATGGCCGGTGATGCGGAAGCGAAAGCACGGATAGGCGACGACCAGCGCCAGCGCGCCGGCGCAGACGAGCGCGATCGGGATGCCGATCCACGGCGTGACACCGAGATGGTTCCACATCAGCGCCGTGACATAGGCGCCGATGCCCATGAAGCCGCCATGCCCCAGCGAGACCAGACCGAAGCGCCCCATCATCGACCACGACGTGTAGGCGAACGACCAGATCAGGATCAGGATGATGATGTGCAGCGGATAGGGGTCGCGATAGACGAACGGCAGCGCAATCAGCGCCAGGCCGAGAACCGCGTAGACGATCGTGCGCTGGTTCACGGGACCCTCTTCACTGGCGCCTCGCCAGCAGGCCGGCCGGGCGGATGAACATCATCAGGATGAAGAAGGCGAAGGCCAGCACGTAGCCCCATTCGAGATCGGAGAACAGGCCGCCCAGGGAGATGATCTGGGCGAACAGGAAGGAGGCGGCGAAGCCGCCGACGAAATTGCCCAGCCCACCCAGCACGCAGATCAGGAAGGTGATCGGGCCGAACGACAGGCCGACGAAGGGATGGACGTCGTACTGCAGCACCAGCAGGCAGGCCGCGAGGCCGGCCAGGGCGCCGCCCAGCGCCGAGGTGATGAGATAGATGCGCCGCGTGTCGACGCCCATCAGGGCCATGATCTGGCGGTCCTGGGCGATGGCGCGGATGGCGGTGCCGACATAGGTCCGCTTCATGAAGAGGTAGACCACGATCATGCCGATGGCGGCGGCGCCGAAGGCGAGGAGGCGCGAGTAGCTGAAGTGCATCTCGCCGAACGCCAGCACCGGCAGGCGGATGCCGAGGTTGCGGAAGTCGATGCCGAACGCCACGGTGGCGAAGCTCTGCAGGACGAACAGCACGCCGCCGGTGGCAAGCAGCTGGTTGATCGGCGGCCCCGACAGCAACGGCTCGATCACCAGAAAATGCAGCAGCGCGCCCAGGACCGCCACAAGCGCGATCGCCACGGGTGCCGCAAGGTAATACGACACGCCGTAGTACTGGACGAGCCAGTACATGCCGTACATGCCGATCATCACCAGCTCGGCGTAGCAGATCCAGGTGACGTCGATGACGCCGAAGATGAGGTTGAGACCGAGCGCCAGCAGCGCCAGCAAGCCGCCCAGCAGGATGCCGTTGATCATCGCCTCGATGAGGTAGATGTCGAAGAGCTCGAGGAATGAGTCCATTAGTCAAACACCAAGATAGGCCTGCTTGATGGTGTCGCTTGCCATCATCTCGGCGGCGGTTCCCGTGGCGCGGATGGTGCCGGCCTCGAGCAGGTAGGCGCGGTCAACGACGCGCAGCACCTGCTGGACGTTCTGCTCGACGATCAGCACCGTCAGCCCGCCCGCGCGGATGCGCTTGACCAGCTCGAACACCTGCTGCACGACTACAGGTGCCAGACCAGCCGAGGGCTCGTCGAGCAGCAGCAGCTTGGGATCGCTCATCAGGGCGCGACCGATCGCGCACATCTGCTGCTCGCCGCCCGACATCGTGCCGGCGAGCTGACTGCGCCGCTCCTTGAGGCGGGGGAACAAAGTGAACACCACCTCGAGGCGCTCGGCGAACTTGCGCCGTGCTTCGGGGATGAACGCCCCCATCTTGAGATTGTCCTCGACGGTCAGCCGCGGAAACAGCCGCCGGTTCTCGGGAACATGGGCGATGCCGAGGCTGACGATGCGATGGGCCGCGGTCGCGACCACGTCGGTCCCTTCCATGGCGATGCTGCCCCGGGTCGGCCGGATCAGGCCCGAGATAACCCGCATCAGGGTGGTCTTGCCGGCGCCGTTGGGGCCGATCACGCCGACCGCCTCGCCCGCCCTGACGTCGAGGCTGACACCGAACAGCGCCTGGAAGCTGCCGTAGCCGGCATCGACCTTGTCGAGCGCGAGCATGGTTGTGTCGGCCATGTCAGCGCCGCCGCTCGGCCGCGGCCGCTTCCTGGGTCGCCTGGGCGTCGGTGCCGAGATAAACCTCGATCACCCGCGGATCGTTGGACACTGCGCTCGGCAAGCCCTCGCTGATCTTCTCGCCGTGATCGAGCACCATGACGCGGTCGACCACGCGCATCAGCACGCCCATGATGTGCTCGACCCAGATGATGGTGATGCCGAGCTCGTCGCGGATCTTGCGCAGCATGTCGGCCGCCTGGTCCATCTCGGCCTCGTCCAGCCCCCCCAGGCTCTCGTCCGCCAGCAGCAGCTTGGGGCTCGTGGCGAGTGCCTTGGCAAGCTCGAGCTTCTTCAGGCCTGCGGCTCCCAGACCATCGACCGGCGCGGCGCGATCCGTCGGCAGGCCGACCATCGCAAGCGCGCGCGCGGCCGCTTCGTCGGCCTTTGCGCGACTGTGGCTGCCCTGCCCGTAAAAGCCTGCCAGCGCCACGTTCTCGAAGATCGTGAGGCGGCGGAACGGGCGCGGAATCTGGAAAGTACGCCCGATACCGCGATTGATGATGCGATGCGGCGCGAGGCCGGAGATTTGCCGCCCTTCGAAGGTGATCGAACCGGCCGTCGGCGGAAACGTGCCCGACAGCATGTTGAAGATCGTGCTCTTGCCCGATCCATTGGGGCCAATCAGTCCGAGAATCTCGCCCTGATCGACCTTGAAGGACACGTTGCTGACGGCCGTAAAGCCGCCGAAACGCTTGACCAACCCTTCGACGACGAGCACCGCGGCGACTTTCCTGGCCGTTCGCCTACTTGTTGCTGTAGGTCGTGCCCGCCGGCAGCGGCAGCACGGCCTCGCGCTGCGCCTGGCTCTTCGGCCATACCACGTACGACTTGTCGTCGACGTACTGGATGATCACCGGGAAGCCGCGGTCGTTCTGGCCGGCCATCGGCTGGCCCTCGCCCTCGAACTTGACGCCGAAGCCCAGCATCGTGCCGCCTTCGGGAAGGTCGGTGTCGAGGGCTGCCTTGCGCAACGCCTCCGAATCGATGCCGCCGTACTTTTTGATGGCGCGCGGCAGCACGTCGGTCAGGAACAGATAGGTGTTGGACGCAGCCATGCCGACATGGGCCGAGCGGATGGCAACGCCGGGCTTCACCTTGTCGAACTCCTCGCCGACATACTTGATCTCGGGCGGCAGCTTGGGGTCGAGCGAGCTCTGATTGGTGAGCCAGATCGAGATCGGATCGGTGTTGAAGAAGTAGTTGACGTCAGTGCCGAGGCCTTCCTTCAGCTTCTCGTACACGCCGTAGCCCGCGCCATGGCCGACCAGGGCCTGGAACTTCAACCCCTGCTCGCGCGCCTGACGCAGCAGCAAGGTGATGTCCGGGTTGTAGCCGGTATGGAAGACCACGTCCGGCCGGGCCCGCTTGAGCTTGGTCACCAGCGCCGACAGGTCGGGCGCGGTGGCCGAATAGCCTTCCTTGAGCACGACGTTGAAGCCCGCCTTCTTGGCGCCGGCCTCGTTGCCCTTGGAGACATCGACGCCGTAGGCGCCGTCCTCGTGGATGATGGCAACGCGCAGATCCTTGGGCTCCTTGCCGAGCTTTGCCTTGGCGTTCTGGTTGATGAAATCCATCGTCATCAGGCCGAACTGCTGGCCGCTCGGCTGGGCGCGGAAGACGTACTTGAGATTACGGTTCTCGAGCACGGCGGAAGAGATGCAGGTGGTGATCCACATGAACTTCTTCAGCTGCTCGACGCGGGCGGCCACCGGCACGCACTGCGCCGACGAATAGAAGCCCAGCAGCATGTCGACCTTCTCCTGCTCGACCAGGCGTACCGCCTCGTTGATGGCGACGTCGGGCTTGCTTTGGGCGTCGGCGTAGACCGCCTCGATCTTGTAACCCTCGACGCCGGTCTTGGCGAACTGGTCGAGCACGATCTTGGCGCCGATGTACTGCAGCTCCGAGCCGCCGCCGGCCAACGGGCCGGTGAGGTCGTAGACGACGCCGATCTTGAGCTTCTTCTCCTGGGCTTGGGCCGAAACCGCCAAGCCCAGGGCCGCAGCGACAGCGACCACGCCGCCCACCAGACGGGTGAACCTTCCCTTGGACATCAACTCCTCCCTTGAGTGCACCAGACGCTGAAGCGTCTTTTGTTGTCCGCCATCACACGGGCGCCACAGCCGGATGTCAAGGGTTGCGCCTCAGCTCCGCCCCTCGCCCGGCGTCAGAATATCGAACATCATGCGGATCTGTTGATCGAGCATGCCGAACAGCATCGCTAGCCGCGAGGGATCGCCCTCGATCTTCAGCGCACCGGACATCAGCGCCTCGGGCGGCGCCAGGCGCTGCAGGATGATGGAATCGAGCGTCTGCCGCGTGGTCGTGATCGATGTTGCGGCCGCGGCAGACCACTCGTTCATGCGGTGCGTCAGGGTCGAATGCTTGAGCGTCAGCACGAGCTTCTCGGCCCGGTCGGTGAAGTGCCAGTTGAGCGTCATCGATTGGCCGGCCGCCTTGGCCGGGTCGAGCCGGATGGCGAGGAGATCGAAGAAGACGTCGGTGCTGAGACCGGCGAGGATGTCGGCGCCCATCGCCGGTCCGCGCGCCGGCACCTGGAACACGCCGTGGCGCAGCTCCTGGGCGCCGTAGAGGAAGGCATTGCGCCACGTCGCCGATTCGGCCTGATAGCCCATCTGCTCCAGCGCGTCGGCGCACAGCGTGCGCGCCTCGATGTTGTCGGGCTCGGCATAGACCACCTCCTTCATGACCTGCGCCACCCAGCGATACTCGCCCTCGGCGAAGTCGGCCCTTGCGCGCGCGATCACCGCGGCCGCTCCGCCCATGTATTCGACGAACTTTCGGGCGGCCGGCGCCGGCGGCAGCGGATGGAGGTTGCACGGATTGGCGTCGTACCAGCTGAGATAGCGCTGGTAGACCGCCTTCACGTTATGGTTGACCGAGCCGTAATAGCCGCGCGCAGACCAGCGTTCGGCGAGGCCCGGCGGCAGGTCGATCGCCTCGGCGATCTCGGCCGGCCGCCAGCCCTTGTTCATCAACCGCAATGTCTGGTCGTGAATGTGCTTGTAGAGATCGCGCTGCGCCTCGAGGTGGTCGAGGATCGCCTCCCTGCCCCAGGTCGGCCAATGGTGCTGACCGATCAGGATGTCGGTGTCGGCGCCGTAGAGGGCGATGGCGTCGCCGATGTACTTCGCCCAGATCCGCGGATCGCGCGCCACGGCGCCGCGCAGCGGGATGAAATTGTGCAGCAGCGGGCAGGCGTTCTCCGCCATGTTGAGCACCCGAAGCTCGGGATAGAACATGTGCATCTCGGCCGGCGCCTCGGTCTCCGGCGCGAGCTGGAAGACGATGCGGATGCCGTCGATCGCATGCTCCTCGACCGGCCGGACGATGCTGAGCGTGGGCGCGATCAGCCCGACCGTGCCGCGGGCCACTCCCTTGCCCAGGCCGGCATCGACCTGTCCGCGCGGGCCGCGCGGCAGCATGGAGCCGAACTGGAACTGCGCCCGCCGCGCCATCGGCATGCCGGCGAGCACGTTCTCGCCCGACACCGCCTCCATGAAGCCATCGGGCGCAATGACCTGGACCTTGCCTGCCTTGACGTCGGCGTCGTCGACGACTCCGCGCACGCCGCCGTAATGATCGACGTGGCTGTGCGTATAGATCACGGCCACGACCGGCTTGTCCGCACAGTGCACCCGGTAGTGCGCCAGCGCGGCCCGCGCGACCTCGGCAGTCGTCAGCGGATCGATGACGATCAGGCCGCTGTCGCCTTCGATCACCGTCATGTTGGAGATGTCGAAGCCGCGCAGCTGGTAGAGGCGGTCGGTGACCTTGAACAGGCCGTTGGCGAGGTTCAGCCGCGCCAGGCGCCACAGGCTGGGATTGACCGTGGCCGGTGCCAGCTCACCATCGATGAAGGCGTATTCGCCGAGGTTCCACAGGACGGTGCCGCTGCCCGTGCGCACCAGGCCCTCGGGCACCGGCGCGATCAGGCCGCGCCGGGCCGCCTCGAAATCCGCCGTCTCGCCGAACGGCAGCCGGGCGGCCATCGCCGCATTGGCGGCCCGCGTCGCGGGCTCGGCGTCGCGCGCAACGTCGAGATGCGATGCCGGAACCGGAACGGCCGAAGCGGTTGCCATTTCTCTCTTCCCCCAATTCGCGCTTCCACCACGCGGCGCGACGGCGCACTTTGCGGGCCAGCCATGGCCAAGCGCAAGCTCTCCCTGCCCGCCATCCGGCGAACGGTCGCCGCCTTGCCCGGCGTCGAGGAGGGCACGTCCTACGGCACGCCGGCGTGGCGCTGCCGCGGCAAGCTGCTGGCCCGCCTGCACCAGGATGGCACGTCGATCGTGCTCAAAGTCGGCAACGCCACACGCGATCACCTGCTGCAGGCCGATCCCGAGACGTTCTTCGTCACGGATCAGGAAGCCGCTCAGGATTGAGCGGCGCCCGGCCTGTCGTTAAAATGGCGGGCGCAAGCGGAGCGTCCCGGATCGCAGAGGCCGGATCAGAGAGAGACGCCGCTCAGCGGTGCGTAGCACGGGAGGGTATTCGATGCGCTACATGACGATTGCTGGAGTGCTCGGAATGCTTGCCACCCAAGCTCAGGCAGAGAGCAAGACATACCGCACGGTGCTAATCCCGGAGAAGTCGGTGCAGGCCTGCTCCGGATGGGGCCAAACCTACACGGTGGACATTTCTAACGGCGTGCTGACACTTGGCGTCAATTATGCCCGGAGGCTGTTTTCCGAGCCTGTCACAAGCGACGGCAAGATTACTACAAGCTACAAGGACCCCTCTGGGGGAATTTTGAAGTTCATCGGCCATGGCGCTGGTGAGTACGAACTCATCGCCCCACTCACCCCCTGCTATTATCGATTTGTGCCCAGGGAGGGATAGCCGCCTTGGAACAGCTAGCGTGAGACGTACGACCGGCTAAGTCCGGCACACCCCGCCGCCAAACTGTACCACTGCACGAAAGGTCCCTCGCTACGCTCGGGCAACCATTTTACCTCATACTGAGGAGCCGCACGGAGCGTGGCGTCTCGAAGCATGGGCAACACAGATCGTCCTTGGTGCCCATCCTTCGAGACGCGCCCTTCGGGCGCTCCTCAGGATGAGGTCTTTACTGTTCAACCGAGGCAAGAGGCTTTGCCTGCACTCCCTACCCCTCGACCTTGATGTCGTTGTCCTTCACCACCTTGGTCCAGCGCGCGGTCTCGAACTTGAGCTTCTCAAGATACACTTCGGGTGTGCTGCCGGTGGTGAAGAAGCCGAGGTCGGCGAACTTGCGCTTTACCTCGGCGTCGCTGATCACTTGATGAACCAGGCCGTTCAGGCGATCGACGATCGGGCGCGGCACGCCGGCCGGCGCGACGACGCCGTAGAACACCGCGCTCACCATGTCGGGCATGCCGAGCTCGACCACCGTCGGCACGTCGGGGCAGACCGTCGACCGTTCGGCCGAGGCGACTACCAGGCCCTTCATGCGGCCGGCCTTGACGTGGTTGCCGGTCGGCAACACGACGTCACAGAGCATCGGCACGTGGCCCGCGAGCACGTCGCGGATCGCGTCGGCCGCGCCCTTGTAGGCGACGACTTCCATGTTGAGCCTGTTGCGGGTCTTGAACAGCTCCATCCACAAATGCGGCTGGTTGCCGATGCCCGACGTCGCGAAGCGCACCCTTTGCGGCTGCTTGTTCACCCACTCGGCGAACTCGGCGTAGGTCCGTACCGGCAGGTCGTTGTTGAGAGCGATGATGTCGGGGATGTCGGCCAGGGTCGAGATCGGCTGGAAGTCCTTGAGCGGATCGTAGGGCTGCTTGAGGCCGAGTGCTGCGTTGGTCGCCAGCGTGGTCGTCCCGAGCAACAGCGTCTGGCCGTCGGGCCTGGACTTGGCCACCAGCTCCATGCCGATGATGGTGTTGCCGCCGCCGCGGTTCTCGACAATCACCTGCTGCCCAAGCAGCGCCGTCAGCTTCTCGGCAACGATGCGGCCGGCGGTGTCGGTGGCACCACCTGGAATATAGGGCACCACGATCTTGACCGGACCGTTCGGCCAGGCCTGCGCGCGCGCCGCGGATGCGCCGACGATGGTCCAACCGGCAGCCGCCGCAAGCGCACTACGTCTCTTCAGCATCGTTCCCTCGCCTCTCTTCACCAGACTATTGTCTTGACATGGATTCAGAGGATAGCGCACTTCTCGACGTCATGACGAACCTCCGGTTGGACATTCGACGCCGCCGCCGCGCCAATGGAAAAGCGCGAATGCGATGACGCATGCTGCGTCCGACCGCAAGCCGCGCCCCCGAGCGCGGCTTTTTTGTTTTCTGCGCCTGAACCGAGAGTGAGTCATGAACCGCGACACTTCCAAGGTCTCCCCCTTTGCCCCCCAACAGCTTGCCGACATGCCGCCGCTCGAGGGCGTTCGCTTCGCCGCCTGCGAAGCCGGCATTCGCTACAAGAACCGCGACGATCTGATGGTCGCCGTGCTCGAGCCGGGTACCGTCGCTGCGGGCGTGCTGACGCGATCCAAGACGTGCTCGGCGCCTGTGCTGTGGTGCCCGGAGAGCCTGCAGTGACGCAGGACTAATTCCTGATCAACGCCGACTATCGAAGCTGATCGACGCGCACGACCGGAGCTGAGTCCGGCTATCCCCGCTCCCCAGGGCACTTGCATATGGAAAAATTCCCGTCAGCCCGACCGGAGCCGCGCGTAGCGCGGCGTAGTGGAGGAACCTTTCTTGTTGCAGCTTCAGCAAGAAGGGTCCCTCGACTGCGCCACCCTTCGGGGGCTCCGCTCGGGACGACGGAATCTTTGTCCATATGCGAATCCTTCGCGCTGCACCCGCCGCGCCTACTCGGCCGGCTTGAGCGCCGCCTGGCTCATGTCGCGCTCGCCGGGCAGCATCGAGATCGCGCAGAAGCCCAGGAACGCGACGCCGGCCAGCACCATCAGCAGGACGGGAAAGCCCGCCGCCTTCACCGTCGGACCGATCAGGGCGACGACGATCGAGCTGACACCGAAGCCGATCGCCAGCCGCGCCCCGGTCACCCGGCTGCGCATGCGATCGTCGATGTACTTCACGATCATGGCGTCGGTGAACGGGATGGCGCCGAACACCAGCAGCATGAAGCCGATGGCGGTGATGAACAGGCCCCAATCCTCAACCTGCGAGGCGATCAGGAACAACGGCACCTGCAGGAACAGGATGGGCAGGTAGACCGACTTCAGCGGGAAGCGGTCGATCAGCTTGCCGACCACGAGCTGGGCCAGCGAGGCCAGCGAGAAGATCACGAACAGCATGATGGCGAGCTCGGCTGGATCCTCGACCGCGCCCTTGACGCGCTCGCGCAGCAGCTCGCCGTTCCCGTTGGTGGTGAAGTTGAAGATGATGCTGCCGGTCACCGCGGTGAAGGTCATGATGGCGAATATGCGCGCCAGCACCGAGGGCGGCAGGTCGTTCATCTTGGGCTTGCGCTTGGCCGGGGCCTCCTCCTCGCGTGGCACCAGGATGACGAAAGCGACGGCGCACACCAGGCAGATCACGCCCGGCAGGATGAAGGCCATCTGCCAGCCGAAGCGCTGGGCGATGTAGACCGACAGGCCGGCGGCGATGGCGATGCCCATGTTGCCCGCCAATCCGTTGACGCCGATCGTGAAGCCGGGGTTGCGCGCTTTTTGCACCAGCATCGGGATGCCGACCGGATGGTAGATCGAGGCGAACGCCCCCATCAGCGTCAGCGCCACGCCGATCTGCCACTTGTTGGTGCACAGCGCGATGATCAGAGACGACACGCCCATGCCGACGAAGAAGATGACCATCATGATCCAGCGACCCCAATGGTCGCCCAGCCGGCCACTCACGATCGAGCCGGCGCCGAACATGAACAGCGCGCCGTAGTTGAACGGCGTTAGCTCCGTCCATTCGACGCCCCAGACCCCGGCGATGACGCCCCAGCTGTAGGCGAAGACCACCAGGATCCAATGATCCATGGCATGGCCGATGTTGAGCAGGATCGCGGTGGGACTGGAGTGATTCATGCGACGCGCACCCGGATTCCAAGGACCTAGTCTTGTGCCGGGAGCGCGCCACTCCGTGGCGCTCATATTCTCCTCCCCAACGTCGTTGGGGACGAACGTAAGAACGCCACTGGGTGGCGCGGTCCCGGCGGAAGGCATCACCATATTTGGCTGCGAGCCTGTCTGTCTTGCGCTAAACTGACAACATATGTCTCAGAACGGACAAAGATCGACCAATCCGGCCGACTATCAGCAGGTGCCGCGCGCCGTTGCGGCGATGCCCAAGGACTTTGCCGCCGACTTCGTCATCGAACCGCACATCCACGCGCGCGCGCAGCTGATCTACGCCACCGCCGGCACGATGCGGGTCTCGACCGGCGAGGCCATGTGGATGGTACCGCCGCAGCGTGCCGTATGGATGCCAGCAGGCATCGAGCACGGTATCGAGATGCTCGACCGGGTGACCATGCGCACGCTGTACCTGCGCGATGATGTCGCTGCGGGCATGCCCTCAGCCTGTCGCGTGCTACCGGTGTCGCCCCTTCTGCGCGAGCTGATCGTGCGGGCGACGGAGTTGCCCCTGCAGTACGACGAGAGCGGACCGGCCGGGCACGTGGTCGCGTTGATCGTGGCAGAGTTGCACGGCGTGCAGGCCCTGAAGCTCGACCTGCCGATGCCGACCGACCGCCGCCTCAGGAGCCTGTGCAACGCCCTGCTGGCCGAGCCCGGCGATCGCCGCGGGCTCGAGGCGTGGGCGGCAACCGTCAATGCCAGCGCGCGGACCGTGGCCCGGCTGTTTCGCCGCGAAACCGGTTTCAGCTTTGCAGCGTGGCGCCAACAGGCGCGTTTACTGGAGGCGATGGGGCGGCTGGGCAGCGGCCATCCGGTTACCCGGGTGGCGATGGATCTGGGCTATGACAGCGTCAGCGCCTTCAGCGCCATGTTCCGCCGCGCCGCCGGCGCCTCGCCCAGCGACTACTGGCCGCGATCATGACAAAGCCCTTAGAGTCGTGGGGATTTATCCCGTAACTGCAACCAGTTAGGTCACAGAGTTCTTGACGTCCCCAATGCAAATCTTCTGAATGCGCGACCCTTTTGCGTTATCCTGAACTGTCATTCATCGGGCCGCTACCGGCGCCTGGAGTTCCTGTTGAAGCCGACCGACATCAAGACCCCGGACTATTTCCACAAGGTGGTCGATTGCCAGTGGGCCTGTCCCGCTCATACCCCCGTCCCCGAGTACATCCGGCTGATCGCCCACGGGCGCTACTCCGACGCCTACATGATCAACTGGAAGTCCAACGTCTTCCCGGGGATCCTGGGGCGGACGTGCGACCGTCCGTGCGAGCCGGCATGCCGGCGCAGCCGCGTCGAGGACGAGACTCTCGTCAAGGGCAAGAAGGAGCCGGTGGCGATCTGCCGGCTGAAACGCGTCGCCGCCGATTACAAGGACGACGACATCGCGGTCCGCATGCCCAAGGCGCCGACGAAGAACGGAAAGCGCATTGCCTGCATCGGCGGCGGTCCGGCCTCGCTCACGGTGGCGCGCGACCTCGCCGTGCTGGGCTACGAGATCGTGATCTACGACCAGGATCCAAAGCTCGGCGGCTTCATCCGCACCCAGATCCCACATTTCCGCCTGCCCGAGTCGGTGATCGACGAGGAAGTCGGCTTCATCACCGACATCGGCAACATCGAGTTTCGCCATCAGCGCATCGACTCGATGAAGGCCGTGCTGGCCGAGAAGTACGACGCCTTATTCGTGGGCTGCGGCGCGCCGCGCGGCCGCGAGCTCGACGTGCCGGGACGCCAGGAAGCGGCTGCCAACATCCATATCGGCATCGACTGGCTGTCCTCGGTCTCGTTCGGCCACACGACCTCGGTCGGCAAGCGCGTCATCGTGCTGGGCGGCGGCAACACCGCCATGGATTGCTGCCGCACCGCGCGCCGCCTCGGCGGCGAGGACGTCAAGGTGATCGTCCGCTCCGGCTTCGAGGAGATGAAGGCCTCGCCATGGGAGAAGGAAGATGCGATGGGCGAGGACATCCCCATCCTGAACTTCCTCGTCCCCAAGGAAGTGACCCACGAGGGCGGCAAGATCACCGGCGTGCTGTTCGAGAAGGTGCGCGCCGAGTACGACGCCAAGGGCCGCCGCAGCCTGGTGCCGTCGGGCGAGCCCGACCAGCATTTCGCATGCGACGACGTCCTGGTGGCGATCGGCCAGGAGAACGCCTTCCCGTGGATCGAGAAGGATGCCGGCATCGAGTTCGACAAGTGGGGCCTGCCCAAGCTCAACGAGGCGACCTTCCAGAGCACGCAGCCCAAGGTGTTCTTCGGCGGCGACGCCGCGTTCGGCCCCAAGAACATCATCTGGGCGGCCGCGCATGGCCACGATGCCGCGATCTCCATCCACAAGATGCTGATCGGCGAGAACATCGAGGAGCGCCCGGCGCCGGGCGTCAACATCGTCAGCCAGAAGATGGGCATCCACGAGTGGAGCTACGACAACGACCCCACGGTCGATAAGCGCTTCAAGGTTCCGCATCGCGCCAAGGTCGAGGCGCTGAAGGACATCATGGCGGAAGTCGAGCTCGGTTTCGATCCCAAGCTCGCCTACAAGGAAGCGCAGCGCTGCCTCAACTGCGACGTCCAGACGGTGTTCACCGGCTCGCTGTGCATCGAGTGCGACGCCTGCGTCGACATCTGCCCGATGGATTGCATCACCTTCACCGACAATGGCGAGGAGAAAGACGTGCGGCTGCGCCTCAACGCGCCGGCCGTCAATGTCGGGCAGGACCTCTATATCGGCAACGACCTCAAGACCGGCCGCATCATGGTCAAGGACGAGGACGTCTGCCTGCATTGCGGGCTGTGCGCCGAGCGCTGCCCGACCGGCGCGTGGGACATGCGCAAGTACTACATGGAAATGACACACGCGGAGCACGCATGCCGCAAGCACTGAATCCCTTCCTCCCCAGCTGCGCTGGGGAGGTGTCGGCGTCTTACGCCGACGGAGGGGCCATGAGCGTCCTCACTGACGCCTTTGACCCCTCCGCCCGCTACGCGGGCACCTCCCGTTCGCGGAGTCCGCGAAGGGGAGAAAACACATGAGCAAGTCCTCCATCGCCGCGATCAACGATTTCGTCGTCAAGTTCGCCAACGTCAACGGCTCCGGCTCGGCCAGCGCCAACGAGCTGTTCGCGCGCTCGATTCTGCGCATGGGCGTGCCCGTCAGCCCGCGCAACATCTTCCCGTCCAACATCCAGGGCCTGCCGACCTGGTACGAGGTGCGGGTCACCGAACGCGGCTGGCTCGGCCGGCGCGGCGGTGTCGACCTGATGGTCGCCATGAACCCGCAGACCTGGGCGCAGGACGTCAAGGAGATCGCGCCGGGCGGCTACCTGTTCTACGACAGCACCAAGCCGATGCCGGCATCGATGTTCCGCGAGGACATCAACATCATCGGCGTGCCGCTGACGGCGATCACCAACGCGACGTACACCGACGCCCGCCAGCGCCAGCTGTTCAAGAACATCATTTATGTCGGCGCGCTGTCGGTGCTGCTCAACATCGATGACAACGAGATCAAGCGGCTGTTCGGCGAGCAGTTCAAGGGCAAGGAGAAGCTGCTCGATTCCAACGTCAAGGCGCTCAATCTCGGCCGCGACTGGGTGACCCAGCATATCGATCCCGACAGCGTGAAGCTCAAGGTCCGCAAGGCCGACAATGTCGGCGACAAGATCTTCGTCGAGGGCAACAACGCCGCCGCCTTGGGGGCCGTCTATGGCGGCGCCACGGTGTGCGCCTGGTACCCGATCACGCCCTCCTCCTCACTCGCCGAGGCCTTCCAGGCCCATTGCAAGCGGCTGCGCCACGACAAGGAGACCGGCAAGGCCAAGTACGCCATCGTCCAGGCCGAGGACGAGCTCGCCTCGATTGGCATGGTGATCGGCGCGGCCTGGAACGGCGCGCGCGCCTTCACCAGCACGTCGGGCCCGGGCATCTCCCTGATGACCGAGTTCATCGGCCTCGCCTCGTTTGCCGAGGTGCCGGCGGTGATCGTGAACGTGCAGCGCGGCGGGCCGTCGACCGGCATGCCGACGCGCACGCAGCAATCCGACCTGCTGAGCTGCGCCTACGCCTCCAACGGCGACACCAAGCACGTCCTGCTGTTCCCCGAGGACCCCAAGGAGTGCTTCGACTTCACCGCCGACGCGCTCGATCTCGCCGACCGGCTGCAGACCCCGGTGTTCGTCATGACCGATCTCGATATCGGCATGAACCATCGCCTGTGCGCGCCCTTCCAGTGGGACGAGACGCGCTCGCTCGACCGCGGCAAGGTGATGACCGCCGAGGAGCTCGAGGCCGGCAAGAATTTTGGCCGCTATCTCGACGTCGACGGCGACGGCATCCCCTATCGCACCTACCCCGGCACGCATCCGACCAAGGGCTCGTACTTCACGCGCGGCACGACCAAGGACGAGTATGCGCGCTATTCCGAGGAAGGCCCGGTCTATGTGCGCAACATGGAGCGGCTGCAAAAGAAGTTCGACACGGCGCGCAAGATCGCGCCGCAACCCTTGCGCTACTCCTCGCCCAAATCGACGCGCTACGGCGTGATCTATTTCGGCTCGACCAGCCCGGCGATGGCCGAGGCGCTCGACCATCTCGAGGAGGGCGGCGATCACGTCAACGCGTTGCGCGTGCGCGCCTTCCCGTTCGCCCAGTCGGTCGAGGATTTCATCCACGAGCACGACAAGGTGTTCGTGGTCGAGCAGAACCGTGACGGCCAGCTGCGCTCCATGATCATGAACGAGTTCACGCTCGACGCGCGCAAGCTGGTTCCCGTCCTGCACTATGACGGCACGCCGATCACGGCGCGCTTCATCGCGGCCGACATCGCCAAGAAGCTCGGCCAGCTCAAGGTTGTTCCGTTCGAGAAGGCGGCGTCATGACCTATATCGCCAAGCCCAAGCTGCACCATCCCTCGCTGGTCAAGAACAAGGCCGGCTACACGCGGCGCGACTACGAGGGCGCCGTGTCGACCCTGTGCGCCGGCTGCGGGCACGATTCGATCAGCGCCGCCATCATCCAGGCCTGCTATGAGCTCGACATCCTGCCGCACCAGGTGGCGAAGCTCAGCGGCATCGGCTGCTCGTCCAAGGCGCCGACCTACTTCGTCGGCGCCAGCCACGGCTTCAACACCGTGCACGGGCGCATGCCGTCGGTGATGACCGGCGCCAACCTGGCCAACCGCGACCTGATCTACATGGGCGTGTCGGGCGACGGTGATTCGGCGTCGATCGGGCTGGGCCAGTTCGCCCACATCATGCGCCGCGGCGTCAACATGACCTACATCGTCATGAACAACGGCGTCTACGGCCTGACCAAGGGCCAGTTCTCGGCGACCGCCGACAAGGGCTCGATCAGCAAGAAGGGCGTCGCCAATTCCGACGAATCGATCGACCTGGTCTCGCTCGCCATCCTGATGGGCGCCAGCTTCGTCGGCCGCTCGTTCTCGGGCGACAAGCACCAGCTGGTGCCGCTGATCAAGGCCGCCATGGCGCACGGCGGCGCGGCCTTCCTCGACGTCATCAGCCCGTGCGTGGCCTTCAACAACCACGCCGGCTCGACCAAGAGCTACGAATACGTACGCGAGCACAACGAAGCGCTGAACCGCCTCGACTTCATCGAGGGCCGCGAGGAGATCACCACGCAGTACGATCCCGGCACGGTGACCACGGTGCAGCAGCACGACGGCTCGTTCCTGCGTCTGCGCAAGCTCGGCGAGGACTACGACCCGTCCGACAAGATCGCCGCCATGAAGCGCGTCCAGGAAGGGCTGGCGGCGGGCGAGGTTGTGACCGGCCTGCTCTACGTCGACCCGACCCCGCGTGATCTGCACCACCATCTGAACACGGTGCCCCAGCCGCTCAACACGCTGCAAACGGCCGACCTCTGCCCCGGCCCAGCCGCGCTCGAGCGCATCAACGCCAGCCTGCGCTGAGACTCATGCACCTCCCCAGCGAAGCTGGGGAGGAGATTGAGGGTGCGCATCCCTCTCTTTGACAGCGAGAATCGCTCCCCCTACAAGCGGCCGAGGGGTCAGGCCGCGGGTGGCGGCGTGCGGGGGCAAGGATGGATGACGGGCGAAAGCCGGGATCGCCGGTAGCGAGCCTGATCGAGCGCTTCAAGGCGCACCAGGCGACCATCGGCGTGATCGGCCTCGGCTATGTCGGCCTGCCGCTCGGTTGCACGATGGGCCGCAAGCGCTTCAACGTCCTGGGCTTCGACATCGACCCGGCCAAGGTCGAGCAGATCAATACCGGCAGGTCCTACCTCAGCCATATCGACGCCCAAGAGATCGCCGGGTTGCGCGGCTCCGGCCATCTCACTGCGACAACCGATTTCCGCCGTCTCGCCGAGTGCGACGCCATCATCCTGTGCGTGCCGACGCCGCTCACCCGGCAGCGCGAACCGGACCTCACCTTCGTGATCAGGACGGCCGAATCGATCCTGTCCCATTTGCGGCGGGGCCAGCTCGTGGTCCTCGAATCGACGACCTATCCGGGCACCACGCGCGATGTCATGCGGCCGATCCTCGAGCGCGGTGGCCTGAAGTCGGGCCGCGATTTCTTCCTCGCCTACTCGCCGGAGCGCGAAGACCCAGGCAACGCCAGCTTCTCGACCGCGACCATTCCCAAGGTGGTCGGCGGCGACGGCCCGGAGGCGCTGAGCCTTGCCTCGGCGCTCTATGGCGAGGTCGTGACGCACACCGTCCCGGTCTCCTCGCTGGAGGCCGCCGAGGCGGTCAAGCTTACCGAGAACATCTTCCGATCCGTCAACATCGCCCTGGTGAACGAGCTCAAGGTCGTGTTCGAGGCGATGGATATCGACGTCTGGGAAGTGATCGAAGCGGCCAAGAGCAAGCCGTTCGGTTACATGCCGTTCTATCCCGGTCCGGGCCTCGGCGGTCACTGCATCCCCATCGACCCCTTCTATCTCACCTGGAAGGCGCGCGAATTCGACGTCGCGACCCGCTTCGTCGAGCTGGCGGGCGAGATCAACACGGCGATGCCGATGCGCGTCGTCGCACGCGCCCTCGAGGCGCTGAACGAGCGCGCCGGCCGCGCGGCCAAGGGCTCCCGCATGCTGATCCTGGGCGTCGCGTACAAGAAGAACGTCGACGACACGCGCGAGAGTCCTGCCTTCAGGATCATGGAGCTCCTGGAGAAGCGCGGCGCCGAGGTCGAGTTCCACGATCCCATGGTCGCCGAGATCCCGATGACGCGCGAGCACCCCGAGTTCGCCGGCCGGCGCTCCGTGCCGCTGACCAAGGACGTCGTGGCGGGTTTCGATGCGGCGATCATCTGCACCGATCACGATGCCGTCGACTATGCGAACCTCGTCGCCTGGTCGCGCCTGGTCATCGACACCCGCAACGTCTGCGCCCGCATGGGCGCCACGGCCGGGCATGTCGTCAAGGCCTAGCCGCGCGGAACGCTGACCATGCGCTGCCTGGTGACCGGCACTGCAGGCTTCGTCGGGTTCCACCTCGCCCGTCGGTTGCTCGACGCGGGCCACCAGGTCACCGGCATCGACGGTCTGACGCCGTACTACGATCCCAAGCTCAAGCAGGCCCGCCACGCCGAGCTCGCCCGCTTCGGCTCCTTCCATCCCCACATCTGCATGCTCGAGGAGGCCGGGCGGCTCGGGGCCGTCTACGAGCAGGCGGCCGCCGACGTCGTGCTTCACCTCGCCGCCCAGGCCGGCGTGCGCTACAGCCTCGACAACCCGCGCGCCTACATCGACTCGAACATCGTCGGCAGCTTCAACCTGCTCGAGCTCTGCCGCCGCTCGCCGCCGCGCCATCTGCTGATCGCCTCGACGAGCTCGGTGTACGGCGACAGCACCGACTTTCCGCTTGCCGAGACCGGCCCGTCCGACCATCCGCTCAGCCTCTACGCCGCCTCGAAGAAGGCGGTCGAGGCGATCGCCCATTCCTATGCCCATGTATGGGACATCCCGACCACCCTGTTCCGCTTCTTCACGGTCTATGGTCCGTGGGGCCGGCCGGACATGGCCCACTTCAAGTTCGCCGAACGCATTCTCGCCGGCCGTCCGATCGACATCTACAACCACGGGCAGATGGAGCGGGATTTCACCTACATCGACGATCTCGTCGAAGCGATCGTCCGCTTGAGTGACCTCTCGCCCATCCGAGGCGGCGCAAAGGCGGCGGCGACCGATTCATCGAGCCGGTCGGCGCCCTACCGGATCGTCAACATTGGCGGCGGCCAGCCGGTGAAGCTGCTCGACTTCGTCGAGGAGATCGAACGGGCGACCGGCAGGAAGGCCATTCGCAACTATATGGACATGCAGCCCGCCGACGTGGTGCGCACCGAGGCCTCGACGGATTTCCTTGAAGCCCTGATCGACTATCGACCGACGACGCCGCTGTCGGTCGGCATCGCCGAGTTCGTCCGCTGGTATCGCGGATATTACCAAGTCTGACGATCCGCGTTTCAGGCTATTCAGCGCCCTCATGTCATCCTGAGCGCAGCGAAGGATCTCATCGCCAGAAGTTTCAGAGCACGCTCATGGTAGGCGGCGATGAGGTCCTTCGCTTCGTTCAGGACGACAGAAAAGGCGAGGAAATCACAGATCGACCCGCTCGTCGGCAACCGCCTTGCGCTCCTCCATGTCGAACCGGCCGGCATAGATCGGCCGCTCGCCGGTGGTCGGGCCGGGGTACTGGACGATCAGGATCTCGCCGCCGCTTTCGGTATGGAACTCGCCTTCGAAATGCGGATCGGGATGGAAGAGCATGGAGCCCGGCGTGCAGCGCTTGCCGCCGATGGTGAACTCGCCCTTGAGCACGTACCAGACCTGGGCGAAGCCGTGATAGTGCTCGGGATGCCAGGCGCCCGGCTCCAGCCGCAGGATGCCGGCATTGGGTTCCGTCGGGTTCTCGGGCCGCGGATGGAACAGCATCTTGCCGGTCTCGCCCGGCCAGCGGATGGTCTCCCAGTCGATCTCATCGACGTGCCGGACCTGCCAGGGCAGATGATCCTTGCGCGATGCCTCGCGCAACGTCGTGAGAGCGGCATTGGCGGTCGCGTTGTCCGGAATGTCCTTGCTCATCGCTGGGGCTCCCTGGGTTGAGCGGACGAGGCCAGGCGCCACCAGTCAGGCGCCTCGGCGGTTTCGCTGGATTTGGTCACGGCCATCAGCATGTGCGCCTTGCCGCGGCCGGCATTCTCGGCGCGATGGGGCTGCTGCGAATCGATGAAGATCGCGTCGCCGGCCTTCAGCCGGTGCTGCTCCTCGCCGACGAAGAAGCGGACCTCGCCCGACAGCACGTAGCAGTGCTCCTGGCCCGGGTGCGAGACCATCGCCTCCATGCGCGCCTTGGCCGGGAACACCAGATGAAACACCTCCAGGCGGTCGAGCGGCGCCCCGCCGCCCAGCGACCGCCAGAGATAGCCGGTCGCCGCAACCTCCTGGAACTCCGGCGCCTGGCCGCGATGGATCGAGACGCGAGTCCGCGCCGGCGTCGCGCCGCCGCCGAACAGCTCGTCGAGCCCGAGGCCGACCACGTCGGTGAGCTGCAGCAGGTTGGCGATCGAGGCGTTGCTGTGCCCGCGCTCGAGCTTCGACAGGAACCCTTCGGAGACGCCTGCCCGGGCGGCAACATCGGCCAGCGTCAACCCGGCGCCGAGGCGGGCGCTGCGCAGGCGCCGGCCGATGTCGCGGGCGGTTTGCTCGACCTTGTCCATCGCCCGATTGTGCGCCCGGACTTTCCTTTAAGGCAAGCGTTCTTTCCTTTAAAGAAAGTGCATGACGCTGGCGCGGATGGCATGATCGGAGGCGTCAGGAGGAGAACGCCATGACCGCTCAGCCGAAGAACCAGGCGACGGATAGCCATCATGCCCCGCAGTTCAAGCACCCCGATGAGATGGCTTGGGAGATGGGGCGCTTCCGCAACGCCACCAAGTTCCTGTTTCATCCGACGACAGACGATCCAACGACACCGAACGCCGGCTTCCTGCGCTACGAGCCGGGGGCCGGCTTTCCCTTCCACAAGCACGATTTTGCCCAGATCTGGTACATCATCGAGGGCGAATTCCAGATGGGCGAACGCAAGTACGGCCCGGGCACCGTGGTCTACATGGCCGATCCCCACTTCGAGAACGAGATGCGCACCGAGACCGGCGGCACCGTCCTGTTCGTGCAGTACCCGGGTCCGACCACGGGCGGCCGGCCGATCTACGACGGCCGCATGAACCTGAAGGTCGCGCCGCCCGCCGAAGAGATTGATCTCGAGCACTGAGCCAGCAGCAATACGCATGCTCGCCGCGCTTGCGCCTCAATGTGATGTATTGGGGGAACGTGCATTTGCTTGTCATCCTGAGCGCAGCGAAGGATCTCATCGCCAAAAGTGCCAGAGGGGACCTACGGCAAACGGCGATGAGATCCTTCGCTGCGCTCAGGATGACAGAAATGTGCGAACTCGCGTCAGAGAAGATTTCGCCCCGTACCTCGACGCCATCCTGGCCACCACCATCGGCATCCACGACGGCCGCCACATCCGGCTCAAGGGCCTCAGCCGCGGCGCCGAGGCCGTCGAAAGCGCCTCCCGCCGCGCACACGAGGCGCTGGCGACATTGGAGCTGCCGCGCTGACCTATGCGGGTCCCGCGGCTTTCGCCTCGAGCAGATGGCCGACCTGCCCCGGCACGCGCTGAAGCTCGACCTGGCGATCGTGCCACTGCCGCAGCGACGGGCGATGACCGATCGACACGAGGGTGGTGTTCGGCAGGCGGCGCTTCAGCTCGCCGTAGATCGCCGCCTCCGTCGGCTCGTCGAGCGAGGCCGTCGCCTCGTCGAGGAACAGCCAGTCGGGTTTGAAGACCAGGGCACGCGCGACAGCCAGGCGCTGCTGCTCGCCGCCCGACAGGACGTAGGTCCAGTGCGCCACCTCGTCCAGGCGCCCGACAAAAGGGCCGAGCCGGGCGGCTTCGAGCGCCGCAGCAATTTCGGCGTCGCTCGCCGTTGAGTTTTCGTCGGGGTATTTGATGGCATCACGCAACGTGCCAATCGGAATGTAAGGTTTCTGCGGCAGGAACAGCACGCGAGCGCCCGCCGGCACGCGAACGTGACCGGCCCCGAACGGCCAGATTCCTGCCAAGGCGCGAAACAGCGTGCTCTTGCCCGAGCCGCTGGTCCCCGTGATCAGCGTCGACCGGCCGCGTGGGAGCACAAAAGTCGTGTCGTGGAGCAGAGCCTGTCCGTTGGGCAGGCTGAGGGTCAAGCTGTCGGCCCCGACATCGGCACGCCCTTGCTCGGCGGCAACGTCGATCGCTGTGGCGGGACGATGGTCGATCGCGGCCTGGAGACCATTGAGGCGATCCATCACCGCACGCAGTTCGGCCAAGGTCGAGTAGTTGTCGATGAAGAAGGACAAGGCGGTCTGGACCTGCCCGAATGCCTGGGCCGTCTGCGTCATCACGCCAAGCGTGATCGCGCCCTCGAAGAAGCGCGGGCCGGTTACCAGGTAGGGGAAGATGATGGCGATCTGCGCATAGCCGGTCTGATAGAAGGCGAGTTGGAGACTGGTCACCAGGACTCGCCAGCCGTTCATGAACACCGCCTGGAAGCGCTCGACCAGATTGTGCTGCTCGGCCGGCTCGCCATGATAGAGGGCGATGCCCTCGGCATTCTCGCGCACGCGCACCAGAGAGAAGCGAAAGTCGGCTTCGAGCGCCTGCTGGGCGAAGTTGAGCGGGATCAGGCGGCGTCCAACCAGGTTGGCGAGATAGGTGCCGACGAACGCGTAGATCAGCGCCACCCACACCATGTAGCCGGGAACGGTCGCATCGATGCCGACGAAGGCGAGCGACAGCGAGCCCGAGAGCTGCCACAGGATGAACAGGAACGACACCAGGGTGGCGGTGGCGCCGATCACCCCCAGCAGCAGCTGCATGGTGTAGAGGCCGAGCCGGTTCAGATCCTCGGCAATCCGCTGGTCGGCATTGTCGATCTTGCGCTCGAGCTCGATGCGATAGTAGCCGCGTCCGTCGAGCCAGTGGGCGAGATAGTGGCCCGTCAGCCAGCGCCGCCAGCGCAGCCGCAGGTAGGGGCTGACCAGCCCGCGGGCGATGGCGAAGGCGATGGTGAGGGCGGCAATCCACGTGAAGTTGATCATCTCCCGCCAGAACCCGGGCTCGTCCTTGTTCTGGAAGGTGTCGAAGAAGCGCCGGCTCCATTCGTTGTAGGCGACGTCGACCGCCACCGCCGACAGCGTCAGCACGATGGCGCCGATCAGCAGCGACCAGGCGATCCAGCGTTCCTCGGATCTGAAATAGGGCCTGACCAGCCGCCACCAGTCGCCGAGATACGATCCAACTCGCTTCATGCAGGGTTCCTTTCGGCCGGCACCCTAGCCGCCCGGGCCGCCGCGGGACCATGACATTCACGACGCAGGGGGCTATAGCGCCGTCCAATGGATGCAACGCTCGTCTCCCGGCGCGTCGCGCTCGATGTGCTGGTGGCCTGCCTCGACAAGGGCCAGCCGCTGGACGATGCGCTGGCCCGCCATCCCGGCTTTCCCAGCCTCGATCCGCGCGATCGCGCCTTCGTCCGACTGCTGCTGGCCACGACGCTGCGCCGCCTGGGCGAGATCGACGCCGTGCTCGGCCACCTCGTGGAGCGCCCGCCCGAGGGCGCCAATGCGGTCGCCCGCCACGTGCTGCGGCTCGGTGCAGCCCAGCTGCTATTCCTGGGCACTCCCGCCCACGCCGCCGTCGACACCTCCGTGCGCTTGGTGGTCGACGCCGGCCGGCCACATCTCAAGGGGCTGGCCAACGCCGTTCTTCGACGGGTCTCGGGCGAAGGCCTCGCCCTGCTCGGCGATCGCGATCCGGCGCGCCTCAATGCGCCGCACTGGCTGTGGCAGAGCTGGGCCGAAAGCTACGGCGAGCCGGTCGCGCGGGCGATCGCCGCCGCTCACCTGATCGAGGCTCCGCTCGACCTGACGCCGCGCACCGATGCTGAGGGTTGGGCAGCACGCCTTGACGGCGAGTTGCTCGCCACCGGCACGATCCGCCGGCGCGGCGGCGGCGCCGTCACCGAGCTGCCGGGCTTCGCCGAAGGCGCATGGTGGGTACAGGACGCGGCCGCCACCCTGCCCGCCCGTCTCCTGGGGGAGGTCACCGGCAAGAACGTGGCCGATCTGTGTGCTGCGCCGGGCGGCAAGACCCTGCAGCTCTGCGCGCTCGGAGCCCGCGTCACCGCCGTCGACATCTCTGCCCGTCGCATGGCGCGCCTGGGCGAGAACCTGCAGCGTGCCGGCCTGTCGGCCGAGCTGGTGACAGCGGACGCCAGCAAGTGGGTCCCCGAGGCGCCGTTCGACGCCATCCTGCTCGACGCCCCCTGCTCCGGCACCGGCACGCTGCGGCGCCACCCCGACATCGCCTGGCTGAAGGACGAGGACGACGTCGCCCGCCTCACGCTGACGCAGGACAGGCTGCTGATGCATGCCACCACGAGCCTGCTCAAGCCCGGCGGCACTCTGGTCTATGCCGTATGTTCCCTGCAGGAGGACGAAGGCCCGGCGCGGGTCGAGGCCCTGCTCGCCCGCGACGCTCACCTATCACGACGCAAGGTCGTGCCGGCCGAGCTCCCCGGCCTCGCCGAGGCCGTCACGCCCGCCGGGGACGTCCGCACCCTGCCCTCGATGTGGCCCGACCGCGGCGGCCTCGACGGCTTCTACGTAGCCCGGCTGGTGAAGGCGGCGTAGCGCTCATTGGGCGCGCCCCTCCAACTCTCTTGTCGTCCTGAACGAAGTGAAGGACCTCATCGCCGACTGCCACTGGCGTACTTTGGAACTACTGGCGATGAGATCCTTCGCTGCGCTCAGGATGACAAGAGATCGAAGGGGCGCCGGTGGCCTCACACCATCGAGCTCGGCCGGTAGAACGGCTGGTGCTTCGACGTGTCGATGTAGTCGGCGTAGAACTTGCGGGCGTAGGGCAGCAGCGCCCTTGACAGGTTGCGCCGCTCGACCTCGTCGTCGGCCAGCGCCTTGTTGAGGTCGTCGTGCAGCGCCTTCAGCGCAACGGTGCGGTCGACCTTGGTGAACAGGCCGTCCTTGTAGATCACCTCGCCGTCGCACATCGTCATGGTGACCGACTGCTGCTTGGCACGCTGGATCACGGCGTCGAGCGTCGGGGTCAGCTCGTCAAGGTACGGATAGGCAATGCTGTCCCAGTCGAGCAGCACCATGTCGGCCGCCTTGCCGACCTCCAACGAGCCGATCGCCTCGCCGAAGGGAGTCGTGCGCGCCCCGCCGACCGTCGCCATGCGCAGGACCTGCGCCATGGTCGGCACGTCGGCCTCGACCATGCCGGGTACGCGATGGGCGCGCAGCACCAGCTTCAGCTCCTGCAGCATGTCGCGGTCGTCGTTGATGCCGGCTTCGTCGAGACCGATCGCGGTGTTGATGCCTTTCTTCTCGAAGAAGTTCAGCGCCGCCACGCCCGAGCGCAGGCGGAAGTTCGACGAGCAATTGTGACAGACGCAGCCCTTGGCCTCGGCCAGGCGGTCGATGTCCTTCTCGCTGAGCCACACGCCGTGGCCCAGGGTCAGGCGCTTGGTCACCAGCCCGAAGCGGTCGATGTATTCCAGCGCCGTGCAGTTGCCGCGCCGCCACGCATATTCCTTCTGGTAGGCCGTCTCGACCAGGTGCATGTGCATCGGCGCATCGAACTTCTCCGAGGCGTCGGAGAGTGCCGTCAGCGCCCTGTCGGAGCACCAGTGCAGGTTGGCGGGCGCCAGCTGGATCTTGACCCGGCGCTTGTTGTGATGCTGCGAATGGAAGCTCTTGAACATGTCCATCGCATCGCCGAGGCCCATCTTGAAGCGCTCGAACCAGCGCTTCATCGGCCCTTGAAGCTCGGCCGGCAGGCCGGCGACGAACTCCTCGTCGGCCTGGTAGACGAGCCGGTTCTGGTCGCGCACGGCGTAGCAGTAGCTGACGCGCATGCCGACATCCTCGTAGGCGCGGATGACATCGCCGGCCCGCTTCTCGACCTCGCCCAGCGTGCCCGGCATCCAGCCGTGAATGTGCTGCACCGTGGTGATGCCCGAGCCGATCATCTCGAAGGCCGAGTAGAGCGTGTCGAGATAGAGGTCGAGATTGCGGATCACCATGCGGGTGATGAACCACAGCTCCAGCGGCATGTCGGGCGAGCCGAGCTGCACCGGCGTCAGGCCGACATGGTGATGGCCATTGACGAAGCCCGGCAGCAGGATCTCCTTGCCGGTACCGATCACCGGCACGGTCGGGTGCTTTCGATGCAGGTCGTCGTAGGTGCCGACGGCGACGATGACGCCGTCCTCCTGCAGCACCGCTCCGTCCTTGATCTCGTTCCAGTCGAAACGATCCTTCACGCCGGTGATGGCGGCGCGGCTGCGCACGAGACTGGTGGCCATGGCAGGCTTCTCCTTCCGGAACTCGGGATGAATACGTATCAGATCGGGGCGGCGAGCGCTTCCTGCTCGGCGAAAGCGCGATCGACCTCGTCGCGCAGCAGCTCGGTGAGCTGAATGCGCATCGCCTCGGCCTCGCGCGAGAACAGGTTGCGTGGGCGCGGCAGGTCGATCGGGTAGATGGTCTTGATACGGCCGGGCCGCGCCGTGAACACGACGACGCGATCGGCCAGCGCCACCGCCTCGTCGATATGATGGGTGACGAACAGGACGGAGGCGCCTGAATCCCGCCACACGTCGAGCAGGAAATCCTGCATGCGCGCGCGGGTCTGCACGTCGAGGGCGGCGAACGGCTCGTCCATCAGGAGCACCTTGGGCCGCATGGCCAGGGCACGCGCCACGGCGACGCGCTGGCGCATGCCACCGGAAAGCTCGTCGGGCCGCTTGTCCATCGCGGCACTGAGGCCGACCCTCTGCAACGCCTCGGCGGCCACGGCGCGGCGCTCGGCCTGCGAGGCGCCACGGATGGCCAGACCGAAGCTCACGTTCTGCCACACGGTGAGCCAGGGAAAGAGCGAGGTTTCCTGGAAGATCAGGCTCCTTTCGGGCGATGGCTTCTCGACCTCGTCGCCGAAGAACCAGATGGCGCCGTCGGTGGCGTCCTCCAGTCCGGCGATGAGGTAGAGCAAGGTGCTCTTGCCGCAGCCTGACGGCCCCAGGAAGACGACGAACTCGCCGGGCTTGATGTCGAGATCGATGTCGCGCAGCGCCTCGTGTGCACGCTTGGTCCCGGCCGCCCAGGTCTTGCCGACACCGCGGCAGACCACGGCGTCCTTGGACGAGAAAGTGGGCGCGTCAAAGGCCACGCAGCTTCTCCTGGGTGTCGGGCAGCCAATACAGGATCCGTCGCTGGGCAAGCCGCAGCAGCCAGTCGAAGGTGAATCCCAGAATGCCGATCACGGCGATGGTGAAGAACACCAGCGACGGATTGAAGGTGTTGCGCGCCAGCATGATCACCTGGCCCATGCCGTAGCCGACGCCGGTCGATTCGGCGACCAGCACGACCATCCAGGCGCCGAACAGGTTGAGACGCAGCACGGCCAGCATGCCGGGCAGGATCGCCGGAACGATGACCCGGCCGTAGATCTGCGCTTTGCTGGCGCCCATGGTGCGGGCGACGTTGATCAGGTTGGGGCTGACGCCGTCGATCTGGTTGATGGTCGCCAGCACCATGTGGAAGAACAGCGCCACCACGACCATGAAGATCGCCGGTGCATTGCCGATGCCGAACAGGAAGATCGCCACCGGCAGCCAGGCGATCGGCGACACCGGCGACAGCAGGGTAATGGTCGGCAGCACCAGCCTGTCGAAGAAATTCCAGTAGCGGATCATGACGCCGATGCCGATCGCCAGGAACGAGGCAATCACCAGTCCGACGAAGACGCGCGCCGTCGTGGCGCCGACCGTGATCATCACCGATTCGAACGCCGTGGGGCCCTCGTTCATCGCCTGGCCGACCTGCCAGCGCGTCGCGGTGTTGAAGAACTTGCCCTGCTCGGCGAGGTTGCCCAGGAAGATATGCGGCGGCGGCAGCAGCTTGGGATCGGCCCAGCCGAACGCCCAGCACAATTCCCAGATGCCGGCAAACAGGCCGATCGACAGGCACGTCCACCACACCTTGGTCAGCCAGTCGAGGCTGATCATCGATGCCAGCGTGCGGGTTGCCGCCGCCGGGCGGGATGGTCCGGCGGCGGCGCCCGGATCGCCGTCGCGAGTGACGACAGCCATCAGGCAGACTTGAACTTGAGCTTGCCGTAGAGGTCGGGATTCTCCTTGATCACCGCCTCGAGCAGCGTCCAGTCGATCGCGTCCCGACCGGGCTTCTTCTTGATGTATCCCATCTCCATGACGCTGTCGGTGCGCTGCAGGATGAAGTCGGTCTGGCTTCGTGCATCGACCACGGCGGGCTGCTTGCCCTGGGCGATCTTGGCGTTCTCGAGCGAGGTCTTGTAGTACTTGCCGACCAGCTCCTTGAGGACCGTTTCGGTCTGGGTCTCGGCGTCGAGCTGGGCCTGCATCATGCCCTTGATGACCGCCTTCAGGCCCTCGGGATTGTCCTTCATCAGGCTGGCGCGCGCCGCCAGCACGCAATCGGTATAGCCCTTGCCATAGAGGTCAACACCGTTGGTCAGCATGACCGCGCCCTTGACGTCATTCACCAGGGCCGATGCGTACGGCTCGATGGTGCAAATCCAGTCGAGCGCGCCGGCCTTGAAGGCTTCGACCGCCTCGGGCGTGTTGCCCATGTAGCGGACTTTCACGTCCTTGAACGAGATGCCGTTCTTCTTGAGGTAGTCGTAGGGCATGACCTCGAGCGTATCGAGCTGGAACGTGCCCAGCGTCTTGCCCTTGAGCTTCTCCGGCGAGTCGAGCCCCGGACGGGCGACGATCGCGCAGCCCTCGATGCCGCCGCCGGCAACGATCTTGACCGGCGCACCGGCGTCGTAGAGCGCCATGAACGAGGTGTAGGGCATCAGGCCGATATCGACCTGCCCCATGCCGAGGAAGGTCACCTGCTCGGCGAAGGTCGGCGTGTTGATGAACACCAGCTCGGTGCCGTCCTTTTTCGCGTATTGGCGCGAATGGGCGAGGAAGATGTTGAGGTTGCAGAAGCCCGTCCCATGCGTCGACTTCACGCCGCCCGCAGCGTGCGCGGGACCAGCCAGCGCACCGCCCAGGCCCATGCTGATGGTGGTTGCGGCGGCCACCCCCTTCAGGAACCGGCGGCGCGACGGTGCCGCGGCGCCGGTGAAATCCATCTCGGAAAGCTTCGGAAAATGCGTACAGCCAATGCGATCACACATGACCTGTCCTCCTCGATCGGCGGAGAGTGTGGAGAGTTGGATTGCGGTGTGGCGGTGCTCTGCCCTGACGACTCCCTGCCGGCGATCGCAAACAATCGCCGCCATCGAAATTGTCGGCACGCCAACCGAAGAGAACCGCTGATGCGGCCTGCGCTGGTGGCAGGGTTGCAAGCACTGTGCCAGCGGGAGGGCGATCTTCTTTGATCGAGGCGCCAAGGAAGATCGTGCATCTGGCGCCAAGCGTGATCGCGGCGCGGCTGCCCAGTCATGCTGCACCGCGGTCGCCCAAATCTTGATCAGATGATCATTTCTTGATCGCGAGCCGCCGCCACCGCTGGCGTTCGGCGTGGCCGAGATAGAGGCCGGAGCAGACGATCACCGCCGCGCCGACCCAGGTCCAGAAATCTGGGATGCTGTCGAATATCAGATAACCCAGGATCGCTGCCCCGATGAGCTGCCCGTAGTTGAACGGGGCGATGGTCGCCGCCGGCGCCTGGCTGTAGGCGATGGTGACGAAGTAGTGGCCAACGCCGGCCAGGACACCGATGGCAACGAACAGCACCCAATCCCAGCCGAACGTCGGCGTTGCCCATTCGAATGGCAGCATCGGTGTCGCCACGACCGTCCCGACGATGGTCGCCATGGTTGCCGAGGCATCCGGGCGCTCGGTCTGGCCGTAGCGGCGCGAATAGAGCTGGTAGAAGGCGCTGCACAGCGTGCTGCCAACGACCAGCAGTGAATGCCATTCGAAATGGGCGTGGCCCGGCCGGACGACAATCAGGGCTCCGGCGAACCCGACAAATACGGCGATCCAGCGCGCCAACCCGACCGGCTCGCCGAGAAAGCGCGCCGACAGGGCGGTCACGACCAGCGGGCTGGTGAGCGAGATCGCCGCCGCCGTTGCCAGCGGGAGGTACACGATGCCGTGAAAATAGAGGTACGAGGAGAAGAACAGCAACAGGCCGCGCACGACCTGGCTGCCGACATTATGCCAGCGGAAAAGCGCCCGGCCGCTGCGCGGCAGGAACAGCGCCATCATGAACATGAAGGCGAACACGTAGCGCGCCCAGATCACCTGCACGACGGGGTAATGCTCGGTCAGCGTCTTGGAGATGGCATTGAGGACCGAGAAGCAGGCGACTGACAGCAGGATGGCCAGGATGGCGCGCAGAATCCGGTCCGTCGGCGGATTGGACGCCGGCGGGGCTTTGACACTCATGGCGCGGAACCTAGCGGCCCCGCGTCAGCGGACAAGCGCCCGTTGCGGCGGCAGCCCAGCGCGTAGTGCAGGGCTTTCAGTCACGAAGGTCCGGAGATTGCCTCGCGATCCTCGTCGTCGCTCGGCCACAGCAGCAGCGATACCAGCAGCAGGATGCCGAGCCCGCCGGCGATGCCGGCAAATCGATCGATGCCGGGCATGATACTGGTCGGCGGCGTTGGCCCCTGGATCAGGGTGATGACGTACACGAAGGCCGACTGGGTGCCGAGATAGCCGACGCCATGCCTGCCGCCCTGCAGATAAGCGCCCACCCAGACCCCTGCAGCAACAAGCACGAGCCACCACATGAACGACGTCAGGTCGAGACCGAGAACGGCCAGCGCGAGCACGCCGCCGATCAGGCAGCCGATGAAGCGATGCAGCGAACGCTCGGCGACGGCGTGGCGGGTGCCCAGGCCGCCATAGGTGATGACCGGTGCCGACATGACGACGGCGATCGAGATCGTCATCTCGGCGACCTGGGGCAGATCGAGGAGGATCCAGACGATCAGGACGATAACGACCGAAATCCCCGCGCGCGCGCCGTGCAGCAAGGCCGGCCACTGGGCACCCAGCAGATGGCGCCATCCCGGCATGGCCGGCGGACGGTCGGCGTGCCAGTCCTGGAAGAGATTGGCCATCAGGATCGCGGCCGCAACACCGATCGCCACGTCGAATACCCGGTAATATGCCGTCTCGACGATGAGCAGCGGATTGTTGAGGCCGCTCAGCAGCACCATGATCGAGGTGATGGCGAGGAACAGCCAGGCAAGCCCGTGCGGGCTCACCTGCATTGCCATCACGCCCAGCATGGTCATGCCGCCCAGGAACAGGCATAGCGCGACATGGTCATACGGCAGCCAGCGCCCCAGGATGTAGCCGACGAGCGCACCAGCGATCGTGCCGACGAGGCGCAAAAGGCCGCGCCGCACCGACCCGGCGCCGGTCGACATCATCGACATGAAGGCGCTGATTGCCGCCCACCACGGCGATTCCATTTCCAGGTAGAGGGCGACGACGGTTGCCAGCACGACGGCACTGGCGACCACGACACCCTGCCGGTTCAGGGCCGGATCCTGTCCGAGGTCAGCGAGCTCCAACCGCAGATTCTGGAGAGCCCTGGAAATCATGCGACCGCCTTCGGCAAAATCCTCCGCGACCGTGCGGGTGAAGTCGCGGATCATGGGAAGATCACGGTGCGCGCGTCGGCTCCCATGTAGAGCTTGCCCTGGGGCGGCGGTCCCTCGAGCACGATGGTGACGGGAATGCGCCGTTGCAGGCGGATCCAGTCCGTGGTCGGCGCGACGTAGGGCAGCAGCATCGGAGCGTTCGGATCGCGACTGAAGCCGCGGGCAATGCCGGCGACCTTGGCACGATGAAGCTGCCACGGCGCGCTGTCGAGCCACACCCAGGCGGTCGACCCGATGGCGAGCTGGCGCACGTAGTACTGCTTGTAGTTGGCCATGATGCGCCAGGCATCGGAATCGACGATGCCGATCATCGGGATGTTGATCGTCGCCGTATCGCCCGGGCGGGTCGTGAGGTTGGTGATCGAGCCGTTGACCGGCGCCACGACGATGGTGCGGCTGAGCTTCCATTGCGCCGTCGCCATCTCCGCCTTGGCCAGGGCGAGCGCTGCCTGATGGGCATTGATGCTGGTGTTCGCCTTGGTGATGCCGACCTGGGAGATCGTCATCTCGGCAGCCGAACGTCGCAAGGCGTCGTTGGCGCGATCGAGCTCGGCGCGCGGCGCGTTGTTCTCCGCCGCCAGCACGGCGTAGCGGGCCTGCTCCTGGACCGCGTAGGTGTGCGCCGAGGTAGCCGCCTCGAGCGCCGCTGTTGACGACGCAAGTTCCTCCTGCGCCACCTTGACCAAGGCGGCGTTCTCGTCGATTTGCGCCTGGCGCTGATTGACCTCGAGCTGGAACGGCGTCGGATCGATGGTCACCAGCTTGTCGCCGACCTTGACCTCCTGGTTGTCGACAATGTGGACGGCAATGATGCGTCCGGTGATTTCCGGCGCAACCGCGACGAGGTCCGACCGGACATAGGCATCGTCGGTATAGGCCACGAAGTAGGTCAGGACCTCCCACAGGACGAGCAGCACTACCAATGTACCGCCGACGGTGACCAGCCGGCGCAGCCGGCTGGCCCTTCGCGTGGGCTTGGACGCTTCCGCCGTCGGCGCTGGCTGAGCGGCTGGCGACGATGGTGGCGGCGTGGCGACAGGTTCGGCCGCCCGGGCCGGCGGCTCGGGCAGTGCCGGTACCTCCGCAGGCTTCGGCGCTGCCTCGGCCTTGGCCTGCGCGCCCGCAAGGCGGGTCACCGTGGCAAGCGGCTGAACGGCATCTCCTTGAGGCTCGCGCCGCTGTGGTGCGGTCGGGGGCGCGGTATCACTCATCGCTCTGCAAGATACCCTGATTCGAGGGCTCATTCACTCATCGACGCCGCCGTCTCGTCCTTGTCATTCGCCGGGAGCGCGCCACTCCGGCCACGCTCTTCTCGGCGATCACGCAGCCCATGAGCCCCACGGGAGTGGCGTGCCCAGCAATGAGTCCCTCACCCGGCGAAGCAGACGCCTCCCAGGGAAACCGGGCGGACGTCAAAGGTCACAGGCCCAGGCTCTTCACCTTCGCAGCCAGGGCGTCGATCGAGAACGGCTTGCCGATGAAGTTCACGCCGGCATCAAGCACGCCGTGGTGGACGATCGCATTGGCCGTGTATCCCGTGGTGTACAGCACCTTCAGGGTCGGTCTCAGCTCGCACGCTGCGGCCGCAAGCTGACGGCCATTCATGTCGCCTGGAAGCCCGACATCAGTGAACAGCAGCGCGATGTCATCGTGCGCCCGCAGGACTGCAAGGGCTTCCCTTCCATCCCCTGCCAGGTGGACGGTACAGCCGATCTCCCGGCATGCCGAGCCAGCGAACTCCCGGACCACCGGATCGTCCTCGACGACAAGGACGACCGGTCCATCACCCAGCGAACGTACCGCTGGGGCAGGCCTTTCCTTGGCGTCCACCGGTGCCGCTCCAGAGCGTGGAAGGTAGATCTTGACGACCGTGCCGTGGCCCACCTCGCTATACAGCTTGAGATGGCCGCCGACTTGCTTGACGTAGCCGAACGTCATGCTGAGCCCAAGCCCGGTGCCTTGTCCTCGTTGCTTGGTCGTGAAAAACGGGTCGAACGCCTTGGCCATGAGTTCCTGGTCCATGCCCTCACCCGTGTCCGACACCGCGATCAGAACGTACTGGCCGGCCTTGACCTCGACATTCGCAGCCGCGTACGCGTCATCGAGATGCGCATTCGCCGTCTCGATGGTGAGCGTTCCGCCCTCGGGCATTGCGTCGCGGCCATTGATGGCGAGATTGAGAATCGCGCTTTCGAGCTGCACGATGTCGGATTGGCAACGCCACAAGCCTCCAGCCAGCACCGTCTCGATCTTGATCTGCTCGCCCAGGGTTCGCCGCAGCAGCTCCGACATTCCCGAGACAAGCTTGTTGGCGTCCACCGCTTCGACCTGCAGCGGCTGCTGGCGCGAGAAGGCCAGCAATCTCTGGGTCAGATTCGCCGCCCTCGAAACGCCCGTCTTGGCGAGATCGAGGAAGCGCAGGAAATCGTCCGACGGAGAGGTGACGCGGCGGCCCATCATCTCGAGCGACCCGCCGATGCCGGTCAGAAGGTTGTTGAAGTCGTGGGCGATGCCGGCGGTGAGCTGGCCGATGGAGTTGAGCTTCTGCGACTGGCGCAGGCTGTGCTCGGCCACCTCGCGCCGCGCCTGCTCCTCGCTCAGCCGCGCCAGCGTGTCAGTCTGTTGCATCGCCCGACGGGACGCGATGACTGCCAGCCCGAACAGCGCCAGGGTCGCAGGCAGTCCAAAGATGAGATGCGAGGCCATGCGGCTCATCCAGGCATCGCGGATGGCAGCCGTCGCATAGCCGTGTACGACATAGACCGCCAGATCGGGCAGACGGCGGTACATGAACACGCGGCTCTGGCCATCGAATCCCGAACGATCGGTGGCGTAGCGGCCGACGTCTGGCTGGTCAGCGACCGCCTTCATGAAGCCGGTATCCGGACCCAGCCGGCTCGGCCCCGTACCGGCGGGATAGCGCACCAGAATCTCGCCGTCCGCTCGCACGATCGCCGCCGTGAAGTTCGGCGAGTCCGAGGCCTGGGCGAACTGGTCATGGAAATAATTCGGCGACACCGAGACCGCGATCACCCCGTCGAAGGCGCCATCGGGAGCCAGGCGCCGCTCGCTGTACTGGAAGAACGGGACGTTCTTCACCGGTCCCTGGAGCGCTTCGCTGACGTGACGCTGAACGCGGTTGTCGCGATGCGCGATGAAGTAGTTGCGCGCGGCAAAGCTGCGGTCCGCCGGCGCCGGATAGAGCTTGGCGACGACGAGCGGCCGGCCCTCGCGATCGAGGACCCAGACATCCTCGATCTGGGGCAAGCTCTCGACCAGGCGCTTCAGGCGGTCGTGGATCTGCCGTTCGTTGGCCCGAATGGCCTCGGTGCTCTGATCCTCCAGCAGCTCCGCGACGTTCGCGGCGACCAGGTAGTCCGTCTCGAACGAGGTGCGCACGTTGACGTACAGCAGGTCGAGCGTGCGGGCGATGCGCTCGTCGGCCTGTTTGTGGGCGTCGTCGTAGGCGAGCCAGCTTGCCCCCGCGAAAATCAGCAGGGGCACCACCAGGGTGGCCACCGCCAGGACCATCACGGTCTCTGCCGCCGAGCCGCGCAATTGCCAGGTACGCGCGCGAAGCAGGCGCCGCATGGCCGCCGTCAGCTACCCTTGACCAGCGCCGCCACGCGCTTGGCCAGCTCGACCGCGCTGAAAGGCTTGGCGACGATGTGGACGCGTGGATTTGCCACCGGTCCGCCCGGCTCGGCACCCGAGCAGCGGATGATCGACACCGCCGGCCGCCGCTCTAGCGCCGCCTCGATAACGCGCTCACCCGACATGTCGGGCAAGCCGATGTCGACGATCACGACCGACAGCGGCTCGTTGCCATTGATGATGTCGATCGCCTTCTGACCGGACGGCGCCTCGATGCACGCGATGTTCAACCCGTCCAGCGCGTCGACGACCACGGCGCGGATCAGGAATTCGTCCTCGACCAACAGCACGCTCGGCATGCGACGTTCCTAATCGGCGGCTTTTGCCAGGATGGGTTGGGGCTTGAACGGCAGGATCGTTGTCGCCCGTACGGCAGGCAGTGGCAAGGGCGGCGTCTCCGCACCGAGGGCCCGGGCAGCGTTCCATGCCCAGCGCGGATCGAGCAGGAAAGCGCGGGCATGGGCAGTGCAATCGGCCTCGCCCGATGCGATGATGCGTTCGGCCTGCTCGGGCTCGGTGATGATCCCGACCGCCCAGGTCTTGATTCCGACCTCCTTGCGGATGCGCGCCGCGAACGGAACATGGTAGCCGGGCGCCACCGGGATCTTCTGGGCCGGCGAGTTGCCGCCCGAGCTGACGTCGACGAAATCGCAGCCCAGCGCCTTCAGCTGGCGCGCGGTTTCAACCGTATCGTCGATCGTCATGCCGCCGTCGACCCAGTCGGTCGCCGACAGGCGGATGCCGAGCGCCTTCTCGCGCGGCCAGATCCTGCGACAGGCGTCGAACACTTCGAGCGGGAAGCGCCGACGTTTCTCCATCGAGCCACCGTACTCGTCGGTCCGGTGGTTGGTGAGCGGCGACAGGAACTGGTGCAGGCAGTAGCCGTGCGCACCGTGCAGCTCGATCACGTCGAAGCCCAGCCGGACACTGCGCTCGACGGCCGAGACGAAGGCCTGCTTGACGCGCTTCAAGCCGACCGCGTCGAGCGCGACCGGCGTATGCCATTTCGCGTCGTACGGCACGGCCGACGCAGAAAACGTCGTCCAGGGCAGGTCCGGCGCGTCGGAGCGGGTGAGCGGTCCGCCGCCCTTCCAGGGGCGCTGCGCCGACGCCTTGCGGCCGGCATGGGCAAGCTGGACTGCAAGCTTTACATCCGGCATCCAGGCCCGCACCCAGTCGACGACCGGCTTCAAGGCCGCTTCATTGTCGTCACTGTAGAGGCCGAGACAGCCTTGGGTGATGCGACCCTCGCGCTCGACATGGGTCGCCTCGAGGCACAACAGTCCGGCGCCCGACATCGCCATCATCCCGTAGTTCACGTGGTGCCAAGGCTGGGCGCTGCCATCGACCGCCGCGTACTGACACATGGGCGACACGACGATGCGATTGGGCAAAGTGATTCCGCCGATCTCGACAGGCGTGAACAGATGGACGGTCATGGAACTCCTGAAGGGACTGGTTGGCGATTCGATCAGCTCGTCGCGGGCGCTCCACTGCCGGCGGAGCAAACTCCGCCTGAAGTGGCGCGTCTTCTGCTTGATCGACAAAGATCGCGCCACTGGAGGGGCTCGCCCCCGCCAAGAGCTTTCGCGACATTGCAGTCGGCATTCACCCGCTGATCGACGGGCCGGCCTCGTGGCCCAGCCATTCCTCGATCAGGCGGCGAGCGATCGAATCGCGGCGTGGCATGAAGAAGGAGCCGTCCTTCGGCAGGTTCTCGGGCCGCAGCTCCTCGCGGCTGAGCCACATCGCGCTTGCCAGCTCGTCCTCGTTGACGGTGAAGTCGAGCGACTCGGCCTCGGCATGGAAGCCGATCATCACCGAGGCGGGGAATGGCCAGGGCTGCGAGGAGCGATAGGTGACGTTCTTCACCCGTACCCTCACCTCCTCGTAGACCTCGCGCGCCACCGCATCCTCGAAACTCTCGCCAGGCTCGACGAAGCCCGCCAGGGTCGAATGCATGCCGCGAGGAAACTGCTTGCCGCGTCCCAGCAGGCACTTGTCGCCGTGATGGACCAGCATGATGACCGCCGGGTCGGTGCGCGGGAAATGCTCGGTCTTGCAATTGTCGTTGGTGCACAGCCGGACATGGCCGCCGCGCGCGACCTTGGTGGTGGCACCGCACACGCCGCAGTAGCGATGGCGGCGGTGCCAGTAGGTCATGCCGCGGGCATAGGCAAGGATCGAGCCTTCGCGCGCGAACAGGAGCGCACCGACCTGGCGCAGGTCGACGAACTCGCCGAGCTCCTGCAGCGGCACCTCCTTGCCGGTGACATCGACAGCGAAATAGGGCGTGCCATCGACATAGCCCAGGAAGATGTGGGTGTCGGCGGCATTGGCGATAGCGCGGCCCATCATGCCCTGAAGGAACACCGCCTCGGGATTGCCGCCGCTTTTCACCAGGTTGCGTTCGGTGTCGATCGGCACGAAGCGCGCCGCACCGGACGAAGCGAGTTCGATCATGCGCTCTTCATCCTCGCGCTCGTGGCTGGCGCGATCGATTTCAGCGCTGGAGTAAGGGTTTCTCGGTCTCTGTTGCATGCGCGGGGACGGTGCCACACGGGCGGCGCGGCTGCAATTGCCAGTCTTTGGGCAGCAATGTTGGCGCCTCAATTTGCCGAGCGTCATCCCGAGCGCAACGAAGCGTGATCGAGTAGGGCATTCGCACATTGCAAAAAATGCCGTCATCCCGAGCATCATTTCGGCGCATTGTGCTCAGACTACAACCAGAAGTTACTTTAGCGCCTCGGCCAGGACCTCGGCGACATGTACCGCCTGTCGGTTGCTGCCGTCGGCGATCTGATGGCGGCACGATGTGCCGTCGGCCACGATCAGGGCGTCGTCGCCGGCCTTGCGGACCGCCGGCAGCAGCGACAGCTCGGCCATGGCGACCGACGTCTCGAAATGCTCGGCCTCGTAGCCGAAGCTGCCGGCCATCCCGCAGCAGCTCGACTCGACGACGCTGACTGCCAATTCGGGCACCAGGGCAAGCGCCTCCTGCACGGCGCCCATGGCGCCGAACGCCTTCTGGTGACAATGCCCATGCAGCAGGGAGGTCTTGAAAGGCAATGCCTTGAGCTCGAGCGCCAGGCGGCCCGCCTTCTTCTCGCGCACCAAAAACTCCTCGAACAGGAAGGCATTGTCGGCAACTGCCCTCGCCTCGTCGCCGAGACCGAATGCCAGGAACTCGTCGCGCAGGGTGAACAGGCACGACGGCTCGAGGCCGATGATCGGCACGCCGCGGGCGACAAACGGGTTCAGGGCATTGAGCAGGCGCCGCGCCTCGGCCTTCGCCTTCTCGACCTGGCCGGTCGCGAGATAGGTGCGGCCACAGCACAGTGCCGGCGCCCCGAGGGTCGGCCAGGCGACGGCGACGCGATGTCCAGCCGCAGTCAGCACACGGCGCGCGGCATGCAGGATGTGCGGCTCGAAATTGTTGGAGAAGGTGTCGGCGAAGATCACCACCGTGGCGTCGCGCTGGTCGACGCCGGTCGTGGCCAGAAAGGTGTCGCCGCGCCATTTCGGCAGCCTGCGCTGCCTGGCGAAGCCGATCCAGGATCGCCCGAGGCCGGCGAGATTGAACAGCCACGGCAGTCGCCGCGCCCACGGCGCGATCTCCGGAAGGGCGCCGATCATCCGGTCGCGCAGGCGGAGCCCCTTGCTCATGCGACGCGCCGATCGCACCTCGATCTTCATGCGCGCCATGTCGACGCCGGTCGGGCAATCGCGCTTGCAGCCCTTGCAACTGACGCAGAGATCCATCGCCCTCGCAACGGCCCCCGAGCGCAGCGCCTCAGGGCCAAGCTGGCCCGAAAGTGCCAGCCGCAGCGTATTGGCGCGACCGCGCGTCAGATGGATCTCGTCGCGCGTGACGCGGAAGGACGGGCACATCGTGCCGGCGTCGAATTTCCGGCAATGACCGTTGTTGTTGCACATCTCGGCGGCCTTGGCGAAGCCGCCGGTGGGATCGCCGCCGCTGCCCGGTTCGCTGAGCTCCTCGGTGACGGGATCGTTCTGGACGTTCCAAGCCGACCAGTCGAGCGCCGGCTGGTAGGTGATGTTGGTGTAGTTCGGCTTGAAGCGGAACAACGAGCGGTCGTCCATGCGCGTCGGCCGCACGATCTTGCCGGGATTGAGGATGCCTTGCGGATCGAACAGATCCTTCACCGTCTCGAAGGCCTTGGTGAGGCGCGGCCCGAACTGCCACGCCACCCACTCCGATCGCACCAGGCCGTCACCGTGCTCGCCCGAGAAGGCGCCCTTGTATTCGCGCACCAGGGCCGAGGCCTCCTCGGCGATGGCGCGCATCTTGATGGCGCCCTCCTCGCGCATGTCGAGGATCGGCCGCACGTGCAAGGTGCCCACGGAAGCGTGGGCGTACCACGTGCCGCGCGTGCCGTGCCTGGCGAACACCTCGGTCAGACGCTGCGTGTAGTCGGCCAGGTGCTCAAGCGGAACGGCACAATCCTCGATGAACGAGACCGGCTTTCCGTCGCCCTTCATCGACATCATGATGTTGAGGCCGGCCTTGCGGACCTCCCACAGCTCGGCCTGCGGGCGCGGCTCCGCCATCTCGACCACGCTGCCCGGCAGGCCGAGATCGCCCATCAGCTCGACCAGGCGCGCGAGGTCGCGCAGCTGCTGCTCGCGCTCCTCGCCGGCGAACTCGACCAGCAGGATCGCTTCCGGCCGGCCGATCAGGGCGCGCTCGATGACCGGCCGGAAGGCGGGATTGGCGCGCGCCAGCTCGATCATGGTGCGATCGACCAGCTCGACCGCGGCAGGCTTGAGCTTGACGATGTGCTGGGCGCTGTCCATCGCCTTATAGAAGCTCGGGAAGTTCACCACACCCAGGGTCTTGTGCCTGGGCAGCGGCGCGAGCTTCAGGGTCAGGCGCTCGGTCACCGCCAGCGTGCCCTCGCTGCCGACCAGCAGGTGCGAGAGGTTCACCGAATTGTCGAGCGTGTAGGGCCGTTCCGACTGCGGGAAGAAGATGTCGAGGTTGTAGCCGCCCACCCGGCGCAGCACCTTGGGATACTGGCGCTCGATCTCGGCGCGCTCGGCGAAGGCCAGCGCCGCCACCCTGTCGGCGATGGTGCGGACCGCCGCCGGCATGTCCTCGGGGCGGGCGGAGCCGAAGCGGGCGCGCTCGCCGGTCGCCAGGATGGCGTCGATCGAGGCGACGTTGTGCACCATGTTGCCGTAGCGGATCGACCGGCTGCCGCATGAATTGTTGCCGGCCATGCCGCCCAGGGTGCATTGCGCCGAGGTCGAGACGTCGACCGGATACCATAGACCGTGCGGCCTGAGCCAGGCATTGAGCTGGTCGAGCACGACGCCCGGCTGCACCGTCACTTCGGCGCGATTCTTGTCGAAGCCGACGACCTCGCGCAGGTACTTCGACACGTCGACCACCAGCGCATTGCCGACCGTCTGGCCGCACTGCGAGGTACCGGCGCCGCGCGGCAGAATGGCCGCACCGGCATCGCGCGCGATGTCGACGACGAGGCTGAGGTCGGACTCGTCGCGCGGCAACACGACTCCCACCGGCTCGACCTGGTAGATCGAGGCGTCGGTCGAATAGCGCCCGCGCGAGGCCTTGTCGAAAAGGACCTCGCCCTTGATCGTGCGGCGCAGGGTTTGTTCGAGCGTTGTCAGTCCAGCTTCACTCCGGCCGCGGTCACGACCTTCTGCCATTTTTCGATCTCGCTGCGGATGCGCTTGGCGAACTCCGCCGGCGTCTCTCCGCCCATCTGGGCCGTCTGATCCTTCCAGATCGTCTGCAGCTTTGGCGTCGCCATCGCCTTGACGACCTCGGCGTACATGCGATCCACGATCGGCTGCGGCGTACCCTTGATCGCCCACAGGCCGTACCATGTCGACACGATCCAGTTCGGCACGCCGATCTCGGCCGAGGTCGGCATGTCGGGAAATTCGGACAGGCGGCCGGGCGTCGCCACGGCGAGGCCGAGCAGCTTGCCGGTGCGGATCTGCGACGCCGACGTGCCCATGCCGTCGAACATCATATCGGCGTTGCCGGCCAGCAGATCCTGCATCGCCGGGCCGGCGCCGCGATAGGGTACGTGGGTGATGTCGGTCTTGGTCTCGAGCTTGAACAGCTCGCCGGCGAGATGATGCGCCGTGCCGGCGCCAGGCGAGGCATAGTTCACCTTGCCGGGATTGGCGCGCACATAGGCCAGGAACTCGGCCGCCGTCTTGACCGGCACGCGCGACGGGTTGATCGAGATCACCTGCGGCACCAGCGCGATCATGGTGATCGGCTCGAAGTTCTTCTCGAGATCGTAGTCGAGCGTCTTGTAGATGCTGGGCGCGATCGTGTGATGCACCGCGCCGACCAGGAACGCCGAGCCGTCGGGTTTCATCTTGGCGGCCTGCGAGGCCCCGACCGTGCCGCCGGCGCCGCCCTTGTTGTCGATGATGATCTGGCAACCGAGCTGCTCGCCGACCTGCGCCGCCAGCGGGCGGGCAAAGACGTCGGTGCCGCCGCCGGCGGGAAACGGATTGATCCAGGTGATGGTGGCCGGCGGCCAGCCTTGCTGGGCGCGCGCCACCATGGGCGCCGCCAGCGAAGCGGCAACACCGAGCCCCAGCGCCCTGCGACGCGAAACGATGACCTTAGACGACATGAAAGCTCACTCCTCCTCGTCCGACCTGTTCATTGTCTCCAGGACGACCTGAAGCTTCGCCTGGAGGTGCCGGACGAGCAGGTCACGTAGCGCGGCGCCATCGCGCGCCGCAAGGGCCGCGAGCATGGAACGATGTTCCGCAACAGCGCGATCCCACTTGTCGCGATTGAGGTTGGAGCGGAAGCGCAGCGCGTGCAGGCGGACGTTGAGCGTATGCTGCATCTGCGTGAGCACCGGGTTTGCAGCAATCGCGCTGATCAGGTCGTGGATGGCGCGGTTGGCCCGGTAGTAGGCCGGCAGATCGGCCCGCGCGTGCGCCGCCTCCATGTCCGATTGCAGGGCGCGAAGGGCGGCAAGGTCGCTTTCGGTGGCGTTGCGGACCGCCAGCTCGCCGGCCATGCCCTCCAGCCCGGCCATGACCTCGAAAGCATGGCGGACATCCTCGCGCGACAGCGCCGCCACCTGGACGCCCCGGTTGGGCAATTGGACCAGCAGCCCGTCCGCCGCCAGCATGCGGAAAGCCTCGCGCAGCGGCGTCCGCGACACGCCAAGCTGCTCGCTGAGCTCGCGCTCGTTCAACCGCGCTCCCGGCGCCAGCACGCCTTCGATGATCAGCGTGCGCAGCCGGTCCGCCGCCGCCTGCGGCAGGCTCGAGCGCGCAATCGAGATGCTTGATCCGTCCATGGCCTCTGGACTCAGTCTGGCATGTTGTATACAAAATGCAAGCTCAAACGAGGGGAACCGACCATGCGCCTGAACTCTCACCCCAGCGGCCGCCACTTCCTGCAGATTCCCGGGCCGACCAATGTTCCCGATCGCATCCTGCGGGCGATGGATTATCCGACCATCGATCACCGCGGACCCGAGTTCAATGCGCTGGCCAAGAAGGTGCTGCGCAGCGTCCGCCAGGTTTTCCAGACCCGGCAGCCGGTCATCGTCTATCCGGCGTCGGGCACCGGTGCCTGGGAAGCGGCGCTGGTCAACACGATGTCCTCCGGCGACTTGGTGCTGATGTGGGAGACTGGCCATTTCGCCTCGCTGTGGAAGCGCATGGCCGACCGTCTCGGCCTCAAGGCCGAGTTCATGGGCGGCGACTGGCGCAAGCCTGCCGACCCGGCGGCGATCGAGGCCCGGCTGCGCAACGACCCTGAGCACACCATCAAGGCGGTGTGCATCGTGCACAACGAGACCTCGACCGGCGTGGTGAGCGATGTCTCCGCGGTGCGCCGCGCCATCGACGCGGCGCGCCACCCTGCCCTGCTGCTGGTCGACACGATCTCGTCGCTGGGCTCGATCGACTACCGGCACGACGCGTGGGGCGTCGACGTAACCGTCGCCGGATCGCAGAAGGGCCTGATGCTGCCGCCCGGCCTCTCCTTCAATGCGGTGAGCGAGAAGGCGGTCGCGGTGTCGAAGAACTCGAAGATGCCCAAGTCGTTCTGGGGCTGGGAGGAGATGCTGTCGGCCAATGCCAACGGCTGGTTTCCCTACACGCCCGCCACCAATCTGCTCTACGGCCTCAACGAAGCCTGCGACATGCTGCTGGAGGAAGGCCTCGACGCCGTGTTCGCCCGCCATGCCCGCCATGCGGAGGCGACGCGCATCGCCGTGACGGGCTGGGATCTCGAGATCCTGTGCAGCGACCCCACGGCCTACTCGGGCTCGCTGACGGCCATCGTGATGCCGGAAGGCCACGATGCCGACGCCTTCCGCAAGGTCGCGCTGGAGAACTTCAACCTGTCGCTGGGGCAGGGCCTCAGCAAGGTCGCCGGCAAGGTCTTCCGCATCGGCCATCTCGGCGACTTCAACGACCTGATGCTGCTCGCCACACTGTCGGGCGTCGAGATGGCGCTGGGCTTGGCAAAGGTTCCACACAAGACAGGCGGCAGCCAAGCGGCCCTCACCTACCTGCGCGATACGGCACCGGGAGCGCGACAGACGTAGGCAACGTTGTCGCGGCGCATGCCCTATAGCGCCAGCGGGGACAGCTTGTCCCAAAGCAACTCGACGCCGTGGCCCGGCCGCTCCGGCGCGATGGCCTTGCTCTCGACGATGCGCATCGGCTCGGCCATGTAGCGGTCCAGCCCGAAGCCGTGCACCTCGAGATACGACCGGTTTGGCACCGCGGCCAGCAGATGCACCGTCAGGTCGTGCACGCCATGGGAGGTGACCGGCAAGTTGAACGCTTCGGCAAGCCGGCACACTTTCATGAACACCGTGACGCCGCCGCAGTTGCTGACGTCGGGCTCCGGATAAGTGACGCCGCCGGCTGCGATCATCTGCTGGAACTCGTAAAGCGTATGCAGGTTCTCGCCGGTGGCTATCGGGACCCCACCCTGCGCCACGATGCGTGCGTGGCCTGCCACATCGTCCGGAATCGTCGGCTCCTCCAGCCAGACCAGGTTGAACTCGGCCAGCGCCCGGGCCGCGCGCACGGCGTGATCGACAGACCAACCCATGTTGGCATCGACCATCAACGGGAAGCCATCGCCCAGCTTCTTGCGCATGGCGCGTACCCGTTCGACGTCGTCACCGAGCTGGGCTCGGCCGACCTTCATCTTGATGGCACGGAAACCCTGGTCGAGAAAATCGTCGCTTTGCGCCAGCAGCTTCTCCAACGGGAACTGCAGGTCGATGCCGCCGGCATAGCAGGGCACCTGCGGGTCGAAGCCGCCCAGCAGACGCCATAGAGGCTTTGCCACCCGGCGCGCCGCCAAGTCCCACAGCGCGATGTCGACGGCCGAGATGGCCAAAGACGCGAGCCCGCCGCGGCCGCCGTAGTGGGTGCCCCACCACATGCGCTGCCACAGGGCCTCGATGCGCTCCGCATCCTGGCCGACCAGCAGCGGCGCGAGGTCATCGCGCACCAGCGAGGCCACAGCCCGTCCGCCATGGCCCACCGTATAGGTGTAGCCCAGACCTTCCACGCCATCGGCGTCGCGCACTCGGACCGTGACCAGGGCGAAATGGTGGATGTCGCCATGTGTACTATCGGACAGCACGACCGGCAGCGGCACGTGGTAACAACCGACATCGAGCGCAGCAATGGTAGCCATGGTGTCCTTCCGCGTAGTCCTTAGCAGATCGCTCAATCACCTTCAGCCGCTGTAAGCTCGCATAAGGTCACAAGTACAGCGAAGCAAGCCACCTGATGCCCGGAGCGGCCTTGCGGAGCGGTGGCGCGGTCACCTCCCATTCGCCGACGGCATAGGGACAGCGCGTGTGGAAATGGCAGCCGGGCGGCGGCTTGGCCAGACTCGGCACGTCGCCGTGCACGGCGGGCCGACCAGGCCGGCCGATCAGTGCACCGTCGTGAGTGACCAGCGCCCAAGGATGTCGTAGCAGGTCATTCCGACATGACTGTGGATGAGAACGAACTCGGAGACGACCAAAAGGATCGGCTCGATTGCCCGCGTTGCAATCGGCCGCTGGCCATACAGCAGGGTCATGTGCGGCAGGAAATGGTCGATCGTCCTCAGGCCGTTGTTCTCGAGCGCAGCCCCGAGCTCACGATGAAGCTCCATGAGGCCCTCTCCTTCCGCGGACAAGACCAACGGCCATCGGCTCGCAGACGGACGGCTCTCGAAGCTCGTCAGGAGCCGGAGCATCACCTCGAACGGCGGTATCGCGACGGCCGCGGCAGCCCGCTTCGCGGCATAGATGGTCTTGTCGTGCAGATGCGCGTAGTCGCCAACGTGGTGCAATGAAATGTGCAGACGCTTCAAATCGATCGACGATCCTGCAAGGTGCGTCTCGGACACAAAGCGTGCCCTGAATTCGCCAATACGAGTCGACGTTTGTTGATCCAAAAGCACAGCGAGGAAAAGCCGGTCAGGACGCTTGCGGCCCCCGGCAGGTGGGCCTCCTCGGAAAGAGCCTCGCCCAAAGTCAAATGACCCCTGTGATGAACCTTGCATGGTCCCCTCCTTGCCAAAGCCCCCGAATAATCGATCTCCAGATAGAACAAATCAAGAACAACATATTTGCTAATCTCCGCGACCGAGAGGGTCCTGGCCCGGCCACGACTACACACACGTCCAGCAACCAGATCGTTACCGGAGCCGAGTTATTGGTTCGCGCGCCTGCGCCGATGAGATGAAACCGCGGCTGCGAGGAGACGCTCGCGAGGCCGGGAGAACATGAACTCAGCGCAGCAAGCACGCCACGTGATGCCCCGGCGCCACTTCGCGCAGCGGCGGCGCGGTCACCTTGCACTCGGCGACGGCGTACGGGCAGCGCGTGTGGAAATGGCAGCCGGGTGGCGGCTTGGCCGGGCTCGGCACGTCGCCCTGGACGATGCGCTTGCGCTGGCGGCGGCGCTTGGGATCGGGTGCCGTCGCGGCCGACAGCAGCGCCTCGGTGTAGGGATGCTTGGGCGTATTGAACAGCATGCGCTTGTCGGCGAGCTCGACGATGCGGCCGAGATACATCACGGCGATGCGATGGCTGATATGGCGCATCACCGCGAGATCGTGGCTGATGAACAGGTAGGCGAGCCCGTACTCCTCCTGCAGGTCGATCAGCAGGTTCAGCACCTGCGCCTGCACCGACACGTCGAGGGCCGACACCGGCTCGTCGGCAACGATCAGATCGGGATTGACCGACAACGCCTTGGCGATGCCCAGACGCTGCCGCTGGCCGCCGGAGAATTCGTGGGCGTACTTGCGCATCGCGTCGGGCCGCAGCCCGACTCGTGTGAACAGGCTCGCCACCTTGTCGGCGGTTCGGCGCCCGCGCGTCACGCCGTAATTCTCCAGCGGCTCGCCGACGATCGTGCCGGCCGACAGGCGCGGATTCATCGACGAGTACGGATCCTGGAAGATCGTCTGGATGTGCCGGCGGTGGGCCCACATGGCGGCCGGCGGCAGCTCGGTCACGTCCTCGCCGCTCAGCAGGATGCGACCCGCGGTCGGCTCGATCAGCTTCAGCACGGTCTTGCCGATGGTCGACTTGCCGCAGCCCGACTCGCCTACCAAGCCCAGCGTCTCGCCGCGCCGGATCGAGAAGCTCACGCCATCGACTGCCTTGACCGCGCCGACCTGGCGCTGCAGCAGGCCGCCATGGATCGGGAAGTGCTTTGCCAGGTCGCGGACCTCGAGGAGAGCGGGATCGCTCATCGCGCCACCTCCCAGCAGGCGACTGTGTGGCCGCCGCCAGCGTCCACGAAGGGCGGCGCTTCGGCGCGACAGCGCGCGGTCACGAGCGAGCAGCGCGCGGCGAAGGCGCAGCCGATGATCGGCTGGGTCAGGATCGGCACCAGGCCCGGTATCTCCTGCAGGCGCGGCCGCTTGCCGGCGCTGTCGGCCTCGACATCGAGCCGCGGGATCGCCCGCATCAGGCCGATCGTATAGGGGTGCAACGGCCGCTCGAACAGCGCCTCCACCGGCGCCTCCTCGACCTTCCGTCCCGCATACATCACGACGACGCGCTCAGTGGTCTCGGCCACGACGCCGAGATCATGAGTGATCAGCACGATCGCCGTACCGGTCTTCTCCTTGAGCTCGAGCATCAGGTCGAGGATCTGGGCCTGGATCGTAACATCGAGCGCCGTCGTCGGCTCGTCGGCGATCAGCACCTGCGGATCGCACGACAGCGCCATGGCGATCATAACCCGCTGGCGCATGCCGCCCGACAGCTGGTGCGGGTACTCGTCGAGGCGCCGGCGGGCGTCGGCGATCCGCACCAGGCTCAGCATCTCGAAGGCCCGTTCCCGCCCCGCCCTCCACGGCACGCCGAGATGGCGCACCACGTTCTCGGCGATCTGGGTGCCGACCGTCAGGACCGGATTGAGGCTGGTCATCGGCTCCTGAAAGATCATCGAGATGTGATGACCGCGCAGGCGCTTCATCGACTCCTCGTCGAGCCCGGTCAGCTCCCGCCCATCGAAGCGGATCGAGCCGGACGCGATGCGGCCGGTCTCGGCCGGGATCAGGCGCAGGATCGAGAGCGCCGTCACCGACTTGCCGCAGCCCGATTCGCCCACGATGCCGAGGGTCTCGCCGCGCGCCAGGTCGAACGACACGCCATCGACGGCGCACACCACGCCGTCCAGCGTGTTGAACTGCGTGTGCAGGTCGCGAACTTCGAGGAGAGCGGTCACAGGCGTCGCGCCAGCCGCGGATCGAGCCGGTCGCGCAGGCCGTCGCCCAGCAGGTTCACCGCGAGGACCGTGACGGCGAGAAACGCCCCCGGGATCAGGATCGTCCACGGCGCGATCTGGAAGAAGGTACGGCCCTGGGCGATGATGTTGCCCCAGCTCGGCACCTCGGGCGGCACGCCGGCGCCCAGGAAGCTCAGGCCAGCCTCGATCAGCATCGCCGAAGCGCAGACATAGGTCGACTGCACGATCAGTGGCGCCAGGGTATTGGGCAACACGTGGCGCGCCAGCAGCTTCATGTTCCGCGTGCCGCCGGCGATGGCGCTCTCGATGTAAGGCTGGGCGCGGATCGACAGCACGACCGCGCGCACCACCCGCACGATGCGCGGCACCTCGGGAATGACGATCGCCACGATGACAATGCCGAGGCCGGGCCGCGTCAGGGTGATCAGGGCAATGGCGAGCAGGATCGACGGGATCGCCATCAGCCCGTCCATGATGCGCATGACCACGCCATCGATGCGGCGGAAATAGCCACAGGCGAGCCCGAGCGCGAGGCCGAGCAGGCTGGAGAAAGCCGCTACGGAGAGACCGACGATCAGCGAGACGCGCGCGCCGTAGACCGTGCGAGAAAAGACATCCCGGCCGAACTGGTCGGTGCCGAACCACCAGCGCTCCGATGGCGGTCGCAGGCGGTTGACCGGCGTGATCCTGAGCGGGTCGTGGGTGGCGATGAGCGGGGCAAGGACGGCAATGATCACAAGAGCCACCAGCAGGATGCCGCCGAAGGCGATGGTCGGGTTGCGCCGGATTGCCGTCAGCAACGAAAAGCGGCGCGGAGGCGGCGCGAGGTCGTCGACGAGGGAGGCAGAGGGGACGGCCATATCAGGAGCGGATCGTCAGTAACGGATGCGCGGATCGAGGAAAGCGTAGGAGATGTCGATGATCAGGTTCACGAGCACCTTGGCGGCAGCGAACACCAGGATCAGGCCCTGCACGATCGGATAGTCGCGCTTCAGCACGGCGTCGACGGTGAGCCGCCCCAGGCCCGGGATGTTGAACACGGTCTCGGTGATCACGACGCCGGAAATCAGCAGAGCGATGCCGATGCCGACCACGGTGACGATCGGTACTGCGGCGTTCTTCAGCGCATGCAGCAGCAGCACGCGATCGGTCGCCAGGCCCTTGGCGTTGGCGGTGCGGATATAGTCCTGCTGCAGCACCTCGAGCATCGAGGCACGGGTGATGCGGGCGATCAGCGCCATATAGGTCACGCCGAGCGCCACGGACGGCAGGATCAAGCATTCGACGAATGGCCAGAAGCCTTCACCAATGGGGCGGTAGCCCTGCACCGGCAGGAGCTGCCATTGCACGGCGAAGAAATAGATCAGCACGTAAGCCAGCACGAACACTGGCATGGCGAAGCCCAGCACCGCGAAGCCCATGACCACGCGATCGATCAGCTTGCGCGCCTTCCATGCCGCCACCACGCCGATGGGAATGGCGAGCGCCACCGCCACGAACAAGGTCGACAAGGCGAGCGCCAGGGTCGGCTCGACGCGCTGGGCGATCAGCCGCGTCACCGGGAGATTGGAGAAGATCGACACACCCATGTCGCCATGCACCAGGTCCCACAACCAGACGCCGAATTGCTCGACGACCGGTCGGTCGAGGCCGAGCTTGACGCGCACCGCGGCAATCGACTCGGCGGTCGCGTCGTCGCCGGCGATGATCGCCGCCGGGTCGCCCGGCGCGAAGCGCAACAGGAAAAAGACGAACAGCGCCACCACCGCCATCACGGGCAGGGTGGCGAACAGGCGACGGACGATATAGGCGGTCATGCTTCAGGTTCCTCCCCACGAAGTGGGGAGGTGGCCGCGTAGCGGCCGGAGGGGTCGGGAGTCACGACTCATGACACCTCCGTCGCCGTATGACGGCGACACCTCCCCCTGCTGCGCAAGGGGAGGACAATGAGATACGTCACTTCTTGGTTATCCCCCACAGCACGGCCAAGCCGGTGTTGGGCACGATGCCGTCGATGCGGTCGGCGCGATAGGCCAGCGGCTGGTCCCATTGGCCGAACGGCAGGAACACCACCTGCTCCATTGCCCGCGTCTGCAGGTCCTTGGCGATCTTCTTGCGCTCGTCCTCGCTCACGGCCATGCCGAAGGCATTGCGCAGCTTCTCGATCTCGGGATCGCACGGCCAGCCGAACAGGCCTTTCTCGCAGGCCGCGCCGATCCAGGTATGCAGGACCGGATTGGCCGAGCCGACGCCGCCCGACGTGGTGACGAAGATGTTCCAGCCGCCCTGGCTCGGCGGCTCCTTCTTGGCGCGCCGCGACACCACGGAGCCCCAATCCATCGACTGGACGTCGAGATTGATCCCGGCCTCGCGCATCGCCTGGATCAGCACCTGCGTGGCCGGCGTGATGGTGGCGTGATCGGTGGCGGCCAGCACGGTGATCGGCTCGCCCTTGTAGCCTGCCTCCTTCAAGAGCTGCAGCGCCTTCTTTGGGTTGTACTCCTTCATGAAGGCTGTGCCGCCGTCGTTCTCGTAAGGCCCGCCGCAGGTCAGCAGCCCCGGGCAGACGCGGTAGTATTTCGGATCGCCGACGATGGCGCGCAGGAAGTCCTCCTGGTTGATCAGGTAGTACATCGCCTGGCGCGCTTTGACGTTGTCGAACGGCGGATGCAGGTGATTGAGACGGATCATGCCCTGCGTGCTGTCGATCTTCCCGGTCTTCATCAGCTTGACGCCGCGCGCCTTGGCGAGCAACGGCAGGAAGTCGGTGTTGGGGTTCTCGTAGAAATCGATCTCGCCGTTGACCAGAGCCGACATCGCGGTCTGGGGATCGGAGATCCACACCAGCTCGATGCGGTCGACGCCCGGGATCTTGCTGCCGGCAAAGGACGACGGCGGCTCATTGCCCGGCCGCGGCACGTAATCCTTGTTCTTGAGATAGACCGCCTTGCTGCCGGGGACCCATTGCTCCTTGGCAAAGATGAAAGGCCCCGAGCCGATCGATTCCTTGACTTGCTGCTGCGGATCGGTCTGCGCATCCTTCTCGCGCATGATCGCGGCGATCGAACTGCCGCTCTTGCCGAGCGATTCCAGCACCATGCCGTAGGGTTCGCGCAGGACCATCTTGAAGGTCTTGTCGTCGACGGCATCCATCGCCGTGACGTAGCCCAGCAGTCGCTGGCCGACCCCATCCTTGGCGCCCCAGCGCTTCAGGGAGGCAATCACGTCCTTGGTGGTGACCGGCGTGCCGTCGTGGAACTTGAGCCCGTCCCGCAAGGTGAAGGTGTAGGTCAGCCGGTCGGGGCTGATCTCGTACTTGCCCACCATCTGCGGCTGCGGCTTCAGGTCGGCATCGTTGCCGAACAGCGTATCGTAGACCAGCGCGCCATGGATGTTGGCGATGGTCTGCGTGGTCCAGATCGGATCGATCACGCGCACGTCGGCGTGCATCACCGCACGCAAGACCTTTTCCTGCGCCATCGCCGACAACGGCAGGACGAGTATGGCCAAGCCGGCCAGCAGTCTCACAATCATGTTTCCCCTCGAGCCTCTCGAGCAACTCCCCCTGCACAAATTATGCAAAGCTGCCCACTTGTCCAGCGATCCGACGTGATGGCGCCGGAAAGAACAGCGGAAAGTCACCAACGTGCGTTGGGAGAGCAAGCCATGACTCTCGGACAGGTGGCTTGAGGCCTTGAGCGCCGGCCAGCCCAGGAATCCGGCGCTGATCGCTCACCATTGCCCTTTCAGTGTCGACCTCGCGCTGCGAATCCCCGGTCGACGCTCGGGACGACAGCATTGCTGTCGCGAGCAACCATATCGCTGTCATCCCGAGATAGGCACTTGCGAAGCAAGTGCCGTAAGCGAGGCGACCTTTGTCGCGTCAGCGCGCCGCCGAAGGCGGCGGCCGCCATATGCTCACATGCTCGCGCATTCTCGGGACGGCGCAGCGCCCCTCAACGGCGGATGCCTTCGAGTTCTGACTTGGCCCAATCTATAGTCTGCTTCGCCGTGTTCCCGGACACAATGCGAGCCACCATTCCGGGGATCATGTACTGGCTCCAGATCTGCACGCCGACTTCGGGCGGCGCACTCGAGCCGACGATGTAGTATTCGGCGTCGTGGTGGGGACGCACGGGATAGTTGTACAGCGTGCCCTTCGGCGGCTCGAGATCGGCCCACACCGGCAGATCTGCCATCGACAGGAACGGCGGGATGTCATATCCCGCCGCCGGAATGCTAAGCTTGGCAACGATCTCGCGCTGACCGAGGAACGTCATCAGGTCCTTTGCGGCCGGCTTGTTCTGGGCCCATTGCCAGATGCCCCAGAAGTAGGGGCGATGAGGCACCAGGCGCCCCAGCTTGCCCTTGGGATTGGGAAAGTGCCAGGTGTCGGCGGCAATCGCCGGCGCGTCGCGCTTGGCCACCGCCCAGGCACTGGGCGGGTTCCAGATCAGGGCCGCCTTGCCGGCAACGAAAGCCTTGTTGTTGGAAGCGTCGTCGTAGGAGATGGTCTCGCGCGGCAGGTAGGGAACAAACCGCTTCACGTACTCGAGCACCTCGCGGACCGGATCGGAATCGACGGTGACGTTGCCCTTGCCGTCCACGAGATGAGCGCCGAACGCCCCGAAGGTGGCCCCCCAGGTCTGGTTTGCATCGGTGCTGTTGGCGCCGCAGCCAAGCGCGAACAGATGTCCGGCCTTGTGGCACTGCTCGGCCATCTTCAGCTGCTTTTCGTAGGTCCACTCGGACGCGCCCTTGGTCTTCACGTCCTTGGCCGGATACCACTCGGTCACATCCTCGCTCGTCGCATCCTTGATCAACGAGATGCGGGCGCAGGGCGGCAGCGGGGCCGACCCCCAGGCGACCGGCACGGCCAGCCATTTGCCGCCCGCCGTGCCGAGATATTCCACGGCCTTGCTCACCGGTCCATATTGCTTCACCAGCCCATCGACGACGTCGTTCACCGGCGTGAGCTTGTCGGCATACTGATGAGAAGCCCACTGGTCGAAGGCGAGGATGTCGTGCCCGGCCCGCGCCTGCGCTTCGGCAGCCTGCGTCAGGATCATCTTGTTGCCGGTGGAAGGAATGAAGTCGATCGTTACCTCGATCTTGTTCTTGGCTGCCCATTCATCGACGAACCCCTTGAGCACTGTGTTGGTTCCCGGTACCCAGTGATCCCAGACGCCCATCGTCAACTTGCCGGCGGCATTGGCCGACTGGACATGCACCAGCGGCAAGGCTGCGCCGACCGCTCCAGCCGCCGCTTTCAGCGCGCGGCGACGGGTAATCCGACGGACACGTCTCATAGGCTGTTCCTCCCTCTTGTACGCGTTTCCTACCTCGATCTTTGTTTCTGAACTGATCTACCGATGCCGCCGGTCTTTCGATGCCCGAGCAGGCACGTGAAGACTATATCGGGATTGTCCGGCGCTTGTCGCGTTCAGTGTGAACCAGCTGCAAGGCAGCATTCGGCGCTGCAACAGTCGTTGGCACGAGCTGCGAGATCGCCGGCGAACAGTTGCAAGCTTCCAATGTCATGCGCCGGCCTGCTGCCGCAGTGGCTCCCCGCTCGCTGCGCCTTTGAGCTGACCGCGGGCGTGGGGCTGCCGCTCTAGTAGATCAGCCCCAGCGGCCTTGCCTCGCCGTCGAGTGGCCAGATCGGGCGCTGGACCTTCGTATAGGGCACCTTGCGATGATCGCGGCGCAGCGGACCGCTCGATTCGACATAGATCACCTTCTTGGCGATCGGCCCGTACGCCGCCATGAAATGGTTGGTCGACTTGACCACCACGATCTTCTTCTGCGTGGGATCGATGCCGAGATTGGTGAACAGCTCGAGCCCCGTTGCCTGGGTCCGGTTGGCGATCAGCACGACGTCGACGCCACCCACGCGCACGGCGGCACAGTCGCCGACCGAAACCTGCGTCGGACCGAAGCTCTGCCAGGCGTTGCGCTTCAGACCTATGATCTCGACTTCGGCGTCGACCGGCTGGCCCGACGACGGCGCGATCTTGCCGCCGAAGCGCAGGCCGATGCGGGCGCCCAGCCCGGCGTCGAAGCAGATGCGTACGGCGATCGGGTCCCACAGCGGCCCCAGGCAGGCATTTTCCACCTTGGTTTCGATGAGGTGACGCAGGATGTCGGTGTTATCGGACGGCGCGCCGCCGCCGGCGTTGTCGGCCGGATCGGCGATCACCACCGGCAGGTCGTTGAAGGCGATGGCGTCGCTCACGCCCGCCGCGACGTCGAACGATGGCGGCTGGGTCCTGCCGCGCAGGGACACGAGCTCCTGGCCAAGCGCCGTCGCCAGCGCATCGGCCTTCTTCTTGTCGCCGTCGGCCACCACCAGCACGCGGGTGCCGATCTCCGCCACATCGCCATAGGGAAAGCAGTGGGCAATCGACACGGACAGGATGCCGTCCTTGCCTTCCATCGCCTTGATGCGGTCGACCAATCCGCGCATCGGCTGGATTGTCGTCGGATAGCTCTGGATCTGCCGGCAGTCGTAGACCGACATCACCGGCTTCACCTTGCCGCGCAGCGTCGCCAGCACGAGAGCCAGGACGTCCTCGGCGCGCTCGACGACGTCGGTATGCGGGAACTCCTTGTAGAGCACGATGATGTCGGCGTGGGAGATGCGCTTCAGGGTGAGATGGCAATGCGGATCGAGCTCGACGCCAATCACGCAGCGCCGGCCGACCAGCGCGCGGGCGCGCTCGATGATGTCGCCTTCGACATCGTCGTAGCCGTGCGCCACCATGGCGCCGTGCAGGCCGAGCAGCAGACCGTCGACCGGAAGCGCGGCCTCGAGCTGGCCCAGGATCTCGTCGCGCATGGTCTCGTAGTCGGCCCGGTTAGTGGTGCCGGCGGGGCTGGCGGCGAAGCAGCTGCCTTCGATCAGCTCGAACCCTTCGGCGGCAGCGCGGGCGCGCGCCACGAACAGAGGCGCCGTGCACATCCGTGGCGCTTCGGACGGATGCTCGCCGGCGCGAAAGAAGACCGACTCCCGGTAATTCTCGATGCTGGTCGGCAGCGGCGAGAAGGTGTTGGTCTCGGTGGCGAGCGTGGCGGTGAACAGGCGCATGGAAATCTCCCCCTCCCCACGAAGTGGGAAAAAGAAGCTTTTCCTACGGAACTGATCCCGGAGGAAGCGTCATGCAATGCCGCGTGATCGCGCCCGGTGTGGTGAGCCAGATGCGATCGCGATGCTTCGCGATATGACGCAAGGCGCGCTTGAGATGCCGCAGGCGATGCGGTTGGCCGACCAGATAGGCATGCAGGGCCACGCCCATCACCAGCGGCCGCGTCTGCGACAGCTCCAGCATCTCGTCGAACTGGTCGACGATGATGTCGGCGAACGCCTCACCGCCGACCTTGCGGCCGACGATCTGCGGAATGTCGTTCACCTCCTGCGGATAGGGCACGGCGAGGATGCGCCTGTCGTCGCGGCAGCGGAACCAGATCGGCTGGTCATCCATGCACCAGTCCAGAAGGTAGCAATAGCCCGCTTCCGCCAGCAGGTCGGGCGTCACGTGGCTGTGCGAAATCCATGGACCGAGCCAACCTTCCGGCGGACGGCCTTCGGCTTCCGTCAAACGCGTGGTCGCCTCCGCGATCAGCGCGCGTTCGGCCGCCTCGTCGAGATCGCCCTGGCGCTCGGCATTGGTGCGGCCATGGCCCACGATCTCGTCTCCACGGGCACGGCAGGCCGCCACCACGGCCGGCGCATAGTCGTACATCGCGCTGTTGACCAGTGCAGCCAGCGGCAGGCCAAGCGCATCGAAAACGTCGAGCATGTACCAGGCGCCGACCCGATTGCCATAGTCACGCCATGCAAAGTTGAGAATGTCGGGCTGTGATCCACCCGGTGCCAGTTCCGCACCGAGCCCCTCGCCGTAGGAAAAATGCTCCAGATTGAGGGCGAAATAGACGGCGAGCCGTCGGCCATTCGGCCAAGTGTAGTCGGCGCGGCCGCGCAAAGGCACGTAGCCGTAGCGGTTGTGTGTTCTCAGTCCCATCCCGGAGAATTAGCGTCAGAAACCGCGAAGTGCCACGGCCATGGCTCGGTGAGGAAGCCGACGGCAGTCCCCACGCAGCGAAGGAAACGTCAGCCCATGCTCGATCGTCTGCTGTCCGCTGCCCTCGCCGGCTGCGTTCTTCTCCTTACGGGCTCCCCCGCCTTCGCCTACGACTCGGAGAGATTTCTGACAGGGGTCAACGGCGACGAGTAGTCACGCCGCACAAGCAAGACGTAGCGCCCGCAATGCCGATGCGCTACGGTTACATAGCGAATGAAGAAGCCGGCAGTGGGGCCGCATTCATCAGGGAGGAACTGGAGCGTTGACGGCAACGAGTGCTGGAGCTTTGCCCGTATCCGCTGAGGCGGCGGCGCCGCGCCGGCTCGCCGCGCCGCTGTGGGTCGGCGCCCTGCTGATCCTGCTGGCGTTCCTGGTGATCTACCCGCTGCTGATGCTGGTGTTCGGAGCGCTGAGCGACTCCAATCCCATTGTCGACGGGTTCGGCGCTTTCCGCCCCTCGCTAAAGCATTTCGTCGACGTCCTCGTCAACGAGAACGTCCACCTCGCCTTCTTCAACGCCATCGTCGCCTGCGGCGGCGGCACGATCCTGGCCGTGGTCATCGGCCTTGCCTTCTCATGGATCGTCGTCCGCACCAACACGCCGTTCAAGGGCTTCATCGCCGGCGCCAGCATGATCCCGCTGTTCGTGCCGCCGCTCGTCGCCGGCGTCGCCTGGGGCATCCTGGGCTCGCCCAAGACCGGCCTGCTCAACACCTCGCTGAAATGGATGGGCATCGACTTCCGCTTCGACTTCTACTCGATGTCGGGCCTGATCCTGGTGTTCGGCATCTATTACGCACCCTACGTCTACATGTTCACGGCCTCGGCGCTCAGGAACATGGACCCGAGCCTCGAGGAAGCCTCGGAGGTGTCAGGCGCCAGCGCCTTCACCACCCTTTTCACCGTCACCTTCCCGCTGATTGCGCCGGCCATCCTGGCAGGCTCGCTGCTGTCGTTCGTCGTCATGCTGGGCATCTACGGCGTGCCGGCGGCGCTGGGAGCTCCGGCCAACATCAGCGTGCTCACGACCTACATCTTCAAGCTCACCGCCTGGAGCCCGCCGCTCTACAACACGGCAGCCGCGGTCGCGATCCTGCTCATGGTGGTGACCGCCATCCTGGTGTGGGCGCAGCAGCGCGTCCTCTCGGGCAAGAGCTTCGCCACGGTTGCCGGCAAGGCGTTCCGGCCGCGCGCCCTCAATCTCGGCCGCTGGCGCTGGTTCACTTTCGGGCTGGCCGTTATCTACCTGTTTGTCGTGGTGGTGCTGCCGACCCTGGCGCTGGTCATCGCCGCGTTCCGCAAGTTCCTGTTCATCAAGGATTTCGACGCCCTGTTCGACATGAGCCAGTACAGCTGGGTGCACTTCAACTCGGTGTTCGACAACCCGCTCACCATGCTGTCGATCTGGAACACCCTGAAGGTCGGCGTCATCACCGCCCTGGTCGGCGGCGCGCTCGCCTTCGCCATCGGCTACACGGTGAACCGCACCCAGGTGGCGGGACGGCGCTGGATCGACCTGCTGGCGACGCTGCCGGTCGCCATTCCCGGCCTGGTCGTCGGCGTCGCATATCTTTGGGCCTGGATCGGCCTGCCGGGCGGGCTCTACGGCACCCTGTGGATCCTGGCCCTGGCTTTCGTCGCGCGCTTCATGCCCGACACGGTGAAGGCGCTGTCGACCTCGTTCCTGCAGATCCACAAGGAGCTCGAGGAGGCCGCCTGGATCTGCGGCCGCAGCCTGCTGGGCACCATCCGCACCGTCGTCCTGCCGCTCGCCCGCCCCGGCGTGGTGGCGTCGATGACGCTGCTCTTCGTGCTGGCGATCCGCGAGCTCGGCTCCTCACTCTTCCTTTACACCAGCGACACGACGGTGATGGCGGTGCTGCTGCTCGACTACTACGAGGGCGGCAACACCGGGAAGACCGCCGCGTTCAGCCTGGTGCAGACGGTGATTCTGGCCGTTCTGCTCAGCCTGACGACCTGGCTTTCGCGTGAGACCACGCAGAACACCCGCTTCAACTGAACAGCGTAGGAGGAACACGACCGATGAAAAGACGTACGTTCACCACGAGCGCCGTGCTCGGAACCGCGGGCATCCTGACCGGCGGCCTGCCGGCGATAGCCCAGCAGGAGAAGTTCGGCTCCAAGGAGCTGATCGCGGCGGCCGAGAAGGAAGGCGGGCTCACCTACTACACGGCCAACTTCGCCGAGACCGAGCAGGAGGTCATCAAGGAGTTCAACAAGACCTTCCCCAAGATCAAGGTTGCGATGGTGCGGGCGCCCGGTGGTCAGCTGATCACCCGCATCAAGACGGAAGCCGCCGCCGGCAAGCTGGGCGCCGACGTTGTCAACCATTCCGACCGCGGCCTGATGCTGGCGCTGGTCGACCTGTTCCAGGACTATGCGCCGCCCAATGCCGCCGACTACCGGCCCGACGCGCTGGTGTCGCCCAAGCTGTGGCCCGGCGTCACCCTGGGATGGGCCATCGCCTACAACACCCAGCTGGTGAAGAATGCCCCCAAGACCTGGATGGACCTCACCAAGTCCGAGTACAAGGGCAAGCAGATCGGCCAGGTGGTCGGCCCGTCCGGCGGCACGACCTGGACCCGCAGCATGTTCGAGCGCCAGGTGCTGGGCGAGGATTACTGGCAGAAACAGGCCGCGCTCGGCATCGCGCTCTATCCATCGGGTGCGCCGCTGTCCGATGCGCTGGTGCGCGGCGAGGTCTCGATCGCGCCGCTGCTCTACAACATCATCTACACCAAGATCGTCGAAGGCGCGCCCGCCGAGGCGATCTTCGCGCCCGAGGGCGTGCCCATCATCCCCTACGCCGATGGCGTCACCAAGGCGGCCAAGAGCCCCAACGCCGCCAAGCTGTTCATGAACTGGCGCCTGTCCAAGGAAGGCCAGGCCTTCCAGATCGCCAAGCTCGGCAACATCACCTCGCTCAAGGAACCACCCGCCTTCCCCAAGGGTTGGGACCCCAAGGTCATCAAGGTGTGGGTGCCGGAGTACAAGCAGTTCGAATCGCTGCGTGAGGCCTGGCTCGAGCAGTGGAACAAGATCTACGGCTATCGCCAGTGAGCGCTGCTCTTCTTGTCGAAGGCCTGGTGAAGCGCTTCGCGACGGGCAAGCCCGCCGTCGACGGGGTGGATTTCGAGGTGCCGGCGGGCGAGATCGTGGTCCTGCTCGGCCCCTCGGGCTGCGGCAAGACCACGACGCTGCGCTGCGTGGCCGGCCTCGAGCATCCGACGGGCGGGCGCATCTCGATCGGCGAGCGCGTCGTGTCGGAACCCGAACGCGGCCTGCTGGTGAGCCCGCGCGAGCGCGACATCGGCATGGTGTTCCAGTCCTACGCCGTGTGGCCGCACATGACGGTGCGCCAGAACGTGGCCTATCCGCTGAAGCACCGGCGCAACGGTGGCGGCGACATCAACGCCAAGGTGAATGACACGCTGGAGCTGGTCGGCCTGCGCGATTACGCCGAGCGGCCCGTGACCTCGCTGTCGGGCGGCCAGATGCAGCGCGTGGCGCTGGCCCGCAGCCTGGTCTACCGGCCGCAGCTCCTGCTGCTCGACGAGCCGCTCAGCAATCTCGACGCCAAGCTGCGCCTGCGCCTGCGCGACGAGCTGCGCCGTATCCTGAAGCAGACCGGCATGACCGGCCTCTACGTCACCCACGACCAGGCCGAGGCTGTCGTGCTGGGCGACCGCATCGGCGTGATGCGCGAGGGCAAGCTCCTGCAGATGGCGGCGCCGGACGAGATCTACAATCGGCCGGCCGATCCCTTCGTCGCCAACTTCACCGGCGCCGCCAACGTGCTGCTGGGCAAGGTGCTGGCGCGCAGCGGCGAGCGCGCCACCATCGATCTCGGCGCCGCCGGGCGCATCGAGGCCTGGACGCCGCAGGCGCTCAATCCCGGCGACAAGGCGCGCGTCGCGCTGCGTGCCGAGAACGTCCGGCTGGGCGAGCGCGGACCGGCCAATGTTTTTGCCGGCCGCGTGCTTGAGCGCCGCTACCAGGGTATGCAGACCGTCTACAACGTCGAGATGGGCGGCCAGAAGCTCGAAGCGCTCGAGCTCGGCACCGCCGCCCGCCATGGCGCCGACAGCGAGATCGCCATCACCCTGCCGCCCGACACCTGCTGGGCCTATCGCGACGAGGGCGCGGCGTCGGTGGAGTGACGCTGTTTACAGCGCCATTGGCGGCGCAGTTGAGGGACATTTCTTCTGCGAAGAGACCGGCCTCGACGACGGCGTGACGGCGCTGCAGCAGCCCGGTTTGTTGCGCGTGGCCTGATCGTCACAGCACGGCACGAAGCGCCGCGGCGAGCGGCCCATCGTGCTCGGGCAGCAAGACCTGAGGATCGAGCGTGAGCACGCCGCGCGCGGCGTGGCGCTCCGACAGATGAACCGGCGGATCGCCGCGCTGCAGGCGCGCGCTCACGGCGAGAGCGTCCGGCAGGACGATCTCGAGGACCGGCGCCCGGCCCGTCTCGGCGGCCGGCACCAGCCGCACCTTGGCGCCGTCGAGCTGGCCGGCGATGTCGCGCAGCCGCGCCTCGAGCGCGGCGTTGGCGGCGGTATCGTCGGCTTTCACGAAGCGATCAAGCGCCGTCAGAAGACCGACGATCTCCTCCTTTCCCGCCTTGAAGCCGCGGCCGATTCCGTGATGTGGCACGCCGCGCAGATTCGCCCGGTCGATCAGGCCGGGCGGCCGCCAGGTCTCGGGCGACACGTCCATGTCGAGCTGTTGCAGCAGCGCCGAGGCCACGAGATCGCGCCGGCCGGCCAGGATGCCAGACGCCTGCGGCCCACCAAGCGCCTTGCCGCCGGAAAAGGCGACCAGGTCGGCTCCCAGCGTCGTGAACCGCCGCAGGTTCTCCTTGGGCGGCAATTGTGCCGCGGCGTCGACGATCAACGGTATGCGGTTGGCCTTGCACACCGCCGCCATGACCGCAACGTCGCCCATGGTGGCCACGTTGGCTGCCGCCGCCACCGCCACGACCGAGGACGTCAGCGCCGTCTCGATCTCCCAGGCCTCGAGGCCACGCACGCCTGCCCCGGCGCCACGATCGTTGTGCCCGATATCGACCAGGCGCGCGCCGGCAGCCGCCAAGGCGTGGGCGTACCCGGTGCGATGCGTGCGCGGGATCAGGATGTCGCGCGGAAAGCTCTCGGCATGCGGCAGCGCCGCCATCTTCGCCACGTCCCATCTCGCGATCGCAGCAGCAGCCGCTAGCGTGAGCGCTGCGGCAGCGCCCGTCGTCACCAGCCCTGCCTCTGCCCCGGTCGCCTCGGCGATGCGCTTGCTCGCCGCATCCTGTAGCTCACCGATATCGACCGACGAACGCGACGCCGCCGCCATCGCCAGGATGACCTCTGGCGCCATGATCGCACCGCCCAGACGCGTCAGCGCGCCGGCCGCATTAATGCGACGCCTGACTCCAAGATCCCGATAAGGATCAGCCATTGCCATGGCGGTCGCCCCCTCTTCCGCCTCTCCCCAGAGCCCGCACCGTGCAACAGAAACCCCGTCTCCACAATCGAGCGGCTCAGACCTTGCCAATGATGGCGATCGGGCCGCCGCCGGCCGGCCCTTGATGCTCGGCGCCGCCCGAGACATAGAGCATGGTGTCGCCGATCACGCCGGCCAGCACGCCACCGACCAGCGCGCGGGCGTGGCGCGTCGAGTTGATGTCGCTGTCGTCGAGCATGGTATGGCGGCGGCCGCGGATCTCACCCGATGGAGCGGCCTCCGCCTTTGCCAGCACGGCGACGGTCTGGCCACCGAGGCGGGTGAGGATACGTCGCGCTGCCTCGGCGTCGATGGCGTCCTGCATCACATCGTGATCGATCACCAGGTCGCCCGCCCAATCCGTGGCGTTGCCCAGCACCACGATCTCGTTGCGCAGCAGCTCGACCCCGGCCGAGGTGCTGGCGACGCGCGAGTAGAGCGACCAGTCGCGGCAGACTGCGGCCTCGCTCGCGCTCGCCGCCGCGACCTCAAGGCGACGGCGACACCCAGCGCCGACGCGCCGCGCGACAGGGCCATCGAGTGGTAGGTGTCGTCGGTGGCCACGGGTTGACCGCGACGGGCTGCCTCCTCGATGCGCTCTTTGGTCAGAAGCGGGCACTTGATCTGGACAAAATGCACGTCCGCGGGCGTAGCAATGCCGGCGTCCGCCATGGCCGCCGCGACCGCGCCTGCGGTGGCGGCAATCTGCGGTGCCCGGCCGATCTCCTCCGGCGCGAAGGACCGGGTCAATCCGACGCCGATCGCCAGTCGCGGCGCGGTGGCGGAGGACGACGACACGGTCTCGCGGCAGAACACCAACAGATGCGGCGACAACCCACCCTCGGTGCCGCCCGACATGACGATTGCCACCCGTTCGTCGATCTCCTTCGGCGTGCAGTGTAGCCTGTCGGCGAGCAGCAGCTTCAGCGCCAAGGTCGCGTAGCCGCGGGTAAAGTCGTTGACGCAGCCATTGCCCTCGGTCTTGCCGACGATGGCGACGATCGTGCCAGGATCGATCTCGCGCGCATCGATTGCGGCCGCGAGCGGCGCGGTGTCCTGCGGGCCGGCGGTGGCCAGACGCAACACGCGGGCTCGCCGCACCGCGCTCATGCCGCCTTGCCCGCGTCGTTGCCGAGGCGCTCGCGGCGACGGCGCAGAACGATCACGGAGACGAGAGCAACGCCGATCACCAGGAACGACACGCCCGTGGTCACGGTACCCAGGGCGTACAGGACAGGCGTCGTGACGTTGGTGGTCATGCCGTAGATCTCGAGCGGCAGGGTGTTGAAGGTGCCCGAGGTGTAGAGGCTGCGCGCGAACTCGTCGTAGCTCAGCGTGAAGCCGAACAGGCCGACGCCGATCAGGCTGGGCAGCAGGATCGGGATGACGACATGGCGGATGGTCTGCCAGGAGGTGGCCCCGAGGTCGCGCGCGGCCTCCTCGTAGCGTCTGTCGAAGCGGTTGAACACGGCGAACATGATCAAGAGGCCGAACGGCAACGTCCAGGTGAGATGGGCGCCGAAGGCCGAGCTGTACCAGGCGGCATCCCAGCCCAGCACGCGGAACAGCAGGCCGATGCCGAGACTTATCAGGATCGACGGCACGATCAGGCTGGCGATCGCGAGATAGAACACGATCGTCGAGCCGCGAAAGCGCGTGCGGAACGCGAGGCCGGCCATGAACGAGGCGATGACCGTCACCAGCATGGCGGCGATGCCGAGGATCATCGAGCGCTGGAAGGAGCCGGCGAAGTCGCCGACCATCTGCTTCTCGAACAGGTTCTTGAACCAGTGCACCGACACGCCGTTCATCGGGAAGGTGAGGCCGCCGGACGGGCCCTGGAACGACAGCACCAGGATGGTGAGCGTGGGCCCATAGAGGAACAGCACAAACAGGCCGAAGAAGGCGGCAAGGCACCAGAAAGCAGGTCCGCGGCGGCGGTTCACGTCACAGCTCCTTGCGGATGTCGACCAGCCGCATCATGGCAGCGACCGTGAACAGGACCAGCAGCAGTAGGACCACGGCATTGGCCGCCGCCGCCGGATACTGCAGGAGCGACATGGCGTTCATCATCATCAGCCCGACCGAGGCGCTCTGCCCGCCGCTCATCAGCCGGACGGTGACGAAATCGCCCATGACGATGGTGACGACGAAGATCGAGCCGATGGCGATGCCGGGCTTGCACAGTGGCACGATGACATTCCACAGCGTCTGCCAGCCGCTGGCGCCAGCATCGCGCGCCGCCTCGAGCAGGCTGCGCTCGATGCGCATCATCGAGTTGAAGATCGGCACCACCATGAACAGCGTGTAGAGATGCACGTAGGCCAGCACGACCGAGAAGTTGGAGAACAGCAGGAACTCGAGCGGCTCCTTGATCACGCCGAGCTGCATCAGGGTCATGTTGGCGAGCCCGTTGCGGCCAAGGAACGGGATCCACGAGATCATGCGGATGACGTTCGAGGTCCAGAACGGGATGGTGCAGACCAGGAACAGCACCGTCTGCCAGGTCGCCGAGCGGACATGGAAGGCGAGGAAGTAGGCCACCGTGAAGCCGATCACCAGCGTCAGCGCCCAGGTGATGAGGGCGAACTCGATGGTCTGCAGATAGGTCCGCCACGTGACCGGCGAGGTCAGCAGCTCCTCGTAGTTCTGCAGCAGGAACGCCGGGATGATCTGCGTCGTGTTGTAGTCGAAGAAGCTCACCACGACGATGGTGGCGATCGGCACCACCAGGAACAGCAGGAACACCAGCGTGAGCGGCGCAACCTGCAGGTAGGCGACCCAGGCGGGAATGCGAGACATCAATACCGACTCGCCTCCCCCGTCATCGGGGGAGGTGCCCCACAGGCGTTAAATTTAGTCGACAGCCAATCAAAATCCTCATCCTGAGGAGGCCGCGTAGCGGCCGTCTCGAGGGATGGGCCGCACATGAAATCGCCGAACAAGCCGGTTTGAAACATCCGCAGTGTTGCCGACCCTTCGAGACGCGGCCCTCCGGGCCGCTCCTCAGGGTGAGGTTCCTTGTATTTTAACGCCTTTGGGGAGATGCCCCGTCATACAGGGCGGAGGGGGAAGGCCGCAGACGAAATGATTCGGATTCCGACGTCGGAATCAGAAGAACCTCGACTGCGGTTTTCCCCCTCCGGCCCTGCGGGCCACCTCCCCCGATGACGGGGGAGGGCTTCCAGATCTGAGTCCATTCCCTCACCATCAGACGGGGGAAGCAAAAAATCACGCATGACGTCCTAGGCCGCGATGAACTGATTCCACTTCTGGACCATGTAGCGGTCCTCGTCCATCACGGCATTCCAGCACGACACTGCGCCCATGCGCTCGTAGAACGAGCCGCCGTCGCGCACCGCGCCGGCCTTCTCGACCACCTGGCCCTGCGGGTTCTTGATGTCGCCCTGCGCCGGCTTGCCTTCCATCCAGAAGCCCCATTCGTCGGGCGTCATGTTGGCCTTGGCCGTGTCCAGCACCGCCGAGTAGTAGCCCTGGCGGTTGAGGAAGGCGCCGACCCAACCCGACAGGTACCAGTTGATGTAGTCGTAGGCGGCGTCGAGCTGCGCCCCCTGCAAGTGCTTGGCAATCGAAAGGCCGCCGCCCCAGGCGCGATAGCCTTCCTTGAGCGGCTGGTAGACGCACGGCACGCCCTTGCCGCGCACCGCGGAGACCGCCGGCGACCACATCGACTGGATCACCACCTCGCCCGAGGCCATCAGGTTCACCGACTCGTCGAAGGTCTTCCAGAAGGCGCGGAACTGGCCGTCCTTCTTGGTCTTGATCAGGAAATCGATGGTCTTGTCGATCTCCGCCTTGGTCATGTTGCCCTTGTCGCCATATTTCGTGACGCCGGCCGATTCGCAGATCATCGCCGCGTCCATGATGCCGATCGACGGGATGTTGAGGATCGACGTCTTGCCCTTGAACTTCGGGTCGAGGATGTCCTTCCAGTTCTCGATCTTGCGCCCGACCAGGTCGGGCCGGATGCCGAGCGTGTCGGCGTTGTAGATCGTCGGGATCATGGTGAACCAGTCGGTCTGGCCCTTGGCGAACTTGGTCGAGCCCGCGCCTTCGACGAAGCTCACCGTGTTGGGCGCGGTGCCCTGGGCGATCACGCTGTCGGGCTTCAGCTTGCCGGAGGTGAAGATCGGCACGATCTTGTCGAAATACTTGATCTTCTTGACGTTCATCGCCTGCAGCGTGTTCGCCGGGAAGACCTTCTTGCACATCCAGTACTCGATATCGCCGATGTCGAAGGAGTTCGGCTGCGTCACCACGCGCTGCACCACGGCATCCGAATCGAGCGCCGTCATCTGCAGGGTGATGCCGAGATCGGCCTTGCACTTCTCGGCGATCTCGTTGATCGCCGACACGCCGGTGCCGCACTGGCGCAGCACGATGTTCTTGTTGTTCTGCGCCCAGATCGTCGGGAAGCCGCCGACCGCGCCGCTGCCGAGAAGCGCGCCCGCCACGCCGGCCGCCCCCTTGAGAACCTTGCGGCGTCCGACGCCGCGCCCATTGAGCTTCCGTGTCATCTCCAGTTCCTCCATTCGCCTTTCCAGCGGCCTCGCGCCGCCTGCTCTATCGCCCCAGGACGTGAACGTCCTTCGGAGCCCACGACAAAACGACCGGCTCGCCGGGCGCCACCGGATTGGCGTCGAAACGCGCCTCCGGGACCACGGCCGACAGGGTGTCGAGGCCGTTCACGTCGACGCCGACCTGCACGGTCGATCCGAGATACTCGACCGATCGGGTGATCCCGCTCAGCGACGTCGCATCGACCGGCGCGGTGCCGGGCTGCACGACGATGCGGTCGGCGCGGATCGCGACGTACTCGGCCGCGCCCTTGGCCCGCGCCACCGCCGCCGGCAGGACGTTGTGGCCGCCGATGAAGCGGGCGACGAAGGCCGATTCCGGCCGGTTGAAGACGTCGCGCGCGCTGGCCGCCTGCTCGATCTTCCCCTGGTTCATCACCACCACCAGGTCGGCCAGCGCCATCGCCTCGTCCTGGCTGTGGGTGACGTGGATGAAGCTGATGCCGAGCCGCGTCTGCAGGCTCTTCAGCTCCTCGCGCATGCGGACGCGCAGGAAGGGATCGAGCGCCGACAGAGGCTCGTCGAGCAGCAGGACCTGCGGGTCGGTGATCAGGGCGCGCGCCAGCGCGACGCGCTGCTGCTGGCCGCCCGACAGCTGGGACGGCAGGCGGCGGGCGAACGGCTCCATCTGGACGCGCTTCAGCATCTCGAGCGCCCGGGCACGGCGCTTGTCCTTCGGCTCGCCGCGCATCTTCAGGCTGAAGGCCACGTTGTCGATGCAATCGAGATGGGGAAACAGGGCGTAGCTCTGGAACATCATCGCCGTGCCGCGCGCCGCCGGCGGCAGATGGGTGATGTTCTCCGCCCCCAGGATGATGTCGCCTTCGCTCGCCTCCTCGTGGCCGGCGATCATGCGCAACGTCGTCGTCTTGCCGCAGCCGCTGGGGCCGAGCAGGCAGCAATAGGAGCCGGCCGGAATGCGCAGGCTGATCGAATCGACCGCCGCCGTCTCGCCGAAACGCTTGCCGAGGGCAACCAGCTCAATATCGGGTTTTCGCGCCATCGGCGCCTGGGAAGCAAGGCTCATGCCATTATTGTAGGCTATCCCCGAGACGACGAGGATAGACATCGGCCCTTGGCCTGTGTCTTGCTGTCCAAGTCTTCTCCTCCCCAGCGAAGCTGGGGAGGAGAATGAGCCGTGTCGGAGGGAGGCGTCATGCGTTTGATCGGAGTCGATGTCGGCGGCACGTTTACGGACCTGGTCTTCGCCGACACGGACGCCGGCCGGACCGCCGTCCACAAGGTGTCGACCACGCCCGACGATCCGTCGCGCGGCGTAGTCGAGGGCCTGATGGCCCTGTGCGACAAATACGGCATCGCGCGTGAGACCATCGACGTGGTGTTCCACGGCACCACCATCGCCACCAACTCCATCCTCGAGCACGACGGTGCCGTCACCGGCATGATCACGACCGGGGGCTATCGCGACATCCTGCATATCGGCCGCCATCAGCGGCCGCAGCACTACTCGATCATGCAGGACATCCCTTGGCAGGACAGGCCGCTGGTCAAGCGCCGGCATCGCAGGACGGTCAAGGAGCGGCTGGTGCCGCCCAAGGGCGAGGTGCTGGAGCCGCTCGACGAAGCCGGCGTCCGCCAGGCCGTGCGCGAGCTCAAGCAGGCCGGTGTGCAGGCGATCGCCATCTGCTTCCTGTTCTCCTATCTCGACGCCGCGCACGAGGCGCGGGCGCACGAGATCGTGCGCGAGGAATATCCCGAATGCTTCGCCACGACCTCCTCGTCGGTGTCGCCGCAATTCCGTGAGTTCGAGCGTTTCACCACGACGGCGATGAACGCCTTCGTCGGACCCAAGGTACGCAATTACGTGACGCGGCTCGAATCCGAGATAGAGGCCTCGGGCTTCAAGGCCGATCTGCGCATCATGGCCTCCAATGGCGGCGTGGCGACGCCCGCCATGGTGTCGGATCGGCCCGTGCTCACGCTATTGTCGGGCCCGGCCGCCGGCGTGATCGGTGGCGACTGGGCCGGCGGATTGTCGGGCCGGCGCAACCTCATCACCTTCGACGTCGGCGGCACCTCGGCCGATATCGGCATCGTGACCGAGGGCGGCTTCGGCGAGGCAACGGCGCGTGACACCTGGATCGCCGGCTTCCCGGTGCTGGTGCCGATGATCGATGTCCACACGATCGGCGCCGGCGGCGGCTCGATCGCTTTCGTCGACCAGGCGGGCGCCTTCAAGGTTGGCCCGCGCTCGGCCGGCGCGGTGCCGGGACCAGCCGCCTATGGCCGTGGCGGCACGCGCGCGACCGTGACCGACGCCAACGTCGTGCTGGGCCGGCTCGACGGCGGCAATTTCCTGGGCGGCGGCATGTCGCTCGACGAAGTCGCGGCGCGGCGCGTCATCGGCGAGCTGGCCCGCGAGCTCGGCATGAGCGAGCGCGAAGCGGCCGAAGGCGTGGTCACCGTGATCAACGCCAACATGGCCAACGCGATTCGTTCGCGCACCGTCCAGAAGGGTATCGACCCGCGCAACTACGCCCTGGTGGCCTTCGGCGGCGCCGGTCCGCTGCATGGCGCCGAGGTGGCAGAGATGCTGGGCGTGCCGGAAGTGATCGTGCCGCCGCATCCCGGCATCACCTCGGCTGTCGGCCTGCTCATCAGCGACCTGCGGTACGACGCCATCCGTACCTCGTTCCAGGTCTCGGGCGCCGCCGACCTCGAGCGCATCAATGCGGATTTCGCGGCGATGGCCACGGAGCTGGCGGAACGCTTCACCAGCGACGGCATCGACCTCGGCCGCGTCAGCTTCGAACGCCGCGGCGACCTGCGCTATGTCGGCCAGGGCTACGAGCTGCGCGTCCCCTTCCCCGACGGCCCGATCGACGAGGCGGCGCTGGCCAAGGCCTTCGAGGCTTTCCACGATATCCATCGCCGCGAGTACGGCCATCACTTTGCCGACTCGGCGATCGAGATCGTCAACTTGAGGCTGGTCGGCGCCGCCAGCGCCGCGACGATCGCCAAGCCCGCCGCCGGAACGGCGACATCGCTCGACGCGGCGCGCGTGCGCAGCGGCACCTGCACGTTCCGAGTCGGCGGCAAGCTCGCCGACCATCCCACCGCCTTCTACCGCCGCGACCTGCTGCCGGTCGGCCAACGCATCGCCGGCCCGGCGATCGTCCTGCAGATGGATTCGACCACCGTCGTGCCGCCGCAGTACAGCTTCGAGGCCGATACCGCCGGCAACCTGATCATCCGGCGCGACGATGCGTAGCCAATCCCTGCGTCGTCTTTCATTCTCCTCCCCAGCTTCGCTGGGGAGGAAAGCTGAATAAGAGGAGCCCCCATGTCCACCTCCGCCCTCCGCCAGCCCGCCTTGAAGCCCGATCGCATCGATCCGATCACCATCAGCGTGATCCAAGGCGCGCTCGAGAACATCGCCATCGAGATGGGCTACAAGCTGATGCGCATGAGCTACTCCTCGATCATCCGCGAGTCGGAGGATTTCGGGGCGGCTCTGGTCGATGCCGAGGGCCGCGGCCTTGCCGAATCGGCACAGTCGACACCGCTACAGTCGGGGCCGATTCCGGGCTATGTGCGCGGCGTGCAGAAGATCCTGTCCGAGCGCGGTGACGTCTTCCGGCCAGGCGACGTGGTGATGCACAACGACGCCTACTCGGGCGCCAGCCATGGCCCTGACGTCGCCTTCATCGTGCCGGTGTTCGTGCAGGGACGGCTGATCGGCTTTGCCGCCACGACGGCTCACCATCTCGACATCGGCGCGCTGTCACCCGGCTCCTGCGGCATCGTCGAGGCGATCGACGCCTACGCCGAGGGCCTGCAGTTCAAGGCGATCAAGGTCTACGACCGCGGCGTCCGAAACGACATGGTGTGGCAGATCGTGCGCGACAACATCCGCGCCTCCGACCTCGTGGTCGGCGACATGGATGCCCAGGTCGCGGCAGCGCGCATCGGCGCCGTACGCATGGCCGAGCTGGTCGAGCGCTACGGCCTCGACACGTTCGATCTCGCCTGCACCGCCTTGATGGACCACGCCGAACGGCTGATGCGGCAAGCCATCGCCAGGCTGCCCGACGGCGTCTATCGCGCCGAGACGGCGATCGACGGATACCTCGACAGCGACGATCCGTCGAAGAAGGAGCTGCCGATCGTCGTCACCATCACCAAGAAGGACGACAGCCTCACCGTCGATCTCACCGGCACGGCGCCGCAAGTGCCCGACCGGCCGATCAACATGCCGCTCGAAGGCACCGCCGACATCGCTATCTGGCTCACCATCCGGTCAATCCTGCTCGACACCGCCGTGCACGGTCACATCCCGGTCAATGCCGGCCTGATCCGGCCGATTACCATCGTCGCGCCCATGGGTTGCCTCGCCAACCCGACCTTCCCGGCGCCGACCATCGCCCGCTTCTGCCCCGGCAACCAGCTCGCCGACACGGTGATGAAGGCGCTGGCCCAGGCCATGCCGGGCAACGTGTCGGCCGGAATCGGCAACCTCAAGGTCATCGCCTTCTCGGGCCTGAACAACGAGACCCACTGGGTGCACATGGAGATCTTCGAAGGCTCCTATGGCGGCCGGCTGGGCAAGGACGGCATGGACGCCGTCGACACGCTCTATGCCAATACCCGCAACAACCCGATCGAGGACATCGAGACTCATTTGCCGCTGCGCGTCCTGCGCTACGAGCTGCGCGAGGACGTCGCGGGTGCCGGCAAGTGGCGCGGCGGCCTGGGCTCGGTGCGCGAGTTCGCCTTCCTGAGCGACGGCGGCGCCTCGGTCGAAGGCGAAGGCCACCGCTACCGCCCGTGGGGTTTCCTGGGCGGCGCCGAAGGTATGCCGGCCAAGCTCGACCTGGTGGCTGGCGGGAAGACGCGCGCCCTGCCTTCCAAGGTGCCGCACATGAACGTCGGCAAGGACGGCCGCTTCGTCTGCTACGGCCCGGCCGGCGGCGGCTACGGCAACCCGCTCGAACGCGATCCGGCCAAGGTCGCCGACGACGTGCTGGATGGCGTCATTTCGGTCAGGACGGCGAAGCGCGACTACGGCGTAGTCGTATCGGCCAAGGGTGTCGTCAATGCCAAGGCGACTGCGAAGCTGCGCTCGGCCATCAGCCGGGCTGAACACTCAGGTCTCTGAAGAAGCCGCGTCACCCGTCGCCGGCAACAGGCCGACCGGGCCGCGCCGACCGGCAAACCGCAGATCGTCCAGCGTCGACCCGCCGATGCCATCCCTGAGGAGGCGCATCTCGACCCCGTGGGGCGGCGCGAGCCGTTCCCCATCGAGCCCACCCCCCATGTTCTGCTATGGGGCGCAGCCTGGACCAGGGACCCGGATATCGCCTGGCTGCGCAGCCGGCTGCGCCCGCTGATGGAAAGAAGGTTTGCAAGTCCCGTGGACCAGCCCGCTCGCCAATCCAGCCAGCGGCCCTTTGAAGCCGTCGCTCCCGCGTGCTAACTCCGCCCCCGCGTCGCCCCAGGGAGGCGCCGCAAGCATGCAATCCGCGCCATACGAAGGATCCGGTCGATGAGCTTCACCTCGAAGGTGTTCGAAACCCGCGTCGTCAAGATGGCTGACCGCGAGGAGACCATCGTCGCCGGCGGCCGCCATTTGTTCCCGCTGCTGCCCAAGGCCTTCGACGGCATCAAGCAGATCGGCGTCATCGGCTGGTCCTCCCAGGGTCCGGCGCAGGCCCAGAACCTGCGCGAATCGCTCGAAGGGTCGGGCATCCGGGTCAAGGTCGGCTTGCGCGAGGGCTCGTCCTCGATGAAAGAGGCCGCGGCCGTCGGTTTCACCAAGGAAAATGGCACCCTGGGCGAGATGTACCAGGTGATCCGCGAGAGCGACATGGCCCTGCTGCTGATCTCCGATGCCGCCTTCGCCGAGAACTACAAGGAGATCTTCGCCGCCTTCCGCCCGGGCACCACGCTCGGCCTCAGCCATGGCTTCCTGCTCTCGCACCTGCAGGCCCAGGGCGAGGACTTCCCCAAGAACATCAACGTCGTCGCCGTCTGCCCCAAGGGCATGGGCCCCTCGGTGCGGCGCCTCTACGAGCAGGGCCGCGAGGTCAACGGCGCCGGCATCAATGCGAGCTTCGCCGTCCAGCAGGACGTCACTGGCAAGGCCACCGACTATGCGCTCGCCTGGTCGGTCGCGCTGGGCTCGCCCTACACGTTCGAGACGACGCTGGAGTCGGAGTACCGCTCCGACATCTTCGGCGAGCGCGGCATCCTGCTCGGCGCCGTGCATGGCATCGCCGAGAGCCTTTACGCGCGCTACGTCGGCCACGGCATGGCCAAGGACGACGCCTATCTCAACACCTCGGAATCGATCACCGGCCCGATCAGCAAGACGATCTCGCGCTCCGGCCTGAAGGCGGTCTACGAGCAGCTCGACGACAAGGAGAAGGCCGCCTTCCGCAAGGCGTTCAATGCCGCCTACCATCCGTCACGCGAGATCCTCGAGGAGATCTACGACGACGTCGCCTCGGGCAACGAGGTGCGCAGCGTCATCCAGGCGACACGACGCCACGGCACCTATCCGATGGGCAAGATCGACAGCACCGACATGTGGGTGGTCGGCGAGAAGGTGCGCGCCAACGCCCAGCGCAATTACGCGCCGATCAACCCGGAGACAGCCGGCGTCTACATGGCGTGCATGATGGCCCAGGTCGATCTCCTCAAGGATCGCGGCCATCCGTACTCGGAGATCGCCAACGAATCGATCATCGAGGCGGTCGATTCGCTCAACCCCTACATGGACTACAAGGGCGTGTCCTACATGGTCGACAATTGCTCGACCACGGCCCGGCTGGGCGCCCGCAAGTGGGCGGCGCGCTTCGACTACATCCTGAAGCAGCAGGCCTTCCCGACGATCGATCAGAGCGCGTCCAAGGACGAGACGCCGTTCGACAAGTTCATGAACAGCAACATTCACGAGGTCTTGAAGGTCTGCGCCGAGTTGCGTCCTTCCGTGGACATCGCCGTGGTGCCGACACGCGGCGGCTGAGCCCGCCCGCCGGGCATCGGCCGAGCGCAATGGACTTCGAGCTGACCGGCCGGACCTGCCTGGTCACGGGCGCGAGCGCGGGCATCGGGCCCGGCGTCGTGCAATTGCTGGTCCGGCAGGGCGTCAAGGTCGTCGCAACGGCGCGACGCGTCGAGAACATCGAGCGTCTCGGCGCGTCCCTGGCGACCGAAGGATATACCCGGCCGGCTGCGATCGCCGGCGACATCACCGATGCCGCCGCCGTCGCCGACATCGCCGCGGCGTCGACCGCAGCGCTCGGACAGGTCGACATCCTGGTGGTATGCGCTACGCGGCGCATTGAGTGCCGTGTGGAGCGCGACGCTCGTCGTTCAGTCTTCGGCCTTGTGCCGCACAATGCATTCGTAGCCCTGGCCGCCATAGAAAATTCCGAGGATAAGGACTTCCGACCTCTTCACCTGAAACATGATGGTCGCTCGACGTTCGAAGCCTATCGTCCGGAGACCCGGTTCAAAAGCTTGACTTGAAAAAGGCTATCACAGTGAACCGCGCGCCCACGCGGGGGCAGAAGACCGAAAGGATGCCGTGCACAACCAGCACCCCCGACGGATGCGTCTTGGCGTGTTCGTACAGACCCCAGGCCACCATGTGGCCGGCTGGCGGCATCCGGATGCAGTCGCCGGCGGGCCGAACCTCGCACTGATGAAGCACATCGCCGCGACGGCCGAGCGCGGCAAGTTCGACATGTTCTTCCTGGGCGATGGATTCGCCACCGGTTACGGCGAACATCCGTCAACGATCGGCAAGTTCGAGCCGCTGACGCTGCTCTCTGCCCTGGCGATGGGCACCAGCCGGCTCGGCCTCGCGGCCACCGCCTCGACGACCTATGCCGAGCCCTATCACGTCGCGCGCGGCTTCGCCTCGCTCGATCATCTGTCGGGCGGTCGCGCGGCATGGAACGTGGTGACGACCGCCTACGCCAAATCGGCCGCCGTGTTCGGCCGCCGGCATCCGCCGCATGCGGAGCGCTACGCAATGGCCGAGGAGTTCGTCGAGGCCTGCCGAATCCTGTGGGACAGCTGGGACGACGATGCCTTCATCGCCGACAAGGCGAGCGGCCGCTTCGTCCGACCGGGCAGCCTTCATATCCCGAGCTTCCAGGGCAAGTACTTCGCGGTCGAAGGCGGCCTCAACGTCCCGCGCCCGCCGCAGGGCCATCCGGTGCTGATCCAGGCGGGATCGTCCGGTCCGGGCCAGGCGCTGGCCGCGCGCATCGCCGACGTGGTATTCACGGCCCAGAACGATCTCGACGAGGCAAAGGCCTTCTACGACGGCCTCAAGGCGCAGGTCGCGGGCTATGGCCGCCGGCCGGAGAGCGCGCTGGTCATGCCCGGCGTGTTCCCAGTCGTGGGGCGAACCGAGGCTGAGGCACAGGCGATCTTCGCCGAGCTCAATCGCAACATCGAGATGGAGACGGCGTTCGGCGTGCTCTCCGATCGGCTGGGCACCGACATGTCGGTCTATCCCTTGGACGAGCCGGTGCCCGACTTGCCGGAGACCGAGCATCTCAAGAGCCGCGCCGCCCTCCTGCTGGAGATGGCTCGCCGCGACAAGCTCACGCTACGCCAGCTCTTCTATCGGGTCGCCGCGGCGCGCGGGCATCTCCTGCTGGTCAGTGACCCGGTCCGGATCGCCAACATGCTGGAGGCGTGGTTCCGCGCTGGTGCGGCCGATGGTTTCAATGTCATGCCGCCGTTCTTCCCGGGCCAGCTCGATGCGTTCGTCGACCTCGTGGTACCCGTTCTGCAGGAACGCGGCCTGTTCCGTGCCGACTACAGCGGCACGACACTGCGTGACCATCTCGGCTTGGAGCGGCCCGTCAATCGCCACGCAAACGCTTGATCTTACTGAAAAAATCGTCTTCCGACCGGGCACTGGAAAATGCCCCACATCCGCCCTTGCGCCAGACGGCCTGACTCCTGATATAACCACCTCGAGGGGTCGGTGCGGGCGGAGCAGTCGCCAACCCGGTCAGATCCGGAAGGAAGCAGCCGTAACGAATTCGCTTCGGGTCGCGCCGATCTCTCACCCGTTTCGCCTCGCGCGCCGCCGCGGTGGACGGGCGGCCCGCGCGCGACGACCGCCGGGCCCATGGGGCCGCGTCGCGTCAGCCGGTGGGACCTCGCCATGCCGGAAGCCAAAGAATCGCTTCCCTACCGGGTCCTGGCCCGCAAATACCGCCCCGTCGATTTCACCACCCTGGTCGGCCAGGAGGCGATGGTGCGCACATTGCGCAATGCCATTGCGACCGGCCGCATCGCCCATGCCTTCATGCTTACCGGCGTGCGCGGCGTCGGCAAGACGACGACCGCGCGCATCATCGCCCGGGCGCTGAACTGCGTCGGCGCCGACGGCACAGGAGGTCCAACCGTCGATCCCTGCGGCGTCTGCGACAACTGCAGGGCGATCACCGAGGACCGCCACGTCGACGTCATCGAGATGGACGCCGCCTCGCGCACCGGCATCGACGACGTCCGCGAGCTGATCGAGGGCGTGCGCTACCGCCCGGTCTCGGCGCGCTACAAGGTCTACATCATCGACGAAGTCCACATGCTGTCGGACAAGGCGTTCAACGCCCTGCTCAAGACGCTCGAAGAGCCGCCGCCGCACGTCAAATTCCTGTTCGCCACCACCGAGATCCGCAAGGTGCCGGTGACCGTGCTGAGCCGCTGCCAGCGCTTCGACCTCAAGCGCGTATCGCAGGAGACGCTGGTCGAGCATTTCGGGCGGATCTCCGCCACCGAGAAGATCGAGATTTCACCTGAAGCCCTGGGGCTGCTGGCGCGCGCCGCCGATGGCTCCGTGCGCGACGGGCTGTCGATGCTGGACCAGGCGATCGCCCATGGCGGCGGCGTGGTCGACGCGGCCCAGGTGCGCGACATGCTGGGCCTGGCCGACCGCAGCCGGGTGCTCGACCTGTTCGAGAAGACGATGCGCGGCGATGCGCCGGCCGTCGTCGCGACCCTGTCGGAAATGCACGATTCGGGCGCCGATCCCGCGGTGATCATCGAGGATCTGCTCGAGCTCACGCACTGGGTGACGCGACTCAAGGTGGCGCCGGACGCGGCTGCTTCGGCGGCCGACAGCGAACGCGCACACGGCCTCGCCCTCGCCGCCAAGCTCTCCATGACGACGCTGACCCGGGCGTGGAGTCTCCTGCTCAAGGGATTGCGCGAGACTCTCGACGCCCCCTCGCCGTTGCGTGCTGCCGAGATGGTGCTGATCCGCCTGTGCTACGCGGCCGACCTGCCGTCGCCGTCCGACGCGATCAAGGCGCTGCAGAACGGCGCCGCGGCGGCCCCGCCAGCGGCGCCGCC
>NZ_JBGAKA010000058.1:0-55368 GCF_044224635.1 Reyranella sp. | reverse complement strand
CCACTTTCTGCGCTTGGGTCGACCGCGTCATAAGACATAAACATATTACCGTTTACGACGCATATCAAGCACTGGTCCGCAGCGCCAACCTTCAATCACACGCTCAAACTGGAAGTTACCTTTTGCGTTCGGGGCGTGATGAGCCCGCTTATGTCGAACTCGGTGTCGGGCATGTGCCGGCGCTCGGGCCGGCGGTAGTAGACGATGCGATCGGCGTCGGCGTGGCCCAGGATGCCGAAATCGGGCGTGCGGAAGGTCTGCATGCGCCAGTTCGACGTCTTGGTGACCTCGCGCGCCGCCTGGATCTCGTCATTCAGCAGCACCAGCACGCCGCGCCCGCGGCTGTCGGGGCTGGCCGCGGTGCGCACGCCGTTCACCAGGTTGATCGCGGCGTCGGTCGACAGGCCCGAGGCCGGCCGCTGCGCGCCGATGACGACCACCGGCACCGGCACCTTCAGCACCAGGTTCAGGACCCAGGCGGTCTCCTCCAAAGTCGCCGTGCCGTGGCCGATGACGATGCCGGACAGGTCCGGGTGCTCGGCCGCCACGCGATGGCACAGCGCCGCCAGCTCGCGCCATTCGGCGAAGTAGATCTCGGGGCTCGGCACGTTGCGGAAATCGACCGGGATGATCTCGGCAATCTCCTCGACGACGGGGAAACGCGCGACGATCTCGCTGGCATGCATGCGCTTGTCGTGGACCCCGTAATCCTGCAGCTCGAGCGGATGGATGCCGAGGGACGAAATGGTGCCGCCGGTTCCGATGAAGGCAACCTTGGGCCGGACTGTGCTGCTCACGCGACTCTCTCCCCTGCTTTTCGAACACAGACTGGAATTGCCTCGGCAACGCAAGATCGATGCCGTTGTATCTTGCCGCGCCGCCTCGGACGGCGCAGCTGCCAGAGTCTATTGTCGCTCCGACGAGATCCTCGGCAACGACAGCATGCGAAGCAGGTTCTGCGCATCCCGCGTAAGCGGCACGGGATCCTGCAGATCGTGCGGGTGCAGCTCGTCCTCCAGGACGGATCGCGCGGCTCGGGCTGGCCTTCGACGATGAGCAGACGCGCGAGGGCGTTCACGGCTTCGAGGCGCCACAGCTCGTCGGCGCCATGACCGCCGCCGCGCAGGATGTTCATGAAGATCTTCCTGGCTGCGAGCGTATCGCCGCTCGATGCCAGCAGATCGCCCTTGATCTTGAGAAGATGGGGTCTGCACCAAAGTGCTCGCCAGCCCGATGATCATCTCGTGCATGGCCAGATCTGACGTGCGCTCCTCCGCCATGACGGCCCGCGCGCCGGCGACGGTGAACCGCCGGCGAACCGGGCCAGCCGTTGCAGCAATCGCGGCTCGGAGTCGGCCAGCAACCGGTAGCGATGCGATCGCCTGGGTCAGCTGACGAGGCGCTTCGGGTCGAACGCCGGCAGGCGGGCCGGCGCAAACGGCGCCACGTCGACCTGCTGCGCCGCGCCGTCGAGGATCAGCTCGCTCATCGCCTCGCCGGTTGCCGGCGCATTGAGCATGCCCCACACGCTGTGGCCGGTCGCGACGTAGGCGCCTGGAAGGCCCGGCACGCCGCCGATCAGCGGCCGGCCATCCTCCGTGACCGGCCGGAAGCAGGCCTGCCGCGCCAGGATCGGCGCTGACGCGAGGGCCGGCGAAAGGCTCCGGCCTATCGCCTCGAGGCGGCCGTGTGCGCCATCGTCCGGCGCCACCGCGCCAGGATCGATCGGCAGCGGAGCGGTGCTCGAGATCGCGCAGATCCAGGCCGTGCCGTCGGCGCGTGCAAACAGCTCGGGCGTCAGGACCTCGCCATTCGAGTCCCGGTACTCGAGGAACAGCGCCTCGGCGGGGATGGCGGAACCGGTGTCGAAGATGAGGCTGTGGCCCTTGTAACCGTACACAGCGGGCAGCGGCAGCCAGCGCGTGGCCAGGATCGACCACGGTCCCATCGCGATGACGACGGCGTCGCCTTCGACGATTTCGCCGCTATCGAGGGTGACGCCGGCAACGGCGCCCGCGGGGCTGCGCACCAGCGAGGCCACCGTGCCGGCGCGCAGCGCGGCGCCCTGCGCCTCGGCGGCGCGCATCATGCCTGTGGTGTAGGCGTGCGGCTCGACCAGCGCCGTGGTCTGCGGCGAGCCGAGCCTGCCCGTGAGCGTCACGCCGGCCGACAGCCAGGGCCGCCCGCCCGTCCCGCGCGCGGCGTCGTCCGCGCGGGCGTAGCCGCCGTAGGTCGTGAGGCGGCGATAACCCCAAGGGTTGCCGAGCTCCTCGGCGAGCGCGGCGTGCAGCGCGAAGCTGCGGCGCGCCAGCCGATCGAGTGCCGTGCCGCGGCACCAGTCGAGAGCCAGGAAGCCGCCCGACTTGCCGGACGCAGACCCGGCGACCTCGTGACGCTCGATGACGATCGGTTGCGCGCCGCGCCGGCTCAGGAAGAAGGCGATCGCCGTGCCGATGGCGCCGCCGCCGCAGATGATGACTCGTCGCGCAGGGCTCATGCCCGTCACTGTGTCAGGCCCGGCGCCGCCATGCCAGCCAGCCCGGGGTCAGCGTCCGTGTTGCGCGGGCGCCGTCGCAAAGCCTAGCATCGGGCAGGAGAGACGCGATGTTCAGCTGGCTTGTTCGCCTGATCCTGGTCGTGGCGAGTGTGATTGCCCAATGGTTCGTCGCGACCGATTCACCGCACTTCGGCATCGTGCAGGGCGTCGTCGGCATCCTGCTGATCGCTCTGGTCGTGTTCGTGCTGGCATTTTGGCCGGCGCGGTGGTCGCACCGGCTCAATCGTGTCGGCCGCAAGCCGTCGGGCTGACGGCGGCAAGGATGCGTCATTCCCGGCATTGAGTGGAAGGCGGCCATCCCGCATGCTCCTGCTGGAAGAGTTCGGAAGGAGACTGGCATGCGGCGGCGTTCGTTTGCGCTTGGACTTTCAAGTCTGGCCCTGGTGTCGATGCCGGGGGCGCTGCAGGCTCAGGGGGTCGAATGGGAAGACATCGTCAGCAGCGAGGGCCAGTTCCGCCTGCAGATGCCCAAAGGATTCAAAGTCACCTCGGGCATGCAGACGGCCGGGATGACGACGCAATATCGAATTGCGTTTCCAAGCGGATTTGGCCTCGAGTTCGCCGTGATCGACCTCAAGAACGAGAGTCCGCTCGATCCGTCGCTCCAGGAAGACCATCTGCTGCGCGCCATCGATGCCGCGAAAGAGCGCTGGCCGGGATCGACCTATCTCCAGCGCGAGGACGTATGGCTGGGCACGGCGCGCGGCCTGGCAGCCATCCTGTCCGTGCAGAAGAACACCGGAGTCCTGATCATCCGGGCCTATGCCACGGTGCCGCGGCTCTATGTGCAGATCGTGCTGGCACGCAACGATGAACAGGACAACCCGGTGATCGATCGCTTCCTGAATTCGCTGCGCATCGAGGGCTGAGTGCCCGGCAACCCAACTCGAAGGCCCGAGGAAATGACATGCAGAGCTTGAAGGATTGCCACGTCGTGGTCACCGGCGGCACCGGCGCGCTGGGCGTCGCCGTGGTGAACGCGCTGGTCGAGGCGGGCGCCCATTGCCACGTGCCGGCGATCGAGCAGTCCGTGCCGGCCGACCGCTTTCCGGCCGGCAAGGTCTCGGTCAGCGCCAACATCGATCTCTCGGACGAGGCGTCCGTCTCGGCTTTCTATGACAAGCTGCCGCCGATCAAGGCCGCGGTGAATATCGCCGGCGGCTTCGCCTGGGCGCCGATCGCCGACAGTCCGGCCAAGGTCCTGCAGCAGCAGATCTCGATGAACCTGATCTCCTGTGCATCGAGCTGCCGCGCGGCAGTGGCGAATTTCCGCAAGGCCGGGCAGGGCGGGCATCTCGTCAACATCTCGGCCCGGCCCGCGCTCAATCCGCGCCAGGGCGCCAACATGACCGCCTACACCGCGTCCAAGGCGGCCGTCGCCGCCTTCACCGTGGCGCTCGCCGAGGAACTCAAGGGCGAGAACATCTCGGTCATCGCGCTCGCGCCCTCGACCATCGACACGCCGACCAACCGCAGGGACATGCCCAAGGCCGATCACAGCCTGTGGGTGAAGCCCGCGGCCATCGCCGAGCTGATCGTGGCGCAAATCGGGCTCGCCGACCCGATCAACTCCGGCGCGCTGATCCCGGTCTACGGCCGGGCATAGGCCTCGTCGCTGGGGGCGCGCCACTCCAGTGGCGCGTCATTCCCGGGCGCGACGAAGACCGCGCCGCTGGAGTCGCGCGCCCAGCATGAGACCCGACCCCTTCGTTCTGCCGTGAATTGGGCAGGCAAAGAATGTTTCGCCGCCCTGTCAAACCAGCCGGGGTGCTCCGTCAGGAGGGCATGCGGCGGCCGCGTGGTGCGGCGGCCGTGCCTGTTACGGAGACATCCATGGTCAAGCGGTATCGTAAGGCGGTTTCCGCCCTTTTCGCGTTCGGTCTGGCCGGGGCGCTGGTCGGTCCGTGGACCGGCCCGTGGGTCGGAACAGCGGCGGCGTCCGACCGGGTCTGCTATTTCGGCGAATGCCGCGGCGAGAGCCAGACCGGGTCCAAGCCGCGTATGGTTTCCCAGCGCGGCAGCTGGAGCGCCATGATCCTCGGCAAGGCGGCGATGATCGTCGACGAGTTCGCCAATGGCGCCCGGTTCGCCATCCTGGCCTATCCCGAAGGCAAGATTGCCTTGCTGCTCAGCCACCCCGAGTGGCGCCTGAAGGCCGGGCAACGGGCCGCGATGTCGGTCCGCATCGATGGCGAGACCTTCAAAGGCACGGCGGTGGCCAACGACAAGGGCGTGCTGGAAGTCGAGGACGCCAGCAAGGACCTGCTGAAGGCGCTGTATCGCGGCCGCAAGGGCCGGATCGAGGTCGGCGACTACAGCTTCGACATGACCAACCTTGCCGATGCCGCAGCGGTCATCGACGACGCGGCCGCCCATCTGAAGGCCTCGCGGTAAGCCGGAATGCTCGAAACGGGGCGCGCCGAAAGGCGCGCTCCGCTTTTTCCGGGGCGCGCCTGTCAATCCGGCGGCCGCGCCGCGTCATCCCTGTATCGAATACCCGTGTGATGGAGAGACCACCATGAAGATGTTGAATCGCCGGTCGCTGCTCGGTGCCGGCCTTGTCGCCGCCACCCTGCCGGTCGCCCTCGCCGCCGGCGCCTCGGCCCATCCGGCCGGATCGATCAGCGCCTGCCCGCTCTGCCAGCCAAATCGGCCAGTCCTCGGCGTGAATGGCGGAGCTGCCAACGGCAACTACGTCAAGATCGCGACCAGCTCGGGCGATGCCGAGACCGACCGCTTCCTGGGCAGCGCGCTCAGCCGCCTGTCGGGCACCTTCAAGGTCAGCCCCGGTTTCGCCTTCTTCGACGACAGCAAGGGCGAGAACGCGGTCGCCATCCGCGAGACGCTGCTCGGCAACGGTCCGGGTACGGTGCTGATGGGCATGAAGCTGTTCGGCAAGCTGATGGCGCGCACCAGCGACGGCGGCATCACCGTGATCGCCGTGTGCGCCCACGAGTTCGGCCACATCTACCAGATGTATGCCGGCTACGAGGAGCCCCTCAACCGGCTCGACTCGCGGACCAACCGGCCGCACGAGCTGCATGCCGACTTCCTGGCCGGCTACTACCTCGCGCTGCGCAAGGCGGAGCATCGCCAGCTCGACCTCCGGGAGGTCGGCGGCATCCTCCACGCGCTGGGGGACACCGCCTTCAACTCGCGCCAGCACCACGGCACGCCCGACGAGCGCGTCGGCGCCCTGGCCGCCGGCTTCAAGTTCGGCTCGCAGGGCGGCGCCGACATCGCCGCCGCCGCCAAGGCCGGCTTCGAGCTGATCAGGCGCAATTCGTAAGACTTTCCACATCCGCCCAGATCGGGCGGTGGTCGGAGGAGGAGAACGGGCCGCTGCCGCAGTCGTGCACGCGGCCGCTCCTCACCGTGATCCAGTCGAGCTTGGCGCGGAACACCGCCGGGACCCGGAAGGTCCAGGCGGCGACGGGGAAGGGATCGGCGAAGCCGGTCGGGGGCAGCAGTGCGCGCTTCCACCACGCCGCCTCGCTTGTGCCCTTGGGCCGGCCGAGCGCGGTGGCGTCGGTGTCCGGCGTCACCAGCCGCGCCACGGTCGAGTCGAAGGTATTGAAGTCACCCGCCACCACCACGGCAGCATCGCTGCTGCCGCGCCGCGCATCGATCGCCTCGACGGTCGACCGGAACTGCCGGAAGCGTCCGCGCGTGCCGCCGAGCTTGTCCTCGAAATGCACCGACGCGACGACGAACCGGGCGCCGGCGACGTCGAATTCGGCGGCGAGCGCGAAGCGGCGGCCGATGCGCCGCTCGCGCTTGACTCGGGCGCGCACGCGCGGCGGCAGCTTTCTGTCCTCGGCACCGTGCTCCCAGTCGAGCTCTGCCGGCGGCTCGATGCGAAAGCATGCCCGCGGCTCGAGCCGGCAGAGCAGCGCATTTCCCGTGGCGCCGCCGCCCGCCAGGCGTCGCGGGCGGCCGGGGGCCGGCACTTCCAGGAACTCGATGCCGTAAAGCCCCAGCATGCCGCTGCGCTCGACCAGAACCTGCAGCACGTCGCGCCCGCCGCTGCGCCGATTGCCCCAATCGACCTCCTGCAGGCAGGCGATGTCCGGCTGCAGGTCATGGATCGTGTCGGCGATCCGTTCCGGCGCGAGGCCGCGTCCGATGTTCCAGGACAGGATGCGCACAGGACGGCCAGGCGCGATGCCGGCGAGCGGCCGGCGCGGCCGCTTGGCATAGATACGGCCGAGTTGCAGGGCCCGCTGAAACGCCGTCAGTGCATGATCAGCCGTCATGGTCGGCTCGATCAGGCGGCCTGCGGCTGTGCGCGATGCTCTGCTGGTACGCGCACCAGGCCGGCTTTCGCACGCTCTCGAATCCACGTCGGGCAATGATCGTGCGTCTTCTCGCCGGCGCGGGCCAGCAGCTCCCGCCAAGCGGCCTCGGCCGCGTCGTCCGCCCCCAGATCCTGGAGCGCCTGGGCGCGATTGAGCAGGACCCAGAAGTTTCGCGGGTCCGCCGCCCGCGCCGGCTCGAGCCCGTCAGCGAGAGCCTCGCGGAACTTGCCCGTCGCGCGCAGCGCTGCGCCCTTGGCCCCCAGCGCATGGACATGCGCCGGCGCGATTGCGAGGGCTGCGTCCGCTGCCTGCAACGCGGCAGCATGGTCTTTCCACGTCCAATGAAGCAGCGCCAGCAGCGCCTGGGTATCGGCCTGCAGCGCCTCCGCCTGCCGGCTTCCCAGCATGTCGGTCGCGCGCCGGAACAGCCGCGTCACGCCGGCGCCGCGCGCCACGGTGGCCAGTACGTCCTCTTCCAGCTCGAGCCACAGGCAATAGGCGTCGAGCGCCTCGCGAGTCTCGCCGAGCTCGTCGAACAGCTCGCCGCGCGGCCAGTAGATCGAGGGATCGCCCGCGGCGTAGCGGCCGGCCAGCCGTGAATCGGCGCGCGCGCGCTCGCGCAACCGGTCGTCCCGCGTCGCCGTCCATTGCCGGGCGAGCGACAGGGCGCGCTGCTCGTAGCCGCGGGCATAATGCGGCTCGAGCGCGATGGCGGTGTTGAAGGCCAGCTCGGCCGCGGCATGGTTGCCGGCCTCCTGCAGCGTCCGGCCGAGCACCCAGTGCGGCCAGAAGTTGCGCGACTCGAGCGCGATCGCCATGCGCAGCAGGCGTTCGGCCGTGGTCAGCGGCGCTTTGGCGTCAAGCTGCGGGAAGTTGCCCTGCAACAGCGAGATGGCCGCGGCAAAGCTGCCGTCGTTGCGCCGCTTGGCGACGAAGTAGTTGAACAGGGCGATGTAAAAATAGTCGGCGGCGTTGATCGGCTCTGCGAACCTCGCCGGCGCGGTGAAGGCCAGCACCGTCGCCACGTCGATGCGCGCGCCCGGCAGGAGGGATGAAAACATCTCGACGATGCGTTCCACCAGCAGGCTGGTGCGCGAGCGTTCGCTGTCCGGACCGCCGATCGCCTCCTCGACGCGGCGCACTGCGCGCAGCGCTGCGCGACAGCGCTCGAAGGCCAGCACGAGCTCCTTGTTTTCCGCCGGCTGGGTGATCTGCAGCGAGTCGGCGATGCGCTGCAGATGCGAGGTGATGAGCGAGCGCGGCGCCAGCCTGAACAGCAGGCGCACTAGCCAGGCCGGCACCGGGCGCCGCCCCCCGCCTGTGCGCAAGGAGCGCAGGTTGCGGATCACCGGCACGAGCTGCAGGCCGCTGTTGAGCAGCAGCAGACGGTAGATCTCGCGCCTGAGCTCGTCGGCCTGTTCGGCGCTGAGATCCTGCACCGGCAGCCTGCCCCACCCCTGGCTGTCGCCGAGCACGTCGAGCGCGGCGAGCGCGCCCTCGCAGGCGAGCCGCGCCTGCTCGAAATCCTCCTGCCCGGCTTTCGGAAACACCGTCCGGGCGTGGCTGTCGTAGGCCGCCAGCGTGCGAAGGCGCGTCTGCTGCGCCGCGTTCTGGGCAAGGCGGTCGCGCAGGTCGGCATCCATCTGGTCGGCCAGGTAGTCGACGACGCGATCGAGCTCGATCGCGGCCTCGCCGTAGGCACTGTCGCCGATCAGGCTGGCGATCTTCTGCTCGTCACGCGCCAGCCGCGCCTTCACGCTCTCGACCAGGCTGCGGTGATGGGCCAGCGACTCCTTGATGTAGTCGCGGGCGCGCGCGGAAAGTGCGACGCGGCTGTCGGCCATCAACTGCTCGGCGTCGACCAGGTGAGTCGCGCTCAGGATGAGGAAGTCGTCGTCCTTCTCCTGCTCGCGCCACCGCAGCGCGTCGTGCTCGAGATCGTCCTTGAGCAGGAGCTTGGCGCTGTGCGTCTCGAACAGGCTGCGGGCGCGCCGCCAGTGGTTGAGAAGCGCTTCGTGTGCCACCCGCGCCGTGCGGCGTTGCGTCTGCGGGCTGGCGTCGAGCACGATCAGGCGCGCCTGGTCGAGCGCCTGGATCACCCGCTCGCGTGCCGGCGTGAGAAATCCCTCGTCGAGCAGCAGCTCGGCGCCGACGACGATTTCGGTCTCGCGGCCGCGCCGCGCCAGATTGAAGATCACGTCGTCGACCGCCCGCTCGGTCTCGGGATCGGCGCCCAGCGCGCCGATCGTGCGGTCGGCCCAGGTGCCGATGGCGTTCTCCAGCCCGCCGGCGCTTTCGTACTGCTGGTAGCTGATCGTGCCGGGCCGCCGCTCCTTGTCGTCGTACAAGAGCTTCAGGGTGAATTGCAGCAGCGGCAGGCAATCCTGCTGGCGCTTGGCCGCATCGGTCAGGACGTCGACTAGCGGCAGGTTGTCCTTGTCGTGGCCGACGAAGCTCAGGCCGGCGAGCTCAGCCGGCCGGCGGATGATCTCGGCGAGCGCGCCGGGCCGCGGCCGTTCGAGACGATAGAGCCGTTCGTTGCGCGCTAGGTCGGACAGCACCGGGCTGTCCTCGAGCAGGGCCATGAGATCGGAGCGCAAGGTCGCGACCACCCAGACCAGCCGTGAGCGCGCCAGCCGCGACAGCGTCTCGGCGAACGCCTCGCGCTCGCCGGCCGCCTGGCCGGTCTGCTGCTCGCGCGTCCACAGCAGCAGCTCCTCGAGCTGGTCGACCAGCAGCGCCACCCGCAGGCGCCCGCCCGCTTCGGCGCTCGCCAGGGCAGCGGCAATCGCCACCGTCGCCTCGGCGGGATTGGCCAGCAGGCGGGCTGCCAGCTCGGCCGGCTGCGCCGCGAGCTCGGGCACCGCCGACGCCAGCGCCTCGGCGAGCGCGGCGATCGGCGTGCGCATGCCCCGGCTCGGCACGACCACGGCGCTGCGCCAGCGGTCGTTGGCGCTCGCCATCTGCTCGAGGTCGCCGAGCAGGCCGGCGCGCGCCAGCGAGGATTTGCCGACGCCGCTGCTGCCGTGAATCAGCAGGAAGCTGCAGCCGTAGAGATCCTGTCGCCGCAGCACCTGCAGCGCTTCCTCGCGCGCCTTGCCACGGCCCCAGAAGATCTTGCGATGGCGGACGTCGAAGACTTCGAGGCCACGGAACGGCGAACCTTCCCAGGCGTCGTCGGGATCGGCGCCGCTGGGCTTGATGTTGAGGTCGAGGGTGCGCAGCAGGTCCTCGACCTGCCTTACGGCCAGGACCTCGGCGCCGAGCCGGCGCAACTGCTCCTGCTCGGCGCGGGCATCGGCTGCGTTGGCCTCCGGCATGGCGACGACAACGCGCTTGCCGCTGGCGACGACGGCGTTCAGCCGTTCGTCGCGGAGCAGCAGGCGGAGCTTGTCCTCGACATAGCCCACCTCGCCCGCCGCCATCTCGAAATCGACGGTGCCGGTGGCGAACAGCCAGGTGTCGGCGTCGTCGGACTCGCGGCCAGCGAGCCGCTCGGCGCGGTGCAGCGCGTGCGCTGCCAGCACCGCGAGCTGCCAGCTGTCGCCGGTGTCGATCTCCTGCGAGAGATCGATGCGGAACGGGCCGGTGTCGCCCGACGGAAGGATGCGGGTGACGCGCTTGCGCACGAACTCGTCGTAGCTGGCCGAGATCGCCGGCAGCGGCGCGAGGCCGCGCCAGGTGAAGACCCGCGACTTGCGCAAGCCGAGCGGCGCGATCCGTTCGATGGCGATCGCCCCTGACGTGGTGGCGATCGACACGCGAACCTGCGTGGTCACGGGCGGCTACCTCTGGAAGTCGCCGGACGTCGTGAGGTCGCGCAGCAGGTCGACGAGGTCGGCGTCCCCGGCCAGGGCGAGATCCTTGATCAGCACGATCTCGCCGTCGTCGGGTGGCGGCAGGTCGAGCCGCTCGATGCGCGAGTCGCGCGCCCGCTCGACGAACAGGACCCGGCTGACGATGGACGGATCGTCGAAGCTGAAGACGACATAGACCTGCTCGTCGATGCCGACCGGATTGATGCGCAAGGTGCCGCCGGCGAACGGCCGCTCGAAATCCGGCCCCTGCTCGGTCGCCGCCGCGATCAGCGCCGGCATCTCGGCGAAGCGCGGGCCGCTCGCCTGGCCGGCGGCGGCCGGCAGCGTCACCGCGTTGCGCCGCTTGAGGTCGCGGAACAGCGCGCGCAGGGCGGGATCGATGAAGAGCTGGCGCTGCTGGTCGTGCGTCAGCCGCTTGCCCTGCTCGACGAAGGCGATCACGTCCTGCTCGCTCAAGAGCGCGGGCGTCGCCGCGTCCTCGGCGTCGATTTCCTGGCGCACCCGGGCAAGCCGCCGCTGCAGCTCCGCCACGCGCGCGTCGAGCTCGGCGGCAGGCAGACCTGCCGGGTCGCTCATCTCGTCCAGCACCTCCAGGAGGAGGTCGCCGAAGCGCCGTTGTTCGCCTGCCATATCAGACTCCCTGACCAAGAACCCTATCATGCTTCGCTGCCGGGGGCGCGCCATCCAAGGCGGAGTAATCTCTGCCGACAGTGGCGCGCCATCTGGATGTTCGACAAAGAGCGCGCGACTGGAGTCGCGCGGCCCCAGCGATGAATGCTTCCCCTCAAAGCCTCGCCAATCGCGGCTCGACCAGCTTCGGCGTAGGCCGCGGCAGCCAGCGCGCCAGCGCCAGTGGCGCCGGCGCGCGGTCGAGCACCGTGCCCAGCTCCTGCATCAGTTCGATGGCGGGGCCGGACAGGGCGATGTCGGCAAGCGCGTCGACCCGTCCGTCGGGACGCGAGACGAAGCGCGCCCTGATGCAGACGACCAGGCGCAGGTCGATCCTTTCCTTCCAGCACGAGCGCTGCTCCTGAACCTCCAGCCAGCGCCCGTACGGCGCCGGCAGGTTGGAGACCATCGGCGAATCGACCGCCTCGAAGCAGGCCATGTGCGACGGTGCCGTCGAGGCCAGCGGCCGCAGGCCGCAGCCGGCGAGTCCGGCGCCGAGATGGTGCAGCAGATCGTCGGCCGGCATGTCGCCGAACGAGCCGCTCCAGGCGGGGATCTGCCATTGCGCCCGCGGCGCCGTGGCGGCGGCGGTGAAGGCGCGGATGAAATCCACCGCCTGCCGCCAGGCGACGACGTCGGCATAGAGGCCAAGCGCCGGCACGGCGGGGTGGACGACCTTTCGCCGGTTCGACCGGACGTCGTTGTCGACGGATGGTCCGTTGCGTTGCGCTCGAGCGTAGTGCGGCAAGGCGCCGCCCGCGATCAGCCCGGCGAAAGAAAGGCGAACGATGTCACGCAGGCGCATGGTCGCCTCCCCGCGCCAGGCTGGCGCGGACGCGCTCGCCGGCGCGGCCGAACAGGGCCAGTGCCGCCGGCACCTCGGCACGGCGGGCGAGGCCATGGCAGCAGGCAGGATCGACGGCATGCGAGAGGTATGCAGTCCCGCCGAGCAGCAGCGTTGCCGCCAGGTGTTCACCAAGTCTCATGGTTCGGTGCTCCGTTGTGTTCCTGGGAGCTTGACGTTCGGGGGCGGACAAATTGACAGGGCGGTCGGCGCGCGACTGGCGCGCCCGGCGCAGGCCGTAGAGCAGCGCGGCGAGGACCGGCAGCGGCGCGGCGCAGGCGAAGCCCAGCACCGCGAGCGACAGGCTCGCGTCGGCCGATGCCGGCGCGAGCTCGATGTCGGTCGCCCGGGCCGAGTCGAGCTGCGACATGAGGACGAGGAAGGCGAGAAGCAGGAGCCCGGGCAGGCGCTTGTCGGCCCAATGGCCGAGCCCATTCCATGAACGATGCATCGTGATGCCCCTTGGCATGAGGTGAGGAGACGGGGCGCTGGGCCCCTGTCGTCCTGACGATGCAGGGCGGGAAAATTGACAGGCGACCGGCCGTCATGCTCCGATTCGGCGCAACGCGAGCGGTCGAGGAGGATTAGGGATGAGTCGGTCCGACCGGACCCTGGACGCGGCGCTCGCGAAGCTGGCCGAAAAGGGCGCGTTCGAGCGGGTGGTGTCCCTGTACAGCCGGCGTTACCGGCTCCCGCCGGCCGAAGTCGCCGATGCCGTGCAGACCGCCTTCGAGAAGACGCTCAGGACCTATGCCGGCAAGACGGTCAACACGCCGGAAGCCTTGCTGCACCAAGTGATCCGCAACGAGCTGATCACCGTCCTGCGCCGCAGCAACGTCCTGAAGATGGTCGAGCTCGACGCGGATTTTGTGGCGATGGAGAGTGGCAGCGTCAGCCGCCGCACGACCGACGACAGAAACGACGGCGACAGTCTCCAGCGGGACGAGCCCGACCATACCGACGATGCCGAGAGCGGCGGCGGGTCGGCTGGCGGCCGGCGCTATGCCGGCGGCAGCCGTCCGATGGACAACCACATCGAGAACGCGATGGTCGACAACCTCGATGCGCGCGAGCTGGTGCGTGCGCTGCTGAAGGAATTCGACGACAAGTACCGGCACGTCGTCGTGCTGCTGCTGGCCGAATGGGAGCCCAATGAGCTGCGCGAGAGGTTCGGCCAGAACGCCTACCGCATGCGGGCGTGGGCGCGCGTGAAGGTGTGCCGCGTCCTCGCCAGGTTCGCCGCCGCCGGCAACGACCAGGCCGAGCGGCTGCATGCCCGCGGCGGCTGCCTTCGCATCCTGCAATCGATCCAGGGCGCGGGTTCCGCCGCGCCGGCCTAGCTCGAATCATCCTCTTCCGGACCGCGCGCGTCTCGCCCCCTCTTTCGTCTGCGCGAGCGCGACGCGTGCGGTCCGGAAGAGGATGAAGACCGGCACGTCCACGAAGGGCGGTCTTTAGGTTGGTCGACGTACGGCTGCCGCGGCGAGCCCTGTCAAAATCGGGTCGTTGGTTCGTCCCCAGGGCAGGTCTCTAACGAAAGGAGCCTGTCATGGACGCATCGAGTTGCGTCGCTGCCTCTTCTGCTTCGACGATGCGCAAGCTCGCAGCCCAGCGGATCGCCGTGCTGATCGACGACGATAACGTCTCGATCACCGCGACCAACAATTTCGGCCGCCGGGTCGACTATGCAAAGCTGCTCGACGTCATCAACGACCGCGAGCTGGTGCGCGCCATCCTCTATCGGCCGGAATCCTCCGCCGCGCAATACCAGTTTCCGCCCAAGCTGCAGCACTTCCTCGAACGGCGGCTCGGTGTCGAGGTCAAGACGCCGCCCAAGAATGTCGATTGCTGGCTGACGGTCGATGCCATCGCGCTGGCGGGAAAAGTCGACGTCATCGCCCTGGTCGGCGGCGACGGCGACTACGAGCCGCTGCTGCATTACCTCAAGGCGCGCGGCTGCAAGGTCGAGGTGTGGAGCTGGCCGGTCTGCACGGCCCGCCGCCTGCGCGAGGCGGCCGACCGCTTCATCCCGCTGAACACCGACGTGCTGCTGACGGTCCCGACGTCTCCTGCGGCCACGCCAGCGGTGCCGATGCCGGCCGCCGAGCCGGCGGATGCGGGTGCCTGATCTGATCCCTGTTGTCCTCGGTCCGATGCTTGCGGTGCAAGCAGGAGTACGTCCACCGGCAGGAACAGGGAAAAACCCCAATCCTGCCCTTCCGGCAAAAATCTTCCGTCCCGCCTGTCAATCTCCGGGACCCCGACCGTCCGAGGGGTATGCGGCGCCGCACGGTGCGGCTGCCGCCCTCTGACGGAGAAATCCATGGTCAAGCTGTCTCGCGTCGCGATTTCCGCCCTGGTCGCCTTCGGTCTGGCCGGAGCGCTGGCCGGAATGACCGCCCCAGCCTCGGCCGCGCCGGGCCAGGTCTGCTACTTCGGTGAATGCCGCACGTCGACGCGTCCGAGCGCCCAGGCGACCCCGGCCCCGGCTCCGACTCCGGCCTCGACCCAGTCCAAGCTGATCGCCAAGCGCGGCAGCTGGAGCGCGGTGCTGGTCGGCGAGGGGGCGATGATCATCGACGAATTCGCCAATGGCTCGAAGTTCGCCATCGTGACCTACCCGGAAGGCAAGTTCGGCCTGATGCTGATGCACCCCGACTGGCGGCTGAAGGCCGGTCAACGGGCCGAGATGTCGGTGAAGATCGATGGCGAGACCTACAAGGGCACCGCGGTCGCCAACGACAAGGGTATCCTGGAGGTCGACGGCTGCAGCAAGGACATGCTGAAGGCGCTCTACCGCGGCCGCCAGGGCCGGATCGAGGTGGGCGACTACAGCTTCACCATGACCAACCTGGCCGACGCGAAATCGGTGATCGACGCAGTGCTGGAGCACCTGAAGATGGCCTCGCGATAGGCAATCGCGCGAAGGAGCGCCCGGAGTTCCGGGCGCGCCCTCGCCATTCAACGCCGTCGCCGCCAGCGCTCGACAGCGATCGGCAGCAGCGCCAGCACGGCAAGGCCGAGCAGCGGCAACAGGAAGCGCGGCTCGTACAGCAGGTTCGAATCGGGAATCTGGCCGCGCCGCGCCAGATCCATCAGCAGGTCGCCGAGGCTCGCGTAGATGAGCGCGCTCGGCACGATCCCGATCAAGGTGCCGAGCATCAATGTCCCGAGCCGCAGGCGCGCCAAGGCGGCGGCGACGTTGACGACCGTGAAGGGGATCAGCGGCACGAGGCGCAGGAACACGAGGTAGCTCAGCGCATTGCTGCGAAAGCCTTGGGCGATCCGCGCGGCGCGCGGCCCGGCGCGCTCGGCAAGTCCGTCCAGCCCGGCACGTGCGACGAGAAAGACGCCGGAGGCGCCGAGCGTCGTGCCGACCAGTGCGCAGGCAAGACCAAGCCAGCGGCCGAACAGCAGGCCGCCCATGATCGCGCAGAACCACGCCGGAAAGACCAGCAGCATGAGGAGTGCCGCGTTGACCGCGATGAACATGAGCGGCGCTGCCAGGCCCCAATCATCCGCGGTCTGGCGCAGCCACCGCGCATTCTCGGCCAGCGTGCCGAGCGAGACGTAGCGCATGCCGCCGAACGCCAGGAAGGCCACTGCCGCCATGACCGCGAGCAGCAGCGGCAAGCGGGCCGCGGCGCGCGTCAGCGCGTGGCGCATCGGAGAAAGGCGTGGTCGGGCATTCTCCGCGGAAGACTACAGAGTTGGCGGCACCTGGCCTATCGTCCGGTCCGTACAGGAGGAGACAATGGCCGGACTTCTTGAAGGACACATCGCCGCGGTGACCGGCGGCGGATCGGGCATCGGGCAAGGCATCTGCCAAGCCTACGCGAGGGAAGGGGCGCGCGTCGTCGTGCTCGACGTCAACCTCGGTGGCGCGGACGAGACAGTGGGACTGATCAAGGAGGCCGGCGGCAAGGCATCGGCCGTGCGCCTCGACGTGACCGACCGCCAGGCATGCCGCGATGTCGCCGCGACCATCGCCAGGGACGGCAACATCTCCATCCTGGTCAACAATGCCGGCATCAACCGGCGCAATCCGATCACCGGCGATGCCGCCGCAGTGGCCAAGGACTGGCAGGACATCCTGTCGATCAATCTCGACGGCGTGTTCAACGTCACCCACGCTTTCCTCGACCAGCTGCGTGCGACCAGGGGGCGGATCGTCAATATCGGCTCGATCCAGTCCTTCGTGCATGTGAGCTGGCCGAACTCGGCTGCCTACACGACCTCCAAGCATGGCGTGCTGGGCTTTACGCGGGCGCTGGCCGCCGAACTGGGCAAGGACGGCGTGCGCGTCAACGCCATCGGGCCGGGATTGATCGAGACCAGGATCAATGCCGAGGCGCGGGCCAAGAATCCCGACATGGTCGCCAACGTCATGCGCCATACGCCGCTCAATCGCGCCGGCAAGCCCGAGGACATCGCCGGGCCCGCCGTCTTCCTCGCCTCCGACATGTCCTCTTATGTCACCGGCTGCATCATCATGGCCGACGGCGGCTTCCGCACGGTGTGAGCCCTCGGATTCTCTGTCGTCCTCGGAGGAGACATGGCGGTCGACTGGGCTGACTACGAGGCGTTCGCCTGGTCGAACGCCAAGCAAGACCCCATGGACGGGCAGGAGCGGGCCAAGCTTGCGGCCCGGGCCGCCGACCTTCTCGAGCTCGATGCGGCGGATCGCGAGGCCGTCTGGGGTCATGCCTCGCCGCCGGGGCGCTACGCCGCTACCGTGATCCGCGTGGCACCGCAGGTCAGCCATCGCTTCAGGCCGGCAGCCGATCGCGCGCGTATCGACGAGGTCGGTCTCAAGCTGTTCAAGCTGACGCCGGATGCGGCCCGGGCGGCACGCCGGGCTTGCCGGTTCCATAACCGCGAGCTCGGCCGGCTGCCGGGGCTGCCCAACCCGCGCGTGCAGCGCTCGATCTCGGCCGGCCTGCAGCCGGACGGCTGCGGCCCTTCGCGCGGGTACGTCGTGCAGGAGTGGGTGCGCGGCGCCAGCCTGGAGGATTGTCTGCGGGTCACGTGGACGCACAGTCCCGTCGATGGCGCGCTGGTGCGCGGGCTGCTCGCGCAGCTGTTCGGCGACATCGTCGTTCCGCTGTGGCAGGCGGGAACAGTGTGGTGGGACTTCCGGGACGCCAATTTCTGCTACGATGCGCAGGACGGCCTCTTGCGCGTGATCGACGTCGATTCGCTTGGCGCCTATGCCGACGAGATCCTGCGCACGCCGCAACGCTGGCAGGCGCGCGACAAGGGACGCGCAACGGCGCTGGCGCGCCTGCGGCGGATGTCGGTCCGCCTGCTGGGCGCACGGCAGGTCGTCGCGGCGAGCAAGATCGAGCGCGGGCTGCAGGCGGCGTGGCGAGAGTTCGAGCCGGCGTTGCGGCGGCTTGGACATGCCGAAGGCGCAGGCGACGCGGCGCGCGTCGCGCTCGGTCGCTTCATCGACACTCTCGAACGCATGGGTCTTCTGGGTAACCCATGATCGATATGGGCCGTGGCAGCGTGCCGCCTCACCGGGTGAGCATCTCCGACCTGAGCGCCATCCACAACCGGCCGAGCGTGTTCTCGCCTTTCCAGGCGCCGTCGATCCGGGCGGCACCCCAGAACAGGCCGGAGCCGCGCGGACGCTTGCTGCAGTCTTCCACGATCAACGCGTCGCCGGTCTCGAGCAGCTGCCGCCGCAGCGGCGGATGGAAGCGGAGCTTGAGCGCCAGCACCAGGCGCATGTTGTCGATGTCCTGTGGACCGAGCGGGGCGACGACTCGCGCCGCGGCATGCCGCTTGGCCCGCATCTTGGCCGCCATGGGCGACTTCTCGGCACGAATCTGCTCGCGGATCGCCGGATCCTCGAAGCGCAGTGCCTGGAACAGGGCCTCGGTGGTGCGATATGTCAGGTCTTCGTGAGCCACCGGATAGGACGCCATGTTGCCGAGCCAGCCGTACGGCAGGTCGACCTTGGTGAAGGAGATGGTCTTCGCAGGTTGCACGCTCGTCATCGCCAGCTCTCCTTTGCCGTTGCGATCTGCCGTAGCGCAGGATCATGCCGGGACGAGGGCGGGACGGTGACCCTCGTCGCGCCAGGCCCGGCGCGGGCGCGACGCGCGGCCGGGGCATAAGGCGACGCATTCCGGCCCGGCACCACGAGCGGCCGTGGAGGAGCGGGATGGCAGGGCGCCCAGCTTCGAGCAAATCTTCGACCAGCCTGTCAAAATCCCGGCACTGGGCCGTCAGGGGGATATGCGGCGCCGCGCGGTGCGGCCGCCGTCCCTGATGGAGAAGTCCATGTTCAAGCGCTCTCGCATGGCGGTTTCCGCCTTTCTGGCCCTGGGTCTTGCCGGCGCGCTGGCCGGTTCGCTGGCGGCCCCCGCTTCGGCGGCGCCGGGTCAGGTCTGCTACTTCGGCGAATGCCGCGCCTCGACCGGCCAGAACGTTCAGCCGGCCCCGGCACCAGCCTCGACCAAGTCCCGCGTCGTCGCCCGGAGCGGCAGCTGGAGCGTCACCCTGGTCGGCGACGGCGCGATGATCGTCGACGAATTCGCCAACGGCTCGAAGTTCGCCATCCTGACCTACCCGGAAGGCAAGCTGGGCCTGCTGTTGACCCATCCCGACTGGCGCCTGAAGCAGGGCCAGCGCGCCGAGATGTCGATCCGCATCGACGGCGAGGTCTTCAAGGGGACGGCGGTGGCCGACGAGCACGGCATGCTGGAGGTCGACGGCGCCAGCAAGGATCTCCTGAAGGCGCTCTACAACGGCCGCCAGGGCCGCATCGAGGTGGGCGGCTACAGCTTCGACATGACCAATCTGGCCGATGCGGCGGCGGTGATCGACAAGGCGGTGGCCCATCTGCAGGCCGCCTCGCGGTAAGACGATCCATCGAAGCCGGACGCGCCCGCAGGCCGGGCGCGTCCACAGGCGTCCGGCTCACTTGCCGGGCGTCGAGTTGCTGCTGCGCAGGGAGAGGATGTAGGCGATGATGTCCTCGCGCTGCTCGGATGACAGCCGGAACATCGGCATGCCGGCATGCGGTGTCGTCAGGGCGACGGTCAGCGCGGCCGTCGTCATGCCCGGTGTCGCGGCGAGCTGCGGAAAGGTCGGCGCGCGCGGGTTGGGCGACAGGAGCTGTTGCGGCTGGATCGCATGGCACTCGAAGCACACTTGGCGCGCCAGGGAGAGGCCGTGGCGTGGGTCGCCGGCGTCCTGTGCGTGAAGCGGCGCGACCATGGCGGCCGTCAGCAGGAAAGTCGCCAGGCTGGCTGGAGTCTTCATCGTTTGTCCTCGCCCCGACGATCAGCAGCCGGCCGGCTGGTCTTTGTCGGCCCAGTCCCGCCAATGAGAGGGATCGATGTCGACCCGCTTGCCGGTGTCACTGATCCAGCCTGACCGCGACCGCCGGCAGCGGAAGGCGAGGGCATGCACCTCTCCCTCGATCACGCTCAGCTGCAGATCGCGACCCCACGGCGCACTCTGAATCGGTTGCCAGTTGCACATGCCAGCTCTTGTAGCGGCCGTCGTCCCGCTCTGGGTTGACGCAGATCAAGGGCGCGGGATGTGCCGGGCGGCGAAGGCGGCATTCGGTCCCGGCGGCGTCTGGGTGTCGGCGGCGCCGACGGTGATGTAGGCGGGGATCGCCATGCGGCGGAGACCGGTCTCGTTCATGCCGAAGGCCTTGATGATGCCCGGCGCCATTGCGAAGGCGGCCTTGACCCGCAGGTCGCGCACCTGGAGCGCCGGCGCCGGGTCGACCGGCAGGTCGCGCCGCAGGTGCTCGGGCACCATGCGATTGTTGCGCCAGCCTTCCTGGAAAGCGCGGTAGCCCGCGATACTAGAGTGGATCATCGGATGCGCCGATGCCGCCTTGCAACCCTCGCTGGCGCCGCGCTTTCGTCGGACGCGCGAGCGCGTCCGAAAACGCTGCTGAAGCGGCGCAAGCGGATCAGTGATCATTGCCGGGACGCGCCACTTCAGGCGGAGCAACCGCGGGAACGGGCGCTCCCGGCCATGAGTCTCAGAACACCTTGTTCTTGTCCGGCCGGTGCCTGTTGCGCAGCTTGAAGCCCGAGCGCTCGGCCTTGCGCGGGTTGCGCACCCAGACCTCGCGGTTGGGATGCAGGCCGCCGCCGCGGGTCGCCGGGACCGCCGTGGCGCGCGCGCGATGGAGCAGGCGGGTGTCGGCGGCACCACAATTGGGATGGATGCCGCCATTGTCGGCCACCGCCTTGTCCCATGCCGCCTTGCGCCCGGCGGCGACCGCCGGATCTTTGAGCGCCGTGCAGGTGAGCTCGTCGGTGTTGAGGTCGGCCACGATCTCGTCGCCCTCCTCGATCAGAGCGATCGGCCCGCCGAGCGCGGCCTCGGGCCCGACATGGCCGATCACCAGGCCGACCGAGCCGCCCGAGAAGCGTGCATCCGTCATCAGCCCGACGACGATGCCGCGCTCCCGGCACAGCGCGGTGATGCGCGAGGTCGGGTCGAGCATCTCGGGCATGCCCGGCGCGCCGCTCGGGCCTTCGTAGCGCACGATGATCATGTCGTGGTTCTGGAAACGCTCGGGCGTCTTGTCGAGCGCCTGCAGCAGGCTCTGCTCGCCCTCGAACAGGCGCGCCTTGCCCCGGAACACGTTGTTCTCAAGGCCGCCCTCGACGCCGGCGAGCTTCAGGATCGCCGAGAAGTCGGGGGACAGGTTGCCGCCCAGCACGCGCAGGCCGCCGGTCGGCTTGTAGGGTTTCTCGACCGGATAGACCACCTTGCCGTCGGCCGGCCTGGCGCCCAGCCGCTGGACCTGGGCCGCGAGCGTCTCGCCGGTGCAGGTCAGCACGTCGCCGTTCAGCAGCCCGGCATCGAGCAGCTCGCGCACGATCACCGGCACGCCGCCGATATTGTCGATGTCGACCATCGAGTACTTGCCGTAGGGCCGGGCGTCGGTCAGCACGGGGACGACATGCTGCGAGAGGTAGTTGAACTCCTCCGGCGTCATGATCTCCTTCCAGAAATCGCCGTAGCCCGCGGCGCGCGCGATCTCCGGCGCGTGCAGGGTCACGTTGGTCGAGCCGCCGATCGCCATGGCGACGATCACCGCGTTGCGGATCGAATCGCGCACCACGATGTCGCGCGGCTTCAGGTCCTTGTCGATCAGGTTGGCGAGCAGGCCGACCAGCTCGCTGGCGAACTCGTTGACGCGGCGCGGATCGTCGGACGGCGGCGCCACCATGTGCAGGGGCTCCATGCCGACCACGCCGATGAAGGTCTGCATGGTGTTGTAGGTGAACATGCCGCCGCAGCTGCCGATGCCGGGGCAGGCGTGGCAGGCGATGTGATGGCGGTACTCGGCGTCGGGGTGGCCGGCAACCTGGTAGGCGCTGACCAGGTCGATCGCCTCGCCGGTCCTGGGGTCCTGACCCGGATGGATCGGGCCGTCCGACATGATGATCGCGGGCCGATTGTGCTCCAGCAGCGCGGCCAAGGTGCCGACCGGCGGCTTGTCGCAGGCGACGACGGCGATCGTGCCCGCCAGTCCGCTGCCGTTGAGATGCTCGCACAGCGAGTCGTTGGTGATCTCGCGGCCGATCAGCGAATAGCGCATCTCGCGCGTGCCGTTGCGGATGCCGTCGGAGATGGCGATTGTGTATTCGGGCTGCACCAGCCGCATCTGGAGCTGGTTCGAGCCCTTGCCGATGCGGTTGCGGAGCTCGGCATGGATCGCATCGACCTTGGCCATGACGCCGAGATAGCACTGGCTGTCGCCCTTGGTGCCGACGACGCCGACCGACGGCTCGTGGATCAGGTCCGGGTCCGTGCCCAGCGCGCGCGCCACCCCGAGGGTCTGGGAGGAGCGGCCGGGATGCCGGTCGATGAGCACGTTGGTCGGTTTCATTGCGCTTGCCTTCAGGGTGGTTGGGTGCGGTCTCGATTTGGCCGGAAAATGCCCACCCGCCGAGGGATTGGCAACCTCGGGAACAGCCGCAGCGGAATCGACGCGGTCAACGCACCGGCGAGCGTCCGCACCCAGCCCGGCCGCCCCGACGACGATCGGCTGGGCAGCGTTACTGTTCTTGGATACAATCTCGGGAACGTCTGATCAGTCTCGACGTTGAGTCAGCAGCCAGCCGCGGCTTCGGCTACCGCCTGTGGGCCTGATGGGGGATGATCATGCTTCTTTTGAACCGTCGAACCGTCCTGTTGGCCGTTCCGGCCGCAACCTTGGCCCATGTGTCGGCGGCCCTTGCGGTCGACGCCCTGCCGGATGCGCGCTTCGTGGGCTTCTGCCAAGCGGTGAACGAGTTTGACATTGCGTCCGGCCAGCTGGCGCTCGCCCGCTCCGCCAACGAAAATACCCGAGGCTACGCGACCCGGTCGATTGCCGAGGCGACGGACGCCGGGCAAAGGCTCGTCAAGTCGCGGCAGGAAGCCGGCGTCTCGTACGCACCCGACGGCGCCATGGGCTCCAAGACCGCCAACCTGCTGCAGCAGCTCAACGCCCTGCAAGGCCCGGCTTTTGATACGGCCTATGCCAACGCGCAGCTGTCGGTGCAGACCGATTCCGAAGCGCAGCTCGGTGCCTACTCGCAGAACGGCAAGAGCGGGCCGTTACGGCGCTACGCGCAGGAGTCGCTTCCCAAGTCGCAGCGTCAGCTCGAGAACGCCAAGCGCCTTGCCGGCGGCCGCTGACGGCCGCGAAGGAAACTCATCGCCGGCAGCGCGCCACTCCAGGTTTGTGAGTTTATTGCCAGCGACAAGCTACGGCGCGTGCCCGACAGAAAAGGTCCCTCGCTGCGCTCGGGCCCTTTCTTCCCCCCGAAGCCCTCGAGAATGGCTTTTCGCCTGCGCAACCACCTGCAAAGGCCTCGTCCGGGCGGCGCTCCATGGCCAAGAACGACCGGTCCTTGATAGGCTGTGCCATGAGTTCCGAGTCGTATGACGTTGCCGTGGTCGGCGGCGGCAGCGCTGGCGTTGCCGCCGCGGTGGCCGCGGCGCGCGTTGGCGCGCGCACGGTGCTGCTGGAAAAGGCCGGATGCCTGGGCGGTGCCTCGACGCTGCGCAATGTCCTGACCTATTGCGGCCTCTACACGTTGGCTGACGCGCCGCGCCAGGCGGTGGCCGGCGTCGCCGAAGAAGTGCTGCAGGGGTTGCGCAGGCTGGGCGCGGTCACCGGGCCGCAACGTCATCGCGGCGTCTTTGTCGTGTTCGATCCGGAGGCGGTGAAGCGCGTGCTCGACCGGTTGTGCGCCGAGGCCGGCGTCGACGTGCTTCTGCATGCGTTCGTGAGCGATGCGACGCGGTTGGAGGAGCGGATCTCCGGTGTCGCCTGGCGCGACCATGGCGGCGAGCACCGGATCCGTGCCGGCGCGTTCGTCGATGCGAGCGGCGAGGGCGATCTCGCGGCGCTTGTTGGCGCGGCGACCCGCTACGGCAACGACGGCGCCGTCAACCTCGGGACTCTCGCCACGCGTTTCGGCGGCATTCCGCGCGACGCCGTCGTATCGGCTGATCAGGTGAGCGCAGCCATACGGGCGGCCCGCGCCGCCGGACGCGGCCCGTTCAGCAAGGAGCGCAGCGTGATGACCCGATTGCCGATTTCCGGCGACGTCGTCTGTTACCTGGCCTCGGAGGACTATGATCCACGCGACGCGCGAAGCCACAGCATGGCCGAGAGGCGCGGGCGCGAGCAGGCTTGGGCCTATCTCGAGGTCATTCGTGGCCTGCCCGGATGCGAGAAGGCATATCTCGCCGCGACGGGACCTGAGTTCGGCACGCGCGAAACCCGCCACATCGAGGCCGTCTATCAACTCACGTGGCAGGATGTGGTCGAAGGGCGGCTAATGGCCGACAGCATCGGCCTCGGCGCCTGGGGCGTTGAATGGCACGATCGCAAGACGTTCGAGAGCAGCTTCGTCTATCCGCCGGGCAAGGCGGCCTACGAGATCCCTTTGCGCTGCCTGATGAGCCAGGACACCGCCAATCTTTTCGCCGCGGGTCGCGTTGCCGACGCGGACCGCATGGCCGGCGCCAGCCTGCGGGTGATGGGCACGGCGTTCGCCACCGGCCAGGCCGCCGGCATCGCGGCGGCGAGCGTCGCGGACCGCGGAAGCGTCGACGTCGAGGGCGTGCGTCGCACGCTGCGTGCGCAGGGCGCGCTGATCGAGGCGAGCCAGCTCGCCGCGACAGCGTAGGGGCGGCGGTCCAGGAAGAGCATGAAACTCATCGCTGGAAGCGCGCCTCGCTACGGCAGATACGGCATCGCCGGCGGGCCGAGCTGCTCGCGCAGGATCGGCTGGGCATCCTCGACGAAGTCGCACAGGAGCGCACGCGTCTCGCGCGGGTCGATGATGTCCTGGCCGGTTGCCTCGGCGGTGCGGAAGGGCGAGGCGAGGGCTTGCAGGCGGGCCTCGATCTCGCGCAGCTTGGCCGCGGGGTCGGGGGCGGTATCGATCTCGCGGCGGTAGGCGGCTGCGGCGCCGCCGGCGATGTGCATCGATCCCCAGCTTGCCGACGGCCAGCAGTAGCGGCGGAACATGCCGTGCGGCCGGTGCTGGCACTGGCCGGCGACGCCGAACAGCCGGCCGACGACGATGGTGCACCACGGCATGCGGCTCAGGTTCACCATCGTCATCAGGCGGGCGCCGGCGCGCTCGATGCCCTGCTTCTCCGAGTCGAGGCCGACCAGGAAGCCGGGCTCGTCGGCGAACGAGATCAGCGGCAGATGGAAGGTGTCGCAGAGCTGCATCAGCCGCATCACCTTGGAGCCGCCGGCGACGTCGGTCGCACCGCCGCCGCGCATCGGATCGTTGGCCATGATGCCGACGGGGAAACCATCGAGGCGTGCCAGCCCGGTCACGCGCGCGCGGCCATAGAACGGTGCGATCTCGAAGAACGAACCCTTGTCGACGACGAGGTCGATCAGCTTGCGCACGGCGTAGGGCTTGCGCCGGTCGCGCGGCACCAGCGACAGCAGCGCCTCCTCGGCGCGCGCCGGCGGATCGGCTGCCTCGCTGCGCGGCGCCATCTCGTGCACGCTTCTCGGCATGTAGGACAGCCAGCGCCGGATCTGGGCGAAGGCATCGGCCTCGCTGTCGGCGAGATTGTCGACGCAGCCGCTCACCCGCACGTGGATCTGGTCGCCGCCCAGCTCCTCCTTGGTGATGTCGTAGCCCAGCGCCGCCTTCACCACCGGCGGACCGCCCGGGAAGATCTGGCTGATGCCCTGCACCATGATCGAGAAGTGCGACAGCGGTGCCTCGACGGCCGGCAATCCCGCCACCGAGCCCAGCACCGCCGAGACCGCCGGCACGGTCTGCAGCAGGCGCACGTCGTGCTGACCCCAGCTGTTGCCGTCGGGCAGATAGGTGCGCCCGATGGTCTCGAAGCCGCGCACGCTGCCCCCCGCCGCATCCAGCAGCCGCACATAGGGCAGCCGCCAGGCGATGGCGCGCTCGACCGCGGTCGGCTCCTGGCCGATCGCACCCCGAAACTCGGAAGAGGCCGAGCCGCCACGCACCGTGAAATCGCCGGCATTGACCACGACCTTGCGCCCGTCGACGCGCACCATGCCTTCGACCGAGCCCTTGGGCGTGAAGGCGGCAAGGCGGTTGCCGTCGTAAGTGGCGCTGCCGACCAGCCCTCGGAACTCCCGGAACGAGCCGGGATCAGCCAGCGCCTCGATGCGCTCGCGCACCGTCAGCTTGCCGCGCTGGCGCTGGCGGGCGATGCCCTCGGGGCCGCCCAGGGCCAGCGCCATCTCCCGGCGACGGCGCAGCTCTTCGACTTCTTCCTTCCAGCTCATGGCTCGATCCTCGTGTGCAGCGTGTGCCCTTGGAGATGAAAGATCCCTCGCTGCGCTTCGGGATGACAAGGTGCGTTTTTCGCCAGCAAGGCCGTCATCCCGAGATCGCCCCACGGCCGCAGGTGCGGCAGGGTCGAACAGCCACGCAATGATTTGCCCTCAGCGTGCCCCGTCATGCGGAGTGGAGGGTTCATGACCTGTGCGGACCGCGGGCTGCGCCCCTGGATCCGCCGATCCTGCGCCCGCGATGGAACGGCTGCGCTGCGGGCAAAGCACGGCGCAACGGCGTATGATTTCCTCGACCTGCCCTGAACAATCGAGTGATACGAGAATGACAGCGAGCGCCCAGCACATCATCGTCATTGGAGCCGGCATCGGCGGCCTGGCAGCGGCCCTGGCGCTGCAGCAACGCGGCTTCAGGGTGTCGGTCTACGAGCGCGGCGCGGAGATCCGCGAGTTCGGTGCTGGCGTGGTCATCGCGCCCAACGCCCGCCGCGCCCTGCGCGATCTCGGGGTCGACGAGGCCTTGGAGCGGCTCTCCGCGTCGGCGCCGCTCATTCACACCTGCATCTACAACACCGGCGAGATCATCCGGACCGACCGCAACGAGGCCATTTCCGCACGCCAAGGGATGGGCGTGCTCCAGGTCCATCGCGGCGACCTGCATGGCCTGCTGCTGCAGGCGGTCCAGGCCAACGATGCGGGTGCGGTGCATGCGGAGCACACCTTCGTGTCGGTCGACCAGGACATGGCGGGGGTTACGGTTTGCTTCTCCAATGGCGCGAGCCGGCGCGCCGACGCGGTGATCGGCGCCGACGGCAACAGCTCGGCCGTCCGCACCTTCCTGTTTCCCGGGGAGACCCCGAAATTCACCGGTCAGGTCGCCTTCCGTGCCCTCGTTCCCGATGAGTTGTGTCCGCCGGTCGTCCGCGAGCGCGGGTCGGCGATGTATCAGGGACCGCGGCGCTACCTGCTGCACTATCCGCTGCGCGGAGGCCGGATCATGAACCTGATCGGCTGCGGGCAGGCGCTGTCGTGGGAGGAGGAGGGTTGGGCAATCCCGGCGACCAACGATGAGTTCCTGCACCACTATTCAGACTATGCGCCCGAGCTCCTGGAATTGATCCGCAACGTACCGCCGGGCGAGCTTTTCAAGTGGGGTCTGCGCGATCGCGAGCCGCTTGCGACCTGGACGCAGGGCCGGGTCGCCATGCTGGGGGACGCCGCGCATCCCATGCTGCCGTTCCTCGGCCAGGGCGCCTGCATGGCGCTCGAGGACGCGCTTGTGCTGGGGCGCGCTTTCGCTGCCGCGCGGACGGTCGACGAGGCGCTGGCGCGCTACGAGGCGGCGCGCCGCACCCGCGGCACAAACGTGCAGCTGTGGACGCGCGAGGAGGGCATCACCTTGCAGGATCCATCGCGCAAACGACGCACGGCGCTCGATCGCGGCCTGTTTGACTACGATCCGGCGACCGTGCCGGTGTGAGCGCCTGCAGCGGGAAATAAGGGCTTCAGACTTCGATACTGGCCGTGTCGCCAATTTCGGCGCCGCCATGGTGCTGGCGCTGGTCCTGCTCGCGCTGACCGGCAGCCTGATCATCGTGCAATGGCGGCTGCTGCGCGGCCGCGCCTACACCACGGTGTCGGGTCGCGGCTTCAAGGCTGCCTGGTGGTGCGCCTGCTGGCGCGGCGCGCGTTGCGGTCGCGGGCAGGGTCGGTGGACTGCATAGGTCCAATTGGTCGTTCGCCAGCGACTGGAAGCTCAGAAGGGGAGATGACGGACTGCCCTGAATTCGATCGCCGGGGGCCCGACGATGGGCTATGTAGCGCGCTCGCGCCCTCTTGGTTAGTTGGGCTTTTGAGTCGGTGGCATCGTCGACGGCGACATGACGGCCTGCTGCGCCAACCCTTGCAGAAAGCCGTTGAGCTGCCCGGTGAGCGTCGGCAGGGCGGAGATTGGCAGAACCAGCCGGCAAGCCGTATGCTTCTGGGCGGTCTGCGGACCACCGGGGACCGGCGGGTCAAGCCGCTTTACGACAAACTCGATCCGAACAACCGGCCCGTCTGCCCAAATCTTCTCGATGAAGTCGACGAAGGTTTCCGTGATCTCGGGATGATCCACATATGTCAAAGATGCCACCAACGGTCGGCCTATCGGCTGAGAAGTCATAGTAGATGTCCTTGGTCATAGTGACTGCCTGCATATCGGTCTGGCGCGGGCCATTCTCCCGGCGTTGCGTCACTACCAAACGCCAAGAAACAAGACATTGCATTTTCGGCACCACAACAATGCCGACATGAGGAGCCGCCGTTCCAGTGGCAGCCTGGCGGCCGTTTGTAGCGTTTGGTTTCGCAGCCCAATCGGGAAACACTTCGTTACAAAAACGACCTAAGCGAGAGGGCGCGCAGAAATGCTCAAGTCGAGGCGGGCACAAAGGCCGTTCGGCTGATTGCTGAGCAGAGTAAGCTGGCCGTCGTGGCTTCTCGCAACATCGTCCGCGATTGCCAGTCCGAGACCGAATCCACCGCCATCCATCCGGGCGGGGTCCATCCTGTAGAACGGCCGGATCACAGCTTGTCTCTCGTGCGCCGGGATGCCCGGCCCGTCGTCGACGACCTCGATTCGCGCCATGTTCGAGGCGGGCTTACTGACGTGGACGCTGATCCTCGTGCCATACTTCGTGGCGTTCTGAACGAGGTTCGATACCGCGCGCGAAACCGCCAGAGGACGGACCCAGCCGGCAACCCGTTCTGCAGCCGCGAACTCCACACTGAACCCGGCATCCGTGAACTCATCGCAGATGGTGCCGACCAGCGATGCGAGATCAGTCCGCTCGAAATTCTCGGGCACGCTGCTCTGGCGAAGGCTTGTAACGGCATCAGCGATGGAGTTCTCCATCACGTCCATGTCGCGCCGCATGCGGCTGCGGAGCTCGGCGTCATCGATGTCCTCCGTCCGCAGACGCAGTCTCGTGAGCGGCGTCCGCAGGTCGTGACTGATTGCCATCATCATCCGGGTTCGATCGCCGACCAGCCTTAGTATGCGCTCTCTCATCCTGTTGAAGGCGCCGGTTGCTCTGCGGATCTCGGCAGGCCCTTCCTCGGGAAGCGGCGCGTCTGCGCCATCCAGGCCGAATCTCTCCACCGCGGCAGCAAACCTCGTGAGGGGCGCGACGATGCGAAGACCAGCCCACAACGAGAGTGCGATGCTCAAGGCGACGAATATCAGCAGCGGAGGAAGCATCGGGAAAACCAAGGGTGGGGGTGCCGGCTGGGCCAGGCGTACGACGAACTCCTGACCATCCCCCATTTGCGCCCCAAGTCTCAATCGCCCGGAAGAGTCTTCGACCGCGACCGCAATCCGAATGCGCCCGCCCAACGCCGCGGTCAGAGCTTCGGAAATCTTGGGCAGCGCGCGGCCGTGGGTGCCTTCCGAGGTCGGCACCAGACGACCGAAGTCTATTTGAATCACCTGGTCTCTCAGGTTTTCCACCACCAACGCTCTCGATGCCGGCGCCAGGGCATCCAGCGTTCGAAGCAGCGGTGCCACGCGATTGGCGGTCATCTGCACCCTGAGATCGGTGCCGGTGCCCGATTGCAGTATCAGAAACAACAGCGCAACCAATCCGGAGGATGTGACGCCGGTAAGGAAAACCAGGATCGTTATCTGCGTCCGGATGCGTGTTCCCAATCCGGCTTTGGCCAGCTGCATTGCGCGCCTAATCCGCGGTTACGTCCGGGGTGAAGATATAGCCGCCGCTTCGCACGGTCTTTATGAGCTCGGGGTCGCGCGGACTGCTTTCGATCTTACGGCGAATGCGGCTGACCAGGATGTCGACGCTGCGATCGAGCGGCGTGCCGCTGCGTCCTTGCGATAGGTCGAGCAGTTGATCCCTGGTCAAGGTGCGTTGCGAGTGCCTGCAGAAAGCGAGCAGGAGGTCGAATTCGGCGCTCGTCAGAACGACGCGACTGCCTTCCGGATTGTGCAAGTTCCGGGTCACCGCATTGATGTGCCAGCCGCCGAACCGCATCGACGTCGGCTGTCCGGCCGTTTGGCTCGACGTATTGGAGCGGCGCAGCACGGCCCTGATCCGGGCGAGAAGCTCGTTCGGCTCGAACGGCTTCGGCACGTAGTCATCCGCCCCCATCTCCAGGCCAACCACTCGGGCTACGGGATCGCCGCTCGCCGTCAGCATGATGATGGGCAGCGAGGAGACCGCCCGCACCCGCCGGCAAATGCTCAGTCCGTCTTCATCGGGAAGCATCAGGTCGAGGACGATCATGTCGATCTTCGATGCCCGCATCAGCCGATCCATGCCCTTGGCGTCGCCGGCGGTCGAAACCCTGAGGCCGCGCCTCTCGAGAAAGCGTGCAACCATCGTGCGGATCTCACGATCGTCCTCGACGATCAACACATGGGGGGAACGAGCCATGGTCGCAGTCTATGCCGCCGGCCGCGATGGCAGCACAAGAAAGCAGGAATCTCCTGAAGGCGCACCGACCCGATTGTATTGCAACTGGACGCCGGGGGATGTCGTCAACGGGGATTGCAATCGGGCGCGAGGAGGAACGCGATTTTTCCACTATCTACCGCGGACGATGCGCCAAGGTGTGCCGACGCGCCACCTTCGTCCGTCGAAGTGTTGTTGCCGCTGATTTCCAACCAGCCAATAGATAAATCCGGAAACAAAACAGGCGGCACGTCCACTTTGTTTTCGCCGCAGGGAAGGGGATCATGGCCCGCGAGCCCCGAGCGAATGGATATCACGTCAACGATGATTCGGATTCAGCTGGACGATTCGTGTCGGTGCTCGCTCGGATTGGAGAGCCGGGTTGTGCCCTCGCGCAGGATGGACGGCGGCTTGTCGAACTCGTCCCGTCCTGACGTCGCGGCATGTGCTGGAGGTGCCGCAAGGTGTTCATGAGGAACCTGCCGGTGCTGTCCACCATTCCCCGCTCCGGGACTTGGTTCCTTCGCTATTCGATCGCATTCCTCTGCCATCTCGATCGGGGTGGTCGTATCGAAGACCGTCTGACGGGACGCGTCGTCGGCTCCGTTTTGGGACCAGCGTTCGATTTCGAGCGTTTCCGCGGCGGCCCGCTGTTCCGTGTCCGTGGCACTCTTCCCGCGGATAACCTGTTCATCGGCCACACCGTGTGTCCCGGGTTCGCCGCGCTGGGGCGCAACCTCGCCTGGTGGTCCCAGGGCCAGTTCCACGTTCCCGGCTATGACTATTTCCATGAGGGCATGAACTATCGCTGCACCCCGGTCGACCTCGCGCCGCGCCGCGACACGCCAGTGCACGTCGCTGCGATGGAGCGCGCCGCCGGCCGCGGCCGCGGCGGCCGCATCGCGTTGGTCTACCGCAATCCGATCGACCAGGCAGCGTCGTACTACCGCTACAGCAAGGAGCACCGCGACCCGGTCTACAGCATGGTCGAAGGCCGCCCGCTCTTTGGATTGCCGTTTCGCGACTACCTGTTCAGGTTCGGCCTGCCTTCATATGCGCGCCAGTTCATCTCCTTTCAGGAAATGGCGGCGCGTCATCCTGCGCATAGTCCAAGCCGAGCCGCGCAACGGAGAGATTACGCGGCCAGCGTGTCCTTGCAGATCGCGCCGCCCTTCATGATGAGCTTCAGGTTCTTCTGCGGATCGAGCAGCAGGCGGAGGTCGGCCAGCGGATCGCCCTCGATCACCAGCAGGTCTGCGTGGCTTCCCGCGGCGATGGTGCCCAACTGGCCCTTTTCCATCAGCAGGTCGGCATTGATCACCGTCGCCGAGCGCAGGATCTCGGCGGGTGAATCGAGCTCCAGGCGCAGCTCCAGCTCGCGCAGCTGGGATTTCTGCGCCTCGGGTCCCCACAAATCGGTGCCCAGCCCGATCGGCACGCCGTGCTTGCGCGCCCAGCGATAGACCTGCTTGCCGCGCGTGATCGTGTTCTCGAGATTGTGCACGATGGCATCCGGCAGGCGGGTCTCGGCCGCGCTCTCCACTCTCTGCACCAGGGAGATGAAGGTCGGCACGTAGAAGGCGCCGTGCGCGGCCATCATGGCGACCGTCTCCTCGTTCACGAAGTTGGCGTGCTCGATCGAGCGCACGCCGGCCTCGAGGCAGCGCCGCACGCCCTCGTCGGTGTAGACGTGCGCCATCACGTAGGTGCCGCGCGCCTCGGCCTCCTCGACCACCGCCCGCAGCTCCTCGTTGGAGTATTCGTAGCGCGTGGCATGGCCCTCGGCCGGGAACACCACGCCGCCTGAGGCGAACAGCTTGATCTGGGTCGCGCCCTTGCGTAGCTCCTCGCGCGCCGCCCGGCGCACGGCGTCGACGCCATCGGCGATCGTCGACATGCTGGAGAACGGCCCGACATGGCCGCACGGATCGATCTCCTCGTCGGGTTTGCGGAAGTCGGCGCCGCCGCCGGTCTGGGTCAGCGCCTTGCCGGAGTAATAGAGGCGCGGCCCGATGATGTGTCCTGCGGCCAGCAGGTGGGCGGTGGCGTGGTCCGCTCCGCCAGCTTCGCGGATGGTCGTGTAGCCGTCCATCAGGCAGTTGCGCAGGTAGTGCGCCGAGGCGATGGCGATCTCGGCCTGCGGATAGGCGATGTTCTTCGGGGTGAGCGACAGCCCGGTGATGTGCGCATGCGCATCGATCAGCCCCGGCATCAGCGTTCGTCCGCCGAGATCGACGACCCGTGCATCAGTCGCCGCGATCGCGCCATGCGAGACCGCGGTGATCCGGCCATCCTCGACCAGAACGTCGTAGCCCGGTTGCAGGTCGGCAAGGCCGTCGAGCAGGACGCGGCCATTGGTGAACAGGACTCGGATCATGCGGTTCATTTCCGGTGCTCGGTGTGCTGCACAAAAGGCGGTACGATGCTAGGAGCATAGGGCCGGGATCGGCCGGCAAGCCAGCGCGCTTCGACGAGGATCGGCGCACAATCTTCGAGCCCATCGGTCACGATAAATCCGCATGTCCGACAGCGCCCTGCCAGACCTTCAGAAGGCCTTCGCGCTCCATCGCAAGGGCGACTTCGCCGGAGCGGAGCGGCTTTACCTCTCGGTCCTGAAGGCGACGCCCGACCAGTTCGATGCCCTGCACCTGCTCGGCGTCCTGCAGGCCCAGACAGGGCGCCTGGAGCGTGCCGCCGAGCTGCTGGTCGCAGCGGTCCGTGCGCGGCCGAACGAGGCCGCCGCCCAGTTCAATCTTGGCAGCGCTCTGCGCCGGCTCGGGCGCGCGGCCGAGGCGCTCGCCTGCTTCGACACGGCGATCGCGCTCGATGCCCGCTACGCCGATGCCCACTTCGGACGGGCCAACGCGCTCGCCGAGCTCGGCCGGCCGGCCGATGCCCTGGCCGGCTACGATCGCGTGCTCGTCCTCGCACCCGGGCACGCCGACGCGCTGACCCGCCGGGCAACGGCACTGCAGGCGCTCGGCCGCCCGCAAGAGGCATTGGCGGGCGTGGACCGCGTCCTGGCGCTGAAGGGCAACCGCGCCGACCTGCTCCGCCTGCGCGGCATGCTGCTCGCCTCCCTGCAACGCCCGCACGAGGCATTGCAAAGCTACGACGGCGCGGTGGCGCTCGCGCCGCGCGACGCCGAGTCGCTCAGCAACCGCGGCAACCTGCTGCGCGATCTCGGCCGCCTCGACGAGGCCCTGGCGAGCCACGACCAGGCCATTGCGGTGCGTCCGGATCGCCCCGAGCTCCTGAGCAATCGCGGCGCGACCTTGGCGGCGCTCCGGCGCTTCGAGGAGGCGCTCGCAGATTACGACCGCGCCCTGTCGATCCGGCCCGGCTTCGCCGCGGCGCACAGCAATCGTGGCGCCGCCCTGCGCGAGCTGCAGCGCCTCGACGAGGCGCTGGCGAGCTACGACCGCGCGATCGCGCTGGCGCCCAGCCTCGCCGCCGCGCACGACAATCGCGGCGTCGTCCTGCGGCATCTCGATCGGCTCGACGACTCGCTCGCCAGCCACGACTCGGCGGTTGCGCTCGAGCCGGACATCGCCGAGGCCTGGAGCAATCGCGGCGTGACGCTGCAGGAGCTGGAACGGTTCGACGAGGCGCTGGCGAGCTACGATCGCGCGCTCGCGCTCGGCGGCGATGTCCTCGACGGCGACGATCGCGAGGCGGCCTGGAACAAGGCGCAGCTCCTGCTGTTGCGCGGCGACCTCGCGCGCGGCTGGCCGCTGTACGAGTCGCGCCGGCGCAAGCCGGAGTTTCCGTCGGTCGGCGACCGGGCCGTGCCGCTGTGGCGCCCCGGCATGCCGCTGGGGGGCAAATCGATCCTCGTTCACTGGGAGCAGGGGCTGGGCGACACGATCCAATTCTGCCGCTACCTCCCCTTGCTGCGCGCGCAGGCGGGTCGGGTGCTGTTCGCGCCGCAGCGGCCGCTGATGGGCCTGTTGCAGAGCCTCGGGGCGGACATCGAGATCGTCGATCCCGACGATCCGCCTCGGGCCTGCGACGTGCGCCTTCCATTGCTCAGTTTGCCGCTGGCCTTGGAAACGACGACGATCCCGGCACGCGTGCCTTATCTTCACGTCGCGCCGGAGCGGATCGACCGCTGGCGCCAGCGGCTCGCCGGTGACGGCCTGCGCGTTGGCGTGTGCTGGCAGGGTAACAGGAGCGCGATCGATCGCGGGCGCTCCTTCCCGCTGTCCGAGCTGGAGGGGCTGTCGCAGGTGCCCGGCGTGCGCCTGATCAGCGTGCAGAAAGGCGAGGGCGCGACCCAGCTCGCGGATCTGCCGAGCGGCCTGCGGATCGAGACGCTGGGCGAGGATTTCGACGCCGGCCCCGACGCTTTCCTCGACAGCGCCGCCGTCCTGACGCTGTGCGATCTGGTCGTCACCTCCGATACCGCGATGGCGCACCTGGCGGGCGCGCTCGGCATCGAGACCTGGGTGGCCCTAAAGGCGGTGCCCGACTGGCGCTGGCAGCTCGAGCGGCGCGACAGCCCCTGGTATCCGACGCTTCGCCTGTTCCGGCAAAGGTCGCGCGGCGTCTGGGGCTCGGTGTTCGGCGAGATGGCGGCCGAGCTCGGCCGCCTCGTCAGCCCGGCGCGCCCGCACCTCGCCACGCCCAGGGTCCCCATCTCGTGGGGCGAGGTGATCGACAAGATCACCATCCTGGAGATCAAGGTCGAGCGCCTGAAGGAGGCGCGCTCGCGGTCGAACGCGGCGCACGAGCTCGAGCTGCTCGCGACGATCGCCGCGCCGCGGCTCGCCCAGTCGTTCGATCTCGCCGCTCACAAGACGGCGTTGCGCGCGGTCAACCAGGCTCTGTGGGATGTCGAGGACGCGCTGCGGCGCCTGGAAGCGGCCGGGCGATTCGACGACCAGTTCGTCGCGCTCGCCCGCTCGGTCTACCGCCAGAATGATCGGCGGGCGGCGATCAAGCGCCGGATCAACGAGCTCCTGGCATCCGAGATCGTCGAAGAGAAGAGCTACGAGCCGTATTGACGCCTGCGTCCAATTGACCAGCGTCGGGTTCCGGGACTCCACAGAGATATTGTGGTAATTCGTGACAAAAGTGACAGAGGCGTCAATTTTTGAGCTGAAATGCAGCCGTGCGACGCCGAGGAGGAGGATTCGTGACCACGCAAAGGCTCTATCAGCTGCCGGTCGACATCACGCAGTGGCATTTCGACGGCGCCACCGAGGTGCTGTTCAACTGGGAATACGATGACGGCTCGGCCGACCTCTTGAACCTCTACGAGAAGGGCAAGCAGCAGCAGTGGGACGCCTCGAGCCGCCTCGATTGGAAGCAGGAGCTGTTCGAGGGCAACCCGATGGGCATGGCCGACGAGACCATCCCGATCTACGGCTCGCCGGTGTGGGCGAAGCTCACCGAAAAGGAGAAGAACTGGCTGCGCTTCAACCTGCAGTGCCACACGATCTGCCAGTTCATGCACGGCGAGCAGGGCGCGCTGATCGCCACCGCCAAGATCGTCAGCACCGTCCCGGACATGAACGCCAAGTTCTACGCCGCCACCCAGGTGATGGACGAGGCGCGCCACGTCGAGGCCTACAAGCGGCTGATCCACGAGAAGTTCAAGGCCGCCTATCCGATCACCAAATCGCTGCAGAACCTGCTCGAGCAGACGCTCGGCGACCGGCGCTGGGACATGACCTATCTCGGCATGCAGGTGATGATCGAAGGGCTGGCGCTGGCCGCCTTCCAGCGCATCCGCGACAGCGCCAGGAACAACCTCGCCGCGTCGATCAATGCCTACGTCATGCAGGACGAGGCGCGCCACGTCACGTTCGGCCGCATGGCGCTGCGCGAATACTATCCGCAGCTGTCGGACCACGAGCGCGCCGAGCGCGAGGAGTTCGCCGTCGAGGCGCTCTATTACATGCGCGACCGCTTCAACCAGGCGGAGGTCTGGGAACGCTCCGGGCTGCCCGTCGACGAGCTCGTCAAGTACGCCTACGAATCGGGTGCCATGCAGGCCTTCCGCACGCGCCTGTTCACCCGCATCGTTCCGATCCTGAAGGAAATCGGCCTGTTCGGGCCCAAGGTGCAGAAGGCGCTGGGCGACATGGGCGTCATGGAATATGCCAAGATCGACGTCGAGAAGCTGATCGGCAACGACATGAAGGTGGCCGACGATTTCGACGCCAGGAACTTCGTCGAGAAGGCCATCGCGCCGGTAGCGGCCTAGACCCGGGCATGGTGCGGCGGCGACAGACGAGAGTCCGTCCTCGCCATGACGCTCTCCCGCTCTATGCGGAGCCAGCCGCGGCCCTCGACAGCATGTCGTCGAGCAGGGCGCGCGAGCGGCTGCGATCGAAGAAGCGCTGCATCATCTGCTTGTTGCGCGTCGCCGAGGTCAGATAGAAGCGCTCGTACAGGAAGCCCCGGCCGGCGAGCGACGAGCCGACGAAATCCCAGGCCAGGCGGAACACGGCCGCCCGCTCGTCGGCCGGCACGCCGTCGGCGCCGCCCAGCATCTCGTCGATCAGCGGACGCAGCCCGGCATCGTCGAGCTGCGCGCGGCTGGGCGTGGTGAGCAGGTTGTGGCTGCCGATCAGGGTGATGATCTCCGCCACCCGCGGCATCCACACCGGGAGCATCGCTCGCATCGGCTCGAGCGTCGCGCCGTTGGGGAACCAGATGCCGTCGGCGCGCTCGGCGGCCTGCTCGAGCGACAGCTCCAGGGCGTTCGCAGTCATGCGCACGTAGCAGGCCAGCTCGCCCAGCATCTCGGTCGTCGTCGGCGAATGGTCGCCGATCAGCTCGGCCATGCGCGTGGCCAGCCCATAGGCGAACTCGAGCTTGGTGAGGGCGCGGATGGTCGACTGCGTGACCATGCTGATGGCGTAGCCGGTCTCCCGCATCGAGTTGTAGATCTCGACATCGCCGTCGATGAAGATCCGATCGCGCGGCACCAGCACGTCGTCGAAGATGCAGAACGCATCCTGCTCGTCGAAGCGCGACGACAGGGGCTTGTCGAACGGGTCGGCCCCGGGCGACGACGCCGAATCGCGACACAGGAACTTCAGGCCGGGCGTGTCGAGGGGAATGGCGAAAGCCAGCGCATATTCGGTCGCGCCCGGCGGGATGGGCTGTCCCGGATACACCGTCTGCTCGTCGGCGTACGGTGCCAGGGTGGCGAGCACGCGCGCACCGCGGACGATGATGCCGTCGGCCGTCTCGCCGACCTTCCGGATCGTGACCTTGTTGCCGAGGATGCGGCTGTCGGTCCGCTTGTCGGTGGTCGGCTGGATGATGGTGTGGGTGAGCGAGATGTCGGCCTCGGCCAGATGGCGCTGGAACCGCACCAGGTTCTCGGCGCCCTGCGCATTGCGTCCGTCGGCGCCGGCCCACACGCGGGGCGCCGAGGCGAAGGCGGCGAACTTCATGTTCATGTAGTCGGGCGTGCGGCCCATGATGCCCATGGAGCCTTCCGACAGCCGCACCAGGCCGGCGTGACGCTGGCGCAGCTCGCTTCCGGAGCGCGGCATCATGTGGCTGACGTTGGTCGGCTGGCCGCTCGCGGGATCGCTGTAGAGGCAGTCGGCGGCATGGGCGTGCTGGCGGTCGAACATCGCCGCCAGGCTCGAGGCGCCGCCGCGGAGCTTGGGATGGCTGGTGACGTCCTCGATCCGCTCGCCGTCGACCCAGATCTCCCGCCTGGTCCTGCGCAGCCCCTCGAGAAACTGCGCTCCCGTGCGTGCGCCCATGCCGGTCCCTCCGCGTCGCTTGATTTGTGTAGTGATCGTTACATAATGGTATGATCACTACAGGAAGATCGGCAAGACCAAAGTGACGAAAGGGGCGACCGGGCAACGGAAACCGGCCGGCTGGCGCGCCGCCCGCGCGGCGGCGGACCCCGCGGTGCGCCGGCCGAGGCGGCGCGGCGCCGAATCGCGGCGGCGGATCCTCGAGGCGACCTTCGAGCTGGCGCACGAGCTCGGCTATCAGGGCACGTCGATCTCGAAGGTGGTCGAGCGCTCGGGCTTGCCGGCAAGCTCCGTCTACTGGCACTTCGCCGACAAGGACGCGCTGTTCGCCGCGATGATCCGCCACAGCTTCGCGCAGTGGGCGGCCAGCCTGCCGCGATGGTCGGCGCCGGGCGGCACCGTCTCGCGCCGCGACGAGCTGGCCCGGCGCATCCGCTCGGCGATCGCCAGCATCGCCACCAGCCCCGAATTCTGGCGTCTCGGGCTGGTGCTGTCCCTGCAGCGCCAGCCGGCTGAGCTGCAGGCGCGCCGGCTGTTCAAGCAGATCCGCCGGCGCGTGATCGCCAACATGGCCGAGTTCTGGCGGCAGGTGCTGCCCGGCCGGCCCGGGCGCCGCACCGTCGGCCTGCCCGAGAGGCTGGCCCGCATCACCATGGCGACCGCGGACGGCCTGTTCGTAGCCGCCCAGATCGACAGCCGGCACGACCACGAGCGCCTGGCCGACCTGCTTGCCGACATGCTGGAGTCGGTGGCCGTCCGGTTCTCCTGACTCCCATTGAGCCGGTGCGCCGGGTTGGCTAGAAGCGGCGAGGCCCCTGCCACCTCGTTTCAACCGGTACCGTTCCTTGGCTCAAAGTCCTGTTCCCCAGCGTGCCGCGTTCGGCCGCGTCTCGGTCTTCTTCGGCGACAAGAACGGCAAGTATCCCGACGGCAACCAGGTGATGGTCGAGGGCGCCGACACCCGCGTCGCCTTCGATACGCCGATCGTCGCCAACCATATCGGGCCGGCGTTCGACGCGACCGAGCTCGTGATCCTGGGACACGTGCACGAGGATCACATGGCGGGCCTGCACCGCCTGCCGAAGGCGGCCGTGCACGTGCACCGGCGCGACGTCGCGGCGGCGCAAAGCTGGGCAGGGCTGGCCGCCTCCTACGGCAGCAGCGAGGCGCGCCTGCCGGAGATGCTCCTCAAGTTTCAGCGAGACTTCTTCTACGCGCCGCGTCCCGACGCGGTTGCCTATCGCGACGACATGGTCTGGGAGCTGGGCGGCACGCGCGTCAGAGCCATCCACATGCCGGGCCATACGGCGGGTCATTGCGTGCTGCTGGTCGAGCCCGAAGGGGTTGCCTTCATCGGCGACATCGATCTCAGCGGCTTCGGCCCGTATTATGGCGACGCCACCTCGGACCTCGGCGAGTTCCGCCGCACGCTGCAGCGCCTGCCCGGGATCCCGGCGCGGGTGTGGGTCACCTCGCACCATCGCGGCGTCTATACCGACCGCGCGCGCTTCCTGCACGATCTCGCGGCATTCGCCGGCAAGATCGACGAGCGCGAGCGGCGCCTGCTGGATTGGCTCGCGGCCGCGACGCAGACACTGGAGCAGCTGGTGGCGCGCCGGCTGCTCTATCCGCCGCACGTCCAGGAGCTTTGGATCGACGACGCCGAGCGGCGCACGATCGCCCAGCATCTCGATGAGCTGATCGCCGATGGCCGCGTGCAGGTCGACGCCGAGGGCTTCTACCGCTTGCGGTAGACGACGATCCTGAGAAGAAAACGCGAAGCAGCGTTCGGCTTCGATCGTCGGATAGCAAGTCGCGGGCGCCTCGAAAGAACCACTATTTCACGGCGCCTCGCAACCCTCCGATCGCGGCGCGTTGAGGGGGCGGGGAACGTTCGCCCCATCCAACGGGAGTTATCGATGACGAGGTTTGTTGCGATCGCGGCGCTCGCCGCCGTCGGCTTTGCCGCGCCGGCATGGGCGGCCAGCGATGCCGAGTGCCAGGATATGTGGAAGAAAGCCGATGCCAACGCCGACGGCGTTCTCTCCGATGCGGAATCCGCCCGCTACGTGGCGCTGATGCGCATCGGCAACAAGGTCTATGCGACGGAAGGCAAGATCACGCAGGCCGAGTTCATGGATGCCTGCAAGGCCGATGTCTATGCACCGCGCAAGGCCGAGGCAGGGGCGCCGCTCAAGGGCGCCAACAGCTTCACCGAGGGGCAGGCCAAGGATCGCGCCGTTGCGCAGGGCCTCGCCAACGTGTCGAGCCTGAGGAAGGACGACGATGGCATCTGGCGCGGCACAGCCCAGCAGGAAGGCAAGTCGGTCCAGGTCGCCGTCGACTACAAGGGCAACGTCGTCACGACGGCGCAGCAATAGGGCGCAGCAGCAGAGAAGGAGGCACGCATGAAGACCGTCAGCCGAGTTTACGACAGCTATGCCCAGGCCAACGCAGCCGTCAACGCCCTCGAGAGGGCCGGCATCCCCGCCAGGGACATCAGCCTCGTCGCCAACAAGTATGTCAGCGCCAAGTACGCCGACGTCGACGACGTCTCCGATGCGGCCAAGGGCGCCGGCGTGGGCGGCGCGGTCGGCGGCGCGGCCGGCCTGCTGGCCGGATTGGGCCTGATTGCCATTCCGGGGCTTGGACCGGTCGTGGCCGCGGGTTGGCTGGCCGCCACCGCCGTCGGTGCGGCGGCGGGAGCGGCAACCGGCGGGGTCGCCGGCGCGCTGATCGATGCCGGGGAGGATCGCCTCCACGCCGACGTTTATTCTGAGGCGGTACGGCGAGGCGGCACCCTGGTGACGGCGCGTGTGCCCGACGCCGAGGTCAGCCGGGCCGAGGCCATCCTGGCAGGCTACAAGCCGGTCGATCCCGTCCTGCGCGACGCCGAGTATCGCAAGGAAGGATGGAGGAGCTTCGACCCCAAGGCGCCGCCCTATCGGCCGTCCCAGGCCGAGGTCGATCGCATGCGCGCGAACTGGCCGAGCTGACCGAGGCAAGCGCCGGGGAAGTTCAAGCCCCACCGCCCCCGGCGTCCGCGGTCGCCATGAAGATGCCCGTCCCGGGCTATTCCGCCGCCCGCGGCAACGCCGTCGCCTCGTCGACGCCGGCGAATCTTCGCAGCGCCTCGGCCATCTTGTCCCGCCCGCTGACCGCGGTCGCGATCACGTCGACCATGGTGAAGGACGAGTGGAAATGGCCGCGCGCCTGGAGCTGCTCGACCGGCACGCCGGCCGCCGTCATCGCCTCGGCGTAGGCAATGCCCTCGTCGCGCAGCGGGTCGAGCTCCGCGGTCACGACCAAAGCCGGCGGCAGGCCTTCGAGCCTGCCCCGGAGGGGCGACGCGCGCGGATCGCTGCGCTCGGCTGGCGCGCAATAGAGATCCCAGAACCAGTGCATCAGCCCGCGCGTCAGGAAATAGCCCGATGCGTTCTCGCTGTAGGACGGCCTGTCGACCGTCGCGCCGTCGGTGACCGGGCAGACCAGCAGCTGGCCCGCGATCGCTGGCCCGCCGCGGTCGCGCGCCAGCTGGCAGGTCACGGCCGCGATGTTGCCGCCGGCGCTCCAGCCGGCGACCAGCAGCGGGCCCGGCCGGCCGCCCAGCTCGGATGCATGCTCGGCTACCCAGCGGAGCGCGGCGTAGCCGTCCTCGGCGGCTGCGGGGAAGCGATGCTCCGGCGCGTGGCGGTAATCGGCGCTCAGCACGGCCATGCCGCTGCGCCGGCAGAGATCGCGGCAGAACGGATCGTCCGACGCCGCATCGCCCAGCACCCAGCCGCCACCATGGAAGTAGACCACGATCGGATGCGGTCCCGATGTCGGCGGCCGGTAGAGCCGCCACGCCAGCGCGCCGCCGTCGGCACCCGGCAGCGTGCCGTCCAGAACCTCGCCGACCGGCCGGCCGGCCGGCCGCGTCGCGTTGAACTGGGCGACGAAGGCACGCGCGCCCGCCGCGCCCATCGATTCGATCGGCGGCAGCTCGAGATCGGCCAGCATGCTCAGCACCAGGCGCACGTCGGGCTGCAGGCGCACGATCTCGCCGTCGTTGCACTGTACCGTGCTGCTCGGCCCGCTCAGCCGGAAACCGAGCATGCCGCGCGTCACCACGTCGTCGCAGATCGTACGGTAGGGACCGACGCCGCCGGTATAGGGCATCACGCCCTGCGCCTTGCCCGGCACGTTGGCGCCCGTGTACCAGGTGTTGGCCAGGCGATGCAGCGACAGCGCCGTGCAGTCGGCGAGATGGCGCTGCCAGCCGGCTTGCGCCGTCTCGGTCGCCTCGATGGTGGTGAAGCCCGCCGTGCGCATGTCGATCAGGCGGTCGACCACCCAGTCGACATGCTGCTCGATCGACACCGACATGTTCGACAGCACCGACGGGCTGCCCGGCCCGGTGATCAGGAACAGGTTGGGGAAGCCTGCCACGGTGAGGCCGAGATAGGTCTGCGGTCCCTGCGCCCACACGGCGTCGATCGACCGGCCGTCGCGGCCGGTGATCGGATGCACCGCCAGGATGGCGCCGGTCATGGCGTCGAAGCCGGTCGCGAACACGATCGCGTCGACGTCGATGGCACGCCGCGTCGTCTTGATGCCGGATGGCGTGATCGCCTCGATCGGTTCCTGCCGCAGGTTGACCAGGCCGACGTTCGGCCGGTTGTAGGTCGCGTAGTAGTTGGTCTCCAGGCACGGCCGCTTGGAGCCGAACGGATGGTCGCGCGGCGTCAGCGCCTCCGCCGTCGCCGGATCCTTCACGACCGAATGGATGTAGCCGCGCAGTAAATCGGCGGCGAGCGCGTTGCCCTCGAGGTCGCCGCCCTGGTCGGCCCACAGCTGCGACAGCATGACCACGAGATCGCCGGCCGCCAGCGCCTCCTCGAAGCGCCGCCGCCGCTCGTCCTCGCCGAGCTGCCAGCTGAACTCGGTGGCGCGCGGCAGCGGCACGCCCGACAGCGACTGCCGCGCCTGCTGCCGGTAGGCCGCGAGATCCTGCACCAGGGGCGCCACGCGATGCGCCGGCTGCGGCCCGTTGTGCGCCGGGAAGGCGAAGTTCGGCGTGCGCTGGAACACCGTGAGATGCGCCGCCTGCTCGGCGATCAGCGGGATCGCCTGGATGCCCGACGAGCCGGTGCCGATCACCGCGACGCGCTTGCCGGCGAAGTCGACGCCGTCGTGCGGCCAGCGCCCGGTGACGTAGACCTCGCCCGTGAAGTCGCCGACGCCGTCGATCTCGGGCGGCTTGGGCTCGGAGAGGCAGCCGCTCGCCATGATGTAGCAGCGGCATGACACCGACGGACCCGCGCCGGTCGCGAGCAACCAGCGCCCGGTCGCCTCGTTCCAGCGCGCCGCGGTGACCCGCGTGCCGAAGCGGATGTCGCGCCTGAGATCGTAGCGATCGGCGACGAAGCCGAGATAGCGCAGGATCTCGGGCTGGGTGGCGTATTTCTCCGACCACTGCCACGCCGCCTCGAGCGCCGGATCGAAGGTGAAGCTGTAGTCGGTCGTCTGGATGTCGCAGCGCGCGCCGGGATAGCGGTTCCAGTACCAGGTGCCGCCGACATCGTCGCCCGCCTCCAGCCCCTGCGCCGTGAAGCCGGCCTGGCGCAGGCGGTGCAGCAGGTAGAGGCCGGCGAAGCCTGCGCCGACCACGGCGATGTCGACATGCTGCACGCCGTGGATGCCGGCGGTGGCGGCCGCGTCCGAAGGCTTGGTCTGCGGCATGGGGTTCCTCACCTATCTCTCCCGCGTGTATTCGGTGACTCCCACGGCGATGAGGTTGGGCTTCGCGTCGGAATAGAACGTCTCGAACTTGTCGGCGCCCGACATCACGCCGTCGAGCATGCCGTTCTGGCGCTGCACGATGCGGAAGCGCTTGCCGTCCGAGCTGAACGCTCCGATCAGGGGCTCGGTCATGACCGACGACGAGATGTGGCCCCAGAATCGATTGCCCTCCTGGCCCTCGACCGTGATCGTGAACTTCATCTCGCTCAACCGAACGTCGCCGCCGACCGCCCTCGCCGCCGGGTTGTCCTTGTGATGGGGCGCCGGGCCGAGGACGATGCTCCTGCTCGTGCCGGTCCAGGCACCCTTCATATTCGGGAAGGTCTGTGCCCAGGCGGCGCTGGCGCCTCCGCACAGGACGGTCAGAGCGAGCGCAATCGGGATCAAGCCATGTCGACGGGTCATGAGCAGCCTCTTGAGCCGGAGAGATCCGCAATGCCGAAGGAACGCCTGGCGCCAAGGAGTCAAGCTTGGCCTGCCGACGCTCGCGATGCAACAGCCCGCGCCGAGCTCGTTGGCCGGCGCCGCCACCGCTGGCTCACGCGTTCGGCCACGGAAAGAGATCGCCTCGAGGAAGCGACAGGCCAGATCGGCGCGCGACCGGGCGGGCGCGCGAGAGGAGCGACACTCTGTCAGGTCACTGCTGTTTACCGCGCGCCCGCGCTGTGCGACGCTTACGCTCCCATCAACATCGAAAGGAGGTGATCCCGTGAATCTGACCAATGCGACACTGGCGACCTATGCAGCCGCCGCCAACGGGATCGTTCCTGCCTTGGCCCAGGTCTGCTCGTAATACGGGTCGACAGCAGTCGGCACAAAGCCGCCTACGGGCGGCTTTGTTGTGTCTGGGCCTCGTTGTGTCCGGGATAGCGCCGCCTGCGGGCGGCTTTGTCGTGTCTGGATCAGGGAATTGGCCGGTAAAGCCGCCGGCCCGCGCCGAACGCGATGTCCTTGCGCCTGTTTGAGCCCTATGGATGGATGATGTTTGCCTCTTTCTTCCCGAGCCCGAAGCTCTTCTTCCCGGCGGCCCTGGTCTGGACCGCGCTCAGCATGGCCCTGTGGTACGGCGTGGCCCGCGATCTCGGCCCCCAGCTCAGCCTGGGCGGGCTGGCCGGGTTTGCCTATCCGCCGGCCGGCGCCGATGGAGCGGCCGTCGCGGTCGAGACCGCGCGCAACATCTGGCTATTCCAGTACATGATCGCCGTCGAGGCGATCTTCGTCGGCCTGGTCGGCTGGCTGATGCCGCATCGCTGGTCCCGTTGGTCGGTCGCCGTCTCGGCGCTCATCATCTTCCTGCTGTGGTTCTCGGTTCAGCTCGACGTGATGATCAACAACTGGTTCGGCACCTTCTACAACATGGTCCAGCAGGCCCTGGCCAAGCCGGGCGCCGTCACGCTGGACCAGTTCTTCGGGCAGCTCGCGACCTTCGGCGGCATCGCCGGGGTCTACATCTTCACCGCCGTCGTCACGGCCTTCATCACCAGCCACTACGTGTTCCGCTGGCGCACGGCGATGAACGACTACTACGTCGAGCACTGGCATCGTCTGCGCCACATCGAAGGCGCCTCGCAGCGCATCCAGGAGGATACGCAGAAATTCGCCCAGACCGTGGAAGGCCTCGGCGCGAACCTCGTCGAGGCGCTGATGACCCTGATCGCGTTCCTGCCGATCCTGTGGGGGCTCAGCGTCCACGTGAAGGAGCTGCCGCTGGTCGGCGAGGTGCCGCAGGCGCTGGTGTTCGTCGCCGTCATCTGGGCCGTGCTCGGCACCGCCGGCCTCGCCCTCGCCGGCATCCGGCTGCCCGGGCTCGAGTTCCGCAACCAGCGCGTCGAGGCGGCCTACCGCAAGGAGCTGGTGCTGGGCGAGGATGTCGCCGAGCGCGCCCAGGCGCCGACGCTGCACGCGCTGTTCCGCGACGTGCGGGCCAACTACTTCCGCCTGTACTGGAACTTTCTCTACTTCAACATCGTCCGCTACGGCTACCTGCAGGCCAGCGTGCTGGTGCCCTACATCGCGCTGGCGCCGTCGATCGTGGCCGGCGGCCTGACGCTCGGCGTCATGCAGCAGGTCATCCGCGCCTTCGGCCGGGTCGAGAGCTCGTTCCAGTACCTGGTCCGGTCGTGGACGACGATCGTGTCGCTGATCTCGGTCTACAAGCGCCTGCGCGCCTTCGAGGCGACGCTCGGCGACCGGCCGCTCGACGTCATCGAGGCGGAGGCGCGGCCGCTGCACCGGTAGGACGGCAGCGGCCCGGCGGCGTCGCGCCGAACGGCGTGGCGTTCACTCCCCGCGGCTGGCCAGCGCCGCAGCGATCGCGCGCGCGGCGAGGGCACCGCCGCGGTCGGTGAAGTGCATCAGCGTATAGTAGGCGTCGATGTCGCGCCCGGCGTTCTCCTTCTCGAACGCCGCCAGCGTGTCGAGCGTCGGCAGGCCCACCCTGGCCGCGCAGCCGAGCACCCGAGTCAACGCCGCGTGCTGGCCGGCGGCGGCCTTGGCATCGAGGAACACTCCCTGCTCGGGCAACGCCGCCACCAGGGCTTTGGCGCCCTCGCGCGTCACCAGGGCTGCGAACCGCTCCATCAGGCGACAGGACACGACGAACGGGTCGGCCCCCGTGCCGACCTCGCGGCCATGCCAGGATTGCTGCACGCCCAGGCGGCTCATGATCCGGTCGAGCAGGTGGGAGTAGCCGAGGACCTGGCGGGCCGTCCCCATCAGAGACCAGCGGGCGGCGCCCTGCACCGGCACGTTGTGCCGCGCGAGGCCCTCGCCGTCGGAGAGAAAGTAGGGCTTGCGCCTGGCGTCCCGCACCGACAGCGCGGTGCGCGGGATGTCGTCGGCGATGAAGGCCAGGACCACCGTCGACGGCCTGATCTCGGGGATCATGCGCTCCGCCCGCAGCACCATCTGGTCGAGGCCGTAGCCGCGCACGCCGGCATTGAGCACGGGGCGGCCGGTGAGGCGCTCGAGATGGGCCGGCCAGGTCTCGTCGTTGCCGACCGCGAACCCCTCGGTCATGGAATCGCCGAACGCGATGATCAAGGGACCGGTCGAGGCGCCGATCGAGGGGTCGGTCGAGGAGCCGGCCGACGGGCCGGCCGCCGGCGGCCGATCGCGGTTCTGCTCGCGCGTGCCCGCCGCGGTGAAGGTGAGGGGCTTGCCGAGCATGGTGCCCGAGGAGCCGGGGATCGGCGCCCAGCCCAGCGTGGGATCGTAGGCGAATTGCGCCTCCCCCGGCGCGGTCATCGGCGCGGCGACCGCGTAGTTCGGCCAGCGCCACAGCGATGCGCCGGGGTCCGCGAGACGCGAGACGAGCTCGGCCACGAGCAGGCAGACGACGACCGTGGCCCCCGACAGCGCCAGCCCGCCCCGCAGCGCGGGCCGCCGGCCGGAGGAGCGCATGGTCATGGTGCGGCGAGCCTGGTCACGGCGCCGGCCACCGACAGGGCGCCGTTCAATCCCGGGCGGTTGCCGGGCAGGGTGATCGATCCGATCGTGTAGCTCGTTCCCGCGCCGATCGTCACGTTCCCGGCGACGAGCTCGCCCATCGAAGGAATTGTCGCCATTTCAAACGCGACATCTCCATCCGGGCTGCCCGCGACCACGCCGCCGACCCAGCTCGCCGGGTCGCTCCAATCGGCGCGCCCGCCTGAAGGCGTCCTGACAATCTTGACCGTGTACGTCGTCATGGATCTCTACCGGGAGGAAACCCTATCGCGCAATCTCCGGTTCATATAGCAACATGTTAACTGGCTTGTTGCCCGCGGTCGTCAATCCGATGCGTCGAACGGCCTGAGGCGGACAGGACCTCCCGACCCGACAAGCCGAGCGGCCCGGCGAGCGCGCATCGCCGCTACCGCCATCGTGATCGGCGGTCCGGCGGCTCCGCCTTGTTGCGACCACGACGATGATGCATGCTGCCAAATGGCTAATGGCTGTCGGGCTGGGGAGGCCGGCGGCAGGGGTGGGCTCGGTGGGCGCAAACAACCGTTGGGGTGTTGTGCGTGCGCGCCTCGACTCTTCGAGGATCGAGGGTTGGGCGGCAACGATCCGTCGCGCGGTGGTGTCGCTGGCTGCCGTCGCGGCTGCAGTCCAGATGAACGCGCGGGATGCCGATGCCCAGTCGGGGCAGACGGGTCAAGCACCGGCACTGTCGGGCAGATATGCCGCTTATGACGCGGCGCTGCGACAGACCTTGCTGACACCGTCGGATGCGAAGGCCCTGGCTGCCTTCGCGACGATCGCCGTGGAGATCGGCGACCTCGAAGGGGCGATCTCCGCGCTCGAGCGACTGCTCTTGATCAGCGGCGATCTGCCCGACGTCAAGCTCGAGCTGGGCGTCCTCTACTTCCGCCTGGGATCATTCGAGACCGCTCGCGTGTACCTGCGAAGCGCGATCGCCTCGCCCAACGCCACGGCGTTGGTCAAGGAGCGGGCGAACCGGTACCTGAAGGCCAGGACATGACGCCGCCAGATCGGCCTCGGCGTGCGCGACGTCTGCGCATGGCGAGCCTGGGCCTCTGGTCGGCTTCGCTTGCCCTGGCCTTCACGGTCGCGGTGCCCCGGGTCTCGGCGGACGTCGGCAAGGCATCGGTGGTCCAGGGAGAGCCGAAGGGCAAGCCTCCCAACGAAACCGAGCGCGTTCTGAGGATCGGCAACGACCTGCAGGCCAACGAACGCGTCACCACCGGGGCATGGGATCGGGCGCATGTGGTGTTTCTGGACAACACCTCGTTGACCATCGGTCCCAGCAGCGTGGTGGTGCTCGACAAGTTCGTGTTCGATCCGAATCGCGGCCTCGGCGAGCTGAGCCTGGCGACCGTCAAGGGAAGCATGCGCGTCGTCGGCGGCCTGGTCAGCAAGACCTCGACGATCACCGTCACGTCGCCGACGGCGACCATGGGCATCCGAGGCGGCATCGCTGTCTTCATCGTGAGCCCTTCCGGGGCGACCACGGCGGGCCTTCTCTTCGGGGTATCGCTCACGGTCACCAGTCAGGGCGTCACGCAGCGGGCGGGCCCCAACTTCCAGATCTCGGTCGAGCCAGGCCAGCCGCCCTCGCCGCCGGTTCCGATCCCTCCGGGCGGCCCGATCGCCCTGTTGGCTCTCGAGTTGGGCGGCGCGCCGCCGACCGGCACGCCAGGCGATGCGCAGGCCGCGACGCTGAGAGCGGCCATCAGCCAGGCCTTGGCCGAATCGGGGTTGGCCCAACTGAATTCCGGCATCGGTCCCGATGTCGCCCTCGCCAGTCTTGCGGCGGCGCAGCAGGCGCAATGGTCGTTCGGCATCGGCGTGCGGCCGGCTTCGGCAGGTCCGTCGGGAAGTGCATCTCCCCTCGCGTCGTCGGGACCGCTGCAGGGCGCCGATCCCCTGCCCGACGGCGGTCCGCTTCACGGGATGGGACCGCTGCAGGCTTCGGGCCCCTTGCAGGGCATGGGGCCTCTCGTGTTTGCGATGCCGTTGCAGGACGTCGGACCCGTGCCGATACCCGAGGGTTCCGCCGTCCTTCCGGATCCGACGGGCCCGCTCGCCAACCTGGCTCCCCCCGGATACCAGCCGCCTTCTCTCACCCCGGCGGAGATCAACGGGCTCGCCAGTGGCGACGTCGCGACCGTGAATCGGATCGTGGCGCAATTCCTCGCGAGCGGGAATGCGAGCCCGGCGACGGTTCAGCAGGTCGTGGACACCCTGTCATCCTCGCCGCCTGCACCGCTCCCCTCGGCCATCAGCCAACCGACGGGCATCACGGGCACGGCGGGCGTTCTGGTGCCGTCCGGACAATTGCCGCCGACAGTGTTCCAGCCGACGGATTTCGTGAGCCAGCAATAGGGGTGCAGCGAGAAGTCGGGGCAGGAGGCGGACCCCGCGGCCGGCCGGGAAGGCGGGCGATCAGCGCCAGCTCGCCCCCTATTTGTCTCCAGGACGCCTCGCAGGTCGAGCTGTAGCTGTCGCTCCGCGTCTCGAGCGTCGAGAGGGCGTCCCGTCCGGCCTTGAGTCGTCTCGCAATCGCCGTCTGGGTCCTGCGATGGCTTTGGTCGGCTCATGGGCCCGGAAGTTCTCCGGGCAGCTTTCCTTGACCATTTGCGCGATTGCCTTTGCCGCTGGCGTCGACTGTGTCAACGCTGGTCACCTGCGCTTCGGCATCGGCCGCGAGCCGATTGCCTTGGGTATAGCGGATCGTCAGAACTACAATCCTGGACGAGCGAACGCTGAAGGCCATCGACCGCGTACAATGTCGGCGGAAGGAACCCAGCTCCATGGTGCACCAGCAGGCAGGCGACCCGACCTTCCACGATGCCTTCATCAGCTACTCCCGCAAGGACCGGCCGTTCGCCGTGCTGCTGCAGCGCGCGCTGAACGGCTACACCCCGCCGAGCGGGCTGCCCGTTGCCCGGCGCCGCCTGAACGTGTTCCGCGACGAGGAGGATTTTACCGGCACGGAATACTTCCAGGCCGTCCGCCATCATCTGGCGGGCTCGCGCAAGCTGATCGTCCTCTGCTCGCCCAATGCGCGGGCCAGCAAGTTTGTCGATGACGAGATCAGGAGCTTCGCCAGGACCCATGCCGCCGGCGATCTGATTCCCGTCCTGATCGCCGGGCGTCCGGAGACGTCGGGGTCTCCCGACGATTCCCAGTTCGCCTTCCCGGCTGCGCTCTGCGAGATCCTCGAATTGCCGCTGGCCGCCGACTATCGCGACTTCGACCCCAAGGCCTCGAAGCTCGACTCGCCGCCCTGCCGGACGGCCTGGTTCAAGCTCCTCGCCGACCTCTGCAACTGCAGCCGCGCCGAGATCGAGATGCGCGAGCACCGCCGCAAGGTCCGCCAGCGGCTGCAATGGGGTGCCGGCGTCACGGCAATCTCGGTCGCCCTGGCGGTCGCGGCCTTCGTGGCCAACAACGCCTCCCGCCTCGCCGAGTCGAACGACCTCGCGAGCCAGGCCCTGGGCATCGCCAGCAGCGATCCCGATCGCGGCACCGCGCTGGCGCTGGACGCGATCGGCAAGCGCCGGACGCCGCTCGCCGTGAGTGCACTGCGCGCCGCGCAGGCGAGCCTGCCCGAGCTTCAGGCCTCGGTCGCCCCGGAGGGCGGCCCCAACGATCCCATGGTCTTCTCGCCCGACGGGCAACGCCTCGTCGTCGCCGATGGAGAGGCGGGCGCGCGCGTCCTCGACGCGCGGACGGGAAAGCCGCTCCTCCAGCTTGCCACGGAGGGCAAGCCGACCGGCGGCATCCAATTCTCGTCGGACGGCCGGCTCGTCGCGCTGGCCGACTTCGAGGAGGGGACCTCGGTCCATGACATCGCCACCGGCAAGCGCCTGGCGACGGTGAAGGGCACCCTGAGCTGGCTCGCGTCGTCGGCCGATGGCGCGCCAAGGGCTCTCGTCGTGCGCGAGGGAAGGGCAAGGCTGGTCGCGCTGCAGCCCGACGGATCCGAACGCGTCCTCCAGGGCATCGCGCTGCCTGATCTCTCCGAGGCGTCGTGGGCCGTGAGCCCCGATGGCCGGCGGCTGGCCGTCGCGACGGAAGGCGGCGGAAAGGGTCGTCTCGCCCTCATCGACCTGGCGTCGGGCAAGGTGCAGACGCAGACGGGCGCCTTCTCGACTGCCGGCGTGGCCTGGAGCCCCAAGGGAACCTGGCTGGTGTCGAAATGGCTCATGGGGTTCGCCGTGCTCGACACGCGCGAGAGGACCAGGCCGTTCCTGCACGATACCGGTGACGAGATCTCCGTCGAGGATGTGGCCTTCAGCACCGACGAGACGCTGCTGGCGACGACCGACCGGGGCGGCCTGACGACGCTGTGGGACGTCAAGCAGGGAAAGGTCGCGGGAAAGTTCCAGGGTCCCGGCGCCCGTGCCTACACGCCGGATTTCTCGGCCGACGGCGCGCTCCTGAGCGTCGTCTTCAGCAACGGCCAGGCCAGCCTGTTCGGGCTGGATGCCCGAAACAAGGAGCTGATCCAGGATCCGCTCGTCACCCTCGAGGGCACCTGGGGCGAGCTCGTCGCCGCCCGCTTCTCGCCCTCGGGCCGGGAGCTGATCGCCCGCTATGCCGGCGGCAAGCTGGTGGCCTGGAGCATCGAGCGCTGGCTTCCCCGGCACCGCCTGCCGCTCCGGTACGAGGCAAGATTCCAGGCAGGACAGGCGCAGGGACTGGCCGACCTCGAGCTGGCGCCGGACGGGTCGGTGATCGCGACGAAGCAGGGCGGGCGCTGGCGCGGCTGGAACACCGCCTCCGGTGCCGAAGTGTCGGACAGGCCGAAGGACATGGCGCCGCTCGCCCAGGCGGCGCGCCTGGAGTCGGACGGGCGATCGCTGCGCCTCGCCGGACAGCAGGTCCTGCTGCAGACGCCCAGGACGGGGAGCGTGCTGCGACTGGCGCACAGCGACGCCGTCACGTCCGCGTCCTTCAATCCGACGGGCGCCTGCGTGGTGTCGACGAGCGGCGTCGTGATGGCGAGCGGCGGCACTCCGCCGGGCGGCAACCGGGTGCGCCTGTGGGACTCCGAGACCGGCGCCTTGCTGCGCGATTGGGGATTGGCCGCGCCTCCTGACGCGGCGTTCTTCGCCGGGCCCGAGCGGGTCGTCGTGCTCTATTCGGGCCAGGCGCTCATCTATCCCGTGCCTCTGTGCGGGTCGGAGGACGGGTTGCTGCGGCGCGCGGCGGCGACGCGACCGTCTGCGGATTGAGACGTCGCCCCTTGCGGCGCCATGGCCCTGAGGGTCATCCGGCAGGGGGACACAAGCGATACTATCGCTCTTCAGACTTCTCATTGAGCGATAGTATCGCTCTCTTGGCTGGCGCTTGCGGGACATACGCCAGAGGCGTACCTCTATCAAGGTGAGATACGTCTTCGATCCGGCCAAGGACGCGGTCAACCGGGCGAAGCACGGCGTCTCCCTGGCATTGGCCGAGGTCCTGTTCGCTGGACCGCACGTACGTGTGATCGATGATCGGTTCGACTACGGCGAAGTTCGCGAGATCGCCTTTGGCTTTATCGAGGGTCGACTCTTCGTCTGTGTCTACGCCGACAGGAAAAGTGAGCGACGGGTGATCTCGCTGCGCAAGGCGAACAGGAGGGAAGTGAGGCGTTATGGTCAAGAGAAGACTGAGTAAGGCGGCGCGCGACGCGTTGGCAACGACGGATTGGAAGAAGATCGACGCGATGACGGACAGGAACATCGCCCGTCAGATCGCCTCCAACCCCGACGCCGCGCCCGACATGGCGCCGGAGATCGATGTGTGCGCCATCCGCCGCGCCACCGGCATGACGCAAGCCGAGTTCGCCGCAACCTATGACTTCAGCATTCGCACCGTGCAGGAATGGGAGAGGGGAGCCAAGAAGCCGAGCGGTCCCGCGCGGACCTTGCTGCGCGCCATCAAGGCCGACCCCGAGGGCTTGCGAAAGGCCCTTGCCGCCGAGTAGGGCCGAGAATGCTTTCCGGAAGCGGTGTCCAAGCGGATAGGGGTTTGCCGCCATGAGCAGCGTTCGGAAACTTCGCCGGGACTTCGCATCCGCCGATCTGGCGGCTGTCGAAGGCATGTTGAGCCGGTTGACCGACGAAGATGCGGTCACGCGCATGAGCCTGGAAGACAGAAAGAAGGAGATCGAGGCCGAGCTGGCCGAGCTGCCCGTTGACGAGGAGCACCACGCCCAGGCGGCGGTGTTCTTCGGCGGGCGTCCCGTGGTGGGCTCGCTCGGGATCGAGAGCGAGTTTGCCGGTCGCGCGGTATCGATGATCCAGGATCTGGTGGCGAAGCAGTTCGCGCGCGAGAGCGAAACCGGCCTCGGCCAGCGAGGCCCCTTGCCGAACAAGGGGGTGACCCGCCTGCATGTGACGGACGTGCTGCGCGGATCGTTCGGTTTTCTGCTGGAAGAGCTGCAATCCCAGAGCCAGCTCCTGGATACCTCGCTGAAGACCGCGCTCGACCAGGTCATGGAGTTGTCGAGCGCGTTCGCCGAGATGGACGAGGAGAGGTTCGAGGCGGCCGTCGACAACGTCGATGAACGCGTGCTCAAGGATGTCCGGGACTTCTTTTCCTACCTCAGCCAGGAAGGGGCGACTCTCCGCCTGATCGCGGGAAATGCCGACAAGCCGTTCGATGACCACGCCGTGGCGCGTGCGGCGCGCCGCGCCGTCACGACCACGGTCAGCGACAAGGATGAAGAGATCGTCGGCCGGTTGACCGGCGTGCTGCCGGAAGGCCACCTGTTCGAGTTCCGGTGTGACGGGCCGCGCGCTGTCATTCGTGGCAAGGTCAGCCGTTCGCTATCGGCCGCCGATGCTGCCCGGTTGGCAGCGGACTGGGTCGACAAGAGTGCGGTGGGCAACTTCCTGGTTCGCCAGGTCGTCAAGGAGGGAAGGGTCCAGCGGGAGGCTTTCACGTTGAGGTCGATCCAACCCCGCGGGCAGCCGACGCAAGGGTCGGGATGACGCAGCTCACGGCTTCAGCTTCCTGAGCGCCGCCATGTCGGCGGCGAAGGCCGACTCGAAATCCTCGCCCGGCTTGCCGATCGACAGATCCTGCATCTCGTTCTTGGCGAGGTAGGCCTGGAACTCGGGATCATGGCGCGCCTGCAGAAGCGCCTTCTGCAGCGTCGCGTAGTTGCCGGGATGGCCGAGCTTGAACGAGGCCGGCACGACGTAGATGCCGTAGCGGGCGAGGAAGTTGGGCGAGGGCGGCACGATGCCGAACGGCGCCAGCGCCGCCGTGAGCGTCGGCGCTTCGGGCCAGCGCGGGCTCCTGTCCTGCGCGGCGACGAACAGCGCCCGCACGCGATCGCGCAAGCTCACGCGCCCGAAATCGTCGCCCAGGTTGGCCGTGACCTCGCCCGACAGCATGGCGTTGGCCGCCGGCGCGCCGCCCTTGTAGGGCACCAGCAGCACGTCGACGCCGAGCCTCGCCACCAGCCATTGCGCGAACAGCTCCTGCGCGCTGCCCTGCGCATAGGAGATCGCGAGCTTGCCCGGCTCCTTCCTCGCAGCTGCGACGAAGTCGGCGAAGCTCCTGATGTCGGAACCGTTGGCGACCAGCAGCACGCGCGGGTCCTTGACGTCGACCATCACGACCTGGAAGTCGGCCGCCTTGTAGGGTGCGTTGCCGGTGTCGATCGTCATCAGCAGGTCGGGATGGTTGATCGCCAGGATGGCGTGGCCGTCGCCGCCTTCGTTCAGCAGCGCCGTCGCCGCGATCTGTCCGCCCGCGCCGGCCAGGTTGCGCACCACCACCGGCTGGCCGAGCTGCCGGGAGAGCGGCCCCGCCAGCACCCGTGCCATAATGTCCGTCCCGCCGCCCGGCCCGTAGCCCACCAGGATCTGCACCGGCTGACCCGGATACCCCTGCGCCACCGCGCCGGTGGCCAGCAGCAGAGCGGCGAGGAAGGTGGCGAGTCTTTTCATCGCTCCTCCCTGCGCGAAGCGCGGGGAGG
>NZ_JBGAKA010000057.1:0-55502 GCF_044224635.1 Reyranella sp. | reverse complement strand
AATCGGCGACCGTGAGCTTGCCAGGATAGATCACATAGCCGCGATCCTTCAGCCCGTCATAGAAGCGCTGGAAGACGAATTTGGGATCGGTCGGCATGTGGAAGGTGACGATGATCGGCGCCTGCAGCCTGTCGCCGAGCAGCGTGCGGAAGCCCATGGCGCGCATGCCGTCGATCAGCACCCTGGCGTTGTCGCGATAGCGCCGGGCGCGGCCGGCGACGCCGCCTTCGGCCGCGTGCTCCTCGATCGCCTTGCCGAGCGCCACGATGACGTGGATGGGCGGCGTGAAGCGGTACTGCCCGGTGCGCGCGAAGGCGTCGGCCTGATCGTGGAGATCGAGCACCAGCGTGGTCGCGTTGCCCTTGCACTCGGCCAGCGCCTCGTTGCGGCAGATCACGAAGCCCAGCCCGGGGACGCCCTCGAGGCACTTGTTCGACGAGGCGGCCAGCGCATCGTAGGGAACGTGGCGCGCATCGATCTCGAGCGCACCGAAGGCGCTCATCGAATCGACCAGCAGGCGGCGGCCGTGACGCGCCACCAGCGCGGCAATCTCGACGATCGGATTGAGGATGCCCGATGTCGTCTCGCAATGGACGGCGAAGACGTGGCTGATCGCCGGGTCGCCGGCGAGCAGACGATCGAGCTTCGCGAGATCGGGCGGCGTGTCCTCCGGCGTCTCCAGCGCTACGGCGGCGCGGCCGGCGATCTGTGCGATCTTGAGGGCGCGCTGGCCGTAGGCGCCGTTGACCAGCACCAGGAGCTTTCCCGTGCGCGGCACGAAGCTGGTGATCATCGCCTCGACCGCGAAGGTGCCCGAGCCTTGCACCGGCACGGTGACGTGGGTACCCGTGGCGCCGGCCAGCTCGGCGATCCTGTCGAGCACCATTCGGTTGATGCGCAGGAACTCGGCATCGCGCGAGCCCCAATCGTGAACCATGGCCTGCTTGACCGTGGCGGAGGTGGTGAGCGGACCGGGCGTCAGCAGCAGCGGATCGCCGGTTTCGGAGGCGGCGGGTCGGGTGTTCATGGCCGGCACCATGCGGTCGCGAAGTCTATCCGTCTAGTATATATTCGATATGCCTTCCATCGGTTTCACCTATATGACGCCCACCCAGCTCCGTGCCTTTCATCTGGTCGCCGAATCCGGCTCCTTCTCCGCCGCCGCGCGCGCGTCCGATCTCAGCCAGCCCAACCTGTCCGGCCAGGTCACCGCCTTGGAGAAGACCTACGGCGTGCGCCTGTTCGACCGGCGCGGCCGTGGCATCGCGCCGACCGAAACCGGCCGGCAGCTGCACGGCCTCACGACCCGCCTGTTCGCGCTCCAGGAGGAAGCGCGCGCCTTGTTGGCCGGCGAGCAGGCGCTGACCCGCGGACACCTGCGCATCGCTGCAGACTCGGCGCACCATGTCGTGCCGATCATGGCGAGCCTTCGCAAGCGCGCGCAGAACCTCACGTTTGCCCTGTCGATTGACAATTCCGCCGTCGTGCTCGAGCGCCTGCTGCGCCACGAGGCCGACGTCGCGGTGATGGCCAAGAGCGTGTCGGACCCGCGGCTCCATGCGGTTCGCCTGCGTCGCGACCGTCTGGTGCTGTTCGCTCCGGCCGGACATGCTTTTGCAAGACGCGGCCGCGTTCCGCTCGCTGCCCTTTCCGGGCTGGAGCTGGTGCTGCGCGAGCGCGGCTCGATCACCCGCGAGGTGCTGGAGCAAGCGATGGCCGATGCCGGCGTGCGCCCTGACGCCATCGTCGAGGTCGAGACGCGCGAGGGCGTGCGTGAAGCCGTGGCCGCGGGCTTCGGCATCGGCGCGGTGTTCGAAAGCGAGCTCGGCCAGGACCGCCGCTTCCGCCGCCTCGTCGTGAGCGACCGGCCCTTGCAGGTGGCCGAATACGCCGTCTGCGCGCAGGAGAGCCGCCGCCTGGCGCTGGTGCGCGCCTTCATGGACGAAGCCGAGCGGTTGGCGGAGGCAGCAACTTGACGCGAAGTGGCGAGGAGAGCGTGATTCCCTTCATGTCATCCTGAGCGAAGCGAAGGATCTCATCGCCGGGAGCTGCAAGGTCCTCCTTGGCCTGCGGCGATGAGGTCCTTCGTCGGCAGCGCTTGCTCCGTAAACGCCTTGCCAGGACGACAGATTTTCGCCGTCTGCTTACGAAGCTGCGCCACGCCCGCGTTACCGACGGACAGTTGGCGACGCCGGCCTCGAACGCCGCCAACGCCTCCTCGCTCTGGCTCTCGAGCGCGATCCTGACCAGCACGGTCGTGGCGAGGCCGAAGCTACCGAGGTCGAGAATGGCCTGATAGCCGCGGATGATTCCCTGACCCTCGAGGGCGCGCGGCCGGCGCGAGATCGCCGTGCTCGACAAGCCGACCCGCGCCGCCAGCTCGACCTGGCTGGCGCGGGCATTGGCCGTCAGCTCGGACAGGATGGCGGCATCGATCCTGTCCAGATCAGCCTGTTTGGTTTCCTGCGCCATTCCGGATAGTTCATGGCGGTCGGGCTGGACGCGGAGGTCACCATCCTAGACTGCTCGCTGCCGCGTCTGCGCGAGCCACAGAAAGGGTGCTCAGAAGTGGCCGAGCTCGCCCGTGACCACTTCGTCACAGAACTGTCAAAGAACTTTAACCAGATGATCGTGAGGCGTAGGGTTTTGCGATCATGCATGGCGTCGAGACCGTCCTCAACGTGGTGGGCAGCGTCGCGCTCCTCTTGTGGGGCGTGCGCATGGTGCGCACCGGGCTGACGCGCGCTTTCGGCGCTGCGCTGCGGCGCGCCATCGCCGCCTGCTCGCGCAACCGCTTCACCGCCTTCGCCGGCGGCCTCGCCATCACCGGCCTGCTGCAGTCGAGCACGGCAACGGCGCTGCTGCTGTCTTCTTTCGCCGGCCGCGGTCTTATTCCGCTGTCGATCGCGCTCGCCGTCATGCTGGGCGCCGACGTCGGCACGACGATCGCGGCCCAGGTGCTGTCATTCGATCTCGGCTGGATGTCACCGCTCCTGATCGGCGTCGGAGTCATCGGCTTCCTGTCGACCGAGCACGACAAGCCGCGCCATGTCGGTCGCGTCGCGATCGGCCTCGGCCTGATGCTGTTGTCGCTCAAGCTCCTGGCGATCGCCACCCAGCCGCTGCGCGAATCGCCCGCCTTCATGGCCGCCCTCCAGGGGCTGCAGGACGAGTACGTGATCGCCGTCGTGCTGGCGACGCTCGCCACCTGGTTCGTGCACTCGAGCCTCTCGGTCGTTCTGTTGATCATGTCGTTTGCCGGCAGCGGCATCGTCGAGCCCAAGCTCGCGCTGGCCCTGGTGATCGGCGCCAATATCGGCGGCGCGCTGGCGCCCTACATGGCGCAGGCCGGCGCTGACGTCGCGGCCCGCCGCGTGCCGCTGGCCAATCTCATCACCCGCAGCTTGGTGGGCGTAGCCGCCCTGCCCTTCCTCGGGATCCTGCTGCCGGCGCTGCAATGGCTCGATCCCGCCACGGCGCGGCTTGCGGTGAATTTCCACACGGCCTTCAACATCGCCGCGGCGCTCGTCTTCCTGCCGCTGACCGATGCGATTGCGTGGGTGTGCCGTCGCCTGCTACCCGACAAACCGATCGCCGACGATCCCGGCAAGCCGCGCCATCTCGATCCCAATGTCCTCGATTCGCCGACCGAGGCACTAGGCTGCGCCCTGCGCGAGACGCTCAATCTCGGCGACCGCGTGGGCGACATGCTGCGCCAGAGCATCGAGGTGTTCGAGCGCAACGATCCGAAGGCCGTGAAGGCGATCGAGGCGGCCGATGATGCCGTCGACCGGCTCTACGAGGCGATCAAGCTCTATCTCATCCAGACCTCGCGCACCGAGCTCGGCGAGGAAGATGGCCGGCGCTATGTCGAGATCCTGACCTTCACCACCAACCTCGAGCATGTCGGCGACATCATCGACAAGAACCTGATGGAGCTGGCGGCGAAGAAAATCCGCAATCGCTACACCTTCTCGCCCGAGGGCATGGCCGAGCTCCGCGCCTTCCATGCCCGCGTGCAGGAGAATTTGCGCCTGGCGCTGAACGTCTTCACCACGCGCGACATCGCCCTGGCGCGCCGGCTGGTCGCCGAGAAGACCGCCATCCGCGAGGCCGAGGCACAAGCAGCCGACAGCCATTTCGCCCGTCTGCGCGAGGGCCGCCCAGAATCGATCGAGACAAGCTCGATCCACATGGACGTGATCCGCGACCTCAAGCGCATCAACGGCCACCTGACGACGGTCGCCTATCCGATTCTCGAAGTCGCCGGAGAGCTCGCCGAGACGCGACTCAAGAGCGCATCCGATCCGGTGACCGGACAAGCCGCGGCGTCGACCTAACCCTTGATACGTGCGCCCGCCGGGTCGAAGGGGCAGCGCAGGGAGACCTTCGCCGCGAGACGCGTGCCGGCCAGATCGACCTCGAACCTGCCACCCTCGAGCCAAGCCGCATCGATCGCCGCACCGTCGCCGCGCTTGACGTAGCCCAGTCCGACGGACGTACCAATCGTGTGGCCGTATCCGGCCGAGGTGAGATCGCCGACCGGACGTCCGTCGCGCAGCAGCGCTTCGCCGCCCCACAGCAGCGGCTCGCCGTCCTGCAGGACGACCGACACCAGCCGTCGTGCCAGAGGCACGGCCTTTGCCTTGATCAAGGCATTCTGGCCGATGAATCCGCCGGGCTTGTCGAGCTTTACCGCCCAGGCGAGGCCGGCATTGAACGGCGTGTCGTCGGGCGTCAGCTCGCGGCCCCAGGCGCGGTAGCCCTTCTCCAGGCGCAGGCCCTCGACGGCGTAGTAGCCGGCGTCGCGCAGGCCAAACTCGGCGCCGGCTTCGTGCAGGGTCTCGAACACGGTGACCGCGAACTCGACGGGCACATAGAGCTCCCACCCCAGCTCGCCCATGTAGGTGCGACGCGAGGCCAGCACCGTGGCGTATCCGACGCCGATCTCGCGGCAGGTGGCGAATGGGAAGCCTTCGTTGGAGAAATCGGCCCGGCTCACCTTCTGCAACAGCGCGCGGCTCTGCGGCCCCATCAGCGACAGCACGGTCCAGGCCGACGTCACGTCGGCAAACGTGACGAACAGGTCCTCCGGCACATGCCGGGTGAACCAATCCATGTCGCGCATCGGTTGTGCCGAGCCGGTGATGACGAGAAACCTGTCGCGTGCCAGGCGGGCGATGGTGAGATCGCTTTCGAAGGTGCCGCGCTCGTTCAGGATGCCGGTATAGACCGTGCGGCCGACCGGCACAGCGACGTCGTTGGCGGCGAGCCGCTGCAACGCCGCCTCGGCATCGCGGCCCTGCACCAGGATCTTGCCGAACGAGGTCTCGTCGACCACCGTCACGCTCTCGCGCGTCGCGCGATGCTCAGCGCCGACGGCGTCGAACCAGGCGCCGCGACCCCAGCCGTATTGCATGTCGGGAGTCTTCCCGGCGCCGGCGAACCAGTTGGGCCGCTCCCAGCCCATCTTGTTGCCGAACCAGGCGCCGCGCGCCTTCAGCCGGTCGTAGAGCGGCGAGCGACGGAACGGCCGCCCGCTCTCCTGCTCGCGCTGCGGCCACGGCATCTTGTAGTGCAGGCCGAGCGTCTCGGCGACGCGCGTGCGCAGCCACGTATCGTTGCCGTGGAAACCGGCAAAGCGCCTGATATCGACCGGCCACAGATCGAGCGTCGGCTCGCCCGCGACGATCCATTCGGCCAGCGCCATGCCGGCGCCGCCCGAGCTGGCGATGCCCATCGAGTTGAAGCCCGCGCCGACGAAGAAGTTCTTAAGCTGCGGCGCCTCGCCCAGCACGTAGTTGAGATCGGGCGTAAAGCTTTCGGGCCCGTTCATGAAGGTCTTGATGCCGGTCTTCTCCAGCGCCGGGACGCGGATCAGGGCGTTGTCCATCAGAATCTGGAACTGGTCCCAGTCGTCCGGCAGTATGCCGAACTCGAAATCGTCCGGAATGACATCCTTGTCCCACGGCTTGGCCTCGGGCTCGAAGCCGCCCATCAACAGGCCGCCGACCTCCTCCTTGAAGTAGATGTAGCCGTCGGGATCGCGCATCACCGGCAGGTCGCGCGGCACGCCCTCCATCTTTTCGGTGACGATGTACATGTGCTCGCAGGAATAGAGCGGCACGGTCACACCGACCGAGCGGGCGAGCTGGCGGGCCCATTGACCACCGCAATTGACCACGATCTCGGCCGTGATCGGGCCTTGGCTCGTCTGCACGCCGGTGACGCGCCCATCCCTGGTGTCGATCGAGGTGACCCGGGTCTTCTCGAAGATGCGCACGCCCGCGTTGCGCGCGCCCTTGGCCAAGGCCTGGGTGATGTCGGCCGGGTTGGCCTTGCCGTCACCCGGCAACCACACGGCGCCCACCAGATCGTCCGTCCGCATGATCGGATATTTCTCGCCGGCCTGCCTGGGCGTCAGCGGCTCGCAGTCGACGCCCTGGGCATTGGCCATGGCGGCCGACCGGCGCAGCAGCACCATGCGCTGCTCGGTCCGCGCCACCGACAGCGAGCCGCACTGCTTCCAGCCGGTCGCCAGCCCGGTCTCGGTTTCGAGCTTCGAGTAGAGCTCGGTGCTGTAGCGGATCAGGCGGGTGAGATTCTGATAGCTGCGCAGCTGGCCGACCAAGCCGGCCGCATGCCATGTCGTGCCGCCGCTCAATCGGCCCTGCTCCAGCAGGACGACGTCCTTCCAGCCGAGCTTGGCGAGGTGATAGGCCGTCGAGCAGCCCATGATGCCGCCGCCGACGATGACGACGCGGGCCTGGGTCGGGAAGGTGCTCATAGCCTGCCTGCAAGTGCTGCTTCGTACATGCGGCGCATTTCAGGGACGCCCGCCTTGACCGGATTGCCGCCGGCCGTCGGATCGACGGCAGCCATCTCGGCGAACTTGTCGAGATGGCTTTCCTTTACGCCGAGTTCCGCCAAGGAGTGCGGGATGCCGACGCGGCGCCGGAAATCGAGGGTCCATTCCATGAAGCCGTCGAAGGTCGGATTGTGCAGGCCCAGCCAGCGCGACAGGCGCTGGATCTTGTCGTCGATCGCCGGACGGTTGAACTGCAGCACGTAGGGCATGGCGACGGCGTTGGTGAGCCCATGATGGGTGTCGAGCACGGCGCCGACCGGATGCGACAGCGAATGGATCGCGCCCAATCCCTTCTGGAACGCCGTCGAGCCCATCTGCGAGGCCGCCAGCATGTGGCTGCGCGCCTCGACGTCGCGGCCGTTGTCGACCGCCCGCACGAGGTTGTCCTTTACCAGGCGCATGCCTTCGACGGCGATGCCCTCGGCATAGGGGTGATAACCCGGTGCGCAGTAGGCCTCTAGGCAATGGATGAAGGCGTCCATGCCGGTGCCCGCCGTGAGCGTGGGCGGCAGGCCGACCGTCAGCTCGGGGTCCGCGATGACGACGCTGGGCATCATCCTGGGATGGAAGATCACTTTCTTGGTGTGCGTCGCCTCGTCGGTGATGACGGAGGCGCGGCCGGTCTCCGAGCCGGTGCCGGCGGTGGTCGGTACGGCGACGGAGGGATAGATACCGACCGGATTGGCGCGCGTCCACCAATCGCCGATATCCTCGAAATCCCACATCGGACGGGCCTGGCCGGCCATGAAGGCGATCGCCTTGGCGGTGTCGATGCCCGAGCCGCCGCCCCAGGCGATCACCCCATCGTGCTTGCCGGCCCGCAAGACCTTCACACCGGACTCAACGTTGCCGGCGACCGGGTTGGGTTTCACGTCGCTGAACAACGCGACCTCGAGCCCCGCCTTGCGCAGCCCCAGCATGGCGTCGGAGATCATCGAGAGCTTCGCCAGGCCCGGATCGGTGACCAGCAGCGGGCGCCTCAGCCCGGCCGCCTTGCAGGCGTCAGGCAATTCGCGAATGCGGCCGGCGCCGAAACGGATCGCCGTGGGGTAATTCCAGTTGCCGGTCAGAAGCGATGCCATCAGGCGAATTCCTTGCGACCGAGAAGACCATTCACAGACATCTGCCATCCTTGTTTCCTGGCGCCACGCTAGCACGGCAACTACCGATCATTGGAGAGCGGCGGGTCGCCGCCATGGGGATTCGCCGTGGGCAGTTTCGCGTCCCTGGCGATTCGCGTGCCTGATGCAGGACGCAACGGCTGTCCAGCCCATGCGTTGAACCGGATCACTCGTCTCATGGACAGGGCAGGATGGGTCACCGACTCACGTTCTTGCGGGGCTGGACTCGAGCCCCAAAGGCCGTTGGCCTGCCCTTCGCCAGCAGTCCCTGGACCGCAAGGCGACTGGCCCAAGCGGTCCTTGAGGCGGCAATTCCGGGCGGCGGGCCGGTGCTCGAGCTCGGCGCCGGGACCGGGCCGGTGACGAAGGCGTTGATCGACGCAGGCTGTCCCCCGGAACAGATCATCGTGGTGGAACAGGACAGCGAGCTCTGCCAAACGCTGGAGCAGCGCTTGGCGGGTGTGCGCGTGCTCCAGGCGAACGCGCTTGCCCTCGGCGACATTCGGCAAAGGGCCCGCGTTCAATCCGTCAGCGTCGTCCTGAGCGGCCTGCCAATGCGAATCATCGCGCCTGAAGCAGCGGCAAGTTGCTACACGGCCGCGTTCGGCCTCATGCCCCCGGGCGGATCGATCATCCAGTACACCTACGGCTTCCGCCCACCTGTCGACGCCGAAGAGATGCCGGAACTCGACGCGCGGTTCGTGGGGCGCGAACTGCGCAACGTTCCTCCCATGGGAATCTGGAGCTATCGCCTGTCGCACGCCCGGGTCCATGGCCACGCGACGTCAGGCGAATGGGCAAGGTCCCGGGAACATGCCGACCGGCAGCGAGTGCGTCAGTAGCCCGGTCTAAAAGCCTCGCCACGCCGTTACCTGGCTGGCGCGGCCCCGTGGCCCGGCTTCACGCCACTGGCGTCCTTCTTGCGGGGCGTTGACTCGGGCCGTACCCCTGTGCACGAGTTCTTGCGCCTCGTCCTACGAAAGAGCCCGTCGATGGAAGACCTGATCATGGCTGCTCTCAGCAACAATGCAGCCGGCATCAGCCAGCTCCTTGCTGCTGGCGCAAACGTCAACCACGCCGACGGGAACGGGTGGACGGCGCTGGCCAGCGCCGCCGGCCGAGGCCATATCGAGGTGGTCGAGCGCTTGCTGGCAGCCGGCGCGGATGCGACCCTTCCCGACGTCAAGGGAATGACGCCCCTCATGCGGTCCGCGGAAGGCGGCCATGTCGCCGTTGCGGACCTGTTGTTGTCGGCAAAGGCCAGTGTCGAGCATTGCGACAACAAGGGAAAAACCGCGTTGATGCGGGCGGCGGAAAACCGCCGTGTCCAGATGGTCGATCATCTGATCAAGGCCGGTGCAAACCCCAATCACGCCGACAACCGGGGAAAGACGGCGTTGATGCGCGCTGCGCTCGGCGGCGCGGGGACCATCGTCGAACGACTCCTGACATCGGGCGCGAACGTGAATTTGACCGACGCGAATGGCTGGACCGCCCTGATCGGCGCCGCCGCGGGCGACGTCGCCATCGTAAAGCGATTGATCGATGCCGGCGCCACCATCAAGCACACCGCCAAGGACGGGACGACGGCGATTGGCCGGGCCAAGGCAACGGGCCATATCGCTGCCGCCGAGCTGCTCGAAGCCGAGGTGAGGCTTCGCGCCGAGCTCGGCTGACGGCACTTCCGTCAGTTCGCCGACTCCGGCGTGCATAGCGTCGTCAGATGATCTCCATGTAGCGGTCGAGCTCCCAGTCGGTGATGGCCTTGCGGAACTCCCGCTCCTCCCATTCTCGGGTCGCGGCGTAGTGATCGACGAAGGCGTCGCCGAACAGGTCGCGGGCCGCCTTCGAGGCTTTCACGCGGCCGGCCGCCTCCATCAGGGTGCGCGGCAGTTGCGACTTGGCCGGATGCTTCTTCTCGTAGGAGTTTCCCTTGATCGGCTCGCCGGGATCGATCTCATGCTCGATGCCCCACAGGCCCGAGCCGACCGCCGCCGCGAGCGCCAGATAGGGGTTGGCGTCGGCTGCGGCGATCCGGTACTCGACGCGCGTCGACTTGGCCGATCCCGGAATCACGCGCAGCGACGTCGTGCGGTTCTCGACGCCCCAACTCGCCACGGTAGGCGCCCAGAAACCGGGAATGAGCCGGCGGTAGGAATTGACGTTGGATGCCACCATGCCCAAAAGCTCGGGCATCAGCACCTGCTGGCCGCCGATGAAATGGCGCATTGCCTTGCTCATCCTGTGCGGCCCGTTGGCATCGAAGAAGGCTGACGCGCCGTCGCGCCACAGCGACATGTGCATGTGGCCGCCGCAGCCCGGCCAATCCTTCGACCATTTGGCCATGAAGGTGGCGAGCCAGTCGCGCTTCTGCGCCAGCACCTTGGTGTAGAGCTTGAACAGCGCCGCGCTGTCGGCGGCCGTCAGGCCATCGCGGACGCGCAGCGCCGCCTCGAGGACGCCGGCGCCGGTCTCGGTGTGCAGGCCCTCGATGCCCATGTCCATGGTCTCGCACATCGCGAGCAGGTCCTTGTACCAGTCGGACAGGACCGAGTTGCGCAGCACCGAGTAGCCGAAGAAGCCCGGCGAGATCGGCTTGAGGTTCTTGTAGCCCTTCTCGCGAATCGAGAAGGCGGTCTCGGCGAAGACGAAAAACTCGTACTCGAAGCCGACCTTGACCTCGAATCCCATCCGGGCGGCGCGGTCGAGCACGCGCCGCAGCACGCCGCGCGGGCAGAGTGCCTCGGCGCCATCGACGAACTCGCAGAGAAACAGCAGGTTGCCGGGCTCGGTTGCGATCTCGCGACAAGTCTCCGGCAGGATGCGCACGGTGGCGTCGGGATAGGCCGTGTGCCAGCCGGTGTAGGTGACGTTGTCATAGAGCTGGTCGTTGGAATCCCAGCCCAGCACGACGTCGCAGAAGCCCATGCCGCCGTCAATCGCGGCGTTGAACTTGTCGATGTGCAGATATTTGCCGCGCAGGATGCCGTCGACATCGTGCACGCCCACCTTGACGTGGGTCAGTCCGCGTTCTTCGACGATCTTGCGGGCGTCGGCCGCGGTCTTTACCTGGCGCGGTTCCATTCAGCTCCCCCGGATATCCAGCCTGCGAAGTTTGGCAGAGGGCGATCTACCTCGACAGGATGAAATCGACCGGCCAGGTGACGAACTTGGGAAAAACCGTCAGCACGGCCGTGAACAGGATCATGATCAGGAAGAACGGCACGACCTTCCACGCCACGTAGGTCTGGGAATCGCCGGTGATATTCTGGATGACGAACAGGTTGAAGGCGACCGGCGGGCTGATCTGCGCCATCTCGATGGTGAGGATCAGGAAGATGCCGAACCACAGCTTGTCGAACCCGGCAGCCAGCACGACCGGCAGCACGATCGGCAAGGTGAGCACGATCATGGAGAAGCCTTCCAGCACCGTGCCGAGCAGGATGTAGAAGACCATCAGGAACATGATCAGCACGAACGGCGAGAGCTGCCAGGACGTGATCGAGGCTGAGACGAACTGCGGCACCCGAAGGTTCGCCAGCACTGTACCGACGATGAAGGCGCCGACCACGATCATGCCGATCATGCAGGTCGTCTGGACCGATCCCAGCAGCGCATCGCGCAGGCCGCGCAGGCTCAGGCTCCTCTGGAAGGCCGCCACCAGCAGCGCCCCGATGACGCCCACCGCCGACGCTTCCGACGGGCTGGCAATGCCGGCATACATGGTGCCGAGCACGGTCAAGATGAGGAACGCGACGGGGCCGAGCTCGATCAGGCTGCGCAGGCGGTCGGTCCAGCTCCAGCGCGTCCGGTCATCGGCCGGCACCAGCTTGGGATCGATCACGGCGCGCGCGCCCATATAGGCCATGAAGCAGAAGGCCAAGGCAAAGCCCGGCAGGAAGCCGGCCGTGAACAGGCGCAGCAACGATTCTTCCGCCAGCACCGCGTAGATGATCATCGGGATCGACGGCGGGATGAGAAAGCCCAGCGTGCCCGCGCCGGCGAGGCTGCCGACCGCCAGGCCCTTGTCGTAGCCGCGATTGAGCAGCTCGGTCAGCGTGATGCGGCCGACCACCTGCGTCGTGGCGGCCGACGAGCCCGAGATGGCGGCGAACATCGAGCAGCCGATGACGGTCGTGTGGAACAGCCGGCCGGGCAGGAAGCTCATCCACGGCGCGATGCCGGAGAACAGCGATTGCGACAGCCGGGTGCGAAACAGCAGCTCGCCCATCAGGATGAACAGCGGCAGCGAGACGATGTCCGACGAGGTGAGCACGTTGAACGCCCAATTGGCGATCACCTTGTGGGTCGGCAGGCTGGTGAACATTTCGATCAGCACGATGCCGGTGCCGATCAGCGCCGGGCCGATCCAGATGCCGGCGCACAGCGTCGCCGTCATCAGCACGAGCAGCCAGATCAGGATGGAAGACATGGACTATTCGATATCCTGGCCGATGCGCAGGCGGGCATCGTCGCCCGGCTCGCCGCGCAGCAGGCGGCCGAGCCGAGCCGCCGTCTGAAGCGTGAGCAGGAGCGAACCCAGCGCCAGCGGGAACTGCGGGATCCAGCGCATGAGCTCGCTCTTCTCCGGCGAGCGCGATTCGCGCACGAAAGAGAGCCACGTCATCTCGGCCAAGGCCCAGGTGAAATAGATCCCGATGGCGATTCCGCAAACCGTCGAGAGCAGGTCGAAGAAGCGCGCAATCGGCTTCGGCACGTTCTCGAGCAGGACGTTGACCCGGATCTGTGCGCCAGCGCGCAGGGCGTAGCCCGCGCCGAGCATGAAGGCAGCGCCCATCAGATAGGCGCTGAACTCCCAGGCAAAATAGATGCTGACATTGAAGAGGTTGCGCGCCACGACCTCGGCGACGATCAGGCCGAGGATGGCTACGATGCAGAGCGCCGATCCCCAGGCGCCCCACATCGAGAGTTCGTCGATGACGTCGAGCACGCGTCCGGCCGCACCCGGCCGGGCGCGATCAGGCACGCCCGAGTTCCTTCTTGTAGGCGACGATGATCTCGCGCGCCGCCGGGCCGGCGCGCCCGATGAAGGCTTCCTCCAGCGACGCGGTACGCGTCCGCATCTCCTTCAGCATCGCCGGCGGCACCTCGATCATGGTCATGCCGCCCTCGATCATGCGCTTGGCGCTCGACTGGTCGGCCTCGACCGAGACGTTCCAGAAGCCGGGCTGCAGCTTGGCGACGAGGTCGAGGATGGCCTGCTGGTTGGCTGGCGAGATCTTCTTCCAGAAATCGAGGTTGATGGTGACGATCTGCGAGCTCCAGACATGGTTGGTCTTGTAGAAGACCTTGAGGAACTCCCAGAACTTGCCGTCGACGCCGGACACCGAGGACGTGCTGACGCCGACCACGGCGCCCGAGGCCAGCGCCGGCACCGTCTCGCCCCAAGGGATCTGCACCGCCGCCATGCCCAGCAGGTTGATCATGTCGCCGGCCTGGCGGTCAGGCACGCGGATCTTGAGGCCCTTCAAGCCGTCGAGCGTATCGGTCTTGACGTTGCAGTGGATATACTGCGTCGGCCACGGCACCGTGTAGAGGATCTTCTGGTTGAACCTGGTCGCGATCTTGTCGAACTCGGGCCGCGCATATTTCTGCAGGACCTTGAGCTCGTCAGCATTGCCGACCAGGAACGGCACGCCCTCGATGCCGAGCAGAGGCGCGTCGCCGACCTGCTGGATGTTCAGGATGTCGGCCATCGGCACCAGCCCGTCGCGCACGGCGTTCAGATGCTCGGGTCCCTTGTAGCCGAGCGATCCGCCGGCATGGACGGTGATCTGCACCGCGCCGTTGGTCACCTTGCCGACTTCCTCGGCGAATTGCTTGCAGTTCTTGGTGTGGAAGTTGCCGTCCGGCCAGACCGTCGACAGGTCCATCTTCAACGGCGCCTGCGCTTGCACGATCGCGGGCGCTGCGACAGCCAGCACACCTGCTCCCACGCCGGCCCTCAAGGTCTCTCTGCGTCCCAGTTTCATGACACCCTCTTCCCTGTTTTTGACAGCTTCCCCGATTCTTCAATCACTCCGCGGCCTGCCGCGATGCATACGCGTAGACCTCCTTGGCGGTCTCCTTTGAGATCAACCCATCGGCGAGGTCGACCGCGACCTGCGCACGATCGCGCTCGGCGGGCTTGCCGATGCCGGCGCCGCCTGGCGTCATGACCACCAGCCGGTCGCCCGGCGGGATGAGCTGAAAGCCCTTGCCCTTGAGGGTCTGTCCCGACTTCAGCGCCACCAAACCCGCCTGACCGTCCAGGCCGCCATCACGGCCACGCGGCGGATGGTCGATGCGATCGAACGCCGCCAACAGGTCGAACGGCTCATCGATGCCGCTCTCGATTTCCATGATCTGGCCGAGCCCGCCGCGCGTGCGGCCGGCGCCGCCCGAATCAGGGCGGAACTCCTTGCGCCAGAAGATCAGCGGCGTCTGCGTCTCGGCAATCTCGACCGGCGTGCCGCGCACCCCGCTTGGATAGGCGGTCGCCGACAGGCCGTCCTTGTCGGCGCGAGCGCCGGTGCCGCCGTTGGAGGTGATCGCCATGCCGAAGCCGTAGTTCCCGCCCTCGCCGCCCTTCACGCGGCCGCGCACATTGATGTTCCACAGGCACGACGTGCCTTCTGCCGGCACGCGCTGCGGCACGACCTGGCGCAGGCAGCCGAACGTCACGTCAGGCAGCATCTGGCCGATGACATGGCGCGAGGCGACGGCGCTGGGCTTAGGTGCGTTGAGGATCGTGTCGGCCGGTGCCGACACGGTGAGCGGGCCGAGCGATCCGGCGTTGTTGGGAATGTGCGTCGCCACCACGCAGCCCAGGCCGAACACGGTGTAGGCCGTCGTGTACGCATGCGGAACGTTGATGCCGCGCCCCGAGACGGCCGAGGTGCCCGAGTAGTCGACATGGATGCCCGAGTCCGAGATCGTGAGCGACGCCGCGAGCGTCACAGGCTCGTCGTAGCCGTCGACCGTCATGACGTTGTGCCACGTCCCCTTGGGCAGCTTGGCGATCTCGGCGATCACCGCCTCGCGCGAGCGCGCGATGATGTGCTCACCCAGCGCGTCGAGCGTGTCGATGGCGAACTCGTCCATCATCTCGACCAGGCGGCGCGCGCCGACGTCGTTGCAGGCGGCCAGCGAGTACACGTCGCCCTCGGTGTCGACCGGCAGACGGGTGTTGGCACGGATCATCGACATCAAGGTCTCGTTGACCCGCCCCTGGTCGAACAGCTTCAACATCGGGATGTAGAGCCCTTCCATGAACACGTCGGTCGCATCGGGGCCGAAGCCGATGCCGCCGATATCCATGAGATGGCTGGTACAGGAGAACAACGCCACCAGCCGGCCGTTGCGGAAGCAAGGCGTGGTGATGACGAAATCGTTGAGATGGCCGGTGCCCATCCACGGGTCGTTGGTGATGTAGGCGTCGCCCGGCTTCATGGTCTCGACCGGAAAATGCCGCAGGAAATGCTTCACGGACTCGGCCATCGAATTGACGTGTCCGGGCGTGCCGGTGACCGCCTGCGCCAGCATGCGGCCCTCGAGATCGAACACGCCGGCGGAGAGGTCGCCGCATTCGCGCACGATCGGGCTGAAGGCGGTGCGCATCAGCGTTTGCGCCTGTTCCTCGACCACGGCAATCAGCCGGTTCCACATGATCTGCAAATCGATCAGGCTGGCGCTGTTGGACTGGCTCATCGGTTGGCTCCTCAGGCGTCCTTGCGATCCATGACGATACAGCCGGACGCATCGATATGCGCTGCAAAACTCGCCGAAACGTAGGTCGAGGTCTCGTCCTCGGCGACGATTGCCGGCCCCGGGAAGGCGCTGCCCGGCGGCAGGTGCTCGCGGCGATAGACCGGAACCTCGATCGAGCGGCCGCTGCGCCCGTCGAACACCGGACGACGGCCGACCGGTTGCGGCGTCCCCGCCGCAGGCCTGGCCGCCTGCACGGCCGGTAGCCGCGTCTCGGTCGAGACCTGCACCGACCAGCTCAGGATCTCGATCGCGGCATTGGGAATGTGGCGCTCGAACAGCACGGCGTAATCGCGCTCGTAGGCCTCGCGCAGCGCCACGGCGTCGAGCGCCCCGAATCGGCGCAGCGGCAGAGGCACCGTGATCTCGTGGCCTTGTCCGACATAACGCATGAAGGCCATGCGTCGCTCGAAGGTCGGCGTGCCGCGCGCCCCGGGCGCTACCAGGCTGGTCGCCTCGGCGCTCATCTCGTCGAGCAGATCGCTCGCGGCGGCGGCGTCGAAGGCGTCGAGGCGCATGTAGCGGCTGCGCACCAGCTCGTAGGACACCGGCGCAGCCAGGAACCCGACCGCCGAGCCGACGCCGGCATTGGGCGGCACGATCACCCGGCGGACGCCGATCTTCTCGGCCACCCGGGCGGCATGCAACGGGGCGCCGCCGCCGAAGGCTATGAGATTGTACTGGCTGACCGCAGCACCGCGTTCGACCGCATGGACGCGGGCCGCGCTCGCCATGTTTTCCGACACCATCTCGTAGACGGCGTAGGCTGCCATCTCCGTCGAGAGGTCGAGACCGGCCGCGACCTCGCGGTCGAGGGCGCCGCGCGCCGCGTCGAGATCGAGGGCAATGCTGCCGCCGGCGAAATGGTCGGGCTCGATGGTGCCCAGCACGACGTTGGCATCGGTCACCGCGGGGCGGATGCCGCCACGGCCATAGCAGGCGGGCCCCGGCTCGGCGCCGGCGCTCTCCGGCCCGACCGTCACCCGTTTCAGGGCGTCGAGCCGGGCGATCGAGCCGCCGCCGGCGCCGATCTCGACCATCTCGATCACCGGTATGCGCACGGGCAGGCCCGAGCCCTTCAGAAATCGCGCTGCGCGATCGACCTCGAACAGGCGCGCGGTGTGTGGCTTGTAATCGTCGATCAGGCAGATCTTCGCCGTGGTGCCGCCCATGTCGTAGCTCAGCGCCCGTGCCTCGCCGGCGCGGGCCGCGATCTGAACGGCAAAGATCGCGCCGCCGGCCGGTCCCGATTCGACCAGCCGCACCGGGTACCGGCGGGCCGTGTCGATGGCGGTAAGACCGCCGCCCGACGTCACCAGGTAGATGGTGCCGGTGAAGCCTTCAGCCGCCAAGGCGGCCTGCATCCGCGCCAAGTAGGAATCCATTAGCGGCTGGACATAGGCGTTGGCAACCGCGGTCGAGGTACGCTCGTACTCGCGGACCTCGGGGCAGACCTCGCTCGACAGGGTCACCCAAAGATCGGGCAGCTCGGCTTTCAGGATCTCGCGCACGCGCCGCTCATGCGAGGGATTGATGTAGGCGTGCATGAAGGCGACGGCGAGGCTCTCGATGCCCTCCGCCTCGAGCCGGCCGGCGATGCCCCTCACCCCCGCCTCGTCGAGCGCCAGACGCACCCCGCCGTGCACGTCGACCCGTTCAGCCACCGTGAAGCGCAACGCGCGCGGCACCAAAGGCCTGGGTTTCTCGATCGTGAGGTCGTACTGGTCGTAGCGGCTCTCGTTGGCGATATCGAGGATGTCGCGGAAGCCTTCGGTCGCCAGCAGGGCGGTGCGCGCGCCACGGCGCTCTATGATGGCATTGGTGGCGAGCGTGGTGCCGTGGACCAGGACGGCGACGTCGCCAAAGCCTCGCCCGGCGTCGGCCAGGATCAGCCGCACCCCCTCCAGGACCGCCTGCTCGGGTCGCTGAGGTGTCGTCAACACCTTGCGGGTCAGCCGCTTCTCGCCTTGCTCCAGAACGACATCCGTAAACGTGCCGCCGATGTCGACGGCGATCCGCAAATCGCTTGCCACCTTTGCTCCAGACCTGCCCGAAAACGGGCGCGAACCTAGACCCGAAGGCCCTGCGTTGCAATTCGCAGGCCAGCCTGCTTATGGTCGCCAGGTGACCGACGAGGCCCCGACTCTGCGCAAGCAGGTCTACACCGTGCTGCGCTATTCCGACCCCAGCCTGGCCGGCCGGCATTGGCGGGCCGTGCATCTCCTCGTGCTGGGCATCGGCCTGATGGCGGTCATCCTGCTTTCCATGGATGAGCTTTCGCCACCCTATCCGACAATTCTGCGCCAGGTAATCTGGGTGGTCACCGTGATATTCCTCCTGGAGTATCTCGTTCGCCTCTGGGCGGCGCCCGAGACGCCGCGCTTCGCGCACCATTCCAGCCTGCGGGCCCGCCTCAACTGGGCCCTCTCCGTCGAAGGCCTGATCGGCGTGCTGGCGATCGTGCCGGCGATCATGCTGGCCGGTGGCTACGTCATCACCGGGGCCGATACGGCATCGGTCTTCTGCATCCTGTGGATCATGAAGTTCGGCGTGCATGCGCCGGCTTTCAGCACGCTGGCCCGGGTCATTTCCAACGAACGGGCTCCGATCGCCTCGATCCTGATCCTGTTCGTGATCGTGCTCATGCTGGCAGCCACCGCCGCGCACATGCTGGAGCGCGTCAGCCAGCCCCAGCAGTTCGGCAGCCTGCCCAATGCCATGTGGTGGGCGGTGGTCACCTTGACCACGACCGGCTACGGCGACGTCGTTCCGGTGACCGCGGGCGGACGCATCATCGGCTCGCTGCTGATGATCGCCGGCATCACCGTGCTGGCGCTGATGACCGGCGTGCTCGCGACCGGCTTCGCCCAGGAAGAGCGCCGTCGCGAGTATTTGCGCGTCTGGGATCAGGTGGCGCGCGTGCCGATCTTCGCCGCACTAGGCATCGTCACCCTGTCGGAGATCGTCGGCAAGCTGCGCACCCGCTATTACCCGGCGCGCGTCACGATCGTGCGGCGCGGCGACCCCGGCGATTCGATGTTCTTCATCTCGAGCGGCGAGGTCGAGGTCCGACTGCCGACCGGCAGCTCGGTCAGGCTGACTGACGGCGCCTTCTTCGGCGAGATGGCCCTGCTCGAGCGTCAGCCGCGCTCGGCCTCAGTGGCGACGACCAAGCCCACCACCCTGCTGGTGCTCTACGCCAGCGACTTCTACGAGATCGCCTCGCATATCCCCGCCCTCGCCGAGGCGGTCGAGATCGAGGCCCGGCGGCGGCGCGAGGAAAACCTCGGACGGCAGGCGGCCGAAACCAAGCGATGACGGTCATCATTCTTGGCCGGGAGCGCGCCACTCTGAACGTGCAAAGGGACCTTGTCCTGAGAAGCGGCCTGCAGGGCCGCGTCTCGATTCGGGCGGAGCCACCTTCGCCCTTTGGTCGGGAGCGCGACACGGGCTGCAACACCGCTTTTCCAGCGATTTCGTGTGTAGCCCACCCTCCGAGCCGTCCGCTGCGCGGCGTCCTCAGGATGAGGTTTTTGTTGGGTCTCAGACCAAGATTGGCGCTTATGAGTAGCGCGCTCCCCGCGGTGACCAGCCAGGACCGGCAGCGCCCATTGGCCGACCGCTGCCCTTCGGCTATATCGCCGCCCGTTACCCGGCGACATCCTGCTCGAGAAAGCTGACGAATGCCCCTCATCACGCCCGTCATCCTGGTCGGAGGCTCCGGCAAACGGCTCTGGCCTCTGTCGCGCGAAAGCATGCCAAAGCAGTTCGTTCCGTTGCTCGGCAAGCAATCGACCTTCCACCAGACCCTGCTTCGGGTGGCCGACCGCAGCCTGTTCGCCAAACCAGTGATCGCGACCAACGATTCCTATCGCTTCATGGCCGAGCAGCAGGCCAGGGAAATCGGCATGGAGATCGACGTCGTGATCGAGCCGCAGCGGCGCGATTCGGGCCCAGCCATGGCGGCGGCGGCGGCCTATGCCCGCACGCTGGGTGCGGAAGCCGTGCTCGCCATGGCGTCCGACCACATGGTGATCGGCGTCGAGGAATTCCGCGCCGCCTGCCGCGAAAGCCTCCCTGCGGTGGCCGCGGGCGGCATCGTCACCTTCGGCATTCCGCCCACGGAGCCCAAGACCGACTATGGGTACATCCGCCCGGGCAGTGAGCATCTCGGCGGCGCCCGGAAGGTCACGGCGTTCGTCGAGAAACCCAACGCGCAGACGGCGCTGCGCTACATCCAGGAAGGGCTGATGTGGAACGCGAGCTACTTCCTGTTCGCGCCCGATACGCTCCTCTCGGAGATGGCCCGCTTCGAGCCGGCGATGGCCGCTGCCGCCGAGGAGGCCGTCGCCAAGGCACGCAAGGTGGGCTCGACGGTGTTCCTCGACGCCGACGCCTTCAACAAGGCGCCAGCCAAGTCGATCGACTACGCCGTCATGGAACGCACCGACAAGTGCTGGGTTGTGCCGGCCAGGTTCCGCTGGTCCGACCTCGGCACGTGGGATGCGCTGCTCGACATCGGCGAATCGGACAGCGCCGGCAACGTCGTCGAAGGCCCGGTCGAGATCGACCATGTGCGCAACTCGTACATCCGCTCCGACGGTCCGCTCACCGCCGTGATCGGCGTCGAGGAGGTCGTGGTGGTGGCGATGAACGACGCGGTGCTGGTCGGCCATCGCGCCAACCTTCCGCGGCTGAAGGATGTCGTGCAACGCATGTCGGACGGCAACCACAAGGCCGCCACCGAGCATGCCATGATGCACCGTCCGTGGGGCAGCTACCAGGACATCGACCGCGGCGAGCGCTTCCGCGCCAAGCGCATGACGGTCAATCCCAAGGGAAAGCTCAGCTTGCAGAGCCACAAGCACCGCGCCGAGCATTGGGTGGTGGTCAAGGGGGTGGCCGAGGTCGCGCTCGACGGCAAGATCATGACGCTGCACGAGAACGAATCGGTATTCATCCCCAAGGGCGGCGTGCACCGGCTCAGCAATCCGGGCACCGAGCCGCTCGAGGTGGTCGAGGTCCAGACCGGCGACTACCTCGAGGAGGACGACATCACCCGCTACGAGGACATCTACGCACGGGCGTAGGCGTGCGATGCGATTCGGCGCCCACCACGAATGGGGAAAATTGCGCGAGGTCGTCGTCGGCATCGCGCCGGCCGAGGACCTCGTCCTGTACTATGAAGAATCGGCGCGCTGGATGCCGGCCGAGGTCGCCGAACTGTCGCGGCGCCATGCCGGCCGCCGCCTGATCGACATCGATGCCGACTGGGCCAGGCGCTGCGAGCAACAAGTCGAAGACCTGGCGGAGCTTCTGGCACGCGAAGGCCTTGCCGTGCACAGGCCGCAGCGCCTGTCTGGAGCAGAGCGTACGTTCCTTGCGCCCAACGGCGAGGGCGATCAGCTCTTCCCTCGCGATCCCATGATTGTCGTCGGTGACCACGTCGTCGACGCCTCGCTGCGCCTGATCTGCCGCCAGCGCGAACGTTACGGGCTGCGGCCGATCGTTCGGCGCGCGGTGCAGGAAACGGGCGCCCGATGGTCGAGCGTGCCGCTGGGCTCGCCGGGCTGCGTCGACGGGCCGTTCCTCGAGGGCGGCGATGTCCTGCTCAATGGCCGCCAGATCTACGTCGGCATGTCAGGCTGCGCTTCCGACCTGGCCGGTGCCGACTGGTTGAAGGCCCTGCTCGGCGAGGGCTACCGCATCATCCCGGTTGCCATGAAATCAAACGTCCTCCACCTCGATTGCTGCCTGGCGCTGGTCAAGCCTGGCCTGTTGATCCACTGCCCGGAGAAGCTCATAGACGGGTTGCCGATGGCGTTGCGCGACTGGGACAAGATCGTCGTGTCGGTCGACGAGGCGAACCGGCTCGCCACCAACGGCTTGGTGCTCGAGGAAGGCCGCATGATCGTCGATGCCGGCAACGGCCGCGTGATCGACGAGCTGCGACGACGCAAGGTCGAGATCATTCCCCTGCCCTTCGACGGGCCGATCAGGATGGGTGGCGGGCTGCGCTGCGCCCATCACCCGCTGCTGCGCGAGAGCAGGCCGGATTAGGCTACGCCCCCCGCTTGGGCGTGCGGTCGAACACGATCGGCTTCGGCCGGTTCAGCGCCTTCACGAGATGGACGCCGAGCGAACGGGTGAGCATCGCAAACTGGCCACCGACGTAGCGCAGCAGCACCATCGCGAAGCGGCCGGGCGACATCTCGCCGCCGCGGATGAAATTGTGCCCGGCGCGCAAGAACGTCGTCGCACAGAACAGAACCCAGGCGAGCGTCACGAGGAAGAGCATCAGCAGGGACGGGATCAGCGATGGCGCAAGCAGCGCCGCCAGCAGCCCCGACACGACGCCGATCAGCAGCACCGGCTGGTTCAACGACATGCAGAGATGCAGCAGCGCCGCGCCTTTGGCCGCCGGGGTGATGTCGCGGCTGCGCAGGATCTCGGGGACCATGCGCAGCGAGACGTGACGAAACCCGTCCTGCCAGCGCTGCTGCTGGCGAAGCCAGGTCTTGCGGTCCGCCGGCAGCTCGCCGGGAACCGGCACGCTCGTCAGGAACAGGGCGCGCCATCCTTTGACCCAGCCGCGATAGGTGAGATCGAGGTCCTCGGTGACGGTGTCGCCTTTCCAGCCGCCGCCCACCTCGATGGCGGCTCGCTGCCAGATGCCGCAGGTGCCGTTGAAGGGCAGCGGATGGCCGGCCCAGCAGCGCGTCGCCTGCTCGATGCCGAGATGGGCGTCGAGCGTCACCATCTGCATCTCGGTGAGGGAATTCTCGTGCGGATTGAGGAAGTCGAAACGGGCCTGGACGAAGGCCGTGCGCGGCTCGGCGAAGAATGGCCGCATGCAGACGCGCAGGAAGTCGCGCGAGGGCACGTAGTCGACGTCGAAGATGGCGAAGTAGTCGTACGGCGTTTGCTGCATCGCCTCGTGCAGCGCGCCGCCCTTGTAGCCGCTGCGATCGATGCGCTGCAGGGCGACGGCGTCGACACCGTCGGCACGCAACTCGGCCACGACGGCGCGGGCGAGTTCGGCAGTCTCGTCGGTGCTGTCGTCGAGCACCTGGATGTGCAGCTTGTCGCGCGGCCAGTCGAGCCGGGCGGCCGCTTCGATTCCCCGGCGCAGAACGCCACCTTCGTTGAACGACGGGATCTGCACCACGACGTGCGGCAACCCGGCGTCGGCCGGCAACGGCGTGGCGAGCAACGCACGCTCGCGGGCGAGTCCGCGCGCCTTCAGGCGGTGATGCAGCACGACCATGTAGAGCAGGCTGCCGATGAAGGCGGCGAGCAGCATGCAGCAGACGGCGAAGACCGCGGCCAGGACGAGTGCGAGCGTGGCGAGCATGGCCATCGGAGGATCAGATCCCTGTCTTGGGTGTGCGCTTGAACTCGGTCTTGCGACCGAAGCCCGCCGCGACAATGGCGCCAGCGTTGGCCGCGGCGAGATAGACGATCAGGGCCGGCACGCTGGCGGCAGTGACGAGATATTGCACGAGATCGCCCCGCCTCAGTCGCCGGTAGGCGCCCCAGGTCATGCCGAACAGGACCGCGAGCAGGGTCACGAACCACAGCCACATCAGGAAGCGGAAGAAGCCGACGAGATGGCCGTGGCCGATGATCGACAGGACCAGGGCGACGACGCCAACGACCAGGACCGGGAAGATGAGCTGCTGGGCAAGCGCGATCGTCGTCGTGAACTTGGCCTCTCCGGACCACTCGGAATTCCAGATCGGGCCGAGCAGCTTTCGCGCAACCTGGACGAAGCCCTTCGACCAGCGGCTCTGTTGGTGGGAATAGCTGTCGAGCCGCTCCGGCAGCTCGCCGACGACGTGCGGCTCCATCAGGAACACGCCGTGCCAACCGGCGAGAGAGGTGCGCAGGACGAGATCGAGATCCTCCGACAGGGTGTCGTGCGACCAGCCGCCTGCCTCCTCGACCGCGGCGCGCCGCCAGATGCCGCCGGTGCCGTTGAACTGGAACGGCACGCCGCGCCGCGCCCGCACGTCCTGCTCGACGGCAAAATGGGCATCCTGCATCAGCCGCTGGGCGCGGGTCAGCCAGGTGCGCGCACCGTTGCCCCATTCGATGCGCGTCTGCACGAAGGCCGCCTTCGGTTCGGCGAGCAGCGCCGCCATGGCGCCGCGCAGCCAGCCGGGCGGAGGCACGAAGTCGGCGTCGAACACCGCTACGTAAGGCGCCTCCGAACGGGCGAGACCGGCCGCCAGGGCACCCGCCTTGAAGCCGCGGCGATCGCTCCGCCGGATATGCTCGACGGCGACCCCCTCGCGCTCCAGCCGGCGCACGACGTGGCCGGCGATGTCGGAGGTGATGTCGGTGCTGTCGTCGAGCAGCTGGATCGACAGCCGCTCGCGCGGCCAGTCGAGCGCGGCGGCGGCGACCAGCGCCCGCTCGACCACAGTCGGCTCGTTGAAGACCGGAATCTGGACCAGCACGTGCGGCAGATCGGCCGGCAGGTCCCGGCCGGGCGGCTCGACCGCCGGCTGCTCGAACAGCCAGTAGACCAAATAGAGGAAGTAGCCTGCGATGGCGAACTGGGCCAGGAAGGCCAGCAACACCACGAGATCAATCACCGTCAGCAGCACGGCTGCCCGCCGGTCAGTGGTAGTGGATCGGCACTTCGAAGCAGCGGCCGTCCTCGATGTGGAGGCGGCGCGACGCCACGTCGAAGATGCGCTCGTCGTGCGTCGACAGCACGACCGCGCACTTGGCGCGCATGGCGAGATCCTTCAGCTGATCGACGACCAGGCGCCCGGCGACGCGGTCGAGCGCCGAGGTCGGCTCATCGGCGATGATCAGGTCGGGCAAGCCGATCATGACGCGGGCGATCGCGACGCGCTGCTGCTGTCCGCCCGACAGCTCGTCGGGCCAGGAATCGATCTTGTCGGCGAGGCCGAGCAGGCCCAGCAGATGGCGCGCGCGCGGCTCGTCCCAGTCCGGGTCCGACAGGGGCGTGGTCGACACGCCAGCCATGACGTTCTGCAATGCGGTCAGCGACGACAGGAGGTTACGCTTCTGGAACAGAAAGCGAATGCGATTGCGCAACACGTCGAGCGCGCGGCCCTGCATGTTGACGATGTCGGCGCCGAGCAGGCGCAGCTTGCCTTCGGAAGGCCGGCGCATTGTACCGAGGATGGTGAGCAGCGTCGTCTTGCCCGAGCCGGACGGCCCGGTGACGATCAGCAGCTCGCCCTCGCGGACCTGCATGTTGATGTCGAACAGCACGTCGGTCCGCTGCGGCCCTTCGCCGTAGTGGTGGTGGACGTCGACGGTCTCGACGACGGGAGGGCCGAAATTCTCGCTGCCGGCCGACATGGTCACTCGAACAACATGATGGGATCGACCTTCCACAGGCGGCGGATCGCGAACAGGCTCGACACCACGGTCATGATCACGCAGGCGGTCAGGGCGACCACCATCTCGCGCAGGCCCATCGTCATGCCGAGATGCATGGCGGCCTCGGTGGCGCCATAGACCATGCGCCCGAGCGTGAACGACAGCAGGAAGGACGGCGTGATGATGGCTGCGCCGATCTGGCCGATCATGAACAGGAAGAACCACCAGCCGTAGCCCAGGCTCTTCAGGATGGCGTATTCTGGCAGGTAGAAACGAATGATCTGGTATTGAGCGTAGTAGATGAACACCATGCCGATCATGACGCCCATGAGGAAGCCGAGATCGGTGATGTAGCCGACCGGCGTCTCGCGCGACCAGTAATTGCGCTCGCGCTTCTCGAACTCCAGCAGGGTGATCGCCTCGCCGCGGCCGGCCAGCGACCGGTTGAGCTGGGCTTGGGTCGCCGCCAGGTCGAAGCCCGGCGCCAGCTTGATGGCGATGAAAGCCGGTCGGTCCGACCACCAAGCGCCGAACACCTCCGCCATGGTCTGCTCGGACATCATGACGGCGCCGTCGTTCAGCACGTTCGGCCCGACGGCGAAGTTTCCGACGACGAAAAGTTGGCGCAGCAGGCCGCGATTGTCGGGCGGCCCCAGCACCGGCACTTCCTTGCCGGCCTCCGCCTCCTCGGCAAGATTGCCGAAATAGGGCCGCGAATCGCGGTCGTAGAGGATGCGGCGGGTCTCGCGCAGCTTGTAACGATTGTCCCGCAGGCCCGGCACGTCGACCGCCGGACGCTCGGGATCGATGGCGTACCACGCGATTCGACGGGATGTCGACATCCCGGCATGCTGGATCGACATGACGCCGAACCAAAACGGCGCGGTGTTGACCACCGCCGGGTTCGTCTCGACGATATCGGTGACGGCGACCGGAACCTCGGTATGGAGCTGCAGGGACTTGAAGCCGTACGGCACGACGACGAGATCGCCGTTGACCATGCGATGGAGCCGGATCGACGATTCGTAGACCGCCCGCTCGATGCCGAGCTGGGCGAAGATGACCAGCAGGCTCGCCGTGACGCCGGCCAGCGACAGGAGCGTGCTGGTGCGCTGGCGCTTGAGCTGCTGGGCGCCGAGCGGCATCGACCGCGCCGTGCGTGCCGACTCGCGCAACCGGTCGAGCGAGAATTGCGGCCGCCAGCGCAGCAGGCGCGACAACCGCCCGCGCAGCGCCGGTACGTCAGGCAGGACGAGAGCCATCAGAGAAAGGTGACGCGGGTCTCGCGCCCCAGCACCTGCGGCATGCTGGACGGGTCGTCGATCTCGATCTCGACCTGCACGACGCGGGCATCGGTCGACGTGCCACCGTCAGGCTCGACGCGCTGCATGCGCTTCACCGTGGGCGCGACACGCGCAATCGTGCCCTTGTAGATCGTCGAGCTGCCACGGAACGTGACGTCGACCTTGCCGCCCGGCGCGACTCTGCCGATCTGGAGCTCGTCGACGTCGGCCAGGACGCGCAACTGCCGCATGTCGACCACCTTGGCGATGCCGGCGCCGCCGATCCGCTCACCCTGGCGGGCGAAAATCTGGACGATGATGCCGTCCAACGGGGAGCGCACCAAGGACTCCTCGCGCTGGGTCTTCGCCGTATCGAGGCTCGCCTGGGCATTGGCGATGTCGAGCTCGATCATCTTCAGGTCGGCAGCGAGCGACTGCTTCTGCAGGAACAGCGACGTCTTCTGCCGCTCGAGGCCCTGCTGCGCCAGGCTGAGCTCGAGTTCCTTTTGATCCGGCGGCTTGCTCGAGCGTTGCAACTCGAGGGCCTTCAGACGGTTGTCGTCGATCGTCGTCTTGATCGAGGCCTCCGCCATGGCGATCTGGGTGACGCGCGCGCCGCTCGTCATGGTCTCGCGCATCTGCTTCATCTTCTCCAGGCCGGCCTCAGCCGTGCGGACGGCGACGTCGGCGCGCGGATAGTTCGATAGCACGGCGACGATTTCATCCTTCTTGACGGTCTGGCCGTCCTTGATGCGCAACTCGATCAGCGTCGAGCCGCCCGCCGGATCGCCGGCGATGACCGCCGTGCCGGCCGGGGCATCCGTATAGCCGCGGGCAATCAGTGCCGGCTGGCTGGGCTGCTGCCGCGGTGCGTCCTGCGCGCTGCTGGTCTGGCGGCTGGGCGCCATCCACATGGCCACTCCGGCCAGGACAACCACGAACAGCAGCGTAGTCGCCCCCCACCTGAATTTTTTCGCTCGGGCCATCGTCGAAGCCTACCAGAATTCCCTGCGCGGCGCTCGAAGGCCGCATTAGAAGGTTGTGGTGATCGGCAGAGTGCCGCGGCCAATGCCGATGATCGAGAACGTACGATAGATGGCCGTCAGGGCCTTGTCGTACTCGTACAGAGGCGCATTCGTCACATAGATCACGTCGCGCGGCTGCACCCCAAATTGCTGGGCCACAAAGATAGACACAGGTTGGAAGAGGTCCAGTCGAAAAACGCGCGCCCGAGCTGTGGGATTCGTCAGCAAATCCCCCATTCTGAACACATAAACGCCTGTTTTGTTTGCTCGCGCGTCGGCCAGCCCGCCGACATTGCCGAGCGCCTCGAGCAGGCTCAGATCGTGCTTGCTCAGCTCGACATTGCCCGATTTCTGGACCGCGCCCAGCACGGTGTAGACCCGCGTATTGACGCGCACGACGATCTCGTCGTTCTTCTGGACAGGGATGTCGCCGCCGGCCAGCAGGTCGGAGAACTGGATCGTCAGGATGACTTGCCCCTGACGGCGAACCACGACCTGTAGCGCATTCGCCGAGGACGTCGCACCCTGGATTCCGTTCGGCCCGCCCGCCTGGTTGATGGCATCGAGGACGCTTCGAACTCCTTCGAGCAGAGAGATGCGACCGGGCTTCTTGACGTCGCCTGCCACCATCACCGTCTGTCCGCGCACGGTGTCGAACTCGACGATGACTTCCGGGTCCTGCGCCTTGTTGCCGAGCTGCTGGACGATCCTGCGCTCGATTTGGGGCAGATCGAGACCAGCCACTTGGACCGAGCCGACGAACGGCACGCTGATGGTGCCGTCCTCTGCAACGCGCTGGACGCCGAGGTCGGAGGCCTGAGTAGAGACGGTCGGGAAGATATTTCCGGCGTAGCGCTCGAAGATGCGCACCTTGAGCGTATCGCCGGGCGCCACGGAGACGCGCAGGCCGGCCGAAAGGCTGCCGGTCGTCGAGGGCTTGTCGACGGCCTGCACCCGGTACCCCACCACCGTGGTCGGGGTCAGGTCGATGACGTCGAACGGCAGCGCCTCGGTGCTCGTGCCCTGGGCGCCCCCCATCCAAGGACCGTCGCCGGGCAAAGCCGTGCACGCACTGACGCCTAGAGCCAAGCCGAGAACAATGGCAATCGTTCGCGCCGTCGCGCGCAGCCAGCTCGAAGTCGTCAAATTCCGATCTCCGTCCGGAACGGACACCATATATCGGCCGGCGCCCGCGCCCATCCCATGACCTTGTATCAGCCGGCTGGTAATTAACCCGCGCCGCCGCACGCGTGCAAGCGCCGCACCTGCCCGTCAACCGGACGGCCGTGCAATCTCTGCTCGGCCTCGGCCACTGAATCGGCGACATCGAAGAGTTGGGCGAAGCCGCTCACCAACAGACAGTCGGCCGCAGCGCCCCTGAAACTGCAGAACACGATGCGGGCCTCCACCTCGACGGCACGATGCAGAGCGATCGCCAAGACCCGGACGCCGGCCGCACTCATGTAGGTCACGGGACTGCCATCCACGACGACGTGCGCGCCGGGCCGCAGGGCGGCGACGATCGACACCTCGACGGCGGCCGACGTCGCTGAATCCACGCGCTCGGGAAGGCGGACGGTTGTGATGTCAGCCATGCTGTCGGTCCTCATACGTAGCGCCTGGAAGGGTCATCCCCTGCCGGCCGCCAGCCCGCGGCGAGATCTGTGCCCCGCCAGTCGATATTGCGCCGTCCCCGCCATGCCTGGATGAGAAGGACGGGAACGAGGGTTTCGCGCGCCAGCGAGGCGGCCCAGGCCCGTGGCCCGAACGGCAGACCATAGGCCGCCAGGAACCAGGCCTCGGCCGCCAACCAGGCCACGCTGTGGGCAAGCAGGGCCATCGCGATCTGGGTTGGCGCCCAGCCCAATGCAACCAGCCCTGCGGCTCCGGCAACACCGGAGGGGAACCAGCCGATCGCCGGATCGAGCAGGGCCAGCATTCTGACCTCCCACGTCAGGTTGAGACGGGTCGACGCCCAGCGGACCTGGCGGCGCCAGACGTCCGACCATTTGCGTTGGCCGACCGGCAGGTGCGGCATCGTGTTGCCGAGCCAAGTGGTGCGCCCGCCCCGATCGCGCATCGTGCGCACGATCGAGTAGTCATCGGCGATGTAGTTGAGGAACGCTTGGTGGCCACCGATTTCCTCCAGCACGCCGCGGGCAAGGACCGTCATGCCGCCCGACGCCACCGGCATGCCGAGCCTGTCGGCCGCCAGCAGGAAGCGGGCCTGATGTCCATTGATGTAGGCGCATTCGAGCTCCGCCGCAAAATTCGCCGGTGCCCAGCCGGCCTTGAGCCCGAGGACCAGGCCCACCTTGTCGGACAATTCCGTCGCCGCACGCCGGAGGTCGTCCAATGTCACGGCAACCCCTGCGTCGCACAAGACGACGACGGACCGGCTGGCCGCCTCCAATCCCTTACGCACGTTGTTCATCTTCGGATTGAAGGTGTCGTCGCTGCCGATCAGGATCGGTGCGGCAGGCCACAATGCGCGGGTTTGCGCGATCGCCTCGTCGCCCTCGCCAGCGACGCAGATCAACACCTCGGTCCCCTGGTGCGACAATTCCTCCAGCGCTCCGATATAGGCAGGCGAGGCGTCATGCCGCCCGGCCAGCGGCGCCACGATGCTGAAATCGGCCGCCGCATGATGCGCCGCCGCCGCCGGCCGCCGCCGCCGCGCCAGGGCGGCGCTCAGCCAATGGATCACCGTGGTGAAGGCCCACCATCCCAGTCCGATCCAGGCCAGCACGGCGGCAAGCATCAGCCATCACTCGGCAGCGGCGAAGCGATGGATGTCATCCTTTTCCATCGCCATCGCCCGGTGATAGGCGCGAATCACCGTGCTGGGTTCGCCTTCGGCACGAATGCGGCCCTCTTCGATCCAGATCGCCCGATTGCACAGCCGGCGCACCTCGGCCGTCGAGTGGGAGACGAACAGCAACGTGCCGGTCTTGCGGAACTCGTCGATCCAGTCGAGGCACTTGCGCTGGAACGCGGCGTCACCCACGGCGAGCGCCTCGTCGACCACCAGGATCTCGGCGTCGACATGGGCACAGATGGCAAAGGCCAGCCTGGTCTTCATGCCCATCGAGTAGTGTTTGACGGGCTGCTCCATGTAATCGCCGATTCCGGCAAACTCGCAGATCGAATCGAACTTGCGCAGCACCTCCGGCCGCTTCAGCCCGAGCACGGCGCCGCCGATCATGATGTTCTCGCGCCCCGACAGCTCTGTGTCGAAGGTGGCGCCCAGCGCAAGCACCGGGGCGATGCGGCCCGTCACCCTGAGCTCGCCGTTGCTCGGCAGGGTCATGCCGCAGATCACCTGCAACAGGGTCGACTTGCCGCAGCCGTTGCGGCCCAGGATGCCGATGCTGTCGCCGCGATGGACGTCGAGGTCGATGTCGCGCAACACCCAGAACGGCTTGAAGTACGTCTTCCACCAGCCCAGCATCACCTGCTTCAGCCAGTCGCTGCGGTGCGCATAGAGCTGGTAGGCTTTTCCGAGGTGCCGGGCGCGTACGACGACTTCAGAGGACGTCGACGATGACATTCCGATACCTGTCGTAGAACCAGTAGCCGAAGTAGAAGGTGAAGATCGCAGTGAACAGCGCCCAGGCGCAGACCGCAGGATTGGGCATCTTGCCGACCAGCACGATATCCCGCGTGATCTCGACATAGGCGGTCAGCGCATTGGCATAGATCAGCAGATCGAACGGCGCCGACAGCATCTCGTGGGGATAGAAGACCGGGGTGGCGAACATGAACAACGGCACGACATTGATCATGAAGTAGCCCGCATCGCGCGTGAACGCGCCAACCGCGCAAAGGAACCACGCCATGCCGACCAGGAACGCCATCAGCGGCAGGAAGACCAGCGGGATGAACACCACGGTCCACGGCAAGCCGCCAGTCACCAGGAGCTGGAACAGCAGCATGACGCCGACGGAGATGGCGGCATAAGCGGTTGCCCGCAGTGTCGAGATCACTGCCAGCATATCGCTGGGGAAGATCGTCTGCTTGATGAAATGGGCGTACTCGTGCAGCAGCATGGGCGCCCGAAACGCCATCTCCGAGAAGAAATTGAAGATGACGATGCCGCTGAAGATGAAGAGGGCGTAGGCGACCTGGGGTCCGCCGCTGATGTCGGTCAGCGGCAGCTTCATGGTCGTACGAAAGGCGAAGGTATACACAGCGATGGCCAGCAACGGGGCGATCACAGCCCAAACCCAGCCGGCCGCCGACCCCTTGAAGCGGTCACGGACCTCGCGGCGCAGAATCGCCTGGATGAGATCCTGATGATACCACATCTGCAGGAATGGCCGGATCAGGAAGCGGGTGAAGCGCTCCCCTGGAGCAAGCTGCTCGACCACAATCTGCTTGCCGTTGACGACGTTCACCGACGGCATGAACCGCGCGTCTCCTTCCTGCCTGCGTTGGTGAGCCCGGTAGGGATCGAACCTACGACCACCTGATTAAAAGTCAGATGCTCTACCGCTGAGCTACGGGCTCGCCCCGAGGTCGCGCCGCTGGCCGAAACCCCGCGCGGCGCCCGTATATGATGCGCCGGGCCGACGGTCAACGCGCTCATGAGCGCGCTTCTCCTCCCCAGCGTCGCTGGGGAGGTGTCCGCGTCTTCGCGGACGGAGGGGTCATGGGCGATGAGACTCCTGACCCCTCCGTCGCCGAAGACGGCGACACCTCCCCAGCGAAGCTGGGGAGAAGTATCTGGCCAGGCGGCTTCAGGAGTGCCCGAACTTGGCCTTGAGCCGCTTGAAGACCTTGCCGGATACGAATTGCGACGTGTCGCCGCCCAGGCGCGCAATGTCCTTCACCAGGGACGAGGCGATGAACTGGTGCCGATCGGAGGCCATGAGGAAGATGGTCTCGACGTTGGGCTCCATGCGGGCGTTCATGTTGGCCATCTGGATCTCGTACTCGAAGTCCGAGACCGCGCGCAGGCCGCGAATGATGACCGACGCACCGACCTCGCGCGCGAAATGGATCAAGAGGCCCTCGAACGGCACGACCTGGATGCGATCCTTGTCGGCCTGCGAGAAATCCGCGATGTCGTCCTTGATGATGTCCATACGCTCTTCGAGCGAGAACAACGGCCCCTTGCCGATGTTGATGGCCGGCCCGATCACTAGCCGATCGACGAGCCGCAACGAGCGGCGCACCACCTCCATGTGCCCGCTGGTTATGGGATCGAACGTGCCCGGATAGACACCGGTGCGTTCTGAAGCCATCTCTCCCCCTTATACGCCAGTTGCGGCGGCGAAGTCTTAGCGACACGGGAGTGCCTTATCCACCGTTTGTTTCGGAATGACCGTTGCCGTCGCCGCTGTCGGCACCGCCATTCTCACCCCCGTTGCCATTGGCCGCATCGTCCTCGCCGATCCGCACCGCGGACACGACACGCTCGCCTTCGCTGACATTGACGATGCGCACGCCGCGGGTCGCCCGGCCCGCGATGCGGATTCCATCGACCGGGCACCGAATCAATGTGCCGCCGTCGGTCATCAACATGATCTGGTCGCTGTCAAGAATGGCAAGGGCGGCGACCACCTCACCACCTTTCGCGAGACTCATGAGCTCGACGCCCTTGCCGCCGCGGCCGGTCACTCGATACTCGTAGGCCGATGTACGCTTGCCGAAGCCGCTCGACGCGACAGTGAGGACGAACTCTTCCTTGGCCTGCAGCTCGGCGAAGCGCTCGGACGACAGCGCGTGGACCGTGCCGGCCGTCTCCTCCGCCGGCGCCTCCTCCTCGGCCTGCCGAAGCGCCCGTGATTGGCGCAGATAGGCGTCGCGCTCCTCGGTGGTGATGCCCCTGCCGCTGTCGAACAGCGACATCGAGATGACCTCGTCGCCGTCGGCCAGCGCAATGCCGCGCACGCCCGTCGAGGCGCGGCTCTGGAACACGCGCACGGTCGACAAGGGGAAGCGCATCGCACGGCCCTGGCGCGTCGCCAGCAGCACGTCCTGCTCCTCGGTGCAGACGCTGACGCCGATCAGCCGGTCGCCGGCATCGTCGCCCTCGAACTTCATCGCAATCTTGCCGCTCTGGTGGACATTGACAAAATCGCTGAGCTCGTTGCGCCGAACCCCGCCGCGCGCCGTCGCGAAGACGACGTTGAGGGTCGACCAGCTCGACTCGTCCTCCGGCATCGGCATGACGGCACTGATCGTCTCGCCTTCGCCGAGCGGCAGCAGATTGACGAAGGCCTTGCCGCGGGCTTGCGGGGCGCCGAGCGGCAGGCGCCATACCTTGAGCTTGTAGACGATGCCGCGACTGGAGAAGAACAGCATCGGCGTGTGGGTATTGGCGACGAACAAGCTGGAGACGAAATCGTCCTCGCGCGTCGCCATGCCGGCGCGCCCCTTGCCGCCACGGCGCTGCGCCCGATAGGCCGACACCGGCACGCGCTTGACGTAGCCGCCATGCGTCACGGTCACGACCATGTCCTCGCGCTGGATCAGGTCCTCGATGTCCTGCTCGAACTCGTTGTCGATGATCTCGGTGCGCCGCGGCGTCGCATACTGCTCCTTGATCTCGACCAGCTCCTTGCGCATCAGCGCAAACAGCTTGTCGCGATCGCCCAGCAGCTCGAGATAACCTTCGATCAGCTTGGCCACCTCGGTCAGTTCTTCCGAGATCTTGTCGCGCTCAAGCCCGGTCAGGCGCTGCAGGCGCAGTTCCAGGATGGCGCGAGCCTGCGCCTCGGACAGCCGGTACGTCCCGTCGGCCGACACCTCGCGTCCCGGCTCGGCGATCAGGGCAATCAGCGGCGCCACGTCGGCGGCCGGCCAGTCGCGCGCCAGCAGGCGTTCGCGCGCCACCGTCGGGTCGGGCGCCCGGCGGATCAGCTCGATCACCGCGTCGATGTTGGCGACGGCGATCGCCAGGCCGACCAGGATGTGGGCCCGATCGCGTGCGGCAGCGAGCTCGTACTTGGTGCGCCGCGTCAGCACTTCGGCGCGGAAGCGAATGAACGCCTCGAGCAGCTCCTTGAGGCCCATCAGCCTCGGCCGTCCGCCGTCGAGCGCCAGCGCATTGACGCCGAATGTCGTCTGCAACGGCGTGTAGCGATAGAGCTGGTTCAGGACGACGTCGGCCATCGCCTCGCGCTTCAGCTCGATCACCAGCCGGACGCCGTCACGGTCGCTCTCGTCGCGGATCTCCGAAACGCCCTCGACCTTCTTGTCGCGCACCACCTCGGCGATGCGCTCGTGCAGACGTGCCTTGTTTTCCTGGTAGGGGATCTCCGAGACGATGATCGATTCGCGTCCGCCGCGACCTTCCTCGATCCGGGTCCGCGCCCGCATGATCAGGGAGCCGCGCCCGAGCTCGTACGCCGCGCGGATGCCGTTGCGTCCGAGAATGGTGGCACCGGTCGGGAAATCCGGCCCCGGAATGCATTCCATGACCTGCTGGACGGTGAGCGCGGGATTGTCGATCAGCGCGCAGCACCCGTCGATCAGCTCGCCGAGATTGTGCGGCGGAATGTTGGTCGCCATGCCGACGGCAATGCCGCCGGCACCATTGGCCAGCAGATTGGGAAAGGCAGCCGGCAAGACCGTCGGCTCCTGACTGGTCTCGTCGTAGTTGGGCTGGAAATCGACCGTGTCCTTGTCGATATCCGCCAGCAGCGTTTCCGCGACACGTGCCAGGCGCGCTTCCGTATAGCGCATCGCCGCCGGCGGATCGGCGTCCATCGACCCGAAATTGCCTTGCCCCGAGATCAGCGGCAGGCGCAACGAAAAGACCTGCGCCATGCGCACCATGGCATCGTAGATCGCGCTGTCGCCGTGCGGGTGATACTTGCCCATCACGTCGCCGACGATGCGCGCCGACTTGCGGAAAGCGTGCGTCGAGTCGTACCCGCTCTCCTTCATCGAGTAGAGGATGCGGCGTTGCACGGGCTTCAGGCCGTCGCGGGCATCGGGCAGCGCCCGCGCCACGATCACGCTCATGGCGTAATCGAGGTACGAACGGCGCATCTCCTCTTCGATGGTGATCGGCGCGATGTCGTGCGGGGTCGGCGGCGGGGGCGGTTCGTCGGAGGGCGGAGGTGGAGGCGCCGGCGGAAGGGTCGTGTCGTCGCTCACGGATACCTGGATTTTGCTTGCTTTTGGGGCCCTGCCAGGGTGCCCGGCGGAACGGAACGCACCCTAGCAAACCGTGGCCCAAAGACCAACAAAAATCGCCCCGATATCGCCGCTTTAACATATTGATTTTATTGACTAAATTGGCGTCGTAAACAAGGCTTCGGAAGGTCCCCAATTGGCTATTGAATCTGGTCAGAATTCGGCTCCGCCGGCAGCCCCGATCGCGGTCTTCGACCTGGGCGGGGTGCTGCTCGATTGGAACCCCCGCCATCTCTACCGCAAGCTCATCCCCGATGCCGGCGAGATGGAGGATTTCCTCGCCCGCGTGACGACCAACGAATGGCATGTCGACCAGGATCGCGGCGGCGACCCGATCGAGGCGACGCGGCACCTCAAGTCCCGACATCCGGGCAAGGAAGCCCTGATCGAGGCGTTTTACGGCCGGTTCGACGAGATGTGCGACTACAGCTTTCCGGAGATGACAGCCGTCGTCGAACGGCTGCACGAGGCGGGAACGCCGCTCTATCTGCTGTCGAACGCACCCGGCTTTCTCGATGACTGGGTGCGTGGTCCGGGGCAGCGGCGCCATCGCTTCCTCAGTTGCTTTCGGGATTACGTGGTGTCCGGCCGTGTCGGTCATCTCAAGCCCGCGGCGGCGATCTACGACCTGGTGTGTCAGGCCGGCGGCTTCGCGCCCGGCGAGGCGGTGTTCATCGACGACAGCCTGGCCAATGTCGAAGGCGCCCGCGCTTTCGGCATGAAGGCCATCCATCACGTGAGCGCCAACCAGACGATCAAGCGCCTGCGTACCCTCGGCCTGCCCGCCTGACGTGCCGGGAGCGCGCCACTCCTGTCGCGCTCCCGGCAGGCTACTGTAGCCGCTCGCAGAACTCGCGAACGGCGTCGGGCGGCGCCTTGGCGTAGGTACTTCGGCGGCTGACGACGACATTGGTGATCGACCGCAGCGCCAGGGCCATTTCGGTGGCCTTGGCGACGACGGCGATGCCGTTCAGCACAGGGGCGCCGTCGATGATGAACGGGCTCTCGCGGGCGAACAGCAGCATGGGCAGGCCGCCGGCAGGAATGATCACCTCGGCCCCCTTCTCGATCAGCGGCTTCACCTGGGCGACAAATTGGGCGCGCACGGCAGCGTAGGCGTCCACATCGGTGAATGCTTTCATGAAGGCGGGAAGATTCATCTCGAGCGCCGTCGTGCCGACGACGCGCTCGCCGAGCCCGTGCAGGCGTACTTGGCGGTCATGCCAGGGGATGAAGATGGGATCAATCGTGACCAGCCCGATCCGATATCCCATGGTGAGGGCCAAGAGCAGGTTCGCCTCTCCCAGGGCGACGACGGGAATATCCAGGGAGCTGCGGATTTCCAGTAACCCCGGCTCCTGGAAATGGCCGATCACGAAGGCATCGTAGCCCGCCTTCTCGGCGTCCAGGGCATGGCGGATGATCTGCGCGGCGCAGCGGAACTCGGTCAGGGGATGAAACGAACGGTCGGGCGGATCGAGGCCGTGAACCTCGAAGCGGATGCCACGTCCCGCGACCTCATCGAGCTGAGCCTGCAGGCGTTCGATGTAGGGCGCCTGCTCCACCGGATGGACGAAGCTCTGATACCAGACGCGGACCTGACCCTGCGGCATTGGCGTTACACCTGTGTGATTATTCTCCTCCCCAAGCAAGGCTTGGGGAGATGTCGCCGTCTTACGACGACGGAGGGATCATGCTTCATCTTCATATGGACCGCGGGCCTCCCGCCCGCTCTCCAGTCGGCCCTAGAACGGAATGTCGTCGTCGAGATCCTTGCCCCCGCCGCGCGGTGCCGCCGGACGGCCTCCGCCGCCGCTGCTCGGCATCGAGCCACCGCCCATGTCGTCGTCCATGCCGCCCATGCCACCGCCCATGTCGCCGCCGCCGCCGCCACTGCGGCCATCGAGCATCGTCAGCGCGCCGCCGAAGCGTGGAATCACGACTTCGGTCGTATAGCGCTCCTGGCCGCCCTGGTCGGTCCATTTACGGGTCGCCAGTTGGCCCTCGACATAGACCTTCGACCCCTTGCGGATGAATTTTTGCGCCACCTCGGCGAGTTTTTCGTTGAAGATCACGACTCGGTGCCATTCGGTGCGCTCCTTGCGCTCGCCCGACTGGCGATCCCGCCAGGTATCAGAGGTGGCTACCGACATGTTGACCATGGATCTGCCATCCTGCATGGACCTCACTTCGGGGTCGCGGCCGAGATTGCCGACCAGGATGACCTTGTTCACGCTGCCCGCCATGGGGGCCTCCTTTGCTTTCCCGGTGCCGCAGGACGCAGCACCTACCTCACGTCGGGCAAGGTAGCGCCGGCGGCCTGTGGGCAGCCACCAATTTCAGGTTGCGAACCGGCCAGCCGGCGACGCGTGAGCCCCCATTTCCGACTTCGCGCTGGCCATCTCGCCTGGAAGGTCGCGCTCGTCATCGGCCTGATCGCAGGCACCATGCAGCTCCTGACGAACGATCGGCCACCCGCGCTGATGCAGGCATGGCAACCGGCCACCACCTGACGCCGCAATGCCCTGATCCGTGGCGCGAGGCATGCCCTGCTCCGATTGCTGTCAGAAGCTGACAGGAGCTGGCAAGGCTGGGGGTTAATCGCCATATGCGCTATCCCGCGCATCGCCTATTCTCCCCGCACCGATGGCCAAGTCCCGCCCCCCCATTGCCGAGCCGCACCGCTTCATCTCGATCCGCGGTGCGCGCGAACACAATCTGAAGAACGTCGATCTCGACCTGCCACGCGACCGTCTGGTGGTGATCACCGGCCTGTCCGGGTCAGGCAAATCGTCGCTTGCCTTCGACACGATCTATGCCGAGGGTCAGCGCCGCTACGTCGAGAGCCTGTCGGCCTACGCCCGCCAGTTCCTTGAGCTGATGCAGAAGCCCGACGTTGATTCGATCGAGGGCCTGTCGCCGGCGATCTCGATCGAGCAGAAGACCACCTCGCGCAATCCGCGCTCGACGGTCGGCACCGTCACCGAGATCTACGACTATCTCCGCCTGCTGTTCGCCCGTGTCGGCGTGCCCTACTCGCCGGCGACCGGCCTGCCGATCGAGAGCCAGACCGTGTCGCAGATGGTCGACCGGGTGAAGGCTATGCCGGAAGGCACGCGGCTGTTCCTGATGGCGCCGATCGTGCGCGGCCGCAAGGGCGAGTATCGCAAGGAGCTGCAGGAGCTTCAGAAGAAGGGGTTCCAGCGCGTCAAGATCGACGGCAAGCTCTACGAGATCGCCGAGGCGCCGTCGCTCGACAAGAAGTACAAGCACGACATCGACGTCGTCGTCGACCGCATCGTCGTGCGGCCCGATCTGGGCAATCGCCTGGCCGATTCGATCGAGACTGCGCTCGACCTCGCCGAGGGGCTGGCGGTCGCCGAGAATGCCGATAGCGCCGAGCGCACGGTGTTCTCCGCCCGCTTCGCCTGCCCGGTCTCGGGATTCACTATTGAGGAGATCGAGCCGCGCCTGTTCTCCTTCAACGCCCCGCAGGGCGCCTGCCCGTCATGCGACGGCCTCGGCGTGAAAATGTTCTTCGATCCGGAGATGGTCGTGCCGGACGACCGCCTGTCGCTCGCCGAGGGCGCGATCACGCCATGGGCCGATTCGTCGGGCCAGTATTACCTGCAGACGCTGGAGAGCATCGCCAAGCACTTCAAGGTCAAGATGTCGACGCCGTGGCGCGACCTGCCGAAGAAGGTGCGCGACGTCGTTCTGCAGGGCAGTGGCGGCGAGGCGATCGCCATGCGCTACGACGACGGCATCCGCCAGTACCAGACGACCAAGCCGTTCGAGGGTGTGATCCCCAATCTCGACCGGCGCTGGAAGGAGACCGATTCGTCGTGGGTGCGCGAGGAGCTCGAGCGCTTCCAGCACGAGACCAAGTGCGAGGCCTGCGGCGGCGCCCGGCTCAAGCCCGAGGCGCTGGCGGTCAAGATCGGCGGGCTCGACATCAGCCAGGTAACTGAGTTCGCCATCGGCGAGGCGGTGCAATGGTTCCTCGGCCTCGACCCCAAGCTCACCGCCAAGCAGCGCGAGATCGCCGCCCGCATCCTCAAGGAGATCAACGAGCGGCTGGGCTTCCTCGACAATGTCGGCCTGAGCTACCTGACGCTCAACCGCACGTCGGGCACCCTGTCGGGCGGCGAGAGCCAGCGCATCCGCCTGGCCTCGCAGATCGGCTCCGGCCTGACCGGCGTGCTGTACGTGCTCGACGAGCCGTCGATCGGCCTGCACCAGCGCGACAATGATCGCCTGCTGAAGACGCTGGTCCGCCTGCGTGACCTCGGCAACACCGTGCTGGTGGTCGAGCACGACGAGGACGCGATCCGCGCCGCCGATCATCTGGTCGACATGGGACCGGGTGCCGGCGCCCATGGCGGTTCTGTCATCGCCGAGGGCACGCCGGAAGAGGTGATGCGCAACACGGCGAGCCTGACCGGCCAGTACCTCTCCGGCTTCCGCCAGATCCCGGTGCCCAAGGTGCGACGCGAGCCGCAGCCGCCAAGCAGCAAGGGCGCACGATGGCTGACGCTCAAGGGCGCGCGCGAGAATAACCTGCGCAACGTCACGGCCAACATTCCGCTTGGCACCTTCACCTGCGTCACTGGCGTGTCGGGCAGCGGCAAAAGCACGTTGATCGTCGAGACGCTCTACAAGGCGCTGGCGCGGCGGCTGAACGGCGCGCGCGAGCATCCAGGCGAGCACAGCGGGCTCGACGGCGTGCACCATCTCGACAAGATCGTCGACATCGACCAGTCGCCGATCGGCCGCACGCCGCGTTCCAATCCGGCGACCTACACAGGCGCCTTCTCGCCGATCCGCGACTGGTTCGCCCAGCTGCCCGACTCGACCGAGCGCGGCTACAAGCCCGGCCGCTTCTCGTTCAACGTCAAGGGCGGCCGCTGCGAGGCCTGCCAGGGCGACGGCGTCATCAAGATCGAGATGCACTTTCTCCCGGATGTCTACGTCCAGTGCGACGTCTGCAAGGGCAAGCGTTACAATCGCGAGACGCTGGAGATCCAGTTCCGCGGCAAGTCGATCGCCGACGTGCTGGAGATGACGGTCGACGAGGGCGTCGAGTTCTTCAAGGCCGTGCCGGTGATCCGCGACAAGCTGCTGACCCTGCAGCAGGTCGGCCTGGGCTATATCCATATCGGCCAGCAGGCGACCACCCTGTCGGGCGGCGAGGCTCAAAGGGTCAAGCTCGCCAAGGAGCTGTCGCGCCGGGCGACCGGCCGCACGCTCTACATCCTCGACGAGCCGACCACCGGTTTGCATTTCGAGGACGTGCGCAAGCTGCTCGAGGTGCTGCACCGGCTGGTCGAGGGCGGCAACACGGTGCTGGTGATCGAGCACAATCTCGAGGTCATCAAGACCGCTGACTGGATCCTCGATCTCGGTCCCGATGGCGGCTCCGGCGGCGGCCGCCTGGTCGCCGAAGGTCCCCCCGAGGAGGTCGCCCGGGTCACCGAGAGCTACACCGGCCAATACCTCGCCCGCCACCTGCCCCGCAGCGCCGCCGCCAAGCGGCGGGCATGACAATCATTCGCCGTGGGGAACCACGCCGGCTTCAATGAAGAGAAAGGTCCCTCGCTGCGCTCGGGATGACAGTATTGTTGTCGTGCCTGACACCATCGATCTCATCCCGAGCGCAGCGAGGGGACCCTTCTTTCAGAATTTAGCCGCGTCGCCAGTCAATGTGGCCAAGATCGTAGTCGAACTGCCGTTCCACGACCGCCGGCGTGGCGTCGGACGCATCGCCCTTGCGATCGGCGACGCGCGCCATCGCCACCTCCTTCGGCACGTCGAGCCAGATGCCTTCGAAGGGCACGCCGACACGCGCCGCCAGAGCCCCGGCCATCGCCCGCTCGGCCGGGCGGGCGAACACGGCATCGAGCACCACGCTGTAGCCGGCGCGCAGCACGCGTTCGGCGCGGGCCAGCATGGCGGCGTAGACTTCGGCCGAGGCGGCAGCCGTATAGCTGCCGGCCGGCATGGGTTCCTCGAGCGCCACGCCGGCGCGGCGCTTGCGCTCGACGTCGCTGCGCACCACCACGGCGCCCGGCGTGCGGCCGATGGCGGGCGCCCGTTTCAGCGCCTGGGTCGTCTTGCCGCTGCCGGACAGGCCGCCGATCGCCAGCAGGCGCGGCGGTTCGAGCTGCAGGAACGCGAGCGCCTGGCGCTGGTACGTACGGGCTTCCTCGCTGACCTTCCCCGCGAGCGCCGCGCCCGACGCCTCGACGAAGGCCCGCACGGCGGCACGGCGCGACAGAAAATGCGGCAGCAAAGCCAGTGCCTCCTCGTGCGACGCGCCAGGCAATTCGGCGACGCGCCACAACCATTCGTTCAGCAGCCGGTTGGCGAGCGGCCGCAGCCCCCGATCGCACAGATCCATCAGGGCGAAGGCGAGGTCGTAGAGCACGTCGATGCTGGCGATCCGCTCGGAGAATTCGATGGCGTCGAACGGCACCGGCTGCCCGTCGATCAGCACGATGTTGCGCAGGTGGAGATCGCCATGGCAGCGCCGCACCGCGCCGGCCGTCGCCCGCCGCGCCACCAGATCGGCGAACGGCTCGAGCGCGCCCGGCAGTTGCACCGCCAACGCCTCGGTCGTCGCCGGATCCAGCCGCTCGCCCTGCTCGCGGAGCTGCCGGACATCGGCCGCCACCGAGCGGCGATAGTCGTCCGGTCCGGAGAAACCTGCGAGCGGCGCCAGCCCGTTGTGATAGGCGGCGACGCGCGCCCCGAGCGCCGCCATCAGCTCCGGCGTCAGGGCGCCGCGCGTCGCCATGCGATCGAGCAGGCCGTCCTCGTCGAAGCGCCGCATGACGACCAGCCAGTCGATCGCATCGTCGGCGAGTTGCCCGACCTCCCCCAGCGCCAGCGTGCCGTCGGGCAGCTTCCGGATCGGCGCGACGCCGAGATAGATCTCGGGTGCCAGCCGACGGTTGATCTCGACCTCGGCCGCGCACATGGCTCGCCGGATCGGCACGGTGGAGAAATCCATGTAGGGAAACTTCACCGCGCGCTTCAGCTTGTACGCCCGCTCCGATGTCAGGAAGACGACGGCGCCATGCGTGTCGATGCGCTTCTGCGGCGTCAGTCGGGCCTCGAGGAACGCGGTGGTCGCCGATTGATCCTCGACGATGAAGCTGGGATGAGCGGTCATCGGGCAGCGGCCGGGTTTCGGGTCAGGCGAAGGTGGGCTGGTGCTCGGCAACGCCGAACGGATCGATATGGAGGATCACCTCCGCATCGGGAAAGGCTTGCCGGATGCCCGCCTCGACCTGATCGCCGATCTCGTGCGCCCGTACCAGGGCGAGACCGGAATCGACCTCGATGTGAAGCTGGATGAAGCGGGTCAGGCCGGCCGATCGCGTGCGCAGGTCGTGCACCGCGCGCACCTCGGGATGGCGCCGGGCAATGGCTGCGATGCGATCGCGGTCGGCCACGGGCAGCTCACGGTCCATCAGTACGTCGAGCGACTCGCGGCCGACCTGCCAGGCGCCGTGGATGAGAAAGAGCGCCACCAGGCCCGCCATGGCGGAATCGATCGAGGGCTGGTCGAGCAGGCCGGACAGATACAGAGCGGAGCCCACGGCGACGTTGGCCACGAGGTCGGTCGCGTAGTGAGCCCGATCGGCACCGATGGCGAGCGAGCCTGAACGGCGTACCACGTAGTTCTGGAACGTCACCAGCGCCAAGGTCAGCACGACAGCGAGGGCGCTGACCGCCAAGCCGAGCGCCTCGCGCTGTACCGGATGGGGATGCAGCAGGCGATCGCCCACCGTCAGCAGCAGGCCGCCGCCCGACGCGGCGATGAAGCCGGCCTGGGCGAGCCCGGCAAGCGCCTCGGCCTTGCCATGGCCGAACCGATGGTCGGCATCGGCCGGCGTCAGCGCCTGGCGCACGGCAACGAAGGTCACCAGCGAGGCCACGAAGTCGAGCGCCGAGTCGACCAGCGAGGACAGCATGCTCACCGACTCGGTGAGCAGCCACGCCACGGCCTTGGCGCCGATCAGCATCAGCGCCACCGACATCGACGCCACCGCGGCGATCCGCATCAGACGTTTGGGCTCGATCGCCATCAGCCCAATATAGTGCTTGGGATGGCTCGGCGTATTGTTACGGATCAAGGTCTCTCATTCTCCTCCCCACGCTTTGCGTGGGGAGGTGTCGCCGTCTTCGGCGACGGAGGGGTCATGAGCAGCGGAACTGAGGCTCATGACCCCTCCGCCCCGTATGACGGGGCACCTCCCCGGCTTCGCTGGGGAGGAAAATGACAGCCCTCACGGATAGAGCGTGCGGGTCGTCCAGGGCTGGTCCGGGGCCGTGCGGCGATATTCCAGCCGGTCGTGCAAGCGGAAGGCACCGTCCTGCCAGAACTCGATCAGCAGCGGCTGCAGGCGAAAGCCCGACCAGTGGGGCGGGCGGGGCACCTTGCCGACGAGATGGCGTGCCCCGAACTCGGCTACCCGCTTCTCGAGCGCGAACCGGCTCTCCAGCGGCCGCGACTGCTCGGAGGCCCAGGCGCCGATCTGGCTGCCGCGGTCGCGGCTGGAAAAATAGGCGTTCGCCTCGGCTGCCGTGGTCGGCGCCACCGGCCCCTCCAGGCGCACCTGGCGACGCAGCGACTTCCAGTGGAACAGGAGGGCAGCCTTGGGATGGGCCAGCAAGTGCTGGCCCTTGCGGCTTTGGTGATTGGTGTAGAAAACGAAGCCCGCGCCGTCGAACTGCTTGAGCAACACCATGCGCACCGCCGGCGTACCGTCGGGCCCCACCGAGGCCAGGCTCATGGCCGACGGATCGTTCGGCTCGCTCTTGCCGGCTTCCTCGTACCAGGCGCTGAAGATCGTCAGCGGATCGGGCTTTTCCTCAATCATGACCACAATATGAGGGGTTGTGGCTGTTCAGACCACCGGCATCTTGTCCCAATTGCTGTCCCCCGCTAAGAACGACCCATGACCGTAGCTGGACAGTTGATGGCCGGAAAAAAGGGCCTCGTCATGGGCGTCGCCAACGAGCGCTCGATCGCCTGGGGCATCGCCAAGGCCTGCCATCAGCAGGGCGCGGAGGTGGCCATCACCTTCCAGGGCGGCGACGCTTTGCAGCGCCGTGTCCGCCCCCTCGCGGACTCGATCGGCGCCAAGATCATGCTGCCCTGCGACGCGAGCGACCCGGCCAGCATCGATGCGACCTTCGCGGAGCTGTCCCGGCAATGGGGCGCGCTCGACTTCCTGGTCCATGCCATCGCCTTCTCGAACAAGGATGAGCTGCGCGGGCGCTATCTCGACACCACGCCGGAAAACTTCCAGCTCACCATGAATGTGAGCTGCTATTCGTTGACCGCGGTGGCGCAGCGCGCCGTGCCGCTGATGCCGAACGGCGGCAGCATCCTCACCCTCACCTACTACGGCGCCGAGCGGGTGATCCCGCACTATAACGTCATGGGCGTGGCCAAGGCGGCACTGGAAGCGAGCGTTCGCTACCTGGCGGCCGACCTCGGCGAGCAGAAGATTCGCGTCAATGCCATCTCGGCCGGGCCGATCAAGACGCTGGCGTTCGCGGGCATCAACGACGGCCGCTATATACTGAAGTGGAACGAGCTCAACTCCCCCCTGAAGCGCAACATCACCCAGGAGGAAGTCGGCAACTCCGCCCTCTATCTGCTGTCGGACCTCGGCACTGCCACGACCGGTGAAATCATGCATGTCGACGGCGGCTATCACGTCGTTGGCATGATCAAGACCTCGTCGGCCAAGCAGATCGCCGAGCTGCTCGGCAATTTCGAGGGCGAGTAGGACGGGAGGCCGGCGGGCATGGCCGGCAGCAGTTTCGGAACGCTGTTCAAGTTCACGAGCTGGGGCGAGAGCCACGGCCCGGCCATCGGCTGCGTCGTCGATGGCACGCCGCCGCGCATTCCCCTGAGCGAAGCCGACATCCAGGTGTGGATGGAAAAGCGCCGGCCCGGCCAGTCGCGCTTCGTCACCCAGCGCCAGGAGCCCGATACGGTTCGCATCCTCTCCGGCGTGTTCGAGGGTGTCACCACCGGCACCCCGATCGGCCTGCACATCGACAATGTCGACCAGCGCTCGCGCGACTATTCGGAGATCAAGGACAAGTTCCGCCCCTCGCACGCCGACTACACTTACTGGAAAAAGTACGGCGTGCGCGATTATCGCGGCGGCGGCCGGCAGTCGGCGCGCGAGACCGCCGTGCGCGTGGCGGCCGGTGCGATCGCCCGCAAGATCCTCGGCGAGGCGGTCACCATCCGCGGCGCCGTGGTGCAGCTCGGCACCCAGAAGATCGAGCGCGGCAAGTGGGACTGGGAGGCGACGGCCGACAATCCCTTCTGGTGCCCCGACCGGCAGGCGGCGCAGGTCTGGGAAGGCTATCTCGACGACGTGCGCAAGCGCGGCAGCTCGTGCGGCGCGGTGATCGAGGTCGTGGCCTCCGGGATCGCCGCCGGCCTGGGCGACCCGGTCTACGACAAGCTCGACGCCGACCTCGCCAAGGCGTTGATGAGCATCAATGCCGTCAAGGGTGTCGAGATCGGCGACGGCTTCGCCACCGCGGCGATGAGCGGCGCGGAGAATGCCGACGAGATGCGCATGCAGGACGGCGCGCCGGCCTTCCTCAGCAATCATGCCGGCGGCATCCTGGGCGGCATCTCGACCGGCCAGGACATCGTCTGCCGACTCGCCGTGAAGCCGACCAGCTCGATCCTGACGCCGGTGCGCAGCGTCGATCGCTTCGGCAATGAGGTCGAGCTGCGCACCAAGGGTCGTCACGACCCCTGCGTCGGCCTGCGCGCCACGCCGGTCGCCGAGGCGATGGTCGCCTGCGTGCTCGCCGACCACATGCTGCGCCAACGTGCGCAGGGCGGATGAGGCAGTGGGGGTGACTGCCTCTATTGGCACCAACTTTGGTTGCGCCAAGCATGTCCTCATCCTGAGGAGGCCGCTGAGCGGCCGTCTCGACGGATGGGCCGCATACGACATCGTCGGAATTGCCTTGCCGCAGCACCTGTACTGTGGCTCACCCTTCGAGACACGGCCCTTCGGGGCCGCTCCTCAGGGTGCGGTCTCGTTGTAGGTGCGCCTATGGTCGCTGCCGTTCGGCCAGTCGAGGCGCGCTACAGCGTACTGCACAACATCAGCATGGCGGCGGTATCGGCCGGCATGGTGACGGCGGCGATCGTCTATTTCGTCCGCAACCCCGCCAACGCCCCGACCCTATCGCCGAACGATCCGCGCTTCGTGCTGTTCACCATGCTCGCCGCCGCGATGGCCTACTACGTCTATATCGGGGTCAGCCGCTATCGCAATCGCACGCCGCAGCTCGTCATCGACCGCGACGGCGTGTTCCTGGGATTCGGGCGCGACCGTCGCCTTGCCTGGAAGGATATCCAGTGGGTGAGGCTGCGCCGCCTGGCCCTGCGCCCGCAGCTCGAGATCGGCGTCGCCCCGGAAGCGTTCATCGCGGCCAACCTGCGCCTGTCGATGTGGAACCTCGACGACGGCCTGCGGCCGATCCGCGGGATGCCGACGGCCGTTCTGGTGCGCGACAACGGGCTCGATATCACGGCCTCGGCGATGCTTGACGCCGCACGGACGTTCCGGCCGAATCTCGTCAAATCCTGACAATTGATCGGAGCTCGCCATGTGGCGATTCATTGTGGGCCTGCTCGCCACTGTAGGCGCCCTCGTCCTAATTGCGGTCGGCGGCGTCATCGCCCTCGTCTCGTCCGGGACGTTCTCGAGCAAGCCGCTGCCGCAATCGATCGTCCTGTCGCTCGACTTGCGCGACGTGCCGCCTGAGGCGATCTCCGGCGACCTGTGGAGCGGCGGGTTGCTCTCCGACAAGCGCGACATCGTCGAGACGGTGCAGCTCGTGCGGCAGGCGGCCGAGGATCCGCGGGTGGTCGGCCTGTTCGTCGATATCGGCGACGAGTCTGCTGGTTTGGCGCGCGTCCAGGAGCTGCGCCAGGCGATCGTGTATTTCCGCAGCAAGGGCAAGTACGCGATCGGCTTCGCCGAATCGCTGGGCAGTAGCGGCGCCCACTTCGCCGACTACTACCTCGCTGCAGCCCTCGACCAGATCTGGCTGCAGCCGAGCGGCGGCTTCTCAGTCGCCGGCATCGCCATCGAGACGCCGTTTCTCAAGACGGGGCTCGACAAGCTCGGCATCCAGATCGAGGGAGGCAAGCGCTTCGAATACAAGAGCGCGCCCGATTCCTTGCGCGAGACAGGCTATACCGCCCCGGCGCGGGAGAACCTGCAGAAGCTGCTCGACAGCCTGTTCGCCCAATTCATCGCCGACGTGGCACGCGATCGGAGAATGAATCCCGACAAGCTGCGCCGCCTGATCGACTCGGCGCCGCTCGACGCAGACAGGGCATTCCGGGAGAGTCTGATCGACAGACTCGGCTATCGCAGCGACGCGCTCGGCGACATCTGGCTGCGTAGCAAGGTGGACCGGCTTGTCACCCTGTCAGACTATGCCGCCGACGACTCGCGACCCAAGCCGCAAGGCGACGTCATCGCGCTGGTGCATGTCAGCGGCCCAATCGTGTCGGGCGCCGGCCCCTCGGGTCCGCTGGACAGCGATACGATGGCACAAGCCGACGACATCACCGATGCCTTGGAGAAAGCCGTCAAGGCGAAGGAGGTGCGCGCCATCGTGCTGCGCATCGATTCTCCCGGCGGCACCTACCCCGCGGCCGATGCGATCGCCGACGGCGTGGCGCGCGCCCGGGCAGCCGGCAAGCCGGTGATCGTGTCGATGGGCGATGTGGCGGCGTCGGGTGGATATCTCGCCGCGATCAAGGCCGATGCCATCGTCGCCCAGCCGACGACCATCACCGCATCGATCGGCGTGTTCAGCGTCTGGCCGGTGGCCGCCGAGCTGCTGACTTCGCTCGGCATCCGCGTCGAGCGTCTGTCAACCGGCACCAACGCCGGCATGTACTCGCCTTTCCAGGCTCCGACCCCCGCGCAGCGCGACGCCGTCGCGCGCGACCTCGACAGGATCTACGCCGAGTTCACCCGCCAGGTCGGCGAAGCGCGCAAGCTCGACAGCGTCCGCCTCGACTCGGTGGCGCGCGGCCGCGTCTTTTCGGGCGCCGACGCCAAAGCGGCGGGCCTGGTCGACGAGCTGGGCGGCCTGCAGCGCGCCATCAACATCGCCAAGGCCAAGGCGGGCATCGATGCATCGAGCCCGGTCGAGCTGCGCCGCTTCCCTGGAGAGCAGGATCGCTGGCAGCGCATCTTCGATCGCCTTCTGCACCTCAGCGGCGTCGACGCCCAGGGACCCGCCCTGCGTGCGCCGCGCGAGGTGCGCGAGACGCTGGCCCAGTTCGGCGTCGTGGCCCGTCCCGGCAACGTCCGCCTGCCGCCGCTGCCGCCGTTGTGGCGGTAAACGCCTCGCGTCCCCGTAAACGGGGGCATTCGCATATGGGCACGCCTCTCATTCTCCTCCCCAGCTTCGCCGGGGAGGAAACGGCTACTGCCCAAGCCTGATCGTCTGCACGGTCTCGAGCGCATCGCCATCCCGCCGCAGCAGCGCAAGTTCCTCGACACGGCCGTGCATCGGCAGGTGCTGGCGCTGGACGATGCGCGCCACCTGCTCGGCGGCCGCGGCGTGGTCGAACAGGCCGACCGTGATATGCGGCTCGAAGGGCCCGGGACCGGGCACGGGATTGAGAGTCTCGTGGAGGTCCACGAGCTCGGCGGCACCGTCGGCCGGCATTGCAAAAAGATAGGCGGCGCGGGATGGCGGCGCGAGGTCGTGCCGGACAAGGCGGTCGAGCATGAACCAGAACGGCCGTCGCGACGCCAGATCGGCAAGCGCCTTGCGCAGCCGCGTTTCTTCGTCCGCCGCGGCGCCGAACACCAGCGTGATATGCGGGCCGATCAGCGCGGCCTCGCCGGGATGGTACTGCGCGCGCAACCGGCGCAGGGCTGTCTCGTCGGCCTCCGCCAGCATTGGCCAGGCGACGACGAACAGCATCTCAGCCGTAGCTCTTGGCCATGCCGAAGGCGGGATCCATCGCCGCGCCGTAAGGCGGGAACGGATAGCGCAAGCCGTTCTTGCCGAGATGGCCCATGCCCTCGACGGCGCGCAGGAACTCGTCCGGCGGGCAGGCCATCAGCAACTCGTCGTCGGCGACGCCGCCATAGCGCCGCTCGGCATAGCAGGGCAGCGACAGCGAGGTCTGGCGCGTGGCGAGCGCGCGGCCCCACGAATCGGCGCACGCGCTCTCGCCGGTGACGGTGAAATCGTAACGGCGGTAGCGATGGAACTGCAGGCCGTTGATGAAATAGATCATCTGGCCCGGCGTGCCGTAGAACAGGCAGATGTCGGGCGGATCGAGGCGCGCCGAGCGCAGCGGCGACACCACGAGACCGTTATAGGTGCCATGCGGCACGCGCGGCATCTGGGCCTGGTGCGCGGCCGAGGCCTCCTTGTTGCCGAACCACACGCCGTTCATGTGATCGCCCGACAGGAAGCCCTCGCCCGGATGGTTGAGGCCGACTACACCGCCGCAATTGCCGCCGCGCGTGTTGTCGACAGTGATGCCGAGCGTGAAACCGTACCAGCGTGACTGCGTCACCATCTGGCACATGGTGAACTTGAAGCCGTCGGTCGGCTTGCGCAGCCCCTTGATGGCCTCCATGTCCTTCGGGTCCTCGAACAGCCGCATGCCGATCGGCTGGGTGCGGATGCGCAGGAGGTCGATCAGCTTGGTGCTCGCCTCGGCCAGCATCGCGCCGGTGATCCTGTCGGGCGGCGTCCACGGTGCGGTCTTGTAGCCCGGCGGCAATGTCTGGACGTTCATAGCTTCCTCCGTGTCTGGCTAGGTGAGGTTCAACCCACCGTCGGCGATGACGATTTCCCCGGTAACGTAGTCGTTGGCGGTGAGCGCTGCCACCAGATCGGCGATATCCGCGGGGCGCGCCGAACGTCGCATCGGCGCCTTGCTGTTCCACAATGTGTAAGACGCCTCCCAGCCGGCGCTCATCGGCGTATCGACCAGTCCCGGCGCAACGCAATTGATCCGGATCGCCGGCGCCAACGTCAAAGCCAGCAGGCGGGTCACGTGATGCAGCGCCGCCTTGGCGGTCGCATAAGGGATCGACGCTCCTTTCGGCCGGAAGCCGGCATGGCTGCCGATATTGACGATGCTGGCAGGCCTGCCCTGCTCGGCCGACTTGCGCAGGGCGGCTTCCGCTTCGGCGATCAGCATCCACGGCGCGATCAGGTTCACGTCCATCATGCGATGCCACAGGGCGGGCGTCGCCGCCTTGAGGTCGTCATGGGCAATGCGCAGCGTCTCGCCGGCATTGTTGACCAGCACGTCGAGGCGGCCGTGGCGCGCGGCCACCTCGCGCACCAGTCGCCCGGCCTCGGCCGGATCGGCGAGGTCGACCCGGTGATAGCTGGCGCCCGGCAACTCGGCGAGCAGCGCCACGACGGCCTCCTGCGGCCGCCGGCCATGCAGCGCCACGGTGTAACCGTCGCGTGCCAGTCGGCGCGCCACCGCTTCGCCGATGCCCGAAGTCGAGCCGGTGACGAGGGCAACCCGCTCAGACACGATCCGCTCAGACACTGAGCTTCAGGGCCTCCAGCGTCTCGTCGGGCCGCTCGACCAGCATGAAATGCCCGCTGTTGGCGATCGTCACGGTGCGCGCGCCGGCGATCGCCCCGGCAAGCGGCCTGGCCTTGGCCGCCGGCGTCATGAGATCGCCGTCGCCCAGCACCAGCACGGTCGGACACTTGACCGCCGGTGCACGCGCCATCGCGTCCTTGTAGGCATTGCAGGCCGTGAGATCGGCATGGATCACGCCCGGCCGGTTGCGCGCCAGCACGGCCAGCGATTCGCGCCGCAGCCACAGGCCGGGCGAGACCATGCCGCCCTTGTGCAACGCGTTGCCGATGCCCCAGAAGGTCATCAGCTCCTGGACCTTGAGCGTGCCGTCCCTGGCCGAGGCCAGCATTTCGGGATGCACAGGCATCTCCGCGGCGACGCCGCACAGGCCGAGGCTGCGCACCCTGTCGGGAAAGCGCGCCGCCGTCTCGACCGCCACCAGCGCCCCCATCGAATGGCCGACCAGCGCGGCGGTCTTCAACCCTGCCGCATCGATCAGCGCAGCCGTCCAGTCGGCCATTGCGGCGATGCTTTGGAGCGGCTTGCCGGCGGACCAACCATGGGCGGGGAAGTCGATCGCCAGCACGCTCCGCCCATGATGGGCGAACCAGCGAGTCTGCAGCCGCCAGATCGTGCGATCGAAGCCGGCACCGTGCAGGAAGATGACGGTCGGCTTGGCGGCATCGAAGTCGACGCCGCCGGTCGTCGCGAACGTGGTCTCGCCGTTGACGGTGAGCTTCATGGTCAGCCCTTGAGCGCGGCGCGCAGCGCCTGGCCAAGATCGTCGATCAGGTCGTCGGGGTCTTCTAGACCGACAGAGAGGCGGATCATGCCTTCGCCGATCCCGGCCTGCTGCAGCGCCGTCGCATCGAGCTGGGCATGCGTCGTCGATGCCGGATGGATGACCAGTGACTTGGCATCGCCGACATTGGCGAGGTGCGAGAACAGGCGCAGCCGCTCGATGAAGCGCCGCCCGGCATCGCGGCCGCCCTTGATGTCGAAGCTGAAGATCGAGCCTGTTCCTTTCGGCAGCAGCCGCTGGGCGAGCGTGTGATCGGGATGGTCCGCCAGCTCCGGCGAGGCAATGCGCTCGACGGCGGGATTGACCTTCAGGAAGGCGATCACCTTGCGCGCATTCTCGACATGACGCGCCATGCGCAACGGCAAGGTTTCCAGCCCCTGCAGCAGGTAGAACGCCGTCTGCGGTGCCATGCAGCAGCCGAAGTCGCGCACGCCCTCGGTACGAGCGCGCATGATGAAGGCGTGCGGCCCGAACTCCTCGGTGAAATCGATGCCGTGGTAGCCGGCATAGGGTTCGGTCAGGGTCGGGAATTTTCCCGACCGCTCCCAGTCGAAGCGGCCGGCTTCGACGATCACGCCGCCGATTGCCACGCCATGGCCGCCGATGAACTTGGTCGCCGAATGGAAGACGATGTCGGCGCCGAGCGTCAGCGGCCGGCACAGCACCGGCGAGGCGAAGGTATTGTCGATCATCAGCGGGATGCCCGCCGCGTGGGCGATGTCGGCGATCGCCGGAATGTCGAGCACTTCGCCGCCCGGATTGCCGATCGTCTCGCCCAGCACCAGCCGCGTCGCCGGCGTGATGGCGCGGCGAAAGCCGTCATGGTCGCGCGGATTGACGAAGCTCGTCGTGATGCCGAAGCGCGGCAGGGTGAGCGCCAGCATGTTGCGCGTGCCGCCATAGAGCGAAGTCGACGCCACGATGTGGCCGCCAGCGCCCATCAGGGTGGCGATGGCGATGTGCAGCGCCGCCTGTCCGCTGGCGACTCCGAGCGCGCCGGTGCCCTCCTCCAGCGCCGCCACCCGCTCCTCGAACACGGCAACCGTGGGATTGGAGATGCGGCTGTAGATGTGGCCGCCGACCTCGAGGTTGAACAGGCTCGCGGCATGATCGACGTCGCGGAACACGAATGACGTCGTCTGGTAGATCGGCACGGCGCGGGCGCCGGTGACCGGATCGGGATGCTGACCGGCGTGCAACGCCAGCGTGTCGGGCTTCAGGAACCTGGCGTCGACCACGGCGCTCTACTTCTTGAAGAAGGCCGCGGCCGCCGCGGCATGGCCCTGCTTGGCCTTGATCTTGGCTTCGACCCGCGCGATCTCGGCCTTCAACGCGGCGACGTATTCCTGCAAATCTTCGATGTTCATCGAGTCGAGATTGATCGGCTGCTTTTTCTTCTGTCGCGGATCGAGATCGTCGAGGTCGTAGGCCATGGCGCTGCTCCACGGAAGTGGCTAAGGGAGACCTAGCACTGCTCCCATTCCTTCGAAAGGCCGACCATGAGCGCTCTTCCCGCAACGATGACCTGTGTCGAGATCAAGAAGCCGGGCGGGCCGGAAGCGCTGGTGCCGACGACCCGGCCGGTGCCGCAGCCCAAGGACGGCGAGATCCTGATCAAGGTCGCCGCGACGGGCGTCAATCGCCCGGACATCGCCCAGCGCGCCGGCCTCTATCCGCCGCCGCCGGGCGCCTCCGACCTGCCCGGCCTCGAAGCCGCCGGCACGGTCGCGGCGCTGGGCGCAAGCGTCAGCGGCTGGAAAATCGGCGATGAGATCTGTGCCCTGACGCCCGGCGGCTCCTATGCCGAGTATTGCACCGTGCCGGCGCCGCAGTGCCTGCCGCTGCCCAAGGGCTTCGACATGCTGCTCGCGGCGGCGCTGCCGGAAAACTATTTCACCGTCTGGCACAATCTGTTCGAGCGCGGCCGCCTTTCAGCCGGCGAAAGCGTGCTGATCCACGGCGGGGCGAGCGGCATTGGCACGACGGCGATCCAGCTCGCCAAGGCCTTTGGCGCCACGGTCTTCACGACGGTGCGGACGCCCGAGAAGGCAAAGGCCGTGCGTGCCCTCGGCGCCGATCATGCGATCCTGTACAAGGACAACGACTGGGCAGCCGAGGTCAAGAAGCTGTCGGGTGGGGTCGATGTCGTGCTCGACATGGTGGCAGGCGACTACCTGCCGAAGAACCTGCAGCTTCTGAAGCCGGACGGCCGCTGCGTCGTCATCGCCGTGCAGCTCGGCGCCACAGCGACCATCAGCGCCGGTATCGTCATGGTGAACCGATTGACCCTGACCGGCTCGACGCTCAGGCCTCAGAGCGTCGCCAGCAAGGGGCGCATGGCGCAGGGCCTGAAGGAGAAGGTGTGGCCGCTGCTCGAGGCAGGCACCATCAAGCCGATCATCTACAAGACCTTCCGGCTCACCGACGCCGCCGACGCGCACGCCGAGCTCGAGCGCGCCGACCATGTCGGCAAGGTCATGCTGACGGTGTAACGGCGCGCTTGGAAAGACAGCGCTCAGTCGCGCCGGTAGTCGCCGGAGTCGGGCTGGTCGGCCTCGGCCGGGTCGATCGCCTCGGCGGTCTCGGCGGCTGTCCCCGTCTCGGCCTCGTCTTCGACCGTGGCCAGTGCCACGCCCTTCTTCTTGGCGGCGTCGTCGCGCGCGGCGCGCCGGCGCGAGGCGTCGACCGCTTCGTTGAGGTCGCGCAGGGTGCACAGTCCGAGCGTTACCGGGTCGCGCGGGCGGACGTTCTGCATGTTCCAATGCGTGCGGTCACGCACCGACTGGACAGTGCTCTTGGTCGAACCGACCAGCTTGGCGACCTGGGCATCCAGCAGCTCCGGATGCACTTTCAGCAACCACGCGATGGCGTCGGGGCGGTCCTGCCGCTTGGCAACCGGCGTATAGCGCGGGCCCTTCGAACGGGTGATCGGCTCGGGGATGTCGCGCGGGCTGAGCCGCAGGCGCACCGACGCATCGCTCTCGCCGCGCTTGATCTCTTCCTTGGTGAGCTGGCCGTTCGTCGTCGGGTCGAGGCCGGTCATGCCGCCGGCCACTTCCCCGTCGGCGATTGCCTGGACCTCGAGCGGGTGCAGACCGGTGAAGGTCGAAATCTGATCGAACGTCAGGGTCGTGTTTTCGACCAGCCAGACGGCGGTCGCCTTGGGCATGAGCACTTGCGACATGACTATTCTCCTCGCCCGGATATAGAGGCCCCCCTGGAGCCCGCCAACCCGAAAAGCGGCGGTTGACTGCAAAGATTTATTTGCAGCGTACAAATGAAAACGGCCGGGCTGAGCCCGGCCGTCTCGATTGCCCTGTTGGGGGCAGTCTTACTGGATGACGATCTCGACGCGGCGGTTCTGCGGCTCGCGCACGCCGTCGCCGGTCTGCACCAGCAGGCCCTGCTCGCCGCGGCCGATCACCGTGATCGCCGTCGCCGGCACGCCCTCGCGCACCAGCGCGTCCTTG
>NZ_JBGAKA010000006.1:0-236238 GCF_044224635.1 Reyranella sp. | reverse complement strand
ATAAACGCCGTGACCGACCTCAGGCTCGTACATCCGGCTGGGCAGATCGACCCACACCGACCGGTGCTTCTCGCGGAAGTCGTCCGGCATGTGCGGCCACGGCATGAGATGGAACCAGGTGAACTTCATGGAGGGCTCCCTAGGTGCTCGATGTCGCCGGTGCGCTTCTCACTCTCCTCCCCAGCTCCGCTGGGGAGGTGTCTCGGTAATCCGAGACGGAGGGGTCATGAGCCTCAGTCCCGCTGCTCATGACCCCTCCGTCGGCGAAGACGCCGACACCTCCCCAGCTTCGCTGGGGAGGAGAGTGAAAGGCACGCCGATATTGCGAAACGGCACGACTGCTGGCACGTGCGGCGAGCGAATTGGACGGTCGCGGCCAAGTGCTGCATACTACGCGTCAGGGACGCGCTCTTCGCCGACGAACCTGGCCAACCTACGCTGCGGCGCTTCTGCATGCGGTCGGACGGCACCTCTCCGAGGCCGAGACGTGGACACTGGCGTCGCTTCTTGGCCGGCTGCACGGGGCTGTGGACTAAGACGCCCCTGCCCCATTCCGGCCACAACTCGCCGGTACGCATTTCCGAGCCGGCCGGGCAAGACAGGATGACGATCAGGAGCCAAATGACACGAAGCCTCGGCGTCGGGCTATTGCTTCTCTCCGGATGCGACGTGGCAAGGAACATGCGGGACGACTTCACACGTCTGACCTCGAGCAAGCCGGCGATGACCCAGCCGAAGAAAAGTGTGCCGCAAATCCAGCCGGCTCCCCCGCAGACCAATCAGGCCGCGACGCCGACCGCGCGCCCGCCTGCCGCTCCGACGCCGCCTTCGCCGGCGCCCGATGCGCCTGCCGTTACCTCGCTACCGCTCGCTGGCAAGAGCGAGTCCGAAATCAGGGCGGCCTTCGGATCACCAAGCGCAGAGGAGGAACGACCGCCGGGCAAGCGCTGGCGCTACCGCGACGGCCAATGCACGCTCGACATCCAGCTCTATCCCAATGTCGAGACCAAGCAGTTCACCACACTTGCGTACGAAGTGAGGAACAATGTCGACAGCGATGAAGGAAAGCGGCTCTGCATGGCCCAATTCCAGTCCCGCCTCGGAAATGCGCGATAACACCGAAGCCCGGGTCCGGCTCGCGTTCGTCGAGGACGATGAAGATTTTCGCGAGGTCGTCGGCAACGAGCTCGCCGACCACGGCTTCGACGTCGACGGCTACGGCGACGGCGAATCCCTGCTGGCGGCGTTCGAGGACGGCACCTCGGTGGACATCATCCTGCTCGACTGGAATCTGCCGAGCGTGTCGGGCATCGACCTGCTGCCACGACTGCGTCGCAATGGCGTCAATCTGCCCGTCGTCTTTCTCACCGGCCGGTCTCAGCCGGTCTACGAGAAGCTCGCTCTCGATCGCGGCGCGGTTGACTTCGTAGACAAGGGCCGTGGCGTTCCCATCCTCGCCCAGCGGCTCAAGCTGATCCTGTCGGCGAAGAGCAATATCAGCCCGACTGATTCGGAAAGCTTCCATTGTGGTCGTCTGATGCTGAAGCCCGGCACGAGCCGCGCATTCTGGGATAACGTCGATCTCAATCTGACGACGACGGAGTTCAAGATCGTGCACCTGCTCGCCTCCAACGTCGGCAGATTCGTGACCTATCGATCGGTCTACGATTGCATGCACTACGTCGGATTCATTGCCGGGAGCGGCGAGAATGGCTACCGAACGAATGTCCGCTCCTGCATCAAGCGCATCCGTAACAAGTTCCGCGCCGTCGATCCTGAGTTCGCCGAGATCGACAACTATCAGGCCTTTGGCTACCGCTGGGGCAAGGCCTAGGGCGGCGAGCGCCGGCTGGCGACGGACCATCCGCCGGCTTGGCGGATCGCTGACGCTCAAGCTTGCCGCCCTCATTGCCATCTTCATTGCCCTGCCGGTCGTGCTGTACGGCCGGTTCGAAAGCGCCGACCGTCAGACGCGGGAACTCGTGACCCGGGCCATCCAAGACCGCAGCGCCCTGATCGCCGATGCGCTGGCCCCGATCCTGAGAGAGCTCACACTCTCGAACGCCGGATCGCTCAACGCCGATCTTGCCCGCTACGGCAGCGACGAGACGACCCTCAAGCTGCTTTTCCAGCCGGCCGACAGCCAGAAGTCGGGGCAGTTCTACTACGTCGCATCCGCCCCGCAGATCCAGGCGGAGAGCGTATCCGCCGAACTCGACGAGCTCAGCCGGCGCGGCATCCTCGCGCGCCTGTCCAGCGCCTGCACGGTCGGCGCGAGCGACGAGATCCGCTATCGGCAAGCGAGCGGCGCGGTCGAGCTGCTGACCTCGATCATCCCGATCCGCGGCGCCGCCGGGTGCTGGGTGCTGACGACCACGCACAGCACGACCGACTTCCTGCGGACCTCGATCGGACGCCCTTACTGGCAGACCGAGGAGGTTCGCGCCGCCGCCGCGATCTACGTCGCCCTCGCCCTTCTCGCGATCCTGGTCGCTGTCGGCATCCGGATCGGTCTCAGACGCTTTCGCGATGTCGCGGCGGAGATCGGCGCCGGCCGCATCGGCGACGATGCGTTCGAGCGACGCAACGTCGTGCCCGAGCTGACGAGCGTCGCGCGCGATTTCGACCGGCTCGTGCTCGCCCTCAAGCAGGCGTCCCTCCAGATTCGCCAGTCGGCGGAGGAGAAGGCGCACTCCTTCAAGACGCCGCTGGCATCCATCCGGTCGGCCCTCGAGCCGGTCCGCCGCACCGTGCCGGAGGACGACCGTCGCGCCCGCCGTGCCCTTGAGGTCATCGATTCCGCGCTCGGCCGGCTGTTCGATCTCGTGGTGGCCGTCCAGCGCCAGGAGATCGGCACGGCCGATCTGATCGGCGCGCCGCGTCTGCCCATCGACCTCACCCATCTGCTCGAAGCGGTGATCGGCGATCTCGCCGAGATGCTCCAGGAACAGGGCATCCACCTGACCACGAAGCTGGCCCAATCCGTCACCGTGCGGGCCGGCCAGGGCATGCTCGAGACGGTCGTCCATAGCGTGCTGGAGAACGCCATAAGCTTCTCGCCGCGCGGCAGCACGATCTTCATCGTGCTCGTCAGTACGGGATGGGTTGCCGAGCTGACCATTTCCGACGAAGGACCGGGCGTCGACGCCGCGCTGATCACGCAGATCTTCGATCGCAATTTCTCGTCGCGCCCGCGCAATGCCGCCGCCCGGCCCTCCGACCATGCGGGCCTCGGCCTGTGGATCGCCCGCAGCACGGTAGAAGCCCTCGGCGGAACGATCGAAGCCGTCAATCGCCCCGCCGGCGGCCTGTCCGTCACGATCAGGCTGCCGGTATAGATCATATCATTCTCCTCCCCAGCTCCTGCTGGGGAGGTGTTCGCGTAATCGCGGACGGAGGGGTCATAGGCCACAGTCGCGCTGCTCATGACCCCTCCGTCGCGTATGACGCGACACCTCCCCAGCTTCGCTGGGGAGGAGACTCGGTCACGCGAACTTCGGCATCACCTTGGTGGCCATCAGCTCGAGCGAGGTCAGGATCTGGCCGCGGTCGTGGAGGCCCTGCGGGATCAGCAGGATCACCTCGTCCTGATCCGGCAGCACCTGCCTCACTTGGTCGAGCCGACGCGCGATCGTGTCGGGTGACCCGACCAGCAGCTCGGGCACGCCCTGGCCAAACGGGGTCGCCCAGCTCTGCCAGAACCACATCATGTCCCTGGCCCATTCCTGGGCCTGCGCATCGGTCGGCGCGCAGATGAAGATGCCACCCCACCCCGCCTGCTGGCCATCCTTGACCGTGCGGCCATGCCTCGACGCCTCCTCGGTGTAGGCTCGGCACAGATGATCGTAGAATTTCAGGTTATCGGTGAGCACGATCGGCTTGCCGCCGTACTTGGCCCAGAACAGCGCCGTGCGCATCGATGCGGCGAAGCCGCCGTAGAGCGGCGGATGGGGCGTCTGCAGCGGCCGGGGCGCGATGCCGATCTGCTCGATCTTCATCGCCGCCGTCACGCCCTGGCCGTACTTGACGTAGACCGGATGCTCGTGCGGGTTGACCATCCCGGCGGGCGGGAAAGTCCAGTGCTTGCCGTGGTGGCTGAAGGTCTCGTTCGATAAAGCCTTCACGACGATGTCGACGAACTCGCCGAAATATTCCCGATTGGCGATGTCGGCCGGCTGATCCTTGTTCCATGGGCCGACCGCGTTCAGCTCGTCGCGAATCTTGAAATTCTCGACCCAGCGGGCCTGGTAGCCGCGCACCAGCCCAACGCCGAAGCGTCCGCCCAGCATGTGGTCCATGGTGGCGATATCCTCGGCCACGCGCAGCGGATTGTGCGTCGTCGACACGAAGCCACACGTGATGACGCGCAGCTTCTTCGAATGCTGGCCGAGCCACATCGACATCAGGCGCGGATCGTTGGAGATCTCGAAGCCTTCGATCTGCAGATGGTGCTCGGGATGGCCGAAGCCGAAATAGCCGGCATCGTCGGCGAAACGGGCATACTCGGCGATCTCGCCGAGCATGCGCTGATAGAGGTCCGGCTTGCGCCCCGCCATGCCTGCCTCGAGCTCGGCCCGCCGGCCGACCGTGCAGTACATGAAGAGGCTGAAGCGCATGGCGGGCCTATGCTGCGAGCTTGTAGAGCTCGGCCACGTTGTCGCGCAGGATGCGCTTGCGCAGGTCCGGCGTGAGATGGGCGGTCTGCTCGGCGATCACGTCCTGGCTCCACGGCCAAGTCGAATCGCTGTGCGGGAAATCGCTGGCCCACATCAACTGGTTCGGATCCAGCATGTTGGCGAACTGGAAGGCCGTCCAGTCATCCTGGAAGGTGAGCGCGATGTTCTTCCGGAAATACTCGGATGGCAGGCGGGCGAGCTCCTTTCCTTTCATCCAGTAGCGATGCCGTTTGTAGGCGTGGTCCATGCGGTACATGAAGTGCGGCGCCCAGCCGGCGTCTGCCTCGACGCAGACGACGCGCAGCCTGGGATGGCGCTCGAACACGCCGCTGTAGACCAGCATGCCCATGATGTCCTGGCAGCCGCGGATGATCGACAGGAAGGAATTGATCTTGGGACCGCGCGGCTTGGTCATGGTGTTGTCGCCGCTCGAGGTCAGGATGTGGAACGAGAGCGGCATCTCGAGCGCGACCGCGGCCTCCCAGAACGGATCGTAGGCAGGATCGTCGTAGTCCTTTTCCTGGGGGTTGCCAGGCATCATGACGCCGCGAAAACCCATGGCCTTGATGCGCTCCAGGTCGGCGATGCCCTCCTCCACGCTGCGCATCGCGGTTTGGCCCATACCGATCAAGCGGTCGGGTGCATGCGAGCAATAGGATTGGAGCCAGCGGTTGTAAGCATCGAAGCAAGCCTTCTTGTAATCGAAGTCGGGATGGTTGCAGAGCATCATGCCAACGGTCGGATAGATGATCTCGGCCGCCACGCCGTCCTTGTCCTGGTCGGCCAACCGGCAGCTCGGATCCCAGCCGCTGCGGTGCAAATCCTCGAACTTGGCACCGCCCAGGCGAATATCCTTGGGCGCCACGCCAGCGGCCGCCACCAGTCCCATCGGCACCGGCGTCTTCATACCGTGGACCACGTAGATGTCGCCCAGGCCGTCCTTGTTGACGACGTGGGGCGCCTTGTCACGCCACGCCGGCTCGATGTGGTCGACGTAGCAGTTGGGCGGTTCGGTGATGTGCGAATCCGCCGAAATCGGGCGCCAGTCCATGCCATTGCTCCTTGCCTGGTCCACCAAGGGTAGGCAGAGCAGGCAGGGGGCGGCAAGCCGTCGCGCACAGGGGATTTCGGCGAGCGGCAGCGGTTGAACCCCGCCTCCCCCTATGGCATACCCCCGGCCGCACGCTGCCGTAGCTCAGTGGTAGAGCACTCCCTTGGTAAGGGAGAGGTCGACAGTTCAATCCTGTCCGGCAGCACCAGCAGAGCAGCCCACATATTCCAGCTTATTGCGATGTCCCGATGACGGCGCCGCGGACCCTGCCGCGGTCAGCTCGGCAGGTCATCGCACGCCGCCTCGTGGCATCACATCTTGGGCAGGATGGCGATATCCTTGGCGCCTGCGGCGAGGCCGTCGATCTTGCCTGCCGCGGTGGCCTTGCCGGTCGCCAGATCGATCGACCACAGCTGGCCATCGGCAATAACCCACGCCTCGTTCTTGGTGCCATCCGACCAGATGTCGAAGGCAATGGTGTCGAACTTGGCGCCCAGGGAACCAACCGTGTTGAGGATCCCGTCGTTGGGCGGCGCCTGCCTTACGAGCGCGCCACTCGACGCGTCGATGTCATAGAGCGTCGTCTCCTTGGTACCCCTGACCGAATTGGTGTAGGCGCCGGCCACGACCTTGGGCTTCTTGTCCTTGTTCGCATCGGTCTCGGCGTACTTCAGGTTGCCGTCCTTCATGACCTTGCCGTCGTCGACGCTGACGCGCAGGCTGGTGCCGTCGCTGCCGATGACGCGCAGGCGGTCCGCCACCGGATTGAAGTCGACCGTAGCGATCACGCCGGACGGCAGCATGGTCTCCAGCTTCGACTTCATCGTCGCCTTGCCGTCCATCGCGATGGTGTAGAGCGTGCCGTCGGCGGTCAGGCCGTACAGCATGCCGTCGGCGGGACGAACGTCGATCCCGACGAGCGGGGCGGTGGTTCCGGTCACCTTCATCGCCCTGGTGACCTTCTTCGCGGTCGTGTCGACGACGACCATCGATCCATCGGCCATCAGCACGCCGATATCTGCCGCCTGGGCAGCGCCCGCGAGAAGCAGCAGCGACGATGCGGAGCAGGCCAGCAGTGTCTTCACGATCATGTGTCGGTTCCTCTCTGTTGGGCGCCCGTTGTCACGACGGTCGCCCTGTAGATACTGTCGCCACCCTTGGCCGGATTTGCCGTGGACGCCTGGGAGCGATCACACCGTCGTTACTGCGACGATCGAAGTGCTGACGTGCGATCAGCACCAGATGGGCGACCCGCACCAGATGGGTAACGGGCACCGTATGGGTGAAGAGGACCGCTTGGGCGAGAAGACCGGAATCGAGTGGACCGACCACACCTTCAATCCATGGATCGGATGCACGCGCGTCAGCGACGCCTGCGACAACTGCTATGCCGCGACGATGTCCCAGCGCCGGAAGTGGGCTCGCTTCGAACCCACGCGCACTGCGACGCCGAACTACTGCCGACTGTTGGCGACAGCCAAATGGAACCGCAGGGCCAAGGGTTCCGGCAGCCGCGAAAAAAGTCTTCGGACCGAGCCTCGCCGATCCGTTCGATGCGGAAGTGTCCCGACGGTGGGTGGCGATCAATGCGTCAGAGCGTGATCGTCTTTGGTGGAAGCACTGGAGAATGACCTCGCCCTGACGAGCCACGCGGAGCGAGGCGTCTCGATCGGGGCGAGGGAGCCTTCCCTTTTTGGTCGGCAACGGACGCGATTGCGCCAACCCTTTGCGACGCGGGCGGCTGCTTTTCAAGATCTGTAAATATGTGATCCGCGCTGGATAGTGCAGTCTATCGTTGAAATGAAGGACACCCTCGCTGCGCTCGGGATGACACCGGGGCGTTGCCACAGTGGTGATGTCATCCCGAGCGCAGCGAGGGACCTTTTATTCCTTCAATCGATGGGCGATTGATGCCCAGACAAGATCCACAATCAGCCAAGCCCTTCGGCTTCGCGGTCGCCATCACACGAAGCCGCAAACGACAGGCCGCAAAAGACAAGGGCGGCCCATCGGGCCGCCCTTGCAATATTGCCGTTCCAGCGACTTACTGGATGACGATCTCGACGCGGCGGTTCTGCGGCTCGCGCACGCCGTCGCCGGTCTGCACCAGCAGGCCCTGCTCGCCGCGGCCGATCACCGTGATCGCCGTCGCCGGCACGCCCTCGCGCACCAGCGCGTCCTTGACCGCATTGGCGCGCCGCAGCGACAGCGCCATGTTGTAGGCCTCGGGGCCCGACGTGTCGGTATGGCCGGTCGCCGTGATGCGCGCGTTCCCCTTGGCCTTGAACGCCGCGGCCGCCTGCTTGATCGTGTTCAGCGCCTGCGCCGACAGGTTCGAGCGGTCCCAGTCGAAGAACACCATGTAGGACGGCGGCGCAACCGCAGCAGCCGGCGGCGGCGGGGGCGGCGGCGCCGCAGGACCGAACTTCAGCTGCAGGCCCAGCATGATGCTGAAGTTGTTGTTGGTCCAGCTGGTGCCGTTGATCGTCGGGTTCGACGTGCCGTAGTACCGGCCGTCCAGGTTGACGCGGAAGTTGGTGTCGACGTTCCAACCCAGGCCGATGATGCCCTGGTAGGCGAACACCGTGCTGCCCAGCGACTGGTTGCTGTCGACGAAGCCCACGCCGGCGCCGGCGCCGATGTACGGCGTGATCACCGAGGCAGGCATGAAGTCGTACAGCAGGTTGGCCATGATGCCAAGCTGACCGACCTTGCTGTTGATCGCCGTGTTGGGCACGCCGATGTTGAGGCCGTTCTGGCGATAGACACCCTCGATTTCCACTCGCGGACCGACAAAGTCGTAGCCGATCACGCCACCGACCGCCCAGCCGGTCTGCGGGGTCACGCTCACCGTCGCGAAGTTGGGGGCGAGATTGGTGTTGGCCGTGAAATTCAACAGCCAGTTCAGGCCGCCTTCCGCACCGATATACACCCCCGGCGCCGGAGACTGCGCCTGGGCCGCAACCGGCAGAACCATCAATGCGGCGGCGGCCACCAAAGCCTTCTTCATCCGAAATCTCCCCTGGTCCAGCTTCCTGGAAATTGGGTCATAAACAGGGCAGATGTTATCTGCCTTGCCTAGGGTCTGCAACCGTCAGACAGCACTTGATAGGCACCAAGTGTCGCGGCACCATCCCTTGTAGGTCCGGGGTCGGACCACGAAGCCGTACCATGACAGCCCAGATCAGCCTCATTATGGTCCAATTCCTGCAGTGGGTCGCCGATCGGCCGCGCACCCGGTCAGACGTCATGGAAGCCTGGCGGAGTTCCTGTCCGCGCTTCCCCGTCTGGGAGGATGCGCTGGCCGAAGGCCTGATCCGCCAATGCGGTGGAGAAACGGGCCAGCGTCGCGTCGAGCTGACCGAGAGCGGCCGGACGGCGCTCCGGCCCTCCCCGCCTCCGACCTAGCCGGAGTCCGGGCCGCCGCCCATGAATCTGCAGCGGGCCGCCCTGTGGGCAATCGTGATTGCGGCGTCGATCTACCTGATCGTGGCCGGCCGCGGCCTCCTACTGCCCTTCGTGCTGGGCGTCGTGCTCTGGTACATGATCCATGCCCTGGCGGATGCCTTCGAGACACCGCGGGTGGCGGCATGGCACTTGCCGCGGCCGCTGGCGCTGGCGGCCGCCGTCTGCGTCATGGCCGGTCTCGTCTGGGTGCTGGGACGCACGATCGGCCTCAACCTGTCAGCCGTCGTCGATGCCGCCCCGAACTACGAGCACCGGCTGCAGGCCCTGATCGACCAGGGAGCGCGCCTCGTCGGGATCGACCGGGCGCCGACCATCACCGAGCTGTTCAATCGGATCAGCCTGGCCGATTCGCTCGGCAGGCTCGCCACCGCCACTGCCTCAATCGTGAGCGTAGCCGGCCTCGTGCTGATCTACGCCGGCTTCCTCTTCGTCGAGCAGGTCCGCTTCCCCCACAAGCTGGCCATTATCCTCGCCGAGCGTCATCAGCAGGTGCGCGTGCTCGCCGTGCTCGAGCGTATCGACCGGGATATCCGGACTTACATCCGCATCAAGACCATGCTCGCCACCGCAACCTCAGGACTGGCCTATGCCGTAATGTCCTCGGTAGGCCTCGACTTCGCCGGCTTCTGGGCGGTCATGGTGTTCTTCTTCTACTACATCCCGACGATCGGCTCGTTCCTCGCCATCGTCGCGCCATCGCTGCTCACCCTGGTCCAGTTCGACGACCTGACGCCGTTCCTGATCGTGCTGCTGGTCTTCGGCACCATCCAGGTCGTCACGGCCAATGTGATCGAGCCCGCCATCCTGGGCCGTTCGCTCAACCTTTCCCCGCTGGTCGTAATCGTTTCCCTGGTGGTATGGGGAACGGCCTGGGGCGTGGCTGGCATGTTCCTGTGCGTTCCGATCATGGTGGTGGGTCTCATCGTTTTGGCGCAATTCGAGGCTACACGCCCCCTGGCCGTGCTGCTGTCCGCTGACGGCAACATCCCGAAGTCCGAAACCGCAGGGCAGCGATGAGACGACTGAGCTTCCTGGCGCCGCTATTCGCCGCCGGAACGGCTTGGGGACAGGCTGCAACCCAGGCGCCGCCGGCGCGCGAAGCGGTGACCGAGGGCCAGCCACCCGGGCTCGAAGTCCTGTACGCCTGCCCGGGCGCCACCGACTTCTCCGCTGTCTTCTCCAAGGACGGTGAGCTGGCGACCCTGACGGTGCCGGGTCAGCCGGACATCGAGCTGTCGCGCCAGCGCTCCGGATCTGGCTTCGCCTACGGCGATTCGTACTACGAGTTGCGCGGCCGGGGTCGCGAAGCGACGCTGACCGCTGCCGGACGGTCGATGCGCTGCCACGCGGTCGGCCGGCCTGGCGAGCCGCCGCGCACCTACGAGGGCGGCAGCCTCACGATCACGCTGTTCCCGGATGGGATCTTTCGGCTGCGTGAACGCCGCGATCCGGGGCCGCCAACGGTCGACCTCGGTCAGTGGGCGCAGGAGGTCGACGGCGGGGTACGCCTGATCCTGCGCGGCGGATTGGCGGCGCGGCGCGTGTTCCGCGAAGCCAACGGCGACCGTCTCGTCGCGGCCGACGGCACCGAGCTCGCCCGCGCCGCCAAGCCGGACAAGATCGACGATCGCTTCGAGCTAGGCGGGCTCTATCGCGACACGCCGTCCGGCGGCATGTTCGCCGAATGCCTGTCCGGCCGAACCTACACCCTTGCTCCCGGCGGGGCGGAGCCGGAGCTCGAGAAGGCCTGGACGGAGGCTACTCCGTCTCGCGAGGCCAGCGTCTTCGTTCGACTGCAAGGACGCTTCGACGAGGGCGAGATACATGCCGAGCGCTTCCTCGCCCTCGATGCCAACGCCACCTGTCCGGCCCTCCCGGCCCGCGGCTCGGCCCTGCGCGACACCGAGTGGCGCGTCGTGGAGATCGACGGTGATCGTCCGACATTCGCCAGCCGACGGCAGCAGCCCTCCCTCCGGCTCGACAGCCAAGGCAAGTTCGCGGCTTCGACGGGATGCAACACGGTCGCCGGCAGCTATCAGCTCGATCCCGAAGGCCTGCGTTTCGTAACCGAGGCGACGCCCCCGGCGCAATGCCCGGTCGCGATAAGCGCGATTGAGCGCCGCTTCCTCGATGCGCTCGCCGCGGTTCGACAGGCCCAGCTCTCAGGCACCGTTCTCGACTTGATGGACCAGACCAGTAAGCGACGTCTTCGTTTCGAGGCACGCGGCCGCTAGCTCTACCTCCTCCGGACCGCAGGCGTCCCGCCCGCTCTTTTCTCATGAGCGGGCGGGACGCCCGCGGTTCGGAGGAGGCACGAGCGATTACGGCTGGGCCGACTGGTCGGCTTTGAGAATCAGAGCCTGGTCGTCGGCCTCGCGGAGGATGCGCAGGAACGGCAGGCTCGATTGGGTTGTCCTATCGAGTTCCCGGTCGATTTCGCCGAATAGACGGATATAAAGCTTCCAGTCGGCCACGTCCTTCTCCAAGGGGATTCGGACGATTTCCCGCCAATCGAGCGCGCGCACGCCGCTCTTCGTGACCTGCTCGACCGATCGGTCACGCACCAAGGTCGCTTCGAACCGGCCGATCGTTGCCGTCCGCACCGATCGGCTGACCGGCCGGGCGACTACGGCGACACATATCTGGCCGGGTTCCTGTGGCGGCACGAATTCGACCGAGCCGTTATTGAGCGAAGGGTCGGTGACGTCGTCCTGCCACGCCAACCGCTCGACGAGGATGACGCGCCGCCGATCGGCCGCAAAGTGCCACCCCGCAGGCGGATCGAAACAGCGGCGCAGGGTGCGGGTTTCACCCGCCGCCGCACGCACCAGGATCTCCGGCGAGACATGCGTGTTGGACTCGGACTCCGTCGTCACGACGCGCTGGTCGAGAGCGAAAGCACCGGGCCGATCCGGCAGGACAGTGAATACCAGTTGAAATGTCACGACCTGTTGGGCGCGCCTGACCGAGAGCGTGCCGATCGCGAGGACCGTGCGTGCCGCGTCGGTCGCAAAGGCGACGCGAGGGACCATGAATATGAAGCGGTCCGGCCCGACGATGGCGGCTCCCCGCCACCCGCCGACCGCCAGGACCGGCGGCAGTGCCCCGGCCGGTGTCAGGTGGACGCCAAAGACCTCCACCTGGACCGGCGGATCTTCGGCATTCGACGTGGCGAAGTCAGGCGCGTAGCGTGGCACCAGGGACGATTGAGGCGGCGAAGGGGATGTCAATCGGGAATGCACCCCGCCTGGTGCCTGTGTCGGCACCGGCGATGATATGCCAGGCACCTCTGGGAGCGTCGTCGCCGACAAGTCCAGCAACGGCTCGGGTCGCAGTGCATCGGCCGGCGATCCCAGGGGTGACCGACGGGGAGCGAGAATAAGTTCGCCGGTGGCTCGACGCGGCGGCACGAACCGCGGCGTGTAGGACAGGACCAAAGGCGCTTCGTCCAGTCCTGCCAGCCGCTCCAGCTCGGCGCTCGCCAGTTCGGCTTCCTTGGCAGCGACCGTCGCAGAGCCCTCACCGGGCCATTCCAGCGCATCGCGCAGTCCCAGGTTCAGGTCATCGAGTGCCGCGAATGCCTGCCTCTGACTCGGCGCGACGTCGTCGAACGCGCGGGCCGTGTCGACGTCGGAGCGCGCCAGGATGGCATCGGTCAACAGGCTCGCCGCCTGGAAGGCCGGCAGCAAGACAAGGCGGGCTTCTCCCCCGGCACGCGCCTGCAGGCTCGCCCGCTCGGCCGTGAGAAGGGCGATCCTCTCTCCCACCGTCGGAGCGAGGCCCCCGGCGTCGTCGGCGCGCAGCGACACCGAGGCGGCTACCGCAAACGTGCCGACAAACAGGAGGGTCGCAACCAGGACGCAGCGTAAAAGCCGCCGACCGATGGTGTCGGTCGAACCAGACGTCATACACGAATGCTACCACGTCTGCCGGCGGCGACACCGGCGACGCATTGTCAGTAAGAAAACAGGACAGGCAACGGCGAATTCAGGATCAGATGCCGGGTCATGCCGCCGAAGATCATCTGGCGCAGACGGCTTTGCGTGTAGGCGCCTTTCAGGATCAGGTCGGCACCGCCGGCGATGGCCGTGTCGACGATCGTCTGGCCCGCCGACCGATTGCCGGACTTGACGTGCTGGCTGGTCACGTTGAGGCCGTGGCTGCGCAGCGATTCGGCAATCTCTGCAGCGCTTGGCCCGGGCACCATGCCGCTCGGACCATCGACGCTCATCACGTCGATCGACTCGGCGCGGCTCAGGAACGGCATGGCAAGCGAGATCGCCCGCGCGCTCTCGGTCGATCCGTTCCAGGAAAAAAGGATTCGCTTGCCCACCATGCCCTTGTAGCCCGCCGGCACCACCAGTACCGGCCGGCCGGAATCGAACAAGGCCGTCTCGAAGACGCTCTCGGGCATCTTGGGCAGCGCGCCCGGTTGTGGCATCACCACCAGATCATAGGCGCGCCCGATGGTGCCGATTGCCGTCGGCCCACTATCGTCGGCCGAGCGCCATTCCGAGCGAATGCCGGTGGCGCGTTGCTCGAAGGCCTGCTTGACGGCAGCAACGCGCTGACGTTCCTCGGCGTCCTCCGCCAGTCCACCGCCGATCGGAGCGCCCATCCCGGCATCCGCCCACGCCATGCTCATGACGCCGTAGGATGGCGGCTCCAATCCTACCAATCGCGAATCGAAGGCACGCGCGAGCTTTGCCGCCAACTCGAAGGCCGCCGGGTCTTCCGCCGTCCACGCCATGGTCAAGATCGACTTCATGACACGCCCTCCCTGTTTGGGCGTATCCTAACACGCGGCAACCGAGACTTCAGCCGGTCCGATGCTTCAACCGATGGCGCTCGGGCCGATCGATGCTTCGGCCCCGCCCGACGCGTCAGACGATCCGATTTGCCACCGGCACGATCCATGCGAAGCGGTCCGACAGGGCCGCAAGCTCGATGCGGTTGATGGTCTCGGCCGTGATGGTCGGTCCACCCGTCGCATCCGGCAGGTCCCGCGTCGCCACGGTGTCGGCCGCTACAGTGCACATGAATCCATTGTCCGTCGCCGAACGCACCGTCGCCGACACGCACATATGGGTCATGAAGCCGCCAACGATGAGATTCTTACGGCCAATCGCAGCGAGATGCTTGGCAAGATCGGTCCCGGCAAAAGCGTTCGGCAGGCCCTTGTCGATGATCGTCTCACCCGCCCGCGGCGTCAGGGGCGACACGATCTCGTAGCCGGTCGACGTCGGATTGAACGCCCTGCCCTTGGATTGGTGGCGCACATGGACGATCGGCGCACCGGCACTGCGGGCCCTGTCGAGCAGGCCAGCCAGCGCCTCGATCGCCGGCTGAGCGCCCGGCAGCGGCATCAGGCCATCCGTATATTCCCTCTGGGCATCGATGATCAGCAGGATGCCATCCGCCATCGTCGCAGGCGTTGGCGCCATCCCTGCCATCTGCAGCATGGTCATTGCCATGTTCGTCCTCACCACATCTTCACGGTTGCATTAGTCGTTGGTCTATCAACGCTCACAACGGGCGGCTTGGCAAGCTCTTTCTCGACAAAAATGCGCACAGGCGTCACGTTGGCAGCACGACCTGACCAAACACTTACGGGAACCCGTGAATTCCGTCCGCTCACGATCGAGACAGTGACAGCGAAGCTCATGGTCTTCATTGGACCGCGGGCATCCCGCCCGCTCATGCTCGTGAACCATGAGCGGGCGGGATGCCCGCGGTCCGCATGAGCCATGCCCCGCCCCGGCGCACACGCGGTCTGGTCTGGCATCGATCGACCTGACAAAATACAGCCAGTCAGGAGAAATACGCCATGGCTTCCCGCAAACGACGCGTCCCCGGCGCGCCCAAGCCCACCGGCCTGCGCCAAGGCCTCGCCACCTACGGTGACGCGGGCTTTTCGCTGTTTCTGCGCAAAGCCTTCATCAAGGCCGGCGGCTACTCCGACGATGCGCTCGATCGACCGATCGTCGGCATCACGAACACGTTCAGCGACTACAATCCCTGCCACGGCAACGTGCCCGACCTGATCGAGGCGGTGAAGCGCGGCGTCATGCTTGCCGGCGCCTTGCCCATGGTCTTTCCGACCATCTCGATTCACGAAAGCTTTTCGCACCCGACGAGCATGTTCCTGCGCAACCTCATGTCGATCGACACCGAGGAGATGATCCGCGCCCAGCCGATGGACTCCGTCGTGCTGATCGGCGGCTGCGACAAGACCTTGCCGGCACAGCTCATGGCTGCCGCCAGCGCCGACCGGCCGGCAGTCGTGCTACCGGTGGGGCCGATGCTGGTCGGTCATTTCAAGGGCGAGGTGCTGGGCGCCTGCACCGACTGTCGCCGCCTGTGGGGCCAGTATCGCGCCGGCACCTTCTCGGAAGCCGACATCGAGCAGGTGAGCGAGCGCCTCGCGCCAACCAAGGGTACCTGCATGGTCATGGGCACGGCCAGCACCATGGGTTGCATCGTCGAAACGCTCGGCATGGGACTACCGGGAAGCGGCTCGATTCCAGCGACCCATTCCGACCGGCTCCGGGTCGCCGAGGCGACTGGCCGGCTGGCCGCCGAGATGGCGAGAAAGCAGGGCCCGAAGCCCAGCGAGATCATGACCGCGGCGGCATTCCGCAACGCTCTGACCGTGCTTCAGGCGATCGGCGGGTCGACCAACGCGCTGGTCCATCTCACCGCCGTGGCGCGCCGTCTCGGCGTCGAGATCGCCCTCGAGGAGTTCGACGAGATCGGCCGAAACGTGCCCGTCCTGGTCGACCTCAAGCCGTCCGGCGACCACTACATGGAGCATTTCCATTGGGCCGGCGGCAATTCCCGGCTGATGCGCGAGATTCGCAGCCAGCTCGACGAAAAGTGCCGGACCGTTGCCGGACGCACCCTGAAGCAGGTGATCGACACGGCCGAGATGGTGCCCGGCCAGACCGTCATCCGCACACCCAAGAACCCCATAAAGCCGCAAGGCGGCATGGCGGTGTTGCGCGGCAATTTGGCGCCGCGCGGGGCGGTGATCAAGCATGCTGCCGCCTCGCCCAGCCTGCTGAGCCATACCGGCCGCGCCGTGGTCTTCGACTCGCTCGAGGATCTCGCCGCACGCGGCGACGATCCGGCGCTCGACGTCGCACCGGACGACATCCTGGTGCTGCGCAATGCCGGCCCGAAGGGCGCGCCAGGCATGCCCGAAGCCGGCTCGTTTCCCATCCCGATGAAGCTCGCCCGCGCCGGCGTGAAGGACATGATCCGCATCTCCGACGCGCGCATGAGCGGCACGGCGTTCGGCACGATCGTGCTGCACGTGGCGCCGGAAGCCGCAGTCGGCGGTCCGCTCGCCCTGGTGAAGACCGGCGATCGCATCACGCTCGACGTGCCGAAGCGCCGCCTCGAGCTGCTCGTCAGCGCCAAGGAGCTCGCCCAGCGCCGCAAGGCGTGGAAGGCGCCGGCGCCGCACGCCGGCAGCGATCGCGGCTACGCCGGCCTGTTCCAGAAGGAGGTGCTGCAGGCCGACCAGGGCGTCGACTTCGACTTCCTCGGCCCGGCCAAGCCGTGAGCGAGGCAGCCCTTCCGGACATCTCGGTCGTCGTCACCTGCTACAATTGCCGTGACTATGTCGCGGACGCCATCCGCTCGGTGGCGAACCAGACGCTGCGCGGCTTCCATTGCGTCATCGTCGACGACGCCTCAACCGACGATTCCGCGGCGGTCGTGCAGCGGACGCTCGACACGCTCGCCGATCCCCGGTTCTCGCTCATTCGCCTGGACAAGAACGTCGGCCAGGCCGGGGCGACGCGGCGCGGGTTGGCGGAGACCAAGGGTACCTTCGTCTGCTTCCTCGATTCGGACGATCTGTGGAACGCCGACTTCCTCGAGCGCCATCTCGCTGCGCATCTGAACGAGACGTACGCGGTGGGCTTCACGGCCTGCAACGCCCGGCTGATCGACGGACGCGGCAAGCTGATCGCGGGTTGCGTCTACTGGTTCGGCCGCGAGCGCGCCAGCGCTGACCGCGACCGCGCCTTCGCCCCGATCGATCCGGCGCGCGTCCCCAGCGTCGATCCGGCGACCGGCATCGTGCGCTGGCAATCGCAGACGCCGTACCGTCTTTACACCAGCCGCGTCGTGCACTGGGTCTGGGTCAGCACCTCGTCGATGATGTTCCGCCGCTCGCTGATCGATCTCGTATTTCCCGAGGACGACGAGACCTATCGCCTGCACATGGATTTCTACGTCGTGGTCATGGCGCAGATGGTGGCAGGCTCCCTGCTGATCGACGAAGCGCTTTACGCCTATCGCCTGCACGGCCGAAACGGTGCCGCCGACAACCCGGTGCTCGGCGGACGGCTTCACCTGTCGAGCCGCAACTGGGGCAATACCTACGCCGTGATGCTCGATCGCATGCTGGCCGCCATGCAGCGCGAGAGCGACCGCTTCACCGGCGCCCTGGGCGGTCGACAGTATCGCCAGATGCTGCTGCGCATGCAGGCGGCGCGCGCGAGCTGGCCGGTCTCCTGGTTCCTGATGGCACGCAGCTGGCTGGTGTGACAGCGCCACTGCGATCGCACACAGCCGCCAACTCTCGTAACCTTGCCTGCAAGAACCTGCCGCGTTATTGTCATCTCAGGGGAGATGGGACGCAGTTGGAGGTACTTCGTCGGCTCAGCGTACTGGTCATGGCTGCGGCAATTCTGGCCGTTGGCCAGCCTGCAAGCGCCCAACAGACACCGGCGGCGGGCACCGAGCGCGGGCGCGAATACGATGCCGCCTTCCAGGCCATGATGCAGCAGCCAGCGAACCTGGACGTCCTGTTCAAGTTCGCCACGGTTGCGGCGCAAGCCGGCGACATGGAAGGCGCGATCTCGGCCCTGGAGCGCATGTTGCTGATCAACCCCGATCTGCCGCGCGTGCGCCTCGAGCTCGGCGTGCTCTATTTCCGGCTTGGCTCCTACGAGATCGCCAATACCTACCTCGAGACTGCCCTCGCCTCGCCCGCCGTGCCGCCCGACGTGCGGGCGCGCGCCGAACAGTTCATGGCCGAGATCCGCAAGCGCCAGAGCCCGTCGCGCTTCTTCGGCGAAGTCTTCGGCGGCGTGCGCTACCAGTCCAATGCCAATCTCGGCCCGCCGACCTCGAGCGTGCGGCTGTTCGGCCAGACCGCCAACCTCAACCAGTCATCGATCGGCACCGCCGACTGGGGCGTCCTCACCTCCGGCTACATCCGGCATGTCTACGATCTCGGGACGCAGGACCGCGCCGCGCTGGAGACGCAGCTGACCGGCTACGTCAACCGCCAGTTCCAGATCTCGGCGGCGAACGTGTCGATCATCGACCTGACCATGGGTCCGCGCTTCCAGGTCCTGCAGGGAATCGCCGAGGATGTCAGCGTCAAGCCGTTCTTCACCGGCGGCTACATCTGGGTCAACGACACGCCGTTCTACGGAGCCTACGGCGCCGGCCTCGAAGTCGGCACCCTGATCACCGACCGGCTGCGCAACACCTCGAACTTCGTGTGGCGGCGGCAGATGCATCCCGACACCTGGTACGTGCCGACCAACAGCCAGTTCACTGGCTGGGAGTACTCGGGCAACACGACCTTCCAGTACCAGGTCAACGAAGCCCTCTCGATTTTCACCAACGGCAACGTCCAGCGCTTCCAAACCGACAACGCGCCATGGCAGAGCTATCAGCTCTACGGCGTCGGCGGCGGCATGAGCTTCCGCTTCATCGACCCCCTGTTCAAGAGCGAGCTGGCGTGGAGCATCGGCCTCTCGGTCAACCTGCAATGGTGGACCTACGACCAGCCCGACGTCGTCATCGACCCGTCGGTCAACCGCCTGCAAAACGACACAATACTGAACATAACTCTGGCCATTCCATTCGACGAGCGGACGACCCTCACAGTCTCAGCTGGACGTTTCGTACGGGGGGCGAGCCTGCCCAACTACCAGTTCGTGAACAACAGCTTCCTCATGGGTGTGGGTTGGCGCTTCTGAGGATCCGAGGAGGTCCAATGGCGAATACGGCGTCTGTCGGCTCCCGCATGGTGCGCGCCGCCCTGCTCGGCATGACTGCGATCTCCACCGTGGGACTGTCGCTCGGTCTTAGCGACGCCCAGGCGAAGGTCGGCGTCACCTCGGCGACCGACGGCGATCCGCTCGGCAAGCCGCCGCAGCAGAACGAGCGCATCCTGCGCATCGGCATCGACGTCCAGGCCAACGAGCTGATCACCACACGGGCCAACGATCGCGCCCATCTCGTGTTCCTCGACGGCACCTCGCTGACGGTGGGCCCCAACGCCCAGCTCACCATCGACAGGTTCGTCTACGACCCGGCGAGCAGCACCGGCGAGCTCGCCGTCAATGCGACGCGCGGCGTGTTCCGTCTTGTCGGCGGCAAGATCAGCAAGGCCCAACCGATCACCGTGACCACGCCGTCGAGCACCATCGGCATCCGCGGCGGCATCATGATCGGCGAAGCCCAGTCGTCGTTCACCAAGGCCACCTTCGTGTTCGGCAGCAAGATGACGGTAACCGCCAACGGCGTCGTGCAAACCGTCCTGCGTCCAGGCTTCGAGGTGATCACCACGCTCGGCGGCACGCCGGGGCAACCGACCAAGGCCAACACGGCGGGCTATTCCAGCCAGCTGACGCAGCTCGAGGGCAATGTCGGCAAGGGCCCCGGCGGCGGCCCGGGTGCGGGTCCCCCTCCCTTTGGCGGCGTCAATCCCGACCGGGCTGTCCAGACCTCCGGCTTCACCAATCAGAACTCCGGCAAGCCAGGCGGTACTTTCGCCCAACCGCCGGGCAACACGAACAATTTCGGCACCGGGCCGGGACCTAACAACCGCAATTTCAACAACACACCCATCAATGCGGTAACCAATCCCGGCGTCGATCGGCAGCCGTTCGAGGCCGTGAACCTGCCGACGAATCAAGGCCAGTCGCCAGGCAGCACGACACCGCCGATTAATCCACCGGGTCCGCCGACGACCGTCATCGTCACCCGTGGCAAGTTCGCGCAGGAACCGCGCTTCACCGATTTTGACAGGAATACGCTCGCCGTCGCGCCGGTCCCCAGGAACAACGTCCAGCTGCAGCCAACGGGGTCGTTGGCGAACGGCACGGCGACCATCAACCTCGCGGACAATCGATCGTTCTCCGTTCCCTGGCAGCCGAGCGATGCGCCCTATGCCATCAGCTTTACGCACCCGGATCTGGGCCTCCTGAACGGGACCGGCTTCGTCAACCAGACGGGCGATTTCTTCGCCTTCGTGTTCACCGACGCCGCCGGCACCCGGATGGGCTTTGTCGGCGGGACGCCGACCACCCTGGCGCAGTTCCCGACCCAGGGCTTTGCCACCCACGTCCTGTCGTCTCTCGAAGCCAACGGTCGTTTGCCGTTCTCGAACCTGGCTGTGGGCAATGACCCGGCCTTGCGCGCGGCCGCCTCGGTGTCGCCGCTCTACTCGGCCTATTCGAGCCAGAGCAACGGTGCGATCGGCAGCCCGGCTCCCGGCCCTCAGCGCGCCGTGTCGATGCAATCGACAGTGTCGATCGCCGGTCAGGGGGCCGGCCAGAAGTCCTACATGGGCGTGTTCATCGGCGACTATTTCCGCGACTACAACAACGACAGCAATTTCAACTCGGGCCGCTTCCAGAGCACCTATCGGATGGGCGGCGACCAGCGGATCGGGCGCCAGGTCTCGAGCGAATCGACCTTCGATACCGGCGGCGGCAACTCGATCTACGGCAACAACGCCCAGACCATGGTGTTCACCAACGACGGCGCCGGCTCGAACATCACGACGAGCGGCGGGATCATCATCTCCGGCAACACGACCCGCGCGCCCCAGGCCTCGTTCGACCAACCCTACACCAACCTGAACGGAATACCGTACATCGTCGACACCGTCGCCACCAGGACTCCGACTCCCGGTTCGGTCGGCCAGACCCGCACCAACCAGCAGCTCACCGGCTTCGTCGGCGGCATTGCCGAAGGCCAGAGCGCCAATGGCACCTTCTCGGCGCCCCGCCAGTTCGGCGGCGAGATCGCCCTGGAGACGAGCGCCAGCAACAACCGGGCGGCAGCAACGATCACGATCAACCAGTGGGACGGCACGTCGACCTCGGCGAGGTTCCAGCTGGGTGGCACCACGGGCCAGACTCACGCCACCAGCGCCTTCATCGACGACCGGACCTACGCGGTGTTCGACCGCTCGCCCACGGAATTTGCGACGCAGACGACCAGCGTCACGTCGAACGGGATAACGTCGGGGGGACTCAACGTTCAGTCGCGCACGACGATGGCCAGTTACAACGCTGCTCCGACGCCGGAGTTCTTCGCCGCCCAGGGCGTCACACCGTGCACGTGCGATTTCATGACCTGGGGCTGGTGGGGCGGTGACGTGAAGTACAACGCCGGCAGCTCGTACAATCCCAATGGCCGTGACCGCCTCAACCTGGCGACCTACGTCGCCGGCACCGTGACCCCGGTCGCCCAGCTCAACCAGATGACCGGCAGCGCGAGCTATTCCGGCCATCTCGTCGGCAACGTGCAGAACGGCGGCAACGGCTACGTTGCGGCCGGCAGCTACACCAACCAGTGGAACTTCGGGACCCGCACCGGAATCGCCACGGTCAATTTCGACGGCGCCTCGTTCGGCGGCGGCATCACGCCCAACACGATCGGCAGCATCTCGACCTCGAACTTCCAGACGATCTCCCCCCTGGCGGGGACCACCGGCGGCCTCCCCACCGGCCGCAGCCTGACCTTGAACGGGGCGTTCACGTCATCCGCCAGCACCGTCGCGGCGGGACAGATGGGCAACTTCTCGATCACCGGACCGAACTATCAGGCCGGCGGTTCCTTCGCGGCCCAGAAGTAACCGATCGATCAGATGCTCCGGCCGCTATCGGCGGCCGGCGATGAAGTCGGCAATGGCGGCGATGTCGTCGCGGCGGAACCACGGCAGATGGGTCTCGGCAGGCGGCGTGTCAGCCGCGATCGCCACGATGGCGGGATCCTTGGCCGCTATCGACTCTCCCGGGCCGGCCCGCACCTCGATCTTGGGATGGGGCTCGCGCTTGTAGCCTTCGATCAGCACCAGGTCGGCCGGCGAGAGCCGCGCCAGCACCTGCGACAGGGCAGGCTCCCCCTGCTCGCGCATGATGGCGTAGCGCAGGCCGCCGACCAGCGCGACCTCGGTCGCCCCAGCCGCGCGATGGCGGGCCGAATCGGTGCCGGGCTGATCTATGTCGACGTCGTGATGGGCGTGCTTGACCGTGTTCACGGTCCAGCCACGCCGGACGAACTCGGTGACCAGGCGCTCTACCAGCGTCGTCTTGCCCGAATTTTTCCAGCCGGTGACGCCGAAGATGCGCGGCGGCGTCATGGTCTTCTGAAGGGGCTCATGTCATTGCCGGGAGCGCGCCACTCCCATGGCGCTCTTCTTGCCGATCACACACCCTATGAGCGCCACGGGAGTGGCGCGCTCCCGGCAATGCCCCCGCCCATTCATGCGGCAATCAGGTCCGCATTGGCATAGGCGGTCAGGCGGCCGCTGCGCACGAAAGCGACCAGGGCAATACCCGCCTCCTCGGCGGTCTCGATGGCAAGCGACGTCGGCGCCGATACCGCCGCGATCGCGGCGGCGCCGATCGCCGCCGCCTTGTGCACCATCTCGTAGGAGCAGCGGCTCGTCACCACCACGAAACCACCGGGCGCCACGGCCCCGGGTGCAGCGCTCTGCAGCCGTGCCAGTGCCCCGGCGAGCTTGTCGAGCGCGTTGTGCCGCCCGACATCCTCGCGCACCGCGATCAAGATGCCATCCACGGTTGCCCAGCCTGCGGCATGGGTCGCCCCATTCGACCGGTTGATGTGCTGCCATCCCGGCAAGGCGGCCATTGCCCGTTCGATGGCGCTTCGCTGCACGATGGCCTTCGTGGCCGCCTGGGTCACCGGACGCAGCGCCTCGGCGATGCTGTCGACGCCGCACAGGCCGCAACCGGTTCGCCCGGCCAGGGTTCGGCGCCGTTCCTGGAGCGCCGCCATGCGCTGGTTGGCGATCCTGAGATGGACCTCGATGCCGCGTCCGCCCGGCCGCAAATCCTCGTCCGCGACCTCGATGTCGTAGATCTCCGACGGCTTCTCGACGATCCGCTCGGTAAGCGTGAATCCGCGGGCGAAATCCCCAAGGTCGCACGGCGTCGCCATCATCACGGCATGGCTGACCCCGTTGTAGACCAGCGCCACCGCCTCCTCCTCGGCCACCACCTCGTCGAGCAGTTCCTCGCCTGACGCGGTGAGCCGCCGCGCGGTGCGATGGATCGAGCCGACGTCGGTCCCTGCCGAAGGCTGGCCGGTCGTCGCGCCGTTGCGATCGCTCATCGCGCCACCTCGTCGATGCGCAGGTGATGGCCCCTGCGGCCGAAGAGCAGGCCGCGGTTGAGGGCGAGCGGATCGGCCGTCACATCAGCCTCGACCTCGCGCAGCTTGCGCGCCGCCACGGCTTCGGCGAGCAGCCCGCCGGCGGTGTCGAGGCCGACGAAGAAGGCCACCCCGTCCCACGGCGTGCGGGCGCTGTCGAGCAATCGGCACATGTCGTTCCAAGGCATGTCGTCGCCAACGAGATCTCGACGGCCGCGCGAACGGCGCGCTCCTGGGTTTCCGCGTCAGTGCAATCGGCTTGCAGGCGGGCAATCAGGAAATCGGTAGCGGCGATCATGTCGCCACCACGTTGCCTGTCCGCCAGCCCGCCGGCAAGCGCCACCCTGCTCTCTGACGCAAGTCAAAACAGCAAGCCGAGGCATTGTCCGGGGGAGGGGCAGGCCCGCCTGTGGGCTAATTTGTCGACTTCGGTAAGGTCGCCGTAAGCCGGAAAGCAGAAAGTTGCACGAGCATGACGAACTCTTGCGAAGGATCGCACTGAAACAGACGTTCGGCCGCCCCTCCTCCCTGAAGCACACCTGAGGCGGTCGCTACGGCGCGGGATTTCGATCCCGCGCCGTTTGCGTCTGGGTCGTCCGATGGTGTCGCCCACGGCCTGCCGCTAGCCGCCCGCCTGGCCCCGCGCCCGCAGCACGTAGCCCATCGCCCGAAACTCCGAATCCTTGCGAATCGCGGCCGCCACCTTCGGGTCGCCGTCGCGGTTGGAGATCTCGATCAGCCGTTCGGTCTCCGCTGCGCAAGCCAGGGTGGCGGCCTGGGCGATGGTCTGCGTGTCCGAACCGCTGATGTCGTTGGCTGCCGCATGCCTGGCCAGGCACTTGTCGCGTGCCTCATAGGAGGTATCGATCTTGGTCTGAAGGCGGCCGTCGCTCGACGTGTGATAGGCTCCCGCGCAACCGCTCAATAGCAACAGCAGGGGCAGGACGGCGGCAGGTCTCATGGGGGCCTCGACAGATCGAGCGACGGTGCGGGGATGGGTTGGACAAGCTGTTGGTACATTGTCTTAACGCAGCAGTCAGCCTGCGCCGTGCGGCAAAAAATTCAAGCGCAAGCTTGACGCTGCCCGGCCTGTCGTGGCGTTAGTGTCCGCCAGAGGCGCGAAGTGCTGCCTCCGCTCCCCTCCTGCCGCTCAGGTCTGCATGCGCTTCCTCATCGTCTGCCTCGTCCTGATCCTGCCTGGGTGCGAGCAAAGTTTCTTCATGGTGGGCGACAAGGGACGCGAGGCGTCCATCGCCAGGCTGTCCGAGGCACGGGACAATTGCCTGTCTCGGAACGCTTCCGCCGACATCGCCACCGACAGCGACGCCGCAACCATAGCGCGCGCCGTGGCGCTTGCCTGCAGCGAGGAAACAGAGAAGCTGGCGGCCGCCGTCAACCGCGACGGCGACACCAAGGTCACGTCGGCGATCCGGCAGAACTCGGAGTTCCGGGCGATGGGCTACGTGCTGCGCGCGCGAGGCCAAGTCATCTTCTGACGCCGCTCTGAGGCGGCATCAGGCGGCCACAACGATCGTCTCACGGCGTTGCTATCAAGGTTGACGGTCCCGTGACCTGCACGTCGATGCGAGTTGGCGGAAGAGAGTGGGAGTCGAACCCACTAAGAACCGGCTAACGGCCCTCTCTGGCTTTGAAGGCCAGCCGCCCCACCGGGAGCGCTTCCCCTCCATTGACCATGATTCCCGAGAACCGGTCCGCTGTCATCCACCGGAAGCCGCGACAGTATCGGCCGGCTTCGGAAGCGGCCCATACTGTTCGAGCTTCTGCGGCGCCGTACGGCGAAAATCGCCGCGCCGGATGGTGATGCCGTGACGGTCGAAGAATTCCAGGATCAGGATCGCCACCTTGCGCCCGTTGTCGAGCTGGTCGCGAAACTCGGCCGCCGTGAAGTCACGGCCGAAATCATTGGCGATGGCAATCATCTCGGCCACGACCGGCCTCAGGAAATACTGGTCCGGCGCCACTTCCACTACCTGGCCGACCCGGGCCAGCCGCTGCAAGAGCCGCCGCATGTCGACCTCCGCCACCGAATAGGTGGTCGCGAAGTCGCGCACCCGGGGCGGCTTGAAGCGCTCGCGTTGGAGATCGGCCGCAACCTTCCTCCACAGCGCTTCGTCACGCGCCCCCAACTTCAGGGAATGCCCAGGCAGGCGCAGGTAGGGTCCGTCGACCGTGACCTTCTTCGCCTTGATCTCCTGGTCGAGCAGCACCTTGAAGACGGGAATGGGCCAGCGCCAGGGCAGCGCCACACGCAATCGCTCCGGCTGCAGGCCCGGTGCATCCGGCTTGTCGCGATGGAATGCTGTTAGCGTCTCGACGATGTCCGTGCGGGCCACCGCCATGGTATCGGCCAGAAATCCAAACCCATCGAGCTCGGCACCACCGGCCGACTGCAACAGGGTCGCCACATCAGCCGGCCGCAGATTGCGCGCCTGGCCGAAGCGGCGCAGCTCGACGAAACCCGACCCCAGCCGCAGCAAACCCGGCAGCACGTCCTCGTCCGCCTGGTCGAGCGTCCGCAGCTCTTCCAGCCGGCGCGCCGTGCGCCGGTTGCGCGGAGGACCGAACGGATCGATGACCGCAGCCCCCGCCATCGTGCGGCTGGCCGAGGGATCGCGCAGGATGACCCGGTCCCCGGCAAGGGCGCCCACCTTCTCATCGAGCACCAGCTGCGCCAGCCCTGTCGCACCGGGCACCAGTCTCTCGCCCTCCAGCAAGGCCACGCGGCCCATCACGTGCGCGGAGCCCAGATGCACGTGCACGGGCGACCAGTGCTTGAGCGGCTGCCCTTCCGACCCGAGCAGGCTCAGACGCACATCCACGCGGTCGGTCGGCGTGTGCAAATCGGGGCTGATCACCCAGTCGCCACGCCGGATCGCGTCCTTGGACAGGCGCGACCCCGTCAGGTTGAGGGCGCAACGCTCGCCCGCCCGGCCGACCTGCGCGGCGCGATTCTGGGCATGCAGCGATCGAACGCGCGCTTCCAGCCCGGACGGCGAGAGCAGCAGCCGATCGTCGACTCTGATCTCGCCGGCGTGGATGGTGCCGGTCACGACGACCCCGGCGCCGGTCAACAGGAAGCTGCGGTCGACCGCCAGCCGGGCGAAACCGGTCGTTCCCTTGCCGCTTTCGCCCAGCGCCAGCAACCTCGCCTTCAGCTCGTCGACGCCCCGGCCGGTCAGCGCGGACACCGGCACGATCTCAGCCCCCTTGAGCGCGGTTACCGACAGCAGGGTCTCGATCTCGGCCATGCGCTCCAGGATCTGATCGTCGTCGACGAGATCGGCCTTGGTCAGGGCGACGATGCCGCGGTCGAGGCCGAGCAGGTCGACGATCTGCAGATGCTCGATGGTCTGCGGCTTGATGCCCTCGACCGAGGACACGACGAGCAACGCCGCGTCGATCCCGGTGGCGCCAGCCAGCATGTTGTGCACGAACCGCTCGTGGCCCGGCACGTCGACGAAGCCCAATTGTCGCCCGTCGCCCAGATCGCTGTAGGCATAGCCGAGATCGATGGTGATGCCGCGCGCCTTCTCCTCTTTCAGGCGATCGGCATCGACCCCGGTCAGCGCTTTCACCAGAGCGGTCTTGCCGTGGTCGATGTGGCCCGCGGTACCGACGATCATGACATCGCCTCCGTCGCATGGCGTTCGGCCTCCTGACGCTGCAATGGCCGCGTCCTGGCCAGAGCCTCCTGTCTAAAGCCGGGCGCCAGCTCGCCCGCGCCGCCGGCCCGGGCCCTCGACAGCTCATTCCAGGCCGCCAGCGCCTCGGCCAGCAGGCATTCCGTCGGCGCAGTCCCGCTGCTGCGCCCGAGCAGCCTACTCAGCCAAGCCATCGAGCTCACTCAGTTGGGCAAGGAACGCCCTCTCGTCATCCAGCGTCCGCAGGTCGAACAGGAGCGCGCCGCCGGTGATGCGGCCAATCACCGGTACAGGTAGCCGACGGAACGCCACCGCCAGCCGATCCAGCCCCTTGCCGCGGATGGCAAGCGCGAAGGACGGCAGAAGATCGACGGGCAGCGCGCCTGAGCCGATCTGGCCGCGCGCCGGCTCGATGGTCACCTGCAGAGCCTCGCCGAGTTGGCGGGCGAGAGGTGGCAGGAGACGCTCGGCAAGGCTGCGGATCTCGTTCGCAGGACGGGCGAGCGTGCGGATGGTCGGCAGCCGGTCGGCCAGCCGATCGGGATCGGAATACAGACGCAACGTCGCCTCGAGCGCCGCCAGCCGCACCTTGTCGAGGCGCAGTGCCCGCTTCATGGGATTGCGTCCGATGCGCTGGATCAGCTCCTTGCGACCGACGATCAGACCAGCCTGCGGACCACCCAGGAGCTTGTCGCCGGAGAAGGTCACGACATCGATGCCGGCGGCAATCGCCTCGCGTGCCGTTGGCTCGTGCGGGAGGCCCCAGGTCTCGAGGTCGGCGAGCGTGCCGCTGCCGAGGTCCTCGATCACGGGAAGACCGCGCTCGCGCGCCAGCGGCACCAGCTCGGCGGCGGATACCGTCTTGGTGAAGCCGGTGACCGTGTAGTTCGACGGATGGACCTTCATGATCGCCGCCGTATCCGGTCCGATCGCCTCGGCGTAGTCCTTGAGATGCGTCCGGTTGGTGGTGCCGACCTCGACCAGCCGGCAGCCGGCGCGCGCCATGATGTCGGGAATGCGGAAGGCGCCGCCGATCTCGATCAGCTCGCCGCGCGAGACGATGACATCCCGTCCCGCGGCCAGGGTCGCCAGCACGAGCAGCACGGCAGCGGCGTTGTTGTTGACTGCGACCGCGGCTTCGGCGCCGGTGAGCCGTCGCAACCAGGGTGCCACATGCTCGTCGCGCTCGCCACGGCTTCCGTCGGCGAGATCGTACTCCAGCGTCGTCGGCGAGCGCATGGCTTCCACGGCGGCCTGGATCGCCTCCTCGGCCAGCACCGCCCGTCCGAGATTGGTGTGCAGGACAGTGCCCGTGAGGTTGAAGATGCGGCGCTGCGACGGCCTCATCAGGCCCGCCAATCGTGCCTCGCACCAGCGTGCGCAGGCGGCCTCGTCGCTGACGTCCGGTTGTCCCCGTCTGGCCTCGACCCATGCCCTCAGGGCGTCGATCACCATGGGTCGGCCGGCGCGCCCGATCAGCGGCTGCAGGGCCGGCCAGCCGGCCATGCGGTCGATCGACGGCGGGCGATTCGAAGGCGACGGTGAAAGAGTGGGGGCTGGGCGGTCGGCACGCGACACGGAACGTTTCCTGATGATTATCGGCCGGCTGCCGGCCTCGCCCCGCACAATGGCCCAGCCACCGGCCGGGATCAATCCGCTGCGGCGCCGGCGAGCACGAACGGATTGGCGACGCGGGCGGAGTCCGCGGTGATTGGGCTATGGTTTCCGCTGCAGGCCCCAGGTCTCGGCCAGCTTCTCGCCGATGCGCGCCGCCACCAGCCGGTTGCCCGGGCTCTCGTTCTTGTCGTCCCGCCAATAGTGGATGTGGTCGGCGTAGATCGTCCCCTTCTCGTTGGCGAAGACGTCGCCGAGATCGTAGATCGGCAGGCCCTGCGGGCGCAGGGTCAGGATGCCGGCGACGATGCGGCGATAGAGCTCGCCGTAGGACAGGTCGCCGACCACGCGCTTCTCTTCCTCCGTCAGCACCTTGCCCCAGGCGGGGATTGGCTGAAGAAAGTACGCCGTCTTGACCTTGTTGTCGGCGGCCACGACCTGCTCGGCGCGCATGTATTTCTGATACAGGGCGAGCTGGACGTCGAACAGGCGGTTGGGATCCTCCCGGACCTCCTGCGGCAGGGCGAACATGCCGCGGATCGAAGTCTTCTTGCTGGACTTGAACGTGTCCTGTCCCTTGGCGCTCGCTTCGATGCCACGGATGATCAGGTAGGCGGCATGCGAATGGCCGAGAACCGGATTGAGCGCCAGGCTGCCGGCGAGACGGCCCATCACCCAGCCGATCGCGGCGTCGCCGAAATTTTCGTCGGCAACGAAGGGATTAACGTCGAGAAAATTCGATGCCGGCGCCTCGATACGCTCGCTCGAGTAGGGCCGGAAATCGTAATGCTCGTTGAAGCCGCCGAGCGACACCATGGCGTCGACGGACCCGGCATAGAGCGAGAACAGGATGAACGGCTGCGGCTCCTTCCACGCCCCGTCGCCGCCGTTCAGCACCTGCCATGGCTTGCCGTTGGGACTGACATACTTCCTGTTCAGCTCCTCCTCGAGATAGCGCGGCGCCGGCGGCGCCTGGTTCTGCGCCAGCTGAGAGGCGACCGAGCCGCCGATCAGGATGACGGTGTAGCGGTCGGGATTCTTCAGGACCGGATAGTCGGGCCCGAACAGGCCGATATTGTTGACCCACGGCATGCCGCACGGCGGGTTGGCGTGGTGAACGAAGGCGACGTAGGGGTGTGGATAGAGCGTGTCGACATAGCGGCAGGACGTGCCCTTGGTCGCGTCGCGCACATAGGTGTTCTGCGTGCGCTGGAACAGCTCGGCGGCCGGCGTGTAGCGGCCCTCCTCGACGTAGAGCAAGGCGATGGCCGCGACCTCGATCATCGCCAGCGCCAGCACGAACCCGACCAGGACCGTGATCCAGCCGAAAATGCGCTGTTTCATGACAGCCCTGCCGGCGAGGCGATCATCCTGTCTGCGCCCCGTTCAACGCGCTGAACCCTCGACAAACCCGCCATTCGCCATCCCTGGAACGCCCGACCCCGTGCGTGAGGTCGGGCGGACTATAGCGGCGAAGCGGTCTGCGACAAGGCGGCGAAACGGCTATTTCGCGGCCGCGGCTGCCGCCCCCGCCATCGCGACCTCGGCGTCCTGGTTGCTCAGGACGCCCGACACGCCGATCGCACCCACGATCTTGCCGTCGACGACAATCGGCACGCCGCCTTCGAGGGGCGTGATGCCAGGTTGGCCGAGGATGCGCAGATTGACGCCGCCCTGGGCGATGCCGTCCTGTAACGCCTTGGTCGGGCGCTTGAGGTTGTTCGAGGTGACCGCCTTGCCGATCGCGATGTCGACGCTGGCGTGCTGGGTGTTGTCCATCTTGGAGAAGGCCACCAGCTTGGCCGAGCTGTCGACAATGGCGATGGCGACCGGCCAGTTGTTTTTCTTTGCCTCGGCTTCGGCGGCAGCCAGAGCTTTCTTGGCGGCATCGAAGCCGATCCCCACGCCGTAGGGCGGCGGCGCCGCCGGCGTTTGGGCAACAGCGGCAATTGGCGACAGCAGGAAAGCGGCGGCTACAGCCGCCATGGTCAGCCTGTTCATCACGTTTAATCTCCCGGAAAAGTCCCATCTCTTTGGATGGCCGGGGAACTATGACAATTGCCCTGCCAGGACACAGGATGCCGCGCAGTCACTTTCACGTCATTCGCGTCGCGGCGGAGCCGGCTGCGAGTTGGACACATCTTCAATCCCTCCCCCGTCATCGGCCACGTCATACGGCGCGGAGGGGGAAGGCCGCAGACGGGATGGCGTCGAACCTCAATGCGTCAGGTTCATCTCGGTCAGCGGCACGACTCGGATGCCGGCGGCTTCCAGCCCCTCGCGCACCGCCTTGGAGACGGTGACCGCAGTCGGGCCGTCGCCGTGCACGCAGATCGAATCGACCTGACAGGGGATACGCTTGCCCGAGGTCGAGTAGATCGCCTGCTCGTCGACCATGCGGCGGACGTGCGCAACCGCCTGCGCGGCGTCCTTGATCATCGAGTTGGGCTCCTTGCGCGGCGTCAAGAAACCGGTGTCGGTGTAGGTGCGATCGGCGAACACCTCCTCGGCCACGCGCAGGCCGGCCTTGCGTGCCGACTTGCCCTGCTCGGTGTTGGCCTGGGCGAGGAAGATCAGGTCGCGGTCGAACGCCTTGGCGGCCCGGCAGATCGCGTCCGACATCTCGGCACTCTCGGCCGACATGTTGCCCATCATGCCGTGCGGCTTGATGTGCGTGACCCTGGCGCCGAACAGCGCCGCGATCCCTTGCAGGGCGCCGAGCTGGTAGGCGATGTTGGCCTCGAGCTCCTTCGCCGCGAGGTTGATCACACGGCGGCCGAAACCCTGCAGGTCGGCAAAGCCGGGATGGGCGCCGATGCTGACGCCATTCTTCTGGCAGAGTGCCACCGTGTCGACCATCACGGTCGGATCGCTGGCATGAAATCCGCACGCGACGTTGGCCGAGCGCACGATCTTCAGCACCTCGGCGTCGTTGCCCATCACCCACGGGCCGAAGCTTTCGCCCAGATCCGAGTTGATGTTGACCATGCCGGCGTTCGTTGCGGCCATTGGAGACTCCCTTGGATGAAGCGGTTATCCTAGCAGATGTGAGCGTCCGGTACCTGTCCTGCGGCGATACTGCCTTCACCGTCGAATTCGGCAACGAAATCTCCCCCGAAATCAACGGTCGCGTGATGGCGCTGCACGGCGCGATCGGGCACGCCATGCGTGCCGGCTCGCTCGGCGGCGTGATCGAGACCGTGCCGACCATGCGCTCGCTGATGGTGAGCTACGATCCGCTCGAGACGTCGCGCGCCGAGCTCGAGCCGCAGATTCACGCGCTGGTCGAAGGCGGCTTGGCGAGCGGCATGGCGGAACGGCAGGTGACGCTGCCGTGCTGCTACGACGATCCCGAGTTCGCACCCGATCTCGCCGATGTCGCCCAACGGACCAACAAGACGCCCGAGCAGGTGATCGCCGACCATCTCGCCTCGCCGTTCAAGGTCTATGTGCTGGGCTTCATGCCCGGACTCGCCTACATCGCTGGCCTCACGCCATCGCTCTACCTGCCACGGCGCGCCGATCCGCGGGTGCGCGTGCCGAGATCATCGGTCGCGATCGCCATGGACATGACGACGATCTATCCTTTCGAGAGTCCGGGCGGCTGGCATCTGATCGGCCGCACGCCGCTTTGGATGTTCGACAAGCGGCGCGAGCAGCCGGTTTTCCTGGCGCCCGGCGATTCGCTCTCGTTTCAGCGCATCGATCGCGCGACGTTCGATGACATTGCCCGCCAGGTCGAGGCCGGCACCTTCGATTGGTCGCAGCTCATCCGCACGCCCGAGGACGACGCATGAGCGCGGCACTGAAGGTCGTCCGGCAAGGATTGTTCGATACGCTGCAGGATCTTGGCCGTATCGGTTTCATGGCGCTCGGCATGCCGACGGCGGGCGCGATGGATCGCGTCGCGCTTCGCCTTGCCAACGCCCTGTGCGGCAATCCCGCCAACACGGCCGGGCTGGAGATCGGTGTCATGGGGCCCGACCTCCTGATCGAGGCCGACAGCGTCCGCATCGCGCTCGTCGGACCGCTTTCTGCATCGCTGATCGAAGCCGAGGGAGCGTCGCCCAAGCCGATCGAAACCGACCGCTCGCATCTGTTGAAGCGCGGCCAGATCCTCAAGGTCGGCATGGTCGAAGGCTCGAGCACGGCATACCTCGCCGTCGCGGGCGGCTTCGCCCTGCCTCCCTTCATGGGCAGCCTGGCAACTTATGCACGCGCCGGCGTCGGCGGCCTCGACGGGCGCAAGCTCGCGGAAGGCGATCTCCTGCCTCTCGTGCGGCCCCAGGCGCCACCGGGAGAGGACCGGAAGCTCGACCAGCCGTTCGACTACGGCTCGGGGCCGATCCGCATCGTCTGGGGTCCGCAGGAGGACTATTTCAGCGAGGCCGGCCGACAGACTTTCGCCGGATCGGACTATCGCGTGTCCAAGGAAGCCGATCGCATGGGCATCCGCTTCGAGGGGCCGGCCATCGAGCATGCCAAGGGCGCCGACATCATCTCAGACGGCATCGGCCCCGGCGCCATCCAGGTGCCCGGCGCGGGGCTCCCCATTGTCCTGCTGGCCGACCGCCAGACCGTCGGTGGCTATCCCAAGATCGCGACCGTGGCCTCGGCGGACCTGCCGCGGCTCGGCCGGTTGCTGCCCGGTCAGGTCGTGCGCTTCCAGCCGGTGACGGTCGAGGAGGCCGAAGCACTGCGGCGCGACCAGGAGGCGCGGATCGAGCGCGCCATCGGGCGTTTCCAGGCGGCCCGCCCGCCGGGCGGCATCGATCTCGGCCGCCTCTACGAGGAGAACCTGATCGACGGCGTGGTATTCCACACACCAGCGCCCTGAGCACGTCATGGTCTTCCGGACCGCGAACGTCATGGCCGGGAGCGCGCCTCTCCGTGGCGCTCGTTTCTTTCTGGACCGCCGGCGTCCCGCCCGCTCGTGATCCATGAGCGAGCGAGACGCTCGCGGGTCCGGAAGACCAAGACCGGCATTTCGTCCTTCGGCCCGGTGCGCCGGACTGGGCCGCTTTCGCGGTAGCCGCTGCCGGCCGGCGTTGCTACGACATCCTCATTGAGGTCACAGCGGGATCGGAAAGGTTGCGATGAGCTGGCAGCCGGAGATGGACGAGCTGCGACGCCGTCAGGAGCTGACGCGGCGCATGGGCGGGGCGGACAAGGTCAAGCGGCAGCACGATGGCGGCCGGCTGACGGTGCGCGAGCGCATCGACCGGCTGGTCGATCCGGGCTCGTTCCGCGAGATCGGCAGCATTGCCGGCAAGGCGGAATATGACGGCCGCAACGATCTGGTCGACCTCACGCCGGCCAATGCCGTCATGGGCCGCGCCCGCATCGACAGCCGGCCGGTCGCCGTGACCGGCGACGACTTTACCGTGCGCGGCGGATCGGCCGACGCCACGATCAAGGAAAAAGACCTCTTCATCGAGCGCTTCGCCAACCAGTATCGCGTGCCGCTGATCCGCATGATCGAAGGCTCGGGCGGTGGCGGATCGGTCAAGACCATCGAGACCACCGGCCGTGCCAACGTGCCGGGCGTGCGCGGCTGGGAATGGGTGGTGCAGAACATGGCCGCCGTGCCGACAGTCGGACTCGGCCTTGGCTCGGTCGCCGGGCTGGGCGCGGCACGGCTCGCGGCGACGCACTATTCGGTGATGGTGAAGGAGATCTCGGCGATGTTCGTCGCCGGCCCGCCCGTCGTAAACCGGTTGAGCCCCAAGCAGTTCGACAAGCAGGAGCTGGGCGGCTGGGAGATCCAGCTGCGCGCCGGTGCCATCGACGAGGCAGTGGATAGCGAGGACGAGGCGTTCGCCCATGCCCGCCGCTTCCTCTCCTACCTGCCGTCCTCGATCGACAGCGCGGCGGAGCGCGGGCCGCAGACCGACGATCCCAGCCGGCGCGAGGAGACGCTGTTCGACGCCATCCCGCGTGACATCCGCAAGGTCTATCGCATCCGGCCGATCATCGAGAAGATCGTCGACCAGGGCAGCTTCTTCGAGATGGGCAAGCTCTACGGCCGCTCCGTCGTCACCGGTTTCGCCCGCGTCGACGGCTGGCCGATGGCGGTCATGGCAAGCGACCCGATGTTCTATGGCGGCGGCTGGACGTCGGATGCATGCCAGAAGGTGGCGCGCTTCGTCGACCTCGCCGAGACCTTCCATCTGCCGGTGGTCTATTTCTGTGATTGCCCCGGCTTCCTGATCGGCCTCGAGGCGGAGAAGAGCGGCGTCATCCGCCAGGGCGTGCGCGCCATGTCGGCGATGTTCCAGACCACCGTGCCGTGGTGCAGCTTCATCATCCGCAACGCCTTCGGCGTCGCCGGCGCCGCCCACCAGAACGGCGGGCGCCTCAACTGGCGCTACGCCTGGCCGTCCGGCCGCTGGGGCTCGCTGCCGCTCGAGGGCGGCATCGAGGCCGCCTACCGTGCCGACATTGCCTCGGCGCCCGATCCCAAGGCCAAGATGGCCGAGATCGAAGAGCGGCTGAACAAGCTGCGATCGCCCTTCCGCAGCGCCGAGACGTTCTGGATCGAGGAGATCATCGACCCGCGCGACACCCGCAGGATCCTCTGCGAGTTCGCCGAGATGGCCGCCCCGGTGCGCGGCAGCGGCCCGCGGCTGCACGGCATGCGGCCGTAGTCGGCGAGCGCCGAATGCGAACGAGGGTCCGAGGCACGACAACCGCTGTCATCCCGGGCCCAGCGAGCGACCTTTGAGGCCACGACAAAGGTCCCTCGCTGGGCTCGCGACGAATGGCCCAGCGTGCGGACGTTCCCCGTCCCAATCGAGTTTCCGCGCTTCCACGAGACCATGCTTTGGCACCGTCGCAATGACAACGATCCTGGCCATGCCTGGCTGCGCACTCTGATCCTCGGCGCCGGCAGGATGCTCGAGGAGCCGCCGCGATCGGGCGCCTGACCTGGCACACAGCTCGGCTGGAGGAGCCGAGCGGCGCGGGCCTCCTGCGCCAGCCAACCCCGCGCGCAATCCCGGTCAGGCAGCACCGCGCGGTGGCTTGCCCGATCGGGAATCTCTCTAGCGAAGCTGGCGACCCCATTGGTAACCCGCCAGCCTCGGCAAGGTGCCACATGCCGGATCGAACGGCGGGTTGGAGAGGTAATCCTTGTCGGTAATGACGTAGGCGCGGCCCGGCGTGTGGCTGACGACGGCGCTCAGTGCCGGCAGCGTCCAGTCCTGGGCGAACAGCTTGTCGGGCCACTGGGCGAGCGGCAGCGTGCGCGTGGAGATGGCACCTTCGCCACGATCGACGAGAGCGGCGATGCGATCGAGATAGCCCGTCCACAGGCGAGTCAGCGCCAGATCGGGGATCGTTGCGGCGACGAACAGGACAAGAGTCGAGCCCACCAGCCGGCGTGCGACATCCGGCTCACGCAGCACCGCGAGGACCCGCGGCGTATTGTTGCGGCAGGCGGACTGCAGCCACAGGCAGACGAGCATCGCGGCCAGCAGCAATCCGGCCGCCTGCCGTGCCAGATAGTGCGACGGTGGATAGAGGATCGAATAATCCGACAGCAGGCGGAACCAGGGCGTCAACGCCAGCGCGACGCTGGTGATCGCAACGACCGTGATCGGCAGCCGGCCTCGCAGCAGGCCCGGACGGACGAGGCCGATCAGGGCGCAAATCACGATGCCGGCAATCGGCACCGTGAACTGCAGATTCTGCCAGAACTCCAGGCTCATGCTACGCACCTTCGCGAAGTGCGGATGGTTCCAGTAGTCGATGATCGTGACGCCGGAAATTATGGCCGCGGCGACGAATGCCAGCGCCGCCACGGCGAGCAACAGGTGCGTTCCGGCGTCGCGCACGCCACGCATCGACCACAGGATGCAGGCAGCGACCAAGGGTCCGAGGTAGATCATCGCCTCGTAGGAGCGCAGGCAGAGCAGGCCCAGGATGCACAGCAATACGGCGTCACCGCGCCGCCGATCGGTCAGTGCAATCGCCATTGCCGCGGTCACTGCAGCGAACGCGGCATTGTACTCGCCGACAATGAAGAAGGACGTGGGCAGGTATACCGTGGCGACAACGACGATGATGATGGCCAGCTTCACCGGGTCGCGGCGCACCCGGGCAAGGCCGAGGTGATAGAGGCCGACCGGCAAGGCGAACAGGCCGAGGGAATAGACGATCGACAGGACATGCAGGTCGCGCACACCAAGCCATGCAGCGACGATCACGGGTGTCTGTGTCACCCAATCGACGTGCGCCCGCGCGGTATAGAAATCGTGGAAGCCCCCGAGGTCGATGATATTGACCAGGAACGAGGCACCGTCCCAGAACAGGCCGCGACAGCTGATGATGCTGTAGACGGCGAGCGCCCAGAGCAGCATTGCAACGCCCCGATAGGCAGCCGCCGTCACGTCAGTCGCGCCAGATAAAGGGGCCGAGAGGATACGGGTCATCCGGCGGGAATGGCTGCCAGGAGTTGAACCCCTTTGGCGGCGCGACGATCCCGTCGCCTCGCCTGGCGCGGAGCGCAAGGCTCTGGCTGGGCAGGATCCAGGCTTCGACCAGCAGATCGTATGGATGCCGGGCGAGCGGGGATGTCTCGAAGGCGATCACCCCGTCCCTGTCGCGCACCGTCGAGCGCATGACATCGAGATAGGATATCCAGTTTTGCGTCAGGTAGATGTCCGACGGGAGGACCGCCGCGAGCATCACGACGGCGAATCCCAGGAACCGGCGAGCCGCCGGTGGATTGCCCAGGACGAGCAAGGCCGGAACCTTGTCCCGCAGTCGCGAGCCGTAGACCCAGATGAAAACGACAATGGCGGCGACGACCAGGCCCGCGGCCGTGCGAGCCACGTACTGCGACTTGGCGAGCGGACGCACCAGCGTGTCGCTCAACGCCATCAGCGGGGACAGCGCGAGGATGGCGAGCCCGAGCATCGCCCAGCGATACGGTCTCACCGTCAACAGGTCGCGCGGCCGGACCAGGGCCCAAACGACCACCACCAAAGCGGCGAGCAGGGCGAGATCGAACTGCAGGTTCTGCCAGAAGTTGGCCGCGGTCTGCAGTGTCTCGTCGAGATGCTCCTCCGAATAGGGTCGCCGCAGCGAGCCGATGGCCACCACCATCCCGGCAAGGAATCCGGCCGCCGAGAGCAGGTGCAGGCCGCTCGCCAGCCAGGGGCGAGACGGCGCACGCCACAGCGCCCACACGATCATCGCCGCGAGCAGCGGGCCGAGATAGAGCATCGCCTCGTAGGTTCGCACCGCCAGCAGGCCGATCACGGCGAGAAACAGGCCGTCGACCACGGTGAGCCGCTGGGCGGTTACCAGCCGGGCCGCCGCCAGGACGGCGATGGCATAGGCCGTGTTGTATTCGCCGACGATGAAGAAGGACGTGGTCATGAAGACGACCGCGATGGCGGCGATCACGGCTGCGAGCAGAACCGCATCGTCCTTCACGCGGAGCAGCGCGAGGTGATAGAGCGCAGTGGGGAGGGCGAACAGGCCGAGCGAGAGCAGCCGGGCGAGCAGGTGGAGGTCGGTAACGCCGAGGAACAACCCGGTTATGATCGGAACCTGGGTGACGACCATGGCGTAGAGGCGCGGGCCATAGAAGTCGAAGAACCATTCTCGCCGCGCGATCTGGACCAGGAAGGCCGAGCCGTCGACGAAGAGGCCGCGGCATTCCCAGCTGTGCCAGAGCGCCAGCCCCCAAATCAGGCAGACCGTGGTGCGGTAGACAATCTTCGTGCTTGGCATGCGCGGGCTAGGGCTGTCGCGCTGTACAGGAGGCTCGCTGCCGACGCAAGAAGGCAAGTCGGCGCGGCCGGGGCCGGAGCGGCTTGCCGGCGCGCAGGGGCGCTGTTAGCAAGGCCGCCCGCAGGCGAGGACGACCGAATGGTGAGCTGCCGATGTTGAGCTGGGAGAAGATCGACGCCATTCCGGGCTGGTTCATGTTCCAATCCTACTGCGTGTGGCGCGCCCTGCTCGACCAGCAGGCAAGGCTCACCGGCGACCTGTTCGAGATCGGCGTGTGGCGCGGCCGCTCGGCCTCGGTACTGGCGTCGTATCGCAAGGGCGCCGAGAAGCTCTATCTCTGCGATCTGCGACTCGATGAGCCCGCGGTTCATCGGGCCATCCGCTCGGTGGGCGTCGAGCCGGCGAACATCGTGCCCCTGTCGGGACCGTCAGCCGACCTTGCGGCCAAGCTCGACCTGCAGGCGATGCACCAGACCGTGCGCTGGTTTCACATCGACGGCGAGCACACCGGCACCGCGGTCTATCGCGAGCTCGAATTCGCCAACCGCATCGTCAATGCCGACGGCATCGTGGTGATCGACGACTTCTTCTCGCCGCGCTACCCGGCCAACACGACCGAGGCGCTGCGCTACCTGGAGAAGAACCCCTTCCATTTCCGCCTGCTCGCCGTCGGTTTCAACAAGGGCTACCTGTGCCGCCCCGAAGCGCTGCCGCGCTACATGGATTTCATGGCGGGCGGCATGAGCCGCAGCCTTACCGGTTACGGCGCGCGCACGACCATCTTCAAGACGACCGGGCCGTGGGACACCGACGCCGTCGGCATCACCGACTATGTCGAGGATGCCGGCCCGATCGCCGGCCCGGATAACGAGCCGCAGCGTTGGCAGATGATCCGCAGCCGCCACGTCTGGAGCCCGCTGCGCCATCTGCAGAACGGCTGGCGCATGCTGCGCGGGCGCTAGAAGTCCTCCCCAGCGAAGCTGAGGAGGAGAATTAAGCCGATCGGGCGATCCTCATCTGCTCGTCGAGGTCGTCAGCGATGAAGTTGCGGACGACCTCGTCGAGGTCCTTGTCGATCTCGAAGCCCAAGGCTCGCGCGCGGCGCGAGTCGATTCCCTGGGGCCAGCCGTCGCAGATCTTTTGGATCGACGGGTCGTGCTGCCACGTCACCTTGCCGACGCAGCGGTTGCCGGCATGACGGCCGATCGCCTGCTCGAGCTCCTTCGCCGTGACGTTGATGCCATTCAGCAGCAAGGTGCGGCCAGGGCCGAAGGCATCGGCCGGCAGATCGTGCAGGCGCATGAAGGCGTCGACCGTCTTGCGTGGGCTCAGCACCACCATCACCGTCTTGGGTGTCACCGGGCAGATGACGTCGACGCCGGTCAGCGGCTCGCGCACCACCGAGCTTGCCCAGGTCGAGGCGGCCTTGTTGGGCAGGCCAGTGCGCACGCAGATCGTCGGCAACCGAACGGCAGTGCCGCGCAAAAATCCCTTGCGGGTATAGTCGCGGACCAGGAACTCGCCGATCGATTTCTGCGCGCCGTAGGAGGTTTGCGGCGTGAGCGGCGTGTCGTCGGTCACGGCAGGCGGCAGGTCGCCGCCGAACGCGGCCAGCGAGCTGGTGAAGACGACGCGCGGATTGGTGCCGAGCGCGCGGCACGCCTCAAGCACGTTGCGCGTGCCATCGAGGTTGACCCGATAGCCGAGATCGAAATCGGCCTCGGCGCCTGCGCTGACCACGGCGGCGAAATGGAACACCGTGTCGGCACCCTGCACGACACTCTGCACTGTGGCGAAATTGGCGATGTCGCCGGTCAGCACCTTGACTCGCGGATCGTCGAGCCCCGGCCCCTTCGCCTCGCCGACGTCGAACAGCATCAGCTCGCTCACCGGCCGCGGCTGGCCGCTGGCATCGGCGAGCGTGCCCTGCTGCAGGATCCGGCGGGCCAGCTTCTTGCCCAGGAATCCCGCCCCACCGGTGATCACCACCCTCATGACGTCTCCATTCCGATTCAGTGCCAAAAGACCCAGTACAAGTGTTGGCGGAAAGTGTGCACAGATCAGCGGCGCCAGTCTATGTTTGCCCGGTGAAAGTCATTAGCTGGAATTTGTTGCGTATCACCGGAGCGGCAGTCGAGGACGTCGCGGCGCTGATCGGACGCGAAAAACCCGACGTCATGCTAATGCAGGAGGCGACCCAGCATATCGAGGCCCTGCCCCACATGGTGGGCGGCCACTTCCATCGCCTGTCGTGGCTCGGCCGCATCCATGGCCTCGCGGTATGGAGTCCCCATCGCTTTGCCGCGCCGCGCGCGCTCTCACTGCCCGCCTCGCGCCTGCCCGGGCGGCTGCCGCGACGGCGTGCCCAGCTGGTCCAGATCGGCGACGTCCAGTTCGCCAACGTGCACCTCTCGCACGGCCAGCTCCTGAACCGGCGCCAGCTCGCGCGCTGCGCCGCTGCCCTGCGCGGCAAGCCCGCGGCCATCATCGGCGACTTCAACATGGTCGGCCGGGTCGAGCTACCCGACTTCAGGGACGTCGGGCCACGCGAGCCGACCCATTTCGCCAGCAATGTCGTGCCGTTCCGCCTCGATCGATGCCTGGTCCACTTTCTCGACTGTCGGTCGGCCTCGGCGCTGGCCTTCGGTCCGTCGGATCACCGGCCGATCCGCCTGGAGCTGGCGATTGCCGACCACTGGAACGTCGACCCGACCGGCCTGCGCGCCCGGCCCGAGCACCGGCCGACGCGGCGGGACCGCTTCCGCCGGCTCTACAGATAGGGCTGCAGCAGTCGGGCGGCGCCGTTGCGCAGGCGCAGCGGCAGCGGCTCGTTGTCGAGATCGGCCAGTCGCAGGCGCTGGCTGGCCGCGCTCGCCGCGACGATCTGCCGGGCGAATCCCGAATCATGCAGCTCGACATTGAGCTCGAAATTGAGCCGGAAGCTGCGCGTATCCCAGTTGGCGCTGCCGATCAGCGACCACGAATCGTCGATCACCATCAGCTTGGAATGATCGAACGGTGCGGGCCGGAGCCAGACGTTGCAGCCCGACACGATCAGCGGCCGCAGAGGCACGCGGCGCGCCCAGTCGACGATGGTATGGTTGGAATGCTCGGGCAGCACGATGTCGACCTTGACGCCGCGCAGGGCTGCCAGCCCCAGCGCCATGGTCAGCGGATCAGGCGGCAGGAAATACGGCGTCACGACGCGGATCGATTTCTGGGCGCAGGAGATCGCGTGCAGGGTGACGAACTCGATCTGCTCCATGTCCTCGTCCGGCCCCGAGGTGACGACGCGCGCCTTGACCGGCCCGACCTTGTCGAGGGTCGGGAACCAGCGGTCTGTCAGCAGCCGCTCGCCGGTCGTATAGAGCCAGTCGTCGGCGAAGGCGTCCGTAAGCTGCTCGACGATCGGACCTTCGAGCTGGAAGTGCGTGTCGAGCACGATCTCTGGCGGATTGTCGGCACGGATATTCTCCGCTCCGATGTTGAGCCCGCCGGTGAAGGCGAGCCGACCGTCGATCACCAGCACCTTGCGGTGGTTGCGCAGGTTCACGAACGGCATTCGCCACGGCAGGTACGAGTGGAGAAAGCGCGCGACCGGCACGCCCGCCTTGGCCAGCACTTGGTAGGTGCCTGACCAGAAATAGCCGCCGCCGACACCGTCGACCAACACCCGGACGTCGATTCCACGCTGCCGGGCGGCGATGAGTGCCTTGTGGAAGGCCTGGCCCGCCTTGTCGTCGCGAAAGATGTAGCTCACCAGGCCGACACTGTGTCGGGCACCCTCGATGGCAGCCAGCATGCGCGGATAGGCCTGGTCGCCGCTGTGCAGCATCTCGATCCGGTTGCCGTCCTCGCACGGCAGGCCGGTCAGGCGGCCGATGGCGAACTCGAGCGGCGAGTACGGATCGGTCGCGGCGGAGGCTGCGATCTCCTGGCTGGCCGCGGCATCGCTGGCAGTCAGGCGCTCGCGGCGCAGGCGCTGGGCGCGCCGCTTCACGCGGTTGATTCCCATGGTGGCATAGAGCAGGCCGCCCAGGAACGGCGACAGCCAGGCGATGCCGATCCACGCCACCGCCGAGCCGACATCGCGCTTGTAGAGCAGCACATGGAAGGTGACGGCGAAGGCGATGACGATATGCGCCAGCGCCGCCAGCTCCCCAAGGAAGATGGCGAGATTGGAGTCCGATCCAGTCACCCGCCCTCCCTAAAGAGAAAGAAGGATCGCAACCAGCCCAGAAAAGATCCCTCGCTGCGCTCGGGATGACGACAACGATGTCATCCCGAGTGCAGCGGGGGATATTTCTTTCAGCGCTGCTCCGGCAGCAGCCGTCAGGCGACGGCCTTGATGGTCTTGGCCGTGATGTCGATGATCTCGTCGATCTGCGCCTTCTCGATGACCAGCGGCGGCGACATGGCGATGGCGTCACCCGACTGGCGCACCATCAGGCCGAGCTCGAAGGCCTTGGTGAAGGCTTCATAGCCACGCGTGCCGACCGCCCCCTTGGGCGCGAGATCGATGCCGGCCGCGAGGCCGAGGTTGCGGATGTCGACGACGTTGGGCAGGCCCTTCAGCGAGTGCACGCCGTCCTCCCAGTAAGGCGACAGCTCGGCGGAGCGCTCGAACAGCGCCTCGTCGCGGTAGATGTCGAGCACCGCCGAGGCCGCGGCGCAGGCCAGCGGATGGGCTGAGTAGGTGTAGCCATGGAACAGGTCGATGGCGTTCTCCGGACCGGTCATTAGACCGTCGAACACGTGCTTGCGCACGAACACGCCGCCCATCGGCACGGTGGCGTTGCTGATACCCTTGGCGACGGTCATCAGGTCGGGCAGCACGCCGAACTTCTCGGCAGCGAAACCGGTGCCGAGACGGCCGAAGCCGGTGATGACCTCGTCAAAGATAAGCAGAATACCGTGCTTGTCGCAGATCTCGCGCAGGCGCTTCAGGTAGCCTTTGGGCGGCGGTAGGTAGCCGGTCGAGCCGGCGCACGGCTCGACGATGACGGCGGCGATGTTCGAGGCGTCGTGCAGACCGACGATACGCTCCAGCTCGTCGGCCAGCGCGATGCCGCCATGTTCCGGCTCGCCCTTCGAAAACGCGTTCTCCGGCAGATGGGTGTGCGGCAGGTGATCGACCCCGGGCAGCATGGCGCCGAACCATTTGCGATTGTTGACCATGCCACCCACGGAGATGCCGCCGAAGCCGACGCCGTGATAGCCGCGCTCGCGGCCGACGAATCGGGTGCGCGTGCCCTGGCCGCGCGCCCGCTGGTAGGCGAGCGCAATCTTGAGCGCGGAGTCGACCGCCTCGGAGCCGGAGTTGCAGTAGAACGCGTGATTGAGATCACCCGGCAGCAAGGCGGCATGACGGGCGGCAAGCTCGAATGCCTTGGGATGGCCCATCTGGAATGACGGCGCGTAGTCCATCTCCTCGAGCTGGGCGGTGATCGCCGCCTTGATCTCATCGCGGCCGTGGCCGGCATTGACGCACCACAGGCCCGCCGTGCCGTCGATGATGCGCCGACCTTCTGGCGTCCAATAGTGCACGCCCTTGGCCTTGGCCAGCAGCCGCGGATTGGCCTTGAACTGCCGGTTGGCCGTGAACGGCATGAGGAAGGCGTCGAGATTGTTGGCGGAAGGAGCGGCGGAGGACGACATGGCGGACCCTATGGCTGAGCGGATGCGATAGTTTACCCTAGCAGCACGACGCATCCGCGGCCACGCGCCCACTTCATCCTGCATTGAGGAATATTCAGGGGGTCATTTCCTCCCCACGCAGTGGGGAGGTGTCGGCGTCATACGGCGATGGAGGGGTCATGAGTCACGGCTCTCGACCCCTCCGTCGGCGTAAGACGCCGACACCTCCCCGGCGAAGACGCCGGGGAGAATTTATTTATGCACGTCGACCACCATGCGGCCGCGGATTTCGCCCTTGAGGATTTTCGGAGCGAGCGTCATCAGGTCGGTGAGACCCGCCTCGCTCACCGTGGCATCGAGCTTGTCGAGCGGCAGGTCGGTCGCTAGGCGGCGCCAGGCCTCCTCGCGCGGGCCTTTGGGCAACATCACCGAATCGATGCCGTACATGGTCACGCCGCGCAGGATGAACGGCAGGATCGAGCCGGGGAACGTCGCCCCGCCAGCCAGGCCGCACACGGCGGCGGCTCCGGCGTACTTCACTTGCGCCAGCGCCTTGGCCAGCATCACGCTGGACACCGTGTCGACGACGCCGGCGAATCGCTCCGAGAGCAGCGGACGGTCGGGCGCCTCGAGAAGCTCCTTGCGCGGCATGACGGTGGCAGCACCCAGCGACCTGAGATAGTCGCCCTCCTCCGGCCGGCCGGTCGCGGCGGCGACGGTGTAGCCGAGCTTGGCCAGGATGGCGACGGCAACCGAGCCGACGCCGCCGGCGGCGCCGGTCACCAGGATCTCGCCCGCCTCCGGCCGTATCCCGTGCTTCTCCAGCGCGAGCACGCAGAGCATCGAGGTGTAGCCCGCCGTCCCGATGGCCATCGCCCGGCGCGATGAAATCGACTGAGGCAGTTTGACCAGCCAGTCTCCCTTGACGCGGGCCTTGGTAGCATAGCCGCCCCACTGCAACTCACCGACACGCCACCCGTTCAATACGACCCTGTCGCCCGGGCGGAAGGCGGGATTGTCCGAGGTCTCGACCGAGCCGGCCAAATCGATGCCGCCGACATGCGGCCATGTGCGCACCAGCCCGCCGCCCGTGGTCAGCACCAAGCCGTCCTTGTAGTTCAAGGTCGAATACTCGACCGCTACCGTGACATCGCCTGCCGGCAGCTGGTCATCCTGCAGCGTTTCGATTGCCCCGCTGACCTTGCGGTCGGCGCCTTGATTCAGAACCAGTGCATTCAGCGTCATGTCAAAATCCGTTCCTGATCTGCAGTCCAAATGACATTCCTGCCATGTGATCTCAACCACACTGGATTGGCATTTGATATGAGATAAGTTTTCCATGGGGAGGCAAATCGGCCTCGCCTCGTATTGTGTGCGATGTTCGACCCTAGCCCTACGCCAATCCTGTCGACCGTTCCGCGCTCCGGGACCTGGTTCCTGCGTTATTCGATTTCTTTCCTGTGCCATCTCGACCGTGGCGGTCGGATCGAAGACCGGCTGACGGGTCGCGTTTTCGGGGCCGAGTCAGGCCCGGCGTTCGATTTCGAGCACTTCCGAGGCGGCCCGCTGTTCCGCGTCCGCGGCACCCTGCCGGTGGATAACCTGTTCGTCGGCCACACTGTGTGTCCCGGGTTCGACAGGCTAGGACGCAACCTCGACTGGTGGGCACAGGGCCGGTTCCACGTGCCTGGGTACGACTACTTCCATGAGGACATGAACTACCGCTACACCCCGGTCGACCTCGCGCCCCAGCGCTACACGCCAGTGCGCGTGCCGGCGATGGAGCGCGCCGCCGGTCGCGGCCGCGGCGGACGGATCGCCTTCGTCTATCGCAATCCGATCGACCAGGCGGCGTCCTACTATCGCTACTGCCAGGAGCACCGCAATCCGGCCTACAGCATGGTGGACGGCCGTCCGCTCGCCGGCGTGCCGTTCCGCGACTACCTGTTCAGATTCGGGCTTCCCTCCTACGCACGCCAGTTCATCTCCTTTCAGGAAATGGCGGCACGCCATCCCGCGCATGTAAAGCTGATGCCCTACGAACGTCTGGTCGTTCATCCGGTCGAGGGAATGGCCGGCCTGCTCGATCACTTCGCCGGCAGCCGGCGCGACTGGCCGTCGCTTGCCGATGCGGTGTGGCTGGCTCGCCGCGACCACATGAAAGCGATCGAAAGCGAGCTTGGCCGCTCGCTCGACGGGACGCGGCGCGACGGCGGCAGCCACATCCGCCGCGATCCCACCAAGGCCGAGGGCCGCGGCGACCTCAAGCTCCGGCGCGAGGCGTTGGCGATGCTCGAGAGCCTGGGCGTGCAGACCGCACTGTTCGACTGGCCGGCCGCCGCCGTACCCGCGGTCGCCAGCGCCGCCTGACGTGCCCGCCGCCGCCTACCCCTGGCTCGACCGTCTCGAGGCCGAAAGCATTCACGTGCTGCGCGAGACGGCGGCGAGCTTCCGCCGGCCGGTGCTGCTCTATTCGATCGGCAAGGATTCGTCAGTCCTGCTGCATCTGGCGCTGAAGGCATTCCATCCGGCGCGCCCGCCCTTCGCGCTGCTGCATGTCGACACGACATGGAAGTTCCGCGACATGATCGCCTTCCGCGATCGGCGCATGCAGGAGCTCGGCCTGCCGCTGCAGGTGCACGTCAACCCCGATGGGCTGGCGCGCGGCATCAACCCGATCGTGCACGGTGCGGCAATCCACACCGACATCATGAAGACCGAGGCGCTGAAGCAGGCGCTAGAGCTGCACCAGCTCGACGCGGCGATCGGCGGCGCCCGGCGTGACGAGGAACTGTCGCGCGCCAAGGAGCGTATCTTCTCCCTGCGCAGCGCCAATCATCGCTGGGACCCGCGACGTCAGCGGCCAGAGCTTTGGCGGATCTACAACGGTCGCCTCGGCCCGGGCGAGAGCATGCGAGTGTTCCCGCTATCCAACTGGACCGAGCGCGATGTGTGGGCCTACATCGCGCGTGAGGAGATTCCGGTCGTGCCCCTCTACTTCGCAGCCCGCCGGCCCGTGGTCGAGCGCAACGGCATGCTGATCATGGTCGACGACCAGCGCCTGCCCCTGCTGCCGAACGAAGTGCCGGAACAACGCTGGGTGCGCTTCCGCACCCTAGGTTGCTACCCGTTGACCGGCGCCATCGAGTCGCGTGCCGACAGCGTCGAGGCGATCCTCGACGAGCTCGCCGCGGCGCGCACCTCGGAACGCCAAGGGCGCGCGATCGACCACGGCGGCGATTCGATGGAGCGCAAGAAGCTCGAAGGCTACTTCTGATGCTGCGCGCCAATGGCGCCGGCGACGTGCTGCGATTCATCACCTGCGGCAGCGTCGATGACGGCAAGAGCACGCTGATCGGCCGGTTGCTGGTCGATGCCGACGCCGTGCCCGACGATCACCTGCATGCCAACGGCATGGACGGCAACCTAGCCCAGCTCGTCGACGGCCTGCAGGCCGAGCGCGCGCAGGGCATCACCATCGATGTCGGCTATCGCTACTTCACCACCGCGCGGCGACGCTTCGTCATCGCCGACACGCCGGGACACGAGCAATACACGCGCAACATGGCGACCGGCGCCTCGACCGCCGACTTGGCGGTGATCCTGGTCGACGCCACCAAGGGCGTGCGCCGGCAGACCTATCGGCACAGCGCCATCGTGGCACTGATGGGCATCCGCCAGGTCGTTCTCGCCATCAACAAGATGGACCTCGTGGGTTGGCGGCAGGAGGCCTTCGCCGCAATTGCGGCCACCTACCGCGCCCTCACCGCGCCGCTCGCCCTGCCCACCGTCACGGCGATCCCGATGTCGGCGCGCCTCGGCGACAATGTCATCGACCTCGGCACACACATGCCATGGTATGATGGCCCCGCTCTGCTCGAACACCTCGAATCGGTCGATGTCGTGTCGCCCCAAAGCGGGCCGTTCCGCTTCGCCGTGCAATGGGTCACGCGCGACGAGACGACGAACTTCCGCGGCTACGCCGGCACCGTGCTGGGCGGCAGCATCGACGCCGGCGAGGAGATCGTCGCCCTGCCGTCGGGCAGGCAGAGCCGGATCGCGCGCATCGCGACAAGGGACGGCGACCTTGCCCGAGCGAGCATCGGGCAGGCGGTAACACTGACTCTCGCCGACGAGATCGACGTTTCCCGCGGCGATCTTTTCGCCGCCCCCAACGACCGCCCGCCGCAGCTCGCCGACCAATTTGCCGCCCACCTGCTGTGGCTCGACGAGACGCCGATGCTGCCCGGCCGGCCCTACCTGATGCGGCTCGGCCCGGCCACCGTCACGGCGACGGTGAGCGAGCTCAAGCACCAGCTCGACATCGACGACGGCACCCACAAGGCCGCGAAGCAACTGGCGGCGAACGAGATCGGCTTCGCCAATCTCGCCCTCGACCGGCCCATGCCGTTCGACGGCTACGACGCCAATCGCGATACCGGCGGCTTCGTGCTGATTGATCGCCTGACCAATGCCACGGTCGGCGCCGGCATGATCCGCTTCCCGCTGCGCCGCGCCGCCAACCTCAGATGGCACGATTTCACCGTCGACCACGCCCAGCGCTCGGCGATAAAGGGCCATCGCCCGGCGGTGCTGTGGTTCACCGGCCTGTCTGGCGCCGGCAAGTCGACCATCGCCGACGGCGTCGAGAAGCGCTTGCTCGAGCTCGGCCATCATACCTACACGCTCGACGGCGACAACGTCCGGCACGGTCTCAACCGCGATCTCGGCTTCACCGCCGCCGATCGCGTCGAGAACATCCGCCGCGTGATCGAGACGGCGCACCTGATGGCCGATGCCGGCCTGATCGTGCTGATCTCCTTCATCTCGCCGTTCCGTGCCGAGCGGGCGCGCGCCCGGGAGCGCCTCGGCACCGACTTCTTCTTCGCCGAGATCTTCGTCGACACCCCGCTCGACGAATGCGAGCGGCGCGATCCCAAGGGCCTTTACCGCAAGGCGCGCGCCGGCAACCTGCAGAACTTCACCGGCCTCGATTCACCCTACGAAGCGCCCGAGCACCCCGACCTCCATCTGCGCACCACCGAGTCCGACGTCGAGGCCGAGGTCAAGCTGGTGCTCGACACCCTGCGCACTCACGGCGTCCTCGAGCGGCCCTATCCGCTGCGCGCGTAGAGCGCCGACGTGGCGCACTTTCATTGTCCTCCCCAGCGTAGCTGGGGAGGTGCCCCGTCATACGGGGCGGAGGGGTCATGAGCCTCAGTCCCGCTGCTCGTGATCCCTCCGTCGCCGAAGACGGCGACACCTCCCCAAGCTGCGCTTAGGGAGGAAACTGAGAGAGTGGCGCGTTCCCGGCGCATGAGCGCCAATGTGCCTCAGGGCTGCGCCATGGTCAGGACCGGCATCGGCGTATCGAGCCCGCGCAGCACATGCTCGCCGACCGGACGCCACGGACCGGCGACATTGGCGGCGAAAGGCGCCGTGGCGAGCAGCGGCCAGCCGAGCTGCTTGGTGAGATCCTGCACGCGCACGATCTCGTTCACCGCGGCGCCGACCACGGTGAATTGCAGGCGCTCGGGCACGCCGACATTGCCGTGGATGACCTGCCCGAGATGGAGCGCGATGCCGAAATCGAGCGGCAGGTTGGTCGCTGGTTCAGCCGCCGCGGCGAGCCGGCGGCGCGCCTCATGGGCAGCAGCAAGCGCACGACGGCACGCCTCGCCGGCCGAGTCCTCGACCCGGAAAAGGCCAAGCACGGCATCGCCGATCAGCGAGACCACCTCGCCACCGCCGGCCAGAACCGCCGACGCGGTCATCTCGAAGTAGCGCCCGAGCAGGTCCAGGAAATCCTCGGCCGACAGCCGGTCGGCCAGCGCCGTCGACTGGCGCAAATCGCTGTACCACAAGGCCGCCGTGATCTTCTCGCCGTCACCGCGCCGGATCTGCCCGGCCAGCACCGCCTCGCCGGCGCGCTCGCCGAGATAGGCGTGGGCGACGTTGTGCGCGACGCTGCGCTCGATGCGCGACTTCATCGAGATGGCGAGCTCGCGCGTGATGCGACGGAGCTGCACGATCTCGCCGTCGGTGAAGCCGCTCGCCCGATCGGCGAGCCACGACGCCATCATGCCGCGACTGCCGGCGCGATCGAAGCGCACGAGGAACAGCACATAGTCGGTGCCGCCCAGCGCGCGGAACTCGTCGAGCTCGTCGAAATCGAGCAGCGCCGTCTCGCCGGTCAGCCGGCGGCGCAGCACGGGCAGGCGATGGGTCAGCACGTGGCCGTAAGGGCTGCGCATGAAGCGACCCTGACCGGGAGCGTCGGGACGGAACAGGCCGACCACCGAACCGGTGTCGGCCATCCAGGTGACGGTGCTGGCGTCGTAGAGCGGATGCAGGATGCGAAAGGCGACCTGCCCGCGCAGGATCGGCAGGCCGAGGCCGCGCAAGCGCCGGCACAGGCCGTCATAGAGCGCGGCCGGTTCGGAGTCGTTCAGCGCCTCCTCGGCGAGCCATTCGCTGATGGTGCTGCCCAGAACCGTCGAGTCTGTCTCTTCGGTATCCATCGCGCGCGACCTTAGTGCGATCGCCTCGCGAACGCCATCGCGGCGCGCGGCAGGTAGTGGATCAGCTGGAATTCCGCTCACGGACCCGGAGCGGACTTCGACCGGCGACAGCCCTGCAAGCCGTCATGCCAGACTGACCAGGGCCAGCGACTCTCCGAAGTCTCGCGTGGAACAGCCGTCGATGAATGCCGCCAACGACATTTTGCCGAAGGCGTAGCCGATCTCGCTTGGCGCCAAACGACCCTGCGCCGCAGCCGCTCGGAATTGTGCCGGACTGAGCGCGTCGAGGCTGTCTTCTCGCTCCGCTCGCCCAGCCATGACTGCGTCCAACGCGATGCAGCCGTAGAAGAGCCACGTGAGCTGGCGCACGACGCGGAGTCGCGCGCGCAAGGTCGCATCGGGAGGGCGGCCCAATGCGGAGGTGAGCAGAGCCGCTTCAAGGTCCGGCGTGTCGGCGATTTCCGTCGTGGCAATGGCGAGATCGAACAGGTGATCGTTGCGCGAGGCCAGCTCCCAATCGACGAGCCAGAGACGGACGCCATCGAACAGCAGGTTGCGCGGGTTCGGGTCGTTGTGGCTCGACACCAGGGACAACGGATCCCACGGCACCGCCGCGCGGATACGGGCCAGTTCGTCGCGGTGCCGTTCCAATAGGCCCGTCGCAAACAGCCCTGACGCCTCCAGGGACTGAAGCCCGGAAGCGATCATGTCCTCGTCCCCGCCTGACATCCGGGGAAACGGCTTCGTCGTCTGGAGTCGTCGAAAAAGCGCGCCCAACTCGCGCGCGACTCCCGCTCGTCCGCCGGGATGTGTGGTGATCGGCTTTGCGTCGATCAAATCCATTACCGCGATACCGGCCGTCGGGTCAGCGAACAATACACGCGGGGCGACGTCGGCTGCGGCAGCGGTCTCCATGCAGGCGAAGCCGCGCCGCCGGTGTTCCAGCGCGATGCGCTCGGGTTCTATTCGCAACGCGAAGGAACGCTGATCCGTATCGACCCGGTAGATCAGGGCTCCGGACACTCCACCCTTCAGCAGCGCTATGGGTCCGACGTCGCGACCACGCGTACACAACGCCAGCGCTGCTCGCGCAGCGTCGCGACGCTCCGGCGAGATTTCGTTGAGACTGTCCATGAGCTGCTTTTCCAGGATTGCTCTTGGCGCAAAGGCAGGTCAAGGCCGGCAGATCTCAAACTGACTCGCTACCGCGCGGCGCGCGCGCCTTTCTCAGGTCCCGCTCACCATTTCTCGAGCCACGGCCGCAGCACGATCTCATAGGCCCAGGTCGAGCGGTGCTGGCGATGGAGCTGCAGGTAGGTCTCCGCGATGTGCTCGGGGTCGGCCATGTTGTCGTCGACGGTGGCGCCCGCCCGGCGATGTGCGCGGCTGCCGTCGTCCTGCGTAAAGCCAATTGCGGCGTCGATCGGCACGTTGGCGACGTGGATGCCCTGCGGCATCAGCTCGCGCGCCATGCTCTGGGCGAGGCCGGACTTGGCGTGACAGGCCATGGCGAAGGCGCCGCTCGACGGGTAGCCCTTCAGAGCCGCGCTGGCGTTGGTGAAGATGATGGTTCCCCGCGCGCCATTGGTGTTGGGCTCGTTCTTGCGCATCACCAGCGCGGCCTGCTGCCCGACCAGGAACGCGCTGAACGCCGCGTTGCGCAGCGTCGCGAAGGCGTCTTCCGGCTGGGCCTCGGTGATGGCTTTGCGGAAGATGCTGGGCACGCGGCCGTCGATATTGTGCACGACCAGCGTCGGGGCGCCGAGATCGCGCCCGACGGCCTGGAACAGCTGCGCCACCGACACCGGGTCGGCGGCATCGCAGGGATAGCGGCGCACGCCGTGCTTCTCCTCCAGCGCCTGCAGAACCGGCTTGCCCGGCGTCCGGGCGGCGACGGCGACACGCATGCCGTCCTTGGAAAAGAGTCGCGCGCAGCTCGCGCTGATGCCGGGGCCGCCGCCGACGATGAGGGCAACGTCCTGGATATCGGGTTGGGTCATGGTGCGGGCTCGCTTCCGTCAGGTGTCAGGTGGTGAGGCGCGTCTGCTTGCGCAGCGATGGCGGTCATCCCCAAAGCAACGCTCATGGAAGCTGCGGGGCACATTGCATCGATCCCACATAGTGATATTATGATCATAATTCAGCAATCAAGGCCGGAAAGCCATGCGCTACGAAAAGGGCCGCAAGGACGCCTCGCGCCGCCGCATCCTGGAGGTGGCGGCCGAGCGGTTTCGCAGCGACGGCATCGCGGCGTCCGGCCTCGCCGGCATCATGAGCGAAGCCGGGCTGACCAACGGCGCGTTCTATCCGCATTTCAGGTCGAAGGAGGAACTCGTCCGCGACAGCGTCGCCGGGACGATCGACGCCCAGACGGGTCGTCTGCTCGACCGTTTGGACGCGGGCGGCCTCGATGCCGTGATCACGGCCTACCTGTCGCCGCAGCATCGTGACGATGCGGCAAACGGCTGCGCCGCGGCGGCGCTGCTGCCCGAGCTCGCCCGCCAGCCGGTCAAGACGCGCCGCGCCTGCGCCGAGCGTCTCCACGCGACGGTGCGCGCGCTGGCCGAGGCCCTGCCGCCCGGGACCGAGGATCGCGAGGACACGGCGCTCGGCCTCTACGCGACCTTGATCGGCGCGCTCCAGCTTGCCCGCGCCACGAAAGGCACTCCCCTGTCGGATCACGCCCTGGCCGCCGGCGCCGAGGCCGCTCGGAGGTTGATCGAGGCGCCGCGCGGATAGCAGCAGAGACTTCCCTCCCCAGCTTCGCTGGGGAGGTGTCGCCGTCTTACGGCGACGGAGGGGTCATGAGCACCACCACTGACGCTCATGACCCCTCCGCCCCGTATGACGGGGCACCTCCCCAGCTTCGCTAGGGAGGAGACGGAAGAGGCGCTCCCTATGCAAATGCTCTGCCCTAGCCAGCGAGAGCAGAATGAGCCGCCGACGAATCACGTGCAGCAACGACATCGCTGGCGATCGTGCGTGCGACGTGCACCAGCCGGTGTCCGAATCGGCTCGCCGCCTCGTCCTCGCTCATCGCCGAATGCGGGAAGCGCATCGAGAGGCTGCCCAGCATGCGGCCTTCGTTGCGGATCGGCACCGCCATGCCATGGATGCGTGAGCGCGTGCGCGCGGTGAACGCCCATCCATCGCGCCGGATGCGCGCCAGCATCTCGTCGAGCGCGGCCGTCGCCCGCGCGCCGAGGGCGGCGGTCTCGCTGTCGCGCAGGGTGGCGCGCCGCTCTTGCGGGCCGGAGAAGGCGAGCCAGACGCGGCCGAGCGCGCTCAGCAGCACCGAGCGCCTTGTGTTGAGCGCGGCGGCCTCGAAGGCCATCGGGCTTTCCGGCGCCGTCGAATGGCGGATGGTGATGGCGCCGCTGCTCAGGGTGGCGAGATAGAGCGGCCAGCCGTGCTCTGCTGTGAAACGGCTCATGTGCGGCATGGCGGCATCGACCAGGTGATCGACGAAACGAATCGACTCGGACAGGCCCAGCACGCGGTCGGTCAGCCGCCAGCCCTGGTCGCGCGACACCCGTTGCGCATAACCCAGCGCCGCCAGCGTATGCAGCAGGCGGACCACCGTCGGCCGCGGCAGGCCGGTTTCGCCGGCGAGCAGCGTGAGCGTCGAGGTGCGCCGGCGGCTCAGCGCCTCCAGCACCGCGAAGCTCCTGCGCACCGGCTCGATGACGGTCTCTGCCATGCCGCAAGCTAGTCCGTATTACGGACTTTGTCGACTTTGCCCGCGCCTGCCGCAGCGGTCGGCCTACACTCAGCGCCAAGGAGGAACCGCCAATGGCCTATCAGACGATCGAGGTGCGCAAGCTCACGCCGACCATCGGCGCCGAGATCTTCGGCGTGGATCTCGCCCAGCCGCTCGGCAACCAGCAATTCCAGGAAGTGCACGACGCGCTGATGGACAATCTGGTGATCTTCTTCCGCGACCAGAAGATGTCGATCGACCAGCACAAGGATTTCGGCCGCCGTTTCGGCCCGCTGCACACCCATCCGAATGCGCCGATCGAGTTCCCCGATCATCCCGAGATCCTGGTCATCAAGGCCGACGAGAAATCCAGGCACGTCGCCGGCGAGGAATGGCACTCAGACGTAAGCTGCGATATCGAGCCGCCGATGGGCTCGATCCTCTACCTTACCGAGGTGCCGCCCGACGGCGGCGGCGACACGATGTTCGCCAACATGTACCGCGCTTACGAAACGCTCTCCGAGCCGATCAAGAAGCTGCTGACCGGCCTCACCGCCCTGCACGACAGCTCCAAGGCGCACTACTACCGCGTCAAGGCGACCGATCGCGACGACATCAAGTTCCCCAACGCCGAGCATCCGATCGTGCGCACCCATCCGGTGACCGGCCGGCAGGCGCTGTTCGTCAATCGCGGCTTCACGCTGCGCATCCCGCAGCTCAAGCGCTTCGAGAGCGACGCGCTGCTCGAGATGCTCTACCGCCACATCGAGACGCCGGAGTTCCACTGCCGCTTCAAGTGGCAGGCCAACTCGGTGGCGTTCTGGGACAACCGCGCGACCCAGCACCACGCGCTGTTCGACTACTTCCCGCACCGCCGCTACGGCCATCGCGTCACCGTGTGCGGCAACAAGCCGTTCTATCGCGCAGCGTAGGGCGTCAGGCTGCGCGACGGCGCGACCACCAGGTCCAGGCCGCCGCGAGGATCAGCAGGCTGAAGGCGATCGGCCCGTGCGGACTGGCATGGGCCGTCTGCAGCACCCAGCCGAAGGCGATCAGCAGCACGACCGGGCCCCAGCCCACCCGCCTGGACAGGCGCAGGCTGAGCCCGATCAGGAATGCCGCGGCGAAGGCCGCCCATGAGGCCGTCTCGCTGACCAGCGAGCCGACGCCGCCGACCATCGGATCGACCCACATCGTGTTGAGCAGCAGCTCGACGCCCTGGAACTGCTGCGGCGTGAGCTTGCCCTCCGCGACCAGGCGCTCGACCACGAGGATGGTACGACCGAGTCCGATGCCGCCGATCCCGTCGAGCACGGTGAAATAGACCGCGAAGACGAAGATCGCGATCCGCGCCAGCCGTGCCGTGACGACGGCCGCCGCGCCGTCGCCGGCGCCGATATCATCGACCATGAGCCAGAGCCCGACGGCGACCAGCCCCACGGTCGGCGTCTGGATCATGTGCAGCACGAACCACCAGGTCGGCCCGAAATAGCCCAACGCGTCATTGCCTGGCCCGTGGTAGTGGGACAGGAACCGATACATCCCCGGATGCGCCGTGAAGCTTGCGGGATGAAACAGCTCCAACCCGATCAGCACCAGCGGCGCAACCAGCAGGCAGAGCCACCACAGAACCTGTTTCATCGTCTCCCCCGCGCTCCTAGCCTCATTGTCCTCCTCAGCTTCGCTGGGGAGGTCAATGAGATGCGTTCACTCCCTAGTGCTACTGGCTTGCCAAGTGGGAAAACAGGACCCAAATCTTCGCCATGTCCGATTGCTCCTTCAGCATCCTTGCGCATCGTGGGGTCATTGCCGTCTCGGGCGCCGACCGCGTCGAGTTCCTGCAAGGCTTGATCTCCAACGACACCACCAAGGTGGCACCGGGCCATGCGGTATGGGCCGCCCTGCTGACCCCGCAGGGCCGTTTCCTCAACGACATGTTCGTCGTCGCCGACGGCGAAACGCTGTTGCTGGAGACCGAACGCGAGCGCGCGGCCGCGCTGGCCCGCAAGCTCTCGATCTACAAGCTGCGCTCCCAGGTGAAGGTCGAGGATCGCAGCGCGACGATGGAAGTCGCCGCCGTCTTCGGCGCCGGGATCGATGCGGATCGCCTGTCGCGGGATGGCTTGGCGGTCTTCGTCGATCCGCGCCTGCCCGAGCTCGGCGCCCGCGTGCTTGGCCCGGCCGGCAAGGTTGCAGCCGCGCTCTCCTCTCTCGGCTGCGTCGAGCGGCCCCTCGCCGACTACGATGCGCTGCGCCTCTCTCTCGGCGTGCCCGACGGCAGCCGCGATCTCGTCGTGGAGAAGGCTCTCCTGCTCGAGAACGGTTTCGACGAGCTGAACGGCGTCGATTGGCAGAAGGGCTGCTACATGGGCCAGGAGCTGACGGCGCGCACCAAGTATCGCGCGCTGATCCGCAAGCGCCTGTTCCCGGTGCGGGTCGAAGGCGCGCTGCCGGCGCCCGGCACCGCGATCCTCGATGGCAGCGAGGAGGTCGGCGAAGTGCGATCAGGCGTCGATGGGCGCGCGCTCGCCATGCTGCGGCTAGATGCCATCGGCGACGGCCACACGCTGACTGCCGGCGACGCACGCCTCGTGCCGGAAAGGCCCGCCTGGATGCGATTGGCCGAGCCAGCCAACCCCTAAGGGCATTCGCATAAGGGCGCTCCCTCAACTTCCTCCCCAACTATATTGGGGAGGTGCCCCGTCATACGGGGCGGAGGGGTCATGAGCAACGCGACTGAGGCTCATGACCCCTCCGCCCCGTATGACGGGGCACCTCCCCAGCGAAGCTGGGGAGGAGAGTGAAAGGCGCACCCCTCTGCGAATGCCCTGCTAGCCTCTGCCGCCTCACGGGCCTAAGGTCCCGGCTTTGCAGCGCCCTCACGACAAGCGCAGGAGCAGAGGCCCGTGAGCCTGATCAATCCCAATCCCTTCACCACCCGGCCCGAGATCGTCGGCACGTTCGGCGTGGTCGCGTCGACCCACTGGATCGCCACCGCCGTCGGCATGGGCATCCTCGAACGCGGCGGCAATGCCTTCGACGCCGCCGTCGCCACCGCCTTCACCCTGCAGGTCGTCGAGCCGCATCTCTGCGGCCCAGGCGGCGATGCACCGCTGATCCTGCACGACACGCGTCGCGGCAAGACAGAGGTGATTTGCGGCCAGGGCCCGATGCCGGCTGGGGCCACCATCGCCCATTATCGCGGCCTCGGCCTCGACCTGATCCCCGGCACCGGCCTCCTGCCGGCCTGCATCCCGGGGACCTTCGACGCCTACATGCTGGTGCTGCGCGACTACGGCACGATGCGGCTGCGCGACGTGATCAGCCCGGCCATCGGCTACCTGCAGACGGGCTTCCCGCTGGTCGAGCGCGCCTCGGCGACGATCGCCACCGTGGCGCAGCAATTCCGCACCCACTGGCCGACCTCGGCCGCCGTGTTCATGCCGGGCAACGCGGTCCCGAAGCCGGGTGTCCTGTTCCGCAACCCGACCTTCGGCGACACCTATGCCCGCATCCTCGCCGAGGCCGAAGCCGGCGGCGGCGATCGCGAGGCCGAGATCGAGCGCGCGCGCAAGACGTGGAGCCAGGGCTTCGTCGCCGCCGCCATCGACCAGTTCTGCCGCACGCAGGAGGTCATGGACGTCTCGGGCAAGCGCAATCGCGGCGTGCTGAACGGCGATGACATGGCGAGGTGGCAGGCCACCGTCGAGGCGCCGCTCGCCTATGACTACGGCCGGTACACAGTTTGCAAGGCCCATACCTGGACGCAGGGCCCGGTGGTCCTGCAGCAGCTCGCCCTGCTCAAGGGCTACGACCTCGACGGCATGGATCCGACCAGCGCCGACTTCATCCACCTGCAGGCCGAGTGCCTGAAGCTCGCCTATGCCGACCGCGAGGCGTTCTACGGCGATCCGGCCCACGTCGACGTGCCGATGAAGACCCTGCTGTCCGACGCCTACAACGCCGACCGCCGCAAGCTGGTCGACCCCCGGCAGGCGTCGCTCGAGCAGCGGCCGGGCAAGGTCGAGGGCTATGGCGGCGTGGTCAAGCTGCGCCGCGCCGACGCCGCGCGGCTCGGCGTGGCGGCGAGCGGTGCCGGCGAACCCACCGTGGGCCGGGTCGGCCAGACGTCCGGCGACACGGTGCATTTCGACATCGTCGACCGCGACGGCAACATGATCTCGGCCACGCCGTCGGGCGGCTGGCTGCAGAGCTCGCCGGTCATTCCCGAGCTCGGCTTCCCGCTCGGCACGCGCGGCCAGATGTTCTGGCTCGAGGAAGGCCTGCCGGGCTCGCTGGCGCCGGGCAAGCGGCCGCGCAGCACGCTGACTCCCACCCTCGCCCACCGCGACGGCGAGCCGTACATGGTCTGGGGCTCGCCCGGCGGCGACCAGCAGGACCAGTGGGTGACCCAGATGTTCCTGCGCCACGTCCATTGCGGCATGAACCTGCAGGAGGCGATCGACGCGCCGGCTTGGCACAGCGAGCACTTCCCCTCCTCGTTCTGGCCGCGCACCGCGCGCCCCGGCGTGCTGGTGCTGGAGGGCCGCGTGCCGGCCGAGACGGTGGCCGAGCTGCGCAAGCGCGGTCACGAGGTCGAGGTCGGCGACGCCTGGTCGGAGGGTCGCCTCACCGCCGCCTCGCGCGAGGATCCGTGGCGCAAGGCGGCCGCCAATCCGCGCGGCATGCAGGGCTACGCCGCGGGACGCTGATCGGCGGATGACCTGGTCGATCATCTTCCACGAACCCGACAGCGGCCGCATCGCCATCGCGGTCGCCACGAAATTCTTCGCCGTCGGCGCGCGCGTACCCAGCATCGAGCCGACCAGGGGCGCGGTGTGCAGCCAGGCACTGTTCAATCCGTTCTACGGTCCGCGCGGCCTGCAGTTGATCCGTGACGGCCTCGGCGCGTCGGACATCGTGCGGCTGCTGACCGCATCCGATCCGGGCCGCGCCAATCGCCAGCTCCACGTGCTGGGGGCCGACGGCGCCTTCGCCGCCCACACCGGCGCCGACTGCGTGCCGTGGTGCGGCCACTGGATCGGCGAGACCATGTCGGTGGCCGGCAACATGCTGGCCGGTCCGCAGGTGATCTCCGAGACGGTGCGCACGATGCGCGAGCGCGCCGACCTCGCCCTGCCGCGCCGCCTCATCGAAGCGATGCGCGCCGGCGAAAGGGCGGGCGGCGACAAGCGAGGCAAGCAGTCGGCGGCGTTGCTGATCTACGGCGATCAGGACTACTCCGAGCTCGACCTGCGCGTCGACGATCACATCGAGCCGCTGATCGAGCTGTCGCGCCTGGAGCGGGTGAGCCGCGAGCACTGGACGCATTTCCGCTCCTTCCTCGCGACGCGCGACAATCCCGCCGGCACCTTCAATCGCGCCGAGCTCGAAGCCGGAATCGAGAGGAGCCTGGCGGCAGAGCCATCATGACCGGGCTTGCCGACGCCCCCCTTCTCGATCTGCGACAGCTCGCCGTCTCGTTCGCCACCGACGACGGCACCGTCCACGCCGTCGACGGCATCGACCTCGCGCTGGCGCGCGGCCGCACGCTCGGGCTGGTCGGCGAATCGGGCTGCGGCAAGAGCGTTACGTCGCTCGCCATCATGGGCCTGCTGCCGCCGGAGAACGCCAAGGTGCACGGCGAGGTGCGCTTCCAGGGACGCGACCTGCTGACGCTCGATCGCGGCACCATGCGCGACCTGCGCGGCGCCAGCCTGGCAATGATCTTCCAGGAACCGATGACGTCGCTCAATCCGGCCTACACGGTGGGCGACCAGATCATCGAGGCGATCCAGCGCCATCAGGGCCTGGCGGCGGCCCAGGCGCGGACGCGCGCCATAGAAATGCTGCGCACCGTGCGCATCCCCTCGCCGGAAAAGCGTGTGGACGAGTATCCGCACAAGCTGTCCGGCGGCATGCGCCAGCGCGCCATGATCGCCATGGCGCTCGCCTGCGGACCCGAGCTCCTGATCGCCGACGAGCCGACGACAGCGCTCGACGTCACCATCCAGGCGCAGATCCTCGACCTGCTGCGCGGGCTCAGGCGCGACACCGGCACGGCGATCATCCTGATCACCCACGATCTCGGCGTGGTCGCCGAGATGGCCGACGACGTCGCCGTGATGTACGCCGGCCAGATCGTCGAGCGCGCGCCGGTGCAAACGCTGTTTGCCCGGCCCGAGCATCCCTACACGGTCGGCCTGCTGGGCTCGATCCCGCGCCTCGACGAGAAGCGCGAGCACCTGCCCTCGATCGAGGGCCGCGTGCCCGACATGTCGAAGCCCCTGGCCGGCTGCCGCTTTGCGCCGCGCTGCCCATTCGTCGAGCCAGCCTGCCGCGAGTCCGCGCCCGCCCTGGTCGAGGTCGCCCCCGACCACCTCTCCCGCTGCCGCCGCGCGCCGCTGGATTAGGTGCGATGACACTGCATTCTTGCCATCGCAAGCGACCAACAACAACACCTCATCCTGAGGAGCGCCCGCAGGGCGCGTCTCGAAGGATGGGGATCAGGCGCGCTGCCCGTTGCCCATCCTTCGAGACGCTCACTACGCTCGCTCCTCAGGATGAGGTGGGTGGGTTGCTCGGCCACAGGAAAGCGGCCCCATGACCGCCCTCCTCGCTGTCCGCGATCTCGCCAAGCACTTCCCGGTACGCCGTGGTGCGTTCGGATTGGTCTCGGGTCACGTGCGCGCCGTCGACGGCATAGACTTCGAGCTGGCGGCGGGCGAGACGCTCGCCATCGTGGGTGAGTCGGGCTGCGGCAAGTCGACCGTCGGCCGGCTGGTGCTGCGATTGATCGAGCCGTCGGCCGGCAGCGTGCGCTTCGAGGGCGAAGATCTCCTGGCGTTGAGCGACGGCGAGATGCGCGCCCGCCGCCAGCGCATGCAGGTGATCTTCCAGGATCCCTACGCCTCGCTCAATCCGCGCATGACGGTGGGCGCCATGCTGGGCGAGCCGTTGATGCTGCATGGCCTCACCAAGGGCGAAGCGGCGCGGCGCGCCCGCGTCGCCGAGCTGCTCGACCTGGTCGGCCTGCGTCCCGACCATGCCCGCCGTTATCCGCACGAATTCTCCGGCGGCCAGCGCCAGCGGCTGGCGATCGCCCGCGCCCTTGCCGTCGAGCCCAGGCTGATCGTCGCCGACGAACCGGTGTCGGCGCTCGACGTGTCGATCCAGGCCCAGGTCATCAACCTGATGCGCACCCTGCAGCAGCGCTTCGGCCTGGCCTACATCTTCATCAGCCACGATCTCGCGGTTGTGAAGCACATCGCTGATCGCATCGCCGTAATGTATCTCGGCAAGATCGTGGAGACGGCGACGACCGAAGAATTGTTCCGGCAGCCTCGCCATCCCTATACGCGTGCCCTGCTTGCCGCCGTGCCGGTGCCCGACCCGACAATGCAGCGCGAGCGCGCGCTGCTCGAAGGCGACCTGCCGAGCGCCACGGCGCCGCCGCCGGGCTGCCGCTTCAACACGCGCTGTCCGTTCGTGCGCGAGAGCTGCCGCAGCGACGTGCCGGCGCTCGCCGACGACGGCACGGGACATGCTACCGCCTGCCCGTGGTGGCGCGAGTTTCCGCCGGTGGCGCCGATCGCGGCGGCGCGCGGCCCCGATCAAGACCGCGCAAGGCTCGAGCGGCTGCAGGCGGCATTCGTATCAGCTCAAAGGGAGGCAACATGAAAAACAAGTTCGGAGTGGCTGCCCTCGCGCTGGCGCTCACAGCCGGCCTGGCCGGTGGCGCGCTGGCGCAATCGCATCTGCGCATCGGCCTGGCCGAAGACCCCGACGTGCTCGATCCCACGCTGGCCCGCACCTACGTCGGCCGCATCGTCTTCTCGTCGATCTGCGACAAGCTGTTCGACATCGACGAGAAGCTCAACATCGTGCCGCAGCTCGCGCTCAGCCACGAGACGTCGGGCGACGGCAAGACGATGACGATCAAGCTCCGCCCCAACGTCAAGTTCCACGACGGCGAAGCGCTCACCGCCGAGGCGGCCAAGTACAGCCTCGATCGCCATCTCACCATGAAGGGCTCGTTCCGCAAGCCCGAGATCGCCTCGGTCGAGAGCGTCGACGTGGTCGATCCGCTCACCATCAAGCTCAACCTCAAGGCGCCGTTCTCGCCGCTGCTCGCTCAGCTCACCGACCGCGCCGGCATGATGGTGTCGCCCAAGGCGGCAGAGGCGGCGGCCGACAAGTTCGGCCTGAGGCCGGTCTGTGCCGGCCCCTTCAAGTTCGTCGAGCGCGTCCAGCAGGATCGCATCGTGGTCGAGAAGTTCGCCGACTACTGGAACAAGGACAACGTCTTCATCGACAAGATCACCTATCTGCCGATCGTCGACAGCACGGTGCGGCTGGCGAACCTGCGGTCGGGCGGCCTCGACATGATCGAGCGCGTGCTGGCGACCGACATCAAGACGGTGCGCGACAACAACAAGCTGAAGCTGATCGCCGCCGTCGAGCTGGGCTATCTCGGCATCACCATGAACCTGGCCAACGGCCCCAAGGCCAACACGCCGTTCGCCAAAGATGCCCGCATCCGCCGCGCCTTCGAGCTCAGCCTCGATCGCGACGCCATCAACCAGGTCGTGTTCAACGGCGAGTTCGTGCCGGGCAACCAGTGGATCAACCCGACCAACTTCTATTACCAGCAGGCCTTCCCCGTTCCCAAGCGCGACCTCGCCAAGGCCAAGGCGCTGCTCAAGGAGGCGGGCGTCAGCGGCCCGATCACGCTCGATTTCATGGTGCCGAACGGACCGGAGACCCGAGCCGTCGCCGAGGTCGTGCAGTCGATGGCGGCCGAGGCGGGCTTCGATCTCAAGATCCGCGTCACCGAGTTCGCGACCTCGCTGAAGCAGGCCGAGGACGGCGAGTTCCAGCTCTTCCTGATCGGCTGGAGCGGGCGCAGCGACCCCGATGGCAACTCCTATGCCTTCCAGGTCTGCAATCAGCCGCAGAACAACGGCAAGTTCTGCGACAAGGAGGTCGACGACGCGCACGCCAAGGCGCGCGTCACCAGCGATCCCGCCGAGCGAAAGAAGATCTACGAGACGGTGGCTGCCAGGTTCCTCGCCGCCGGCACGGTCGTCTACCTCTATCACCGCCGCGTCCTGGTCGCCCTGTCCGACAAGGTCGACGGCTACAAGCAGATGCCCGACGGCCTGATCCGCGTGGTGGGCGTGAAGCTGAAATGAGAGACGGCATTCTTTTCCCTCCGCCGTCATCGGGCGGGACATTCGCATATGGGCGCGCTTTTCGTTCCCCTCCCCAGCGAAGCTGGGGAGGTGCCCCCGTAATCGGGGGCGGAGGGGTCATGGGCCCCAGTCCCGCTGCTCATGACCCCTCCGTCGCCGTAAGACGGCGACACCTCCCCAGCGAAGCTGGGGAGGAGAAGGACGGGGCATGCTAGCCTTCCTCACCCAGCGCGTGCTGCAGATCATCCCGACGCTGATCCTGGTGTCGATGCTGATCTTCGGCCTGCAGCAGCTCCTGCCCGGCGATCCGGCGCTGATCATGGCAGGCGAGGAGCGCGACCCCAGGGTGCTGGAGGAGATCCGCGAGCAGTACCGGCTGAACGAGCCGATCCCGATCCAGTACCTCTACTGGATCAAGGGCGTGCTTTCGGGGAACCTGGGAGAGTCGATGCGGCTCAAAAGCTCGGTGGCCTCGCTCGTCGCCGAGAAGCTGCCCGTGACGTTGCAACTCGCCGGCATGGCGATCCTGGTGGCGCTGGGCATCGGCATCCCCGCCGGCATCATCTCGGCGGTGAAGAAGGACACGGCCTGGGATTACGGCGCCAACATCTTCGCGCTGTGGGGCATCAGCACGCCTAATTTCTGGCTCGGCATCCTGATGATCTTCCTGTTCTCGGTGACCTTGGGATGGCTGCCGGCCTCGGGCTATGTCCGCCTGGGCGAGGACTGGCGTTCCAGCCTCGCCACCACCGTGATGCCCGCCTTCGTGCTGGGCAACGCCATTGCCGCCATCCTGATGCGCCACACGCGCAGCGCCATGCTGCAGGCGATGGGCGCGGACTACGTGCGCACCGCCCGCGCGAAGGGCCTCTACGAGCGGCGCGTCGTGCTGAAGCACGCCCTGCGCAATGCCATGACTCCGGTGATCACCCTGGGCGCGCTCGAGTTCGGCACGCTGCTCTCGGGCGCGGTGCTGACCGAGCAGATCTTCACCATCCCGGGCTTCGGCAAGCTGATCGTCGATGCCGTGTTCAACCGCGACTATGCGGTGGTGCAGGGTGTCGTGCTGGTGACGGCGACGACCTACATCGTGCTCAACCTCCTGGCCGACATCGCCTACGTGCTGGTCAATCCGAGGCTGCGCGGATGACCGCCGCGACCCTCCCCGCCGCGCCGCCGGCCGAGAGCCACGAGGAGAACCCGTGGGCGCGCGCCTGGCGCCGCCTGCGTCGCCGCAAGGGCGCGATGGTCGGCTTGGCGGTCGTGGTGCTGTTCGTGCTGCTCGCCGTCTTTGCGCCGCTGGTGGCGCCCTACGACCCCATCGCCACAAGCTGGAGCGCGGTCCGCAAGGCGCCGAGCTGGGCGCACTGGATGGGTACCGACGAGGTCGGCCGCGACGTGCTGAGCCGCGTGCTGTTCGGCGCGCGCGCCTCGCTCACGGCAGGACTGGTCTCGGTGGGCATCGCGCTCGGCATCGGGGTGCCCCTCGGGCTGCTGGCGGGATACGCCGGCGGCTGGATCGACTCGGTGCTGTCGCGCATCGTCGATGCCATGCTCGCCGTGCCGTTCCTCATCCTGGCGATCGCGCTGGCGGCCTTCCTCGGCCCCAGCCTGACCAACGCCATGATCGCAATCGGCGTGACCGCGACGCCGATCTTCGTGCGGCTCACACGCGGCCAGACCCTCGCCGCCAAGGTCGAGGACTATGTCGAGGCCGCGCGGGCCGTCGGCAATCCGCACTGGCGCATCGCGCTGCGCCACGTGCTGCCCAATATCGTGCCGCCGCTCCTGGTGCAGGCGTCGCTCGCCATCGCCGGCGCCATCATCGCGGAGGCGGCGCTCTCTTTCCTGGGACTGGGCCAGCAGCCGCCGGCGCCGTCCTGGGGCAGCATGCTGAACTCCGCCCAGCGCTTTCTTGCCCAGGCACCGTGGATGGCATTCTGGCCGGGCTTCGCCATCTTCTTCGCCGTCTTGTCCTTCAACCTGCTGGGCGATGGCCTGCGCGACGCACTCGATCCGAGACACAAGTAGAAGGCCTGGCGAGGAAGGGGCCCGTGCCATGCCCCATCCGTGACGACGATGATGTCGTCCGAGGAACAAGTGGCCGTACGAAGCTGACGTCGGCGTTCAAGGTCGACGCAAGTGGGGAGAACGACCTCGCGGCGCGATGGGTGACGTCGTGAAGGTTGTGGAGGAATGGGAGGCCGCCCGGTAGGGGCGAGCCAACAACTATGTCTTGGGCGTAAAAAGGTACCGGCAGTGGCCGATGAAAGTGGTCACATAGAATGGGCGGGGTCCGGCGCCCGGCTCGAACGTTACGTAGAACTCTCTGTCCTTCCAGTCTTTGCCGACAAGCTTTCCGGAGCCATCAGGCTGCAGCGCCGTCAAATCGACGGTCTCCGAAAGCTTCGTCGTCGATCGGCTCGTAAAAGTAAGCGTGTTCCCCTTTATGACGACATCAAAAGCCGCACTGTTGGAGCCGCACCACGCCGAAAGGTGTTTACTCTCGGAAACGGCAACCCACGATGCGTCTGCCGCGCTGGAGACGTGAGCAGCGCCCACCAGCCCGATCAATGACGCAAGAAACGGTCCCAGCCTCATTGCCGCCTCTCTTGGTTGCAGTTCCAAGTCTTCTGCTTCTTCGGTCGCGCGTCAAGGAAGGTGGCCTATTTCTCAAACTGACCGACTACCGGAGAGCGCCTCGCGTGGACAGCTATTGCGGGTCGTGTTTCTCTTGCCGCACGGTCGCGGCTCGGGGGCGGTGGAGCGGGCGATCGTGGCGCAGGCGGGAGAGACGCCATGAAGGACTTCAACCCCGAGCCCTGGGTGCGCAGCCTGTTGTGGCTGGCCCTCACCATCGCGGTCGTCATCGCCGTGATCTTCGACAAGACGCCGGTCAAGATCGGCGGCGCCGGCGTGCAGATCGAGATCGGCAGGCCCAGCGAACCCGAGCGCGCCGCCGGCCCGACGGCGGTGACGCAATCCGGGGCGCCGTCGGTCAGGCGCGGTCCCGGCTCGGTCTTTGCCTCGGCCTGTCCACCCAAGACCAGGGCGATCGGTGGCAGCTGCGTCGTCAAGTCGGGCACCGGCTGGCTGCAGAATTTCGGCCCCGAGCGCGATGCCGCCGGCACCTGGCAGTTCGTCTGTGTCTGGGCTTGGACGAGCAACGCCGGCGTCGACGGCTGGGCCCAGGCGGTGTGCCTGCCCGATCCTGCCTGAAGCACGATTTTGCGATACTCATGGCCGGGAGCGCCACGACCCTCACGGCGCTCGAGCGCCGCGAGGGATCATTCACAGAATGTCTCAGGCGCGGCGTGCGCTCGCGGCCTCCGGCGCTTCCCGGCGCAGCGTCACGACTTCCGGCGCCTGCTCCGCAACCGCAGCCGTGACTTCGACCACCGGCCGAACGAGCGCAATGGTGCCGTTGACGGCCGGCGGCGCCTCAGGGTCGAGGCGGCGCCAGCCCTGCTTCTCCCAATAGGCCATGTCCTTCGGCAGAACGTGGACGTAGAGCATGTTGCAGCCGCGGCTCTCAGCCAGATGACGGCAACGTTCGATGAGCAGACGCCCGACGTCATGGCCACGGTAGCGCTGCATGACGCACAGCCGCTCGGGCATGGCGAAGGTCTGGAACCAGCGCATCCGCACGGCGCCCACCGGGTTCTCGTCCACGTAGGCGACGATGTGGGTGGCGTTGAAATCGTGGCCGTCGAACTCCTCGGTGTACGGTATGTCGAGCTCGCCGATGAAGCAGGCCGCGCGAACGGCGAACGCCTGCAGCGAGTCCTCCATCTTGGTCGCCGTGCGGGTCGTGACGGGCACGCCGTCGATCGAAGCTGAGATCGTCGTCATGGTCATTCTCCTCAGTTGACGTGCCGTTCGGGGCGCGGCGAATGAGACGCGTCCGAGTCGGAGGCGCCACGCTCCATCGACAGTTCGAGGATGCCTTCCTCATCAAGCTGGTCTTCCGGCCGGTTGACGACCATCGGTTCGGATTCGAGCGTGACGGCGTCCGGCGACGGCGCAAGGTCACAATAGATGGCGTAGTGCTCGTGGTCGCAGAAGTTGAAGACCTTGTCGTCGACGCGGCGGAAGCCCTCCTTCTCCATCATCGGCATGTGCCGCTTCTGCAGATGGATGTAGACCTTGGTGTAGCCCTTGCGCCGCGCGAACTCCTTGCACCAGGCGTTGATCCGGTGGTGGATGCCGAGCCCGCGGTAGCGGCGCAGCACGACGCAACGCTCGAACTTGCAAAACGACTGGAACCAGCGCAGGCGCATCGAGCCGGCCGGCTCGCCGTCGACATACATGATGACGTGCGTTGCGGTGTAGTCGTTGCCGTCGAACTCCTCGTCGTACGGGCATTCCTGCTCGCCCATGAACACGGCGGCCCGCATCGCATAGCACTGCAGCATCTCGTCCGATGTCGAGGCGATCTTGATGGTCACGACCGGCGTCAAAGCAGGTGGCGCCAGCGTCGTTTGCGTAGTCATATTACTCCCTTTCGGTCAGCACACCGTTCTCGTTCCGGAAGCGGCGGCCACCGGCCGTCACGACAGGAAGATTCGCCGTCAATTGTGCCAGCACGTCGGTCACAACGGTCGATGTCATGCCCTTTGCGCCGCGCCGGATGGCGGTCGCCGACACCTTGTCGCGGCGCAGGATGCACCACGGGTAGATCCAGCCGCATTCGTCCAAGGTCGCGCGTACCGACATGCCGCCGTTGTCGGTGCCGTGCAGGCCGTGCAGTCGCGCCCCCGGGTAGCGCCGCTTGACCTCGCCGATCACGCCCCGGAACCCCTTGGTGTCGTAGATCTCGCGGTAGAAGACGACCTCGACCTTGTCGGCGAGGCCGGCTTCAGCAATCGCGAGCTCGATCAGCACACGCCGGGTTTCCGGCGGCAGGAACTGCTTTCCGGTCGGGAAGTAGTCGACGTTGAGATCGGCTTTCTCGGTCGCTTCGTAGATCTGGAATCCGTTCTCCAGCCGGGCAACCCGGATCTGGCCCTTGCGAAAGGCATCGGCGTGCAGCCGCGGTATCAGCGTCGGGTGGACGATCACCTTGTCAAGGCCACGCTCCTCGATGGCGCGCCGGATGATCGCGACATGACTGTTGTGAAAGGGATTGAAGGTGCCGAAGAACAACCCGATGCCGCCCTTCGGCGCGACCTTCGAGCGAACATCGGACAACAGCCCGATGCCGAACACCAATGCGCCAAAACCAAGTCCGACGGCCAGGAATGCTTCGCGGGCGATTGGCAGGCCGGCCGTCCCGAACGCAACCAGCACCATGGTCGCCGACAGGCCAATCAGGACGTTGCGATTGGCATCGCCGATGCCCCGCTGGAACAGGAAGAGGCTAAGGTACTGGACGCCCTGCGACGCAAGCGACGTGAGCAGCGCCGCCGATGCAAAGCCACCGACGGACGCGATGCCTTCCCGGTTCAGGGCACCTCCCCAGTACATGATCCAGAACACCGCCAAGTTGAACGCGTATTGCGGGGCGAATCGCCCAAGCCGACCGGCTGTCACGAAGCCGAAGCGGTTGTTGGCCCACAGTTCGGCTTTGTTGCTGAGCTTGGCGTAGCTCGGAAGGAATACCCCGGTGAACACTGACACGCTTATCAGCGCAGGGTTAGTCCAACTGATATGCGCGTACGCATAACTCAAGTACGAAACGAACGCCACAACCGCCGCCAACCGGGTCGAGGGGCTGCGCAAGTACTGGCCTAATTTACGTGCCACCAATGGAAAATTGAGCGATTTGCGCTCAGAATCTACGGCAGTCACCCGATCCCCCACTCCAGAAAAAGCTTGATTCGGCTATTCAGAAGATTGCCGCAAGTCTTTGGGAAGAAACAGAAACCTTTAACTTCTTACTATAGAAGCTGCGATAGCACATCGTCACCGGGGAAAATCACAAGGCGCAAAAACAACGATGAGACCGACTTTTTGTCGACAATGTTATAGGATGTTGCACTACTTCCTGTCATTCAAGCTTCAAGCCGTACCTTTACATTATTGCATGTCATGATGAATACGACCTCTGACGGCAAAGGCAAGATCACGAACATCCTGGGCGACTGGGACGACGTGCGGTTTTTCCTTGCGGTTGCAAAGACCGGCAGTTTCAGCGCCGCTGCGACGCAGTTGAGCACCAAGCAGACGACGGTCGGGCGCCGCATCCAGGCGCTTGAACGCCGGCTCGGCGCCAAGCTGTTCGACCGCCATCGCCACGGCATGGAAGTGACGCCCGCTGCGCGTGGTGTTCTCGCCCAAGCCGAATCGATGCAGTCAAACGCTTCGTCGATCGAACGGCACCTGGCCGGGCTGGATCGGGAAATGGCCGGCGTCGTGCGCGTCGCGGTTACCGAGGGTCTGGCCGCGCAGTGGCTCGTCCCGCGCCTCACCGAACTGCGGCGGCGGCACGCCGACATTCTCGTGCAGGTGATCGTCGGCGACCAGATCCTCGATCTGGCGACCCGCCAGACCGATCTGGCCATTCGCTTTTTCAGGCCAACCTCCAGTCAGCTGGTCGCCGCCCGCGTCGGCCAGTTCAGAATGTCGGTGTTCGCCGCGCCGGCCTACATCGAGCAATTCGGCATGCCGCGGCAGCTCGACGATCTGCATGAGCACCACATCGTCGACCACACGACCTTGCACAATCTGCCGGCGATGAAGCCGTGGAGCGAGGTCGTCGAACGTAGCACGCGCGTCGCGCTGCGGACCAACTCGTCGCATTCGGCAATGGAAGCCGTGAAAGCCTCCTGGGGGCTCTCGATCTTCCCGAGCTACACCAGCAAGATGGCAAACATCGTCGAGACTCCCATCGATCTCAACATATCGCGCGACATCTGGCTGGTGTCGCATGAGGAAACCAACAAGGGAGCGCGCATCCGCGCCGTGATCGACTACATCCGCGATCAGTTCCGCCAGGACGAGCGCGAATGGTTCTCCCTGTTGCACCCTTCCAACGACACTGAGGCGGCCTAGCCCGGCAAGAGCTGCGCGCGCCGCCCCTCTTGAGACATCATCGAGCCACGTTGTTGCACGGTGCGGGCGACCCGCGCCTCCAGAGCGCGATCTTACTTGATCCAAGCGCTAAAGAATGACCTCACCCTGAGGAGCCAGGCGGAGCGTGGCGTCCCGAAGGGAGCGCAACAGAGGTGATTTATCCCACCCATCGAGACGCGGCTTGCGGCCGCTGCTCAGGGTGAGGTCTCCGTCGGTGCTTCAGACAAAGAGAATCGCGCTCCAGGTCAGCCGCCCAATCGCCGTCTGACGTCTGCGGGAATCGGCACCGATTTCAACGAATTCGCGTCGCCCTGCTTGCGTGCCCAGATGCGCGTCTCCGTTCCTTCTGCGGCGATCTCGCCCGAGGCATCGCGGAAGACGTGGGTGATGGTGAAGGAACTGCGCCCGAACCGGGAGATGTGGCTTTCGACGATCAGTCTCTCGCCCGGCTGCGACGCCCGCCTGAACGAGCATTCCGCGGCGACTAGCGGGATGCCCTCCGTCCATCGCCCGCCCGTCGTGCCTTCGCGCGTCGCTCCGGCATTGTGGAACAGCCGATGAGTCGCCTGATCGATCCAGCGGAAATAGGTGGGATAGTAGACGATGCCGGCGGGATCGCAGTCGCCCCATTCGACAGTGACCTCGTGGCGACTGAGAAAGGGCGCGATGGTCGCTTCGGCGGAGGACGGGTCGCTGTTCATCGCCCGACGTTACTCCGAGGCATGGCGCGCTGGCGAGAAGGATGCACCGCTTCTGGGCTTGTTTCCTGACCGATCCAGGCGCTGGGACCGCGCCACTTGAGGCGGAGTAATCTCCGCCGACGTGGCGCGCTCCAACACATGAGCATCGGCTTCTACCGACGGCCGCGCCGGTCGCGTTTGGAATCGCGGATGCCGGCCTTGCGCGCGGCGGCAATGAGTTCGCGGAACGGCTGCAGCAGCTGCTCGGCCACGGTCGGATCATCTTCCAGGGCGGTCAGCGCCAGGGCGACAGCTTCGAGCGTCGAAACGGCGCCTGCCCTCGCCTCTCGCCGCAGATCGCCATAGAGCGACGGACCGGAAGGGACGACCACAAAGCGCCGAAGCCTGGTCAGCCAGGCGTTGCGCCACCATAACGCCTTGGCCTGGGCCCAGTTCCCGTCGAGCGCCACCACCCCGGCCAATCCGGCGCGGGCCGCCGCCTGGTCGGCGAGCGGCGCGCCCTTCCGATCGACGGCAAGCAGGGGGCCGCTGCTCCTGGCAAGATCGCGCATCTGGGCTGAACCGAGATAAAGCACCCCCCAATGACGCGGCTCGGCGGGAGCGCCCAGTGCATGCCCGAGGTTGCGCCATGACAGTCCGATGACAACGCGGCTGTTCTCAAGCGTGTCGGTGATCAAACGGGCGGTGCCCAGGACACGATCCTGCTCCTGCGGGTGTTGCAGGATCAGGACAGCGATCTTGTTGGGGACCTTATTGGCAGCAACCCCATTGTCGACCCTTGGCGGCGCGTCGCGCATGGGCGAACATATAGGCTGCAAACGCCGACCCTGTCGCCATGGCCATTGCCGTCATTGCCCTGCCCAGTGTCACCAAACTTCCCCCCGAGACTGACGGGGCGGTCGTGGTCGGCGGCTCGCATGGCGCAGTCTATGCGGCCTATCTATCGGCTCGGGCTGGCGTGCGCGCCGCCATCCACAACGACGCCGGCATCGGCCGCGATGAGGCCGGCGTGAGCGGCTTGGCCTGGGCAGACTCACACGGCATGGCCATGGCGGCCGTGCTAAGCAGCAGCGCGCGCATCGGCGACGGCGAGGACATGCTGCGCCGAGGAATCATCAGTCGCGCCAACGCGATCGCCACGACGTGCGGCGTGGCACCTGGCCAATCCGCCAAGGAGGCCGTCGAGCTCTTGAAGGCAGCGCCGTGGCCGCATACCCGGCCTGCGCCCCTGGCCGAAGGCCGCTCGGTCGCCGGCCGTGTCATCTGCGTCGATTCGATCTCACTGGGCGATGGACGGGATCGCGGTCGGGTCGTGGCCAGCGGCAGCCATGGCGGCGTGCCGGCGGGCGAAACGGCAACCGCCTTCGCGCCGAGGCTGGCCCTGTTCAATGATGCCGGTTTCGGCATGGAGCATGCCGGCGTGGCCGGCCTTGCCATCCTCGACCGGACCGGCATCGCCGCCGCTGCCGTGTCGACCCTGTCGGCGCGCATCGGTGATGGTCGCTCCACATTGGTCGATGGCTTCCTGTCGGAAGTGAATCAGACCGCATACCGGCTCGGCGCGCGCATCGGCGGCTCCGCTCTTGCGCTGGCTCTCGCCGTGGCCGAAAAAGGCTTGCTGACATCTTGATCGGAGGGATAAGCGGGGTATGGCGGTCGTTAACGTGAAATCTGAAATTGCCGGCAATGTGTGGAAGATCCAGACTAAGCCAGGCGACAGGGTCGAGCTCGAGGGTGAGATCATGATCCTCGAATCGATGAAGATGGAAATCCCCGTGCTCGCCCCCAAGGCGGGCGTCATCAAGGAAATCAAGGTCAGCGAAGGCGAGGCGATCGGCGAAGGGCAGCTCGTCGCCGTCCTCGATGCGTAGCAGCACAGTCGCCGTCGAAATCGTCCGGCTTTGGGCGCCCGACAATCTGCGTCGGGTGGCGCCTGGCGTCGCCGTTTGCGCGACGATCGCCGCCGTCGCCTTCATTGCCGACACGAAGAACTTCCTGCGCTTCGGCGCAGTGTGGGTCCCGCCACTGATCCTGACCTTGGTCATCGGCATGGCGCTGCAACCGCTCTCCAATCGGTCGGCGGTGAAGCTTGGCCTCGATTTTGCCGGGCGCACCCTGCTGCGGGTCGGCGTCGCGCTCTACGGCGCACGGCTCACCTTGGACCAGCTGGTCGATGGCGGTGCCTTGCCGATCGTGGTCGCCCTGGCCGCGGTCGGCGGCACCATCGCCTTCGGGGCGTGGGCGGCGCGCTTCTTCGGGCTCAGCCGCGATTTCGGCCTGCTGACCGGCTGCGCCACCGGCGTGTGCGGCGCCGCGGCCGCAATGGCCGCCTCGGCGGTGCTGCCCAAGCACGAAAACTCCGATCGCGATCTCGCCTTCACCGTGATGGGCGTGAATTTTCTCAGCACCGTGGTGATGGTGATCTATCCGGCCTTGCACAATGTGCTCGGCTATTCGCTGTTCGAGATGGGCGTGTTCCTGGGCGGCGCCATCCACGACGTGGCGCAGGTCGCCGGCGCCGGCCAGACGATGGGACCTCAGGTCCTCACCGATTCGATCGTCACCAAGCTCCTGCGCGTCGCCTTCCTGTTGCCGGCGATCGCCGGCATCGCTTGGTGGATCGCGCGCGGCGGCGGATTGGCCGGCAATGCTCGACCCTCGCCGCCGATATTCCTGTTCGGCTTCCTGGCGCTCGCCGCTCTCAATTCGGCCGGCGTCGTGGCAACCGACGTCAAGGCGGCAATCACCCAGGTCTCCTCGTTCCTGATCATCACCGCCATCGCCGCGCTCGGCATGAAGACGTCCTTGCTGGCGCTGGCGCGCATCGGCATGGCGCCGGTACTCCTGCTGATCACCGAGACCGCGTTCATCGGCCTCCTGGTCATGAGCCTGATTTACGCCCTGCGGCCGCTCGGGACGTAAATCTCAGGTGCCCGGCTTGGTGCCGGTAGCCCGCACCACCTCGCCCCACGTGTCGATCTCCTTCTTGATGAACTCGGCGAACTGGATCGGCGAGCCGGGCGCCGGCATGGCCGCCTTCTGCTCTATCTGGCGGATGATCTCGGGCTCGTTGAGCAGAGCCTGCAGGTCACGATTGACCTTGGCCACGATCTCGAGCGGCGTGCGCGCCGGCGCGGCGAGGCCCGACCAGCCGGCGGCGTCGAAGCCGGGCAAGGTCTCGGCGATGGGCGGGATCTTGTCGAGCGGCGGCGCGGCGCGCCGTGCCGTGGTCAACGCCAGCGCCTTGATGCGACCGTCGCTGATCGCGCCGAGCGCCGCGGCGGTGCTGTCCATCATCAGCTTGACGTGGCCACCCAGCAGGTCGGCCATCGCCGGACCACTGCCCTTGTACGGCACATGGACGACGTCGATCCCCGCCTTGAGCTTGAACAGCTCCATCGACAGGTGCTGCGAGGTGCCGGGTCCGGCCGATGCATAGGAGTACTTGCCGGGATCCTTGCGCGCGAGTTCGATCAGCTCGGGCAGCGTATTGGCCGGAAAGCTGGGATGCGCTACGATCACCAGCGGCACGAGGAAGATGTTGGAGATCGGCAGGAAATCGACGAGCGGCCGGTAGGGCAGATCGGGGAACAGGCTCGGGTTGACACCGAAGGTCCCGCTCGACACCACCATCAGGGTGTAGCCGTCGGGCGGCGCGTTCTTTGCATATTCGGTTGCCGGAATGCCGCTGCCGCCTGCCTTGTTCTCGACGATGACCTGCTGCTTCCAGACGTCCGTCAGCTTCTCCGCCATCAGCCGGGCGAAGATGTCGGCTGCCTGGCCGGGCGGGAACGGCACGACGAAGCGCACCGGCTTGGCCGGCCAAGTCGTTTGCGCCGCCGCCGGTCGCACCACCAGCGGAGCAGCCAGCGCCGTGGCGGCGAGGCCGAGCGCCCGCCGCCGTTTCAGATCACCCGTCATTACTTGCCTCCCATCGCCCCTGCATGACAGGCTACCATACCCCTCCGACAATCGAACCGCATGAACACCTCCTCCACGATTGCGATCGCGCCGCCTAGCACGCCAGCCGACTTCGACGCCATCAAGACTCTCTTTGTCGAGTACGCCGGCTCGCTGGGGGTGTCGCTCGCGCACGAAGGCTTCGATGCCGAACTCGCCGACCTCGCCGGTACCTATGCCGCACCCGGCGGCGCGCTGCTGCTGGCCCGCAGCGACGATGGAACTCCCGCCGGCGCCGTTGCGTTGCGAAAGGTCTCGCCGGAGATCTGCGAGATGAAGCGCCTGTACGTGCGCCCGACCTATCGCGGCCGGCGCACCGAGGCCGGGGTTTCCATCGGCCGTGCCCTGGCAGAGGGTATCGTGGACGAAGCGCGCCGCCAGGGATCCCGCCGGGTCAGGCTCGATACCATCGCCGGCAAGATGGGGGCGGCGATGAGCCTCTACCGCTCGATGGGCTTCGTGAGCACCCCGCCCTACTACGCCAGCCCGTTGGCCGACACCGCCTACATGGAACTGGCGCTTTGAGCGATCGCTACTTCGAGGATTTCAAGGTCGGCGAGCGCTTCACGAGCGGCGGCATGACGATCACCGAATCGGCCATCCTCGATTTCGCGCGGCAGTGGGATCCACAGCCGTTTCACATCGACATCGAGTTCGCCAAGACATGGCAGTTCGGCGGGCTGATTGCGTCGGGCCTGCACACGATGTCGGCGACGCTCCGGCTGTGGCTCGACCAGGGGGTGTTCAAGGCCTGCTGCATCGGCGCGGGCGGCCTCGGTCCGGTGACCTTCGCGCGGCCCGTCCGGCCCGGCGATACGCTGCACGTCACGACGGAGATCGTCGAACTGCGCGCCTCGGCGTCCAAGCCCGACCGCGGCCTCGTCAAGATCAGGCAGGTGAGCAGCAATCAGCGCGGCGAGCCGGTGATGGAGCAGGACACGGTGGTGTTTCTCAAGCGACGGGTTGCGCGCTCATAGTCTTCCGGACCGCGAGCGTCTCGCTCGCACGGCGCGTAACCGCGCCGTTCATGAGCGCGTAGGAGAGCAGCGAGACGCTCGCGGTCCAATGATTTTCCTCCCCAACTCCGTTGGGGAGGTGTCGCCGTCTTCGGCGACGGAGGGGTCATGAGCAGCAGGACTGAGGCTCATGACCCCTCCGCCCCGTATGACGGGGCACCTCCCCAGCGAAGCTGGGGAGGAGAATGACTAACGCCAGGCGAAGACCGGTTGCTCGTAATGGTCGACGCGGGTGTCGCGGCCGGCCAGAGCGACTTCGCGAAACTGGAACAGCACGGCGGCGGTCGGCGCATTCACCGTCGAGACCGACAAGGGCAGCCGGATGATCGGACGGTCCGATTCCTCGATGGCGACGATCTCGGGTGAGCCCTCGCGGAACAGCTCGGCGCATTCGATGCGATAGGCGGCAGCGACCTCTCCCGGGTTGGGAATCACCGTCACGCCGGGCGCCCACACCACGACCGGCGCGATCATGTAGCCGGACCTTGTCGGATAGTCGTCGAGCGTGCCCAGGATATCGTCGGTCGAGGCCAGCACGCCCAGCTCCTCGTGCAACTCGCGCAGCGCCGTCTGCTCGATGGTCTCGCCGGGATCGACCCGCCCGCCCGGCAGGGCCCACTGGCCACCATGTGCCCGCAGCCGCGGTGTCCGCTTGGTGAGAAGGAATGCCGCCTGCCCCGCCTGGTCGGCCTCGACCACGACGACGGCCACCGCTGCGCGCTTGAGGCCCGCCGGATTGGGATTGCGGCGCAGCGGGAAGCGACCGAGGTGGCCCGTGATGGCTGACCGCAAGCCGTCGTCGAAGCGAAAGGCTTTCACGCGGCTGCCGAGCTCCGGAACGTCCACACGACCGCCGGCGGCACGTTGCGCCAGACACGCTTGCCGTGCGTGCCGACCAGGTGGAGGCGCTCGCGCAGGCCGCGCGGCACCGGCGGCTTGGGGCCGTAGGTGAATTGCACCAGCGCGCCGCCGGGCGGCAGGGCTTCGAACGCGCCGCCGACGATTCCGTTCACGACCTCGGCCGGCAGCGACAGCAGCGGCAGGCTCGACACGATGGCGGCGACGGGAGCGAGGCCGTGGTCGCTGATCAGCCGGGGCAGCCGCATCGCATCGCCTTCGACGATCTGCAAGCCGTGAAAGTGACTCCGCAGGAAGACGGCAAGCTCGGGATCGCGTTCGACCAGCGCCAACCGCCCCGCCGGTATGCCGGCGGCCAAGAGCGCCTTGGTGACTTCACCCGTGCCTGCGCCCAGTTCGATGACATGTCCCGGCCGTGAGCCGAGTACCGCCACCGTGACGCGCGCCATCTCCTCGGCGAGCAATCGGCCGCTTGGCACCACCGCGCCCATGGCGAAGGGCCGGCGCAGCCACCGTTTCAGGAAGAGGGTCGTGCCGGCATGCGCAGGCTGAGGCATGGGTGAACGCTAACAGACGTTTTCGACAAGTCGATTGGGGAAAACGCCCCGCCCTATTGCGCCGGTTGCATCGCTGGGGCAGCAATTGCGGCGGCAGGGGCGGGCTCGAACAGGGCGCGCGCATGGCGCATCTGCTCCAGGGCATTCACCATCGACACGTAGACGGCGGCGGCGAAGGGCAGCGACTGCACGACCATGAAGGCCGACCACAGGCGCGCTTCGGGATCGAGCTGGCCACTCGTGAACCACAGCACGGCCGCGCCCAGCCACAGCAGGATCGCCAGCACAGCCTCGCCGCGCGCCATGCCGAGCGCCATGCCGAGCGTGGCGCGCTCGTCCATCTTGGGCGTGCGCATGAAGGGCAGGCGGCTGGTCGCCAAGCCATAGATCACGGCGCGGCCGACCGTGTAGGTCAGCGCCAGGCCCGCCAGCGACGCGCCGACGCTCTGGCGGAAGGTGCAGCGCACGCGGTCGAAATAGAGGCCGAACGAATAGAGCAGCTTGAAGACGAAGATGCCGATGGTCGGCAGGATGAACTCGGCCGGCGGCAGGCCGACCGGCTTGATGCCAAACAGCGGCGGCACGATGACGGCGAGCAGCCAGGCCAGGCCGGCCCAGGTGAAGATCAGGTTCAGCGCGTCGGCGAACCACGGCAGCCAGCCGGCGACGAAATGATACTTCTGCCAGAAGGTGAGCCGGGTGCTGTTGCCCAGCATCTTGCCGGCATGCGCTTTCATGATCTGCATGGCGCCGTAGGCCCAGCGGAAGCGCTGCTTCTTGTAGCCGGCGAAATGGTCGGGCGTCAGGCCGTGGCCGAAGCGCTCGCGGCTGTACATCGCGCCGTAGCCCTTCTCCATCAGGCGCAGGCCGAGCTCGGTATCCTCGGTGATGCACCAGGTCGCCCAGCCACCCATCTCCTCCATGCGGTCGCGCCGCACCAGGGTCATGGTGCCGTGCTGGATGATGGCGTCGTACTCGTTGCGCAGGCACATGCCGATATCGAAGAAGCCGGCATACTCCCAGTTCAGCATCTCCTTGAAGCGGTCGCCCTGCCAGTCGCGATGGTCCTGCGGCCCCTGCACGTAGCTGATCTTGTCGTCGTCGAAATACGGGATCAGCGCCTTCAGCCAGTCGGGGCGCACCATGTAGTCGCTGTCGATGACGCCGATGACGCGCGCATCCGGCGCAGTCTGGCTCAGCACGTAATTCAGCGCGCCGGCCTTGAAGCCCTTCATGACGTCGAAATGGAAGAAGCGGAAGCGCTCGCCGAGCTGGGCGCAGTATTCCTGCACCGGGCGCCATACAGCCGGGTCCTTGGTGTTGTTGTCGATGACGATGACCTCGAAATTCGGATAGTCGAGCGCGGCCAGCGAATCGAGCGTCTGGATCACCATGGCCGGCGGCTCGTTGCAGATCGCCAGGTGCAGCGACACTTTCGGCCACACGCGATCGGCCGGCTGGCGGGCGATCATCTCGGCCGCCGGAAGTGCCTCGCGGCGCCACCGGCCGCGCCAGATCGTCTCAGCCATCTCGAGCGCCTGGACCAGGGCCATGGCGAGGCTCAGCACCAGGAAGAAGGCGAGCACCGCCCACCCCGCCATCTCGCCGACCAGCATGTAGGTGCCGGCCGCGACCGACGCGCCGTACACCAGCGCGCTCGTCGACAGGGCGACCAGTCCCGCGAAGCCGACCTGCCCCACCATGCCGATGCCGGGCCAGCGCCACAGGAACAGCAGGATCACCGGCAGAGCGAGGACCAGCGACCAGGCTGCCGCGGCGTTCCATTGCGGGAAGCGGTCGATGGTGCCGGTCCAGGCGAACTTGGGCTGGCGGTCGGCATTCCACAGTCCCCAGTAGCCACCGGCCTTGCCTTCGAGGTCGTACGACTTCCACGGCTGATCGACCGCCTCGACGACGAAGTGCTCGATGTTCTGCGACCGCAGCCAGGCCACCGCATCGCGGATGTTCTTGGCCTGCTCGGCCGGCGTGGCGTACTTCACCAGTCCGCTGCCGGGGCTGCGCCGCGCCGCGCCGTTGGACGGCCAGCCGACCTCGGTGACGATGATGTTCTTGTTGGGATAGGCCTGCTTCAGCATGCCGATCCGGCTCTTCAGATACTCGAGCGGCGTCTCGTCGGACTTCTCGTCCCAGTAGGGCAGAATGTGCACGGCGAGGTAATCGACCTCGCGCGCAAGCTCGGGGTAGTGCAGCCAGACGTGCCACGGCTCGGCGGTGCTGACCGGCACCTTGACGTTGCGCTTGACGTTGCGGATCTCGCGGATCAGCTGGGCCGGGCTGGTGGCGTTGGGATCGCGCAGATGCTTCTGGCCGTCCCAGCGCAGGATGTTCTCGTTGCCGACCAGCACGCGCTCGATGTTGGGGTTCTGGTTGGCCATGCGGATCAGGGCGCGGGTCTCCTCGGCATTGACCTCGCCCGCCTCGCGGCCGAACTGCTGCTTGGCTTCACTGGCGCTGTAGATCCAGGCGCCGGGCACCAGCTTCAGGCCGTTTCTCGCAGCGATCTCCGGCATGACGTCGCCGCCGTCCGACGCGCGGTAGGTTCGGACATAGTTGACCTTGCCAGAGAGCATGCCGAAATCGCGCTCGATCTGCTCCTTGCGCGGCTTGACCGGCGGCGGCGGCGTATCGGTGAAGGCGGTGCGCAGGAAGCTGACGACGCCGCTCGACTTGGCCTCGATCGGATCCTGGTCCTTGGCCCACGGCGCATAGGTGACGCCGTGCAGGGGACCATCGATGTTCGCCGCGTCGATCCGCGAATCGAGCAGCCGCCAGCCCACCAGCGTGGCCGCGGCAACAGTGAGAAGAACCAAGGCCTGACGGAACATGAACAGGCGATCGCTCCAACGAAACCGCCGGTGGCACTCGCTATCGTCGGGATCGCGGTCGCATGTCTCCTGCGGACGTGAACGTCGACGCAAGGACCGTGCCGGATCGACTCAACCGACGAGCCGATAACCACGCAATGCGGTTGACCTCTGCGAGGCTTCCTTGCGCCGGTTTTCCTCCCCTGCGACCCTTCGCAGGCGATGCGGCGACAGGGCCGACATATAGCGGTGCGTGCACAAACGGTAAAGGGACGGCGCGCAAGTTCGCTAAAATGCCCAAATCTCCGCTGGCTTATCGCGACGGCCTTCGCCAAAACGCCGCACTGGATGATCGTTGAAGACCCGTCCGCGGCGCCGGCCGCCCGGCCAGAGTCCGTGGCCGCCACCTACGTCGAGGCCGATCGGTACGGTTTCCTGGAACGCGCCGGCGCGCGCCTGCGCTTTGCGACCTGGCAGGCGTCCGGTCCGCCGCGCGGTACCGTCGTGCTGCTCACCGGCCGCGGCGAGTTCATCGAGAAGTACGCCACCGAGGTGGTGGGCGAGTTGCGCACCCGCGGCTGGGCGGTGATGGCGCTGGACTGGCGCGGCCAGGGTCTGTCGGATCGGCCGCTGGCCGATCGCGGCAAGGGCCATATCGACAACTTCACCACCTACATGGCCGACCTGCGGGCGTTTCTCGACGAGGTCGTCGTCCCGAGCGCGCCGCGGCCGGTCATGGCGCTCTGCCATTCGATGGGCGCGCACATCGCAATGCGCGAGCTCGCCGAGAACGGCCCGGGTCCCTTCTCCGCCGGCGTCCTGGTGTCGCCGATGACCGGGCTGAGGCGCGAGGCCATGCTGCGCTCGGTCCTGATGCTGATGCCCGAGATGCCGGCGGTCGAGGAACGCTACCTGTTCGGCACCGGACCGTTCATCCTGCTGGCGCGCGAGTTCCACTCCAACTTCGTGACCCACGACGAGCGCCGCTACCGCTTCACCGACGACTGGTTCTCCGCCGACCCGCGCCTCATCCTGGGCGGGCCGACCCTGGGCTGGGGACGCCAGGCGGCGCGGTCGATGACGGCGGCGCTGGCGCCGGGCTATCTCGAGCGCATCGAGCTGCCGCTGCTCCTGATGACCGCCGGCGAGGACCGCCTGGTCGACCCGCGCACGCACGGACCGGTCGCAGCGCGGCTGCGCCGCGGCGAGCATTTCACCATCGCCAGCGCGCGTCACGAGATCATGATGGAGACGGACGATCTCAGGGCTCTGTTCTGGGAGGGCTTCGACCGGCTGGCCCGCGGCGTGCTCGCCTCATGACGCTGACTGAGGTCCTGGTGATCGCCGCGGCCTTCATCGTCGCCGGCATCGCCAAGGGGGCGATCGGCATGGGGCTGCCGCCGATCGCTCTCGGCATCATGAGCTTCGCCGTGCCGATGGAAACCGCGCTCGCCCTGATGGTCGTGCCGACCATGGTGACCAATGTCTGGCAGGCGATCTACGGACGAGGCTTCGGCATCCTCATGCGTCGCTTCTGGACCATGGCGGCCGCCTCGATCATCGGGCTGATGGTCGTCGCCCTGGCCTTCGGCAGCCTGGGCTCGCACGGCGCCACCGCCTGGGTAGGTGTGATCCTGGTGATCTACTCGGCCCTCGCCCTGACGGCTTGGCGGCCGCACGTGCCGCGCTCGGCCGAGCGCTGGGCCAACCCGCTGGTGGGGCTGGCGAGCGGCGCGGTGGCCGGCGCAACCGGCGTCGCCGCGGTGCCGTTCCTGCCCTACATGCAGTCGCTTGAGATGAACCGGCACGAGCTCGTCCAGGCGCTCGGCGTCATGTTCATCTTCATCATCGGCGCCCTCACGCTGGCGCTGGCGATCAAGGGAGCGTTCGACACCACCAACCTGATCGGCGCCATCGCCGTGATTGCGCCCACCATGGCCGGCGTCTGGATCGGTCAGAAGACCCGCAATGCAGTAACGCCCGAAACCTTCCGCCGCATCTTCCTGATCGGCATGTTCGCCATCGGCCTCCAAATGGCCTCAAGCCTCCTGTAGACCCGCCACCCATGCCTATCCCGAGTCACAAGGTCACGATCTGCGGCATCCCCGAGCTGGCGCAACATTGCGCGGTCGGTGTGAGCCATCTCCTGTCGATCATCGACACTCACGAGCCCCGCCCGCCGGCACTCGACGACTACTTCGAGGTCGACCACGAGCTGATCCGCTTCGACGACGTCGTCGCCGAGTATCCGGGTTTCGAGGCCTGCACGCCGGCGCACATCGAGAAAGTCCTGCTGTTCGGCGAGCGCGCCCACTCCAAGGCCGGAAGCCACGTGCTCGTGCATTGCCATGCCGGCGTGTCGCGCTCGACGGCGGCGGCGGCGATCCTGATGTGCCAGCACGCGCCGGGCCGCGAGGTCGAGGCGTTCCTCAAGCTCCTGGAGTTGCGCAAGCACGGCTGGCCGAACACCCGCATGGTCGAGTTCGCCGACCGCCTGCTGAAGCGCGACGGCGCGATGATGGAGGGACTCGTCGCCTATCGCCGCGCCCTGCTGCTCGCCAAGCCGCATTTGAGCGAGATCATCCGCAACATCGGCCGCGGCCACGAACTGCCGACGTGAGCTGCGCGACGCTTCTTGTCGGAAGCGTACGTTTCGGCTTGTTTCTATGTTGGCCGAACAAGCCTCTTTTCTGTCATCCTGAGCGCAGCGAAGAATCTCATCGCCAGTAGGCTCAGAGTACGCTCATGGTCTGCGGTAATGAGATCCTTCGCTACGCTCAGGATGACAAGGGGGGCGATGAGTCCTCCCGAAACGTTACTCAACCCTGCGCCAGCCGCCGATGGAAGTCGGCGACCAGCGGGCTCGCGGCGGCGGGCGTGCCGGCGGCGCGTTCGATCTGCAGGTGCTCGCAGGCGTACTTGATGGTGCCGGCCGTCTGCCGGTCGTCGGCCTCACGGCCGAAAACGTGGGTGAGCAGCTTGGTGCGCAGGAAGGTGTGCGGCACGACCTGCTCGATGATCGTCACCGGCCCGGCGCGGCAGATGGCGAGCAGTGGCCATGTCCAGGTGAAGTCCGGCGACGGCGTCTGGTCGGCCAGCAGGTGTTCGACGCAGACCTTCCAGTTGCAGGCTATCTCCATCGTGACCGTGCCGCCGTAGGCCGGCGGTGGCGCGCCGAGGTCGGGCAGCTCAGCCGGCGCGGCCATGCTGAAGAACACCAGTCCTGACACCACCGCCGTCGCCAGCGGCGTCAGATGCAGGTCGGGCGACTGGGGATCCCTGGGGGCAACCGGCTGCGGCGCCCCGACGAAACGGCCATCGAGGTCGTAGGTCCAGCCGTGGAAGCGGCAGCGGAAAGTCTCGCAGTGGCCCGAGGGCGTGGCGATCACCTGCATGTTCTGATGCCGGCAGGCGTTGCGCAGCACGCGTACGACGCCATCCTTGCCACGCACGGCGAAGACGCTCCAGCCACCCACCGTCAGCACCACGAAGTCGCCCGGCCTGGCCAGCTGGCCGTCGGCGCAGAGCGGCAGCCAGCCTGAGGAAAAGATGGTCTGCTTCTCGGCCTGGAAGGCATCGCCTTGGCTATAATCGCTCGGTTTCATTGTCCTCGTATACAATCCTTGAATAGATTCGCGCGAATTTGACTCTTTAAGCCCAGATTGTATACGATCATGGCATTCGAACCAAGGAGGCGCCGCCATGGCCAAAAGTGCGTTCCGTCAGGCTCTCGAGGAAGCGATCGAGCAGCGGCATTCGGCCGTCCATCCGTGGAGCGAGGCCTGGACCTCGGGCAAGCTCGACCGCCGCCTGCTCGGCGAATGGGTGAAGCAGCATTTCCACTACGTCAGCCACTTCTCGGAATGGCTGGGCGCGGTCTACGCCACCTGCCCGCACTGGGACGTCCAGCAGTTCCTGCTCGAGAACATCACCGAGGAGGAAGGCTTCGTCGGTTCCGGCGACTTCGCGCCGGTGCGCCATTCCGAGCTGCTGCTCGAGTTCGCCGCGACCTGCGGCATGAAGCGCGAGGAGATCCTGAATGCCCAGGTGAACGGCGAGCTGCTGCCCGAGACGCTCGGCCTGCAGAGCTGGTGCGCCGTGCAGTCGACCAAGCCGTTCGTCGAGGCGCTGTCGGGCCTGCTGATCGGCCTCGAGAGCCAGGTGCCGCGCATCTACAGCAAGACCACCCCGCCCCTGCTCGAGAAGTACGGCTTCGCCGAGGACGAAGTGACCTTCTTCACCCTGCACATCGTGGCCGACGCCGAGCATGGCGAGAAAGGCTTCGAGATCGTCGAGAAGTACGCGACGACCGACGATCAGCGCGCCGCCTGCGTGCGACTGGTGCGCGAGGCGACGATGATGCGTCGGCTCTATCTCGATGGTGTCTATCGCAAGTTCATCGCCGAGCCGCAGGCCGCCGGAGCCAAGAAGCTCGCCGCCTGATCGGACACACGCGTGCACACGTACAAGACCCTGACGCTCGCCGAGGCGCATCTCATCCTCGACGCGGCGCAGAAGAAGGCAGAGGAAATCGGCGTGCCCGAGGTCCTCTGCGTCGCCGACAATGCCGGTTACCCGATCGCGCTCCGGCGCCTCGACGGCGGCAAGGTCACCAGCGTGCAGATCGCCATGAACAAGGCGTTCACCGCCGCCGGCCATCGCAAGCCCACGCACGTCTACAAGAACGCCCTGCCCGGCGAGGAGGCGTTCGGCATCTTCACCCAGCACGAGGGCCGCTTCACCGTGTTCGTCGGCGGCTTCCCGATCTTCGTCGACGGCCAGTGCGTCGGCTCCGTTGCTGCCTCGGGCGGCAACGGCGAGCAGGACATCGCCTGCTGCGAGGCCGGCATCGCCGCCTTCATGGCCACCCTCGGCAAATGACCCATGACCGTTGATCGCGCTTCCTTGAGCAAGGTCGTGAGCGAGCAGATCCGCGGCCAGATCCTTGACGGCAAGCTCCGGCCCGGCGAGCGGCTGGTCGAGGACCGCCTGTCGGCCGAGCTCGGCGTGTCGCGCGTGCCGGTGCGCGAGGCCCTGCTCGGCCTGTCGATCGAAGGCCTGGTGAAGCTGGAGCCGCGCCGCGGCGCCACCGTCACCGAAGTGACGCCCGAGATGGTGGCCGAGCTGGTCGAGGTGCGCACGCTCCTCGAGGCGCTCAACGCCCGCCTCGCCGCGCGCCGTCACGATCCGGCGATCGTCGGTCTGCTGCAGGACACGCTCAGGCGCGGCAACGAGGCGGCCCAGTCGGGCAGCCCCGACCAGCTGACGCGGCTCAACGGCGAATTCCACGACCGCCTCGCCGAAGCCAGCCGCAACTCGGTCCTCTCCGACATCATGCGCTCGCTGCGCGAACGCACCAGCCTAGCCTTCTCGCTCAACGGCCGCGCTCGCGCGCGCGAGGACTGGAAGGAGCACGCCGGCATCCTCGCCGCCGTGATCGACGGCGACGAGGAGCTGGCCGCCCTGCTCGCCTCCCGCCACGTCAGGAACGCCGCGGAGGCGTTCGCCCGCGCCGCGGCACAGCCGGCCGACGAGGCGGCGGACTGACGCTGGCGGCCCATTGATATTCCTCCCCAGCTTCGCTGGGGAGGTGTCCGCGTAATCGCGGACGGAGGGGTCATGAGCAACGCGACTGAGGCTCATGACCCCTCCGTCGCGTATGACGCGACACCTCCCCAAGCTACGCTTGGGGAGGAAACTGATCAGCGCGGCTTCATCGGCAGCATGCCGAGATGGGTGCCGGCGTCGACGATCAGGAACTCGCCGGTGATGTTGGAGGCGCTGGTCAGGAAGAACAGCGCCGCCTCCGCCATCTGCTCGGTCGTGCCGGCCTGACGCAGCGGGGCGCTCTGCTCCTGCGATTCCTTGAGCTTGTTGTAGTTCTCCTCGCCGAGACCGCCCAGCAGCCAGCGCGTCTGGATGAAGCCGGGGCAGATCGTGTTGACGCGCACCGCAGGCGCCAGCTGGCGCGCCAATGCCAAGGTCAGAGTGTTCAGCGCGCCCTTGGAGCAGCCGTAGGGGATCGAGCTGCCGATGCCCATGACACCGGCGATCGACGAGACGTGCACGATCGAGCCGCGCTCCTGCTTCTCTTCCCACTGCTTCTTCATCGCCGGGTAGACGGCGCGGCTCATCATGTAGGGGCCGGTGACGTTGACCCGGAAGATGATGTCGAAATCCTCCGGCGTCACACCCTCGAGATCGCCCTGGGCCTGGAACTTGGTGGTGCCGGCATTGTTGATCAGGCCGTCGATGCGGCCCCACTTCTTCATCGTCTCAGCGGCGAGCCGGCGGCAGTCGGCGTCCTCGCCCATATTGGCCTGCACCAGGATCGCCTCGACGCCCTTCGCCGTCACCGCGGCATAAGTCTCGTCGGCTTCCTTCTTGCTCTTGGTGTAGTTGATTGCGATGTTCCAGCCCTTCTCGGCCAGATCGATGGCGCAGGTCGCGCCCAATCCGGTGGCCGAGCCGGTCACGATCGCCACCTTGCCTGTACTCGCCATTACGGTTCTCCCCCATTGCAGCGTTCGGCCATTCATAGGCCACTGGTATCTCGAATCCTAGATTGCCAGCGCCGCATCGCAAAAGGCTCACGCCCGATGAGCGCTGTAGACGGTTCAATGTTCAGCCGCGATGCTCGACAGCCAGGGACAGGAGGCGAGCCGAATGGCCGTTGCGATCTACACGCTCACCGTCAAGCAGGATCATATCGTCAATGTCGGCGACGCCATCTTCAACGCCCCCTTGGCCGGAACTTCCAAGACCCAGCACACGCTGACCGATGGCGACAGCCTGTTTAATTCCGGCGGCACTGCCGTCCTGAACGCCACTTTCCTGACTGGCCAGCCGTCGGCCGAGGACACGACGGTAAGCGGCCTGAACATTCAGGGCATCGACACCTGGTCCATCCAGAATCTCGGCGACGACGGTACCGTCCTCCTCACGGGCTTGAATCAATCGGGCCAGTTCATCGCCTTCGCAACGCTCGACTACGATGGCACCGGACATCCTTCGTCCCTGATCGTCGGCAACGACGCCAAGCCGATCATCGGCAAGGCGTACGATCTTCAAATCGCCCTCCGCGATGCGCTCGGCGACGGCACCAACGGCCTCGCCATGGTCCTGGCTGCCGATGCCTTCACCGACGCCGACACGATCAACGTCGCGGCGAGGAATGTCGGCGGCTTGCCGAGCGGCGCCGTCGCTCCGCCCGCCGTCGTCGGCGGCGACCCGAATTGGGCAGGTTTCGGCAAGCTGGCTTACGCCGTCGTTGCCGGGCCGTCGCACGGAGCCGACGGCTTCACGACATGGCAGCTCGCGTCCAGCGACGCCAGCGGATCTGCCGTGGACTTCGCCAATTACTCGACCCCTTCCGGCCTCAACATCGTTGCCCTGGGCGCGGCAAACGCGGCGAGCGCCACACTCATCTCGGTGCACGACGACGGCTCCAGCACGATGTTGCAGGCATCGCTTTTCGAGGGGAGCTCCGCCCACGATTGGTCGAAGGTCGCGACCATCGATCTGAGCGGGACCAAGGGCTTCGTGATTCTCACGGGCGCCGAAGCGGGCGACGCAGGTCTGCTCGCGGACACCGCGACCAACCTGCGCGACCTCGCCATCAAGGGCGGCACGGGCAACGGCTTCTACGATCTTTCCGGCCTCGCCGACGCGGCCGGCGCAGCGCCGGCGTCGGGCGCCGTCATCCAGGGCGGCACCGGCAAAGGCAACAACGAGGTCGCCATCGGCACTACGGTCGCGGTCGGCCAGGACACGATCCAGTTCGACAAGATCCAGGTGCTCGACGTTGTCGGCAAGACTCACGGGGCGAGCTCCGGCGGCGCGTCGGCAATGGACATGTCCAAGTTCCCCGGTCTCGTTCCGGTGACAAGCGGCACCGTCTACACGTTGATGTCGGACTCGATCTCGTCGACCAACGACGTGTCGTCTTCCTTCACGGTGCTGCAGTTCCTCAACGACAAAGGCGGCATCGCAACCTCGCAGGCCGGCGACTTCCTCATCAAGAACGGCCCGTCGAGCTTCGCCGTCAACATGCAGGGCATGGCCAACGGCGGCGACTACCGGCAGCCCAATTCGGGCAGCAACGTCACCATCCAGCGTGGCTTCCCGATCAACGCCACCGACAGCCTGAAGCTCTGGCTGTCGTACGACGGCATGACCCACCTGCCGGCGGGCCTGACCTCGGGATTGGACATACCGACTTTCTCCGTCAGCGAATACGCCATCACCGACATCTACCTGCGCTACGACAGCTCGAACTCGGCCGCGCGTCACGCTGTCTTCCTCGGCTCGACGTTCGTGAACGACTTCCCGGCGACGACGGCGCCCAGCTCGCTGAACTTCTTCGACAACACCGACACCTATTCGCCGAACGCGCCGGCCACCGATCTCTATCTCGGGCGCGTCGACGGCATGCAGTCGGTGCCGTTCCCGGCCGGCGATCCCACCGAGGCGATTGGCCACGATTCCGTCCTGGTCAGAGGGGAGCCGGGAACCTCGACGATTGCGCATTCCGGCCGCGGCATGTTCTTCATCGGCGCGACCGACGCCAGCGACTTGAGCGCTGCATCGACCGCCGGGCTGGTGATGGATGTGGCGGGCACGGAGACCGGGACAGCGCAGCACATTGCCGGCATAAAGGTCGTTGGGTCGGCTACTTACCAGAACCTTATCCAGGGTACGTCCGGACAGATCGAGCTCGACACTCACGGCCATCTGGCGAGCGCCAAGGTCTACACCCCGCTGGTCCAGATCGGTCCGCAGTCGAACGGCCTCTCCGGCGTCGGTGCGGACGCGCTCAAGGGCGGTGCAGGCACTTCCCAGCAGGGCATTGCCGTCGTAGGCGGCGATAATTTTTTTGGCGCAGGCGGTCCCGACACGATCACCCTTGGAACTCATGGCAAGGACTACCAGCCGAGCACCGTCTGGATCGGCTTCTACGATGTCGGTCACGGGCCGCATAGCAGCCAGCTCGCGAGCGCCGGCATCGGGGCGACTTACGGTCAAGCGATCACCGATATCGTTTTCGACGCCAAGGCGAACCAGTTCGTCGAAACCTATGTCAACGGTTACGGCGGCTATAGCCCGACGAACGCGACGCCGTGGTACACGACCGTCGTCAACTTCACGCTGGGCGACCAGGGCGACCACCTGAACCTCTATGCGCCGGATTGGGCATCGGGTCGGCTCGGCGTGGACTTCCCGCTGCCTGGGCCGCAGGCCCGGGGCCTGGTCGATGGATCCGGTCAACAGATCGCCGCCGGCACCACCACCATCGTCGACGAGATCTCCAAGGCGGGCGACACGGTTGCCGGCAACGCCAACGTAATCGTCGACCTTGTCGACAAGTACGCGAGCGCTGCCGACCTCGCCGCCGGCCTGATGCACGCAGCCGGGCAAATGAAGTTCACGCAGAGCGGATTCTCCAGCGGCAGCATCGAGCATTTGATCATGGCCTACGCCACGCCGGGCGGCGGCGTGAACATTGCCGATGTCGCGATCAAGAACGTGTCGACGGCAAGCTTGAGCTCGTTCAGTACGGCCGACGGCACTGTCGCCGTCAGCGCGTCGGACATGGCAAGCCTTCCCGGTGTCGGCAACCTGGCCAACCTTTCCCCGGCCAACATCCGATTCGCCGCCCTGTCCGTCCCGTCATCGTCGGCGCCCTACACCGAATTACCGAATTCGACCTTTCTCGATTTCGACAGCTATCGCAGCGGCGCCGTTCCCCTGACCGGCGGTACCGCGGTTGCGTCCTTCATTCTCAATGTGGCGCTCGTCCTCGACCGTGCGAACGATCCGACCGCACTACTGGACGGCGACTGGGCCTCGCGTCAGCACGAACTCGCCAACCTGACCACAAGCGGCAAGCTGTGGTCGACCTATGGTGCCGAGCAGGCGAAGTACGACGCCGTGATCGCCGACTTGGCCTCGCTCGGCATCAAGACGGTCGATGCGGTCTCTCCTGTCAACGGCTATGTCTCGTCGCCCGAGTCGCGCACGATCTGGGTCCAGGTCGATCAAGCCACCTTCACCACGTTGTTCGGACCGACGGCGACCCTGCTCCAGGGCAAGGATCAGTCCGGCAACGTCGTTCGATACTGGGAGGGTAATCTTTCGCTTCCCACCGAGCTCGCGACGACCTTGGGCGTGAGCGGCCTGTGGTTCGATACCGACCTCTTCGGTTCGGTGCTGCCCAATCCCGGCAATGGCGTGCCGGCGCCCATGGCGCAGGGCTGGCAGAGCCCGGGCAATGCCGCCGGGTCGGCCCAGTCGGATCTGTTCCCGCAAAGGATCGCCGACTCCTACTATAGCTTCCCGTTCTCGGGTCCACTCTGGAATCCGGCGTCCGGCAGTGCCGTGGCGACTGGCGCGATCGGCCTCGTCGAACCGGGCGTCGGCACGTCGCTGCCCGGCGACAATACGGGCACAGGTTTTCAGTCGGCAATCGATACGTATCGGCATACGGCCGGCATCACCACCAGCGCCGTCGTCACGGTCGTCGCGCCCGGGGGCCAGAAGTACCCGACGGTGCAGCCGCCAGCCTCCAATCCCGCCGGCGAGCGCTCGCTCGATGTCGGCGTTGTGACCGCCACCAACCCGCAAAGCCCGCTGATTCTCTACGCGGGCTCCGGTTACGCAACCGGTGCGGAGTCCAATGCTTTCACGGCCTATCAATCGGCGTTCTGGGACACCACGAACAATCCCGCGGTCGTCAGCTCGTCCTTCGCTTACCAGCCTCAGTCGGCGCCGAGTTCACCCTTCTATAGCGCGGTGCGGGAGCTCTTTGTCGATGCCGCCCTGCGCAACATCTCGGTCTTCAACGCGAACAGCGACGGCGGCTCGGGCGACAAGTACGGCAACGGGCTGACCAACGTCAGCTCCGGCCGCGCCAGCCCCTATGCCGTCATGGTCGGCGGCACGTCGCTCAGCACGGTCGACGCGGCCCTTGCCGACTCCACTCTGGCATCCCTTACGGCCGCCGCACTGGCAGGCGACCCGGCGACGCTGTGGCAACTGATCGCCGGCGGATTGACCGCCCTGCCCAATCGGTCCGTCGGTACAGCCAACCTGATCGAGACGGTGTGGAACCGGTACTACCTCGACGGCACGAAGATCGGCGTGCCGGGCACCAAGGACCAGACCGGCTTCCTGCACAACAACACCGGCTCTGGCGGAGTTGACACCACCCAGCCGGTGCCATCCTACCAGAGCGAGTTCGGCCTCACGCCGACCACGTCGGATCCGTCGGCGCTGGTTGGCCGCGGCACACCCGACGTCGCGGCAGATGCCGGCGGCAACATGCTCTACATCGTGCCGACGGCCGACATGACGGGCACATCGAACGACGACGGTACCAGCGCGGCGGCACCGCTATGGGCGTCGCTCGCATCCCAGATCGACGCCGTGTTCAAGGACCAGGGACTGCCGCAGCTCGGCTACCTGAACGATCTGCTCTATACCGCAGCCGTAGTCTCGCCGGCGTCGTTCAACGACATCACGGTGGGAAACAACACCTCCTCGTTCACCCTGGGCGGTCCAATCACGAGCGACGATACCGCCATCACGCCGACCGGCTTCGGCTACTCCGCCTCTCCCGGCTACGACCTGACGACGGGCCTGGGGACGCCCAACGGACTGCTGCTCGCCCGCGCTCTCACCGCCATCGCCCACGAGCAGACCTCGTTCGACGCAGTTCCCGATCTCCTCCAGTCGTCAGGCACGAATGGCTGGACGTCGCCGGTGGCACAAACCCTGCTGATCCAGACGACATCGACGGTTGCCGCCAACGTCGGCCTGCTTGTCGGCTCCAGCAGCGCGACCTTCACCAGCCCGACGATGGGACCGTATGCCTGGACAAGCCGGGTCGCCCAGCAGTCGCTGCAGCCCGATTTCGATCCCGATCTCGCCCGGATGTTCGACGGGCAGACACAAGGCGCCCTGGTGCAGGCGACCGCGAGCGCAGGCACTCAGGTTGCCGTCCTGATCGACGGCCTTGGCACGCAAACGCCACAGGCAACCCTCAGCAATGCCTTCGGCTTCATCGATTTCACGTCGTCCTCGACGGAGGCCTTGGTGCGAATCGCCCGCCCCGCCGCCGTGGCCGAGACGGCGGGCGGCGCCGACGACCAGCACGCCGTCGTTCGCATCCGCCAGAACGGTGAGGACAGCCTGCAGCTCAAGTTCTATCGCGTCGACGATTTCAACGGCACCATCGGCGGCCTGCAGCCAGGCTCCGCCGGCTATGCCGCCGCTGCCGATGCGCGCGCCTATGCGACGACCTCGGGCAGCACGACGATTGCCGGCCCGGGCTATGGCAACTTCCTGCAAACTGAGCTGAAGGGCGTCGATGCCGGCGACCTGATCGCCATGACCTTGTTCAACGGAACCCAGCGGTTCTGGGCCTTTGCCCAGGCCAACGAGGTCGTCGCCGGCGCACATATCGGCCACCTGTGGAACTACGGGATGAATGTCTGGGGATGGGAAGATATCGCCGGCGGCGGCGACCGAGACTACAACGACCTGATCGTAGGCCTCGACTTCACGAGCGCGTCCGGCCATGGATGGTTGGTCTAAGCCGAAAGCGAACGGGACATGGCTGATCTGTTTTCGATGAAGAACCGCGTGGTGCTGCTGACCGGCGCCTCGCGCGGACTGGGGCGCGACATGGCGCTCACCCTTGCCGCCGCCGGCGCGACCGTCCTGTGCGCCGGCCGCACGGTGAAGGAACTGGAAGCGACAGCGCGCGCCATCGCCCGCAAGGGCGGCAAGGCGCATGTCGTGCCGATCGACATCACCGACGAGGCGCAGGTGCGCGAGCAGGTCGAGGCCGTCGTGCGCCGCCACCGCCGCATCGACGTGCTGGTCAACAACGCCGGCATCATCTACCGCGAGGCGATCGTCGACACGCCGACCGACACCTTCCGCAAAGCGGTCGAGACCGACCTGATCGGCCAGTTCGTGATGGTGCGCGAGGTCGGCCGCCACATGCTGGCGCGCAAGTACGGCCGCATCGTCAACATCTCCTCGGTGATGGCGATCCTCGGCCGCGCCTCGGTGGCAGGCTATGTCGCGGCCAAGCACGGGCTGGTCGGCCTGACCAAGAACCTCGCCGCCGAGTTCGGCCCGCACGTCACCGCCAACGCCATCGCGCCGGGCTACATCCGCACCGAGCTCAACGTGCCGCTGCAGCAGAACGCCGCCTTCAACGCCATGCTCGAGCAGCGCACCGCCGCTCATCGCTGGGGCAAGCCGGAAGATCTGCGCGGCCCGCTCCTGTTGCTCGCCTCCGACGCCGGCGCCTACATGACCGGCCACACGCTGGTGGTCGACGGCGGCCTGACGACGATCCTGGCGTGAGGTGATCATGCTCTTCCCGACCGCGAGTTCATTCTCCTCTCCAGCGTCTCCGCTGGGGAGGTGCCCCGTCTGACGGGGCGGAGGGGTCATGAGTCACAAGAGATGGCGGGGCCATGACTCATGACCCCTCCGTCGCCGTAAGACGGCGACACCTCCCCAACTTCGTTGGGGAGGAATAGAGATGACCGGCATCCCGCGCTGGGTGATCCTGCTGATGGCCGTCGCGCTGGTGGCGTTCGGGTTTGCCGCCCACATGGGCTGGATCCGCGATCCGTCGCTGGCGAAAAGCGACTATATCGGCACGATCGACGTCTCGGTGGAGGACGCCAAGCTCTATCGCGCGGTGCCGTTCGAATGGCGGATCAACAGCCGGGCCGGCGCCTTCAAGGGCAACGACACCGCCTACGTGCGCATCGACACCTCCGGCGAGCGGCCCATCCTGTGCGGTTGGCTGCGACTCGATGGGACCGGCAACGCGATCCGCGCCGCGCGCTGGCTGAGCGAGGCCCGCCTCCTGGTCGGCGACATCAAGATCACGGCACTGTTCATCGCGCCCGTCGAAAAGGCGCCGGGCGATGGCCTCAATGCCGGCTGCCTGCGCCTCGACGGCGGCGAGCGGCCCGCGCAAGATGCGCCGCTCGCTCTCGAAGGAGCGCCCGTCAACGAGTAGACAGGCGAACGAAGGGTCCAACCGCTCATGCCGACTTTCCGCCAAGCCCGCGAATTCCTGCTCGCCCATCGCACCGACTACGCCAAGGCCGTCGCCGGCTTCCGCTGGCCCGATCCCATGCCGTTCAACTGGGCGCTCGACTGGTTCGACGCCGAGCTGGCGAGCAACCCTGCGAGCAAGGATCGCGACGCACTGTGGATCGTCGACGTCGCCAGCGGCCGCGACACCAGGCTCACCTTCGCCGAGCTGGCGGCGCGCTCCAACCAGGTCGCCAACTTCCTGCGCGGCCACGGCCTGAAACGCGGCGATCACCTGCTGCTGGTGCTGAACAACGTGGCACCCTTGTGGGAGATCATGCTGGCGGCGATGAAGCTCGGCGTCGTGGTGATCCCGGCAACGACCTTGCTGACCGGCGAAGAATTGGCCGACCGCGTCGAGCGTGGCCGCGCCCGCATGATCGTGGCCGACGAGGACCAGGTCGCCAAGTGCGCCGGCCTGCTGCGCGACGGCGTGGTGTTCGTCAATACCAGCACCAGGCCGATCGACGGCTGGCTGCCGCTCGCCGGCGCCTACACCTGCCCCGCCGACTTCGCGCCGGACGGCCCGACCGACGCCGATGATCCGCTGCTGCTCTACTTCACCTCGGGCACCACGGCCAAGCCCAAGCTGGTGCGCCACAGCCATCGCAGCTATCCGGTGGGTTCGCTGTCGACCATGTACTGGCTCGGGCTGCAGCCCGGCGACGTGCACGTCAACATTTCCTCGCCCGGTTGGGCGAAGCATGCCTGGAGCACCTTCTTCGCGCCGTGGAATGCCGGTGCCACGGTGTTGATGGTCAACCAGGCGCCGTTCAGCGCCAAGGCGCTGCTGGGCGTGCTCGAGCGCTGCGCTGTCACCACCTTCTGCGCCCCGCCCACGGTGTGGCGCCTGCTGATCCAGGAGGACCTTGCCGCCTGCAAGCTCGCGCTGCGCGAGGTCTGCGGCGCCGGCGAGCCGCTCAACCCCGAGGTCATCAACAAGGTGCAGGAGGCGTGGGGCCTCACCATCCGCGACGGCTACGGCCAGACCGAGACGACGGCGCAGGTCGCCAACTCGCCCGGCCAGCCGGTCAAGGCAGGTGCCATGGGCCGGCCGATGCCGGGCTATCGCGTGCTGATCCTCGACGCCGACGGCAGCCCGCGCAGCGAAGGCGAGATCTGCCTCGACCTCGGCGGCGAGCGCCCGGCCGGGCTGATGCAGGGCTATGCCGACGCCGCGGGCAAGCTTGCGGGCGCCGACGGCGCGGTCTATCGCACCGGCGACGTCGCCAGCCTCGACGAGGACGGCTACCTCACGTTCGTCGGCCGCGCCGACGACGTCTTCAAGTCGTCGGACTATCGCATCAGCCCGTTCGAGCTCGAGAGCGTGCTGATCGAGCACGAGGCGGTCGCCGAGGCTGCCATCGTGCCGACGCCGGACGACATCCGGCTGTCCGTGCCCAAGGCCTACATCCTGCTGGTCGCCTCCGCTCCGCCCTCGCGCGAGACCGCGCGCTCGATCCTCGACTACACCCACAAGCGGCTGGCGCCGTTCAAGCGCATCCGCCGGCTCGAGTTCGTCACCGAGCTGCCCAAGACGATCTCCGGCAAGATCCGCCGCACCCAGCTGCGCCGCGTCGAGTACGACGGCACCGCCGCCGACGTCGTGCGCGGCGTCGAGTTCCACGAGAAGGATGTGATGGGGTGACATGTCATGCGCCTCCCCAGCGAAGCTGGGGAGGAAAAGAAGAAGCGTGTACACTCCCGCCAACAACATCAGGCCCTGGGAGGGGTGAGCACCATGACCGATACGCTGTTCCGTAACGTCCGCGTGATCGACGGATCGGGGGCAGCGCCGTTTGCTGCCGAGGTGCTGGTGAGCGGCAATCGCATCAAGGCGCTGGCACGCCGTCCGGCGACGCTCGCCGTGGCACCCGATGCCGTCGTCGTCGATGGCGGTGGCGCCACGCTGATGCCGGGGCTTGTCGAATCGCATGCCCATCCGAGCTTCATCAACACGCCGTCCTCGCCGGCGCTGGGCGAGGTGCCGCCGGAGGAGCATACCCTGCTCACCGCCAAGTTCGCGAAGATGCTGCTCGACCACGGCTTCACCGCCCTGCACAGCGCCGCCTCGGCCAAACCGCGCCTCGACGTCGTCGTGCGCAACGCCATCAACGCCGGCGACATCGTCGGGCCGCGCATGCTCGCCGCCTCGCTCGAGATGACGGTGACCAGCGGCCTGGGCGACGTGCGCCTGAACCACCTGCATCGCGAGACCTTCGCCGTCGTCGCCGACGGACCGGAGGAGTTCCGCCGCTGGGCGCGCTTCTTCGTGCGCGAGGGCGTCGACGTGCTGAAGATCAACCCGTCGGGCGACGAGGGCACGCCAGGCTCCAAGGCGCACATGACGGTGATGACCGACGCCGAGGTCGCCGCTGTTGCCGAGGTCGCGGTGGCGCACGAGAAGCGCATGGCGGCGCACGCCCGCAGCGCCGGCGCGGTGAAGATGTGCCTGCGTCACGGCGTCGACGTGATCTATCACGCCACGCTCTGCGACGAGGAAGCGCTCGACATGCTCGAGGCGGCGAAGGATCGCGTATTCGTGGCGCCGACCATCGGCATCACCTGGAGCGCCTACAAGGAAGCACCGGTGCGCGGCGTCACCCTGGCCGACGCCGTGAAGCGGCGCTTCGACAACGAGTTCATGCGTGGCATCGACAACATGAAGGCGCTGCACAAGCGCGGCGTGCGCGTGCTGCCGGGCGGCGACTACGGCTTCGCCTTCAACCCGATGCCGCGCAATGCGCGCGACATGGAGCACTTCGTGACCCTGTTCGGCTTCACGCCGATGGAGGCGATCGTCTCGGCCACCCGCATGGGCGGCGAGTTGATGGCAAGTGGCGCCGGCCCGGGCGAGACCGAGCGCGGCACGGTCGAACTCGGCCAGGTGAAGGAAGGCTTCCTCGCCGACCTGCTGCTGGTCGACGGCGATCCCTCGATCGACGTGTCGATCCTGCAGGATCCGACGCGCTTCCTCGCCATCATGAAGGACGGCGCGTTCCACAAGGCGCCGGCGCCGCAGCGCCAGGCGCGGCCGCTGGCGGCGGAGTAGCGAAAGGCATTTGCATACGAGAAAACATCCCGTCATCCCGAGCGGAGACGCCCGAGGGGCGGCGCAGTCGAGGGACCTTTCTTCCTCGTGCTGCAACAAGAAAGGTCCCTCCACTGCGCCTCGCTGCGCTCGGCTTCGGTCGGGATGACGGATTTTTTTGCAACGTGCGAATGCCGTGCGAGCAAGCCACGACACCAGACGCCACGATCCTGTCCCGACGCAACGACGTTGCGCTGCCGGCTCGGCCGGTCGTAGTAGGAATGAGGCGCCGTCACAGCGGCGCCGCATGCCATTCCAGGATGACCCTCATGCAGCCAAGACCGGGCATCACGCCTGCCCTCGCCCGCTTCGTCGTCGACACGCGCTGGGAGGACATCCCCGAACGGCCGCGTCACGAAGCCAAGCGTGCGCTTCTCAACTTCTTTGCCGTGGCCCTGGCCGGCTGCCGCACCGAGCCGGTCGAGCTCGCGTTGAAGACCCTCGCCGAGTTCTCCGGCGGCCGGCAGGCGACGGTGATCGGCCGCAGCGAGCGCATCGACGCGCTGAGCGCGGCCTTTCTGAACGGCGCCGGCGCCAACGTCTTCGACTATTGCGACACCCACCTGCCGACTGTCGTGCACCCGACCGCGCCGCTCGCACCGGCGCTGCTGGCGCTCGCCGACCTGCGTCGCGTCAGCGGACCGGAGCTGCTGGCCGCCTTCGTGCTGGGCTTCGAGATCGAATGCCGGGTCGGCCTCGCCGTGTCGCCCGGCCACTATCCGCGCGGCTGGCACATCACCTCGACCTGCGGCGTGTTCGGCTCGGCCGCCGGCGCGGCGCGCCTGCTCGGCCTCGGCGCGGACCGCACCGTGTGGGCACTGGGCAGTGCGGCGACCCAGTCGGGCGGCCTGTGCGAATGCCTCGGCTGGCCGGCCAAGAGCGTCAGCGTCGGCAATGCCGCGCGCAACGGCCTTCTCGCCGCCCTGCTGGCCGACAAGGGGTTCTCCGGTCCGGCCGAGCCGATCGCCGGCGCCCAGGGCTTTCTCGCCGTCATGAACGAGCCGCCGAACTGGCCGGCCCTGACCGACCGGTTGGGCGAGACCTGGGAGGTGACCGAGAACTCGCTCAAGCCCTACCCCGCCGGTTTCGTGATCCATCCCGTGCTCGACTGCGCCCTCGACTGGCGGCAGCAGAACCCCGGCGCCCCCGTCGAGCGCGTCGCCATTCGCGGCAACCCGCTGCTGCTGCAGCGCACCGACCGGCCGAACGTCGCCACCGGCCGCGAATCGCAGGTCAGCCTGCAGCACGCCGTCGCCGTCGCCCTGGTGCTGGGCAAGGCCGGCCTCGAGCAGTTCACCGACACCTGCGTCAACAATCCCGAGGTCCGCGCGATGCGCCAGAAGATCGAGGTCGCGAGCGATCCCGCGATCTCGACCATCGCCGCCGAGCTCGATGTCTGGACGACCGACGGCAAGAAGCATTCGGTGTCGACCCAAGCGGCGCGCGGCAGCACCGCCAACCCGCTTTCCGACTCCGACATCGAGCGCAAGCTGATCGACGAGGCGCGCAGCTGGCGCGCTGATCATGACGTCCGCCCGCTGATCGACGCCGTGTGGACGCTCGACAAGAGCGGCGACGTGTCGACGCTGGCCGGGATGACCGTGCCAAGACATTCGTGATGACAGCCGTGGTCGAACGACGCGCGATCCGCGCGCTCATCCTGACGCCGGCGCGGGAGGTGCTGCTGATGCGCATCCGCGCGCCCCAGGGCGGCGACCCGTTCTGGATCGCACCCGGTGGCGGGATGGAACCGGACGAGACGCAGGAGCAGGCCCTGAAGCGCGAGCTCGCCGAGGAGCTCGGGCTGTTGCAGTTCGACGCGGGACCGATCCTGTGGCGGCGCCATCACACCTTCAACTGGGGCGAGCGCCGTCTGTCGCAGCGCGAGCAATACCGGGTGGTGCATGTCGATCGCTTCGAACCGGTGATGAGCGACGAGGTCGAAGCCAAGGTGTTCCAGGCCTTTCGCTGGTGGCCGATCGCCGACCTCGCGCGGACGACCGAGCGGGTGACGCCGAAAACGCTCGCCGCCATCCTCGACGCCTACCTGAGCGTCGGCGCCCCCGATCCCCTGCCCGAGGAAGAAGTCCTGGTCGACTGAGGTCATCGCGTCACGGCCGCACGGGCTTGCGCCCGACGACGCAATGCATCGGATGGGCCATGAGCAGGAGGCCCTGATCTATCGCCTCGTTGCGCGCACGGCGCCACGCCATGGTCTCGTCCGGACTCAGGGATGCCAACAGATGATCTTCGCGGTAGCGCCAGATCGGGCCGTCGGGGCGATCGAGCGTGACCAGCGATGGGAAGCAGACAAGATCGGCGAGGCCCGCCGCCTGTGCCCGGCGATAGAGGCTCGCGTCGGCGACGCCCTTGGCGGCGACCGATTGCGGCGGCGTCACCATCCTCTGCCGGAACGGCTCCGGCATGCCGACACTCCACCATTGAGGCAGGTCGATCGAGCGCACGATCACACCGACGCGGCCGCCGGGCCTGGCGACGCGCACCATCTCGGCCAGCGCGCGATCGGCATCGCACTCCTCGAGCACGGTGACCGAGAACAGGCAATCGAACGAGGCGTCGGCGAACGGCAGCGCCTCGGCGCTGCCGGGCGCGAAGCGGATGGCGCCCTCCAGTCCGTCCTCGCGCGCCAGCGCCGCCGCCTCGCCGAGCAGGAAGCGATTGACGTCGATCGCGGTGATCGGGTTGGCGGCACCGAGACGGCGCGCCAGCAGGCGATCGAGCGAACCGGCGCCGCAGCCGACATCGAGGATCGTCCCCCCCGGCGCCGGCGCCATCAGATCGACAAGAGTGCGGAACATCGCCTGGTAGGTCGGCGCGCGGGCGCGATCCTCCAGCGCCGCGACGCCACCGAGATGCCGGCCGCCCAGGGTGACCACGGTGAAGCGCTGCACCAGCGCCGCTACCGCCGGCTCCCATTGGGAGGGCGCGAGAAAGAACGGCAGCAGGATCAATGCCGGGCCGGAGCCTTCCAGCCGATAGGTGATGCCGGCATGCGTGCCCTCACGCGCGCAGGCCGAGGGCGTGTCGGCCTTGCTCGTCGCCAGCAGGGCCGTCATCTCTCGCACGATCTCATCCGTGCGATCGGCCACCACATCGGCCCAACCAGGCGCATCGTAGCCCTCGAGCACGTAGCGCCTCGCGCCGGGCAGGCGTGATACGGCACGCGCCGTCACATCGGCCGTGAGGCCGCCTTGTCCGCTCACCATCAGCAGGCGATCGCTGACTGCGGCGAAGGGCCCGGGATCGAGCCGCGTCGGCGCGCACAGCACCACGCCGCCCAGCCGCTCGGGATAGCGGGCCGTCAGCCCGGCGATGTCGCCCGGCATCTGCGTGGCGACATGCGCAACGCCGAGGCCAAGATGATCCCACAACGCAATCAGCCGCTCGATCGGTGACAGGGATTGGTCGGACGCCACGCTCATCTCCACTTCAGGCTGCTGGGACATTCTGCGGCGCTCTTCAGGTTCTCCTCCCCAGCTTCGCTGGGGAGGAGAATGAAAGTTGCGCTCTCGGCCATGCCCCTTAGTCCGCGCCTACACGACGCCATTGCGGCCGTGCGTCAGGAAGGCCGGACGCTGCGACAGGCGCTCGTAGTAGGCCGACACGGCCGGGAAATCCGGGCGAAGCATCGGCGTCAGGAACCAGCGATTGACCGACAGGCCGATCGGGATGTCGGCGAGCGTGAACGTAGCGCCGGCAACGTAGGCGCCAGTGGCGGCGAGCTGGCCGTCGAGGATGGCGAGCATGCGCGTCCACGCCTGCTTCGACCGTTCGATCTGGACGCCGTTGGTGAACGCCGGATCGCGCCGCACGATCGCCGAGAAGGCATAGCGCCAGGCCGAGTTGAACTCGCTCGCCGGCCAGTCGATCCAGCGACCGATTTCAGCGCGCGCCCGCGCCTCGATCGGCAGCAGCGCCTGCGCCGCCGATTTGCCGGCGAGATAGCGGATGATGCTGTTGCTTTCCCACAGCACGAAGTCGCCGTCGACGATCGCCGGCACCAGGCCGTTGGGATTCTGCGCCAGCTCCGGTCCGCTGTCGGTGCGCTCGTAGGCAATGCCGATCTCCTCGCAGGTCCACAGCACCTTGCGCACGTTGATCGAGGTGGACTTGCCGAGCACTCTCAGCATCAGTGCCGGTCCAGCCCGAATTCCCGCGCCCGGCGCAGCCACGCCTCGCCTTCCGCGGCGAGGCGACGCGAGAATTCGTCCGGCGTGCCGCCCACGGTTTCCAGTGCAGCCGCCGCCAGGCGCTCGCGCACCGTCGGATCGGCCAGCGCCTTGGCGCAGGCGGCCGCGAGGCGCTCGACGATCTCGCCGGGCGTGCCGGCCGGCGCGAAGGCGGCGAACCATTGGGTAATGGCGATCTCGGGATAACCGGCTTCCGCCATCGTCGGGATGGTGGGCAACATCGGCGAGCGTTCCTTCGACGTCACGGCGAGCAGGCTGAGACGTCCTGATTGCGCGTAGGGCATGACCGGTCCGGCGCCCAGCACGCCCACCGGCACGACCCCGCTCAGCACGTCCTGCACCGCCTGGCCGCCGCCCTTGTAGGGGACGTTCAGCACCTTTACGCCGGCGCGGCGGAACATCAGCTCGCCGACAATGACGTTGGTGCCGCCCGACGACGGCGTGGCGTAGGACAGGTTGGATGGATTGGCCTTGGCGGCGGCGATCATGTCGGCAATCGAGGTCCAGCCGGTGCGCGGGTTGGCGGCGATCACCAGCGGCTGCGAGGTCAGGATGGTGATCGGCGCCAAGGTCTTGCCGACGTCGAATGGTCCCTTGTCGTCGAGCGCACGCTGGTAGAGCGCCTCCGCCGGACTGACCAGCAGCATATGGCCGTCCGGCCGGGCGCGCGCGACGGTGTCGAGCGCGATGCCGCCCTGCGCCCCGGGCCGGTTCTCGACCAGCACCGGCTGTCCCACCATCTGCGACAGCGCCTCGCCGACGATGCGCGCCGAGATGTCCGAGCTGCCGCCCGGTGCGTAGCCGACGACGATGCGGATCGGACCGGTCGGCCAGGCCTGCGCCGATGACGGCGCGGCAGCGGCGACGACGAGGGCAAGGGCAGCGGCGGCGATGGTGACGGCGAGGGCGATGAGGGCTTTCATTGGGGTCATGCTTGTTCTCTCGATTCTCCCATCCTCCTCCCCAGCTTCGCTGGGGAGGTGTCGGCGTCTTCGCCGACGGAGGGGTCATAGGCCCCCTCACGTGACTCATGACCCCTCCGCCCCCGATTACGGGGGCACCTCCCCAGCGGAGCTGGGGAGGAGGGCTGGATAGCTCACGCCATGCCGACTTGCGGGAGCTGGGCGACGGCGTCGTCGGGGCGGCTCTTGATCATGGCGGTGAGCTCGCGCTGCACCGATGCGACAGCGGAATCGCCGAAGCGGTTGTCCATCTCCTGCGGGTCGTTCGCCAGGTCGTAGAGCTCGCCGGCGCCGGAGTTGGTCTCGAGCGTGAGCTTGTGGGTCTTCGTCCGCACCGTGCGCAGCCACAGATCGACGCCGCAACGCGAGGCGCGCAGGTCCCACTCGCTGAAGGCGAAGTCGCGCGAGCCGTCCTTCTCGATCAGCGGCCTGAGGCTCGTGCTATGGCGCGCATCGGCGAGCGATACGCCGGCATAGTCGGCGAAGGTCGCCGGCAGATCGACGGTCGAGACCGCGTCGGCCACCACCTTGCCCGCCGGCACGCCCGGCCCGCGCACCAGCAGGCCGACGCGCAGCAGGCCCTCGTAGGCCATCGGCCCCTTGAGGATCAGGCCATGATCGCCCAGCCAGTCGCCATGGTCGGTCGAGTAGACGACCAGCGTATCGTCGGCCAGGCCGTACTGGTCGAGCGCCGCCAGGATGCGGCCGACATTGTGATCGATCAGCGAGATCATGCCGTAGTAGTTGGCGATCAGGTCGCGCAGCTGGCGATCGTCCTGCACCGGCGTGCGCGAATGCTTCTCGCGGAAATTGCGCAGCTCGGCATTCTCCATCTTGGGTGTGCCGTAGAGGCTCTCCCTGTGCCACCACGGCCGGCGCTCGAGATCCATCGTGCGGTGCTGCGGCAGGTCGACCTCGTCGGGATGGTGCAACCGACTCCACGGCTCGGGACAGTCGAACGGATGATGCGGGTCGGGGAACGACGCCCAGACGCAGAACGGCTTGTCGCGATTGGCGCGCAGGAACTCGATCGTTCGATCGCCGATCCAGGTCGAGTTGTGCCAGGCCGCCGGGAGGCCCGAATGATAGGTCTGCGCCGCATCGGTCTCGGGCGCCAGCCGGCTCAGCAGCAGGCGGTTCTTCTCCTCGCCGCGTCCGTCGGCGTGGTACCAGCGCTCGTAATGCTGGCAGTAGGGCGGCTTGCGCGGCGGATTGGTGTTGTGGCCCTCGACCATCAGCTCGACGTGATCGAAGCCCATGTACGGTCCGTACCAATTGTCGGGCTGTGCAGTCAGCCGGCATTCCGGCGTGCCGGTCGGGGCGAAGGTGTTGCAGGTCTTGAAATGCGCCTTGCCGATGTAGCCGGTGCGATACCCTGCCCTGGTGAAGCCGCCGGCATAACCCGCCTCGCCCACCGCATCGGGCAGGTCGATGCCGTTGTCCGACACGCCGTGGGTGCGCGGCAGCAAGCCGGTCAGGATCGAAGCCCGCGTCGGCTGGCACACCAGGTTGGGCGTGATGCAGGCCGAGAAGCGCGTGCCGGCGCGCGCCAGCATGTCGAGATGAGGCGTCTTCACCTTGCGGCCCTCGAAGCCGTAGCAGTCGGCCCGCTGCTGGTCGGACGTGATGAACAGGATATTCAATGGTCTCTCCCCACGCTTACGTACAATCGAACGAACACGTGCGCGCGAACACGCACTCGCGAACGAACTCGCGCTCGCGAACGAACACTCACTCGGGCTGGATCCCGGCGGTCTTGAACAGCGGCGGCCAGCGATCGGTCTCGCGCCGGATGAAGTCGGTGAAGGCGGCCGGCGCGGCGCTGGTGGAGTTGTCCATGCCGATCGTGGCGAGCTTGTCAATCGTCGCCTGAAGCGCCATCGCCCGCAGCGCCTCGCGGTGCAGCCGGTCGATGATCTCGGCCGGCGTTCCCGCCGGCGCCCCCAGGCCCTGCCATTGCGTGAACTCGAAGCCCGGGAACCCCAGCTCGGCCACCGTCGGCACGTCGGGCAGCGCCGCGGACCGTTGCAGTCCCGACACCGCGAGCGCGCGCAGCCGGCCGGCCCTGACGTGCGGGATCGCCGGCGGAAGGCCGAGCACCCCGACCTTGATGTGGCCCGACACCAGGTCGGCCACCGCCTGGGCGCCGCCCTTGTAGGCGACGTTGTCGGCGCGGAACTTGTTGAGGCTCTTCAGCTGCTCGAACACCAGGCGCTGGCCGACGCCCGGCGTGGCATAGAGCATCGGCTGCGGGCTCTGCCGCGCCTGCTCGATCAACTCGGCTAGCGTGTCGGCCGGAGACGACGGATGGACGACCACGATGAACATGCCGCGTCCGAGCAGCGTGATGTACTCGAGGCTGCGCACCGGATCGGGCTTCCAGTCCTTGTACATGTTGGGGCCCATCGGATTGCCCTCGGTGACGAGCAGCAGCGTGTAGCCGTCGGGCGGCGAGGCCATGACCGTGTCGAGCGCGATCAGGCCCGATCCGCCGGCCCGGTTCTCCGCCACGACCGATTGGCCCAGCTGTTCCCCCATCGGCTGCGCGACCGCCCGCGTCACGATGTCCGTCGCGCCGCCCGGCACCGCCGGCACAAGGATGCGCAGCGGCCGGGTCGGCCACGCCTGCGCGCGCCCAGCCCTTGCCGGCACGGCAAGACCGAGTGCTGCCACGAGCGCGGCACGCCGGCTGATCGTTCGTTGCATCGTTTCCTCCCCGCTTCGACGGCGCGTTGTCCGCACCTTGTACCGCCACGATATGCCGGTCACCGCGCACGCGCCACGGCGTGGACGGAAGAAAAATCTGGTCCGTGAACGGCGCGGCAGCAGATTGGTCCATCATTGCAAAGCCTTGCACGGTCTTCTTCGGTCATCGTCAATGGCAAAACAGGGAATTGGATCAGGGAATTGCTTGCACCAGAACAGGGAATTTGACTCATCGGATCAGGGAAATCGGTGACGGAGATCAGGGATGGAACGGCGGCGGCCGGGAGCGGTCAGCCGCCTCTGCTGCCCGCCGGCGGATCGCCGTCAGACGGGTTGCCATCGGCTTGGCCTTCTTCGGGCTTGTCGGGTCCAAGCGACTCGTCGGTCATGTCGCGCGTGATCCACTCGTAGGACATCCGGGCGCGTTCTTCATCGCTGTAGCGGTTGTAGGAGTCCTGGGGCGTCAGTGCCTTGGGCCCGTGCGTCAGCGCCTGGTGCATGTCGGCGATCGTTTCGTCGGGCGGCACGAATCTGTGGGCGAGGTCGAGCGCGAGCCGGGCGGCGCCGGTATTGCCTGCGACGGCGCTGGCGATCAACGCATCGACCAGCGCCTCGATACGCAGCATCGTGCGCCGGCGCCCGTCGACGGCAACGGTGACGTCGCTCATCAGCAGCTCGCGCATCGCCCCACGCAGCGTCACCTTCCCGCGCTGGGACTTGGGCCGCCCCAGCGGATTGCCCGACCTGCCCCGCGGAAAGCGTGTGGCAACGGGCGGCTTGCCGTAGCCGACCTTGAAGCTTGCCGGGTTGCCGCCGCCAGTCGGGTTCTCCGCGGTACCGTCCTTCGCCTTCTTCGTCATGGCCGCCAATCCTCCTCCGCACCTCACGACGGACCACGAGGTATCTGCCAATCCTGGTCGCGCGAAGGAGGGGCAGCCGAAGTGGCTCTGTTTGTGAGCCAGGGTAGCGCGCCACGTCGGCGGAGGTTACTCCGCCTCAAGTGGCGCGCTCCCGGCCATGAATCATCACAGGAACGACAGCCCGCCGCTCAGCGCCACGGTCTGGCCGGTCATGTAGGCGTTGCCGACCAGCATCATCACGATCTGGGCACACTCGTCCGGCGTGCCGAAGCGGCCGAGCGGGATGCGCGCCGGTGAGGCGGCAACACCGCCGCGCACCATGTCGGTCTCGATCAGCGACGGCGCCACGGCGTTCACGGTGATGCCGTCTTTCACCAGGCGGGCGGCGTAGCCGCGGGTCATGCCCTCCATGCCGGCCTTGGAGGCGTTGTAGTGCGGCCCCACGCCGCCAGCACCGCGCGCTGCACCCGAGGAGATGTTGACGATGCGCCCCCACTGGCGCGCCCGCATGCCGGGCAGCACGGCCTGCGTGCACAGGAACACCGACTTCAGGTTCACCGCGATGGTGAGGTCGAAATCGGCCTCCGTGAGCTCGTCGACGCTGCGCACCAGCCCGACGCCGGCATTGTTGACCAGCACGTCGACCGGGCCGAGCTCGCGCTCGATCGCGGCCATCATCGCCTCCACGTCGACCGCCTGCGACACATCGGCCTTCACCATCATCGCCTGCCCGCCGGCGCCACGGATCGCCTCGACGACGCTCCGCGCCTCGTCCTCGCGTTCGCGATAATTTACAGCAACGCCCGCACCTGCTTCGGCCAGCGAAATCGCGATAGCCCGGCCGATGCCGCGCGACCCGCCTGTCACCAGTGCAACCCGGTTTTTCAGCAACGCCATTGCTCGTGCTCCATATCCGTTCGACCCCGCCGGTCGGCCATGTTACGCCCTCCCGACGCACAGGAGAGTCTTATGCAGCGACTTGGCTTTGGCGCCTTCCTCGCGCCGCACCATCCGATCGGCGAGAACCCGACCCTGCAGTTCCGTCGCGATCTCAAGTTCGTCGAGCACCTCGACGAGCTCGGCTACGACGAGTTCTGGTGCGGCGAGCATCATTCGAGCGGCTGGGAGATGATCGCCTCGCCCGAGATGTTCCTGGCCGCCGCCGGCGAGCGCACCAAGCGCATCAAGCTCGCGACCGGCGTGATCTCGCTGCCCTACCATCACCCCTACAACGTCGCCCAGCGCATGGTGCAGCTCGACCACATGACCGGCGGCCGCGCCATTTTTGGCTCCGGCCCCGGCGCGCTGCCGTCCGACGCGCATACGCTCGGCATCGATCCGATGGTCCAGCGCGATCGCCAAGACGACGCAATCGACGTCATCCGTCGCCTGATGCGCGGCGAGCGCGTCACCAAGAAGACGGACTGGTACACCCTGCAGGACGCGGCCCTGCAGCTGCTGCCGCTGCAGGAGGACATGCCCTTCGCCGTCGCCTCGCAGATCAGCCCGTCGGGCATGACGCTGGCCGGCAAGTATGGCATCGGCATCATCTCGCTGGGCTCGATGTCGGACCAGGGCCTGCTCGCCCTGCCGACGCAGTGGGGCTTTGCCGAGGCGGCCGCCAAGAAGCACGGCACCACGGTAGATCGCAAGAACTGGCGCGTGCTGCTCAACTGGCACATCGCCGAGACCCGCGAGGAAGCGCGCCAGCAGGCCAGGCACGGCCTGATGAAGTGGCACAACGAATACATCCACGGCACGCTGCAGCGGCCAGGGTCGGTGCCGTTCAACTCGCCCGACGAGGCGGTCGACAAGACGGCGTTCGTCGAGGGCGCGGCCTCGACCGTCGGCACGCCCGACGACCTGGTGAAGATAATCAAGTCGGTCTACGACAAGAGCGGCGGCTTCGGCACCGTGGTGGGCTTCGTGCACGACTGGGCCAACCCGGAGAACACCTTCCGCAGCTGGGATCTGGTGGCGCGCTACGTCATCCCCGAGATCAACGGCTACGTCGCCAAGCTGCGCGAATCGCAGAAGTTCCTGATCGACAATCGCGCCGTGTTCGACCGCGCCGGCCAGGCCATCATGGCCAAGATCATGGAGAACAAGGACGCCGCCGAGGCGCTCAAGGTCACCGACTCGCCGCGCTTCGCCGCCGCCTCCGCCGCCGTGCCGAAGGGCCTCGGCAAGCAGGCAGCCGAGTAGCATGGCACGGTTGCCGTCTACGGGACACCTCATGGCGCGGTCCTAGCCATGAGTTGGCTCCCGCACTGACGCAAGCGCACTCGCGAGATCCACCTTGCGTCAGTAGGCGCAGCCATCGACGTGCAATCAATTGCACGGGCGACAGATTCACGCCCTGCATGTCGACGCCCTCGACAATGATTGTCTCCTGCGGTCAGGCAAGCCTGCTTGGCCAGCGCAGAATATGCAGTCGGATCAAGTCGCCGAGGTTCGTCATCGCGACGACATGAAACACGGCACGATGCGAGTTGCCTGCACAGGAAGACCATGAGCGAAGACACCATGCCATCCAACCCTGCCGGCTCCAGCCCGAGGCCGACCGGACGTTGGAGCGAAGTGCTCGCGGTGTTCCTGCGCCTGGGTTTGACCTCGTTCGGCGGGCCGGTCGCCCATCTCGGCTTCTTCCGCGAGGAGTTCGTGAATCGTCGCCGCTGGCTCGACGATCGCGCCTATGCCGATCTGGTGGCGCTTTGCCAGTTCCTGCCCGGTCCCGCATCGAGCCAGGTCGGCATTGCCGTCGGCCTGTCACGGGCAGGCTATGCCGGCGGTTTCGCCGCTTGGCTGGGCTTCACGCTGCCATCGGCTGCGGCGATGGTCGCATTCGCCTACGCCATCGACGTCCTCGGCGGCGCCGCGGGCTCGGGCTGGCTGCACGGCCTGAAAGTCGCGGCCGTCGCGGTCGTGGCGCAGGCCGTGCTCGGCATGATGCGCTCGCTGGCGGCCGACCGGGAACGGGCGACGATCATGGTCGCGGTGGCAGCCCTGGTGCTCGCCGTGCCGTCGGCCTGGGCGCAGGTCGGCGGCATCGTGCTGGGCGGCCTGTCCGGGTTGCTGCTGACGCGGGATGCGGCGCCGGCCGATCACGCCCATCTGCCGCTTTCGGTCGGCCGGAGGACGGGCCTCTGGTGCCTGGTCATGTTCTTCGTGCTGCTGATCGGCCTGCCGGTCCTGGCGGCGTCCGTCGGCTCTCACGCGCTCGATCTCGTCGATGCGTTCTATCGTGCCGGATCTCTGGTGTTTGGCGGCGGCCACGTCGTCCTGCCGCTGCTGCAGGAAGCAGTCGTGCCGCGCGGCTGGATCTCGAACGATGCGTTCCTTGCCGGCTACGGCGCGGCCCAGGCCGTGCCCGGTCCGCTGTTCACCTTCGCCGCCTATCTTGGCGCGGCGATGCAGCCGGCGCCCAGCGGCGTCGGCGGCGCCCTGATCTGCCTGATCGCCGTGTTCGCGCCGTCCTTCCTGCTCGTGGTCGGCGCATTGCCTTTCTGGGAAGCGCTGCGGCGTCGACCCGAGGTGCAGGCGGCTCTGCGCGGCGTCAACGCCGCCGTGGTCGGCCTGCTGCTGGCGGCGCTCTATCATCCGGTCTGGACGTCCGCGATCGCCGGCCGCGGCGATTTCGCGCTCGCCGCGGCCGCCTTCCTGCTGCTGATGATGTGGAAGACGGCCCCGTGGGCCGTCGTTGTGCTGTGCGCCGCTGGAGGAGCCCTGCTCGCCATCGTTTGATCGATCTGCCTACCGCGTCACCGGCTTGACCGGCTGCTATAAATTCGATTATTCGCGAATGATGGAAGTAAATCCGGTCATCCTGCATGTCGCTGTTTGAGCGCTATCTCACCGTCTGGGTCGCCCTCTGCATCGTAGCCGGCATCGCGCTGGGGCACTGGATGCCCGGCCTTTTCCATGCCATCGGCGCCGCCGAGGTGGCGCACGTCAACCTGCCGGTCGCCGTCCTGATCTGGCTGATGATCATCCCGATGCTGGTGAAGGTCGACTTCGGCGCCATCGGCAAGGTGCGCGAGCATTGGCGCGGCATCGGCGTGACGCTGTTCATCAACTGGGCGGTGAAGCCGTTCTCGATGGCCCTGCTGGGCTGGCTGTTCGTCGGCCATCTTTTCAAGCCATGGCTTCCGGCCGACCAGATCGACAGCTACATCGCGGGCCTGATCCTGCTCGCCGCGGCGCCCTGCACCGCCATGGTGTTCGTGTGGAGCAACCTGTCCGACGGCGAGCCGGACTTCACGCTCACCCAGGTGGCGCTCAACGACACGATCATGGTGTTCGCCTTCGCGCCGATCGTCGGCCTGCTGCTCGGCCTCTCGGCGATCCGCGTGCCGTGGGAGACGCTGCTTCTGTCCGTCGGGCTATACATCGTCGTGCCGGTAATCCTCGCGCAGGTCATTCGCCGCCGTGTGATGGCCAGCGCAGGCGTGGCCGGATTGTCTTCGCTGCTTTCCCGGCTGCAGCCTATTTCCCTGGTCGCGCTGCTCACGACGCTCGTGCTGCTGTTCGGTTTCCAGGGTAAGCAGATCATCTCGCAGCCGCTGATCATCGCGCTGCTGGCCGTTCCGATCCTGATCCAGGTCTACTTCAACTCGGGACTGGCCTATCTGCTGAACCGCGCGACCGGCGAAGCCCACTGCGTGGCCGCCCCCTCGGCGCTGATCGGCGCCAGCAATTTCTTCGAGCTGGCGGTGGCCGCCGCCATCAGTCTGTTCGGATTCTCTTCGGGCGCCGCTCTTGCGACCGTCGTCGGCGTGTTGATAGAGGTGCCGGTCATGCTGTCGGTGGTGAAGATCGTGAATGCCAGCAAGCCCTGGTACGAAGAGGGGACGGCGGTGGCGAGCCGCGACGCCAAGGCGTCGAAGATCTGACTTGTATTTCTAAATTTCTGGAAATACGGTTGACATCGCCGGGCGATGTCCTACATTGGAAACATGAAGCTCGACGACGCGGCCGCCCGCCTGGAAGCCCTGGGCAACCCGACGCGCCTCAAGATCTACCGCATCCTGGTGCGTGCGGGTGAAGAAGGCATGCCGGTCGGTCGCCTGCAGGATCGGCTGGAGATCGCCGCGTCGACGCTGTCCCATCATCTCAAGTCGCTGGTCGCGGTCGGCCTCGTCACCCAGACCCGCGAAGGCACGACCCTGGTCTGCCACACCAATTACGACCTGATGCGCGGCCTGATCGACTACATGGTCGAGGAATGCTGCGCCGAAGGCACCTGCCCTCCGCGCGTGTCCAAGACGTCGAAGGCCGCCGCGTAAAAAATTTGCCCCACTATTTCGATTATTCCGGGAGAACAGGAGCACGCCATGCCCGACTCAGCCAGCAAGCCCAGGACAGTTGCCATCCTCGGCGGCGGCCCCGTGGGCCTCGCCGCCGCCGCCCATGTGCTGGAGCGCGGCATGGAGCCGGTGATCCTGGAGGCCGGACCGCAGGTTGGCCATGCCGTGCGCCAGTGGAGTCATGTGCCCCTGTTTTCGCCCTGGGAGTACGCCATCGACAAGGCATCGGAGCGCCTGCTGGTTGCGGCCGGCTGGAACTCGCCGCCGCCCGACCAGTATCCGACGGGCGGTGAGCTGCTGGCGCAATATCTGGAACCGCTGGCCACCCGCACGCCGCTCAAGAACCACATCCGCACCAGCAGCATGGTGACCAGTGTCGGGCGCGCGGGCTTCGACAAGATGAAGAGCAACGGCCGCGCCTTCGCGCCCTTCACCGTCCGCTACCAGAACGGTAAGGGTCCCGAGCAGCTCGAGGCCGACGCGGTGATCGACGCGACCGGCACCTGGTTCTCGCCCAACCCGGCGGGCGCCGACGGTCTGCCGGCGATCGGCGAGCGCGAGGTGCAGGACCGCCTCGCCTACGGCATGCCCGACGTGCTGGGCCGCGAACGTGGCCGCTATGCCGGCCGCACCGTGGCGGTGCTGGGCTCGGGCCATTCGGCGATCGGCACCTTGATCGACCTCGTGCGCCTCGCGGAAGAGGCGCCCGGGACCGAGGTGATCTGGCTGCTGCGGGGCGACAAGCCGGAGAAGGCCTTCGGCGGCGGCGCCAAGGACAAGCTCGCGGCGCGCGGCGCCCTCGGCACGGCCTTCGCCAGGCTGGTCATGGAGGGCAAGATCTGTGTCGAGACCGGCTTCCGCGTCTCGCACGTCACCCGCGATGGCGACAAGCTTCGCATCGGCGCCGGCTCCTCGTGCTGCGGCCGCTTCATTGCCGCCGACGAGCTGGTGGTAGCGACGGGGTTCCGGCCGGACTTCGACTTCCTGCGCGAGGTGCGGCTGTCGCTCGATCCCGCCGTCGAATGCCCGCCGGCACTGGCACCGCTGATCGATCCCAACATCCACAGCTGCGGCACCGTGCGCCCGCACGGCGCGCGCGAGCTGGCCCAGCCCGAGCCGGGCTTCTATTTCGCCGGCATGAAGAGCTACGGCCGGGCGCCGACCTTCCTGATGCTGACCGGCTACGAGCAGGTACGGTCGATCGTGGCCGAGATCGCCGGCGACCGCGAGGCTGCGGCGCGCGTCGAGCTGGTGCTGCCCGAGACCGGCGTCTGCTCCGGGCCAGGTCCAGTGGCAGATCGCCGTTCGGCCGAAGGTCTCGGGGGATCGATCGATGCAGAAGCCGGCTGCTGCGGCGGCCCGCCGCCGCAAACGGCGGAACCGGCGGCGAGCGGCTGCTGCGTCGCTGATGTGAAGGCCAAGGAAGAAGGCAAGAAGGGCTGTGGCTGCGGCTGATGAGCGAGGCCGCGCCGATGCTGCCGGGTCCAAGCGGGGGGAGCGCCACTCCTGTGGCGCTCTCCTTGTCGATCACACAGCCCATAAGCGCCACAGGAGTAGCGCGCTTCATGCAGCTCCGTCATCTGCCAGGCTGGCGCCCTTCACGACGAGAGCGGGCGAGGCGCGGCGCCTTGACTGATGAAAGCCCGCGCCGCACCCCGTGACATGCAGGACGTTTGCATATGGATACGCCCTTCACTCTCCTCCCCAGCTCCGCTGGGGAGGTGCCCCGTCATACGGGGCGGAGGGGTCATGGGCGCCAGTGGTGGTCCTCATGACCCCTCCGTCGCCGTGAGACGGCGACACCTCCCCAGCGGAGCTGGGGAGGGGAATGAAGAATGCGCCCATATGCGAGTGTCCTGTCATGACATGACATGGTCCACGTGCGCTCGCCGGCCTCGAGCGACCCTCGCCGGACAGTTGCGGTGACCTGATGGATCCACGACGACTCGCGACCATCACCATCCTGGGCTCGACGCAGACGCTCGCCTGGGCATCGTCCTACTATCTGCCGGCCATCCTGGCCGACGACATCGCGCGCGATACCGGCACCTCGACCACCTGGCTGTTCGCGAGCTTCTCGGTATCGCTCATCATCTCGGCCTTGCTAGGCCCGCGCGCCGGCCGGCTGATCGATCGCGGCAGCGGCAATGCCGTGCTGGCCGTCTCCAACCTGCTGTTCGCCAGCGGACTGGTGCTGCTGTACCTCGCTCAGTCCCTGCTCACTCTCCAGCTTGCCTGGATCGTGCTGGGTGTCGGCATGGGGATCGGGCTCTATGACGCGGCGTTCGCCGTGCTCGGCCGCATCTACGGCACGAGTGCGCGCGGCGCCATCACCGGCATCACGCTGTTCGCGGGCTTCGCCAGCACCATCGGCTGGCCGCTCACGGCATTGGGCGCCTCGACGATCGGCTGGCGCGACACCTGCCTTGCCTGGGCGGTCCTGCATTGCTTCGTCGCCTTGCCGCTGAACTACTGGTGCCTGCCGCGACCGACCCTGGCGGTGGCCGAGAAGCGTGCGGCCGACAAGCCGGTTCCGCTCGACCGGGCGATGATCCTGCTGGGCTTCGCCTTTGCCGCGGCCTGGATCGTGACGGCCGGCATGGCGGCGCATTTCCCGCGCATCATGGAAGCCGCCGGCGCCTCGCCAACGCAGGCCATCGCCGCCGGCGCCCTGATCGGACCGGCCCAGGTCGGCGCAAGACTGCTCGAGGCAGGGCCGCTGGCGCGCCTCCATCCGCTGATCACCGCGCGCCTGGCAACGCTCACCCATCCGGTCGGGGTCGCCGTGCTGTTGCTGATTGGCGGCAGCGTCGCATCCGGCCCCTTCGCGGTGCTGCACGGATCGGGCAACGGCATCCTCACCATCGCGCGCGGCACGGTCCCGCTCGCCATCTTCGGACCGGAAAGCTACGGCTATCGACTGGGCCTGATCGGATTGCCGTCGCGCTTCCTGTCGGCGCTGGCGCCGTTCGCCTTCGCGGTGTTGCTCGATCATATCGGCGCCAGTGTCCTGCTCGTGACGGCGGGGCTCAGCCTGGCCGCCTGCCTGGCCTTGTGCGCCTTGCGCATGCCCCGACAGGAGGCAGCCCACCATGCCGACTGATCAGCGGACCGCCCGGCGCCTGGTCGCCATCGTCTGTGCCGCGCAGGTCTTCGTCCAGCTCGGCGCCGGCTACTGGCCGGTGCTGATGCCCGACCTGATGACCCGTTGGTCGCTCACCAATAGCGAAGCTGGCTGGATCACGTCGGCGTTCTACGCCACCTACATGGTCTCCGTGCCGGTGCTGGTGACGGCGACCGACCGGGTCGACCCCAAACGCGTCTACCTGCTGGGTGTCGGCTTCACCACGATCGCCCATTTCGCCTTCGGCCTGCTGGCCGAGGGGTTCTGGTCGGCGCTGGCGCTGCGCGGTCTGGCTGGCTTCGGCTGGGCCGGCACCTACATGACCGGCCTGAAGCTGCTCGCCGACCAGGTCGACAACAAGATGATGTCACGCGCGGTGACCGGCCATGCCGCGAGCATCGGCATTTCCGGTGCCGCATCCTACCTGCTGGGCGATCTGCTGGCCGACGCGTTCGGCTGGCGGCTGGCCTTCGCCAGCGCCGGCCTGACGGCGGCGATCGCCTGGGTCGCCGTGGCCCTGATGGTGCCTGCTCGCCCGCATCAGGCGCGGCCGGCCGGACCGGCGGCGGCGATGTTCGACTTCCGCCCGGCGTTGCGCAACCGCTCGGCCTTCGCCTACTCGCTCGCCTACTGCGCCCACACGCTCGAGATGAACGCACTGCGTGGCTGGGGTGTCACTTTCCTTGTCTGGGTCGCCGCGAGCAGCGGCAGGACCGGCGAGTTGCTCTCGCCCGCCGTCGTGGTGACGGTGCTGGGCCTGCTCGGCACGTTGATGAGCGTGCTGGGCAACGAGGCCTCGATCCGCTTCGGGCGCCGCCGGTTGATCGCCGCCGCGATGGTGCTGTCGATCCTGACCGGCGCGCTGATCGGTTTCCTCGGCTCGCTCGGCTACTGGATCGCGGTTGGCCTGATCGTGCTCTACGGCATGATCATCTGGCTCGATTCGTCGTCGCTGACCGCCGGTGCGGCCGGCTCGGCCGACCCGGCGCGGCGCGGGGCGACGCTCGCCGTCCATTCGATGCTGGGCTACGGCGGTGGCTTCGTCGGCCCGCTCGCGATCGGCTGGACGCTCGACCTGTCGGGCGGCATGTCGCCGCTCGGGTGGGGCCTCGCCTGGGCGATGGTCGCGCTGCTGATGGCGCTGGCGCTGGTCGCCTTCGTGCGCATCCGCCCGCGCGAGCTCGAGGGCGACTTGGCGATGCGAAAGTAGCCCCTCCTCCCCAGCTCCGCTGGGGAGGTGTCGCCGTCATACGGCGACGGAGGGGTCATGAGCACCACCACTGACGCTCATGACCCCTCCGCCCCCGATTACGGGGGCACCTCCCCAAGCGACGCTTGGGGAGGAGAATGAATCACCGCTTCTTCCCCGCATCCTTCGCGAACGCCTTGAACAGCTGCGCGCGCAGCCAGCGATTCGCTGGATCGCTATCGCTGTTGGCGTGCCAGTAGGCATAGGTGTCGAACGCGGCGACATCGAGCGGGAACGGCAGCAGGCGGTTGCCGAAATGGTGGTTGATGATCCTGGCGTGGCGCTCGGGCATGGTAAGCGCGAGATCGGTGGCGCTGACCACGCGACAGGCGCCGTAATAGTTCTGGCAACGCAGGCGGATACGGCGGCGCAGATCCTGGCGCGACAACTCGAAATCCTCGGCCGACAGGCCGCGCCGGCGCTGCGAGACCTGGATATGCTCCAGCGCCAGATAGGCGGCGAGGGTGAGCGCCCTGCGCACCTTGGGATGGTCACGCCGCACCATCACCATCAGGCGCTCGGTGCCGAGCCGCAGCCGCCTCACCTCCTCCGGCAAAGGAAGCAGGACGTCGAGCACGAGATCGAGCGTTCCGGCCGCCAGCTCGCGTTCGATTTCCCGCCGGTCCGGCCTCACCAGGCTGATGTCGACGCGCGGCGCCGACCTGGCGATCGCCCGCATCAGCACCGGCGCCACCATCGGCTCGGCCACGCCCTGCAGGCCGATGACGAAGCGCTTGCTGACGGCGCCGGCGTCGAAGCTGTCGGTCGCGGCCAACGCGGTCTCGAAGCCGTGCAGGGCATCGCGCACCGAGGCGATCATCTGGCGCGCCCGCGGCGTCGGCGCCATCGCGTGGCCGCTGCGCACGAACAGCGGATCGCCGGCGAGACCGCGCAGTCGGGAAAGCGTGTGGCTGATCGCCGGCTGAGACAGGTTGAGCCGCCGTCCTGCGCGCGTGATGCTGCCCTCCGAGAAGATCGCGTCGAACACCACGAACAGGTTGAGGTCGACGCGCGATAGATGCACAGCATTCATATCGCAATATTCCATCAATTCATTTGATCAATGCTAGGCATCTCCCGATCCTGGTGCAACCGCAGTCGAGGAGGACGCGATGGATTTCGACCATTCACCCAAGGTCAAGGAGCTGCAGGCGCGCGTGCAGCACTTCATGGACCGGCATGTTCAACCCAGCGAGCAGCGCTACCAGCAGGAGCTGCGCGCCAACGGCCAGTGGCAGACACCGCCGGTGCTCGAGGATCTGAAGGCGCAGGCGAAGCTCGAAGGGCTTTGGAACCTGTTCCTGCCGGGCGCGCACGGCGCCGGCCTCACCAATCTCGAGTACGCTCCGCTGTGCGAGATCATGGGGCGCGTCGAGTGGGCACCGGAGGCATTCAACTGCTCGGCGCCGGACACCGGCAACATGGAGACGATCGAGCGCTACGGCAGCGCGGCGCAGAAGAAGCAATGGCTCGAGCCGCTGCTCGACGGCAGCATCCGCTCCTGCTTCGCCATGACCGAGCCGGCGGTCGCCTCGTCCGATGCCACCAATATCGAATGCCGCATCGAGCGGCGCGGCGGCCGCTACGTGATCAACGGACGCAAATGGTGGTCCTCCGGGGCGCTGAACCCGCGCTGCAAGGTGTTCATCGTCATGGGCAAGACCGACCCCAAGACTCCCGACCGCTATCGTCAGCAATCGATGATCCTGGTGCCGCGCGAGGCCAAGGGCATCACCGTCGTGCGCTCGCTGCCGGTGTTCGGCTTCGACGACGCGCCGCACGGCCACGGCGAGGTGGTGTTCGACAATGTCGAGGTGCCGCTCGAAAACATCCTGCTGGGCGAAGGCCGCGGCTTCGAGATCGCCCAGGGCCGGCTCGGACCGGGCCGCATCCATCACTGCATGCGCGCGATCGGCCAGGCCGAGGCGGCGCTCGAGAAGATGTGCCGCCGCGTGAAGTCACGCACCGCCTTCGGCCGCGCGCTCGGCGAGCAGACCGTGACGCTGGAACGCATCGCCGAGGCGCGTATCGCCATCGAGCAGGCCCGCCTGCTGGTGCTCAAGGCAGCCGACAAGATGGACAAGGTGGGCAACAAGGAGGCGCTGGCCGAGATCGCCATGATCAAGGTGGCCGCTCCCAACATGCTGTGCCGCGTGATCGACTACGCCATCCAGGCGCACGGCGGCGCCGGTGTGACCGAGGATTTCGGCCTCGGCTCCGCCTTCGCCAGCGCGCGCGCCATGCGCATCTTCGACGGCCCCGACGAAGTCCATCGCAACCAGATCGGCCGGATCGAGCTCAGACGGTACAACTAGTTCGTACTCCTCCCCGGCTTCGCTGGGGAGACCCCCAGCACGCCGGCGCGCACCACGATGCTGAGAAAATCGGGGCGGTGCCCGCCCCGATTTTCATAGGAGGAGAATGGAGAACGACAACCATGGATCCACCCCGCCCGACGGATTCCAGCCGCTGTTCCGCTCGAGCGCGTTCCTCGATCACAACGGGCCGTTTTTCTACCGGACCAACGACGACGGCACGTTCGTCGTCGGCGTGCGCATCCAGCCCAAGCATGCCAACGGGCGCGGCCTCGCCCATGGCGGGTTGATGATGACGATGTGCGATATCGCGCTCGGCTACCGCACGACGCGCAGCCAGACACCGTCGCCGATGCTGACCACCGCCAGCGTGACGACCGATTTCGCCGGCTCGGCCAGGATCGGCGACTGGGTCGAGGCGCATGTCGACGTGCACAAGGTCGGCGGCCGCCTCGCCTTCGCCAACTGCTACCTGGTGTGCAACGGCGAGCGCATCGTGCATGCGTCAGCGGTGTTCGCGCGGACGGGGGATCGGCCCTCCTGAAGCACTCATCGCCGGGATCGCGCCACTCTGTGGCGCTCTTCTCATGTCCCCCCAACGAAGTTGGGGAGGTGTCCACGTAATCGCGGACGGAGGGGTCATGAGTCACGTGAGGGGGCCTATGACCCCTCCACCCCGTATGACGGGGCACCTCCCCAGCTAAGCTGGGGAGGAGAATGAGAATGACGGGCCACCTCCCCCTATGGCGCTGTTTACAGCGCCATAGGGGGAGGAAAAGAGCTACGCCAGCCGCATCCACACCGCAGTGTCGTGGAAGGCGGCGCCGCCGTTCGGCGGGACGGGGTCGGCGCCGATCAGAGTGTTGATGCCGACACGATCGGGATAGGCGTCGCTCGGCCAGTTGCCTTCGACGATGACCACGCCCGGGCGGGCGGTGCGCGCGGCGCGGGCGGCGAGCGTGACCTCGCCGCGGGCATTGCCGAGGCGGACCATGGCGCCGTCGCCGCTCAGGCCGAGGCGCGCTGCGTCGTCCTCGTGGATCAGGGCGCGCGGCTCGCCCTCGCGCGCGCTCGAGCCCGGCGTCTCGGTGAAGGTTGTGTTGAGGAAGGCGCGCGCCGGCGGCACGACCAGGCGGAACGGCAGGTCGTCGGTCGCGCGCTCGTAGTTCTCGAGATGGTCGGGCAGCGACCGCAGCCCGGCGTGATAAGGGCCAACCGCCTTCCAGTCGGGTTTGAAATGGAAGCGGCCGTCGCTCGACGGGAAGCTGTCGAGGAAGTGCGTCGCCTGGAAGTCCTCGACGCAATCGACCCAGCCGCGCGCCGCGGCTTCCGCCCAGGGGCCCTTGCCCGAGGCACGCAGGGTGGCGTCGAGCAGCTCGATGGCGCTCATGCGGAAGCTCGGCTGCGGCGCGCCCAGCCGCTGTGCCAGGGCGCAGATCAGCTCGTGGTTGGTGCGGCAGTCCTCGTAGCGGTCGAGGACACGCGCGCCGACCGTCAGGTGGGTGTGGCCCAGCCCGTAATAGATGTCGTCGTATTCTAGGAACATCGCGGCCGGCAGCAGGATGTCGGCGTACTTCGCTGTCGCCGTCATGAACTGCTCGTGCACGCAGACGAACAGGTCCTCGCGGCCGAGACCGCGCGCCACCGCGGCGCTGTCGGGCGCGACGTTGGCCGAGTTGGCGTTCTGCATCAGCATCGCCTTGACCGGCGGGCCGCCGGCCAGCGCCTCCGGCTCGCCGCACAGGATCGGCCCGATGCGCGACTGGTCGAGCACGCGCGTCTTGGGGTCGATCATGTCGAGGCCATGCGCCAGCGTCGTGTTCAGCCGCCAATTGTCCCAGTTGATGAAGAACGCGCCGCCGCCGCGATGGCGCCACGCCCCGGTCATCGCCGGCAGGCAGGTCACGGCGTGCATCGCCGCCGAGCCGTTGCGAGAGCGCGTGAAGCCGAAGCCGACTCGCAGGAAGCTGCGCTCGGTGCGGCCGTACAGGCGGGCAAAGTCCACGATCTCGGCCACGGGCAAGCCGGTGATCGCCGCCGCCCAGCCCGGGGTCTTGTCAACGAGATGCGCCTCGATGTCGGGCCCGAAGTCGGTGTGACGCGCCAGATAGTCGCGATCGGCCAGGCCCTCCTGCAGCAGCACGTGCATCATGGCGAGCGCCAGCGCGCCGTCGGTGCCGGGGCGCAGCACCAGGGCGATGTCGGCCGCCTCGATTGTCGGCGTGCGGTAGACGTCGACGACCACCAGCCTGGCGCCGCGCTGCTTGCGCGCCTTGGCGATGTGGGTCATCGCATTGACCTGCGTCGAGACCGGATTGCCGCCCCACACGACGATGAGATCGGACTCGGCCATCTCGCGCGGATCGGGACCGGTGAGCTTGCCGACACCGGCACGCCAGCCCGATTCGGCCGGCGTCACGCAGATCGTCGTCTTCTGACGCGAATAGCCGAAGGCATGGCGCAGCCGGTCGATGCCCCAGCGCTGCACGACACCCATCGTGCCGCCCGAATGGTACGGCCAGACGGACTGGGCGCCATGCGTGCGAGCCGCGCGCTGGAAGGCCTCGGCGATCTCGTCGAGCGCCGCCTCCCACGAGATCGGGCGGAAGTCGCCCTGCCCCTTCTCGCCGGCGCGCCGCAGGGGCTGCTTCAGGCGGTCGGGATGGTGGGCCCGCTCGGCGTAGCGCGCCACTTTGGCGCACACGACACCATCGGTGTAGGTGTTCGCAGCCGCACCGCGAATACGGCCGATGCGCGTCGAGGACAGCCGCTCGACCTCGAGACAGCAGGCGCTCGGACAGTCGTGCGGACAGGCCGATTTCCAGAACACCTTGCCCATCTGCTTCCTCCGCGGCAGCCGGTTTCGAAAGCCTGCCTTGCCGCTGTCAAATGACGATTGGCGATAGTACGAGACCGATCGTTAATACTACGATACCCATTGTCGACAGGCGCCTGCATTGACCATGCACCGCCGCCGGCTATGCTAAGCAAAACAACACGATCCCCTTTTCGAGGGCCCTGTGTGGGAGGGAATGACATGTCACTTCGTCGTCGCCAAGTCCTGGCCGGATCGGCCGCCACTGCTACGGCCCTCGCAGCCGCGGGAGGCTTCCCGGCGCCGGCCATCGCCCAATCCGACCCGATCAAGATCGGCTACCTGCCGGCGCTGACCGGGCCTAGCTCGTCGACCGGCGTCGGCATCAATCGCGGTACCCAGCTCGCGGTCGAGGAGATCAACAAGGCGGGCGGCATCAAGGGCCGCAAGCTCGAGCTGATCTCGCGCGACACCCAGAGCGACCCGACCAAGGCGGTCAATGCCGTGGCCGAGCTGACGCAGCGCGCGAAGGCCTCGATCATTTGGGGGCCGCTCAACTCGGGCGAGGCGCTGGCGGCGACACCCCTGATCGCGCGCGACAAGGTGCCGATGCTGCATCCGTGCTGGGTCGACGAGCTGATCGACGTCAAGAAATACCCGATGTCGTTCCGCATCGCGCCGACCAATACCCAGGTCGGCAAGGGCGCCAACCACTACGTCTACAACGTGCTCAAGCTGAAGAAGGTGGCGGTGATCAGCGACACCACCGGCTACGGCACCGCCTCGGTCAACACCTACGTGCCGATGCTGAAGGCGATGGGCGCCGAGGTCGTCTACACCAACCACGTCGACGCCGCGAACCCCGACCTCAAGCCCGAGCTGCTGCGCATGCAGAACGCCGGCGCCCAGGCGATCATGCCGTGGAGCGTCAATGCCGGCTTCCTGTCGCGCATCCTCAATACGCGCGGCGCGATGAATTGGGACGTGCCGGTGGTCGGCCAGACGACTTTGGGCTCGGGGCAGACCAAGGCCCTGCTCGAGAAGCCCGAGTACTGGAACAAGGTCTATTCCAACAATTTCCGCAACTGCTGCTACGTCAACGGCAAGCTGCCGGAGCGCGCGGCGGCCTACGTCGAGCGGCTGAAGAAGGACAAGGTCGAGTTCGGCGACACGCTGCTGTGGTGGGTGGCGCTGGGCTGGGACGGCGCCCAGATGATCGGCGAAGTCTTCAAGGCGGTGGGGACCAAGCCTGAGGACGTCGTGGCCTACATGAACAAGGTCAAGGCCTGGCCGGGCGTTTACGGCACGGTGACCTGGACACCCGAGGAGCATAACGGCTTCCCCGACCAGGAGGTCGTGATGTGCGAGGTCAACTCACTGAGGGACGGTGCGTTCAACCTGGCGCCCGGCTACAGCAGCTAGACCATGTTCCAATCGATCGTCTCCTACGGTTTGGCAGTAGGAGCGGTCTACGCACTGATCGGCATCACGTACAACGTGATGTTCTCGGCGTCGCGTGTGTTCAGCTTTACCGCTGGCATGCTGGGAATGCTGGGCGGTGTGCTGGGCGCGCTCTTCATCCACAAATGGGGCATGAACGCCGTTCTGGGCTTCGTGCTCGTGCTGGCGTGTGGCGCACTGCTGGGGCTCGTCACCGAGATCCTGACGGTGCGCCCGGTACTGAAGAGCATCGAGCAGCACCTCTACGTGCTGTCGACGCTTGCCTTTGCCCTCATGATCCAGCAGGTCACCGCCATCGAGTTCGGCACCGAGGCGCAGCCCTTCCCGGTGCTGATCCCGATCGAATCGGGGTCCGCATCGGCGTGGCTCGACCAGAAATTCCTGCTGCCTCTGCTTGCCTGTGCCGTCACCGTCGCGGGGCTGGAGTTCCTCTATCGCAAGACCCTGATCGGCCGCGCTTTCCTCGCTATCGCCGAGGACAGCTATGCCGCCCGCGCGCTCGGCCTGCCCGAGACGCGGCTCCGGCTTGCGAGCTACGCCCTCGCCGGAGTGATCGGCACGCTGGCGGGCTTCACCGGCGCGCAGATGCTGCTGGCCTACTTCGGCAACCAGGCGATCCTGAATTTCTATGGCTTCGTGCCGGTGGCCCTGGGCGGCATGGGCTCCAACCGCGGCGCCGTGATCGGCGGGCTGGCGCTCGGCCTGTTCCAGCAGGCCGCCAACGTCCTGGTCGGCGGCATCTTCGCCTCGGTCGCGGTGTTCGCGGTCTTCATCGTCGTGCTGCTGCTCCGGCCCGAGGGCTTGGCCGGCGCGGCGACGGCGCGGCGCGTCTGACGGGCGGGACCACATGACGACGGATACCGCCGCTCCCATCGCGGCGCCGCGCCCCCAGGCCGGCCTGCTCGGCTGGCTCGAGGGCAAGGCGTCGTGGATCGCGCTCGGGCTGATCGGCCTGCTGCTGCCGCTGCTCGACGATTCCTACATCGGCGTCATCGCCCAGCGCGCCTACATCTACTGGGTGCTGTCGGCCGGGCTGAACCTGGTCGTGGGCTACGCTGGTCAGATCGCCATCGGCTGGGTGTCGATGCTGACGCTCGGCGCCTACACCACGGCGGCGCTGGCCGCCGGCCGCGTCGGGCCAGAGTGGCCGGCCTATCTCGCGCTCGCCGCCGGCGGCGTCATGGGGGCGATCTTCGGCGTCATCGTCGGCCTGCCGGCGCTCAGGCTGCGCACCTTCTACTTCGCCATGACCACGCTGGGCTTCGCCACCATCGTCACCCAGGTGGCGCTGGCCTGGAAGGACGTCACCGGCGGCGGCGTCGGCACGCCCGGTCCGGTGTTCCCCTGGCCGTTCGATCCCGGCTGGGGCTTCTACTATTTCTGTTTCATCCTCGCGGCGCTCGCGACCTGGATCACGGCCAACATCGGCGCGAGCCGCTATGGCCGCGCCCTGGTCGCCATCCGCGACGCCGAGGTCGCCGCTGAAGCCTCCGGCATCGCCAAGCCCAAGCTGCTGATGCTGATCTTCCTGCTGGCCGGCGCCCTGGGCGGCGTGGCCGGCGGGCTGTTCGCCTCGCTGCAGTCGTACATCACGCCCGACGCCTTCACCTTCGAGATGTCGGTGCTGTTCTTCATCGCCATCCTGATCGGCGGGCGCGGCTCGATCCTGGGGCCGGCGCTCGGTACCATCATCCTGACGGCGCTGCCCGAGTTCGCCGCGCCGCTGGTCCAGTGGTCGACCTTCCTCTACGCCGCGCTGCTGCTGGCAATTGTGCTGTTGATCCCCGGAGGCATCGCCGACCTGCTCGACTTCAAGAACCGCCGGCCGCTCGAGCAGCACCGTGAGATCGTGCCGCGCCCCGAGCTGCTGGCCCGCGTGCTCGACAAGAGCGCGCCCAGCACCATCGCGCTCAAGGACATCTCGCTGCATTTCGGCGGCGTGCGTGCGATCGACGGGCTCGACCTGGAGATCCGCTCGGGCGAGGTGCACGGCCTGATCGGCCCCAACGGCAGCGGCAAGACCACGACGCTGAACGTGATCTCGGGCTACTACCGGCCGAGCACCGGAACGATGACGCTGGGGAGCGCCGAGCTGCCGTTCGAGCAACCGTACCGGCGCGCTGAATACCGCATCGCCCGCACCTTCCAGACGCCGCGCCTGGTCGGCGCCGCCTCGGTGCTGGACAACGTCATGATCGGCGGCACGGTGCACGGCCAGGCGAGCTTCAGCGAGGCGATGCTGAGCCTGCCGCGCCATCGCCGCGACGAGAAGCACCTCGAGCAGGCGGCAATGCAGGCGCTGGCCACGGTCGGCCTGGAGACGCTGGCCGGGGTGCGCGCCGACCGCCTGCAGCACAGCGAGCTGCGCTTCATGGAGATCGCCCGCGCGCTGATGCTGCGGCCGGCCTTCCTGATGCTCGACGAGCCGGCGGCCGGCCTGTCGGCCGAGGAGATCCGCCGGCTGGGCAACCTGATCAAGGCGATCAGTCGCGCCGGCACCGGTGTGCTGCTGGTCGAGCATCATGCCGACCTGATCTTCGACATCTGCGATCGCGTGACCGTGCTCAACCTCGGCAAGGAACTGGCCGCGGGCACGCCGGCCGAGATCCGCTCGCATCGGGAGGTGGTCAGTGCCTATCTCGGGGCGTGAGCCACTGCTGGAAGTCCGGGGCCTCAGCGCCGGCTACGGCAAGATCGGCGTGCTGAACGGCATCGACTTCACGGTCGGCGCCGGCGAGATCGTGGCCCTGCTCGGCCCCAACGGGGCCGGCAAGAGCACGTTGCTCAAGGCCCTGTCAGGCCTGCTGCCACGCACCGGCAAAGTCACCTTCGCCGGCCACGACATGAGCACGACCGGCCCGCGCGAGGCGGTCAATGCCGGCCTCGTGCACGTGGTCGAGGGCCATCGCGTGTTCACCCAGTTGAGCGTGCACGACAACGTCATGCTGGCGGGCTACGGCATGGCGCGGCGCGAGCTCGAAGATCGGGTCGAGGAGGCGCTGGCGTTCTTCCCGGAGATCGCCGAGAAGCGCAACGACCGCGCCGTCACCCTGTCGGGCGGCCAGCAGCAGATGCTGGCGGTGGCACAGGGCCTGGTGCGGCACCCCAAGCTCCTGATGCTCGACGAACCGTCGGCCGGCCTCTCGCCGGTGCTGGTCGACCGCGTGCTCGCCGCGGCAGCCCGTCTGCGCGATGCCGGTACCGCCGTGCTCCTGGTCGAGCAGCTGATCGAGAAGGCGCTGAATTTGGCGGATAGGGTCTACGCCCTGGCCCGCGGCTCGATCGTGCTGGAAGCCAAGACCGACGAGCCCGACCTGCCCAACCGCCTCGAGCACGCCTATTTCGGCCAGGACGTCAGCCCGCCGCTGGCGTGATCATTCTCCTCCCCAGCGAAGCTGGGGGAGGAATGGACACATCTCATTCTCCCCCCTGTAATCGGGCAGGGCATTCGTCCATGGGCGCCCGCTCATTTTTCCTCCCCAACTCTGTTGGGGAGGTGTCCGCGTCATCGCGGACAGAGGGGTCATGAGCAGCGGGACTGAGGCTCACGACCCCTCCGCCCCGTATGACGGGGCACCTCCCCAGCGAAGCTGGGGAGGAGGAAGACACACCTACTTCGAAAACTCGACGACCGTCAGGTCGAGCGGCAGGATGCCTTTCATCACTTGCGGCGGCGTCACAGGCGTCAGCGTAAGCGGCGAGCCGGTGGCCTCGGCCTTGTCGAAATCGGCCGTGCCGGCGTGGTCGATGGCGGTCAGGGTAAAGGCGTCGATGACGTAGGGAAGGCCGTTGGCCAGCAATGGCGACGGCCCGTCCATGACATGCAGGTGCAGATGCGGCGCCTGGCTATTGCCGGTATTACCGACCTTGCCCAGCACGTCGCCGCGCTTGACGCGGGCCCCCGCGGTCACCGTGACGCTGCCCGGCTGCATGTGGGCAAACAGCACGTAGGCGCCGCCGCCGATATCGAGCACCACGAAGTTGCCGTCGGCCTGGTCGAGCGGCAGGTTCCTCGGTAACGCCCCCGGCACCTGCTCCAGCAGGTCGTTGCGCGCGGCAACGACCGTGCCGTCGGCGACGGCCAGCACGTCCTTGCCGAAGATGGTGTAGTTGGTGAGCGTCCTGGTATCGCCGCTGACCAGGTGGTTCTGCGCATCGGCCTGCTCCCAGTCGATGGCGAAGCGCTGGGCGAGCGTGAAGCGGCCGTCGAGCGGCAGCAGCGCTCGCACATGGCGAATGCTGTCGCAGCAGCCGTCGCCGGCGATATAGCCCTTGCCGAGGAGCGGCGGCCCGAGAACCACGGCAGGCGCATCGTTCACCGCCGTCTCGGCAATCGTCAGCACGTGATCGATGTTGGCCGGCATGAAACGAATTGCGATGCGATGACTGAGCGTGCGCGGCAGCGCGTCATCCTTGCCGAGCGCCACGTGCAGGAAAAGGACACCGAACTGACCGAACAGGAGATCGGCGGCTTCGGCGCCGCGCCGTCCGCCGACCGACAGGCGCCGGGCCACGGCGTCGCGGTCGAGCCGATGCACGACCTTGCCGCCCTGGTCGACAATCTCGACGGCCTGCACCTCGAGCGTGCCTGCCGTGACATTGCCGAGCTGCACCTCGTACACAAGATGGCGCCGCTGGTCCGAGCCGAGCACCGGCCGCGGCGCGGCAATCACCTGGCCGACGAGTGGCGTCAGGACAGGCTCCGCGGCAAGGGCCGGCAGCACCGCCGGGCACAGGGCGACTGCGGCGAGCAGAAGACACCTGATCATGCGTCGACGCCGAACGCCTGCCGCATCGCCTTGACGCCCTCCTGGTGCGGCGTCCACAGCCGGCCGCCAACGATGCCGCCGTCGACCACGAGGTCATGGCCGTTGATGAAGGTCGAGTCGTCCGACGCCAGGAACACCGCAGCGTGGGCGATGTCGTCGGTCAGGCCGGCGCGCGGGATCGGCTGGTTCTTGGCGAAACCGGCTTTCATCGCCTCGGCGTAGCTGTCGGCCTTGTCGGGCGGCAGGCCGAGCGCCTTGGCGAAGATGCCGGTGGCGATACCGCCCGGCGAGATCGAGTTGCAGCGCACGTTCTTCTCGCCGAGCTGCATGGCCGCGCACACCGTGAGATGCACGACCGCGGCCTTGGCGGCGCCGTAGATCATCGAGGTCGAGTAGCCGGCGCGTCGCGCCGCGACGCTGCCGTTGTTGATGATGCTGCCCGAACCCTGCTTCATCATCACCGGCGCGGCGTGCTTCATGCCGAGCATGACCGAGCGCACCAGGGTCGCCATGGCGACGTCGAAGCCGTCCACCGGGATGGTCTCGATGCCGCCCACTGGCGCCGGCCCGCCGGCATTGTTGAACAGGCAGTCGAGCCGGCCCCAGCGGCCGAGGCAGGCGGCGATCATCGCCTCGACGTCGGCCTCCTGGGTGGCGTCGGCCTTGACGAACAGGCACTTGTCCTTGCCCAGCGCCGCCTCGAGCGAGCGGCCGTGCTCCTCGCGGCGGCCGGTCGCCACCACCTTGGCGCCTTCCTGCACGAAAATCTCGACCGTGCGCCGGCCGATGCCGCTGGTCGCGCCGGTGACGATGGTGATCTTGCCGTCGAGCTTGCCCATGATTTCTCCCAACCGTTTCGGCGGGAATGATACACCAGCGCCAGCAAGGAGAGGCAGATGACGGTGCTGGGTGTCCTGGGTGGCAGCGGTATATACGAGATTGCCGGCCTTGAGCGCGCGACCTGGCGGCGCGTCGCCTCGCCGTTCGGCGAGACGTCGGACGAGTTCCTGTCCGGCACGCTGGACGGCCTCGACCTTGTGTTCGCGCCGCGCCACGGTCGCGGCCATCGGCATTCGCCGACCACGATCAACTACCGCGCCAACATTGATGCCCTGAAGCGCGCCGGCGTCACCGACCTGCTCTCGCTGTCGGCGTGCGGCTCGCTGCGCGAGGACCTGCCGCCCGGCCATTTCATGGTCGTCGACCAGTTCATCGACAGGACTTTCGCGCGGGAGAAGAGCTTCTTCGGCGAGGGCCTGGTGGCCCACGTGTCGATGGCCCATCCGACCTGCAACCGCCTGGCCGAGGCGGCGCGCGACTGCGCCCAGGCAGCCGGCATCCCGCTGAAGTTCGGCGGCACCTACCTGGCAATGGAAGGCCCACAATTCTCCAGCCTGGCCGAGTCGAAGCTCTATCGCTCGTGGGGCTGCGACGTCATCGGCATGACCAACATGCCGGAGGCCAAGCTCGCCCGCGAGGCGGAGATCTGTTACGCCACCGTCGCCATGGTCACCGATTTCGACTGCTGGCATCCCGATCATGACCACGTGCAGGTCGCCGATATCGTGCGTGTGCTGACCGAGAACGCCGAGAAGGCCAAGACCCTGATCAAGCTGATCGCCCCACGCCTCAAGGCGGCGCGGCCGGCCCCCTGCCCGGCGGGCTGCGACCGCGCGCTCGAGTATGCCCTGATCACCGCGCCTCAGGTGCGCGCGCCAGACATGATGAAGAAGCTCGAAGCGGTCGCCGGGCGCGTGCTGGGCGGGCACGCGACGAGCTGACTCACATTCCTCCTATGAAAATCGGGGCGGGCACCGCCCCGATTTTCTCAGCATCGTGGTGCGCGCCGGCGTGCTGGGGGTCTCCCCAGCAAAGCTGGGGAGGAGACAACTTCAAATCACCGGCGCAAGGCGGTGCGCCACCAGCGAGGCGTATCGCGCCGCGACCGGCAGAAGCGCGCGGAAGTCGAGATGGCTGTCGGAGCCGGCGAGGTCGCTCAGGCAGCGCACGTTGACGAACGGGATGTCAGCGCCCCAGCGGCGGGCGATCTGGGCGACGGCGCCGCCTTCCATCTCGACGGCCCTGGCATCCGCGAAGCGTTCGCGCAGGCGCCGCCTGGTGGTCTCCGAATTGACGAAGCTGTCGCCGGTGAGGATCGGGCCGAAATGGATGTCGGGGACGCGCCGGCCAGCGCCGATCGTCTGCGGCAGCGGCTCCAGCTCGACACCCGCGAGGGCGTCCCGCAGGCGCGTCACCAGCGCCTCGTCCAGGGGATAGCCAGGCGCCCAGTCCTCGCCCCTGGAGGGCCGGCTGCCGGGCTGGATGGTGACGAAGCCGCTCTCGCGGTCGAGGCCGAAATCGTGCTGCAGGTTGTTGGTGCCGATCACGATGTCGCCGACGCCGAGCGCCGGATCGAGGCCGCCGGCCACGCCGCATAGCATCAGCGCCCGGCAATCGAAGCGGTCGAGCAGCAGGGCGGTCGCGACCCCGCCATTGACCTTGCCCGGCCCGGTTTCGACGAAGACCGCCTCGCGACCGGCGATCTGGCCGCGCCAGAACGGCAAGCCGCCGATCTCGGTCTGGTCGCCTGACCGGTCGGACAGGTGGACCAGCTCTTCCGGCAAGGCTGACAGGACACCCAGGAGACTGTTTGCCATCGACCGATGGGCTATAAGGGCGCCCGTTCCAAAAGCAACCTCCGTGACCCAGCCCCTGCCCTCTCCCGCGGACCTGCGCGCCGCCTGCACCGACCTCGCCCGCGACGCCGCCCGCGAGATCATGCGCATCTATGCCGGCGATCTCGGCGTCCGCGACAAGCCTGACAAGAGCCCGGTGACCGACGCCGACCACGCCGCCGAGGCGATCATCGTCGCCGGCCTGCGCCGGCTGACGCCCGACACGCCGATCGTCGCCGAGGAGGAGATGGCGGCCGGCCGCGTGCCGGTGATCGGCGACGGCCCGTTCTGGCTGGTCGACCCGCTCGACGGCACCAAGGAATTCATCAAGAGGAACGGCGAATTCACCGTGAACATCGCCCTGATCGAGGACGGGCGGCCGACGCTCGGCATCGTGCTGGCGCCGGCGAGCGACACGCTGTGGCGCGGCGTGGCGAGCCTGGGCGCCGACAAGTGCGAGAAGGGCGGCGGCTTCGCGGCCATCACCGTGCGCACGCCGCCGGACGACGGGCTGACCTGCTGCGCGAGTCGCAGCCATGCGGTCTACAGCGACCTCAACATCTGGTTCCGCCGCGAGGGCCTCACCGTCACCGACCGGATCCAGGCCGGCTCGTCGCTGAAATTCTGCCTGATCGCCGAGGGCAAGGCCGACATCTACCCGCGCTTCGGCCCGACCAACGAATGGGATACCGCGGCCGGGCAGGGCGTGCTCGAGGCCGCTGGCGGCGAGGTGGTGACAACCGACGGCCGGCCGCTCGGCTATGGCAAGCCCAAGTTCTCCAACCCGCATTTCATCGCCCGCAGCAAGGCGTTCCGGTGAGGATTGTCGAGCCGACGGCGGCCACCATCGTGGCTGCCGCCAAGCTGCTGATCGATGGCAAGCTGGTCGCCTTTCCGACCGAGACAGTCTATGGCCTGGGCGGCGATGCCACCAACGAGCGTGCGGTCGCAGCGATCTTCGAAGCCAAGGGACGGCCGCGGTTCAACCCGCTGATCAGCCACGTGCTCGATGCCCAGGAGGCGCAGCGACTCGTGCGCTGGAGCGATACGGCCGACGCGCTCACGGCACGGTTCTGGCCAGGCGCCCTTACGCTGGTATTGCCGCGCTCAGAAGGTTCGACGATCGCGCTGCTGGCGACGGCCGGCCTCGACACGGTGGCGATCCGCGCGCCCTTCCATCCGGTGGCGCAGGCGCTGATCCGCGCCGCCGGCCGGCCGGTCGCTGCGCCGTCGGCCAATCGCAGCGGCGCCATCAGCCCGACCCGTGCCGAGCACGTCGCCGAGTCGCTGGCTGCGCGCGTGCCGATGATCATCGACGGCGGGCCGTGCCTGGTCGGCGTCGAATCGACGGTGCTCGACCTCTCGGGGGACACACCGATTCTCCTGCGGCCGGGTGGCGTCTCACGCGAGGCGATCGAAGCCGTGATCGGCCGCATCGCCTTGAGCGACGCGCTGCCGACCGGCGACGCGGCGCGCAAATCGCCGGGGCAGCTCGCCAGCCACTACGCGCCGGCGCGGCCGGTCCGCCTCGGGGCGACAGGCGTCGGTGCCGACGAAGGCCTGCTGGCGTTCGGGCCGGACGCGCCCGCCGGCGCCATGCTGACGTTCAACCTCAGCCCGGCCGGCGATCTCGCCGAAGCAGCCGCCAATCTCTTTGCCATGATGCGCGCGCTCGACAGGCCCGGCATCGACCGCATCGCCGTGATGCCCATCCCGGAGACGGGACTGGGCCTCGCGATCAACGACCGGCTGCGCCGCGCCGCCGCGGATGACGGCAAAAGCGGCCGGCGCTAGTCTCGCCCGAACGGAGGAAACATGCCCGATACCGTCGTCACGCCCAGCATCCCCACCGTGCCGGTCATGCCTGCGGTCCTCGACCAGCTGCGCGCCATCGTCGGCGAGCGGGGGCTGATCCTGGACGACCCGGGCAAGGAGCCGTTCGTGCGCGACTGGCGAGGCTCGCTCACCGGCACCGCGGCGGCGGTGGTGCGGCCGGCCAACACCGACGAAGTCTCGAAGGTGGTGAAGCTCTGCCACGACCACGGCATCGCCATCGTGCCGCAGGGCGGCAACACCGGCCTGATGGGCGGCGCCACGCCGTGGCCGACGCACAGCGGCATCCTGCTCTCGCTCGGCCGCATGAACCACGTGCTCGAGGTCGACCCGGTCGGCTACACCATGACGGTCGAGGCGGGCTGCGTGCTGCAGACCCTGCAGGACACGGCGGCGAGCCACGACCGATTCTTTCCGTTGAGCCTCGGCGCCCAGGGCTCGTGCATGATCGGCGGCAACCTCTCGACCAACGCCGGCGGCGTGCAGGTGCTGCGCTACGGCAACGCGCGCAACCTGGTGCTCGGCCTCGAGGTGGTGCTGCCCAACGGCGACGTGTGGAACGGACTGCGCTCGCTCAAGAAGGACAATACCGGCTACGACCTCAAGCACCTGTTCATGGGCGCCGAAGGCACGCTCGGCGTCATCACCAAGACCGTGCTGAAGCTGTGGCCGGCGCCCAAGGACGTCGCCACCGCCTGGCTCGCCATCCGCGACCCGCAGGCCGCCATCGAGATCCTGTCGGCGGCGCACGCGGCGTCGGAGGACAATGTCGGCTCGTGCGAGCTGATGTGCCGCAACGTCATCGACATGGTCGTCCGCCACCTGCCCAACACTCAGGACCCGCTGAAGGCCGACGCCGAATGGTACCTGCTGCTCGAATGGTCGTCGTCGCGCCCCAGGGCCGAGGGCGCCGAGGGCATGTCGGACAAGCTCGAGCAGTTCCTCGCCGACGAGATCGAAACCGGCCGCGTGCTCGACGCGGTGATCGCCCAGAACGAGGCACAGGCGCGCAACATGTGGCGCCTGCGAGAGGGCGTCGCCGAGGCCTCGCGAGCCGAGGGGCCGGCGCTGAGCTACGACGTGTCCGTCTCGATCTCCAGGATCCCGAGTTTCATCGACCAGGGCGTCAAGGCGGCCCTTGAGATCCTGCCCGGCCTCAGGCCGCAGCCGATCGGCCATATCGGCGACGGCAACATCCATTTCTCGTTCGCCGCGCCCAAGGGCATGGACCGCCAGACGCTTAACCAGCACGAGCCGGCGATCACCCGGGTCGTGAACAACCTGGTGCGCGACATGGCCGGCTCGATCTCGGCCGAGCACGGCATCGGCCAGCTCAAGGTCGACGAGCTGGCGCACTATCGCAGCCCGGTCGAGCTCGACACGATGCGCGCCCTGAAGCGCGCCCTCGATCCGAAGAACATCATGAACCCGGGAAAGATCCTGCGGCTGTGAGCAATTGTTTCTTCCTCCTCCCCAGCTTTGCTGGGGAGGTGTCGGCGTCTTACGCCGACGGAGGGGTCATGGGCCACGAGCACGTCCCTCAAGGCGGAGTGAACTTATGTGATCGACAGAAAGAGCGCCACAGAGCGGCGCGCTCCCGGCGAAGGCCCATGACCCCTCCGTCGCGTATGACGCGACACCTCCCCAGCAAAGCTGGGGAGGAGAAGAAACAGGTGACCCGATGAGCCCATTCATCGATGAGCTCGCCGCCATCGTCGGCGACCGCGGGCTGGTAACCGATCCGCAGGGCAAGCACCCCTACCTCACCGACTGGCGCGACAACTACCTTGGCGCGGCACTGGCCGTCGTCCGGCCGGCCAGCACCGAGGAAGTCGCCGCCGTGGTGAAGCTGTGCGCGGCCGAGAAGGTCGCGATCGTGCCCCAGGGCGGCAACACCGGCATGGCGGGCGGCGGCACGCCCGACCAGAGCGGCCGCGAGATCGTGCTGTCGCTCAACCGGATGAACCGCATCCTCGAGGTCGATCCGCTCGGCTACACCATGACGGTCGAGGCCGGCGTCGTGCTGGAGACCATCCAGGAGGCGGCGGCGCAGCACGACCGGCTGTTTCCGTTGAGCCTCGCCGCCCAGGGCAGCTGCACCATCGGCGGCAACCTCTCGACCAATGCCGGCGGCGTGCACGTGCTGCATTACGGCAACGCCCGCCAGCTCGTGCTCGGCCTCGAGGTGGTGACGCCGGCGGGCGATATCTGGGATGGCCTGCGCGCGCTCAAGAAGGACAACACCGGCTACGACCTGCGCGATCTCTATCTCGGTGCCGAGGGCACGCTGGGCATCATCACGCGGGCGGTTCTGAAGCTGTGGCCGCGGCCCAAGGACACGACGACGGCGTGGATCGCCGTGCCCTCGCCCGAGGCCGCCGTCGCGCTGCTGAGCGGCGCGCATGCCGCCAGCGAGGACAATGTCACCTCGTGCGAGCTGATGAGCCGGCAGGGCATCGACATCGTGCTGCACCACATGCCGGGCTCGGTCGATCCACTGGCCGAGCGTCATGACTGGTACGTGCTGATGGAATGGGCATCGACGCGGCCCCGCCGCGCCGGCGACAATACGTCAGGTTTGGCGGAAAAGATGGAAGCCTATCTCGGCGAGGCGCTCGAGGCCGGCCAGGTGCTCGACGCCGTGATCGCCCAGAACGAGGCGCAGGCACGCGCCTTTTGGGCGATGCGCGAGAACCATGCCGAATCACAGAAGCGCGAAGGCCCGTCGATCAAGCATGACATCTCGGTGTCGGTGAGCAAGATCCCGGCGTTCATGGCCAAGGGACTGGCGGCAATGAAACAGGTTCTGCCCGAGTGCCGGCCGGTGCCGTTCGGCCACGTCGGCGACGGCAACCTGCATTTCAACTGCCAATCGCCGCCGGGCTGGGACAAGGCGCGCTTTCTGGCATACGCCCCTGCCATCAGCGGCGCGGTCTACGACCTGGTGGTGAGCCACGGCGGCTCGATCTCGGCCGAGCACGGCATCGGCCAGCTCAAGGTCGACGAGCTGGCGCACTACCGCAGCCAGATCGAGCTCGACACCATGCGCACCATCAAGCGCGCTCTCGACCCGCAGAATCTCATGAACCCGGGCAAGATCATCCGCGTCTAGTATCGCCGGCGGGAGGACGCGCTGGGCTCGCCACAGAACGGAATGGTGCCGTCGCTGGTGCTCAGCGGTAGCCTATATGGCCGGGAGCGTGTCTCGGCATCGCGACCGTCATGACGCCGTGTGCCAAGTGCGCTCCGCTTCCAATGGCGCAGTCAGCAAACATTCGTATGCGGCGGCCAAGGCTGGAATCCTCGGACTGACCCGTTCGCTCGCCAAGGAGCTCGGGCCGAAGATCGCGATCAACGCCATCTGCCCCGGCGTGATCGAGACCGAGCTCGGCAACAGCCTGACCAAATCACGCGGGGCGGAGATGGTGAAAGGCATCGTGCTCAATCGGCTGGGCACGCCGGCCGACGTTGCCCAGCGTAGCCATCATCTCGGCCCGTTGTCCTTGCGCTCGACGATCTCGTACTGGACGTCGATCACTTTGCGCCCGGCATGGGCGGACGGGCCCGGCGGCGGCTTGCCGGTGAACAGGCGGCGGATCCACTCGCGCGCCTTGAAGCCCAGGATGGCGATCAGCACGATGGCAGCGACGCCGGCGATCACGGCAAAGCCCAGCACCGCCAACACGACGAAGCCGATCAGGCCGGCGATCGCCTGCAGCCAGACGCGCAGCGGCAGGCGGGCCAGCATCTCGAGGAATTGCTTGCCGTTCACGGGCCCCTCTCTCACTACGCCCAGCGCTTCTCGAAGTCCCAGACCTCGGAGAAGCCCATCAGCTCGTGCATGTCGCGGTACTGCGGCACGTTTACCCCCGACGCCAGGTGCCGGGCGCCAGGATGAACTCATCCTTCGCCGGCCGATCGCGCAGCGCCAGCGCCTTGGGATTGCCCGCCATGCCCGACCCCTGCTCTATCCAGGTCGGACTATAGCAGTCCTCGTGCGCCGGGAAGATCAGGCGATGGGTCCTGCCCGATCGTTTGTCCAGTCAGCTCACGTCGCGGCGATCAGACCGAGACCGCCTTGAGCTCGCTCGAGCCGGCCGCCTTGCAGAAGGTCGTCGTCTCGGTCGTGGTCTGGCCGTTCTTGGTCGCCGACATCTCGATCGGCCGGCAGGTGCTGCCGTCGGCGCGGCTGCTCGCCGGCCCAACGGCCTTCGCCGCCACGACTGTCGGAGGCGCTGTGCTCGACTTTTGCGCCGGGTCGACCGTGTAGGTCGTCGGCACGTTGGTCTCGGAAACGAAGGCGGTTTGCGTCGCCTGCGCAAGGCGCTGCCGCTCCTGGTTGTCGAGCGCGCGGCCGACGAGATTGCCGGCGATCGCGCCGACCAGGGCGCCACCGATGATGCCGCCTGCCGACCCGAAGGCGAGACCGCCGACGGTGCCGCCGACTGCCGCACCCAGCACGGTACCCATTGTCTGATTGGAAGGCCCGCCGTCGCTGCTGGTGGTGCAGGCGGTGGCCAGCCCGAGCGCCGCGACCATGCCCACCATCGCTACCGCGATCCTACGCCACGACGCACGCACGGGAGATTCGGCTGCCAGTACAGTCATCTTGAGCACCTCTTCTTGTAGTCGGGAACAGAAACTCTACCCCACAGGGATCGCTTGCCGCTACGGGCCTCGTCCTCCACGTCCGCATAGGAGCGCGGCGCATCGCACGATGCCAGAACCAGGCCATTGCGCACCAGGGCCAGCGCCAGGTCGTCGCGGTCGGCGTCGGGCACGTCGGCCAGCGGCTCCTTGGCGGCGAGCGGCGTGATCAGGCAGCGATAGAGCGGCGTGCCGTCGGTCAGCCGGTCGGTCTGGCGGCAGCGCAGATGGCGGGGCTTGGCCGCCAGCGCCTTGACCGCGAGCTGATGCAGGTCGGGATCGGCGACGATGTCGACGCCCTGCAGGCGAACCTCGTCGGATCGGTCCTTGAGCCCGATCAGCATCAGCGACTTGCCGAAATGGTCGAACGCGCCGGCGACGAACTCGACCGCCTTGCGGGCGTCCTCGACGGCTTTGCGGCGCGCCTCGGCCTCCTCCTCGGCCTTGCGCCTGGCCTCTTCCTCGGCGCGCTTCTGGGCAGCCATCTCGGCCGCGATCTTCAGGCGCGCCTCGGCTTCGAAACGCTTGCGCTGCTCTTCCTCGGCGGCAGCGCGGCGCTGCTGCTCGGCGGCATCCTGCTCGGCCTTGAGCCGGCGTTGCTCGGCCGCCTCCTGCTCCGCCTTGATACGATCCTGCTCGGCTTTCTGGCGACGCTCGGCCTCTTCCTGCGCCGCCTTCTGGCGGCGCTCGGCCGCGTCCTGCTCGGCCTTGATGCGATCCTTCTCGGCGGCTTCCTGCTCGGCCTTCTGGCGTTTCTCGTTCTCCGCGCGCTGTCGGGCCGCTTCCTCCTCGGCCTGCTTTTGCCGGGCAGCCGCCTCCTCAGCCAGCCGCTTGGCCTCGAGCACTGCCGGATCGGGGCCGCGCGGCACGACGGCAAAGTATCCACCACCACCCAGCAGGATGAGAACGGCCGCGGCAACGGCGATCCACAGTCCGGTGCGCCGTGTCGGCGCGGGGGCGTCACCGGGCGATCCGGCCAGGATGGGGACGTGCCGCCCCTCGGACTTCGCTGCCGATTTCGGCTCGGACTTTGCCCCCGGCGTGGGCTCGGGCGCCTTGCCGAGGACGACCGTCGACTCGCCCGTCGGCGCCGCGGCCATCGCCAGGATAGGGCGCCAACCGGCGATCGATTGCGGACGCTCGCGTGCCGCCACCGACAGGCCGGCATCGACGCCGGCCAGCACGCCCGGCTTGAAGCCGGGTGGCTTGATCTGGGCCAGAGGCTCGCAGGCGTCGTCGAGCATACGGTCGAAGGCGCTCGGCGGGACCCGCCCGGCGATGGCGTGGTAGAGCGTGGCCGACAACCCGTAGATGTCGGTCCACGGACCCTGCTTGGCCGACGTCATCTGCTCGGCCGCGGCATAACCCGGCGTGAAGATCGCCGTCAGCGCCGTGCTGCGGCCGGCCATCGCCGCGCGGGAGGCGCCGAAATCGATCAGGGTCGGATTGCCGCCGGCATCGAGCAGGATGTTGGCCGGCTTGATGTCGCGATGCAGGAAACCCGCATTGTGGACCTGCTCCAGCCCGTCGAGCAGGGGCCACAGGATGCGGTTGACCTCCTCGGGGCCGAGCTTGCCGTTGCGCCCGATACGGTCTTCCAAGGTCTCGCCATGGAGCAGTTCCATGACGATGTAGGCCGTCCCGTTAGCTTCGAGGAAGTCGAACACCTGCACGATCGCGGGCACGCGATGCAGGCTGGCAAGCGTGCGCCCCTCGGTGACGAAGCGCTCGCGGCCCCAGCCGAAATCGTCGGCCATCTTGGTCGTACGCGGCAGCACGGTGATGCTGTCCTGCCGGATCGCCAGCGCCGATGGCAGGTACTCCTTGATCGCCACCTCGCGTCCGAGCTGGACGTCACGGGCGCGGTAGGTGATGCCGAACCCGCCCTGGCCCAGCACCGCGACGATCTCGTAGCGCCCGATCGTCTGGCCGGGCTTCAGCGCCACGTAGTCGACATCGCCCGGCGGCGACGTGGCCTGCCCCGCGACAATCGTCTGCGACGATTGATCGTTCGATGGGCTGTCGGAATCGCTCATGCGCGCCGGGCCTCTAGAGCTGACGTACGAGCATGTCTACATCGCCCAGCCGCACCTTGGTGCCGGCACGCAAGGTCACCGGTTCGGTCTGCCGCAACGCCTTGCCGTCGAGCGAGGTGCCGTTGGTCGAACCGAGATCCTCAAGCATCAGCGCGTCGCCGGCGAGGCTGAGCTTGGCGTGGCGCCGCGACACCGTCGGATGTGCGACCACGAGGTCGCACTGGTCGGAAGCGCGCCCGATCACCATGCCGCCGCTGCGACTCATCAGCTTGTCGAGGGTGACTTCGAACGAATGCCGTTGCTTGCTCGAATCGGTGCCCTCGAAGCGCAGCGTGACCTGCGGCACGATGCGGGTCGTCGTGCCGACCGTAGAGGCCGCCTTGACTGCGCGGACGTGGTAGACCTGCACGGCGCGGCTGACATTCTTGAGCTGATGCTCGCCGCCATCGACGAAGGCGTATTCCATCTTCAGCTCGGCGAGATCGCGCACGGCACGCGACACTGCGATACCGCCGGGCTCGGCCAGCGCTTGGATGCGGGCGGCGAGATTGACGCCGTCGCCGAAGATGTTCTGATCCTCGTCGTCGACGATGACCTCGCCGAGATGGACACCGACACGGAACAGCATGCGCTGCTCCGTGCTCAGCGCCTCGTTGAAGCGCGCCATGCGCTCCTGGATGTCGATCGCCGCGCTGACCGCGGTGACAGCCGAGGCGAACTCCGCCAGCATGGCATCGCCCGCCGTTCCGACCAGCCGGCCGTTGGCGGCGTCGATCGCCGGTCGCCAGACTTCGATCTGGGCCGACTTCAGATGGCGGAAGGTGCGCGTCTCGGCACCTTCCATCATCCGGGTGAATCCGGCGAGGTCGGCGTGGACGATGGCGGCCAGACGGCGCTGCATGACCTTCTCAGTCTACCAGTCTCGTGGCGATTTTGCGTCTGCCGTCACTATCAGCGCCCCTTGAAGGCAGGCGCCCGGCGCTCGCGCAGGGCGCTCAGCCCCTCGCGGAGGTCCTCCGAAGTCTGGCATTCGCGGATGCCGTCACGAATCCTGGGGATATCCGGCTCGGCCTGGGCGAACTGCTCAATCGCCCGCTTCATGTTGGACATCGAGAGCGGCGCCAGGCCGGCCAGCTTGGCAGCGGTCTCATCGACCCGGCTGGCGAAGTCGGCGCGCTCGACCAGCCAGTCGAGATAGCCGACCCGCAGCAGGTCCTCGTCGGTGAAATCCTCCGACAGCAGGAAGGCACGCTTGGCGAAGCTCGGGCTCACCTTCTGGGTGTAGCGGCGCAGCCCGCTCGGGTAGTAGTGCAGGCCGAAGCGCGCCGCCGGCATGAAGAAGCGCATGCCGCGAACGCCGAGCCGGAAATCGCAGGCCAGCGCCATGTCGGTCGCGCCGCCATAGACGCCTCCGTTCAACGCGCACAGGGTCGGCATGCGCATCGCCTCGAGCCGGTCCATGACCTTCTCGAAGCTGTTCTCGCCATCGGCCGGCCGGGCACCGTTGCCCGACGGGATGGAGCCCAGATCGTAGCCCGAGCAGAAGGTCTTCTCGCCGGCGCCGGTCAGCACGGTGACGCGGACCGCGGGGTCGGCGTCGGCCGTCTCGATCGCCCGGCGCAGCAGGCCGAGGCCGGCCGGATCAAGCCGGTTGTGCTTGGCCGGATCGTTGAGCGTGATGGTGGCCCGGGGGCCGTCGATAGCAAGCAAGACTGCGTCGGTCATGGCGGCGAAAATAGCCGAGCCGGTCGCCAAAAGCGACCGAGCGCGGCATATTGCGGCCTGGAGGATGCCATGACTTATACCGCCCCGTTGGCCGATATGCGTTTCGCGCTGCGTGAAGTGGCCGGATTGCAACAGGTCGCCAACCTGCCGGGCTACGAGCACGCCACCGACGATACGGTGGATGCGGTGCTCGAGGAGGCGGCCAAGCTGGCCGGCAATGGGCTCGCCCCGCTCAACCGCGAAGGCGACAAGGTCGGCGCCCGGCTGGAGAATGGCGTGGTGCGGACGGCCCCGGGGTTCGCCGGAATCTACAAGGAATTCGTCGACGGCGGCTGGAATTCGCTGCCCTTCGACCCTGAGTTCGGCGGCCAGGGCATGCCGTGGCTGCTCGCCGCCACGGTGCAGGAGATGTGGCAGGCGGCCAACATGGGCTTCGGGCTGGTGCTGCTGCTGAACCAGGGCGCGATCGACGCCATCCACCATCACGGCTCGGCCGAGCAGAAGGCCACGTACCTGCCGAAGATGATCGCCGGCGAGTGGACCGGCACGATGAACCTGACCGAGCCGCAGGCGGGCTCGGACCTGGCGCAGCTCAAAAGCCGCGCCGTGAAGACAGGCAATCACTACCTGGTCAGCGGCCAGAAGATCTTCATCACCTACGGCGAGCACGACATGGCCGAGAACATCGTCCATCTCGTGCTGGCGCGGACGCCGGACGCGCCGGCCGGCGTGCGCGGCATCTCGCTGTTCATCGTGCCGAAATTCCTGCCCGAGGCCGACGGCAAGCCGGGCAAGCGCAACGACCTGCGCTGCGTGTCGCTCGAGCACAAGCTCGGCATCCATGCTAGCCCGACCTGCGTGATGTCGTTCGGCGACGATGGCGGGGCGATCGGCTACTTGGTCGGCGAGGAAGGCCGCGGCCTCTCCTACATGTTCACCATGATGAACAATGCCCGGCTGTCGGTCGGTATCCAGGGGCTGGCGATCGCCGAGCGCGCCTACCAGCAGGCGTCGGCCTTCGCCAAGACCCGGGTGCAATCGAAGGATGACGGCAGCACCAAGCCCGAGCCGGTGGCGATCATCCATCACGCCGACATCAGGCGCATGCTGATGACGATGCGCGCCCAGATCGAGGCGATGCGGGCGCTGGGCTACTACACGGCCGCCGGCATCGACGGGGCGCTGAAGCATCCCGACCGCGAGCAGGCGCGCCGCACCCAGGACCGCGTCGACCTGCTGATCCCGATCGTCAAGGCGTGGTTCACCGACCTCGGCAACGAGATCGCCTCGATCGGCGTGCAGGTCCATGGCGGCATGGGCTTCATCGAGGAGACCGGTGCCGCCCAGCACCTGCGCGACGCCCGCATCCTGCCGATCTACGAAGGCACCAACGGCATCCAGGCCCGCGACCTTGTCGGCCGCAAGATTGCCAAGGATGGCGGCGAGACCATGCTGGCGCTGGTGGCCGAGATGCGCGCCCTCGCCCAGGAGATGGCGGGCGCGCCGGGCGACGATCTCGCGGCCATCCGCGACGCCCTCGGCACCGCGGCGGACGCGCTGGAAGACGCCACGAGGTGGGTTGCCCAATCGGTCAAGGGCGAGCTGGTGGCCGCCCTCGCCGGCTCGGTGCCGTTCCTGCGCCTGGCCGGCACGGCGCTGGGCGGTTGGCTGCTGGCCCGGAGCGCGCTCGCCGCCCAAGCCAGGCTGGCGGCCCGCGACGGCGATCCAGCCTTCCTGGAGGCCAAGCTTGTGACGGCGCGCTTTTATGCCGAGGTGGTGCTGCCGCCCGCGCTGGCCCAGCTCGGGCCGCTCAAGGCCGCCGGCCGCACCGTGTTCGCGCTGACGGAGGCGCAGCTCTGAGCGGCGGGCTGATCGAGCTGCCGGCGGACGAGGCCCGCGACTTTGCCCGGCGCTTCGACCTGGCGGCGCTGGAGCCTGCCTTCCTCGCCGATCCCTTCCCCTACTATCACGCGCTGCGCCGCTTCGCGCCGCTGAAGCGCCTGCCCGACGGCAGCGTCTTCGTCTCGCGCTACGCCGACGTCGCGGTGTGCTACCGAGATGCCCGCATGCGGTCGGACAAGAAGGCCGAGTTCGGCCCCAAGTTCGGCGTCGGCACGCCGCTCTACAAGCATCATACGACCAGCCTGGTGTTCAACGATCCGCCACTGCACACGCGGGTGCGCAAGCTCCTGGCGGCGGCCTTCACGCCGCGCGCGCTGGCCAACCTGCAGCCGCGCATCGAGGCGGTGGTCGACGGCCTGCTCGACGCGCACGCCGACAAGGGCGGCATGGATCTGGTCGACGATTTCGCCTTCCGCCTGCCCGTCGAGGTGATCTGCGACATGCTGGGCGTGCCGCCGGGCGATCGCGTGCCGTTCCGGAGGTATTCGCTGGCCATCCTGGGCGCCCTTGAGCCGGTCGCCGGTCCCGAGCGCCAGGAAAAAGGCAACGCCGCGGTCGCCGAGTTCTCGGCCTATCTCGACGGGCTGGTCGCCGAGCGACGGCGCCGGCCGGCCGACGACAGCGACATCCTGGGCACGCTGATCCATGGCGAGATCGACGGCGAGCGGCTCAGCCACGACGAGCTGGTGCAGAACTGCATCTTCCTGCTCAACGCCGGCCACGAGACCACGACCAACCTGATCGGCAACACGGTCGATGCCCTGCTGCGCTTTCCCGACGAGCTGGCGCGGCTGCGCGCGAACCCGGCCCTGCTGAAGAGCTGCATCGAGGAAGGCCTGCGCTTCGAGAGCTCCAACCAGCTCGGCAACCGCCGGCTCGCCGCCGACCTCGAGATCGGCGGCGAAAGGCTGGCGGCCGGAACCTACCTGCATATCGGCATCGGCGCCGCCAACCGCGATCCCGAGCAGTTTCCCGAGCCGGATCGTTTCGACGCCGCGCGCGAGCCCAACCGCCATTTCGCCTTCGGCTCAGGCGTGCACATGTGCCTGGGCGCGGTGCTGGCCCGTCTCGAAGGCACGATCGCCATCGGCCGACTGGTCGAGCGCTTCGACGGCCTGGCCCGCGACGGCGAGCCCGAGCGCGGCGGACGGGCGCGCTTCCGCGGCTTCAACCGCTATCCGATCGCGTGGAACGCCTGACCGTCAGCGGCTTCAGGCCCTACAGCGGCTTCACCATGTAGCTGGACATCCCGTGAAACGCGTCGAAAGCTCGGCTTTGCAGGACGTGGCCTTCTTTGTCGCTCTCTTCGCCACAGCGCTGGCGTTGGGTGGGGCGTTGGCCCACGCATTCGAATTGCCCAACAAGATCGACGTGCCACGCGAGCACTATTTTGTCATGCAGCGCGCTTACGACGGTTGGAACAGGCTCGCCTACCTGCTTTGCAGTCGAGGTCGCCGGCATGTTGTCGGTGCTCTGGCTCTATCGCACCAATCCACGCGTGTTGTGGCCGACGGCATCGGCTCTGATCGCCCTCATTGCGGCACAGGCTGTCTTTTGGATCTGGACATTCCCCGCCAACAGGGTCACCGGCAACTGGGCGGTGCAGCCGGAGAACTGGGAGATGCTCCGTCGAGACTGGGAGTATTCCCATCTTGCGGGGGCTGTCTTTCAAGCCTTGGCCATGGCGGCGCTTTTGATCGCCGTGCTACGGCGCGACCCTCGGTCGCTATGATCCCGCGGGCCGCGAACGATTTGACTAGCTGCGTGTCCGTCGGAACAGCATGGTGACATTGCGCCGACGATTCTCGAAGCCCTCGGCGAACCGCATGGCAGCGGTCTGATGGAAGATCGTGCCCCTGAAGAGCAGCGCCCTGTTCTCGGCGTAGGCGAACGAGGTCTGCCGCGCCCCCTCCTGGCGCAGGAAGGCATGGATGTCGCGGCTGCCGACGTTGTAGTCCTCGAAGGTCCAGTCGGCGGGAGCGGCGACGTCCCAGACGTCCAGCCCGCCGGTTCCGGGCTCCAGGTTGGCAGAGTCCGGCGTGATCCAGAAATTGAGGCTGACGTCGGACTGATCGGCATGAACGTCGGTGCCCGGGCGTTGGTGCTGACAGACGAACGACCACCAATAACTCAGGTGATGCCCACCCAGCAGTCCGGGCACGGCCTGCCGCAGCTCCGCCGCGATCTGCAGCATCAGGGGGCTGAAGAATCCGGTTTCGGGATTTGCCCCGAGATAGCCGGCCGCATAGGGCTTGCGCCAAACCGTCGAACGCAGGCAGAAGCGCTGCAACTGCAACAGGGCATCGGGGGTTAGGGCCTGTGACGAAATAATCAGATCGGTGGGTTGTATAAAGCAGTAATAGAATCCCGGATTTCGAGCATGATCAGGTGAGAAACGCTATATATTGATGAAGTGGTCGACTGGGACGCCATTCGTATGCGCTATGAGGCAGTCGCGCCTCACTTGGATGAGCGAGGGCTTCGTTTGTTCGCCGCCAGCGAGGCTCGCGCTGCGGGCCGCGGCGGCATCGCGATGGTGTCGCATCTCACAGGCATAGCCCATCTTTCTCAACTGGACCTCGGAATCATCGATTTCGAGGGTGATGAGAAGCAAAAAAGTGAGCGATTTCAATGACCGCGCGTTGGCAATCATGTGTAGTGGAGACCTAGTCTCTTTCGTGTACTAATTGTGTGGGGTAGTATCCCTACCCATCATGTTCTTACGCGCCAACCGACGCTTCAAAGATGGCAAAGAGCATCGCTATTGGAGCATCGTCGAGAACAAGCGCTGCGCCGGCGGCAAGGTGGTGCAGCGGCCGGTGCTGTACCTCGGCGAGATCAACGACTGTCAGCGTGAAGCCTGGTGTCGGGTGGTCGATGCGTTCGACGAAGACGCTCGGCGGCACACGCAGCTGGCGCTGTTCCCGGCCGATCGCGGTGTCCCCGAGCACGCCCGTGGTCATGGTGTGCAGGTCCGCCTCGATGCGATGGAGCTTCATAGGCCGCGGCAATGGGGTGCGTGCTGGTTGGCCTGCCATCTCTACGAGGAGCTCGAGCTGGATCGCTTCTGGGCCGATCGCCTGGAAGACTCGCGCGAGGGCACGAGCTGGTGTGACATCGTGCAGACGTTGGTGTGCTATCGGCTGATCGATCCTGGCAGCGAGTGGCGGCTGCATCGACAGTGGTTCAGCCAGAGCGCGATGGGCGATCTGCTGGGCGCCGACTATTCGCTGGTCGAGAAGAATGCGCTGTATCGTTGTCTGGACAAGCTGCTCGAGCATAAGCAGGGCCTGTTCAGCCATCTGCGGCAACGCTGGCAGGACTTGTTCGGGGCGCAGTTCGAGGTCCTGCTGTACGACCTGACGAGCACCTATTTCGAGTCGGCGCCGCCGCACAACGAGACCGACAAGCGGCGCTACGGCTACAGCCGCGACAAGCGCGGTGATTGCGTGCAGGTGGTGATCGCGCTGGTGGTCACGCCGGAAGGCTTCCCGCTGGCCTACGAGGTGCTGGCCGGCAACACTGCCGACAGCACGACGCTGCGCGACTTTCTGGCCAAGATCGAGGCGCAGCACGGCAAGGCGCAGCGCATCTGGGTGATGGATCGCGGCATCCCCAGCGAGGCCGTCCTGGCCGAGATGCGGCAAGCCGATCCGCCGGTCCACTACCTGGTCGGCACACCGAAGGGCCGGCTCAGCAAGCTCGAGAAAGCCCTGCTCGACAAGCCGTGGCAGAGCGTGCGCCAGGGCGTCGACGTCAAGCTGCTGGCCGACGAGCCGGAACTCTACGTGCTCGCCCGCAGTGAGCAGCGCGTGCACAAGGAGCGCGCCATGCGCCGGCGCAAGCTCAAAGGGCTGTGGGCTCGCCTCACGGAACTGTCGGCGATGAAGAAGATCAAGCGCCAGGACTTGCTCATGAAGCTCGGCGGCGCGCGCGCCAAGGCACCCGCCGCCTGGCGCCTGATCGATGTCGAGGTGGCACCGCGTGGCGCCTCATTCAGCTACGCCCTCAACCGCAGCAAGCTGCGGCGCGTCCGACAGCGTGAAGGCCGATATCTTCTGCGCAGCAATCTCGGCGATCGCCAACCGGCCGAGCTCTGGCAGTTCTACATCCAGCTCACCGAGATCGAGGCCGCCTTCAAGAACCTCAAGCACGATCTCCAGCTGCGGCCCATCTTCCATCAGCTCGAACAGCGCATCGAGGCACACATCTTCGTTGCCTTCATCGCTTACTGCCTGCACGTCACCCTGCGCGCCCGCCTGCGCACTCTCGCCGGCGGCCTCACCCCGCGCGCCGTCCTCGACAAGTTCACCGACATCAAGATGCTCGACGTTCACTTCCCTACCACCGACGGACGCACCCTCGTCATCACCCGGCACACCGAGCCAAACGCCGATCAAAAGATCCTGCTCCACCAGCTCAAGCTCGAGCTCCCACCTCAGCCGCCGCCCAAGATCTCTGCCCCTCCCACTTCCGCGGCCTAACCTGGGACCCCACTCTGTAGTGGAGACCTTCAAGCTCCACCCTTTGATTCTAAAGGGTTTTTCCCTCAACAATGGCTCCAGTTGAGAAAGATGGGATAGCGCGCAGCACGATCGGGCGCGGCCTGAAGGAGCTCGACGAGGAAGCGGCCGAATGGCCATACGGCCGCGTCCGCCGCAGCGGCGGTGGTCGCAAGGCGGCGACCCTCAAGCAGCCCGGCTTGCGCAAGGCCTTGCTCGATCTGGTTGCCTCGGCCACCCGAGGCGATCCGCAGGCCGACCTGCTGTGGGTGAGTCGCAGTCAGCGCCATCTCGCCGCCGCGTTGGCCGATCAGGGCTACCGGGTCAGCGCCAATCTGGTCGGCCGCCTGCTCAAGGACCTCGGCTTCAGCCTGCAAGCCAACGCCAAGACCCGCGAGGGCAAGCAGCACCCTGACCGCGATGCACAGTTCCAGCACATCAACGATCGGGTCCAGCGTTTCCGGCGGTGCCGACAACCGGCCATCTCCGTCGACACCAAGAAGAAGGAGCTGGTCGGCGATTTCAGGACTGCCGGCCGAGAGCTGCGGCGCAAAGGCCGACCCCAGCCCGTGCGCGTGCACGACTTCGTCATCCCGGGAAAGGGTCGAGCGGTCCCCTACGGCGTCTACGACATTGCCGCCAATGAAGGCTGGGTCAGTGTCGGCATCAACCATGACACCGCAACCTTCGCCGTCGAGAGCATTCGTCGCTGGTGGCGGCGCATGGGGCGCAAGCGCTATCCCAAGGCCACGCGCCTGCTGATCACTGCCGATTGCGGTGGCAGCAATGGCGCTCGGGTCCGCCTCTGGAAAGTCGAGTTGCAGAACTTCGCCAACCAGACCGGCCTCGCCATCACCGTCACCCATCACCCGCCTGGCACCAGCAAGTGGAACCGCATCGAGCATCGCATGTTCGCCTTCATTACCCAGAACTGGCGCGCCAAACCTTTGCTCTCCCACAAGGTCATCGTGCAGCTCATCGCCGCCACCGACAACCTCCGGACTGACCATCGCCTGCGACATTGACGCCACGAGCTATCCCAAGAACGCAACAAGGTCTCTGATCAACAGATCAGTCAGCTCAATATTCGCTACGACCGCTTCCATCCAGACTGGAACTACACCTTCGTTCCAAAGCCCAACCGGACAGTCGCTTGACATTCGAAGCGTTTATTTCGTCACAAGCCCTTAGCAGGCTGTCGACGCAGGCGATCCCTTTGCCCTCGCCCCTGAAGGCGCCGACGACCTCATCCCAATCGTTGCGCGGGTTGAGGCAGCGGGCGGGTGGTGCTTCATCGTGCATCACGAGCGGCGGATCGGCCAGCACCCGGCCATACTGGCCCCCCATGGGAAGCGTGGGGATCTCGCTGCCGGCGCCCTCGAGCACCTCGTTGAGCTTGCGCTGCGCGGTCTCCCTCACGCCGGCGGGGACCGGCAGCAGAGTCCCCGGCGGAAGGTTGTCGGCCTGTTCCAGATAGACGAGCTGCTCGAGATTGTGCAGCGCCTGATGGGCATGCACGGCGATCGGCCCACCCCCGGCAGGCGTCATGCCGAGACGGGCGAGGCGGAGCGCGGCGCGGAAATCGGCCAGTGCTGCCGTCGGCTCGTCCAGCGCCGTCCGCACGCGCGCCAGCATGATGCGCGCGGCGTGATCCTGCGGGTCGGCCGCGACGGCCGCGAGCGCACTCTGCTTTGCCTCCGCGAGCTTGCCCAGCTGGAGGGTCATCGACGCCAGGGCGACGAGAGCGGCTACCGAAGGGTCCGACCGCACCAGGATGCGCAGTGCATCAGCCGCTTCGCCGTACCGGCCAGCGACGATGCTGCGCGAGATCGCCTCGGGGACCGGGGTTTGCGAACACGCCATGGGCGCACTCTATGAACAAGGCGGCCGCGGCCGGCAACCTCTTGCGACGGCCAAGGTCCCTCTTCCCTGGGAGCGCGCGGTCCCAGCGCGCGATCCTCTTCCTTCGCCCCAAAACGAAAGCGCCCGGTCGATGACCGGGCGTCCTGCAATCGTAAGAGCCGTGAGGGCTACGCGGCTTCCTGCTGCTCGGCCTTATCGGCCGAAGGGCCGGAATCCTGGCCCTTGGCAGCAGTGTCGCGCTCGACGAACTCGATGACGGCCATCGGCGCAGCATCGCCGTAGCGGAAACCCGCCTTCAGCACCCGCAGGTAGCCGCCGGCGCGCGCCGAGTAGCGCGGGCCGAGCGTGGTGAACAGCTTGTCGGCCACATAGGGGTCGCGCAGGAAGCCGATCGCCTGGCGGCGGGCGTGCAGGCCGCCGCGCTTGCCGAGCGTGACCAGCTTCTCGACGATAGGACGCAGATCCTTGGCCTTGTGCAGCGTGGTCGTGATCTGCTCGTGCTTGATGAGAGCACCGGCGAGATTGGAGAACATCGCCTTGCGATGCTCCGCCGTGCGGTGGAACTTCCGACCGCGATTACCGTGACGCATGAGCTAAATCCCTTCCACCGGCCTAGTACGGCTCTTCCAGCCGCTTGGCCATTTCCTCGATGTTGTCCGGCGGCCAGCCCGGGATTTCCATGCCCAGGTGGAGGCCCATGCCGGCCAGGACTTCCTTGATCTCGTTCAGCGACTTGCGGCCGAAGTTCGGCGTGCGCAGCATCTCCGCCTCGGTCTTCTGCACCAGATCGCCGATGTAGATGATGTTGTCGTTCTTCAGGCAGTTGGCCGAGCGCACCGAGAGCTCGAGCTCGTCGACCTTGCGCAGGAGGTTGCGGTTGAACGGGAAGTCGTCCTGCTGCTCCTCCTTGCGGACCTCGCGCGGCTCCTCGAAGTTGATGAAGAGCTGCAGCTGGTCCTGCAGGATGCGGGCGGCGAGCGCCACGGCGTCGTCCGGACGGGTCGTGCCGTTGGTCTCGACCGTCATCGACAGCTTGTCGTAGTCGGTGACCTGGCCGACGCGGCTGTTCTCGATCTTGTAGGAGACGCGCTTGACCGGGCTGAACACCGAATCGACCGGGATCAGGCCGATCGGCGCATCCTCGGCGCGGTTGGCCGCGGCGGGCACGTAGCCCTTGCCGGTGGCGACCATCAGCTCCATCGAGATCGAAGCGCCGTCGTCGAGCGTGCAGATCAGGTGCTTGGCATCCATGATCTGGACGTCGCCCGGCAACTCGATCATGCCCGCGGTGACCTCGCCCGGGCCGACGGCACGCAGGTAGAGACGCTGCTCGCGATCGCCCTGCATCTTGACGGCCATCGCCTTGATGTTGAGCACGATGTCGACGACGTCCTCGCGGACGCCCGGAATCGACGAGAACTCGTGCAGCACGTTGTCGATCTTGATCGACGTGACAGCGGCACCCTGGAGTGACGACAGCAGGACGCGACGCAGCGCATTGCCGAGCGTGAGACCGAAGCCGCGCTCAAGCGGCTCGGCGACGATGGTCGCGGTGCGACCGGAATCGACGCCGGCTTCGGTGACAAGCTTCTCCGGCTTGATCAGGTCCTGCCAGTTCTTCTGAAGCACGTGGGCTACCTCTCTAGACCGGTTGGTTCAGGGAATCCCGCGCCACGGCACGACGGGGACCCGTGAGTACATCGAGTGGAGCGGACGACGCGTACCCGGCGTCGCCCGGCTGAAATCAGACGCGACGACGCTTGGGCGGCCGGCAGCCGTTGTGCGGGATCGGCGTGACGTCGCGGATCGCGGTGACGGCGAGGCCGACCGCCTGCAGGGCGCGCAGCGCCGACTCGCGGCCGGAACCGGGACCGCGCACCTCGATCTCGAGGGTGCGCATGCCATGCTCCATCGCCTTGCGGCCGGCATTCTCGGCCGCCATCTGGGCGGCGAACGGCGTCGACTTGCGCGAGCCCTTGAAGCCCTGCTGGCCCGACGACGACCACGAGATGGTGTTGCCCTGGGCGTCGGTGATGGTGACGATCGTGTTGTTGAACGACGCGTTCACATGCGCCACGCCGGCGATGATGTTCTTGCGTTCCTTGCGGCGCGGACGAGCGCCGGTTGCGGCAGCGCCGCTCGCGGCGGCAGCAGGCTTGGCCATAGTGCGACTTCCTTCGAGCTTACTTCGTGACTTTCTTCTTGCCGGCGATCGGCTTGGCCGGACCCTTGCGGGTGCGCGCATTGGTATGCGTGCGCTGGCCCCGGACCGGCAGGCCGCGGCGATGCCTGAGGCCGCGATAGCAGGCGAGGTCCATCAATCGCTTGATGTTCATCGCGACTTCGCGCCGCAGATCGCCCTCGACCGAATAGTCGCGGTCGATGGTCTCGCGGATGCGGATCACCTCATCGTCGGTCAGCGTGTTGACGCGCCGCGACTCGTCGATCCCCACTTTCCCCAGGATTTCCCTGGCCTTCGCCTGGCCAATCCCGTGGATATACTGCAGCCCGACCACGACGCGCTTGGCGGTCGGAATGTTCACGCCGGCAATACGAGCCAATTTCCCAACTCCTTCAAAGACTTATGGCGCGACAGTGCGCGCCCGTAACTTGTTCGCTGGCCCCGGAAAAGCGCGCGATTATAGGGAGTCGCGCCCCCGAGTCAACGGAACTTCGACTTGTCAAGCCCCTGATAAAACCCCAGTGATTTGACGGTAAACCTCGTCCATGGCGGCCATGCCATCGACCTTCCTGAGCACCCCGCGGGTCCCGTAATAGGGCAGCAGGGGCTCGGTCTGGGCGCGGTACGCCGCCATGCGCGTCTTCATGGTCTCGGCATTATCGTCCTTGCGGCGCGTGAACTCCGTCGATCCGCAGATGTCGCAGACGCCGTCGACCTTGGGCCGCTTGAACTTGTCGTGATAGCCGGTGCCGCACTTGGCGCAGGTGAAACGGCCGACGATGCGCTCGGTCAGCGCCGTCTCGTCGACTTCCATCTCGACCACGCGATCGAGCTTCTTGCCCGCCTTGCCCAGCATCTCGTCGAGCGCCTTGGCCTGCGCCTCGGTGCGCGGAAAACCATCCAGGATGAAGCCCTTGGCGGCGTCCGGCTGGGCGATGCGGTCCTCGATCAGGCCGACCATCAGATCGTCGGGCACCAGCTCGCCCTTCTCCATGATGCCCTTGGCCTTCTTGCCGAGATCGCTGCCCGATGCCACGGCGGCGCGCAGCATGTCGCCGGTCGACAGCTGGATCAGGCCCTGTTCGCTCTGCAGGCGCTGGGCCTGGGTGCCTTTGCCGGCCCCCGGCGGCCCCAGCAGGATGATATTCATCGACGCCCCCTCAACCGGGCTTTCTTGATGAGGCCCTCATACTGATGGGCGAGCAGGTGCGCCTGGATCTGGGTGACCGTATCGAGAGTCACCGACACCACGATCAGCAGGCTGGTGCCGCCGAAATAGAATGGCACGCCACCGCGGGCGATCAGCAGCTCGGGCAGGATGCAGACCGCCGACAGGTAGATCGCACCGATCACGGTCAGCCGGTTCAGGATGTGCTCGAGGTACTCCGCCGTGTTCTTGCCCGGCCGGATGCCCGGCACGAAGCCGCCGTTCTTCTTCAGATTGTCGGCCGTGTCGGCCGGGTTGAAGACGACCGTCGTGTAGAAGAAGCAGAAGAAGACGATCAGGCCGATATAGGCGAGCAGGTAGAGCGGCTGGCCGTGACCCAGGTAGGTCGAGATCCACTGCACCCAGCCCGGCTCGCCGGCGGCACCCTGAAAACCGGCAATGGTCGCCGGGAACAGCAGCAGCGAGGAGGCGAAGATCGGCGGGATGACGCCCGACGTGTTGATCTTGAGCGGCAGGTGCGAGGCCTCGCCGCCATACATGCGGTTGCCGACCTGGCGCTTGGGATACTGCACCACGATGCGCCGCTGCGCCGTCTCGACGAACACCACGACTGCCACCACCGCCACCACGCCGATCGCCATGGCAATGATGAACAGCGCGGACAGGGCGCCGGTACGGCCGAGTTCCAAGGTCTGGATCATGGCACTGGGCAGCGCCGCGACGATACCGGCAAAGATGATCAGGGAGATGCCGTTGCCGACGCCGCGGGCGGTGATCTGCTCGCCGAGCCACATCAGGAACAGGGTGCCGCCGACCAGGGTGACCACGGTCACGAAACGGAAGAACAGGCCGGGATCGACCACCACCGGCCCGGCCGCCATGGTCTGGCTCTCCAATCCGGCCGCGATGCCGTAGGCCTGGAAGGCAGCCAGGATCACCGTGCCGTAGCGGGTGTACTGGTTGATCTTCTTGCGGCCGGCCTCGCCCTCCTTCTTCAGCGCCTCGAGCGACGGCACCACCGTCGTCAGGATCTGCATGATGATGGAGGCCGAGATGTACGGCATGATCGACAGGGCCAGCACCGACATGCGGCCGATCGAGCCGCCGGAGAAGACGTCGAGCAGGCCGGCAATGCCGCCGGCGTTCTGGGCGAACATCTCGGCCAGGGCGTGGGGATCGACGCCGGGCACCGGGATGTAGGCGCCGATGCGGAACACGACCAGGGCGGCCACGGTGAACCACAGGCGCTTCTTCAGCTCGGTCGCCTTGCCGATTGCGCCCCAGTTCAGGTTGGATGCAAGTTGTTCGGCGGCGGATGCCATGGACCCTCACGCGTGGACGACGACGACACGACAGGGACCCGTGGGTCCCTCCTGCGCTGTCGGGCTCAGGCCGCTTCGGCCACGGGCTTGGGCGGCAGTTGGACCGTGCCGCCGGCCTTCTCGACCGCGGCGATCGCCGACGCCGAGGCGCCCGCGACCGTCACTTCGATCTTGGTCTTGATCTCGCCTTTGCCAAGGAGGCGGACGCCGTCCAACGCATTCTTGAACAGGCCGGCGGCCTGCATGGCGGCGGCATCGATCGGCTTGCCGGCATCGAGGCGGTTGTCGTCGATCGCCTTCTGCAGGGCGCCGAGATTGACCTCCTGCCACCGCTTCTGGTGCGGCGGCCGGAAGCCGCGCTTGGGAATGCGCCGGTAGAGCGGCATCTGGCCGCCCTCGAAGCCCTTGATGGCGACGCCGGTACGCGACTTCTGGCCCTTGACGCCGCGGCCCGCGGTCTTGCCCTTGCCCGAGCCGATTCCGCGGCCGACGCGCATGCGCCGCTTGCGGGCGCCCGGATTGTCGGCAATCTCGTTCAGTCTCATCGTCCTGTCCCCTGCGCGTGCGCCGGCGCCCGGCCGGTCACTTCGCCTCTTCGTCGATGCGCACCAGGTGCCGCACCTTGTTGATCATGCCGCGCACCTCGGGTGTATCGATGAGCTCGCGGCTGCGATGGCGCTTGTTCAAACCCAGGCCGACCAGCGTCGCGCGCTGATCGTCCGTGCGGCCGATCGGGCTGCCGGTCTGGGTGATCTTGATCTTCTTCTCGCTGGCCATGTGCCTGTTCCTTCGCTCCGCCGTCAGGCGGCTGCCTCGACCACGGTATCGTCGCGCCGGCCGAGCAGGTCGCCCACCTTCTTGCCGCGGCGCGTCGCGACCATGCGCGGCGAGTTGAGCAGCTGCAGGGCGGCGAACGTCGCCTTGATCATGTTGTGCGGGTTGGACGTGCCGACCGACTTGGCGACGATGTCCTTGACGCCCAGCGTCTCGAACACGGCGCGCATCGGGCCGCCGGCGATGATGCCGGTACCGGCCGGAGCGGCGCGCAGCGTCACCTTGCCGGCGCCGAAGCGGCCTTTGACGTCGTGGTGCAGCGTGCGGCCGTCGCGCAGCGGGATGCGGACCAGGCCGCGCTTGGCCGCCTCGGTCGCCTTGCGGATCGCCTCGGGCACCTCGCGCGCCTTGCCGGCGCCGTGGCCAACCCGGCCGCGCTGGTCGCCGACGACGACGATCGCCGCAAAAGCGAAGCGCCGGCCGCCCTTCACGACCTTGGCCACGCGATTGATGGTGACGAGCTTGTCCTTCAGTTCATTTTCTTCGTCGTGACCGCGATCGCGGCCACGATCACGATCGCGCGGGCCACGGCCGGAACCACCGGGTGAACGAGCCATGTGCTAACTCCTCAGAACGACAGGCCGCCCTCACGGGCGGCATTGGCCAGCGCCGCGACGCGGCCATGGAACATGTAACCGCCGCGGTCGAAGATGACTTCCTTGACGCCGGCGGCGATGGCGCGCTCGGCGATCAGCTTGCCGACCTCGGCCGCCGCGCTCTTGTCGGCGCCGGTCTTGATCCGGCCCTTGACCCCTTCGTCGAGCGACGAGGCGGAGGCCAGGGTGGCGCCCTTCAGGTCGTCGATGACCTGGGCATAGATGTGCTTGCCCGAGCGGAACACGCTGAGGCGCGGACGGCCGCCGGCGGCTTGGCGGAGCGCGTGGCGCGTGCGCCGCTGACGACGGGCGAAAAGGGCGTTGCGATCGGACATGGTGGTCTCGCCTTACTTCTTCTTGCCTTCCTTGCGACGGATCTTCTCGGTCGAGTACTTGATGCCCTTGCCCTTGTAGGGCTCGGGCGGACGCAGGCTGCGGATTTCCGCCGCCAGCTGACCGACCTTCTGACGATCCGACCCGGTGATCTCGACCTCGGTCGGCTTGACCGCCTTGATCTGGATGCCGGCAGGAATGGCGACTTCGACGTCGTGGCTGTAGCCGAGCTGCAGCTTCAGCATCTTGGCATCGGCCTGGGCGCGATAGCCGACGCCATTGATCTCGAGATTGATGGTGAAGCCGTCAGACACGCCCTTCACCAGGTTGCTGGCGAGGTTGCGCGCGGTGCCCCACTGGGTGCGGGCCCGCCGGCTGTCGGTGCGCGGCTTGAAGACGAGCTTGTCGCCGTCGCGGGCGACCGACACGTCGTCATGCACCATGAGCTCGAGCTCGCCACGCTTGCCCTTGGCCTTGAGATGCTGGCCCTTGAGGTCGATGGTGACGCCCGCGGGGACCAGGACAGGGTTCTTGCCGACTCGCGACATGGTCAGAACACCTTGCAGATGACTTCGCCGCCGACATTGGCGGCACGCGCCTCGGCGTCGGACATGACGCCGCGCGGCGTGGACAGGATCGAGATGCCGAGACCGTTGAAGTGACGCGGCAGCTCGCGGATCTTCGAATAGACGCGGCGGCCTGGGGTCGAGACCCGCTTGATCTCGCGGATCACCGGCCGGCCGTTGTCGTATTTGAGCTCGACGCGGAGCTCCTTGACGCCCGGCCGCAGCTCTTCCTCGAACCAGCCGCGGATGTAGCCCTCGCGCTGCAGCACATCGAGCACGTTCGACCGCAGGCGCGAGGCCGGCACGGTCACGCTGTCGAGGCGCGCCGACTGGCCGTTGCGGATGCGGGTCAGCAAATCACCGACGGGATCTGTCATCGCCATGATCTACGGTCCCCCGTTACCAGCTCGACTTCACGACGCCGGGCAGAGCGCCCAGCGAAGCGAGCTGCCTGAGCGCCACGCGCGACAGCTTGAATTTACGATACACCGCGCGCGGACGGCCGGTGATCTCGCAGCGATTGCGAATGCGCGTCGGCGAGGAATTGCGCGGCAGCTCGGCGAGCTTAAGCCGCGCGCCGAAGCGCTCCTCCGGCGACAGCGTGTCGTCGACCGCCATCTCCTTGAGCTGGGCGCGCTTGGCAGCGTACTGCTTCGCCATCTTGGCGCGCCGATTGTTCTTTTCGACCGAACTCGTCTTGGCCATGTGATTCTCCGGCCTCAGTTCACGAACGGGAAGTCGAAGCCTCGCAGAAGCGCTCTCGCTTCCGCATCGGTCTTCGCCGTCGTGCAGATGATGATGTCCATGCCGCGCACCAGGTCGACCTTGTCGTAGTCGATCTCCGGGAACACGATCTGCTCCTTCAAGCCCATGGCGTAGTTGCCGTTGCCGTCGAACGACTTGGCGTTGAGCCCGCGGAAATCGCGGACGCGCGGCAGGGCAATGTTGATCAGGCGGTCGACGAACTCGTACATGCGGTCGCGGCGCAGCGTGACCTTGGCGCCGATCGCCATGCCCTCACGCAGCTTGAAGGTCGCGATCGACTTGCGCGACTTGGTGATCACAGGCTTCTGGCCGGTGATCGCCGTCAGGTCGGCAACCGCGCCATCGACAGCCTTGCGATCATTGACCGCCTCGCCGACGCCCATGTTGATGACGACCTTGTCGAGCTTCGGCACCTCGAAGGGGTTCTTGTAGGAGAACTCCTTGGTCAGCGCTTCGCGGATGGTGTTGGTGTAGCGTTCTTGCAGTCGCGCGGGCATGGCCCGTTCTCCTAGCGGTCGATGGTCTCGCCGGAGGCGCGCGCGATGCGCACCTTGCGGCCGTCTTCCAGGAAACGGAAGCCGATCTTCGTCGGCTTGTCCGATTTGGGATCCAGCAGGGCCACGTTGGAGACGTGGATCGCGGCCTCGCGTTCGATGATGCCGCCGGCGTCGGTCCGGCTCGGCTTGGTGTGGCGCTTGATGACGTTCACGCCGGAGACGACCACGCGCTGCTCGGTCGGCAGCACGCGCAGCACGTCGCCCACTCGGCCCTTGCTGCGGCCGGCGATAACCTTGACCCGGTCGCCTTTCCTGATCTTGAGCTTGACGGACATGGCGGCTCCTAGAGGACTTCCGGCGCGAGCGAGATGATCTTCATGAACTTCTTGGCGCGCAGCTCGCGCGTCACCGGTCCGAAGATGCGGGTGCCGATCGGCTCGTCCTGCTTGCTGATGAGGACCGCGGCATTGCGGTCAAAGCGGATGGCGCTGCCGTCGGGACGGCGCAGCGCGAACGAGGTGCGCACCACGACGGCGCGATGGACCTCGCCTTTCTTGACGCGGCCGCGCGGGATCGCCTCCTTGATGGAGACGACGATGACATCGCCGACGCTGGCATACTTGCGGCGCGAGCCGCCCAGCACCTTGATGCACTGAACCCGACGGGCGCCGGAATTGTCGGCGACCTCGAGATTGGTTCGCATCTGGATCATGATCGTCGCTCCGTCGCGCTAGGCGTTTGCGCCTTCGACCAGAACTTCCCAGTTCTTGGTGCGAGACAGGGGCCGGCATTCGCGGATGCGCACGTTCTGACCGACCTTGCCCTTGAAGGCGTTGGTCTCGTCATGGGCGTGGTACTTCTTCGACCGCCGGATGAACTTCTTGTAGATCGGATGCTGGACGCGGCGCTCGACCTTGACGACAATGGTCTTGTCCATCTTGTCGCTGACGACGACGCCTTCGAGAATTCGCTTCGGCATATACGGCTCCTTAACCCGCTTGCTTCTCGCCCAGCACCGTCTTGATGCGGGCGATGTCGCGCCGGACCTGGCGCGCACGGGCGGTCTTCTGCAGCTGGCCGCTGGCCTTCTGGAAACGCAGGTTGAATGCTTCCTTGCGCAGGTTGCCCAGCTCTTCCTTGAGCTGGTCGTTGGTGCGGGGACGCAGATCGCTGGCCTTCATGGCTCTCTCCTTCTCCCCTAGGCGCCGATGCGCGCGACGAAGCGCGTCTTGATCGGCAGCTTGGCGGCGGCGAGCTCGAGCGCCTCGCGCGCCACCGTCACCGACACGCCGTCGAGCTCGAACAGCACGCGGCCGGGCTTGACGCGCGCCGCCCAGAATTCCGGCGCGCCCTTGCCCGAGCCCATGCGGACCTCGGCCGGCTTCTTCGAGATCGGCACGTCCGGGAACACCCGGATCCACACGCGGCCGGCACGCTTCATGTGGCGCGTGATGGCACGGCGGGCAGCCTCGATCTGGCGCGCGGTCAGGCGGTCGGGCTCCATCGCCTTCAGCCCGAACGAGCCGAAGTCGAGGTTGAAGCCGCCCTTGGCAGCGCCGTGGATACGGCCCTTGAAGGCCTTGCGGTACTTGGTGCGTTTCGGTTGCAGCATGGCGAATTACGCGTCCCTCTGCTCGCCGCGGTCGACACGCGTCGGCGTACGCTGCGGCGCAGCCTCCTCGGCGCGCTTGTCGTGCGCCATCGGGTCGTGCGCCATGATCTCGCCCTTGAACACCCAGACCTTGACGCCGCAGGTGCCGAAGGTGGTGAAGGCGGTGGCGGTGCCGTAGTCGATGTCGGCGCGCAGCGTGTGCAGCGGCACGCGACCCTCGCGGTACCATTCCATGCGGGCGATCTCGGCGCCGCCCAGGCGGCCCGAGCAGTTGATACGGATACCCTGGGCGCCCAGCCGCATGGCCGACTGCACCGCCCGCTTCATGGCGCGCCGGAAGGCGACACGACGCTCGAGCTGCTGGGCGATGTTCTCGGCGATCAGCGTGGCGTCGATCTCCGGCTTGCGAATCTCGACGATGTTCAGCGCCACCTCGCCCTTGGTCATCTTGGCGAGGTCGGAGCGCAGCTTCTCGATGTCGGCGCCCTTCTTGCCGATCACCACGCCCGGCCGCGCGGTGTGGATGGTGACACGCGCACGCTTGGCCGGACGCTCGATGACGATCTTGGCCACGCCCGCCTGCGACAGCCGCTCGCGCAGCATCTTGCGGATGTGGATGTCCTCGTGGAGCATCTTGGAGTATTCGCCGCCCTCGGCGTACCACCGCGAGTCCCACGTCCGGTTGATGCCGAGCCGCAGGCCGATCGGATTGACCTTCTGACCCATTACTTGTCCTCCGCCTCGGCGCGCTCGCGCACCACGATCGTGAGATGGCTGAACGGCTTGACGACGCTGGCTGCGCGGCCGCGACCGCGCGTGTGGAAGCGCTTCATCGACAGGCTCTTGCCGACCGACGCTTCCGCGACGATCAGGCGATCGACGTCGAGATTGTGGTTGTTCTCAGCATTGGCGATGGCCGAGTTCAGCGCCTTCTTCACATCCTGGGCGATGCGCTTCTTCGAGAAGGTGAGCTCGTTGACGGCCGACGCCGCCTTCTTGCCGCGGATGGTGGCGGCCACGAGGTCGAGCTTGCGCGGGCTGACGCGGATGGTGCGCAGCACGGCCTTGGCCTCGTTGTCCGCCTCGCGGCGGGGAGCGGATGGCTTGCTCATCGCGTTAATCCTTCGAGACCTTCTTGTCGCCCGCATGGGAGTGGAAGGTGCGGGTCGGCGAGAACTCGCCGAGCTTGTGACCGACCATCTCCTCGGTGACGTTCACCGGGATGAACTTCTTGCCGTTGTAGACGCCGAACGTCAGGCCGACGAATTGCGGCAGGATCGTCGAGCGGCGCGACCAGGTCCTGATCACCTCGCTGCGAATCGACTGCCGCGCCTTCTCGGCCTTCCTGATCAGGCTGCCTTCGACGAAGGGACCCTTCCAAACGGAACGTGCCACTGTCCTGTCTCCTCAATCCGTCAGCGCGTCGCGTGGCGACGGCGGATGATGTACTTGTCCGTCGCCTTGTTCTTGCGCGTCTTCTTGCCCTTGGTCGGCTTGCCCCAGGGCGTCACCGGGTGGCGGCCGCCGGAGGTGCGGCCTTCGCCGCCGCCGTGCGGATGGTCGACCGGGTTCATGGCCACGCCGCGAACCACCGGACGACGTCCGAGCCAGCGGCTGCGTCCGGCCTTGCCGACCACCGTGTTCTGGTTGTCCGGGTTGGAGACCGCGCCCACCGTGGCCAGGCACTCGCTCGGCACGACGCGCAACTCGCCGGAGCTGAGCTTGATCTGGGCGTAGCCGGAGTCCTTGCCGACCAGCTGGGCGTAGTTGCCGGCCGAGCGCGCGAGCTTGCCGCCGGCGCCCTTCTTCAGCTCGACATTGTGCACGATCGTGCCGACCGGCATGTTGCCGAGCGGCATCGCGTTACCTGGCTTGATGTCGACACGCTCGCCGGCCACCACCTCGTCGCCCGCCTTCACGCGCTGCGGCGCCAGAATGTAGGCGAGCTCGCCGTCGGTGTACTTGATCAGGGCGATGAAGGCCGACCGGTTGGGATCGTACTCCAGCCGCTCGACGGTCGCCGTGACGCCGAACTTGGCGCGACGCTTGAAATCGATCGTGCGCAGCCGGCGCTTGTGGCCACCGCCCATGTGATGGCTGGTGATGTGGCCATGGTTGTTGCGGCCGCCGGTGTTGTGCTTGCCGCGCGTCAGCGCCTTGACCGGCTTGCCCTTCCACAGGCCTTCGCGATCGACGATGACCAGCTGGCGCAGCGACGGCGTGATCGGTTTGTAACTCTTGAGAGCCATATCTCTTTCCCCCGTCCTACAGGCCCGTGGTCACGTCGATCTTGTGACCATCGACCAGCGAGACGATCGCCTTCTTCCAGTCGCTCCGCACGCCCGGACGGCCGCGGAATACCTTGCTCTTGCCCTTCACCGTGACGGTGTTGACCGCCTTGACCTTGACCTTGAACAGACCCTCGATGGCCTGCTTGATCTCCGGCTTGGTGGCATCGCGGGCGACGCGGAACGTCACCTGGCCATGCTCGGAGCCGTTGGTGGTCTTCTCGGTGATCAGCGGCGAGCGGATCACTTCGTACATGCGTGCGCGCGACACGACAGCCGGCTTGGCGCTCATTGCAGGCGCTCCTCGAGATGCTTGACCGCGTCCTTGGTCAGAACGAGCGTATCGCGACGCAGGATGTCGTAGACGTTGGCGCCCTGCTGCGGCAGCACGTCGACATGGGCGATGTTGGCGGCCGCCCGCGCGAAGTTGACGTCGACCTCAGCGCCGGCGATGACCAGCGCGTTGGCAATGCCCAGGCTGCCGAAATTGGCGATCAGCTTGGCGGTCTTGGGCTCGGCGAGCGCCGCCGCCTCGACCACCACCAGCTTGCCTTCGGCCGCCTTGGCCGACAGCGCCGTGCGCAGCGCTAGCTTGCGCACCTTCTTCGGCAGGTCGGAGGCATGACTGCGCACGACCGGGCCGAACGCCTTGCCGCCGCCGCGAAACTGCGGCGCCGCCTCGTTGCCGTGGCGGGCCCGGCCGGTGCCCTTCTGGGCGTACATCTTCTTGGCCGTCGCCGTCACTTCGGAACGGCCCTTGGTCTTGTGCGTGCCCTGCTGTCGACGCGACAGCTGCCACACCACGCAGCGCTGCAGGATGTCCTTGCGGACGGGAACGGCAAACACGGCATCGGCGAGATCGATCTCGCCGGCGCTACCGCCCTCGATGGTCTTGACCGCGATCTTCATGATTCAGTTCCTGCGTGCTGGCTCAGGCCGCCGGACCGGCATCGGCCGGGGCAGCAGCTTCAGCGGCCTTGCGCAGGCCGGCCGGATAGGGCGCGTCCTTCGGCCGGGCGCGCTTGGAAGCGTCCTTGACGATGATGTAGCCGCCGCGCGGGCCGGGCACCGCACCCGCCACCAGCAGCAGGCCGTTCTCGTCGTCGGCCGCGACCACCTTGAGGTTCTGCGTCGTCACACGCTCGTGGCCGTAGTGACCGGCCATCTTCTTGCCCGGGAAGGTGCGGCCCGGATCCTGGCGGTTACCGGTCGAACCATGGCTGCGATGCGACACCGACACGCCGTGGCTGGCTTCGAGGCCGTGGAAGTTCCAGCGCACCATCGAGCCGGTGAAGCCGCGACCGATCGTGGTGCCGACGACATCGACGAACTGGCCAGCCACGAAGTGGCTCGGCACCAGCTCGGCGCCGACTTCGAGCACGGCGTCCTTCGCGACGCGGAACTCGACGAGCTTCTTCTTGGGCTCGACCTTGGCCTTGGCGAAGTGGCCGCGCATCGGCTGGCTGACGTTCTTCACCTTGGCCTTGCCGTAGCCGAGCTGGACGGCGGTGTAACGATCCTTCTCCTCGGAGCGCACCGCAACCACCTGCAGATTGTCCACCTTCAGAACGGTGACGGGCACGTGCTCTCCCGCGTCGTTGAAGACGCGGGTCATGCCGACCTTCTGGGCGACGAGACCGCAACGCATGGTCCTGTTCCTTCTTCCCTGGTTCTTCCGGCTCGTCGTCCGATCAGGCGCCGAGCTTGATTTCGACGTCGACGCCGGAGGCGAGGTCGAGCTTCATCAACGCGTCGACCGTCTGCGGCGTCGGATCGACGATGTCGAGCACGCGCTTGTGGGTGCGGATCTCGAACTGCTCGCGCGACTTCTTGTCGATGTGCGGCGAGCGGTTCACCGTGAACTTCTCAATTTCCGTCGGCAGCGGAATCGGCCCGCGCACCTGGGCGCCGGTACGCTTGGCCGTGCTGACGATCTCGCTGGTCGAGGTATCGAGCACGCGATGATCGAATGCCTTCAGCCGGATCCGGATATTAGTGTTGTCCATGGTGTGCGTCCGCCGCCCGTTGGCCTGGATTACTTGACGATCTTGGTGACGACGCCGGCGCCGACGGTTCGGCCGCCCTCGCGGATGGCGAAACGCAGGCCCTCGTCCATCGCGATCGGCTGGATCAGCTCCACCACCATCCGCGCATTGTCGCCCGGCATCACCATCTCGGTGCCTTCCGGCAGCGTCACCACACCGGTCACGTCGGTCGTCCGGAAGTAGAACTGCGGACGGTAGTTGGTGAAGAACGGCGTATGACGGCCGCCCTCCTCCTTCGTCAGGATGTACGCCTCGGCCTCGAAGTTGGTGTGCGGCGTGATCGAGCCCGGCTTGGCCAGCACCTGGCCGCGCTCCACGTCCTCACGACCCACGCCGCGCAGCAACGCACCGATGTTGTCGCCCGCCTCGCCCTGGTCCAGCAGCTTGCGGAACATCTCGACGCCCGTCACGACCGTCTTCGTCGTCGCCTTCAGACCGACGATCTCGATCTCCTCGCCAACCTTCACGATCCCGCGCTCGACGCGGCCCGTAACCACCGTGCCGCGGCCCGAGATCGAGAACACGTCCTCGATCGGCATCAGAAACGGCTTGTCCTTGTCGCGCGTCGGCTGCGGGATGTAGCGGTCGACCTCCGCCATCAGCTGCAGCACCGCCTGCTCGCCGATCTCCGGCTGCTTGTCCTCCAGTGCGCACAGCGCAGAGCCGCGGATCACCGGGATGTCGTCGCCCGGGAACTGGTAGCTCTTCAACAGCTCGCGAACCTCAAGCTCGACCAGGTCCAGAAGCTCCGGATCGTCCACCATGTCCGTCTTGTTCATGAACACAACCAGCGCCGGAACCCCGACCTGGCGCGCCAGCAGGATGTGCTCGCGCGTCTGCGGCATCGGGCCGTCCGCCGCGCTCACCACCAAAATCGCCCCGTCCATCTGGGCGGCACCCGTGATCATGTTCTTCACGTAGTCGGCATGGCCCGGGCAGTCGACGTGCGCGTAGTGCCGATTCTGCGTCTCGTACTCGACGTGCGCCGTCGAGATCGTGATGCCACGCTCGCGCTCCTCCGGCGCCTTGTCGATCTGGTCGTACGCCGTGTACGTCGCGCCACCCGTCTTCGCCAGAATCTTCGTGATCGCCGCCGTCAGCGACGTCTTGCCATGGTCGACGTGGCCGATCGTGCCGATGTTGCAGTGCGGCTTGTTGCGCTCGAATTTCGCCTTGCCCATTGTCTTGATCCCTAATCAGTCGGTCCTGGTTCGATCGGCGGTGCGTCAGCCCGCCAGCTTGGCGACAACTTCGTCCGCCACCGCCTGCGGTACAGGCGCGTAGTGGTCGAAGGTCATGGTGTAGGCCGCGCGCCCCTGGGTCATCGACCGCAGGGTGTTCACGTAGCCGAACATGTTAGCCAACGGCACCATGGCCTCGATGACCTGCGCGTTGCCGCGCGCCTCCATGCCGAGGATCTGGCCACGCCGGCTGTTGAGATCGCCGATGCAGTCGCCCATGTAGTCGTCCGGCGTCACCACCTCGACCTTCATGATCGGCTCCAGCAGCTTGCACTGCGCCTTCTGCAGGCCTTCCTTGAAGGCCGCACGGGCGGCGATCTCGAACGCCAGAACGCTCGAATCGACGTCGTGGTAGGCGCCGTCGACCAATGTCACCTTGAAGTCGATCACCGGGAAGCCGGCCAACACGCCGGTCTCGCGCGACGCCTCGAGGCCCTTCTCAACGCCCGGGATGTACTCCTTGGGCACCGAGCCGCCGACGACCTTGCTGTCGAAGCTGTAGCCCGAGCCCGGTTCGCCCGGCTCGAACACCAGCTTGATGCGGGCAAACTGGCCCGAGCCGCCGCTCTGCTTCTTGTGCGTGTAGTCGATCTCGGCGCGGCGTCCCAGCGTCTCGCGATAGGCGACCTGCGGCGCACCGACATTGGCATCAACCTTGTAGGTGCGCTTCAGGATGTCGACCTTGATCTCGAGATGGAGCTCGCCCATGCCCTTTATGACGGTCTGGCCCGTCTCCTGGTCGGTCGAGACGCGGAAGGTCGGATCCTCCTGGACGAGGCGGCCGAGCGCCTGGCCCATCTTCTCCTGGTCGGCTTTCGACTTGGGCTCGATGGCGAGCTCGATGACCGGATCGGGGAAGTCCATCCGCTCGAGGATCACCGGATGGTCGGGGCTGCACAGCGTGTCGCCGGTGGTGACGCTCTTAAGCCCAGCCAGGGCGATGATGTCGCCCGCACGTGCTTCCTTGACGTCCTCACGGTTGTTGGCGTGCATCAGCAGCATGCGGCCGATACGTTCCTTGCGGTCCTTGGTGCTGTTCAGCACGCCGGTCGCCGACTCGAGCACACCCGAATAGACACGGGCGAAGGTCAGCGAGCCGACGAACGGATCGGTCATGATCTTGAAGGCGAGCGCCGACAACGGCGCATCGTCGCTCGACGGCAGCGTGATCGCCTCGTCGCTGCCCATCTTGACGCCCTTGACGTCGGCCACGTCGGTCGGCGCCGGAAGGTAGTTGATGACGGCGTCGAGCATGGGCTGAACGCCCTTGTTCTTAAAGGCCGAGCCGCACAGCACGGGCACGAAGGCGTAAGAAATCGTGCCCTTGCGGATGCACTTGATCAGCGTGTCGTAGTCGGGCTCCTCGCCGCCCAAGTACTTCTCCAGGGCTGCATCGTCCTGCTCGACCGCCATCTCGAGCATCTTGTGGCGCCATTCGGCGGCCTGCTCCTTGAGGTCGTCGGGAATCTCGACGATTTCGTACTTCGCGCCGAGCGTCTCCTCGAGCCAAATGATCGCCTTGTTGGCGACCAGATCGACCAGGCCCTTGTAACCGCCCTCGACTCCGATCGGCATTTGCGTGACCAGCGGCTTGCTGCCGAGGCGATCGCGGATCATGTCGACGGTGCGCCAGAAATTGGCGCCGGTGCGATCCATCTTGTTGACGAAGCAGATGCGCGGCACGCCGTACTTGTCGGCCTGGCGCCACACCGTCTCCGATTGCGGCTCGACCCCGGCAACGCTGTCGAAAACGCAAACGGCGCCGTCGAGCACGCGCAGGCTGCGCTCGACCTCGATGGTGAAGTCGACGTGGCCCGGGGTGTCGATGATGTTGACGCGGAAGGAGGGACCGGCGAACGGCCCGGCCTCAGTCTTCCAGAAGGCGGTCGTGGCGGCCGAGGTGATGGTGATGCCGCGCTCCTGCTCCTGCTCCATCCAGTCCATGGTCGCGGCGCCGTCGTGGACTTCGCCGATCTTATGCGACTTGCCGGTGTAGTAGAGGATACGCTCGGTCGTGGTCGTCTTGCCGGCGTCGATATGCGCCATGATACCGATATTGCGGTAGTGCGCGATGGGGGTGGTGCGAGCCATGGAGGGGGCTTTCTCGAAGGGGCTTCTAGCTACCAGCGGTAATGGGCAAACGCCTTGTTGGCGTCAGCCATCTTGTGGGTGTCCTCACGCTTCTTGACCGCGTTGCCGCGGCGATTGAAGGCGTCGAGCAGTTCGGCCGAGAGCTTCTCTTTCATGCTGTGGCCCGAGCGATCGCGGGCTGCCTGGATGATCCAGCGGATGGCCAGGGCTTGGCGGCGCTCAGGGCGCACCTCGACGGGAACCTGGTAGGTGGCGCCGCCGACTCGGCGCGAACGGACCTCGACGGCCGGCTTGACGTTCTCCAGCGCCTCGTGGAAGGCCGGCACCGGATCCTGCTTGAGCTTGGACTCGATCTCGTCGAGGGCGCCGTAGACAACGCGCTCGGCGACCGACTTCTTACCACGCTCCATCAGCGTGTTCATGAACTTGGAGAGAACGACATCGCCGAACTTGGCGTCCGGCAGGACTTCGCGTTTCTCAGCTGCGCGACGACGGGACATGTGTGCTCCTCCCCGCCTTACTTCGGACGCTTGGCGCCGTACTTCGAACGGCGTTGCTTGCGGTCCTTGACGCCCTGCGTATCGAGGGTGCCGCGAATAATGTGGTAGCGCACGCCGGGCAGATCCTTGACGCGACCGCCGCGGATCATGACCACCGAGTGCTCCTGAAGATTGTGACCCTCGCCGGGGATGTAGCTCACCACCTCGTAGCCGTTGGTGAGGCGCACCTTGGCGACCTTGCGCAGCGCCGAGTTCGGCTTCTTGGGGGTCGTCGTGTAGACGCGCGTGCAGACGCCGCGCTTCTGCGGGCAGGCCTGCAGCGCCGGCACCTTGTTGCGTGCGGTGAGGCCGTGGCGCTGCTTGCGGATCAACTGGTTAATGGTCGGCATCGACTTCCGGTTTCCTAATCGCCGTCTCGGGTCCACCCAACGTCGAGGCAACGGTGCAAAGCGAATGCGCGGGCATGGCGGCAAGAGCGCAGCCCCGCGCGAACAAAACTCTGCGGCCGAACGGCCTCACTTGTAGCGGTCCTCGACGTCAGGCTGCGTTTAGGCTTTTGGCCTACCACCAGCCCCTCGACGAGGTGGCGCGCTTATATGGCCGCGGCTCTTGGGCGTCAAGCACGCCGCATCGCATTTCTCATTGATTTCGTTGGCTATTCTCGGCGTGTCCGTAACGACTCGTTCCTGACGCGGCCGTCATCCTGAGCGCAAGAATATTTTACCACATGTTGGGGGTTGCGTTGGGACGGACACAAGAATGCCATGATCGACGCCCGCGTCATGTTCCTGTGATCCGCTGGGGGCGCGCCCCTGCAGCGGCGCGATCATTGTCGATCACACAGAAGACGCGCCCTGGAGCGGCCCGCCCCCAGCAGTCGCTTGAGCATCCATGGTCCGCCCATCCATTGCATCAAGGCCACAAGCGACTCGGAACTTTGCCCGCCGTTAGCCAGCCAGTTTACTTCACGCCCCCTGTAGGTTATCCAGTCAACATGTTGCGCATTGATCCGCGCTGGGTCTCGGCCACCAAAGGTACCACCTTCGGGGCAGGGCTCTTCGTGCGCGTGATCGTCTTCTGACCTAACTGCGACAAGACCCCTGGCCCCGCCGCGATGGTGGGGCCCTGCGCAGCGGTCCCGCCTCCGGCAAATGGAAGCGAGACCTGAGATGCACGCCTGCAGGAAGATGCCGCCCACGCCAGTGCTGGAGACGCAGCGCCTGACCCTGCGTCCGCTCAGCGCCCAGGATGTCCCGGCGATCCAGCGTCGGTTCCCACAGTGGGAGGTCGTCCGCTACCTCGACGCCAAGGTGCCCTGGCCCTATCCAGCCGATGGCGCAGCGCGCTACGTCGCCAACCGCCTCAACAGCATGGCGCGCGGCGACCGCTCGCACTGGGCGATCGTTCCCCGGCGCGGGCCGCAGGAGGCGATCGGCCTGATCGGGCTGAAGCCGGACGACGGCGTCTGCTCCAGCCAGTGCGGCTTCTGGATCGATCTCGAGTTCCAGCGCCGCGGCCTCATGATGGAGGCGCTGGACAGCGTCACCGGTTACGCCTTCGACGACCTCGAGTGGCCGCATCTGTGGTCGACCAATGCCCAGGAAAACCATCCCTCGCGCCGGATCAAGGAGCGCCAGGGGGCCCGTCTGGTCGACCTGGTGATCGGCCGCCATGTCGGCGGCGAGACCACGCACATGGTCTGGCTGCTGACCCGGGAGAGTTGGACCTGCAGCGAGCAGCGGAGCCGGAAGAAGGGCCGCCATGCCAAGGGCCGGGTTCCAAAGGCGATCGCCGAGGCCTTTACCTAACCCATGGATTGTCCTCGCCTGCTCTGGCGTCCCGAAGCGTGAAGCAATGAGGGCCGTCAGCTCACGCTGACGGCCCTCGATTTCAGGCTTGGTAGAAAGCCTCAGTCCGCCGCCTGCTCCTCCTCGAGGATGGGCGGCAGCACGCGGGTCTCGGACTCGCCGCTGGCGGCGAGGATGGCGCGATCGCGCTGCGCGGCGATCGCCTTCAGGCGGTTGACCACGCCACCGGTGCCGGCCGGGATCAGGCGGCCGACGATGACGTTCTCCTTGAGACCCTGCAGGGTGTCGACACGGCCGGACACCGCCGCCTCGGTGAGCACGCGCGTGGTCTCCTGGAACGACGCCGCCGAGATGAACGACTTGGTCTGCAGGCTGGCCTTGGTGATGCCGAGCAGCACCGGGTCGGCCTTGGCGACCTTCATGTTCTCGAGCTTGAGCTTGGCGTTCTCGAGCTCGAACTCCTGCTTGTCGATCTGCTCGCCGATCAGGAAGGTCGAATCGCCGGCGTCGGTGATCTCGACCTTCTGCAGCATCTGACGCGCGATCGTCTCGATGTGCTTGTCGTTGATCTTCACGCCCTGCAGTCGATAGACCTCCTGGATCTCGTTGACCAGGTACTCGGCCAGCTTCTCGATGCCGAGGACGCGCAGGATGTCGTGCGGCACGGGGTTGCCGTCGATCAGAAGATCGCCGCGCTCGACATAGTCGCCCTCCTGGACGGCAATGCGCTTGCCCTTGGGGATCAGGTACTCGACCGGCTCGAGCTCCTTGCCGTCCGCCCCGGTGCCTTCCGGCACGATCAGGATGCGGCGCTTGCTCTTGTAGTCCTTGCCGAACTCGATGCGGCCGGCGATGTCGCAAATGATCGCGAAATCCTTCGGCTTGCGCGCCTCGAACAGCTCGGCGACGCGCGGCAGACCGCCGGTGATGTCGCGGTTCTTGCCGCCCTCGCGCGGGATACGCGCCAGGATATCGCCGGCATGGACCTCCTGCCCGTTCTCGACTGACAGGACCGAGTCGAGCGACAGCAGGTAGCGCGCCTCCTGGCCGTTGGCCAGCATGATCGGGTTGCCCTCGGCATCGTGGATGGCGATGCGCGGGCGCAGATCGCCGCCGCGCGGCTGACCCTTCCAGTCGACGACGACGCGGTTCGAGATGCCGGTCGAATCGTCGATCACCTCGCGCATCGACACGCCTTCGACCAGGTCGACATAGACCGCCTTGCCCGCCTTCTCGGTGATGATCGGCAGGGTGTAGGGATCCCACTCAGCGAGCTTCTGGCCCTTGGCGACCGGCGATTCGTTGTCGACCAGCAGGCGGGCACCGTAGGGCACGCGATGCTTGGCGCGCTCGCGCTGGGCGCCGTCGATCAGCACCAGCTCGGTGTTGCGGCCCATCACCACCGGCACGCCGGCGCTGTTGACCACGACGTTGCGGTTGCGCACCTGGATGAAGCCGTCGTGGCTCGCCTCGACGTTCGACTGCTCGGCGCCGCGCTGCGCCGCGCCGCCGATGTGGAAAGTGCGCATGGTGAGCTGGGTGCCCGGCTCGCCGATCGACTGGGCGGCGATGACGCCGACCGCCTCGCCGATGTTGACCGGCGTGCCGCGCGCCAGGTCGCGGCCGTAGCACTTGCCGCAGACGCCGATCTTGGTGTCGCAGGTCAGCACCGAGCGGATGCGCATCTCCTCGATGCCGGCCTTCTCGATCTGCTCGACCTTGACCTCGTCGATCAGCTCGCCGGCCTTGGAGATGACCGTGCCGTTCACCGGATCGATGACGTCATCGAGCGCCGTGCGGCCGAGCACGCGCTCGCTCAACGGCTCGATGATGTCGCCGCCATCGACCACGGCGCGCATGGTCAGGCCGCGCTCGGTGCCGCAATCCTCCTCGAAGATGATGCAGTCCTGCGCCACGTCGACGAGGCGACGCGTCAGGTAACCCGAGTTGGCGGTCTTGAGCGCGGTGTCGGCCAGGCCCTTGCGGGCGCCGTGGGTGGAGTTGAAGTACTCCAGCACCGACAGGCCTTCCTTGAAGTTCGAGATGATCGGCGTCTCGATGATCTCGCCCGACGGCTTGGTCATCAGGCCGCGCATGCCGGCGAGCTGCTTCATCTGCGTCGCCGAGCCGCGCGCACCGGAATGGGCCATCATCCACACCGCGTTGACCGGACGACCCGGCCGCGGCGTCGAGATGCCCTTCATCATTTCGTCGGCCACGCGATCGGAGCAGCGCGACCAGGCGTCGACCACCTTGTTGTACTTCTCGCCCGAGGTGATCAGGCCGTCCTGATACTGCTGCTCGTACTCCTTGACCTCCTTTGTGGTCTGGCTGACCAGCTTCTCCTTGGTCGCCGGAATGACCAGGTCGTCCTTGCCGAACGAGATGCCGGCGCGGCAGGCGTGGTAGAAGCCCAGACCCATCAGGCGGTCGGCGAAGATCACCGTCTCCTTCTGGCCGCAGTGACGATAGACCGCGTCGATGACGTTCTGCAGGTCCTTCTTGGTCAGCAGGCGGTTGATCAGCGAGAACGGCAGGTTGGGATGACGCGGCAGGATCTGCGCCAGCAGGATGCGGCCCGGCGTGGTCTCGACCACGCGGCTGGCCAGCACGCCCTTGTCGTCATAGGCCTCCAGGCGCGCCTTGATCTTGGCGTGCATGGAGAGCGAGCGTTTGTGCAGCGCGTGCTCGAGCTCGCCGATGTCGGAGAACAGCGAGCCCTCGCCCGCCTCGCCCTCGCGCTCGAGCGTGATGTAATAGATGCCGAGGACGATGTCCTGGCTGGGCACGATGATCGGCTTGCCGCTGGCAGGCGAGAGGATGTTGTTGGTCGACATCATCAGCACGCGCGCCTCGAGCTGGGCTTCCAGCGACAGCGGCACGTGAACCGCCATCTGGTCGCCGTCGAAGTCGGCATTGAACGCGGTGCAGACCAGCGGATGGAGCTGGATCGCCTTGCCCTCGATCAGCACCGGCTCGAAGGCCTGGATGCCGAGGCGATGCAGGGTCGGAGCGCGGTTAAGCAGCACCGGGTGCTCGCGGATAACCTCCTCGAGGATGTCCCACACCTCCGGCCGCTCCTTCTCGACCATTCGCTTGGCGGCCTTGATGGTGTTGGCCATGCCGTAGGCCTGCAGGCGCGAGTAGATGAACGGCTTGAACAGCTCGAGGGCCATCTTCTTCGGCAGGCCGCACTGGTGCAGCTTGAGCTCGGGGCCGACCACGATGACCGAGCGGCCCGAGTAGTCGACGCGCTTGCCGAGCAGGTTCTGGCGGAAGCGGCCCTGCTTGCCCTTGAGCATGTCGGAGAGCGACTTCAGCGGACGCTTGTTGGCGCCGGTGATGACGCGGCCGCGGCGACCGTTGTCGAACAGCGCGTCGACCGACTCCTGCAGCATGCGCTTCTCGTTGCGCACGATGATGTCGGGCGCGCGCAGCTCGATCAGCCGCTTCAGGCGGTTGTTGCGGTTGATGACGCGTCGGTAGAGGTCGTTCAGGTCGGAGGTGGCGAAGCGGCCGCCGTCGAGCGGCACCAACGGGCGCAGCTCGGGCGGGATCACCGGCACCAGCTCGAGGATCATCCACTCGGGCCGGGCGCCCGATTCGAGGAAGTTCTCGCAAAGCTTCAGCCGCTTGACCAGCTTCTTGCGCTTGGCTTCCGACGTCGTCTCGCGCAGCTCCTCGCGCAGGCGCGGACGCTCGTCCTCGAGGTTGATCTCGGCCAGCATGGCGCGGATCGCCTCGGCGCCGATCTCGGCCTCGAACGAGCCCTCGCCATAGTCGTCGAGCGCCTGCAGATACTGCTCCTCGTTCAGCAGCTCACGGTACTTGAGCGGCGTCAGGCCGGGCTGGGTGACGACGTAGTTCTCGAAATAGAGGATGCGCTCGAGGTCGCGCAGCGTCATGTCGAGCAGCAGGCCGATGCGGCTCGGCAGCGACTTCAGGAACCAGATGTGCGCCACCGGCGAGGCGAGCTCGATGTGGCCCATGCGCTCGCGACGCACCTTGGTGAGCGTCACCTCGACGCCGCACTTCTCGCAGGTGATGCCGCGGAACTTCATGCGCTTGTACTTGCCGCACAGGCACTCGTAGTCCTTGATCGGCCCGAAGATGCGGGCGCAGAACAGGCCATCGCGCTCCGGCTTGAAGGTCCGGTAATTGATGGTCTCCGGCTTCTTGATCTCGCCGTGGCTCCAGGCGCGGATGCGCTCGGGGCTGGCGATCGAGATGCGGATCTCGTCGAAGGTCGGCGTGCCCTGCGGCTGGCCCAATACATTGATGAGGTCGGTCATCGTGTGAGTCCTGGGGGTTCGGTGGACTTGATTCGCGAAAACTCCGGGCGGTCGGCCACGTTCGGATGGCCGGCCGGTCCGCCACTCACGTGGCGGACTGGTTCAGCTCGACGTTGAGGCCCAAGGAGCGCAGCTCCTTGACCAGAACGTTGAAGGATTCGGGGATGCCCGCCTCGAACGTGTCGTCGCCGCGCACGATGGCCTCGTAGACCTTGGTGCGGCCGGCAACGTCGTCCGACTTGACGGTGAGGATCTCCTGCAGCGTGTAGGCGGCGCCATAGGCCTCGAGCGCCCACACCTCCATCTCGCCGAAGCGCTGGCCGCCGAACTGCGCCTTGCCGCCCAGCGGCTGCTGGGTGACCAGGCTGTAGGGACCGATCGAGCGGGCATGGATCTTGTCGTCCACCAGATGGTGGAGCTTCAGCATGTAGATGTAGCCCACCGTCACCCGGCGATCGAACGCCTCGCCGGTGCGGCCGTCGACCAGGGTGACCTGACCCGACTTGTCGAGCCCGGCCATCTCCAGCATGCCGACGATGTCGGCTTCGTGCGCGCCGTCGAACACCGGCGAGGCGAAGGGCACGCCGCGCGACAGGTTGCGGGCGAGCTCGATCGTGCGCTCGTCGTCGAGGTCGGCGATCTCGGCCTTGTAGGCCTTCTCGCCGTAGATGTCGCGCAGGGTCTTGCGCACCTGCACCAGCGAGGCGTCACGGGCGCCGTTGACCATATCGCCGATCTTCTTGCCGAGACCTGCCGCGGCCCAGCCGAGATGGGTCTCGAGGATCTGCCCGACATTCATGCGCGAGGGCACGCCCAGCGGATTGAGCACGATGTCGACCGGCGTGCCGTCCTCGAGGTACGGCATGTCCTCGAGCGGCATGATGCGCGAGATCACGCCCTTGTTGCCGTGGCGGCCGGCCATCTTGTCGCCCGGCTGCAGCTTGCGCTTGGTGGCGACGAAGACCTTGACGTTCTTCATCACGCCCGGCGGCAGCTCGTCACCGCGCTGCAGCTTGTCGACCTTGTTGTCGAAGCGGTCCTGCAGGCGCTTCATCGACTCGTCGAACTGTTTGTTCAGCGCCTCGATCTCGGACTGCTTCTTGTCGGTCTTGACGGCAATCTGGCGCCACTGGCCCGGCGTGTACTCGCCCAGCACCTTGTCGACGATGCGAGTGCCCGCCTTGAGGCCCTTCAGCCCGCCGGCCACCGTCTGATTCATCAGCATTTCCTGGAGCTGGCCGTAGAAGCTGCGCTCGAGGATGGCCTTCTCGTCGTCGCGGTCCTTGGCCAGGCGCTCGATCTCGTCGCGCTCGATGGCGAGCGCGCGCTCGTCCTTGTCGACGCCGCGGCGGTTGAACACGCGGACCTCGACGACGATGCCCTCCTGGCCCGGCGGCACCTTGAGCGAGGTGTCGCGCACGTCAGCCGCCTTCTCGCCGAAAATCGCGCGCAAGAGCTTCTCTTCCGGCGTCATCGGGCTTTCGCCCTTGGGGGTCACCTTGCCGACCAGGATGTCGCCGGCCTTGACCTCGGCGCCGATGTAGACGATGCCCGCCTCGTCGAGATTCTTGAGCGCTTCCTCGCCGACGTTCGGGATGTCGCGGCTGATCTCCTCCTGGCCGAGCTTGGTGTCGCGCGCCATGACCTCGGCTTCCTCGATGTGGATCGAGGTGAAGACGTCGTCGCGTACGATGCGCTCGGAGAGCAGGATCGAGTCCTCGAAGTTGTAGCCGTTCCATGGCATGAAGGCGACCAGCACGTTGCGGCCGAGCGCCAGCTCTCCGTCACGCGTCGACGGACCGTCGGCCACGATGTCGCCCTTCTTCACCTGGTCGCCGACCTTGACCAGCGGCTTCTGGGTGATGCAGGTGCTCTGGTTGGAACGTTGAAACTTCAGCAGGTTGTAGATGTCGACCGCCGGCCGGTTGGGGCCGACATCCTCGGTGGCGCGCACGACGATGCGCATGGCGTCGACCTGGTCGACCACGCCGGTGCGGCGGACTGCGATGGCCACACCCGAATCGCGCGCCACGATCTCCTCCATGCCGGTGCCGACCAGCGGCGATTCGGCCTGGATCAGCGGCACCGCCTGGCGCTGCATGTTGGAACCCATCAGCGCGCGGTTGGCGTCGTCGTTCTCGAGGAACGGGATCAGCGCCGCGGCCACCGAGACGATCTGCTTGGGCGACACGTCGACGAAGTCGATCGTGTCGGGACGGCCGAGGATGTACTCGCCGCCCTTGCGGCACTGCACCAGCTCGGACACGAACTTGCCGCGGGCATCGATCTCGGCATTGGCCTGGGCGACGGTGTAGCGGCCCTCCTCCATCGCCGACAGGTAGACGACCTCGTCGGTGACACGGCTGGCCACGACCTTGCGGTAGGGGCTCTCGATGAAGCCGTACTGGTTGACGCGGGCGTAGGTCGCCAGCGAGTTGATCAGGCCGATGTTGGGGCCTTCCGGCGTCTCGATCGGGCAGATGCGGCCGTAATGCGTCGGGTGCACGTCACGCACCTCGAAGCCGGCACGCTCGCGCGTCAGGCCGCCCGGTCCGAGCGCCGACAGGCGACGCTTGTGGGTAACCTCCGACAGCGGATTGGTCTGGTCCATGAACTGGCTGAGCTGGCTCGAGCCGAAGAACTCGCGCACCGCCGCCGCCGCCGGCTTGGCGTTGATCAGGTCGTGCGGCATCACGGTGTCGATATCGATCGAGCTCATGCGCTCGCGGATCGCCCGCTCCATGCGCAGCAGGCCGACGCGATACTGGTTCTCCATCAGCTCGCCGACCGAGCGGACGCGGCGGTTGCCGAGATGGTCGATGTCGTCGATCTCGCCGCGGCCGTCCTTCAGGTCGTGCAGGACCTTGACCACCGCCAGGATGTCCTCACGGCGCAGCGTGCGCTGCGAGTCGGGCACGCCCTCGAAGCCGAGCCGCATGTTCATCTTGACGCGGCCGACCGGCGACAGGTCATAGCGCTCGATGTCGAACAGCAGGCCCTGGAACAGGGTCTCGGCCTGCTCGAGCGTCGGCGGCTCGCCCGGGCGCATGACGCGATAGATGTCGAGCAGCGCTTCCTCGCGATTCGAGTTCTTGTCCGCCGCCAGGGTGTTGCGGATGTAGGGCCCGACATTGACGTGATCGATGGCGAGCGTCGGCAGAGTGTCGATCTCGTTCTCGGCGAACAACTCGAGCACCGCCTCGGTTATCTCCTGGCCAGCCTCGACGTAGATCTCGCCGGTCTTCTCGTTGATGACGTCGAGCGCGGCGTAGCGGCCGATCAGCTCCTCGGACGAGACGCGCACCTCCTTCAGGCCCTGCTCCTTCAGGCGGTTGAGCAGGCGCGGCGTCAGCTTGGTGCCCTTTTCGGCCATTGGCTTGCCGGTCTTGCCGTTGACGAGGTCGTGCGTCAGCTTCACGCCGCGCATCGAATCGGAGTCGAAAGCGGTGTTCCAGCCGTCAGTGTCGCGCTCGTAGATGCGCTGGCCGTAGAATGCCGACAGGATTTCCTCGGGCGACAGGCCCTGGGCATCGGCCGGATCGAGAACCTGGCCCTTGGCCATTGCCGCGGCGCGCTTCTTCGCCGTCGCGTCGTTGTCGAGCGCGAGCAGCAGCGTCGTCACCGGAATCTTGCGACGGCGGTCGATGCGGACGTGGATCAGGTCCTTGGCGTCGAACTCGAAGTCGAGCCACGAGCCGCGATAGGGGATGATGCGGGCGGCAAACAGGTACTTGCCCGAGCTGTGGGTCTTGCCCTTGTCATGGTCGAAGAACACGCCGGGCGAGCGGTGCATCTGGCTGACGATGACGCGCTCGGTGCCGTTGACGATGAAGGTGCCGTTGTCGGTCATGAGCGGCATGTCGCCCATGTAGACGTCCTGCTCCTTGATATCGCGGATCGAGCGCGAGCCGGCTTCCTCGTCGATGTCCCACACGACGAGCTGCAGGGTCACCTTGAGCGGCGCGGCAAAGGTGATGCCGCGCTGCTGGCATTCCTCGACGTCGTACTTCGGCTCCTCGAACTCGTACTTGACGAACTCGAGGCTGGCGCGCTCGGCGAAGTCCTTGATCGGGAACACCGAGCGGAACACTTCCTGCAGGCCGGACTGGGTGCGCTTGGCCGCCGGGATCGTGCGCTGCAGGAAGCTCTCGTACGAACTCTTCTGCACCTCGATGAGGTTGGGCATCGGCGCCACAGACTCGATGTGGCCGAAGAAACGACGAATCCGTTTGCGCGTGTTGAAGGCCGTGGCCATCCTGCGTCCTCGAAGGTTCAAGGGCGGAGAAAATACCCGCTGCTTTCTCGGAGCTCCCGGCCCGCCAGCCGTTCGCCCCATCCGTTGCAGAGGGCCACTTGTCGGAGCGGATCCGGATGGTCGGATCCGCTCGGATAAGGCGCCGTCCCCATCCTCATCCTCCCCATCATATGGGGAGGTGCCCCGTCTTACGGGGCGGAGGGGTCATGAGGCTCATGACCCCTCCGTCGCCGTATGACGGCGACACCTCCCCAGCAGAGCTGGGGAGGAATCTCGGGCCTACTTGAGCTCGACCTTGGCGCCCTCAGCCTCGAGCTTGGCCTTGAGCTTCTCGGCGTCCGCCTTCGGCACGCCTTCCTTGACCGGCTTGGGCGCTGCCTCGACCAAGTCCTTGGCCTCCTTGAGGCCGAGGCCGGTGATCTCGCGCACCGCCTTGATGACGTTGATCTTCTTGTCGCCCGCGGCCGCCAGGATGACGTTGAACTCGTCCTTGACTTCCGCCGGGGCAGCGGCGGCAGCCGGACCGGCGGCGGCGACCGCGACCGGAGCGGCGGCGCTGACGCCCCACTTCTCTTCCAACATCTTGCTCAGCTGAGCGGCCTCGAGGACCGTCAGGGTCGAGAGCTCCTCGACCAGCTTCTCCAGATTGGCCATCGTATTTCTCCTAGTATCCCGAACTTCGATAACTCAGACCTATGCCGCAGCACGCACTGCTGCCGCAGCGCGCCCCTACGCCGCCTTCGCTTCGTCCTTGGCTCCGTACGCGCTGAACACACGAGCAACCTGACCGGCCGGCGCCTGCAGCACACCGGCGATCTTGGTCGCTGGCGCCTGGAGGAGACCGATGATCTTGCCGCGCAGAGCATCGAGCGACGGCAGGGTGGCGAGAGCCTGGACGCCTGCGACGTCCAGCGTTTCCGCGCCCAGCCCACCACCGACGATGGTCAGCTTCTCGTTGTCCTTGGCGAAGGCCGAAATGACCTTCGCCGCCGCGACCGGATCCTTGGAGTAGGCAATGGCCGTCGGCCCCTTGAACAGGGGGCCGAGACCCTTGAAAGGCGTACCCTCGAGGGCGCGCAGCGTGAGCCTGTTCTTCGCGACCTTGTACGTAGCGCCGGCTGCCCTGACCTTGCGGCGCAGGTCCGTCACCTCCTGGACCGTGAGGCCGGACTGGCGGGTCACCACCATCAGGCTCGCGTCCTGGAAGATCTGGTTCAGCTCGGCGATCGCTTCGGCCTTTTCCGAACGATTCACGGCTTTCTCCAACTATGGCCCGACCCGGACATCGGATCGGACCGGCTGCGTTTCAGACCTTGCGGTCCGGCTCGCCTGCCCCGGAAGTTCGGGCGCGTGCGGGCACATGCGTGCCCGTCGATTCCCTTTCCCCCGTCTGCGCTGGCGGGTTGCCCCTTTAGGCCAGCCCTCCGGAGAGGGCCGGCACCGGCGGTCTCGGACAGGTGGGGTTCCCGAAGCCTCGCGGCCTCGTTCGCCCCTTCCCGCACCGGCCAGGCCGGAGCGGGAAACTCGAAAACTCTGTTGGCGACCGCGCTCAGACGAGCGCGGAGGCCGGGTCGAGCTTGACGCCCGGACCCATCGTCGAGCTCAGCGACACCTTCTTGATGAAGGTGCCCTTGGCGCCGCTCGGCTTGGCGCGGTTGATCGCGCCGACCAGGGCCTTGACGTTGGCCGCGATCGCCTCCTCGCTGAACGAGGCCTTGCCGACGCCGGCATGCACGATCCCTGCCTTTTCGGCACGGAACTCGATCGAGCCCGCCTTGGCTGCCTTGACCGCGGCGCTGACGTCCTGGGTCACCGTGCCGAGGCGCGGGTTGGGCATCAGGCCGCGCGGGCCCAGCACCTTACCGAGACGGCCGACCACGCCCATCATGTCGGGGGTGGCGATGCAGCGGTCGAAATTGATCTCGCCCGCATTGATCTTCTCGGCGAGATCCTCGGCGCCGACCACGTCGGCGCCAGCCGCCTTGGCCTCGTCGGCCTTGCCGGCGCGGGCGAATACCGCCACACGCACCGTCTTGCCGGTGCCGCTGGGCAACTCGACCATGCCACGCACCGCCTGGTCGGCGTGGCGCGGGTCGATGCCCAGATTCATGGCGATCTCGATCGTTTCATCGAACTTCGCCTTGGCGTTGGCCTTGACCAGCTTGACCGCTTCCTCGAGGGAATAGGTCTTCTCGCGATCGACGGAGGCCGACACGGCCTTGTAGCGCTTGCCCATAGCCATGGCCTTACTCCACCACCTGAAGGCCCATCGAGCGGGCCGAGCCCACGACCTGGGCCATTGCCGATTCGACGGTGTCGCAGTTGAGATCGGGCATCTTCTGCTTGGCGATCTCCTCGACCTGCGCCTTGGTCACGCGGCCGACGATCTGAGTGCCGACGGTCTTGGCGCCCGCTTCGATACCCGCCGCCTTCTTCAGGAAGTAGGACACCGGCGGCGTCTTGGTGACGAAGGTGAAGCTGCGATCCTGGAACACGGTGATGACCACCGGGATCGGCATCCCGACTTCCATCTTCTGCGTACGCGCGTTGAACTGCTTGCAGAATTCCATGATGTTGACGCCCTGCTGACCGAGCGCCGGACCGATTGGCGGCGACGGGTTGGCTTTGCCAGCCGGCACCTGAAGCTTGACGTAAGCCTGGATTTTCTTGGCCATGCATGCCCCTCCATTGGGCGGCGCGGTACGGCGATGGCCTGCCTCCCGCACCCGATACTAGCGCCAAGCCCTTGATCCATAAGGATTTCGGTACTCGGACGCAACCACGAGAAAAGGCCGGCCTGCGAGGCCAGCCCCTAAGGGCGCGCGGTCTAGCAAATCCGACCGAACGCGACAACCCCAATTTTGTTCCCCAATATGGGGATAAGTTCAGATCTTTTCCACCTGCGCGTAGTCGAGCTCGACCGGGGTGGACCGACCGAAGATCGAGACCGCCACCTTGAGGCGCGCCCGCTCGTCGTCGACGTCCTCGACCGTGCCGTTGAAGGAGGCAAACGGGCCGTCCGCCACCTTGACCTGCTCGCCGATCTCGAAGCTGACCGCCGGCTTGGGCCGTTCGACGCCTTCCTGGACCTGGCGCAGGATACGGCCGGCCTCGGCATCGGAGATCGGCACCGGCTTGCCGTGACCGCCACCGCCCAGGAAGCCGGTGACCTTGGCGGTGTTCTTGACCAGATGCCAGGTTTCGTCGTTCAGCTCCATCTTCACCAGCACGTAGCCGGGAAAGAATTTGCGCTCTGACTGCACCTTCGAACCGCGCCGCACCTCGACCACCTCCTCGGTCGGCACCATGACCTGGGACAGTTCCTCGCTCAGGCCCTTCTTCTCGGCCTGCTCGCGGATCGACTGGGCGACCTTGTTCTCGAAGCCTGAATAGGCATGCACGACGTACCAGCGATGAACCATGTCAGGACACCCCGAGCAGCAGCTTGACGACGAAGCCGATCACCTTGTCGGCCACCAGGAAAAATAGCGCCGCGATGACGACGAAAATGAAGACCATGCTGGTGGTGATCATGGTCTCGCGCCGGGTCGGCCAGGTGACCTTGGCCACCTCGGCACGGACCTCGCGAACGAATTCTACCGGATTAATCGCCATCTAATCTGTTCTTCTGGAAAATGGCCAGGTCTTCTGGAGATGGCCAAAAAACTTCTGGAAATGGCAGGAGTGGAGGGACTCGAACCCCCGGCCCTCGGTTTTGGAGACCGATGCTCTACCAACTGAGCTACACTCCTACGGGCCGCCGCCGGCCATGAGCCGACGACATGAACTCTCTATAGCACTACATCCTCACCCTGAGGAATTCATACTCTTCCGGACCGCGAGCGAGACGCTCGCGGTCCGGAAGACGTTGATTACTTGACGATCTTGGTGACGACGCCGGCGCCGACGGTTCGGCCGCCCTCGCGGATGGCGAAACGCAGGCCCTCGTCCATCGCGATCGGCTGGATCAGCTCCACCACCATCCGCGCATTGTCGCCCGGCATCACCATCTCGGTGCCTTCCGGCAGCGTCACCACACCGGTCACGTCGGTCGTCCGGAAGTAGAACTGCGGACGGTAGTTGGTGAAGAACGGCGTATGACGGCCGCCCTCCTCCTTCGTCAGGATGTACGCCTCGGCCTCGAAGTTGGTGTGCGGCGTGATCGAGCCCGGCTTGGCCAGAACCTGGCCGCGCTCCACGTCCTCGCGACCCACGCCGCGCAGCAACGCACCGATGTTGTCGCCCGCCTCGCCCTGGTCCAGCAGCTTGCGGAACATCTCGACGCCCGTCACGACCGTCTTCGTCGTCGCCTTCCAGACCGACGATCTCGATCTCCTCGCCAACCTTCACGATCCCGCGCTCGACGCGGCCATAGCCACCGTGCCGCGGCCCGAGATCGAGAACACGTCCTCGATCGGCATCAGAAACGGCTTGTCCTTGTCGCGCGTCGGCTGCGGGATGTAGCGGTCGACCTCCGCCATCAGCTGCAGCACCGCCTGCTCGCCGATCTCCGGCTGCTTGTCCTCCAGTGCGCACAGCGCAGGCCGCGGATCACCGGGATGTCGTCGCCCGGGAACTGGTAGCTCTTCAACAGCTCGCGAACCTCAAGCTCGACCAGGTCCAGAAGCCCGGATCGTCCACCATGTCCGTCTTGTTCATGAACACAACCAGCGCCGGAACCCCGACCTGGCGCGCCAGCAGGATGTGCTCGCGCGTCTGCGGCATCGGGCCGTCCGCCGCGCTCACCACAAAATCGCCCCGTCCATCTGGGCGGCACCCGTGATCATGTTCTTCACGTAGTCGGCATGGCCCGGGCAGTCGACGTGCGCGTAGTGCCGATTCTGCGTCTCGTACTCGACGTGCGCCGTCGAGATCGTGATGCCACGCTCGCGCTCCTCCGGCGCCTTGTCGATCTGGTCGTACGCCGTGTACGTCGCGCCACCCGTCTTCGCCAGAATCTTCGTGATCGCCGCCGTCAGCGACGTCTTGCCATGGTCGACGTGGCCGATCGTGCCGATGTTGCAGTGCGGCTTGTTGCGCTCGAATTTCGCCTTGCCCATTGTCTCACGATCCTCGTGATGCTTTCAGCCTACGACAAATACGGGTCCACCGGACCTCGTCAGAACTGGAGCGGGTGACGGGAATCGAACCCGCATAGCCAGCTTGGAAGGCTGGAGCTCTGCCATTGAGCTACACCCGCAATCTCTGAAAAGGCTGTCTCGCTGCAGTGGCCGCTGGTGGAGGGGGAAGGATTCGAACCTTCGTAGACGCGAAGTCGGCAGATTTACAGTCTGCTGCCATTGACCGCTCGGCCACCCCTCCGAACCTGCGTCAACGCGGCGCGAGATTAGCCTCATCAGCCCGTCGGAACGGGCGGGCGTTGCTCGCAAATCCAATGGGTTGCGTCAAGACCGAAATCCATGACCGCGACCGATTTGCCGCCCGCCGCGCCGCACCATAAGAATCTCTGCCATGCGCTCGCGACCTCACCACCGGCCGCCCCGCCCGGCGCGCGGCGGCCATCAAGCCGTGTGGCTGTTCGGCCGACATGCCGTCCTGGCCGCGCTCGCCAATCCCGAGCGCCGGGTCGAGCGAGTGCTGGCGACGCGCGAATCCGCCGAGCGCCTGGAGGCCGAGCTCGGCCGGTTGGCGACCCGGACCGAGATCCTGACCCGCGAGGAGTTGGGACAGCGCCTGCCTGCCGGCGCCGTCCACCAAGGCATCGCCGCCGTGGTCGCGCCGCTCGAGGAGGCACAGCTCGAGGATCTGCTCGCCCGCTGCGGCGAGCACGCCCTCGTCGTGGCGCTCGACCAGGTTACCGATCCGCACAATGTCGGGGCGATCCTGCGCTCGGCCGCGGCCTTCGGCGTGGCAGGCGTGATCGTCACCGAGCGCCATGCGCCGACCGACACCGGCGTGCTCGCCAAGGCGGCCTCGGGGGCGCTCGAGCTCGTGCCGCTGGTCCGTGCTGTCAACCTGGCGCGCGCCCTCGATCAGCTGAAGGAGGCCGGCTTCTGGCTGTATGGCCTCGACGAGCGCGGCGACGTCGGCATCATGAGCCTGGACCTCGCCGGCCGCGCCGCCATCGTGCTCGGCGCCGAGGGCGACGGGCTGCGCCGCCTGACTGCCGCGAAGTGCGACCGCCTGGTCACCATCCCGACCGATCCTCGGCTCGCCGCCCTCAACGTCTCCAACGCCGCCGCCGTCGCTGCCTACGAATGGGCGCGCCAGCGGGCGGCCGCAATCAAGCAGTAGATACAATTTTCAATCTTCCTCCCTCGTAATCGGGCAGGATTCGATCGCCCATCACCGATCCCGCAGCTTGGGATCGAGGGCATCGCGCAGGGCGTCGCCGAACAGGCTGACGCCGAGCACCGTGAGCACGATGGCGAGGCCGGGGAAAACGGCGATCCATGGCGCCGTGGTTGCATACTCCTCGGCCCCGCCCTGCAGCATCAGGCCCCATGCCGCTACCGGCTCCTGCACTCCGAGTCCGAGATAGGACAGCGATGCCTCGGCCAGGATCGCCTGGCCGACGAAAGCCGACAGCAGGATGAGGAACGGTGCCACGACGTTGGGCAGCATGTGGCGCAGCACGATGCGGGCGTGGCCGAAGCCCAGCGCGCGCGCGGCATCGACATAGGGGATCTCGCGAATGGCGAGCGCGCTCGCCCGTACAATGCGCCCGCAGCGCGGCACCAGCGGGATGGTGATGGCGACGATGACATTGAATATGCCGGTGCCGAATACCGCAACGACGGCAAGCGCCAGGATGATCAGCGGAAACGCCATCAGCACGTCGAGCACGCGCTGAAAGACGAGATCGAACCAGCCGCCGAAATAAGCGCTGGCCACGCCCAGCACGAGGCCAGCAAGGCCGCCGAAGGTAGCCGCGCTGAAGCCCACGATCAGCGCCGTGCGGGCGCCGTACACCAGGCGTGAGAAGATATCGCGGCCGACCTGGTCTGTGCCGAGGAGATGGGTCCAGCTCGGCGCCTCCATCATGGCGTTGAAGTCGTTCTCCTCCGGATCGAACGGCGCGATCCAGTCGGCGGCGAGCCCGGCCAGCAGCATGACCAGCACGATCGCGAGGCCGACGGTGCCAAGCGGCTGGCGCCGCACGAAGTTCAGGACGAGATGCAGCAGCGAGCGTTTGCGCTCGACGGCCTCCTCGACAAGGCCGTTCGTGAGGCCACGATTGGGTGCGACGACTGTCATGCCCGAATGTCCCTCATGAGAAGCGGATGCGCGGATCGAGCCAGGCATAGAGCAGGTCGACCACGAGGTTGGTGATGACGAAGATGGTCACGACCAGCATGACCAGGGCCTGGGTGAGAACGTTGTCGTGGTTCTGCACGGCCTGGACGAACAGCCGGCCGATACCATTCAGGTTGAACACCTGCTCAGTCACCACCAGGCCGCCGATCAGGAAGGCGAACTCGATGCCGATCAGGGTGACGACCGGCAGCAGCGCGTTCTTGAGCGCGTGCCGGTTGATGATGAGCTTCTCCACGAGGCCTTTGGCGCGCGCGGTGCGAATGTAATCCTCGCGCAGCACCTCGAGCATGGCCGATCGGGTGAGACGCATGGTGACCGCCGAGTAGCGGTAGCCGACCGTGATGGCCGGCAGCAGCACGATCGACAGGTTGCGGATCGGATCCTGCCAGATCGGCACGTAATCGATCGGCGGCATCCAGGCCTTGCCGGTGGCGAGGTAGGTGATGTCGAGCACCAGCACCAGCGACATGATGCCGAGCCAGAACGAGGGCGTGGCGATGCCGGTGATGGCGACGACGCGCACGAAATGATCGAGCCAAGTGTTCTCCTTGAGGGCAGAGATCGTGCCGAGCGGGATGGCGATGGCGATGGCGATCACGGTCGCCATGATGGCGATCTCGAGCGACACCGGCAGGCGGACCGCGATCTCGCGCGCCACCGGATTGCCCGACCACATCGACGTACCGAAGTTGAATGTGGCGTAGTCGGTGAGGAAGGTTAGGAGCTGGACGATCCAGGGATCGTTCAGCCCGAGGTTCTGGCGGCAGAGATCGACTGCCGACTGGCTGACCGCGCCACCCGAGCCGAGCCGGATCACGCAGACGTCGCCGGGGACCAGGCGCATCAGCACGAACACCAGCACCGCGGCCCCGACCAGCGTGGGGATCGCCAGCAGCAGCCGCTTCACGATGTAGCGGTACATGTGCGCTCCGGATCGGTGGATTTGAAGTTCATTTCCTCCCCAGCGAAGCTGGGGAGGAAATGAAAGCCGGCACGGCGGAAATCCCGCCGCCTACTTGTCGAGCCAGATGTTGGCGAGGTCCTGGTTCAAATAGTGGCTCGGGCTGATCTTCCAGCCCTTGACGTAGGAGCGCTCGGGAATGATGCGGTACCAGTAGGGCATGACGATCGCATGCGCCATGGTATCGAGCGTGTGGAACTCGTAGGCGCGCATGGCGGCGCGCTGCGCCTTTGGGTCGGTCTCGTATTGCATCTTGTTGTAGAGCTCGACTGACTTGGGATCGTCGTACTGGCCGAAATTCTCCGGATAGACGGTTGACGGCAGGTACTTGCCAGTGTCGAGCACGGGATTGACGACGCTCTGGCAATTGGCCTCGACGACGACGTCGAAGGTGCCGCTGCGCATCGCCTGGAACCACGGGCCGGTGGGAACCACCTTCTGCTCGACGTTGACGCCGATCTTCTTCCACTCTCCGATCACCCAGATGCCGATGAACTTGTAGGGCTGGTCGACGTTGCGGTTGACCAGCTCGAACTTCAGGTTCTCGGCGCCGGCCTCCTTCAGAAGACGCTTCGCCTCGGCACGCGACTTCTCGATGTCTGGCCAGTAGCCGGCGATCTTCTCGAGTTCCTCCTTGGTAGAGGCGAGCGGTGAACCGGGAAACACGATGCCGCCGACGCTGCGCACTACTGCGATCTTGGCCAGTGCCGGCGCGCCCTTCCATTGGTCGATGGCCAGGGTCAGGGCGCGCCGTACCCGGACGTCGTCGAACGGCTTCTTCTTGTGATTGAAGGTGATGATGTTGCCGCAGTTCCAGTCGCTGTCCTGGATGACGATCGACTTGCCGCCTTCCTTGACCAGCTCGTCACGCGCCGACGGCGGTACGCCGCGGAACTCCATGGCGGCGCGATCGGCGCGGATGGCGTCGACGCGGACCGCTTGCTTGTCGGCGAAAATCGCCTCGAACCCATCGAGATAGGGCTGGCCCGGATGATAGTAGTCGGGATTGCGCACGCCCTTGATCGACTGGCCGACTTCGTAGCCCGCGAACTTGAACGGCCCAGAGCCCATGATGTTCTTCTCGTACCAATGCGGATCCTTCTCGAGGATCGTCTTCTTGTAGATCCAGGTGAACGGATCGGCGAGCGCCGGCAGGAACGCGGTGGTGGCGTACTTGAGCTTGAAAATCACGGTGCTGTCATCCGGCACCTCGATCTTGTCGACCATGGCGTAGTAGCTGACGCGGGCGCTGACCGTACCCTGCGGCGGGAACACGATCCGGCGCCAGCTGTCGCCGACGTCCTGCGCGGTGAGCGGCGAGCCGTCGTGGAACTTGACGCCCTGCCGGATCTTGAAAGTATAGGTCTTGCCGCCATCGGTCGGCTTGGGCATCTCGGTGCACAGATCGCACACGAAATCCGTGGTCGACGCCGGATTATCGGGGGGGACGCGGATCAGCACGCTGTAGAACGGCGCCCCAGCATGGACCGTCGCGAACGTCGTCTCGCGATGGCCGTCGAAGCTCGGCGGAGAGTCGGCTGGGATCATGTAGATGAGCGTTCCGCCCTTTTTGGGGGTCTCCGCTCCCGCAGGGATTCCCGCCAACGCGGCCGTCAACGCAACGCATACGCTCCAAACGCCAGCTCGAACACGCATCGCTTCCTCCCTGACTTGTTTGTCTCTCCCTGAGCTCTCCTCGTGTCGTCAGCGCGCCTCGCTGCAGGCCACCCAGTGGCCGGGGCGCAATTCCCGCAAGGCGGGCTTGGTCTGGCTGCATCCGGTCACCGCCATCGGGCAGCGCGGATGGAATACGCAACCGGACGGCGGATTGATCGGGCTCGGCACCTCGCCCTTGGTGACCCGAAAGGCACGCGCCGCCTCGATGCGCGGATCGGGGATCGGTACCGCCGACAGGAGCGCCTGCGTGTAGGGATGCAGCGGGTTGTCGAACAGCTCGTCGGACTCGGCCATCTCGACGATGCGGCCGAGATACATCACGGCAACGCGCTGGCAGAGATGGCGCACGACCGACAGATCGTGGGCAATGAACAGGTAGGTCAGCCCGAATCGTTCACGCAGATCCTCGAGCAGGTTGACCACCTGGGCCTGGATCGACACGTCGAGCGCCGACACGGCCTCGTCGCAGACAATGAACTCCGGATCGAGCGCTAGCGCCCGTGCGATGCCGACGCGCTGGCGCTGCCCGCCCGACATTTCGTGCGGATAGCGGTCGGCGAACTTCGGATCGAGGCCGCACACCGCGAGCAAGTCGCGCACCTTTGCGTGACGCCGTCGCCCGTCAGGTTCGACCCCATGCACCTTGATCGGCTCGCCGATGATGTCGCCCACTTTCATGCGCGGATTGAGCGAGCTGTAGGGGTCCTGGAAGATCACCTGCATGCGCCGCCGCAGCGCGGTGAGCTCGTCGCGTTCCATGCGGGCGACGTCGCGGCCGTCGTACAGCACCTGCCCCGCCGTCGGCTTCTCCAGGCGCAGGATGCAGCGGCCGGTCGTCGTCTTGCCGCAGCCGCTCTCGCCGACCAGGCCCAGCGTCTCGCCGCGCCCGATGGTGAAATCGACCCCGTCGACTGCCTTCACGTCGCCGACCTTGCGCGACAGCACGATGCCTTCGGTGATCGGGAAATGCATGGTGAGACCACGCACATCCAGCAGCGGAGCCGCGATTGCTGCCGGCGCGCTCATTCGGCGGCCTCGCGTGCCGCGCCGAGCTCGGCGCTGCGAAAGCAGGCCGCGAGATGGCTCCCTGCTCCCGTCGGCGCCAGCGGCGGGCGCGCCTCGGCGCACCGCTCGACCGCGAACCGGCAGCGCGGCCGGAAGGCGCAGCCGCCGTCCAGCCGGGTGAGATCGGGCGGCTGGCCCTCCACCGGATCGAGCCGGGCCCGGCGCGGTTGATCGAGCCGCGGCACCGAGCCCAGCAGCGCAATCGTGTAGGGATGCCGCGGATCGTGATAGATGTCGTCGGCCTCGCCAGCCTCGACGATGCGCCCGGCATACATCACGTTCACCCGGCTGGCGTAGCGTGCAACCACGCCGAGATTGTGGGTGATGATGATCTGAGCGACGCCGAGCTCGCGGGTCAGCGACTTCATCAGCTCCAGGATCTGCGCCTGGATGGTGACGTCGAGCGCCGTCGTCGGCTCGTCGGCGATGATCAGCTTGGGATTGCAGGCGAGCGCCACCGCGATCATCACCCGCTGGCGCATGCCGCCCGACAGCTGGTGCGGGTACTGTCTGAGCCGGCGCGCCGGATCGGCGATGCCTACCATTTCCAGGAGCTCAAGCGCGCGCCGCGCCGCCGTCGCGCGCTCGGCACCCTGATGCTGCTCCAGCGTCTCGGTGATCTGCCGGCCGATCGTCAGCACCGGATTGAGCGAGGTCATCGGCTCCTGGAACACCATGCCGATGTCGCGCCCGCGAATCTCGCGCATCTCCGGCTCGGTGAGTCTCAGGAGATCGCGGCCGTCGAACAGGATCGCGCCGCCAGTGATGCGGCCCGGCGGATCGGCAACCAAGCGCAGGATCGAGAGCGCACTCACCGACTTGCCCGAGCCGCTTTCGCCCACCACGGCCACTGTCTCGCCCGGCTCGACGGCGAACGATACGCCGTCGACCGCGCGCACGGTGCCGGCGCCGGTACGAAACTCTGTATGGAGCCCTTTGACCTCCAGCAACGGCGGCATAGGTCTCTCCGTGCTGTCACCCCGGAATCCGACCCCGGCCACCGCGAAGCTCTGTTCGCTGGCACCCCGGCCGCTCGCGGACCCCAACCCACGAGCGCACGTCCTGGCGACTACTTTGTCTCTACTGTGAAGCCTGCTTCCTCGATCACGCTGCCGCCAATCATCACGGACCGACGGCGCAACCTCTTTCGGGTTGCGGAAAATCTAGGGGATGGGGCGGCGCGCTGCAAGCGCCGCCCCCGCAGCCAAGGCCGCCAGAACGCCGAATAATGTGAGTGACGTGACGTAAGTCCCGCTCCAGTCGCGCAGCAGGCCGGACGCAAGCGGACCCGCGGCTTGCGCCAGCACCTGCAGCGACAGGGCGACGCCGCGGATTGCGCCGTAGCTCTCGCGGCCGAAATAGTCGGCCCACGCCATCGGCAGCAGCGTCGAAATGCCGCCGATGCCGAGTCCGAACAGGCCGGCAGACAGATAGGCCGATTCGGCCGAGCCGACCCAGATCAGGCCAAACGATCCGGCACTCAGCAGCAGCGCCGACAACAGCATGGGGTAGCGTATCGGCCAGCGGCGCGGCAGGAAGCCGACCCCGAAGCTCGCCACCGCCGACATGGCGGAGAAGAAGCTGATCACGGTGGCCGCGCTGATCGGCGACAGGCCATGCTCGATCAGGTGCGGCGCCTGGTGCAGGCTGACGCCCGCCTGCACCGGATAGACCAGCACCGTGTACAGCGACAGCAACCAGAAGGCCTGGGTGCGCATCGCCTGTTGGCGGGTGAAGCGCGGTTCCGGCGCGGCAGTGCGAGGGCTGTCGGCGGCGGCAACCAGCCGGTCCGGCACCAGGCCGATATCCTCCGGCCGGCGCACCACCAGCAGCCACACCGGCAGGAAGCCCACGACCAGGACCGTGGCGCCGATGGCGATCCAGCCGCCGCGCCAGCCCTCCTCGCGCATGGCGAGCTGGGCGATGATCGGCAGGACGACCAAGCCGGACATCTGGGCGAGCGTGGCGATCGAGGTGGCCCGCGCACGCCGGGCGACGAACCAATTGTTGAGCGCGCCGTAGAGGCCGAGATCGTACGGTCCGGCCCAGATCATGCGCGCAAAGCAGAACAGCAGGTAGAACATCAGCAGCGACTGGATGAGCGAGAGCGCCATGGTCGAGAGGCCGATGCCGAGCACGGCGAGGCAGAGCACCAGCCGGGCGCCGCGGCGGTCGAGCGCCGGGCCGATGACCGGCGAGATGATGGCCGCCAGCACGCCGCCCAATGACACCGCCCCGGCCATTTCGGTGCGCGACCAGCCGAACGCGTCGGTCATCGGCACGACGAACACCGACAATACGGCCACTGCCGGCCCCTGGCGCGCGAAGCCCGCCAAGCAGAGGCAACCGAGGACGACCCAGCCGTAGAAGAACGGGAGGCGGGGTACCAGCAGGCGCGGCAGAAGCGGCGGGTCGACGCGAGGGGTCACGGCGACAATCTCGACCGAGGCAGACGCCGCCTACAACAGGAAATGCCGGACCGCGGACGCGGTGGCCGTGCGAATGCAGCGCCTAGTGGTCCGGAAAATGAACGTGCTCGACAGGCCATCCTCGCCAAGGAGAGCTACGGACGGCAGATCGGCAAGCTCCTGGAAGCCTGCAGCCGATGACCGAGCCGCCAGCGGGTCGCCGGGCCGTTGCCTGCCCCATCGGCATGGCGTATCAGGAGCACGTCCGGCGGCTCCGCGCATCCTGGTGCACATGGAGTCGCCGGTGTCCTGAAAGTGCTGCAAGTTCAACAAGTTTGCCGGGTTAGCACAGCGGTAGTGCAGCGGTTTTGTAAACCGAAGGTCAGGGGTTCAAATCCCTTACCCGGCACCATCCTTCGTCGCGCCCTTGGACTACGTGGGCCGCGATGGGCAGCGACCCATAGGATCGTACCCTCTCCTTAGTTAAAGGCATTCCGACTCACACGCGTTCAATAGGTAGGTCCGCGACCCGCTGCGGCCCAAGACCCTTCGGCAGGAGGGGAATTGCCTCGCGCTGGCCGGTGCCTCGCCTGTCAGCCCGAGCGGGACGGCCTGCCTGCCAGCCGACGGTCGAGCAGCTCCAGGGCCAGCAGCACCTCTGCGAGCAGGCGCTGGAAGGCATAGAACCAACCGGCCGGACCATCGAGCAGCGCTCCCTTGGCGATCAGCACGTAGAGAAACACCAGCATCGGCGCCGGCCAGCCCATCAGCCTGATGCGATCGGCGCGCGACAGGCTCGCACGCGATGCCGACAGCAGGTGGGCAGCCTCGCGCGCGGCGTAGCCCAGCTGAGATCTCAGCCAGCGCGCCAGCGGCTTGCGGTCGTCGTGATAGATCGGCGCTTTCAGGTCGGTGACCGTACCGTCGCGCCGGAGGCGATGGCCGTGCCCCTCGTTCTCGTAACGCGCGCCGGCGACGCGGTACAGCACGGTCCGCGGCGGATAGAGCGAGCCACGCAACGGCCTGCCATGGATGCAATAGACGAAGCGCGCGCGGAACCCGGCCTGCCCCTCCGTGGGCCGCAGCGCGCACAGCTCGGCAACCAACGCGTCGCTGAGCTCATAGTCAGCATCCATCGACAGGACCCAGTCCGTCGTCACGGCCTCCAAGCCGAAATTGCACTGCCCGGCGAAGCTGTCGAAGGTGCGATGATGGACCTCGACGCCGGGAGTCCTGGCCAGAACCTCGAGAGTGCCGTCGGTGCTGCCGCTGTCGATCACCACGATGCGCCGCGCCCAGGCGAGTTTGGCGAGCGTGCGCTCGATGTTCTGGATTTCGTCGTAGGTGATCAGTAGCGGCGTGATGTCGTCGATGAGCGGCATGCGATGGGCTTCAGCGCGGCCTGGGTGCGGCCATCGCCTGCGTGCGATGCGTGGTCATCCAGCGCCATGCCGTTTCGATGACCCCGTCGAGAGCCGAGCGCGGGCTGCTCCACGCCAGGGATTGCCTGGCCAGCGAGGCGTCGGCCACCAGGAACGGCGGATCCCCGGGACGCCGGGCGGCAGCTTCTGCAACGATCGGCCGGCCGGTGACGACACGCGCACACGCGACGACCTCGTTGATGCTGGCGCCGTGACCGGTCCCGAGATTGTAGGCGGCGAGCTGGCCGGGGTGGCAGGCCGTGAGCGCGGCGACATGGGCCGAAGCGAGATCGCTCACGTGCACGTAGTCGCGCACGCAGGTGCCGTCCGGCGTGTCGTAGTCGGTACCGAAGATCGCGACCGACGGGCGCAGGCCGAGGGCCGTCTGCAGCACCAAGGGAATCAGATGGGGCTCCGGATCGTGCTCCTCGCCGAGCTGGCCGTCGGGATCGGCGCCCGCGGCGTTGAAATAGCGCAGCGCGATCGCCCCGACGCCATGGGCCGCGCAGGCGTCGCGCAGAATCTCCTCGGCCATGCGCTTGGAGCGCCCATAGGCATTGATCGGCTGCTGCTCCATGGTCTCGACGATCGGCATGCGCTGGGGCACGCCATAGGTGGCGCAGGTGCTGGAAAACACGATCGACCCGACATCGTGCGCCCGCATCGCCTCGAGCAGCGCGATCGTCCCACCGACATTGACGCGATAGTACTCGGTCGGCTCCTTCATCGAATCGCCGACATAGGCCAGCGCGGCGAAGTCGATCACCGCCTCCGGTCGATGCCGGCGCATCACGGCGCCAAGCCCGGCCGGATCATTCAGGTCGCCACGTTCGAGGGGGCCCCACTTGACGGCCCATTCGTGGCCGGTGTGCAGGTTGTCGTAGACGATCGGCAGGTGGCCGGCCTCGGCAAGCGCCTTGCACGTATGCGAGCCGATATAGCCCGCTCCGCCCGCAACCAAGACACGCACGATCCGATCCTCGCTTTCCTGTTCGGCACCCTGACGCCGCGGTGATGCTACATCAACCTGGCCGGCGCTGCCTCTGCCGCCTGTGATCTTCGCATAACGCTCTTCCGGGTCGCGGACGTCCGCTCGTCATTCACGAGCGGGCGACGGGCCGCACACGCTGCCGCTCTCCATCTGCGCCCGCACGATCGTCGAATTGACCGCCGTCGACCTCGCGTACCGTCCCGTTGACGGTGAACGAGATCATCGAGCGATCAGCGTATCGCCCAGCACGAGAACGTCCATCCTGGTGCGCAGGAAGCAATCGATCGCCTCCTCCGGCTTGCACACGACCGGCTCGTTCTCGTTGAAGCTGGTGTTGAGCACCATCGGGACGCCGGTAAGGCCGTTGAATGCCTCGATCAGGCGGGCGTAGCGCGGGTTGCCGGCCCAGGTCACGGTCTGCAGCCGGCCGGTGCCGTCGACATGAGTGACGGCCGGGATCTGCTTGCGCTTGTCCTCGCGGATGCGGAAGACCTGCATCATGAAAGGCACGTCGTCGTCGGTCTCGAACCATGCCGGCACCGCCTCGCGCAGGATCGAGGGCGCGAACGGCCGGAACGATTCGCGCCGCTTGATCTTGAGGTTGAGAATGTCCTTCATGTCGGCGCGCCGCGGATCGCCCAGGATCGAGCGGTTGCCGAGCGCGCGCGGTCCCCATTCCAGGCGGCCCTGGAACCAGCCGATCACCTTGCCTTCGGAGATCGCCTCGGCGGTGCGCCGGCACAAGGTCGCCTCGTCGGCGATGCGCTCGATGGTGCAGTTCGCCGAGTCGAAATCCGTGCGGCGCTCGGCTACCGCGGCCGCAATCTGGTCCGGCGTCGCCGATGGCCCCCAATAGGCGTGATCCATCACGAAGTGCCGCTTGGCACGGGCGCCTCCCACCTTGTGCCAGGTCGCGAAGGCCGCCCCGATCGCGCCGCCGGCGTCGCCACCGGCCGACTGGACATAGAGTCTCTTGAACGGCGAGCGCTCCAGCACCTTGCCGTTGGCCACCGAGTTGTAGGCGCAGCCGCCTGCCAGCACGAGCGAGTCGACGCCGTAGCGCCGATGGACCGCCTCCAGGAGATTGAAGAAGGCGTTCTCGTAGGTCACCTGGGCCGAGCGGGCGATGTCGCGATGGCGGTCCTCGAGCGGCGCCGCCGGGTCGCGCGCCGGCCCGAGCAGGGCGACCAGCCCGTCGCTCCACAGCCTCCCGCCTGACGGGATGCCGTCCTTCACCTGGTAGTTCGCGCCCTCCCCCGAAGCATGCCGGAAGTAGCGCAGATCGAGGGCGAAGGTGCCGTCCGCCTCGAGGCGTACGATCTGCTTCATGGCCTCGACGTGGCGCGGCTCGCCGTAGGGCGCGAGACCCATCACTTTGTACTCGTCGCCATAGTGCGGAAAGCCGATGAACTGGGTCATCGCCTCGTAGAACACGCCAAGCGAATGCGGGAAATAGACACGGCCATCGACCGAGAGCGAGCCCCCCTCGCCCAGCCCCCAAGCGGCCGAGGAGAAGTCGCCGAAGCCGTCGACCGACACCGCCACGGCCTTGCCGTAGGGCGACACCAGAAAGGCCGACGCAAGATGGCAAAGATGGTGCTCGACGGCGTGGACGGTGCCGCGGAACGATTCGCCGGGCAGGCTGCGGGCAAGATTGCCGGCCACGTCGGCGCGCTCGCCGCGCTGGCGCAGGCGGCTCAGGACGTAGGACGGGCTGACGCCCGATGTCAGGACATAAGCGAGCTTGCGCCAGCGGTTGGCCCGGTCGTCGCTGTTTACGGCGACGTGGTCGACTTCGGCGAGGTCGATGCCGGCCTCGGCCAGGCAGTACCTGACGGCCTCGCTCGGGAAACCGCCCCAATGCTTGATCCGCCGGAAGCGCTCCTCCTCGACGGCGGCCACCAAGGCGCCATCCTTGACCAGACAGGCGGCAGCATCGGCATGAAAGGCGTTGAGCCCGAGAACGTAGGTCATCCGCCCGATCCGGTCTGGATGACGAAAGCAGCAACGGCCGGCACGACGCCTCGACAGGGAAGAGTTTCGCGAGTGCTATAGGAGATCCCTGGAAGCGGCCATCGATTTCTGACATGGGGCGCGCGCTGAGCGCATGACCCGTCGTCCACGCCGACGGACCGACTTGACGGCAAAGCCTGGGGCGCGCAAACGAGCAGCCCGGCGAGCCCAACCCCGGAGCGCTGCGGCCGGCCTGCCGAGCCCGCCCCGGCCAATCTGGCAAGTCTTTGAAATATTTGATAAATGCCCTCTCTTGGTGTGAAAGGCCTATCCATGTCGAAGAATGATCTTGTGGTCGTCACCGGCGCCGGTGGCTTCATCGGCGGCCATTTGGTGCGTGTTCTGCAGCAACGCGGCCACACCAAAATCCGTGCTGTCGACGTAAAGCCGCTCGACGAGTGGTACCAGAAGACTCCCGGCGTCGAGAACCAGGTCGGCGATCTCGCCCAGCTCGAACCCTGCCGTGCCGCCGCCAAGGGCGCCCGCATGATCTACAACCTCGCCGCCGACATGGGCGGCATGGGCTTCATCGAGACCCACAAGGCCGAGTGCATGCTGTCGGTGCTGGTCAGCACCCACATGCTGGTGGCCGCCAAGGAGGCCGGCACCGAGCGCTTCTTCTATTCGTCGTCGGCCTGTGTCTACAACGGCGACAAGCAGACCCGCACCGACGTCACCGCGCTCAAGGAGGAGGACGCCTATCCCGCCATGCCGGAGGACGGCTACGGCTGGGAGAAGCTGTTCAGCGAGCGCATGGCGCGCCACTATCGCGAGGATTACGGTATCGCCACCCGCGTTGCCCGCTACCACAACGTCTATGGCCCGGAAGGCACCTACGACGGCGGTCGCGAGAAGGCGCCGGCCGCGATCTGCCGCAAGGTCATCGCCGCCAAACTCTCCGGCAAGCACGAGATCGAGATCTGGGGCGACGGCGAGCAGACCCGCTCCTTCATGTATATCGACGACTGCACCGACGGCACGATCCGCCTGGCCGCGAGCGACATCATCGAGCCGCTGAACATCGGCAGCGACGAGCTGGTGAGCATCAACCGCCTGGTCGATATCGTCGAGAAGATCGCCGGCGTGAAGCTGAAGCGCAGCTACAAGCTCGACGCGCCGAAGGGCGTGCGCGGCCGCAACAGCGACAACACCCTGATCAAGCAGCTGATGAACTGGGCCCCCTCCATCCGCCTCGAGGACGGCATGGAGAAGACCTACAAGTGGATCCACGACGAGATGACCTCGGGCCGCGCCTCGGTGGTCAACGCCCTGCCGAAAGCAGTGGCGGCGCAGTAGTGCTCTTCACCTCCCCAGCTTCGCTGGGAGGTGTCGCGTCATACGCGACGGAGGGGTCATGAGAGAGGGGTGAACCTGAGGCTCATGACCCCTCCGTCGCCGAAGACGGCGACACCTCCCCAAGCTTCGCTTGGGGAGGAGGTATGACTTACCGCCCGACTCGACTGACCTGGCTGTTGCTGCGCAGCAGGCCGTCGAAATACTCGATCGTCTTGGTGAGCCCCTGATCGAGCGGGACCTTGGGCTCCCACTTCAGCTTGTCGCGCGCCAGAGAAATGTCGGGGCAGCGCTGCAGCGGGTCGTCGACCGGCAGCGGGCGCGCCTGGACGATCTTCGACTTGCCTCCGACGATCTGGATGACCTTCTCTGCCAGATGCTTGATAGGCATCTCGACCGGATTGCCGAGATTGACCGGGCCGGTGAAATCGTCCGGTGTGTGATCCATCAGACGCAGCCACCCGGCGATCAGGTCGTCGACGTAGCAGAAGGCGCGGGTCTGCATGCCGTCGCCGTAGATCGTGATGTCCTCGCCCCGGAGCGCCTGGACGATGAAATTCGACACCACGCGACCGTCGTTGGGATGCATGCGCGGCCCATAGGTGTTGAAGATGCGCGCGACCTTGATGCGCAGCTTGTGCTGACGCCAGTAGTCGAAGAACAGCGTCTCGGCGCAACGCTTGCCTTCGTCGTAGCAGGCGCGCGGCCCCAACGGATTGACGTTGCCGCGATAACTCTCGACCTGAGGATGCACGGTGGGATCGCCGTAGACCTCGCTGGTCGAGGCCTGGAAGATCTTGGCGCGCGTCCGCTTGGCCAGGCCCAGCATGTTGATCGCGCCGTGCACGCTGGTCTTGGTCGTCTGCACCGGATCATGCTGGTAGTGGATCGGCGAGGCCGGGCAAGCGAGGTTGTAGATCTCGTCGACCTCGACATAGAGCGGAAAGGTCACGTCGTGGCGCATCAACTCGAAGCGCGGGTTGCCCAGGCAAGGCGTGATGTTCTGCTTGCTGCCGGTGAAATAGTTGTCGACGCACAGCACGTCGTTGCCGTCCGCCAGCAGGCGTTCGCAGAGATGCGATCCCAGGAAGCCTGCGCCGCCGGTTACCAGAATTCTCTTGCTCATATCCTCATCGAATCCCTGTCGATATCGGTCCACCCTAGAGCGCTTTTCGACCGGATGGAATGTGCCGCGGGCGAACCGATTCTTGAAATCGCGGCAAAACAACCGCATATGCCGGCCCCTCGGGGAAGCGCGTTACACGAAGGACGAGGAACGGGGAACGAATGGGCATCGAGATCGCGGGTTTGGCCGACATCACCAGACGACATGCCGCCGAGCGTCCCGACGCCCCGGCCATCGTTCATGCGGGGCGCACGACGACCTATGCCGCTCTGGACCGCGCCGCCAGCCGGGTGGCCAACGGCTTGATCACGGAAGGGGTCCACCCACAGGTCCGCGTCGCCCATCTCGACAAGAGCAGCAACCTGTTCTTCGAGCTGTTTTTCGGCGCGGCGAAAGCCAACGCGGTCATGGTCTCGGTGAACTGGCGGCTCGCGCCGCCCGAGGTGCTCCATATCGTCAACGATGCCGAGGCCGAGCTGCTGTTCGTCGGCGAGGAATTCTTTCCCGTCATCGACAAGATCCGCGACCAGCTCAAGACCGTCCGCAAGATCGTGACCATGGGCAGCACTCATCCCGCCTGGGAGCCCTTCGAAGAGTGGCGCGACCGGCACGCGCCCACCGACCCCGCCCTTCCCGTCAGGCCGGACGATACGGCCGTCCAGTTCTACACCAGCGGCACCACCGGCTTGCCCAAGGGAGCGGAGCTCACCAACGCCAATTTCACCTGGATGCTGCCCTTGTGGACCGAGACCTGGCTGCTCGGGCCCGGGGTCCCCAATCTCATCTGCCTGCCCATGTTCCATATCGGCGGCGCCGGCTGGGGCATCGCCGGCTTGTTCAGCGGCGCGACCAATCACGTGGTTCGCGAGTTCGTGCCGGTCGAGATCCTGCGGATCATTGAGCACGAGCAGCTCCAGGTGATGCTGCTGGTGCCGGCGATGATCCTGTTCTTGGTCCAGGCACCGCAGATCCGCGAGACCAGGCTCGAGAGCCTGCGCTTGATCGTCTATGGCGCGGCGCCGATCCCCGCCGAGCTGCTGCGGCAAGCGCTGGAGATCTTTCCCTGCGGCTTCCAGCAGGTTTACGGGCTCACCGAGACGACCGGCGCCATCACGCTGCTGCCGCCGCACGATCACGATCCGGGCGACCTTCGCAAGCTGCTGTCGTGCGGTTACGCCCAGAAGGGCGTCGAGCTGCGCATCGTCGGCGAGGATGGCCGCGACCTGCCGGTGGGCGAGGTCGGCGAGATCGCCGTACGCTCGCCGCAGATCATGGGCGGCTACTGGCGCCTGCCCGAGGCGACGGAGCGCGCCATCCAGGGCGATTGGTTCTTCACCGGCGACGCCGGTTATCTCGACGACAAGGGCTATCTCTACATCTACGACCGCGTCAAGGACATGATCGTGTCAGGCGGCGAGAACATCTACCCGGCCGAGGTCGAGAGCGCGCTGTTCGGGCATCCGGACGTCGCCGACGTCGCCGTGATCGGCGTGCCTGACGAGCGCTGGGGTGAGGCGGTGAAGGCCATCGTGGTAAAGAAGCCGGATGCCGAGGTCACGGCGGCCGCGCTGATCGCCTGGGCACGCGAGCGCATCGCCGGCTACAAGCTGCCCAAGTCGGTCGATTTCGTCGACGCTCTGCCGCGCAATCCGACCGGCAAGATCCTGAAGCGCGAGCTGCGCAATCCGTACTGGGGCGACAGGCAGCGCCAGGTCCACTGACGCCGGTGAAGACGTCATGCGCCGGAAGCGCTCCACTAAGGGCCTGTGACGGAGTAAGTACTTCAGATTCCGATACTAGCAGGTGGCGCACGCGACAAAGACCTTGCTGAGGGCAGCCATCTCGCGAAATGAAGCACTTGCTTCGTTACAAACCCCAACCAGAAACAGACTCTTCCGCTGGGAGCGCGCCACCCCGATGGCGCTCGTCTTCTTCGCTCACCTCCCCCGATTGCGGGGGAGGGATTCGAGTTGCATCTACGCTCGCGACCTCTCAGACAAAGCGGATCAGCGACCGCGTCCGCCGCCGCCTCCCCAGCTCCGGTTGCCACCGGACGGCTGCATGGTCGGCGCGGGAGCCGGCGCACTGGCCTGGCGTATCCCCCAGCCGCCATTGTTGCCGGAAGACCGCTGCGGAGCCGGTGCGGGTGCGGGGTTGGTCGCCTGAGGCTGACGCTGCCAGCCGCCGCCCCAATTGCGCGACCCGCCTTGCGGCTGCGGGTTGCTCGCCTGCTGCGGCTGCTGTTGCCAGCCGCCCCAGTTGTGAGAGCCGCCCGGCTGGGTGCCGGTCGGCACCGTCCGGTCGTTGTGGCGGGCGTTGTAGATATCGCGGCTCTGCTGGTTCTGCATGTTGTTGATGCGATTGTGCTCGTACGGCGAGACGTTGCCGTCGGCACGGGCGTGGCCTTGGTAGCGATCGATCCGGTTCTGCTGATGCTGCAGGCGACTGGCCTCGCCGTAGGTCAGGGAACCGTCGCTTCGGCCGTTGTCGATGCGATGCTCGGCCCGCGCATCGCGGCGCTCGACGCGCGGCGGGCGATTGCCGTCCCAGCCATTGTGCTCGCCCCGCGTCCATCCTTCATGCCCGCCATTGTTCCAACCGTCACGGCGCCAGTCATTGTGACCCCAGCCATCGCGGCGCCCGTCGTTGCGGTCCCAGCCGCTGTGCCGCCAGCCGTCGCGGTCGCCCCATCCCCGGCCATCGGCGCGCTGATTGTCCTGCGTCTGGCGATAGATCTCGCGCCCCTGGCGATCGAGCATGTTGTCGAGTCGCTGGCGCTCGTGCTGCGTCACGATGCCGTCGGCGCGCGCCCGCCGCTCGTAGTTCTCGATGCGATCCTGGCTCTGGTCGAGGCGGTAGTACTCGCCGCGCGTCAGCGAGCCGTTGCGCCTTCCCTGATCAATGCGCTCCTGCTGATTGGCCTCGCGCTGGTCTATGGACCACATCGACTGGGCGGAGGCGCTGCCTGCCGCGAGCAGGCCCGCCGACAGAACCGCATAAGGAAGATGGCGGAGTATGGACATTGTTCCCTCGTTCGGATTCGACGGCGGATGCACCGTCTTGTGAAACGCTACGCCTATGCATCGACAAACATCCCTCGATATTTCATCGTGCTGCGGCTAGAACCGAACGTCCGGTAAACGACACACCAACGCCACACCAATGTCCGAATTGCCAGAAAACCTGACACCCGTTCGTCCCGCCCACGTGCTCGACGAGGAGCGGCTCGCCGGTTACATGAAAGCCCATGTCGACGGCTTTCACGGCACCATTCGAGTCCTCCAGTTCGAGGGAGGGCAAAGCAATCCGACCTTTCACGTGACCGATGGCGCAGGCCGCATGTACGTGCTGCGAAAGAAGCCGCCTGGCAAGCTGCTGCCGTCGGCCCATCAAGTCGATCGCGAGTATCGGGTCATCAAAGCCCTCGCCGATCATACTAATGTACCGGTGCCCAAGCCGTACGCGCTCTGCCGTGACCAATCGGTGATCGGCACCGACTTCTACCTCATGGAGTTTCTGCCCGGTCGCATTCTCGGCGATCCGAAAATGCCGGGGATATCTCCAACCGATCGCGGCAAGATATTCGATTCCCTGAACGACGTGCTCGCCCGTATCCACAACGTCGATTATCGTGCCGTCGGCCTCGGCGATTTCGGGCGCGAAGGCCAATATATCGAGCGACAGATAAATCGCTGGTCGAGCCAGTACGACCTTTCACGGACCGAGCATATCGAGTCGATGGAAGCCCTGAAGGTCTGGCTGCCCGCCAATATTCCGCCGGGCGACGAGACGCGCATCAACCACGGCGACTATCGCCTCGGCAATACCATCGTGCACCCGACCGAGCCGCGCATCATCGCCGTGCTCGACTGGGAGCTCAGCACGCTCGGTCATCCGCTGGCCGACCTCGGCTACAATTGCATGATGTACCATTTCGGCGAGGGCTTCGGCGCCTCCGGCGGATACGCCGGTATGGACCTGAAGGAATTCGGCATTCCGACCGAGGAGGAATATCTCGCCGCGTACGCACGCCGGACCGGACGGGCCAAGGTACCGTCATGGAGCTTCTATCTCGCCTTCTCGCTTTTCCGACTCGCCGCCATCGTACAGGGCGTCTACAAGCGCGGCCTCGACGGAAACGCATCCTCGGAGACCGCCACCAAGTACGGCAACCGGGCCCGCGCCATGGCCGACCTCGCGTGGTCGATGGTCGGAAAGTAGCTCGCTCTTCACTCCTCCCCAGCCTTGCTGGGGAGCAGGATGAAGTCACTCGTCGGCCAGCGGCACGCCCGCGTCGTTGCTGCCGCGCGGGCAACCTTCGCTGTCGTTCACGGCATTGGCCGGATTGCGGTAGCGCTCGATGTCGTAGCTTGCCGAATCGCCGGGAGGTCGCGGCGGCGGCGTGCGCAACGTCCACGATACCAGGCGCTTCATGACGCTGCCCAGGGCTTGGTCGAACGCCTCGACCACCTTGGGCACCTTGTCGGCGCGCGCCCGCACGCAACGCTCGAACGAGCCGACTCCGATAATCTGGCGATCGGGCATGCGGACCAGCTTGGCGATGATACGGACCCGGACGATCGGCTGAGGGCCGTAATAGTACATCGCCTCGAAATTGCGCAGGTCGGGCTGCAGCACGTAGTTGGCGCGCAACTCGATCGATTCGCGCGCCACCGCCACGATCTTGCGGGTGGCCTCGAAGGAATCGACGATCCGGGTCTGCACCATCAGGGGCGCCCGGTCGGTCCACGCCACCTTGGCGTAGTAGTCGGTCGAGGTCGGCGTCATGGCGATCGCAATGCGGCCGGTGTTGAGGCTGGCGGCAGCGGCCGGAACCTCGACGGCGAGCTGCCAATAGACCGCCGGCAGGTCCGGATCGAAGGTGCTCTTGGGCGTTACCGTGTAGAGATCGGTCGGCTCGGTCGCGGCATCGATCAGCTGGCAGGCGACAAGCGAAACGGCGGCCATCGCTGCGACGGCCAGACGGAAGATCATTTCGGCGTGTATCCCTGCTTGCCGCTGAACACGAAGCCGGCCGGGTCGCGCTCGAGCCGGGTAGCGATGACGTTCAAGTTGGCAGTGAGTTGGCGCAGTTCGCGGATGGTAAGCGACAGCTCGGTCAGCCCGCTCTCGGAGAATTGCTTGATCGGCCCCTTGTTCTCGGCGACCAGCTTGCCGAGCTGGCCGGCGGCGGCGTCGATGCTGGCGAAGGCGGCCCGCGCCTCGGCCACCACCTTGCGGATCTCTCCCGGCGCCTTGCCCGCCAGCGCCTTCTTGGTGGCGTCGTCCTGCGGGCCGAGCTCGAGCGCGATCTGGCTGAGCGATTCGGTCAGTGAATTGACCTTGTCGAAGGTCTTGCGCAGCTCGGCAACTGTAACCGGCAGCTCCGACAGGGTCGTCTGGATGGCCGAATCCTGCTTGGCGATGCCCGCCGCCACCGTCGAGATGCTGTGCAGGGTCTCGGTAACCATCGCGATGTTGTCGGGGCTCAGCAGCTCGTTCAGCTTGTCGACCGTCGTGTTGGCCTTGGCGAGCAGCTCCTGGGCCGACGAGGTCGTGGCCTGCAGGAACGAGGCCCCTTCGCGGATTTCCGGATAGGGCTTCTCGCCCAGCCTCCTCTTGGGCTTGATCTGGTCGACATCCAGGCGGCCGACGATCTGGATGAAGGCCGCTCCGGCGATGAACGGCTTCTCGAACACCGCATATGAGCGCTCGCGGATATCGATGTTCCAGTCGACCGCGACAGTCACCTCGATCTTCTCGGCGGGGCGCTGCCGTCCGCTGCCGCGCTGGACATCGGTCCGCGACGTCAGCGCGATATTGGTGACCCGCCCGACCCGCAGGCCGCGATAGAAGACCGGCGAATCGTTGGTGAGACCCTGGACCTCACCGGAGAACAGGATGTCGTAGTATGCGTACGCCGTGCGATCGCCTGCCCGCAGCTTCCAGATGACGAAGCCCGCGATCGAGGCGATGAACAGGATCATGGCCGCGCCGACCAGCACATAGGGCGATTTTCTATCCATGAGACGCCGTCTCTACTCCTGCCGGGCCGCCGCGCGTCCGCGCGGCCCATGGAAATACTCCCGGACCCAAGGATGGTCGTAGGTCAACAATTCCTGCATCGTACCTACCACCACGCGCTTGTCGAGCAGGACGGCAATTCGATCGCAGATGGCATTCAGGCTGTCGAGATCGTGAGTGACCATCAGGACGGTCAAACCGAGGCTGCGGCTCAGACCCTTCACCAGCTCGTCGTAATGGGCTGCGCCAATTGGATCCAGGCCGGCCGTCGGCTCGTCAAGGAACAGCAGCTCCGGATCCAGGGCCAGCGCCCGCGCCAGGCTGGCGCGCTTGCGCATGCCGCCCGAGAGTTCCGACGGATGCTTGTCCGAGGCATCGGCCGGCAGGCCGACCAGGGCGATCTTGAGCGCCGCAATCTCGCGCATCAGCTCTTCGTCGAGGCCGGCATGCTCGCGGATCGGCACGATGATGTTCTCGGCGACGCTCAGAGACGAGAAGAGCGCGCCGTCCTGGAACTGCACGCCGGTTCGCGCCTGCATCCGGCGCAAGGCTTCGCCGTGCAAGGTGTGGGTGTCGACGCCCAGCATCTCGATCGTGCCCTGGCTTGCCTGGTTGAGGCCAATGATGGTGCGCAGCAGAACCGATTTGCCGGTCCCCGATCCGCCGACGAGGCCGACAATCTCGCCACGAAATACGTCGAAATCGAGATGATCGTGGATGATCTTCGGGCCGAACTGCGTGCGCACACCGCGCAGGCGCAGCACGACGTCACGGCCGCCGCGATGGTCCATGATCTGGCCGCCTTCGGCGGCCAGCGGTCTTTCCACGTGGGTGACCGCCTCCGGCATCACACGTTGGCCAGCAGGAAAATGATCGAGAAGATGGCATCGAGCACGATCACCGAGAAGATCGCCTCGACCACCGACTTGGTCGTGAGCTGGCCGACGCTCTCGGCGCTGCCATGCACTTGCAGCCCCTCGAAGCAGCCGATGATGGCGATCACCGCCCCGAATACCGGCGCCTTGATCATGCCGATGTAGAAGTGCCAGGGACCGACCATATCCCGCAGCCTGTCGTAGAACTGCACGAAGGTGAAATCGAGATAGACCGTGCAGGCGACCGCCCCACCCAGCACGCCCGTCATGTCGCCCCAGAAGGTCAGCAGCGGCATCGAGATCACCAGGGCGGTGATGCGGGGCAGCACCAGCCATTCGATCGGGTTGAGCCCGATCGTGCGCATGGCGTCGACCTCCTGGTTGACCTGCATGGTGCCGATCTGGGCCGTGAAGGCGCTGCCGGAGCGGCCTGCGACAATGATCGCCGTCAGGAGCACGCCGAGCTCGCGGAACATGCCGATACCGACCGCCTCCACGGTGAAGGTTTCGGCGCCGAACTGGCGCAGCTGCTGGACGCCCTGATAGGCGATCACGACGCCGATCAGGAAGGTCAGCACGCCCACGATCACCAGGGCGCGGACCCAGACCTCGTACATCTGGCGGACCACCGCGCTCGCCCGGAAGCGGCGCGGCTGCAGGCAGGCCTCGAGGAAAACCACCAGGATCTCGCCGAAGAAGGCGCACAGATTGACGAGCTGGTGGTAGATCTCGACAACATTGCGGCCGACTTCCTCGAGCCAGTGCGCGAACCAGTTGACGCGCCGCTCCGGCGCCGCGGCGCACATGTTCTTCTGCACCACCTCGAACAGGTCGGCGTGGGCCTTGTCGGCCGCCTCGACCTTGACGTGAGGGCCGTCGCCGGCGAGCTGCAGAATCTCGAGGGCGCCGGCCGTGTCGAGGCGCTGCACGGCGCTGGCATCGACCAGGGCGGCGGATCTGCCCGAGCCGGCAGATTTCAGGGCCTTCGCCGCCTTCTGCCGGAAGCCGCGCAGGCTGAACACGGTCCAGGCGCCGCCGACCTCGACCACGGATTGTCCGCCGCGCATCGTGAAGCGGATGGTGGGTTCGGCATCGGCCATCGCGGGATTTGTCGTCACGCCGGCAGGCACTGTCAATCTCCCAACGTTGCCTCACCCGACGGGCGCTGGCACGATCGATGCCGGAGGAAACGATGGGCAAATGGCCGATCCTGGACGACGTCGAGATGGACGACCGTCCGGTCGACGACAAGACCTACGATGACGAGCTGGCGGCGCTCCAGCACCGGCTGCTCGACCTGCAGACGATGCATCTGCGCACCGGCGGCCGTGTGATCATCGGCATCGACGGCTGGGATGCCGCCGGCAAGGGCGGAATGATCGAGCGGCTGGTCGCCGGGCTGGAGCCCAAATCGACGCACGTCTGGCGCATCGGGGCGCCGACGCCGGAGGAGCAGGGCCGGCACTATCTCTGGCGATTCTGGAACCGCCTGCCGGCGCCCGGCAACTGGGCGATCTTCGATCGTACCTGGTACGGCCGGGTCCTGGTCGAGCGCATCGAAGGGCTGTGCAACGACGAAGCGTGGGAGCGCGGCTATCGCGAGATCAACGAGTTCGAGCGGACGCTGGCCGACGACGGCGTGCACATCGTCAAGCTGCTGGTCCATGTCAGTGCCGAGGAACAGAAGCGCCGCATGATCGATCGGCTGAATGATCCGCACAAGCACTACAAGATCGGCCTCGAAGACTTCCGCAACATCGCCCGGCGCAAGGATTATCTCGAGGCCTACAGCGACATGCTGAACCGCACCGACACCGACCACGCGCCGTGGCACGTCATCGCCTCCGACAACAAGCAGCGGGCGCGCCTGTCGGGCCTGGAGATTGTCGCCAGGCACGTCGGAAAAGGCGTCGACGCGGAGCCGCTGCCGCTCAACCAGCAGATCGTCTCCGCGGCGCGCAAGCTGTGGGGCTGGGAGCCCGGCGAATCGAGGAACGACAAGAGCAACATGAAGCACAAGAAGCACGGCCACAAGAAGTGAGCCGTTCGAAGGTGTTCGCCGGCTGGTGGGTGGTCGCCGGCGCCTTCCTGTGCATGCTGACGGGCTACGCCGTCGCCTACTCTTTCGCCGCCTTCTTCGGTGTCCTGGAAAGCGAGTTCGGCGCCCGCCGCGGAGAGACCGCGCTGGTGTTCTCGATCGCGGCCTTTCTCTACTTCCAGTTCGGGCTGCCAGCCGGCCTGATCGCCGACCATACCGGGCCGCGTCCCATGGTGATCGGCGGCCTGATTCTGGTCGCCGCCGGCCTCGTCGTCGCGGCGCGCGCGAGCAGCCTGTGGCAGATCTATGTCGGCTATGGGCTCGGCGTCGGCGTCGGCGTCGGCTTCTCCTACGTGCCGAGCATCGCCGCGGTCCAGCGCTGGTTCGTGCGCCGGCGCGGCGCGGCGAGTGGCCTTGCCGTGGCCGGCATCGGCGTCGGCACGCTGGTGGGGGCGCCGCTCGCGCACGAGCTGATCGCCATTATCGGCTGGCGCCAGGCCTACCTCGTCCTGGCCGGCCTGACGGTCGTCGGCGCGATCGTGGCCGGCGCTCTGGTGCGGCCCGGGCCGGAACGCTACGGCCTGTTTCCCGACGGCGATCCGCCGCGGCCCGGTGGTGGCAGCGCCGTGCCGACCGGCTATAGCCTCGGCGGCGCGGCGCGCACCGGCCCGTTCTGGGTAATCTATGTCGGCGCGTTCCTGATGTCGTTCGGCCTGTTCGTGCCGTTCGTCCATCTGGCGCCCTACGCCCGCGATATCGGGTTGGGCGAAGGCTTCGGCGTGCTGCTGATCGTGCTGCTGGGCCTGGGCAGCACCGTCGGCCGCTTCCTGTTCGCCAGCGTGACGGGCTGGATCGGCCGGCGCCGATCATTCGCCATGATGTATGTCGGCGCGGCCGTCATGCTGGTGGTGTGGTCGCTGTCGACCAGCGCGCCCGCCCTGGTGGTCTTCGCCCTGCTGTTCGGCGCCTTCTACGGCGGTTTCGTCGCCATCGCGCCGTCCCTCGCCGCGGACTATTTCGGCGCCGGGGCGCTCGGCTCGATCATCGGCGCACTCTACAGCGGCGTCGGCTTCGGCGCCCTGCTCGGCTCGCCGGCCGCCGGTTACGCCTTCGATTTCTTCGGCTCCTACACCGGCGCCATCCTGGTCGGCGCCGTGCTCTGCCTGGTCTCGTTCCTGATCACCCTGATGATGCCGGAACCGCGGGAGTGGCTCGCCCGCCATCAACAGCCGCGCTGACCCGGGGCCCGAGCCGGGCGGCGATCCACGGCAGCGCCGCGCGCATCGCCTCGTCGAAGCGCCACGGCGGATTGACCACCGCGAGGCCGCAGGCCGAGAGCCTGCCTGCCTCGCCGCTCCCGAGATCGAGGGTCAGACGCAACGGCTCCAGGTCCGCCAGCGCGCCGACAAAGGACTGCGCCGCCTCATCCTTGATCGGATACCACAGCGCATAGCAGCCGGTGGCAAAGCGGCGCATCGCGTGGCGCAAGGCACGCAGGAGTCGCTCGAACTCGTCCGGCGCCTCGAACGGCGGATCGATCAGCACTAGGCCGCGCCGTTCGACCGGCGGCATCAACGCCTTCAGGGCGTTGTAGCCGTCGGCCTGGCGCACCTCGACGGCGCGGTCGCCGGCAAACTCACGCTTGAGAGCCAGGGCGTCGACCGGATGCAACTCGCAGGCGACAAAACGATCACCCGGCCGCAGCGCTGCCCGCACCAGGCGCGGCGAGCCGGGATAGCGACGCAGCCCCTCGGCGGCCGGCCCGAACCTGCGATCGTAGGCCGCGACCGCCGCCAGGTAGCGCATCACAGCCGCCGGCATGCCGGCGCGCGGCGCCGCTGCGAGACGGCGGACGCCGCTCTCGGATTCACCGGTCCGCCGCGCCAGGTCGCCGGCCAGGTCGTAGCCGCCGGCACCGGCATGGGTGTCGAGCACGAACAGCTTCTTGTCCTTGGCCGTCAGCAGGCGCAGCAGCTCGCACAGCGCCACGTGCTTCAGGACATCGGCGAAGTTGCCGGCGTGGTAGCCATGGCGATAGTTCATGCCCTGCCTATAGCATCAGCGATGGATTTCGGGGCACGGTCTGTGCTTCAAGCCACGCGAAGGGGAATCGCCATGGCCACGTACGAATTGCATTCATCGCCGGAGACCTGCCACTGGGGCTACTTCGACAGCAAGTTGAAGCCGTCGCTGCGCATCAAATCGGGCGACATCGCCACCATCCATTGCGTGTCCGGGTCTGCCGAGATCCTGCCCGGCGAGCCCTTCAACGTGCTGCCCGAGCATCGCGAGGTGCTGTCGAAGCTCACGCCCCATCTCGGCCGGCACATCCTTACCGGCCCGGTCCATGTCGAGGGCGCCGAACGTGGCGACGTGCTTGCCGTCGAGGTGCTCGACATCAAGTTCCGCACGAACTGGGGCTGGAACGTCCAGCGCCCACACGCCGGCACCCTGCCCGAGGACTTCCCGTTCCATCGCCTGACCCATATCCCGATCGATTCCAACCGTGGCGTCTGCACCATGCCGTGGGGGCTGGAGATCGAGCTCAAGCCGTTCTTCGGCATCATGGGCGTGGCGCCGCCGCCGGAATGGGGCGCCTGCAGCTCGGTCGAGCCGCGCGCCTTCGGCGGCAACATCGACAACAAGCATTTTCAGGTCGGCACGACGGTCTACCTGCCGGTGTTCGCCGAGGGCGGCCTGTTCTCGACCGGCGACGGCCATGGCGTGCAGGGCGACGGCGAGGTCAACCTGACGGCGCTCGAGACGTCGCTCTCCGGCACCTTCCGCTTCACCGTGCGCAAGGACATGAAACTCGTCAATCCGCGCGCAGAGACGGCGACGCACTGGATCACGCATGGCTTCGACCAGGACCTCGACGACGCCGCCAAGGAAGCACTGCGCGACATGATCCGGCTGATCACCGCCAGGACCGGCCTGTCCGCCGCCGACGCCTACATGCTGTGCAGTTTGCAGGCCGACCTGCACGTCACCCAGACGGTCGACGGCAACAAGGGTATCCACTGCCTGATCGCCAAGAAGATCATCGGTGGATAGCGGCGTCAGAAACGAGCAATTCGAGACCAGGCGGCTGGCGATACCAGGCGGCTGATCAGAGAGTCGTGACGGTTTCTGCGAAGTTTCAAGGTCGAGAGCCAGCGAAGGTGGCGAGATGACGCCTATTGCTCCCGATCCTTTGGGACACGCCGCAGAAACTCCATGCGATGACGTCCGATATCTCTAGCACGCCGTTCGCCATCGCATGGCCGACACATCCCTTATCGAGTTGCCACCGCCTTCCATTCGGCGTCGTGAACTGCCAGGGACTTGCCGAGAGCCAGACGAGTCTGCAATCAGCATCAGGACGTCCTCTTCGAACCATCTTTGCCTTCCGGGATGATCCAGCTCGACGGCCAGGCGCGTCGCGCTTTCGAGCAACGGGCGTGTCGGCAGCAGCTCGAGGTCAGCGTTCTGCAGAAGCTTGGCGGCGAGCAGAGCTTCGTCCTTCACAAGCTCGCCGCGCCGCACCTTCTTCCATAGAATATTCGAGCACTCCGCAGCGAGAAGGTCGGGCGCGATGAGCCTCGCCTTATGGCGAAGGGACAACGCGTCTTCCGTTCCCTCTTCCTCGATTACCCACTTGACCACGATGCTGGCGTCTACGACGAACGATATCACCGCTCGTCCCGCCCCTCCCGCAGCAGAACCTCCGACGGCGTCTGCTTTCGCCGCCTGGTCAACTTTCGCAACTCGGCCGCGAGCGTTTCGAAGGAGGGTTCGTCTTCGCCGGCAAGGGCCTGACGCAGTATTTCCCTGTGCTCGGCTTCGGTCGAACGGCCGTGTCGGGCAGCGCGACGCTTCAGCTTGACGATGAGTTCGTCCTCGAGATTGCGGACATGCAGATTTCCGGCCATCTGATCACCCTGAGATCATTGATAGCAATGATCTCAGCGAGCGAAGTTCCGGTCAAGCCACCGCATCGGCCGGGGGACCCGTCCCTACGGCGCCGGCTCGACCTTGAGCTCAGTACCCCGGACCCCGGTGACGCGGACCCGGGTGCCAGCCGCCATGTCGGGGCCGCTGACCGCCCAGCTGCCGTCGCCCAGCTTTACACGGCCCTGCCCGCCCAAGATCGGGGAATCGAGCACGATCGTGCGTCCGACGAGCGCGTCGGCGCGGGCATTGATCGTCCGGTCGGCCGCCTTTCCATGGGCCAGGCGGCGCAGGAAGCGGCGCAGAGCAACGGCCGACGCGACGGACACGATCGCGAAAATCGTGAGCTGGAGCTCGAGAGGCAGGTCGGACAGAACCAGCACGGCAAGTCCGGATGCGATCGCACCGATCGCCAGGAACATGAAGACGACCCCGGGCAGCAGCATCTCGAACACGAGCAGCACCGCTGCGATCGCCCACCAGTGCCAGAAGATCACCTTGAAGGTCATGGCGCCCTTTCAGCCGCCAGAGGTAGGAACCGAACCGCGCGGCCGGTTCGTGTCGCCCAGGCCCCGCGCCTGCGCCTCCTTGGCGAGCTCGCCGATACCGGCGATCGAGGCCATGATGCCCGCGGCCTCGACCGGCAGGAAGAACACCTTGGAATTGCTGCTGGCGCCCATGCGCGACAGTGCCTCGACATACTTGGTGCCGAGGAAGTAGTTGGTCGCCTGCACGCCGTTGCCGGCGATCGCCTGGGCGACGACGGCGGTCGCCCTCGCCTCGGCCTCGGCCTGGCGCTCCCGCGCCTCGGCGTCACGGAATGCTGCCTCGCGCCGGCCTTCGGCGGTGAGGATCGCCGACCGCTTCTCGCCCTCAGCGCGCTGAATGCTCGATTCGCGTACGCCCTCGGCCTCGAGGATGGTGGCGCGCTTCTCCCGTTCGGCCTTCATCTGCCGGCCCATCGCGACCACGAGATCATCGGGCGGCGCAATATCCTTGAGCTCGATGCGCAACACCTTGACACCCCACGGGCCGGTCGCCTGATCGATGACGGCGAGCAACGTGTTGTTGATCTCGTTGCGCTTCGACAGGACCTCGTCAAGCGCCATGTTGCCCATGACGCTGCGGATGTTGGTCAGCGCCAGGTTGGTGATGGCAAGATGGAGATTCTGCACCTCGTAAGCCGCGCGCGCAGCATCGACCACCTGGTAGAAGGCGACGGCGTCGACCTGGACCGTGGCATTGTCCTTGGTGATAACCTTCTGTCCGGGGATGTCGAGGACGTTCTCCTGCATGTTCATCTTGCGGCCGACCGTATCGATGAACGGCACGATCAGGTGAAGGCCGGGCGCCAAGGTGCGGGTGTAGCGGCCGAACCGCTCGATGGTCCAGTTGGTGCCTTGCGCCACCGTCTTGACCCCGGCAAAGACCAGCACGAGCGCGACGACGACCAAGGCAAGCACGAAGATCAGAGCACCCGACATCAATGCGTCTCCCCCGGATTGGTAATCTTCCAAACCCTACCGCAACGCCGACTGGGAGGCCACGGGATGGAAGATCACTCTCCGCCCAGCTCGGCGTCGGGAGTGGACACGCCCTTCGCGTTCCTCCCCCGTCATCGGGGAGGATTGGAGAAGATGGCGCTCAATGAGACCGCGTGTCGGTGGCCAGCCAGCGATCGAGGAAGCCGTCGATCCAGCGGTCGAGCGGGGGGTCATAGAACGGGTGCATGGAGAGGTGCACGCCTCGTTGCTGGGCTCCCGGCCTGCGCATGCTCTCGCCCGGTTCGCTCGTCCATTGGTCCTTCATTTCCAAGGTGACCTCGGGATGGAACTGGAAGCCGAAGGCATTCGGCCCGCAGCGAAAGCCCTGGACGGGGTAGGTCTGGCTGGTCGCCAGCAGCTCGCAGCAGGCCGGAATCGACATGCCTTCGCGATGCCATTGGTAGACTTTCATCGGGCGACTGATCCATTCACGGCCAGCCTCGGTCGGCACGATCTCGGCATAGCCGACCTCAACCTTGCCCTCGGGATGCGGCGCCACACAACCGCCGACGGCGCGCGTCAGGAGCTGGGCGCCGAGGCACAGGCCGAGATACGGCACCCCCGCCTCGACCACCTTGGGGATCCAGTCCAGCTCGCACTTGATGCCAGCCAGACTGCCGCAGTCGTTGGCCGACATCGGCCCGCCGAAAATCACCACGCCCGCATAGTCCGACATGTCTTCGGGCAGCTCGCAGCCGAGATTCGGGCAGAGGCGGTGGAGACCGTAGCCGCGCTTCTCGAGGAGGGCGCCGACCCGTCCAGGCCGGGAGTGCTCCTGATGCACCACGATGGCTATCTGCTTCGCGCCAATCTTCTTGGGCTTTTCAGCCGGTACTGTCATGGATTTGCAAGATACGTGCGGGCTGTGGCATCGACAAGGTGAACCGGAATCGGAGGGACGAAATGGCGCGGCAACTCGACTTCTACTTCGACTGCTCCAGCCCGTGGACCTACCTCGCCTTCCACGCTGTGCAGCCGCTGGCCGCCGAGCTCGGCGCCGACATCGTCTGGAAGCCGATCCTGGTCGGCGGCGTGTTCAACACGGTGAACCGCACCGTCTACGACAGCCGCGCCAACCCCAATCCTCTGAAGCAGGCCTATATGCTGAAGGATCTCGCCGCGTGGGCCAGCCTGTACGGCCTGCGCATCGTCTTCCCGCCCGACGTGTTCCCCGTGAACAGCGTCAAGTGCATGCGCGGCGCCTTCGTGGCACTCGACGAGGGCAAGCTCGTGCCGTTCGCCACCGCGGCGTTCGAGGCGTATTGGGGCGACAATCGCAACATCGCGCGCGAGAACGTGCTGGCCGACATCGCAAGCCGCGCCGGCCTCGAACGGCAGCGCTTCTTTGCCGCCATTGAGACCGACGCCTGCAAGGCACGGCTGCGCGCCAACACCGACGAGCTCATGGCGCGCGGCGGCTTCGGCAGCCCGACCATGTTCGTCGGCTCGGCGATGTTCTTCGGCAACGACCGCCTGCCGCTGGTGCGCGCCGCGCTGGAAGCAGCCTGAACGCCAACGACGAGCGCGACGGCGTGGGGCGGGCCAGCATCTTCCGTACAGCGCCGCCGATCACCATCGATCCCGCCGGGATCGCCCTCGGTCTCGAGATGTTCGACCGGGCACCCGAGCGCGACACGCCGAAAGATCAAGGTTTTCCGCCTGCCGGAGGGGCGGGCACGGGATTTCGATTTGAATCAGGCCTTCAACTGTTGTACCGGCTTGCGGTCTCCGGCCATGCGTTGGGAGTGATATTGATGATCAGAACGATTTCGCGGGCGGCAATCGCGGTTGTCGGCGTGATGGCTGTGGGTGCCTGCACGCTGGGTCAGTCCTCGACCTCTTCCGCTCCCGCAAACAAGCCGCCGGCGGCCGACTATCAGATGGCCAACGCGGCCGCGCCGCCGGCATCTGCCACCCGCGGCATCTGCTACAGCACCGAAGACATCGCGATCTATCGCGCGCGCATGGTGCAGATGGAGTTGAACGTCGCCACCCTGCAGTGCCAGAATACCAACGGCACCCGCGCCTACGAGACGCAGTACCGCAACTTCCTCGCCAAGTTCCAGAGCGACCTCGCCGCCAATGGCCGCGCCATCAATCAGCTCGCCGGCCGCAAACGCTTGAATGTCGACCAGGTGGTAACCGAGTTTGCCAATCGCACGGCGCAGCGGGCGCCCACCGACAAGGAGTTTTGCGCGCGCGCCAAGCGAGCCTTCGACTGGGCGCTGTCCCAGCAGGTCACGACGCTCACGCAGGTGCCGCCGCCCTACGACCTCGGGCCCGACATGAACGTCTTCCCCTGCCCCACGCCCTGAGCAACGGACCCTGGTCAAATATCAAGTCGCCGATGCGAGCTCATCCGGCGCCGCCGTGGCGCAGCAGCTGGCCAGAGAAGGAATTGGTCGGCAGGTCATTGCGGATGGTGACCTCGCCGTTGACCAGCACGTGCTTGTAGCCGGTGGCGCGCTGGATGCGGCGCCATTCGCCGCCCGGCAAATCATGCGCGATTTCGTCGGGTAGCACGCGCAGCGCCTCGAAATCGTAGATCACGATGTCGGCCGGCGCGCCGGGCCTCAGCACGCCGCGACCGCGGAAGCCCGCGACCTCGGCCGGCAGGGCCGACAGCCGCCAGTGCACGTCCTCGAGGCTCAGCATCTTGTGCTCGCGCACGACCTTGCACAGTGTCTCGGTCGGATAACGGCCTGCCGTCAGGAACTTGGTGTGGGCGCCGCCGTCCGACACGCCGAACAGCACGTAGGGATCGTCGACCAGCTCCTTCAGGTAATCGATGCGGCCGTTGGGTGGTGCTGCAAAGAATTCCGTCTTGAGATCTTCCTCCACCGCCATGTCGAGCATGACGTCGACCGGATGCTTGCCCGTCTTCTCGCCGGCATGGGCCAGCGTGTAATCGAGCCACTTCTTGTTCTTGTCGAGCTTGGGCCCGACGATGGCGATCTGCGGCAGCGGGCCGGTCGCCGTGATCGGCAGTTTGTCGCGCAGCGCCGGACGGCGCGCCGGATCGGCGAGCTTGGCGAGACGCTCCTCCCGCGTGCCGGTCGTGGCGTCGCACCAGGGCTGGGAATCGTCGAACAGGTTCCAGTCCTCGAAGGTGAAGGTGAAGCCTGCGTCGGTGGTCAGTCCCTGCCCGACGACGCGGATGCCGCGTTCACGGCAGCTGCGCAGCCAGTCCAGCACGCGGCGATGGATGTGCGGCTTGTGATCGAACGCCTGCACCACGTTCATGATGACCGGCCGGCCGCTCAGTGTCGCCACCTCCTCGTAGAAGGCCTGGTCGCGCGCATTGTCGCCCGAGACCAGCAGCATCTGCATGAAGCCCGCATTGCGCTCGGCGAGCACGCGGGCGAGCTCGCGGCAGGTATCGTCGTGCATCACGTCGCTCGGCATCGCCGAGCCGTCATGATCGCGCTGCACGGCGGCCGGCCCGGTCGGCAGCATGCGCTGAGCCGACCAGCCGCAGGCGCCGGCATCCATGGCCTGGTGCAGCAGGTGCTTGATCTCGGCATGCTGCTCGGGCGTCGGCAGCTTGCCCGCCTTGGCCGCCTCGAAGCCCATCACCCAGATCAGGAGCGGCGAGATCGGCATGTAGGGCAGGATGTTCACCGCCTTGGGCGCCCGTTCGACGCTGTCGAGGAACTCGGGGAACGTCACCCAGTCCCACGGCATGCCGGCCTGCATGGACGCCATCGGGATCGCCTCGACCCGGGTCATGGTGAGCATGGCGCGGTCGCGCTCGGCCGGGCGCACCGGCGCGAAGCCAAAACCGCAATTGCCGATCACCACCGAGGTGATGCCATGCCAGCTCGACAGCGTGCAGTAGGGATCCCAGAACAACTGGGCGTCGTAGTGGGTGTGAAGGTCGATGAATCCCGGCGCCACGATCAGGCCGCCGGCATCGATCGTCTCATCGGCCTCGCCGGCGCCGATTTGGCCGATGCAGGCAATGCGCCCATCCTTGATGCCAATATCGCCGCGAAAGCGCGGCATGCGGCTGCCGTCGACGACCATGCCACCACGAATCACGCGATCGAACCGGGCCATGTTTCCTCCGTTTGCGGGAAAGCGTGAGCGCCACCCGCGACTCTGTCAACGCAGCGCGCTAAGCTCGCATCATGAAATCGAAACGCGTGCGCACCGACGTCCTGGAGATCGCCTACGAGGAGCACGGGCCGGCCGATGGGCCGGCCGTCATCCTGCTGCACGGCTTCCCGTACGACGTCCGCGCCTTCGACGAGGTGGCGCCGCCCCTTGCCGAAGCCGGCAACCGCGTGCTGGTGCCTTACCTGCGCGGCTACGGGCCGACGCGCTTCCTCTCTGCGAACACGCCGCGTTCGGGCGAGCAGGCCGCCCTCGGCCACGATCTGCTGCAGCTCATGGATGCGCTCGCCATCCGACGTGCCGCCCTGGCCGGCTACGATTGGGGTGGACGCGCGGCCTGCATCGTCGCCGCCCTGTGGCCCGAGCGCGTGCGCTGCCTGGTGAGCTGCACCGGCTACAACATCCAGAACATCGCCGCCTCGGGCCAACCGGTCTCGGCCGCCCAGGAGCATCGCTTGTGGTACCAGTATTACTTCCACACCGAGCGCGGCCGCGCCGGGCTCACCCAAAACCGCCGCGACGTCTGCCGGCTCCTGTGGCAGCTGTGGTCGCCGGAATGGCGGTTCGACGCGGCGACCTTCGAGAAGAGCGCCGTCTCGTTCGACAATCCCGATTTCGTCGACGTGGTGATCCAGTCCTATCGCCACCGGTACGGCTACGCGCCGGGCGATCCCGCCCTGCTCGCTATCGAGGCGCAGCTCGCCAGGCAACCGAAGATCTGCGTCCCGACGATCAACCTGCATGGCGGTCACGACGGCGTCGGTTCGGCGCCGCCGACCGACCAGCAAGCCGCCTTCTTCAGCGGTTCCTACGAGCGGCGCCTGCTTCAGGGCATCGGCCACAACGTGCCGCAGGAGGCGCCCGCCGCGACGGTCGACGCCCTGCAAGACCTCATGAAAGGAGCAGCCCCGTGACCAACATCGTGCTGATCGGTGCCAGCGGCAATATCGGCAGCCGCATCCTCGACGAGGCCCTGACTCGCAAGCATCCGGTGACGGCGCTGACGCGCGACCCGCGCAAGCTCGCGCCACGCCCCGGCATGACCATCCGCGCCGCCAGCACGACCGACGCGCCGGCCCTGACGCAGATCCTGAAGGGCCACGATGTCGTCGTGGTCTCGGTGAAGTGGAACGAGAACGACGTGCGGCGAGTCATCGATACGATCCGCCAGGCCGGCGTCAAGCGGGCGCTGTTCGTGATCGGCGCCGGCAGCCTGCTGCGCAGCGACGGCCGCCGGCACTACGACTACATGTCCGAAAAGGGCGTCCAACCGCCGACCTCGCTGCCAGCCCTGCAGGCCTACGAGGAGATCCGCAAGATCGACGATTACGATTGGACGGCGATCTCGCCGCCCGCCTCGATCGGCCCGGGCAAGCGCACCGGCAAATTCCGCGTCGCCCTGGACACGCTGATCGAGGATGCCAAGGGCGAGAGCCGCATCAGCCGAGAGGATTTCGCGGTCGCCATCGTGGACGAGATCGAAAAGCCCAGGCATCTGCGCAAGCGGTTCACGGCGGGGTATTGATCTGCCTCTCCTCCCCCAGCTCTCTCATTTTCCTCCCCAACTCAGTTGGGGAGGTGTCGCCGTCTTCGGCGACGGAGGGGTCATGAGCAACGAGACTGAGGCTCATGACCCCTCCGCCCCGTATGACGGGGCACCTCTCCAGCGAAGCTGGGGAGGAGAAGGCTCTTCCTACTCCAACGTCTCCAACAGGCGGGCGCAGAGGTAGGTGCGAGGCTGCAGCGAGGAGAAGTAGATCTGCTCGTAGGCGGCATGCGCACCCTTGCCGTCGGCGCCGAGGCCGTCGAGCGTCGGGATGCCGAGCGCGGCCGTGAAGTTGCCGTCGCTGCCGCCGCCGGTCAGGGGAACGTCCTGAAGCTCCTTGCCGATCTCGCGGTAGATCGCCTGTGCCTTGGTGAACAGGTCGCTGATGCCGGCGTCCTTCTGGTAGGGCGGCCGGTTCATGCCGCCCTCGACCCGGACCTCGACGTCGGCGCCGATCGGCTCGATGTTGAGGAAACGATGCGTCATCTCCTCGGCGCTGCGCGGATCGGGCACGCGCAGATCGATCTCCGCGGTGCACTCGGCCGAGACGACGTTGACGCCGGTGCCGCCGTTGATCAGCCCGACATTGACGGTAACGCCGCGCGCATAGTCGGTCCAGCTCTCGATGCGCAGGATCTGGCGCGCCATCTCGAGGATGGCGCTGCGGCCGTCCTCGTGGCGCACGCCGGCATGCGAGGCCCGGCCCTTCACCGTGATGACGAACCGGCCGACGCCCTTACGCGACGTCACCACGCGGTCGCCGTCGCGGCCTGGCTCCATGACCAGCGCATATTTATGCCCCCTGGCTGCTTCCTCGATACGCGCCCGCGAGGTCGGGCTGCCGACCTCCTCTTCGGGAATGAACAGGAAGGTCACCGGCAGCTTCGGGCGCTTGCCCTGGCGGATCAGGTGGCGCAGCGCGTAGTAGGCGATGTAGCCGCCGGCTTTCATGTCGTAGATGCCCGGGCCGAACACGCTGTCGCCTTCCTGGCGGACCTTGAGCTCCTTCTCGATGCTGCCGATCGGATGGACAGTATCGAGATGGGCGAGCACCAGGATGCCCCTGCCCTCGCCCCACGGCGTCTTGGCCTCCAGGATGTCGCCGAACCCGTCACGTCCAGGGATGCGCTCGAGCTTGAGCCCGAGGTCGCGGAACTGGCCCTCGACCTTGTCGACCATGACGTTGACAGCCTTGCCGTCGTGGCTCGGGCTTTCGATGCTGATCCATTCGACGATGCCTTCGAGCACTTCCTGGGGATCGATCTTCGGTTCGTTCTCGCGTTGCGTTGGCATCGTCCAGCAAACTCCCGTGTATGAATGACCCTCACACCGGATCCCAGGTGAAGTACTCGGGCGAGCGCTTCATGTCGGTAAAGTAGGGCTTCATCGATGGCACGGCCTGCTCGGCGATCGATTCGAGCGTCCAGCCCTCCGAATTGTGCACCGAGCGGACCGGGCGGTTGGCGTTGAACAGCATGATCTCGTTCATGCGCACGCCGAAGATCTGCGAGGTGATGCCGTCGGCGGCGTCGCTCAGCAGGAACACCGCCATCGGCGCGATCTTGGCCGGCGTCATCCGCTTGGAGCGCTCCAGGCGCGCCTTCTGCGCCTCGGTGTCGGCGGGAATGGTCCCGATCATGCGCGTCCAGGCGAACGGCGAGATGCAGTTCGAGCGGACGTTGAAGGCCGCCATGTCGAGCGCGATCGAACGCGACAGGCCGACGATGCCCATCTTGGCCGCCGAGTAGTTGGCCTGACCGAAATTGCCGACGAGGCCCGACGTCGAGGTGAAGTGCACGAAGGCACCCGACTTCTGTTCCTTGAAGTGGTTGGCGGCGGCGCGGCTGACGTTGAAGGCACCGTTCAGGTGAACGTCGATCACCATCTTCCAGTCGACATGGCTCATGCGGTGGAAGATGCGGTCGCGCAGGATGCCGGCATTGTTGATGACGCCGTCGATGCGCCCGAAATTCTCGACCGCCGTCTTGATCATGCGCTCGGCGCCGGCCGGATCGGTCACGCTGTCGGCATTGGGCACCGCCTTGCCGCCCGCCGCCTTGATCTCGTCGCACACCTTCTGCGCCGGCGTCGCGCTGCCGGAGCCCTCGCCGTCGACGGCGCCGCCGAGGTCGTTAACCACGACATTGGCGCCTTCCCTGGCGGCCAGCAGCGCCATCTCGCGGCCGATGCCGCCACCTGCACCGGTAACCAGTACGACCTTACCCTTCAGCATGTCGGCCATGTCCGCTTCTCCCGTCGTGATGTCCTGACCTGCATGTAGCCCAGGTCGATCTCCGCCGGGAAGCCTCGTTGCAGGCCCGATCGCCACCGCGCTTTGCGCGGCGAAACCGGCTCAGTCGTGCGGCTCGATCGCCGTCGTGCGGGGGCTGCGCAGCAGGCGGGCACTGAGCACGGTGAGCAGCGCAAACGGCAGCAGGCCCACCACCAACGGCATGGCGATGAAGCGGCTGCCGGCCATGGTCAGCAGGGCAACGGCGATCGTGCCCAGGGCGCCCATCCCCATCTGAGCCAGCCCGACCCACGAGGCCGCGGTTCCCGCCAGCCTGGGGAACATGCCGACCGCGCCGGCGCTGCTGGTCGGCACCAGGAAGCCCGAGCCGAAGCTCAGCACCATGTGCGGCCCGATGATGGCCCACCACGCCTCGAAGCCCGCCAGCGACAGGGCGCCCATCGCGCCGAGCGCCGCGACATGGAACCAGCCGCCCCACAGCATGATGGAGGTCGACGGGACGCGACCGATCAGGCGGTTGTTCACGAAGGTCCCGGCCGTGAAACCGCCGACCGATATGAGCACGATAAGCCCGAACTCCTGCGGCGAGAAACCAAGCCTTTCCTGCAGGATGAAGGGAGTGCCCGCCAGCATGCCGAAATTGATGGCAAACGCGAAACCCATCGGCAGGACGTAGCCGAGGAAGTGCCTGTCGCGCAGCATCTCGCCCGAGCCGCGCAGCAGGCTCTTGAAATCGAGCGCCGCACTGCGATGGCGATTGGTCTCGCCGAGGCCGAGCGCCGCCACGACCAGCAGCACCAGGGCGAAGCCGCCGACGAACCAGAAGGTGGCGCGCCAGCCGAAACTCTCGCCCAGGAAACCGCCGAGGGTCGGCGCGAGCGAAGGCGCAATGTTCATGGAAAGCGAGATCCAACTCATCACCATCGGCATCTCGCGGAAGCTGTAGGCATCGCGCGTCAACGCCCGGCTCAGGACCGACCCTGACGCCGCGCCGAGTCCTTGCAGGATGCGCAGGCCGATCAGGCCGGCGATGGACGGCGCGAAGGAGCAGGCGAAGGTCGCCACGGTGAAGAACAGCACGCCGAACATCAGGATCGGCCGCCGCCCGTAGCGATCGCTCAGGGGACCGTAGAAGAGCTGGCCGACGGCGAAGCCCAGCATGTAGGTCGTGAGGGTGAGCTTCACGCTATCGGAGCTGGCGCCGAAGGAAACGCCGACCGACGGCATGACCGGCGTGTAGATGCTCATCGTCAGGGGGCCGAAGCTGCCCAACGCCACCAGGAGGGCGACGTAGCCGACCGAACGCGGAACGATGGTCACTTCCTGGAGACTTCCAACGCCCCTTCGGCGCCGAAATCACCGCCCAGCGGCATCGCCTCCTGGGCTCGGCTCATCTTGGGATAATAGCGACGGAAGGCATCACGGATTTCGTCGAACGGGATGTCGGCGAAGACGCCGCGATAAGCGAGGTACTCCATGTGACGCCGCCCGCCGAGATCGAACGGGTGGTAGATTGAATCGGCGACCCCGTCCCATTCCAGCGGTTTCAGGCCGAAGCGCTCCGTCAGCTCCTTGTTGAAGGCTGGCGTCGCCTTCACCCAATGGCCGTCGAGCCAGACCTCGGTGTAGCCGTGGTAGTAGAAGACGTCGCTGCCCATCAGGTCGGAGAGCCGTTTGGTGGTCATGTGATTGCGCACGTCGGCGTAGCCGACCCGGGCAGGGATGCCGGCTGCGCGGCAAAGCGCCGCCATCAGCCCCGCCTTGTTCACGCAATATCCATGCCCTGCGGCCAGCGTGACGCTCGCCCGATAGGCGTCGCGCTTCATCGGCGTGTTGTAGGGGTCGTAGCGCAGCCCGTCACGCACCGCGTAGTAGAGGCGGAGCGACTTCTCGCGGTCGCTGCCCTCGCCGGCAACCTCGGTTGCGTGGGCTTGAATTCGCGCATGTTCCGAGTCGATCAGGTCGCCCGGACGGAGGTAGGCCTCGAAGGCCGCCCCGTCGCGCACGATATCGTCGGCCGAATTCCTCAGCGCATCGTAATCCATGGTGTCGCGGGTTTACTGCAAGCCGCCGGCGATTTCATGAGCCAAGTCGACGCGCAAGGCACCCATGCGCCTCACCCTCCCCAGTTCCGCTGCTACGGGAATGGACACATCTTCGTGGACGGAGGGGTCATGAGTCTTCGCCGGGAGCGCGCCGCTTCGAGCTTGTGAATTTATTTGCGGCATCGACTTTGGCTGCAGATCCGAGAAAGGAAAGGTCCCCCCCCGGGGTCTCAAACGAAGTGCAACACCTTGCTAGAAGGGTGTTGTCATGGGAACCCGTTACAATCAGATCACGCTCGACAAGCGGTGTCACATTGCCGAGCTACATCGAGCGGGCAAGTCGGTCCGGCAAATCGCTGCAACTTCGGATCGAAAGCGACATCAGCAATAAGCTCACAAGCTGTCTGTGGCGCTCATGGGATATGATCGACAAGAAGAGCGCCACGGAGTGGCGCGCTCCAGGCCTATGATCCCGCCCTCGCCGTATGACGGAGACACCTCCCCAGCTTCGCTGAGGAGGAGAAGACTACAGCGACGGTGGCGCGTCGTCCGGGGAAATGACGAGGAAATGCGCGTTCGCCGTGGCGACCGGTTTGGAGCGGTCGTCCTGCCAGGCTTCGGCAAAGACGTTGACCATGCGGCGGCCCTGCTTGGTCACCTTGGCCGAGGCAATGACGTCGGCCGGCCGCGCCGAGCGCAGATAGTCGACCGTGATGTTCACGATCTTGGGCACCGTCTCGGTCTCGGTCTCCCACAAGAGATGGAAGATCGCCGTCATCTCGAGCATGGCACCGAGCGTGCCGCCATGGATCGCCGGCAGGAACGTGTTGCCGATCAGGTCCTCGTGATAGCGCATGCGGGTCAGGAGCTCGCCGGTGCCGTTCTCCGGCGCGATGCGCATCCAGCGGGCGTACGGAATCGCCTCGGCGAGCCGGCCAACCTCACCCGATTTGCGGACCTCGGCGAGGCGTTCGAGCAAAGAGCTCACCGCTTCACCTCCGAGCCGACGGTTTGAGCCCGGATCACCTCGCCCTTGGTGTCGAGCATGAAGGTGCCGGCGGCCGCGGCGATCGGGTCCTTGGCGTCGCCGTGATGGGCAAAGGCGCGCGTGAAGGCGACCGAATGGGTGACCCGGTAGCACTCGGCCTCGGCGATCACCGCCTGGCCCGGCGCCGCCGGCTTCACGTAGTCGATGCGGAGATCGAGCGTCGCGAACGGCTTGGGCTCCCGCAGCATGGTCGCCACTGCCATGCCGCAGCAGCCGTCGAGCAGGGCGGTCAGTGGCCCGCCCGCCAGCACGCCGGTTTCCGGGTTACCCACCAACTCCTGGCGCCACTCGAGGCGCATGGCGGCAAAGCCGCAGCGGGCATCGACGATCTTGATTCCCAGGGCCCGGCTGTGCGGGATGGTATCGGCGAACCATTGCTGGAAGAAGGCGAGGCGTTCCTCGCGGGTGGTGAGGGGCGGTTTCATGGCGCCCTTCTAGAGACCCATCTGCCGGGCCGCGAGGTCCTTCATGATCTCGACCGAGCCGCCGCCGATCGACATCACCTTGGTCTCGCGATAGATGCGCTCGACCTTGGCGCCGCGCAGGTAGCCGGCGCCGCCGAAGGTTTGCACCGCCTCGTTGGCGCAGAACTCCAGGGTCGAGGTCGCAAGGTTCTTCAGCATGCAGATCTCGGCCACCGGCTTCTCGCCCTGCGCGACCCGCCAAGCGAGCAGCTCGAGGGTCGATTTCACGGCGTTGATGCGCATCGCCATGTCGACCAGGCGGTGGCGCACCACCTGGTTGGCGATCAGCGGCTTACCGAAGGTGTGGCGCTCGCGGGCGTAGGCGATCGCCTCGTCCAGGCAGACCTTGGCATAGCCGCAGGCGCCAGCCGACATGCCGAGCCGCTCCTGATTGAAGTTCAGCATGATGCCGATGAAGCCCTTGTTCTCCTGGCCGATCAGGTTGTCGACCGGCACGCGCACATTGTCGAAGAAGAGCTGTGCGGTATCGGATGCCCACCAGCCCATCTTCTTGAGCTTGGTGCGGGCAAAGCCCTCGCGGTCGCGCTCGATCAGCAGCAGCGACACGCCGCTCGCCCCCGGCCCGCCGGTGCGCACCGCCACGGTGTAGTAGTCGGCCCGCATACCCGAGGTGATGAACATCTTGGAGCCGTTGACGACATAGTGATCGCCGTCGCGTCTCGCCGTGGTCTTGAGGTTGGCGACGTCGGAGCCGCCCGACGGCTCGGTGATGGCAAGCGCGCTGATCTTCTCGCCGGCCAGGACCTCGGTTAGCACCTTGCGCTTCATCCATTCCGGCCCCAGGGCGGCGATCGGCGGCGAGCCGATCGTATGGCTGTTCAGGCTGGCATTCAGGCCGCCGCTGCCGTGGCGTGCCATCTCCTCGGCCTTGATGATGCCGAAGAAGGGGTCGGTCGGCACGCCGCCATATTCCTCGGGAAAACCGAGCTGCAGCAGGCCGGCGGCCGATGCCTTCCTGTAAAGCTCGCGCGGGAATTCCTCTGCTTCGTCCCACTGGTCGACGTGTGGCATGATCTCGCGCTCGACGAAGCGCCGGACGGTATGCCGGAATATCTGATGCTCCTCGGAGTAGAACGGGCTTGCCGGCACGGCTTCGGGCAGCTGCGGTCTCACTGAATCGGCAATGGGCATCGGGCACTCCTCACTGAGTGTTGTTACACTTTCCGAGAAACGGCTCTAGCGCGTTGACAGCGCTGAACAGCCGTTCATATTGGTTGGAAATCAAGGCGACATCAGATCGCTTGTTGGCAGGGGTAGGAAACTGGTTACTTTTTTGCAACTCACCCTCAATGGGTTGGCGGTCGGCTGCATCTATGGCTTGGTCGCCTTGGGCTTCGTGTTGATTTACAAGGCCACCGAGCTGGTCAACTTCGCCCAGGGCGACCTCCTCATGCTGGGCGCTTTCGTCGCCTATATGGCGGTCATCTGGTGGGGACTCGACTACTGGCTCGCCTTCCTGCTTTCGGTGGTGACGGTCGGCGCCTTCGGCGCCCTGCTCGACGCCGTCGTGCTGCGCAAGGTGATCGGGCAGCCCCAGTTTGCCATTGTTATGCTCACGATCGGCCTCGGCGCCATGTTCCGCACGTTCGCCAGCGTCACCTGGGGCTCCGAGATCTACACCCTGCCGACGCCCTTCAGCGGCGTGTGGCAGGTCGGCGGGGTGACGCTCAGCCACCAGTACCTGTCGATCGTCGCCGGCACCCTGGTCCTGTGCGGCGTGCTCTACGCCTTCTTCAACCACACGCGGATCGGCGTCGCCATGCAGGCGACGTCGCAGAACCAGCTCGCGGCCTACTACATGGGCATCCCGGTGAAGCTGATCTTCTCGCTGATCTGGGCGATCTCGGCCGGCGTCGCCGCGGCCGCCGGCATCCTGCTGGCGCCGGTGACCCTGATCGACATCAACATGGGCCTCGCGGTGGCGCTGAAGGCGTTCGCCGCCGCCGTGCTCGGCGGCTTCGGCTCGATCCCCGGCGCGCTGCTGGGCGGCATCATCATCGGCCTGATCGAGCTCTATGCTGGCGCCACCCTGCCCGAGGGCTTCAAGGATACGGCGCCCTATATCGTGCTCCTGATCATGCTGATCGTTCGCCCGCAGGGTCTGTTCGGCACCCTGGCGCGCAAGAAAGTGTAGGCCCGGGCGATGCGTTTCCTGTTCAAGACTTCCTACGCGCAAGACATCCAGATCTTCCGCGACCGGGTCGACGCCTCCTGGTACGGGCTGCTTGGCGTGGTGGTGATCGCCCTGCCCTTCCTGATGTCCGAATACTACGTCGGCGAGACGGCCTGGGTGTTCATCTACGCCCTGTGCGGCATCTCCCTGATGGTGCTGGTCGGCTATACCGGCCTGGTGTCGCTGGGGCACGCCGCGTTCCTCGGCATCGGTGCCTATGCGCACGCCTTCTTCCTGAAGCACGGCATCCCCTGGATACCATCGGTGATCCTCGCCGTCCTGATCACCACGGCATCGGGCATCATCGTCGGCCTGCCGGCGCTGCGCATGACCGGCATCTATCTCGCCATCGCCACGCTCGCCTTCTCGGTGATCATCCAGGAGGTGTTCAGCCGCTGGGAGTACGTGACGAACGGCTTCGCCGGCATGCCGGTCGACAAGCCCGTCATCCTCGGCATCTCCTTCGCCGACGATCGGGCGTTCTACTACCTCTGCCTGTTCTTCCTGGTGCTGGCGCTGTGGCTGACCCGCAACCTGCTGCGCGCGCCGACCGGTCGCGCCTGGGTCGCCATTCGCGACAGCGAGATCGCCGCCCAGTCGATGGGCGTCAACCTGGCGATCTACAAGTCCATCGCCTTCGCCTACTCGGCGGCCCTGATGGGCCTGGCCGGCGCCCTGTTCGCCCACAAGATCGCCTATCTCGCGCCCGACATCTTCACCATCCTGCTGTCGATCCAGTTCCTGCTGCTGGTGATCGTGGGCGGCCTGGGGTCGTTGCACGGCGCGGTGTTCGGGGCGATCTTCGTCGCCCTCCTGCCGCCGGTCATCGCCATCCTGCGCGACTCGATCCCGGCCAGCATGACCGATGCGGCACAATCGACCGGCATCTCGGCAATCGGCGTCCTGGGCGAGGCAGTCGGCAACTTTCTCAAGAAGCCCGGCGTCGAAGCCGGAATCTTCGGCCTGATCCTGGTCCTGGTCATCCTCCTCGAGCCGCTCGGCATGTACGGCCGCTGGATCAAGATCCGTGTCTTTTTCTCGACCTTCCCGATGTACAAGCGCGCCACCTTCAAGCGTCAGCGAACCTACATGCGGTCGGAGCGCCTGCGATGAGCTTCTTCCAGGCTGACGGGCTGTCCATCAACTTCGGCGGCATCAAGGCGGTCGATGGCGTCAGCTTCGACGTCGACCAGGGCGAGGTCTTCACCATCATCGGGCCGAACGGCGCGGGCAAGACCACGATCTTCAACCTGGTGAGCCGCATCTATGAGCCGACCGGCGGCAAGCTGATCTTCAACAGCAACGACATCACCAACGTGCCGCCGCACCGCATTGCCGCGCTCGGGATCGCGCGCACGTTCCAGAACATCGAGCTGTTCGAGCATGCGACTTTGCTGCAGAACCTGCTGCTGGCACGCCATGCCCACAAACGCTCGGGCTTCTTCTCCGAGCTGCTGTTCCTGCCGTCGGTCAGGCGCATGGAGCTCGAGCATCGCGAGGCGGTCGAGAAGGTGATCGAGTTCCTCGACCTGCAACAATACCGCGACAGCTTCATCGTCAACCTGCCCTACGGTGTTCGTAAGGTCACCGAGCTCGCGCGCGCCTTGTGCACCGATCCGAAGTTGCTGTTGCTGGACGAGCCGTCCTCCGGCCTCAATGTCGAGGAGACCGACGACATGGCGTTCTGGATCCAGGACATCCGCGACCTTCTCGGCATCACCGTGCTGATGGTCGAGCACGACATGAGCCTGGTCTCCGCCGTCTCCGACCGGGTCATGGCGCTGAACTACGGCCGCCCCATCACCACCGGTACGCCGGGCGAGGTGCAGTCGCATCCCGAGGTCGTCCGCGCGTATCTGGGAGGGTGAGATGACCGCATCGGCAGCCGATCCCCTCCTCAAGGTCTCCAACATCGAGACCTACTACGGGCCGATCATGGCGATCCGTGGTGTCTCGTTCGAGGTGCCGAAGGGCGGCATCGTCACCATCCTGGGCGCCAACGGCGCCGGCAAGACCACGGTGCTGAAGACCGTCTCCGGCGTCATGGATGCGCAGAAGGGCAGCGTCCTGTTCGAAGGCCGCGACGTCCGCGGTGTCGACCCCGACAAGGTCATGCGGCTCGGCGTCAGCCACGTGCCCGAGGGCCGCGAAGTCTTCCCGTTCCTCAGCGTGCGCGAGAACCTGCGCATGGGCGCCTTCACGCGCAAGGATCCCGACGGCGTCGCCAAGGACCTGGAGGACGTGTTCGGCTACTTCCCGGTGCTGCGCGAGCGCGCCGACCAGCGGGCCGGCTCGCTGTCCGGCGGCGAGCAGCAGATGCTGGCGATCAGCCGCGCCCTGATGGCGCGGCCGAGGCTGATGCTGCTTGACGAGCCGTCGCTCGGCCTGTCGCCCAAGCTGGTGAAGGAGATCTTCGAGATCGTCGTGCGCATCAATCGCGAGCGCGGCGTCACCATCCTGCTGGTCGAGCAGAATGCCAACATGGCGCTGCAGACCGCGGACTATGGCTACGTGCTGGAAGTCGGCCGTATCGTCATGGCCGATACCTGCGCCCGGCTGCTGCAGAAGGAAGACATCAAGGAATTCTATCTCGGCATCAAGGAGCAGGGCACACGCGGCAAGCGGCGCTGGAAGAAGCGCAAGACCTGGAGATAACCGGACGACGGGCCGAGGACCGTCGGGAGGCGATGCAATGGACGGGTTGGCAAGCGAGAGGACGTTGGCGGGCTCGAACGAGCGGATCGAGATCGAAGGCTGCGACACGATCTCCAAGCTGTTCTGGCACCAGGTGAAGGCGCGCGACGGACGCACCGCCTTCCGCGAGAAGAAGCTCGGCATCTGGCGCGCCACCGGCTGGCGGGATTACGGCGAGCGCGCTCGCGCAGTCGGCATGGGGCTTGCCAAGCTCGGCCTGCAGCGCGGCGACGTGGTCTCGATCCTGGCCGAGACGGTGCCCGAATGGCTCTACGCCGACATGGGCACGACGGGCGCCGGCGGCGTCTCCAACGGCATCTATCCGACCGACTCGGCCAAGCAGGTCGAGTACATCGTCAACGACAGCCGCACGCGCTTCCTGTTCGTCGAGAACGAGGAGCAGCTCGACAAGTTCATCGACATCCGCGAACGCTGCCCGACGATCGTCAAGGTCTTCGTCTTCGACATGGAGGGGCTGGCCGACTTCAACGACCCTATGGTCATGCCGTTCGACGATCTGCTGGCGCTGGGGCGGGCGCACGAGGCGGCGAGTCCCGGCGCGTGGGAGAAGCTGGTCGCCGGATCGAAGGCCGAAGAGCTCGCCCTGCTGGTCTACACGTCGGGCACCACCGGCCCACCCAAGGGCGCGATGCTGTCGCACCGCAACGTGATCTTCCAGATATCCAATGCCGATGCCTTCATCCCGATGGGCACCGACGACGAGCAGCTTGCCTTCCTCCCGCTCTGTCACGTCGCCGAGCGCACCTTCACCGCCTTCCTGCCGCTGCGGTCCGGTGCCATCGCCAATTTTGCCGAAAGCGTCGAGACGGTGCCCGAGAACATCCGCGAGGTGGCGCCGACGAGCTTTTTCGCGGTGCCGCGCATCTGGGAGCGCTTCTATTCCAGCATCGCCATCCGCATGAAGGAGGCGACCTGGCTCGGCCGCACGGCCTATGGCTGGGCGATCGGCGTCGGATTGAAGCTCGCCGAAACCGAGCTGGCCGGCGACCGCCCGTCGGCCGCCCTCAAGGCGGCGCACCGCGTCGCCGATTTCCTGGTGCTGGACAACATCAAGCGCGCCATCGGCATGCACCGGGTTCGCTTTGCCGGCACCGGCGCGGCGCCGATCGCGCCCGACCTGATCAAATGGTATCGCGCGCTCGGTGTCGACATGCGCGAGGTCTACGGCCAGACCGAGAATTGCGGCTTGGCAACCGGCATGCCCGACCGCATCAAGCTCGGCACGGTCGGCGTCACCGCCCCGCGCACCGAGACGAAGATCTCGCCGGAAGGTGAGATTTTGCTGCGGGGTCCGCATATCTTCATGGGGTATCTGAACCAGCCGGAGAAGACGGCGGAAACGCTGCGCGACGGCTGGTTGCACACCGGCGACGTCGGCACGATGGACAACGAGGGCTACCTCAAGATCACCGACCGCATGAAGGACATCATCATCACGGCCGGCGGCAAGAACATCACCCCGTCGGAGATCGAGAACCAGCTCAAGTTCTCGCCTTACATCTCCGATGCGGTGGTGGTCGGCGACAAGCGCAAGTTCCTGACCTGCCTGATCATGATCGACTACGACAACGTCGCCAAGCACGCCCAGGACGTCAACGTGCCGTTCACCGACTTCGCCTCGCTGTGCCGGGCGCGCGAGGTCAACGACCTGATCTGGGGGGAGATCGAGCGCGTGAACCAGAATTTCGCGCGGGTCGAGACGATCAAGAAGTTCCGGCTGATCGAGCAGCAGCTCACCGCCGAGGACGACGAGGTCACGCCGACCATGAAGCTCAAGCGCAAGTTCGTGAACGAGAAGTACAAGGCGATGATCGACGGCATGTATGCCGAGACTGTGTAACCCGCTAACGTGGCAACCAATCGCAAGGGAGGAAATGCGATGAGCAAGTGGACAATCTTCAAGGCGGTGACGGCAGCGACTGCGGCCGCAACGCTCGCCACCGCCGCCTCGGCGCAAACGCGAGGCGTCACGGCAACCGAGGTGGTGTTCGGCATGCCGACCGACCTGTCGGGCCCGGCCGCGACCTACGGCGTGTCGTCGTCCAACGGCGTCAAGATGCGCTTCGACGAGATCAACGAGGCCGGCGGCATCAACGGCCGCAAGCTCAAGGTGATCGTCGAGGATCAGGCCTACCAGGTGCCGAAGGCGGTCCAGGCCTGCAACAAGCTGATCAACCGCGACAAGGTGTTCGCCTTCGTCGGCCCGCTCGGCACGCCGATGAACAACGCCTGCTTCAAGGACCAGTTCGCGGCCGGCGTGCCCAACCTCTTCCCGCTGTCGGCGGCGCGCTCGATGTACGAGCCCTATGAGCGGCTGAAGTTCTACGGGGCGGCATCCTACGTCGACCAGATCCGCTCGGGCATCAACTACTTCGTCAAGAACAAGGGCGTGAAGAACGTCTGCGTGATGTACCAGGACACCGACTTCGGCAAGGAAATCCTCGAAGGCGCCAAGGAACAGGCCCAGAAGCTCGGCATCAAGATCGTCGAGACCACGGCGCACAAGCCGACCGACCAGGACTTCACCGCGCCGATCACCAAGCTGCGCGAGGCCAAGTGCGAGCTGATCGCGTTGGGCTCGATCGTGCGCGATTCGATTGTGCCCTACACGAGCGCCCGCAAGGCCGGCTGGAACGACGTGATCTTCCTCGGCGCCGCCTCGTCCTACGATTCGTTCGTTGGCGCGGCGCAGGGCATGGACGGCTTCTATGCCATGGGCCTGACCGAGATGCCGTACGTCGATTCGCCGGTCCCGTCGGTCAAGAAGTTCGTCGAGGACTACAAGAAGCGCTTCAACGTCGACCCCAACATCGGCGCGGTCTACGGCTACGTCGCCGCCGACCTGGCCGTCCAGGGCCTCAAGAACGCCGGAAAGGACCTGACGCTCGACAGCTTCATCAAGGGCCTGGAAGCGATCAAGAACTACAAGGACATCTTCAACGGTCCCGAGGTCAATTTCGGTCCCAACATCCGTCAGGGCGCGAACTCCTCGTTCCTGGCCGAGGTCAAGAACGGCAAGTGGGTTCGCGTGACCGAGCCGCTCGGCTTCTAGCCGGTCGGAACGGCGCGCCTCTCACCCCGGGTGGCCTCGCCGCCCGGGGTTTTTCTTTGCCGTCACGCTGCCTGCCATCAGGCCGGCGGCGGCGGCACGGGGACCCGTGCATCCCGCAGCTTCTGCTGCAGGGTCGGAATGCCGCCCGCATAGTTGCCGTCCTGGCACTGGGCAATGGCGACCCGGGCGTCGAGGTCGGCCGCCTCGCCGCCCCCGCAAGCGTCGCCATTCGATCCCCATCCAAAGGGACTACCGCATCCCCGTGATCGAATTGGCCATTGCCCGGGGGTCGCGCCTGGGCCAGCGGCCGGCTTCCACCTGGATGATGAAATCGCCGACGATACGATTGAATTGGTCGGGGTCCTCGAGATTGATCGTGTGGCCGCAGTTCGGCATCACGGCAAGGGCGGCCGAGGGAATCTCGCGCTTCATCAGCACCGAGGGAGTGAGGCAGGGCCAGTCCTCGTCGCCGGTCAGGATCAGCGTCGGCACGGTGAGCGCGTTCATCTTGTCGACCAGGTCGTAGAGCGACGGCCGCTGGCCCTGCACGCCGATCTGGGTGTTGGCGGAGCCAAGAGCGGAGTGCTCGCCCAGCTCCGTCTTGAACTGGGCGAAGCCGCGCGGGTCCTTGTTCTCGAACTGCACGCGGGTGGGTCCATAGGCGTACTTCTCGGCGAATTTCGCCATGCCCTCGGATTTGAGCGAGCCCGCCACCACCTCGACCTCGCTGCGGAACTTGGCCTGCTGCTCGCGCTCGGCGCCGTAGCCCACCCCGGCCACCACGAGAGAGCGCGCCCGCGTCGGATGGCGGAAGCCGAAATGCAGGGTGGCGAAACCGCCCATCGACAGGCCGACGACATGGGCCTTGTCGATGCCCAAATGGTCCATCACCGCCAGGATGTCATCAGTGGCGCGGTTCTGCGAGTAGCGCTCCGGCTTCTCCGGCACGTCGGAGGGCGGATAGCCGCGGGCGCCGTAGGTGACGCAGCGATAGCGCTGGCCGAAATGGCGCATCTGCAGCTCCCACGAGCGATGGTCGGCGGCGAATTCGTGGACGAACACGACTGGAGCCCCGACGCCGGTCTCCTCGTAGTAGAGCTTCACTCCGTCATCCGTGGTGGCAAACGGCATCCTCTCCCCCATTGGCAGCCTTGCATCGCCGCCGCGGTCGAGGCCGCGGCGGCGGTCGATTGTGGCGTGTCAGGGCACGACAGGTCCACTGGCCTGCCGTTGGGCGACCGGACTGCGATACGCTCGCACCGCCCCCTAGAATCCTTCATGGGCGCCGGATGAACAATCGCGCCTCGCCAATGTTAAAGTTGTAATTATGAGCGAGATCGGGACCGGCCTTCAGAACGCCACGGGCATCCGCAACGGGGTGGCCCGGGCAGGGTATGCCTTCGTCGAAGCGTCCGACATGCGCAACGCCCTGCTACGCTTCGGCACCTTGGCCGATTGGGCCGCCTTTGCAGAAAGCTGGAACGATCTCGAGGTCGACACCTACATGGCCGACGGGGGCCGCTATCGCAGGCGCCGCTTCGGCGTCTACGAGGCCGGCAAGCAGGACGCCATCACCCGTGGCGCGCACCGGCCGCACTACCAGACGCTCGACTACAATCATCTGAACGGCGGCATCGAGCGCTGGTTCAAACCGATCACCGAGGAGATCGGCAATGGCGCATCGATGCGCACCATCCTCGACTATTGCCGCGCCCTGTTCGGCCGCCTGTCGCCCGAGACGGCGCGCTGGCACGTCGAGGTCCATCAGTTCCGCATCGAGGCGCGCAGCGGCGAGCACGGCAAGCCGACTCCGGAGGGCATGCACCGCGACGGCGTCGACTACGTGCTGGTGCTGCTGATCAACCGGCGCAACATCAGGAGCGGCACCACGACGGTGCACGATCTCGACAAGCGCACGCTCGGCAGCTTTACCCTGACCGACCCGCTCGATGCAGCGCTGGTCGACGACGCCCGCTGCTATCACGGCGTAACCCCGGTCGAGCCGGAGAACCCGGCCCAGCCAGCCTACCGTGACGTGCTGGTGGTGACGTTTCGCAAGAAGGCCTGACATCTACGCGCTCTTCTCCTCTCCAACGCTGGGGAGGTGTCGCCGTCTTACGGCGAGGGCGGGGTCATGATCTTCTGGACCGCGAGCGTTTCGTCCGCTCGTGCACTTGAGCGGGCGAGACGCCCGCGGTCCGGAAGAGAATTCCTACTCCAACTTCACGCCCGAGGCCTTCACGATCTCGCCCCAGCGGGTACGCTCGCGCGGGATGAAAGCGGTGAAGTCCTCGACCGTGTTGCCGACCAGGCGCACGCCGCGGCCGGCGAAGGTCTCGACGAGCTTGGGATCGCGCAGGATCTTCGCTGCCTCGGCGTTCAGCCGGGCGACGATCTCTCGCGGCGTGCCGGCCGGTGCGATCAGGGCGAACCACGACGAAGCCTCGAAGCCCGGCAGGCCGGCTTCCGCGGCAGTCGGCACGTCGGGCAGGATGGCCATGCGCTGCGGCGCCGCCCAGGCGAGCGCGCGGATGGCGCCGCTGCGGATATGGCCCAGCACCAGCGGCGGGTTGTCGACCAGTCCGTCGATCTGGCCGGCCACCAGATCCTGCACCGCCGGCGCCGCGCCCTTGTAGGGCACGTGGGCGAGCTTGATCCGGGCCGCCTGCTCGAGCAGCACAATGGCGAGATGGGTTGTCGTGCCATTCCCCGCCGAACCGAAATTGAGCTTGCCAGGCTCGGCCTTGGCCTTGTCGATCAGGCCCTGCAGGGTCGTGAGGCCGGTGCGCGGGTGGACGACCACGATGTTGGGCATGTCGCCGACCACGGTGATTGGCGCGAACGCCGTCGCCGGGTCGAACGGCATCCTGGCATAGAGGAATTCATTGATCGTCAGGATGCCAGCCGAGGCGAGCAGCAGCGTGTGGCCGTCGGGCTCGGCCTTGGCGACGATCTCGGCGCCGAGATTGCCGCCGGCGCCCGGCTTGTTGTCGACGATCACCTGCTGGCCGAGGGCGGCCTGCAGCTCTGGCGCCAGCGCCCGCGCCAGCACGTCCGCAACGCCACCGGGCGGGAACGGGGCGACGATGCGTATGGGCTTCGCCGGATAGGTCTGCGCCGCCGCCGGCAGGGCGAGCAGCAGAGCGAGGACGCTGAGCCAGATACGCTTCATCGACTTCATGGCACCCCTCCTATGAAAATGCGCTGGGGGCGCGCCACTCCATCCAGTGGCGCGATCATTGTTGATCACGGAGAAGACGCGCCACTGGAGTGGCGCGCTCCAGCCATGAGCGACTGTCATTTCCTCGGCATCGTGGTGCGCGCCGGGCGTACTGGGGGCTCCCCTGATGTCAGCCACCGATCGTCACCCCGCCGTCGGCAATGATGGTCTGGCCAGTGATGAAGGCGCCGGCCTTGCCGGCCAGCATGACGGCGATGCCGCCGATGTCGTCGGGCTCGCCGATGCGACGCAGCGGCGCAGTCACCAGGCGCTTCTCAAGATACTTCGGATCGTCCCACAGCGCCTTGGCGAAGTCGGTGCGCACCAGGCCGGGGGCGATGGTGTTGATGCGGATGTTGTCGGGCCCGAGCTCGGCGGCGAGGTTGCGGGCGAGCTGCATGTCGGCCGCCTTTGAGATGCAGTAGGCGCCGATCACCGTGCTGGCGCGCACGCCGCCGATCGACGACACGATCATGATCGAGCCGTCCTTCTTGGCGCGCATGTCGGGCAGGCAGAGATTGATCAGCCAGATGTTCGACAGGATGTTGTTCTGCATGATCTTCATGAAGACCTCATCCGGCATCTTCTCGGTCGGCCCGTAGTACGGGTTGGTGGCGGCGTTGCAGACCAGCACGTCGACCGGACCGAGCTGACGGCGGGTCTCGGCGATCAGGTTCTCGCACTGCTCCTTCTGCGAGATGTTGCAGGGGATGACCGTGGCATCGCCGCCGGCCTTCCGGATCTCGGCCGCTGTCTCCTCGCACACCGGCGCCTTGCGGCTCGACACCACGACCTTGGCGCCCTGCAGCGCGAGATGAAGGGCGATCGACTTGCCGATGCCCTTGCTCGAGCCGGTGACGACGGCGACCTTGCCGGTGAGGTCGAAAAGCGGCGATGCCATGCGGTTTCCTCCAGGGATGACGGAAACTTCATAGCAAACGCGTGCGGCCGACGGACCTGGAATCTGGCTCCCTCGTTCGACCCGCGCGATGCGCGAACAGTGCGGCGAGACGCGCTCAGGATCACCAGCCCGGCAGGCGCTAGCGACCCGGCAACGGACAAGCCCTGTGCTGGCGTGAAATGACAATGGCATTGCCCGGTGTTTGGATCATTGCTGCGTGTTTCAACGCATCGTGATGGCGCGTGTGGTGGCAAGAGTCCGATACTGTCCGGCATCCATCGAACGAGGTTCTCAAATGCGGCTCTTCCGCGGACTCGCCGTCGGCCTCTCGGCCTTGCTCGTCGGATCGATCGCGGCCTTCGCCGCGACGATCGGCGGCACGTACTTCGCGCCGCAGTACGACTTCCGCGAATTCTGGGCCGCCACCGACGGCCGACCGTTCCAGGTGGTGCTCGACGGCAATCCCTTTCCCGGCATCGATCCGTCGATCGTGGCGCGCGACCTGCTGCCGATGATGCAATCGGCCAAGCCGCGGCCCGCGCTCACCTTCAGCTACGTCGAGCCATCTCCGCCGCCCCGGCCCAACTACCGGCTCGTGCTGGTCTTCGATCCGGCCAACGACCTCAACGCCGATCCGGTCTGCGCCGGGACGCAGGTCCGCCATCGGCCGCAGCAGCCCGGCCGCTTCTATGTCTACGCAATCTACTGCCGCAACGATCGCATGCTGTCCTACACGACCGCCTGGACCGACGCCTCGGGGCCGACCGATCCCAGGATCGAGCGCCTGTTTCGCGAGCTGTTCCGCGTGATCTTCAGCGAGCAGCAGAACCGCTTTGC
>NZ_JBGAKA010000056.1:0-56370 GCF_044224635.1 Reyranella sp. | reverse complement strand
CGAGACTGCAAGAGCTCACGGCAGATCTGCTTGAACCAACTCTGCAGATTGCGCGCATACTATATGCGCGCCGGGACTCGGGCGCCGTGGAAGCCCTGCTCAATGTTCTGAAGGTCGATCTTCAGAATCAGGAGGCGCTGAGGCGCCTCACCCGACTGTTGGAGCGGCGAGAGGCTTCTGGGACACGGGCGCTCGCGCTTTGGGACAAGCTTGCGGGACTGCAACGAGGCTCGGTTCCGGCGATCCTGATCCGGGCTCGGTTGCTGGAGCTGACTGGTCGGTTTGCCGATGCTGAAATCGAGTATCGACGGGCGCTGGCCCTGGATGGGCGGCATCCGGGCGCGCTGAGCCACTTCGCGACATTGCTGAGTGGACAACAGCGCTGGGAGCAAGCGATCGAGGTACATCGTGAGCGTCTTCTGATCGAACCAGGCCGCGCTGACATACTGCTCGACATAGGCCAAGGGTACAGCCAGCTCGATCGCCTTCAAGATGCCCAGGCGTGCTACGATCGGGCGCTGGCCCTGGAGCCTTCCAATATCAGCGCTCTCAGCCATCGCGGGCGATTGTTGCGAAGTCTCGGGCAGGTCGACGCATCGATCGCAGATATGCGCAAGCTGTGTGCACTCGATCCCGGCAACACACAGGCCTGGCGAGAATTAATATTCTTTCTTGCCAGTGCGGAGCGCGAAGCTGAGGCGCTTGCAGCGCTCAATGATGCCGAGGCAGCCCTTGGCAGGACAGCGCAGACATGGATGGCGCTCGGCAGCGCAGCTGCCGCCGCTTTGTTCGAGGAACGCGCGATCACGTACTACGAGCGTGCAATCGCTGCCGAGCCGGGAAATCCGGCGTGTCATGCGCAGCTCGGTCTGCACTATCTGCGCCAGGGCGTACCGGATGGCGCTTTTCATCACCTGCTCGACAGTCGCGACCTCGATCCCGACAACGTCGAGGTGGCAAAGGGCCTGTTCGACACGACCCGGCTTCTGTGCGAGTTGGGCGTCGATCACATGGCATTGCGGCGGCGAACGCGGACGATTGGAGAAATCCTCGTCCCCGAGCGGCTTTTCGCGCATGTCCGGCGCGTCGCAGAGACCAAGGTCGCGCCCTACGAACCGGTGGCGAACCGCATCGTCGCCATCAGCGCTTCCCTGGCACCGGGTGGTGCCGAGCGCCAGCTGGTGAACATGTTGCGCGGGTTGAGCAATCCCGCCCTCGGCCTCGATCTTGCGCTCTTCTGCATATCGCTCTCGTCACGGTGGAGGCGAGATTTCTTCCTGCCTCTGCTCGACAATACCGGCGTCGAGATCGTGGTGCCCGATCCGCGCGCCACCGAAGACTACCTGTGGAATCCCGAGGTCGCTCCCTTTGCCGGCGTGATTCGGCATTTCCCGACTGACATGGTGGGGCCGATCGCCTTCTGGTTGCTGGAGTTCCGCCGGCGCCGGCCGCAGGTGGTCCATGCCTGGCAGGATTCGACCAACCTGACTGCCGTGGTCGCGGCCTTGCTGGCCGGCGTGCCGAGGATCGTCCTGTGTTGCCGTAGCGTTCGCCCCGATAATCGGTGGCGCCGGCTCCGGCGCTTCATGGGGGAAGCATACCGGGCGGTGCTCGATCATCCTGCGGTCGTGCTGAGCAACAACAGCCGTGCTGGCGCCAATGACTATGCGCAGTGGCTCGAGCTCGAACCTGAGCGCGTCGAGGTCGTCTACAACGGCATCGACTTCGATCGGCTCGACAGCGCAGTCGATCCCGAGGAGACGGCCCGGGCGCGGCAGGAGCTGGGCATCGCGCCTGGCGCACCCGTGCTCGGCGGCGTCTATCGCATGAGCGAGGAGAAGCGGCCGCTCCTGTGGCTCGATGTCGCCGCGGCGGTGGCGCGGCAGAACGACACCGTGCATTTCGTCGTCTGCGGCGACGGCCCGATGCGCGACGAGATGCGCAGCCATGCGACGACACTCGGCATCGCCGACCGCGTGCACCTGCCGGGCGCCCGATCGAATATTGGCTCGTGGTACAAGATGATGGACGTCGTGCTGCTGACGTCACGACACGAGGGATTGCCAAACGTGCTCCTGGAGGCGCAATCTCTGGGTGTACCCGTGGTGGCTCCCAATGTCGGCGGCATGAGCGAAGTGATCGAGCAAGGGATCACGGGTTGGACTATCCGCAATGCCGATGCGGCAAGCTTGGCGGAACGCGTCTTGCATTGCCTGACAGATCTCGATTGGCGACAGAATGCGGCCGAGCGCGCGCCGCGATTCGTACGGGACCGTTTTGGCGTTGCGACCATGTTGCGGCGCAATCTTGAAGTCTATGGGATGGCACACGAAGCTCGGTAGACCTATCGGGAGCGGATGCTGAAAATGAGTCTGTCGACGGCTGACCTCGCCGAAATCCTCAAGAAGCGGCAAATCAAGGCGGTGTACTATTTCCACACCGACCACTTCGAGCCGTGGTCGCTTGGCATCAATGAGAGAACCGCCCGAGGCGTGGAGCGAATGCGCGAGATGTCGGCCGCATCGCCCTTCGCGCGCAAGATGAGTCTCTTCTATTGCCCGTTCGTTCCCTACAACATCGATCTCAGCGAGACCAAACGCGCAGCCGGGTATCGGGTCGATGGAGACGCGGTCGTTTTTGGACCGCGCACGGCCGACCAGGAAAGGTTGGCCCGCGATGTCATCCGGCCGCTGGTCACCGAGGACCGGCACGAGATGCACCTTCACGTCCATCACGAGTTCTGGACGCGCAACGACTCGAATTTCGACGCTGCCGTGTCGCGCTGGGTGAACGCGAACAGCACCGCCGAGCTGGACGAGAAGCGGCTGGACCTCGGCTTCCGCGTGTTCAAGGAAGTGGTCAGCAAGGAGACCGGTGAGCCTTTCGATCGTTGGGCCTTCATTCATGGTAACTGGGCGCTCGCCGGCTCGGACCCGATGATCTGCAAGATCGAGAGCGAGTTCCGCATAATCATGCGGCACGGCGGGTTTGGCGATTTTTCGTTTCCAGCGGGCCGCGGCCACTGCGATCCCAGGTTGATGGCCCCGTTCACATGTCTGCCGATCGACGTGAAGCGGGCCTATGACGACCCGGCCGCGGAGCCACGTCCGATCGGGCACGGCGCACTTGAACCCGGCCGATTCTTCATCTGGAACTCACCGATCAAGGCTAACTACTCGTCGCTCGACTATTATTCGGCGTCGAACTGCGAGTTGTTCAAGGATCCTTCGCGGATGGTGTCGGAATGGCTCTCCGGCTCGGTCAGTCTCGGTGGCGATCTCTTCATCAAGACCCATGCCCATTCCATGAAGTGGGAGTACGAGATTTTTCAGCCCCATTCCCTGATCCCACATTGCCATCCCGACGTCGCCGCAATCTTCGAGGAGCTTTCGAGGGTATGCGACAGAGCCGGCGTTGAGTTTCGTCCGGTCACCGTCAACGAGATCATGCAATCGATGCTGTCGCACGATGTAGCAGACGCGCCGAACGATTCGGTAGTGGCGGCCTCCGAAGATTCGTTTCGCGTCGGCCCTTCAGCTCAAGTCCACTCCACACTCGAGGCGAAGGATCAACTCCCAAAGGGCACTAATGGAAATGCAATGACGGCTTTCGACAGGATCGCTCCCCTAGAGAGGGAGTTAGCATCTACGTTGAGCAAATGGGTGCATAACGACCCCCATGGGACTGAGAGTGCGGGTAGCTTCTATCTCGACCTGATCGATCGTGATCACATCCTGCAGGACTACGAGCGTGCTGTTTTCGATTACATCACCCTCAACTTCGCGCTCGATAGGACCCGAATCGTCGAGGTGGGCGTTGGATATGGCATCCTCAGCACCCTGCTCGCGGCGGCAGGCTACGAAGTCGTTGCATTCGAGGGCAACCCTCTGCGAATGGCAGGGTTCGAATTTCTTGCCAACTCGATCGCTGATCGCGTCCCTGGGCTTCGCGACAGGCTGCGGCCGATATCCGGCTGGTTCCCTGATGCACTTGGCCGCGCCGCCTTGGGGTCCGATCGGCGAAACGTGCTTCTGACGACGAACGTTGTCTCCTCTGCCACCGACGAGAGGAAGGAGCTCATTCTTTCCATTGCCGGTCGTTTCGACGATCTGCTAATTGATACAACTCGTTTCGGTGTACAGCGCTACGGCTCCGACGAGCAGAAATTCCGGACGTCGATTGCCAACCTTTGGAAGCCTGTATCGTCGGTATTGCGCAAGCCGCCGAACGAGATCTGGCATTTCCAACCGACTGATGCTGCCCGAAAGAACGCCAACGGCGTGGCGAGCGCGCCCAGTGGAAGAGGGTCCTTTCTGAATGACACGGCGGTGAAGGACTTTGACTCCTTCAGCACTGAGCTGTTGGCGCTTCAGCACCAATGGATGTCGGGGGAGGGGGCCGCGTACCTGCCCGATGATCTGTATGCCTCCAAGGTGAAGCGCAGCGTCACGCTCGAATCATACGAGCTGGCCATCGCGGAAGCGATTGCCCAACGGTTTGAACGCGATACGACGATCATCGAGATCGGCAGTGGGTATGGCGCTTTTGTACTTCTGCTGGCTCAGGCAGGCTTTGTGGTGCATGGCTTCGACGGCGACCGTAGGCGCTCCGTCGCCTGCACCTGGCATCTCCGACAGTATCTGGAGCGCTATCCTCACTTGGCGAGCAAGGTCAGCTTCACCGCTCGCTTCTTCCCCGATGCGCTACCCTCAGGGTTCGGTCAGAAGGTCGGAAAGCGGATCGGTGTCGCCACGAACGTTACCAACACATATACGGCGATCCATCAGGAAGCGCTGCTTTATGCAGCAAGAGACTTCGACGAGTTCATTCTGGACCTGAGCCGCTTCGGCAAGGTGCGTGATGCGCAGCCTGAGCGCGATTCTTTGCGTGATGTTATGGCGAAGTCGCACTTCGAGCCGATCGAGCGCCTATATTTCGCTCAGCCGTACGAGTACTGGCGGTTCCGTATTAGGCCAGCGTCCAGGATCTCGATTGTTGCCACAGCCCCTTCAGCGACCCAACTGATCGCTCGGGCGACGGCACCGCTCTCTCCAAGCTCGCCGTCTCCCGTGGTCGTTCTCGAAAGATAGGTGCAGCGATGTGCGGCTTGGCAGGTGCCCTTCTAAAGAACTCGCAAAGCGCCAACATCGAGGAGTTGCGCCGACGGGCCAAAGCCATGGCAGTGATTCTGCACCATCGCGGCCCGGACGGTCATGGCGCATGGGCCGACTCCAACGTCGCGTTGGCGCATACCCGCCTCGCGATCATTGACACGAGTACTGCGGCCGCACAGCCGATGCACGACGCGACGGATACGGTGCACATAGTGTTTAATGGCGAGATCTACAACTTTCTGGACTTGCGCGCGGAGCTGCTAGCTGAAGGCTATCAGTTCCAGAACCGCAGCGACACTGAGGTTCTCGTCAACGGCTATCGCAGGTGGGGTACCGAGCTATTCTCGAAGCTTGTTGGGATGTTCGCGCTCGCTATCTGGGACTCACGACAGAAGCGCTTGGTCCTGGCGCGCGATCGGTTCGGCGAGAAGCCTCTCTATTACGCCGACCGACCCGATGCTTTTGTCTTCGGTTCGGAGATCAAGGCCTTGTTGACTTGGCCGAACATGCCACGCCGTCCAAATATGGCGGCCCTGCATGACTACCTGACCTTTGGCTTCACGCTCGGCCCGGGAACCGCATTCGCGGGTATCGACAGGCTGCAGCCCGCTCATTTCATGGTCTGCGATGCCGGCAAGTGTCCGGAGATCCGTCGCTATTGGCAGCTGCCAATGCCGGGGAGTGGCCCAGCACCGGGTACGACCGCTTCACTTCAACATGAGCTGATTGAGCGGTTGCGTAATGCTGTCAGCAGCTGCCTCGTCTCTGATGTACCGCTTGGCGCATTCTTATCGGGTGGCGTTGACTCCAGTGCCGTCGTGGCGATGATGTCGTCATCGCACGGTGCGGGTATCAAGACCTTCTCGTCTGGCTTTGGCTTCGGTGACTACGATGAGACCCGTTATGCGACACGGGTCGCGGAACGCTACAATACCGACCACAATGTCTTCATTTTCGACAGTGGGCTGCTAAGCACCCTGGGGGACCTTGCCTGGCATTATGGCGAGCCGTTTTCGGATTCCTCGGCGCTCGTCACCTATGCGCTGTCACGCGAGACGCGTCGCTCCGTGACAGTGGCACTGACCGGTGACGGCGCGGATGAGACTCTGCTGGGCTATGCGCGGTATTTTGCCTATGGCGACATGCGCCGCAGCATTCCGCCCCGTGGGGCGCGCCGTATCGAGGGCTTGTACGTGTCGCCTCCGGGTAGCAACGAGGCCGGCCGAACCGCCGCTGATGGCTACGGCTACCTGCTCGAGCGCTTCCGAGAGGGACACAAGCTGGCCGGCAGCGGCCTAGCCATGCTGCCGTATCTGGGCAACTGTTCCTACGAGCGGCTGATCCCTTACTACTCTGGCGACATGATGCCCGAGGAGATGGCAGCGCGCTTTGATCAAGCTACGTACCTTCCCGATGATTTGCTAGTTAAGGTCGACGTTGCCGCGATGGCGCATGGCCTCGAGACCCGCGCGCCATTCCTCAATCACCAGCTGGCCGAGTGGGTGGCCTCTCTCCCGCCGGACCGCAAGATCTGGGGTCGCGAGGGAAAGGCTCTCCTCAAGAAGGCGCTTGAGCCCTATGTACCGCATGAATGCATGTACCGTACGAAGGTCGGGTTCCGCGTTCCGGTCGCCAAGTTCATGAGGGAGGAGATCCGAATCCAGACGGACGCGATGCTGCTCGGCGAACGCTTCCTCGATCGCGGCATCATGCGCAAGGAGTTCATTAGGCAGATGCTTGTCGAGCATCGGGCGGGACAGGTGGAACACGGCACTCGTCTTTGGTCGCTCGTCTGCCTTGAGATGTGGTACCGGACATGGATCGACAGCGACAGTAACCACCGCCTCGCCGAAGTCGACGATCCATTTGTCGGTCTTTCCAGGACCGAGCAAGACCGCCGGATATCCAACGACGGTCCGAGGGCAGTGGCCGAGCTGGAGGCCAAGTGATGCAGGCACCGGCCGAACTGTCCCTAGCTATGTCTTTAGGCAGGTCGCAGCACTACTGGACGTCTAACAACGGCAAGAGAATGCAGGGTCGCTTACCATGATAGTCTATGTTGTCGGGACGCATGGCGTCGGGAAGACCACTTTCAGTTGCAAGCTGGGGCCGGAGGCGGAAGTATGCTTTCGGGCTCCAGCCGCGGTGGAGCGGGTTTACGAAGAAGTACCGGATCTACCTTGGGTGACTGTTCGCGTACGCGAAGGTCAAACAGTTCAGCCTGAAATACGGTTCGGCACGGCGCACGGCCTATTGCGGCATGACTTCGGTGAGCGCGATTTGTATAGACGTTTGGCTGACATTCCGCACAATGCGAGCGTGGTAAGAGTCTCCGCCGACGCCTTGCATGGCGCTCTGTTGAACGGGCTGTCGAAGAACGAGAGCGCCGAAGCGATGCAGGCGTTCAACGATCGCCTCGAGAGCCGATTTGATGTGGTCGTTCACGAAACATATCCAAAGTTTCCACCGAGAGAGCAAGATCGGGTCGTCGCATTGGCAGTGCCGCTGAGCGAGGTTCGCCGCAGGCAGATCACACAACAATGGAACGGGCGAATCGACCTTGGCCGCGCACATTACATCGAAGCTGCCCGGATGTCGGCGCAACCGCAGCATCCCTATTGCTATGGTACCAAATCGTTTTCGCGGCTTTGGTGGTCGAGTGAGAAGTGGCGCCCGGTGGAGGAAGTGGTTGCCGACCAGATGAAGTTGCTTGGCAACTGGTATCATCCACACGTGTTAGCGGGTGTCTATTCCCCGGATGCTGCAGTCAACTCTTATGACGGTCGATGGCGCGCCTTAGGTGCGCTCTTCGACGACGACCTTAGCGGCACGAGGTTACTGGATATCGGCGCAAATAGTGGCTTCAACGCGTTGCGCTTTGCTCAACGCGGTGCAACCGTTGTTGCAGTTGAACCTGCCGCGCGCGTCATTGAACAGTTTCGCCTTGTTGCCGAGATGGGTTCATTCCCAATAAGCGTGTCGGATCGGGTCCAATACAAGAATTGTGCTGTAGAGACCTTCGACGTAGGTGAACTTGGCCGCTTTGACACCGTCGTTATGTCGGCGTGCCACTATTATATCAATAGAAGCTTGAATGAGCCGTTCAAGTACCCCGACAAGCCGATCGCTGTTCGTGGATTGCGAACTACGCTCTGGTCAGTACTGGATTCTATCCGCCGCTGCAGCAACCGATTGCTGATCCCTACCAATCGTGCCCATGCTGATCGGGAGAAAGACCCCTATCCCGACGCAGAACCGGAATGGATCAAGCTGGCACTGGAGTCCGTTGGATATCACAGTGTCACAATTCGCGCTGGCTATGCGCATACGCCGATCGTTGAAGCGTTCACCACTAAGCCCGCCTTTGAGACACCCGCTGAGCAATGTGCGATCCAGCCAGAAACGGTCTGAGACTAACGACGATGGTCACACGAAAACAAAGCGGGCAAGATGCGAACCAAGCGAGACATGCGGCAGGCGCTCAGCCCAGCGTGCCGTTGCTGCTATGCGGTCGAATAGAGCAACTCGATCGCTTTCTTGCTCGCGTATTGAGCCAAACAATCGCAGATCAAGGAAAACCTCGCCGAACCGCGCCATCGACTCGATTATCGACAGCAATGCCGTTTCATCCCAGCCTGCTCCGACGTTTGTGAAAACGAGAATAACGTCTTGCCCGAAGCAGTCACGCCCAGCCAAAGCGTCTGGATAAAATCCTTCGACGATCTCGTACCGGCTGTCTACTTCGGGCCAGATTCCACTCAACGCCGCTCGGATCCGCAACGCGGATTGGACCCGAGATTTGAGCGATTCAACTCCCGTGACTTTCATCCCGTTACAGGCAAGGACGCTGGCGAACGTTCCGATACCAATTCCTGCATGAACGATGCGTCGGTCTTTGAACCCACTCAACAGGTATCTGGCAAGGCTTCCCTCGTATTCGACAAGACCCCCTACCCGTCGGTCGAGTCGAGACTGGTAATAGTTGAAAAAGCCAGAGGCTTCTGGGCCTTGGTCCGCGGAAATCTCCTGCAAAAGGCGAAACAAGTAGCCGTCGAGAAAGTCCAAATTCACTAACGGTGTGAGATTCGCCCTCATGGTGGCCGTTCACATGGTGACTGCGGATGAAGAAATGTAGCACTCAATCCGTTGGTCGCAAAGCTTGTCCGAGCAACCTTTGTAAGTACGACATTTGGCCGATTGCCTGCGATCGTGGGGTCTCACCGTAGTGCGACCTGGTGGCTACCACCACTCCTGGCGCTTTGGAAAAGGGTGGACCCGATGTAGGATGAATGGAAGCAGGTGACAGCAACAGCTGATTTCCGCCTCTTGCTCTCCAGTCGGCCGCAATGTCACATACGGAGGCTTGAAAATGAGGAAGAGGTCTTGCGCGCTCTCTTCGTTGGTCGGGTTACTTGTCGCGTGGAGTGGCATTGCTCATGCGGGAAACCCGCTCCCGCCCGATGTCTCCATGCGCGTTGGCCTCGCACAAACTTGGGTCTACCGTTGGACCGCAGAGCAGTACAAGATGGATCTTGGGACCAGGGACTTCATTTGGAGCAACGATCCGGGTTCACTCCAAGGCGGCGCCTCTAAGCTCTGGTTCCCATCGCAGAGCTTTAGTGGCTTCTATATCTCGGTAACACGCGTACCTGCGAAGCCACGTCGTTACGGGCCGGTCACAGTCCTCTCCGCTTGTGGGGGACGCGATCAAGGATGTCCGCTAAGCTGGTTTCAGGCCAATCATCCAGATTGGATTGTCTTAAAGCGTGACCGGGCGACACCGGCTTACCAGTACAACGACCCGACATGGGTTCCGCTCGACATCAGCAATCCGGAAGTGCAGGCATGGATCGAGGTGAACTTTGTTCTGCCTGTGCTGACTGCAGGCTATCAAGGCATAAGCATCGACAACGTCAGCGTACAGAACCCGTTCAACGAAGAGGGAGTTTGTTCAGTCGCGATTGTCAGCGGCAACTGCGCTTCGAATGGAGGAACGTGGAAGCAACTTTATTCTGGCGAACGCTACAATGACCGGACGTTTGTAGACAACCGTGTAGCCTGGCTTGAGAGACTGACGCGCTTAGCACATTCTCATAACGCCTCGACAACGGCCAACGTCACATACGATCCCCGCGACAAGGGCGGGACTGCTCGCCTCATCGGAGCGGTCGACATCTGGTACAATGAAGAGGGATTCAACGGCTCCAATCCAGCTACCTGCCAGATTGGCGGCGGCGGCAAGTACAAGATTTTTGACGACGGCTGGACAGGCAAGGTTAACTTTATTCGCAGCCTGCACGGTAAGCCCATGGTGCAAGAAGCGGCGATTTGCCCGCTTGTGTCTCCAGATCGCCGCGTCGTCGAATACGCCATGGCGAGCTACTATATGACGAAGTCGAAGCGAACGTATGTCGCACCATATTTCGACAGTCAATCAGCGTTCGAAGATCACTCTTCTGGCGGAACTTGGCCAGACTTTTCCTATCAGCACGGCAGAGCGGTCGATCCGGAGCCAGTTGTAGTCAATGGCGTATACAAACGCGCCTTTGCGCAACTCGTCGCTCTCATAAATCCCTCTTCGACCACAAGTGTAACTTATGATCTAGGTGAGCCGTATCGTGACTTTGCGGGCGTTCGATACACGGGTCGGATCACGCTCCCACCACGTACAGGCCGCACCTTGCTCCCGGTCGGCACTCGTTAAGTGACAGGTCCAACCGCGATCTTATCTCCGTCAACAGTGTAGGCTCGCAATTCCATTCTCTGACAATACCTCAAGAGCATGTTCCGGTAAGCCTCAGGGTCCGCAGTGTGACGTGCCGTAGTCTTGTCCGCTGACCAGGAGAATCCACCTTCGAACTCCAGCCCGAAATTGTATCTAGGCGGCAGCCAGGACTTTCGACACAAGTCAACGACTTGCACATCGCGAAATCCCTCACCTCGCATTCCCAACAGGTTCGTCGCACTGATTGGCTCGCCGTCTCGGGACATCAGGGCAACCCCGAAGTCAGCATCGACAACCATCCCTCCCATTCCATTGCCAAGATTGACCTCGAGCAAGATATGCCCGTCACCCGATTCGGCGTTGGCCATGTGCAGTCGTCTGGCATCGAATCCCGCTCGAAGAAGAATCAGCGAAAGAAGTGCCGTCGAGTGCCCACAATGCAAGCCGATAGGCTGATCCGAGCGAAACAGCTTCTGTAAAGCAAAAGAGAAGTCGTACCGTGAGTAGGTCGAAGAATCTGGCGTGCACCTAGCAATGTCGCTTCGAGAGTGAAAAATGCACCCTGACACAAATGCACTAATCTGTAGGCACTTTTCCAAGGGTAAAGCCAAATCTGGAAGTATTAGTAGCTTTCTGGTCGCTCCATAGAAGTACACGAAGAAGCATCCGGTGCAGCCAAAAGCCACATAGTCCGCCTCAATCCTGACGAGTTCGACCGGGTGCCCAAGCTTTTGTCCAGGAACAGAAAAGCAAGAAACGGTTTCCCGCCAAGTGCGAAGCTCCATATCCGTCAGTCGAGCCTGAAGGCCGAGTCTTGCCAGCGACAACTTCCTGGCGCTGAATATACCAATCCTTTCGAGGCTGTTCGGAACCGCGTCTCCCTGCCCTTCGATATCATTGTTCATCTCGGACGAGCCTTCAGTTGTGGCGATCCAAACCATCGTTTGCTTGGGGAATGAACGGGCTGCTCTTGCCTCGAGTGCGAGATCGACTTCGCTTTCGCTTCGAAAGCTGAAAATCCACTATCGAAAGACTGCGCTCAACCATTGCACCCATTCCTTCGAATCGATTTACCAAATCTGTTTGCGTGACGAAAATCTTCTCCTCTTCAGACCAAGCTTGATTCAACTGAAACACGATCCTTGATTCTTCCTTCAACAGATTCAATCGGAGATCTTCAATCAGAAAATCCCAATCTTCGTTGGACCAATAAGCGCGCTTACCTTGAACATTGGGAAGCGAATCAAAGCTGATTGCAAAGGCTACCACGAGGTCATAAGGTCCTCCGGCTCGTGGAAGAGGCACACGTGGGCGGATGCGGAAACTGATCCGCTTAAGCCCAAAGATATCGGCGATATCGTCATAGAACGTATTTTCTATGTCAAGATTGGTTGAGGTATGGCCGAGATATCTCGCAAGCGCTCCAAAGTGACAAGCGCCGCAACCCAGATCGAGGATGTGCAGCGGTGGCGAATCCTGGAGCTTGATGGGATAGTGCTTTATCTTTTGCGCAACCCAGTACCCGACGTCTAGATACTTGAATTGACCCCGGATTCCTTCAGTGGCGATTTGAGAACGGTACTTGGATTGAAGTTCTGTGATACGCTCCTTGTCAAAGGAATCAAAGAACCCATCCATAATTTTGCTTTCGGCAGGGTCGAGCGAAAAATGCGTCTTAGCAAACGCAATCTGCTCCGAGACAGGTCTGTCCGGTCTAAAAGACACGCTAGTCACCCCTTCAGTTGTATGCAGCGTGAACTCGCCTCTGATGTTGATAGTGCAGTCTCGGTCCCTATCTTTTCTCGAGGGTGGCCCGATACTTGATGTCTGCTTTCAACTCGACCAAGTTCGCGTCCAGCTGTGCAATCACCCAGTCCAAGCCGTGACGATCGATATAAATCGGCTCACCTACCCTGATTTGCAGCTCGTTCTCGGGTCCATAATATTGGGCCGTAAAATGAATGCGCCCACCCGATCGGAGCATGCGAAACATTTTCTTCAATACATGCAACGGTGAACGCACATGTTCGAAAGCCTCGTTGAAGACGATGAAGTCAACGGTACCGGGCGTAATGTACGCGTCCAGGTCGTCCAAATCGAGATCGGCAACGGCCGCGTCAATACCCAACTGTTTCATCCATTCTACCGACGGAGCGGACAACTCGAGGCCGAAGAGCCGTAACTCCGGTCGCTTTTCTTTGTATATCGCTAGCACCTGTCCCGATCCGCAGGCCGCATCGACTACGAAACGCGTTTCGGCCGGGAAGAGGGCTTCGCAGACGCCAGCCGTGCCGCGAAATGGATCCAGACCATGCTGCTTGAAGGAACGCACCTTTGAAGTATCTTGCTTGTAAGCTCCTTGATCGTCATCTTTTGGATTACGAAAAATCGAGTGACAATCGGCACAAATATCGAACCCAAAAATCTCTTGGGGTACCTTGAGCAAGGGCAGGTAGTCCAGATAAGTGTTGTGATGTGCTTGGCCCGGTGCCTGAAGGTATGTGCTTCCGCCGAGGCGGGACTGCGGCAGACTCCATAGTCGAGTGATGTGACGGCTGTCGCAAACCGGGCATCCACTCAGCTTTACAGATCCAGCAAGAACGAAGTAGGAATTGAAGCGTCTGAAGGGACTAAAAACCGCTTGGGTCGGAGTTGTCGCTTCATTTTTGATGTCACCCGCTCTGTTGAGATCAGTCGTCGGCAACTGTTCAGCCTCACGTGTAGCTGGTTCCTGCTGTTTGAAGTGCCAAATATCGGAATCACCCACCGTATGCACGCGCCCAACTTCGGTAAATCCGGCCCGGAGCAGCTCGCCGGCAAGTTCACGCTGCGACGCGTGATCGCGGACAATCCCGAATCGAGACAGATCGAGGATGAGATGATCGAATCGCCTGAGGGCCGTCAGAATTGCCGCAAAATTGTCCATTATGTGGGTGCTCGTCACATTCGTCGAAACCAGAACCGTAGGACCACTGGTCTCAAGTGCGCTCAACGCGAGTGCATCAGGGAATACGCCCCGCACCAATGAAACGCCTCCGGTCGCGAGGCCCCGTCGTGTAAGCCCCTCCAGGAGCGACGAGGCTCCGGCGTGTCGACCTATGTCCGACTCGTAGCCGGTCACTGTAAAGCCGCTGAGCCCAAGCACCAGGCTGAATTCACCGAACCCGAATCCAAGCTCAAAGAATTTTGTTCTCGCCTCGAAGCGGTCACGGGCATAGCGAGCGATCGCGACCTCGGCGTCGACAAATAGCCGCCCGCCAGCAAGCCGTTCCATGTAGTAGCTTCCCGCCGAACGCTCGCGATTGGGGTCGGCTTTCAGCCACTCCTGCAATATAGATACTGCGATAGCATCGGCGGAGGCTAAGCCATGTGGCGTATCGAGTCCTGCGCCGACTAGTGACAAGTTGAGGGTGCTCGTTCCCATTTCTTCAGGAACCGCATTGGTTTGATCATTTTGGTTGCGCAGCACAGCAAACACCTCATCGATAATGCAAGCTTCGGTTCCACATCCGCCTCGTTACGTGACAGCACAACAAGGTCACGTGCAATTCGGCGTCGAGGGATGTCTCGCTATCAGTAGGCGTCGTCTGTCGCTAAGCCTATTCGGCCTTGGCGTACAGTTCAAGGTTTCGGCTGAAGGCGTGTTCGGATGATGCAGCCACGAGGCTCCACATGGAATAGAGAAGCGTCGTACTTTCGTCGGCGCGGCATCGGCGGGCGCTGTCGGCAAGGGTTGGCACAAGGTTCAGAGACCAGGGGATTCAGGCTGAGTCAATCTGCAACGGCGCATACCAAGTTGCCGAGCGCGCACTCAGGACGCCATCAGTGCACGACGTCCACAGGGCACAGATCGTGATCCTGACCTCTATGGGCGCATCAGATGTTAGGTGTAGCCTCTTCCTTCTTCAATTCGCGCGGCACATGAGGGGAGCGGAGTTCGCACGCTTGTGTGAATCCAATCACACTTGTCGTGATCTCCTTAGCGCAAGGACACGCCCATTCGGGAACGAGGTACGCTTCCGCGCCTCCGGTGCCACGTCGGAGGGGTCCCCTCCCGAAGGAAAGTGACTCTGAGGCATAGTCAGTAACGACGTCCGGGATGCCCGGGTTGCAGAATACCTTTCACGGTCGGCCGCATATGTCTTTCCCGAGATCATCGGAGACATGGGTCCATGTGCTGGACCGAGATGGGAACTCACGTTGCGTGTCTGGAAGTAGCGGCACATGAGAGCCTCTAAGGTCGGTAAGCTACGCTCGGACCTTGAAGGACCTCCGTGACTTCTTGATTACGGCGTGGAGTGTCAAACTAGCCATCGGGATGCCCACCTTGAGAAGGCGCCAAGGGGACCCGGGCCGCTTGGTAGGGAGGTGGAGTGGTGACTGCTCTGGCCAGGGGTGTAGCCATGCCGACTATGGTCGACGTTCGCATCGCGCGGCAAACCCAGCGAAGATTCGTGCTAAGATTTTCTGAAGCGGGGCACGCCTGACACTTCTCAGTTCCATTAGAGGCCGAGCATAGAGAGGAATATCCACTCGCAATGATCGCACAAAACCAGCAATCTTTCGTGCCATCGGTGCCAGTGGCTGAACTGCCGGACACGATCGAGCTCATTCGCGAGATCGACAGGGCATTGATTGAATTGCATGGTTCGCGGCTCGCCAAACTCGGCATCGACGGAAGCGGCCTGTTTGGTCACTACGCAGCCCTTGTGGCCACGGGCGCCATCCTTCGCCACAACCAGATCGAGGCGTTCAAGCTGGTGCGAGAGGTGTTGCCGGCCTACGACGAATACGTCGTTCTCCGGGCAGGACTAGGGGAACTGGCCTTCCTGCTCGAGCGGGCCGGGCTGCGCGTCATCGCTTGCGAACCGAATGTCGCCCGCAATGGCGCTCTCAAGGCGGGCCTCGACGCATTCGCGACGTCGACCAGCGAAAGGCACGGGACCGTTCGCATCGACAATGGGTTCCTGCCGAATCGTATCGATGGGCAGCGCTCGTTGGCGATTGCGACCGATTTCGTGTTCGATCTGCCGCCCGAGGCTGATGACGTATTCTGCCGTGGGCTGCTGGGCCTCGACAGCCTCCTGATCAACCCAAGGTTGTTCATTCGCCTGCGCGAATCGCCATCGGAGCAGCGCGCCGCAATCGACTTCCTCTGCGCGCTTGGTTTCGCCGAATCCGCCGAGTTCCCGCAAGCCGGGCTTGTGCGGGTCAGGAACTTCGATCTTCGCTCGGCCTATGGCGGCGACGCGTGAACGTCCTGGGACTCTCCTGCTACTATCATGATGCCGCTGCGGCACTGGTTCGCGACGGCGTCGTCATCGCGGCGGGCGAGGAGGAGCGGTTCACCCGGCGCAAGCATGATCAATCGTTCCCGGCCAATGCGATCCGATTCTGCCTGGAGTTCGCCGGAGTCCGGGGAAGCGACCTCGATCTCGTCGTTTTCTACGAGAAGCCGCTGCGCAAGCTGCAGCGCGGCCTGCAGATGGCGGCGCCGTTCGGCGCGAAGTCGCGGGAGACCGTAGGTCGCCATATCCGGCACTATGTGCACCAGGTGACGACTCTTCCCCGGTTGCTGGAAGACACGATCGGCTATCGCGGCGAGCTGCAGTATTGCGAGCATCACCTCTCGCATGCCGCGTCGTGCTTCTATGCCTCGCCGTTTGCCGAAGCCGCCATCCTGACGGTCGACGGGGTCGGCGAATGGGTAACCACGGGGCAGTTCCTCGGCAACGGAAGTCGCATCGAATCCGTGCGCGAGATCCACTATCCGCAGTCACTCGGCATGGTCTATGCGGCCCTGACCGCGTATCTCGGCTTCGAGGTGAACGAGGGCGAATACAAGGTCATGGGCCTCGCTTCCTACGGCGAGCCGGCGTACGCGGCGGAGATGGCAAAGCTGATCGCGCTCAATCCCGACGGCAGCTTCCGGGTCGACCTTTCCTATTTCGACTATGTCCATTCGCTGGAGCGGATGTTCTCGCCCAAGCTGGTCGAGCTGCTGGGGCCTCCGCGCCTTCCGTCGGCGCCGATCGAACGCCGCCACAGGGATATCGCCGCATCGGCGCAGGCACTCATCGAGGAAGCCCTGATCAACCTGGTTCGATCGCTGCGCGATGTCTGCGATACGCGCAATCTCTGCCTGGCGGGCGGAGTCTCGCACAACGTCGTTGCCAATTCGGCGATCCAGCGCTCGGGTTTGTTCGACAGGATGTTCATCCAGCCGGCGGCGGGCGATAGCGGCGGTGCGATCGGCGCTGCGCTGGAGGGCTATTGGCGGGCGGGCGAATGGCCACGAATTCCGCAACCCGACTACGATACCTGCCTCGGGCCGGCCTTCGACGAGCCGACCATCGTCAAGGCGCTCGAAGCGCACGGTCTCGCCTACCGCAAGCACGCGCCCGACGAGCTATGCCGCGCGGTGGCCCGGCTGGTGCATGACGACCTGATCGTCGGTTGGTTCCAGGGACGGATGGAATTCGGACCACGGGCCTTGGGGCACCGCAGCATACTCGGCAATGCCTGCCATGCGGAGACAAAGGAAATCCTGAACCTTCGGGTCAAGCTGCGCGAGGAGTTTCGCCCCTTCGCGCCGGTCGTGACCGAAGACGCGCTCCAGGCCTACTACGACCAGCCGACTCCGAGCCCGTACATGCTCTACGCGCCGCGCGTGAAGCCCGGCCTGGAAGCCCGCGTACCGGCCTCGACCCATGTCGACGGAACGTCGCGGGTGCAGACCGTTTCGAAGGCGCAGGACCCGCTGTTCTATGGACTGTTGAAGGAGTTCGAGTCGCTGAGTGGCGTGCCAGTCCTCATCAATACCTCGTTCAACATCAAGGGCGAGCCGATCGTCTGCACCCCGGAGGACGCCGTCAGATGCTTCGTCGGGACTGACATCGATTACCTGGCCATCGGCGATTTTCTCGCCGAGAAATCGTTCTGAGGAGCCCCTGCGTGAGCGAAGAACGGACTTATCCGATCGAAATCATCCGCGAGCAGCTCGCCCGTCACCAACGGGATGCCCGGGCGGTCGCGGCCATCGAATGGCTGGCCGAGATCATCGATCTTCTTGGCAAAGAGGCGGCGGCAGTGCCTCCGCCGGAGCAACGCGTGGAATCGATCCCGAGATACACCTATCCACACTGACCTGTCGTCCCAAGGTGCGTGCGGCGGCATCGCCGCCAGGAGGAAGGCCCTCGTAATGGCTGCTCTCGCAGAAACGCGCGATCTCGGCTCCCACCTCCCGCTCCCCGGCTCAGTCCAGCGCCTGTGTTGCATCGGCGATTCGATCACTTACGGGCAAGGCGTGGCGCCGGACGAGACTCTGGCGATGCACGTCGCTCGACTTGCCAACATGGCCTATCCGGATCATCTCGTGTGGGTTGACAACCTCGGCCAAAGCTCGGGGAACCTCTGGCATTCCTGGGTGCCCTTCGCCCGCCTGCAGGAAACTGTTCGCTACGACGCGGCAATCTTCAGCCTCTGCCAGAACGACGCCCAGATCTTCGAAGGCAACACCGTTCGCTACGATGGCAAGGCTCTCGAGACGTGGTTCAAGGACGGTGCGCTCGCTCCGGTCGTGCGCCGGACGCTCGGCGCCATAGCGCAATCGGCGGCACAACGCGGCCATTGCGTCATCCTTGATTTCTATACGCTCTGGGACGGCGATGCGCCGATCGTCGAGGCGCTTGCGCAGGAGTGCGAGACGATCGGCCTGCCCTTCGTCGACCTGCTGCGCTTCCTCAAGAGGGACAGCGGAAGATCGGTGTCCGAGTTGGTCGCTTCGCCGTTCGACGGTCATCCCTCCGGCAACTGCCATGAAGCGGCGGCGCGCCGCCTGGTCGACGAGCTGCGCGCTCGCTGGGTCCCAGCGCCAGCCCACGGCGCGCTGAGCGAGCGTCTGGTCGAGGTCTGCGATCAGGCAGTGCGAGACGGCTGGTCGCCGGACGACGTCTTTCATTGGGCGCTGCTGGTCCTGGACGCCAAGGAGGTCGTTGCCCGACGCAAATGGTGGCGGCCTTATCACGACCTTCGCCAATGGTGGAAGCCGGGGATGCCTTCGCCAGGCAATCTGGCGGCCGCGCGAGGAGCCATCGAGGACCGCTACGGCAAATGGCGCGCCGATCGGGCGACCAAGGCGCAGGCGTACCTGTTCGACCGGCGGCGCGACGAGCTGCAGGTCATCCTGGAGCGGGCGTTCGCCTCGATGCGCAACCTCGACGAGCTGGCATTCACCCTCGAGCACTTCCAGGACAGCGGCACGATCGCCGAACTCTGGAGCCTGATTGACTCGGCAGGCTACTACAACGAGGACGGACGGCTTCAGGCGCTCCCGGCGGACCTGAAGGCGCGCCTAATCGCCATGGCAGGTGCTTCTTCCCCGCCCGATGAGCCGGAAGCGTCGATGCCGGTCATGCGCCAATGCCGGCAACTGCGTCGCGACCTTGCCCACGATGCAGGGCGGCTGGCGGCGCTGCTTCCCGACAGGGTCAGAACCGGCATCTTCGATCCCCAGCTATCGAGGCTTTGGCAGGTGGTGCACTACACGGCCAATGCGGCGCGGGCGTACCTCGCGCAGTTCGACCAGGTGATGTCCGAGCTTCGACCGGCGGTGGCAAGGCAACCCGTGTTCTTCACGAATGTCGATGTCTGGATAGAGCGCGACACTCGTCGACCCAAACGAGGGGGCCTGTTCAACCTGACGGTCGAGGCCGACTACATCGAACCGCGTCGCACCAGGCAAGCCTGCAAGCTGTGGGGTGGCAGCGATGTCGATTCCTTTCACTACCATTTCGAGTTGCCGCTTCTGCTGCTGGGCGACATCGCTGTCGGAGTGCCGGATTGGGATGACCTGCACCGTCGCTTTCTGGAGGGAGACCTGCGGATTGCGCGCGTCGAGATCTCGAACAGTCCGGGTAACGATGCGCCAAGGAGCGGCCGCTTCGTCTGGGAGCCGCGACCCGACGCCAGATCGATGCATTGGTTGAAGTTCGACCGTCTTCTGGTTCCCGGCTGATTTCGGTCGAACGGCCCTACTTCTCCAGCACGACGAAGTAGCGCGTGTCGCTGGTCGTCATGTCGACGATCCGGCAACCGAGCCGCGGCAGCTCGTCGATGACCTTCTGGCCGATGTAGATCGGCTCGCCGGGGCGCACCGCGGCCTTGACGTCGCGGCCGTAGCGCTGGGCGGTGAAGAAGAGCCGGCCGCCGGGCCTCAACGCGGCCAGCAGCTTTCGCAATCCGTCGATCGGCCGTTCGACATGCTCGAACGCCTCGCAAAAGCTGACGAAATCGACGCTGCCAGCGGCGACGATGCCGCCGAGTTCATCGGCGTCGATGTCGAAGACATGGGCCTCGAGGCCCTCCTTGTTCATGTGCTCGACGTATTTTTCGGACAGTTCGAGCCCGATCAGCCTCTGCCATCTATTCTTGCCGCGCTCGCGTGCAACGTGCAGGTACTGGCCGATGCCGCAGGCGGCATCGATCATGACCGTCCCGTCCTCGGGGATCCAGCGCGCGAACTTGCGGTAGACCTCTCCGTAACCCTTCCATTCCGCCGCGCTTCGCATCTTGCGGATGTAGTGATCGGTCGTGCGATAGCCGTCCTTCTGCCGGCTCGGCACCGGGTTGAGAAAGATGCTTTCGCAGGATTCGCAGAAATCGAAGCAGAACAGGATCCCCGGCACCTGCAAGGTCGGGATTTGGGTGAAATAGCCCCCGAATACCGTCAGCGGCTCCTCGAGGTCCGTCATCGGCATGCGCCACAACGGTACGATGTCGACGGAGCGGCAGACCGGGCAGTCGGGCAGACGCCTGTCGCCGAACACGGAGAACAGCGAGCCCGTCGGCAGGATCGAAGTCTCGGTCGTCGCGCGACGCGCCGTCAGCTTCGTCATGCGGCTGCGCAGGCGCCAGTATTCGTAGGGTGGCTGGAAATACAGCCGCTCGACCGGCCGGAAGGCGTCCGTCGCCAGTGTTGCCCGCAGCTGAGCGCGCTCGGCCTGGCTGTCCCGCGTCCGTCCAAAGCGGCCGAGGTCGAGGATCATCTCGTCGAACTGGGTCGCGGCTTCGACGATCGCATCCTGGTTGTCGCTGCTGTAGGTGCTCGTGATATTGGTGGCGACACCGAGATTGATCTTGTCCTTGGCGAGCGCGGTCCGGAAAAAGACTTGCGGGAACATGCCCTCCGGCGCCAGCAGCAGCCTGCCGCGCAAGGCCGGGTGGCGCCGGATCTGCTCATCGAAATGCCACTGTGCCGCGGCATGGCGCGCAGCGTTACCTTCGAAGGCATAGACCTCGAAACCCATGCGCGCCAGCAGGATGGAAAGTCCACCCCAGCCCGAGCCGATCTCGATCACACGCGTCGAAATGGCCGGAAAGCGTTCGCCAATCTCCGTCGCGATCGCAACTTCATAGCCTTCGAGGGGCGTGCGGGCCTCGAGCTTGGCCTCGTAGAGCTGGTCGACGCCGAATCGGGCGCCCTCGCCGGCCTTCCAGGTGCGATGCAACGTGGCAAGCTCATGGACCATGGCGTTGATTGCCACCGGTGGAAGAGGCGCTTCCAGCGGCGCAGCACCCGTCGCCGGCATGACGACGTCTCCCGCCGCCTCGACCGGTCTCGCGGTCCTTTCCAACACCGGCGCTTCGCGCCCGCCGTCGAGCGCACCAAGAATCTCCATCACGTCGTTCACCGTATGAAACTGAAGCTCGACGCCCGCCCGATCGCACACCCGTGCAAGGCAGTCGAAGATGGCGACGATGTCGGGATGGCAATGGGGAATGTATGAATCGGCTTCGGCCAGCCGGTAGTCCGCCTTCATCGAATGGGCGTGGGTCTTGATGTAGAGCCTTTCTCCAAGGCAGACCGACTTGGCGATCCACGTCGCGACCACGCGCTCGGGAGCCTTGAACAGGGCGCGGTTGGTCGCCGAATAATAGTCGAGCGACGAATCGACCGACCTGATCGGAGCGTTCCAGATGAAGAACCGCTCCGGGGCCAGGGCCGCCGTGTCCCTGTCGACAGGCCGTGGGTCGGCGCGCCGATCGTCGTAGGCGCGCGGCAGGTCGAGGGGCAGGCAGGTGAACGGCCTCTTCAATTCGGGATCGCAATAGCTGCGCCCGGCCGGGAAGGAGAAGTCGCCGAAGCCGCCATGGCGCATGATCATCGCCATCTCGCCGCCCACCTGGCAGATCTGCGGATCGGAGGCATTGAGCGCCCAGTTGCCGTGGATGAAAGCCCAGCGCTCGAACGGCGCGCCGATCTCGCGTGCGATCGCCTGCCCGGCCAAGTCGAAATGCAGGTCGAGCCGGCTGTCGTCGGCGTGAGGCGTGCTGCAGGCGTTGACCCAGCGCGATGTCGCGCTGTCGAAGCGCGAGCTGTTGCGCGTCCAGTATTCGTGATGGACGTGCAGATGCATCTCGTGACGGTCGGCCAGAAGAAGCGGGCGGATCACCTCGCGCGCCAGCTCCTCCTGTCGCGCCGACCTGCCGCAGAACACGACGCCGTCGCCCGGCACCATCGAATCGTCCGGGCCGGGCGGGCCTTCGGAGGTGGGGCGGTACGGAATGAAGACGCTGTAGAACAGGCTGAGGCGCCGGGCATAGGGTGAGCGCCGCGCCATCGCGGCCATGCGTTCGACGGCGCGGGCGCTGGTTTCATCGATGCTGGTCGACCACGGCTCGAAATGGTCGGTGTGAAAGTAGCTGACCGCCGTGGCCCCGCGGCTCTTCAGCAGATCGGCCAGCGTGTCGATAGTCATGGCACGGCGTGCGCCGGCTTGAGGTGATGGTAGAACGCATCCGGCGGACTTTCGGCGATCGGAGTCGCGGTAAATCCCTGCGCTTCGAGCTGGCCGACGAAGGCCTGGCGCTCTTCCGGCGTATCCCTCATCTCGCCGAACAGCCTGGTGTCGAGGATGACGTCGCCGCAGGTCTTCAGCGACGCCATGATCCGGGCACGCTGCGCGTCCGGCCAGGTCGTGACGCAGTTCGTGAAGATCAGCACCGTCGCCGGCGCCAACCAGGGCGTGCCGTCGAGCGCCGTCGGAAACGCGTCGCCGATCAGCTGGTAGCGTTCGGCGGCGGCCGGCCAGGCTTCGGCCAAGGCAGCGTGGACCTGCCCAGCTGCTCGAATCCGTCCGGCATCCTGCTCGAGGGCGGCTACCGTGTAACCCGTGACCGCCAGGGCGGACGGCAAGGTGCCGAGGCCGGTTCCGGCATGCACGATACGCCGGCTCTCCCGATCGAAGTGTGCCTGCACATAGTCCACCAGCATCCGGTCGTAGTGGCTGAGCGCGAAGCCCACCTCCTCCACTCTCGCGCGATAGTAGTTGTACAGGCCCGACTCATCCACGCCTTCCGACTTCAGGATCTGGACCATGACCCGGAACAGGTAGCCATCGAGGAAAGTCAAATCACCAGAACCGGCCTGACGCTGCATCGATCAGCTCCAGAGTGCAGGATGAACCGACAGTCCTAGAACCTGCAACGAAACAGATGCTCCAGTCGTGACGACACCCCTGTCATCCCGAGCGGCAGCGAGGGATCTTCGAGGCGAGCAGCAAAGGTCCCTCGCCACGCTCGGGATGACAGCTATTCCGGGGCACCTGTCTCGTGACGGGCCGATGGCCGAATCATGGGGCATCGCCGGAATGGCGTCCGGCATCCAGTGTGCTACCGCGCGCTGCATGGACTTGCCAGCCCGTAGACCTCGAGCGTCCGCTGCAACATCGTCGTCATGCCGAAGCGGCGCTGCACGAAGCCCGGCCCTTCGGCCTGCGCCCGCGCCGCCCACGCCTTGTCGCTCAGGCAGTGGAGGACACGGTCGGCCAGGGCCGGCGCGTCGGCGTCACGAACGGCCCATCCGGTGACGCCAGGCACCACCGTCTCGCCGATCCCGCCGACATCGGGCGCCACCACCGGCACGCCGAGCGACTGCGCCTCGAGCAGCACGTTCGGCAGGCCCTCGTGCCGCGACGTCAGCATCACGACGTCCATCGCCTTGTAGCAGGAGCTCATGTTGCCCTCCTGTCCGGGCAGATGCAGCCGGTCGCCGATGCCGAGCCGCTGCGCGCGCTCGGCCATGTCGGCGCGCATCGGTCCGTCACCGAAGACGATGAAATGCGCCCCCGGGGCTCGCCGCGCGACCGCGGCGGCGGCATCGACCCACAGGAGAGGCCGCTTCTCCTCGCTCATGCGGAAGGCACTGCCGACCACGGGTGCGTCCCGCGCGATGCCCAGCGATTGGCGCAGGGCGCGCGCGCGAGTCGGGTCGACGCCCTGCGTCAGCCGCTCGAGATCGATGCCGTTGTAGATCACCTCGATGGTCGCGGGATCGATGCCCAGCCAGGCGGCATAATCGTCGGCGCCGGCCCGGCTGTTGTTGGTCAGCACGACCGACGGATGACCGAGCACCGCCTGGTAGGCCTCGCGCATGAAACGCTTGAGGCGGCGGCGCGGGTTGTCGGGACGCACGCTGCGCGCCGAGAGCACGATGCGCGGCACGCCGGCCAGCAGGGCGGCGACCGCGGCGCTCAGGCTGGTGCCATCCTGCCAAGCATGCACGATTTGCGGCCGGCGGCGCCAGAACTCCGCCAGCCAGAAAGCGATCGGCCCGGCCATCTCCGGCGGAAAGGCACGAATCAGGCGGCCATGACGAGCCACCTCCGGCCGGCCGAGGCAGACGTCGATTGCATCGTCGACCGGCCTCACGATCTCGACCGGCGTGCCGGCCAGCATCGGCAGGAAGAAGTCGCGCTGACTGCGCCGCGCCAGCGAGATGCAGAAAAGCGACAGGTCGAGCTCGAAGGCGGGATCGCTCAGCCCGTGCAGCAGGGTGACGAGCTGGCGTTCGGCACCGCCGGCGGCGAGCGATGCGGTGACGGCAATGATCCGGCGCGACACGGGCTCGCAGGGCGTGATCTCCGTGTCGGCGATCTCGCGAACGCGGCGGAACAACCGCTCCGGCGCGAGAATCTCGCCGCAGCGCGGCGGCGCCGCATGCAGGCCGATATGATCGATGCCGATGGCGTCGAGCAGGTGCACCGTGTCGACGAGCTGCCGGGTCACCGCGACGTCGTCCGGCTTCAGCTCCCGGCTGGCCAGCAGATGGTGGAACGCGCCATCGACGATGCCCTGCCGGTAGTAGTACTGCCCCAGCCGCGCGTGGTGTCCCGCCTCGTGCGGCTCGGCCGCGACGGCGCGCTCGAAATGACCGATCGCCCGGTCGTGGAACTGCCCGGCCTGCGCGGCGAGCCCGAGCCGCGCCCACGATGCCGGCGACGCCGGCAATGCCGCTTCGGCGGCATCGAGGGCGGCCAGCGCTTCGCCATCGCGCTCGGCGCCGGCCAGCATGAAGACCAGCTCGTACCAGGCATCGGCATTCTGCGGCGAGCGCTCCGAGACCGCGCGCCACGCCTCGATCGCCTCCGCGGTCCGGCCGAGCTGGCGCAGCAGGCGCCCGCGATAGAGCAGCGCATTGGCGTCGGCCGGGTCGATCGCCAGGACTTTTTCGTAGGCTGCCAGGGCGTCCGGCGTGCGATCGAGCCGCTCCAGGCAGCGGCCGAGGCCGAGCAGGACATCGGTACGGCCCGCATTGACCCGGCTCGCCGCCTCGAACAGGGGGACGGCATCGTGCCAGCGTTCCTGCTTGGCCAGCAGCCGCGCCAGCCCGATCAGCGCCGCCTCGTCGCCGGGCGCGCGCGCGAGCGCGACACAGTACTCGGCCTCCGCCTCGCCGGATCGATGGGCGCGCTCGAGCAGCTGGGCACGCTGGACGAACGGCATGGGAGCGTTGGGATCGCGCTCGGCGACCCGGTGCCAGAGATCGAGCGCCAACGGCAGCCGGGCGGGATCACGCGAGAGGATCTGCGCCAGCCGCAGCAGCGCCCTGCGATCGTCCGGGAGCCGGTCGAGGATTTCCCGCCAGGTCGCCTCGGCGCGCGCCCAGTCCCGCGCCTTCTGATAGCGCGACGCAAGCTCCAGGCGCGGGGCCACATCGCGCGGCCGGCGCTCGGCCCACCGTTGGAAGTGGCGCATCGCAGCGGTCGGATCGGATTCGGCCAGAGCCTGTCCGTAGCCCGCCAGCGCCTCGGCATGGTCCGGCTCACGATCGAGCACCGCCTGAAAAGAGCGGCATGCCTCGTCGTTCCGCTGCTGGCGCTTGCGGATGCGGGCGATCTGGAGGTGCGGGTCGATGGCACGCGGATCCTCGGCCGCCAGCCGCTCCCAGTCCTGCACCGCAGCGTCCGGGTCGGTCCGCGCGTGCGCGCTTGCCAGCAGGACGAGCGCATTGCCGCGGATGCGCTTCGAGCCGGGTTCCTGGGCGAGCATCTGCTGGGCGAGCGCGACGGCGGCATCGATTGCGGCCATGCCGGCGCCGCCTGTCCGCGCCAGCCTGCTGCTGAGCTGCTCGAGCGCCTCGAACGCCTTCTGATGCATCGGGTCGAGGGCGAGCACGTGAAGATATTGACTCGCAGCGGCCTCGAGCCTGCCGCTGCGATGCAGGGCGCGGGCGAGCTGGAACTGAGGTCCGCTCAACTGCGGGTCGACCGCGGCAGCGCGTTGCCAGACGTCGACGGCTTCCTCGAAGCGGCGCTCACGCAGCAGCAGCCGGCCAAGCCCTGCGAGCGCCGCCGGACGCTGCGGTTGCCGGGTCAGGATCTTTCGGTAGGTGCTCTCGGCGGCATCGGTTCGACCCGCCCGTGCATGGCGCTCGGCGACCACGACTCGCCACGCCAGGACATCGAGGACCTCGCGGAAGAGCATCATCGCGGGCATTCTCACCATGCGGGGCGGCCAACGCAAGAATGTCCCCGCTCCCCTTTCTGCATATTAGGAAGCGCTTTCCGGCGTTTGAAACAAAGGAGAGCCGGGTCCGTCCAGAGACAGCTTGATGGTACCGAGCCGGCGGTTGACGATCGCCCCGCTGCGATTGGCCATCGCCAGCACCTGGCGATTGTAACCGAGGCGATCGACGCCCATCACGCGGCCCTGTCGTTCCTTGGTGAGCGCGATGAAAAGCGTGCCGGGACGCTGGAGATGGCGGGAAACGACGTCGTCGAGGAAGAATTGCCACTCCGCCACCGACCAGTAGAGGCGCGGGCCGCGTGGCGTGCGCTTGTCATTGAACGTGACGTTGCAGGCGGTGACGAGGTCGAACCTGCCGTCCAGATCCTGAAGCGGGATGCACGGCTCGACGCGGATGATCGTGCGCTCGACTCCGAGGCAGCTTGCAATGCCGTCATACAGGGCGTTGTCGATATCGATGCCGACGGTATCGTGGCCGAAGAAGCGGCAGACGAAAGGAAAGTGGCCGGCACCGGTGCCGATATCCAGCACACGCCGCGGCGGCCCCTCGTGCAGGCCGAGATCGTAGGCAAGCAGCAGCTTCTGCAAGGTGTAGAACCCGACGTCGAGATACTTGTAGCGCGAATCGGCGCTGGCTCTTCGCATGCGGTCGGCATACTGGCCGCGCAAGGCGTCGAGCCGGGCGCCGTCGACGGTGCTCATCAGCGCTTCCAGGTTCTGCCGGATCTCCTTGCGTCGCCGGTACCATCTCGGCAACCGCCAGAGAGCCGCCATGCGCTCGCCAATCGTCCCGGTGGGATCGCTCGTCGCCATCACGTTCGCAACACGCTTACCTGATCATGTCCTTCCTCTGGCGAGCCTTCACGCCAGCCCACGCGTATCGTGGCCGTTTTTCGACCTATCTGGATATCGGGCTCGACATCCTGGTGATCGGCGCGCTCATCGGGATGCGCGCCGAGGTTCCGCAGGCGCTGTTCTTGACGGGACTCTCGCCGCGCCATCACCCTCGCACGTCATGCAGCAGGCGGCCGACATTGTAGCCGCCGATGTCCTCGGCCTCGATCTCCATGACCAGGCGGGTGCGCTGCGGCGCCGTCCAGAGCGTGACGTAGTGGACCGGCGCGCCGTCGCGATGATGGACCAGGCGGGTGATGCGCAGCACGGCCGAGTTCACCTCGACCTGCAGGCCCTGCGCCACGATGGGATCGGCCAGGGCCGCATTGACCTCCTGGGCGACCCGACCGAGCTGATCGAAACTGCCGGCGATCAGCTCGTGCAGCGACTTCTTCTGCAGCGCCTTCGCCGTCACCACCGCCGCGAAGCGCGGCGGAATCCACCCGTCGATCAGCGCGACCGGCTTGCCATCCTTCGATCGCGTGCGCACGAGATGCAGCGCCTCGTCGCCGGCCGCCAGCCGCAGCGGCCGGGCGATCGCCGCCGGGCAGCGCTGGACCTGCAGCTGGAGGATCTGCATCGTCGTCTCCTTCAGCGTGCGGCGCATGTCGCCGATGAAGCTGAAGTCAGGACCGCGCTTGATCTTGTCGATGTCGGCGGTGACGAAGGCGCCGACGCCCTGCGCGTTGCGGATCAGCCCTTCCTCCTGCAGGTCGGTCAGCGCCCGCCGCACGGTGATGCGCGAGATCGAGAACTGGCGGCAGAGCTCGTCCTGCGTCGGCAGTCGGTCGCCGGAATGGTAGCGACCCGACACGATCTGCTCCTTAAGGACAACGAACAGCTGGCGGTGCAGCAGCGTGCCGTTGGGCCTGAGCTTCACCGAGCCTTGCATTCTGCGCATAGGAACGAGCTCCCTGCTGCCTCTTGTGTCCGGTCGGGTTGGCATATTGTAATCACTATATACCAAGAAGGAGGGGAAACGTTGAAGCTGGTCATGGTTCTCGTCGGGCTGCTCGTCGCTTGCCTCGGTGGCCAGGGAGCCCTGGCCCAAGGCCCGGGCGGAGCCAACGTCAAGCCCGAATTCCAGCCGGCCGGACCGGTGACGATCATCGTGCCCTACAGTCCGGGCGGCGGCACCGACGCCGTCGGCCGCCTGATCGCCAAGGCGCTGCAAGGAATGTGGGGCCAGAGCGTGATCGTCGACAACAAGACCGGCGGCAACGGCTCGGTCGGCGCGACGCTGGTCGCGCGCGCCGCACCCGACGGACGTACCATGGTGCTCGCGGTATCCGGCATCGCCATCAACGCCCATCTCATGAACCTGCCCTACGATACGGCGACCGCCTTCGCGCCGGTCACCGCCGTCGCCTATCCGGTGTCGACGCTGATCGCCACGCCGTCGCTGCCAGCCAACGACCTCCGGGAATTCCAGACGCTGGTGCGCAAGGAAGGGCCCGACAAGCGCAGCTTCGCCAGCCCCGACCCCGGCAGCCGGCTCACCGCCGAGCGCATCTTCGATGTCGCCGGCATCAAGCTGCTCAACGTGCCCTACAAGGGTGCGGCGTCCTTCGTGCTCGACGTCTCCGAGGGCCGCGTCGATCTCGGCATCTCGAGCGTCACCTCAGGCCTGTCGCTGCTGCAGAGCGGCCGGCTCAAGGCGCTCGGCATCATGGGCACCCAGCGCGTCGCCATCATGCCCGAGCTCAAGACTTTCAAGGAGCAGGGCTTCGACGGCCTCGAGGAGAATTCCTGGTATGGTCTGTTCGCGCCCGCCGGCACGCCGCCCGCCGTGGTCAAGGCCATCCAGTCCGATATCGCCCGCGCGCTCGCCACGCCCGAGATCAAGGCAAAGCTCGCGGAAATGGGCGCCTTGCCGGGCGGCGACACGCCGGAGGCATTCTCGGAGCGCTTCCAGCGCGACCTCCGGGAATCCGGCGAGACCATCCGCCGCCTCGGCATGAAAGCCGAATAGGGACGCCGCCGGCAATCCAGCGATCGAGCACTACCGAAGAGCTTGGGCATTCACACGCGAGATGGAGAGAGCCATGAAGTACGATGTCATCTCGGCCGACGGCCATGTCGACCTGATCTGGCTGCCGCCGGATCTGTTCACCGCCAACGCCTCGGCCAAGTTCAAGGACCGCATGCCCTATGTCGAGCAGGGACCGGACGGTCCGCGCTGGGTCAGCCGCAACGGCGCGCAGTTCGGCCTGGTGAACGGCATGGGCTCGGCCGGCCGCAAGTACGTTCCCGGCGAGATCCACCGCTCCGACCGCATGGCCTCGACCGGCCTGTACGAGGACGGCAAGAAGGGCGTGCGGCGCCTGACCGAGCCCGATCTGCGCCTCAAGGACCAGGATCTCGACGGCGTTCAGGCCGAGGTCCTGTACGGCATCCTGGGCTCGAGCGGGCGCCTGAACGACGGCGAGGCGGCCTGCGAGATGCTGGGCATCTACAATGACTGGCTGCACGATTTCTGCAGCAAGCATCCCGACCGCCTGATCGGCCTCGCCAACGTGCCGAGCCACGACATGACGGCGGCCGTGAAGGAGGTCAAGCGGGCGGCATCGCGTGGCGTGCGCGGCGTCGACGTCGCCAACCGTCCGGACATGATCCCGCTGTACGACGATTTCTACGAGCCGCTGTGGCAGGTCGCGCACGAGACCGGCATCCCCGTGCACTTCCACACGATCGGCGGACGCTCGCCCGACTACAGCAAGATGAGCAAGCTGATGGCGCGCCGCGCCTTCGCCACCCACATCACCGGCTTCCAGATGCACATGAGCTACATGCTGATCCAGCTCATGTTCTCGGGCGCGCTCGAACGCTATCCCAACCTCAAGGTGGTGATCGGCGAGGCCGGCCTGGGATGGATCCCCTACGTGCTCGACCATATGGACCTCGAATGGGAGGACCAGTTCAAGGACATCCTGAAGATGAAGCCCAGCGAGTACTGGTATCGCCAGTGCTACGCGACCTACCAGACCGATGTCGTCGGCATCAAGCTCCTGAAGGAGCTGGGCGAGGACAACGTCATGTGGGGCTCCGACTACCCGCATCCCGACGGCATCTGGCCCGATTCGCGCGACTACCTGAAGCGCGAGCTCGGCCACCTGCCCGACGCGGTGCGCCGCAAGGTGGTGTGCGACAACGCCGCCAGGCTCTATCGCCTGCAATAGGCGTCCGCGGCGTGCCCGCCCGGGCCGCCGCGGCAACGAGAAAGGCATCTGTCATGCGTCTTGGTCAGGCCATCCCGGAGCGTCCCGGCACCACGCTGCGCCGTCTCATGCGCGAGCAGGCGCCGCTGATCGTTCCCGGCTGCTACAACGCGCTGTCGGCGCGCGTGCTCGAGGAGGCCGGGTTCCCGGCGGTCTACATGTCGGGCTACGGCTCGTCGCTGGCCCTGCTCGGCCTGCCCGACGCCGGCCTGTCGACCCTGACCGAGACGGCGATGAATGCCCGCCTCATCGCCGCCGCCGTCAAGGTACCGGTGATCGCCGACGCCGACACCGGCTTCGGCAACGCCATCAATGTCGTGCGCACCGTCGAGGAGTACATCCGCAGCGGTTTGGGCGGCATGCACCTCGAGGACCAGGTGGCGCCCAAGCGCTGCGGCCATGTCGCCGGCCGCGAGGTCGTCGACCGCGCCGAGGCGGTGGGCAAGATGCGCGCCGCCCATGCGACCCGCCAGGCGCTCGATCCGGAGTTCGTGCTGATCGCCCGCACCGACAGCCGCGGCGCCCATGGCGGCTCGCTCGACGAGGCGATCTGGCGGGCCAACGCCTTGCTCGAGGCCGGCGCCGACCTGGCCTTCGTCGAGGGGCCCAAGGACATGGCCGAGATCGAGCGCGTCTGCAGGGAGGTCAAGGGCCCGGTGTTCTACAACATGACCGGGATCTCGCCGCGCATGACGCGCGAGCAGATGGCGAGCCTCGGCATCGCCGTCACCATCCTGCCCGGCGTCACCATGCGCGCCTCGATCATCGCCATGTACGACCTGGCGGTCGCGATCCGCGACAAGGGACCGATCGCCGAGGCGGAGTTCAACAAGAAGCTAGCCGACCACCCGCTCGGCAACACCCACGAGTTCGCCGGTTTCGACCGCATCCGCGCGCTCGAGGAGGCGTTCCTGCCGCCCGAGACGGCGCGCAAGTACGAAGGTACGCTCGGCCACATGCCGCGCCGCGCGGCCGAGTGATAACGAGGAGAATCTCATGACCAGCAACGCCACGCGCCTGCGCGCGCAATTCGCCGGCGGCGACATGGTGATCGCCCCGGGCGCCTACGACGGCATCACCGCCCGCCTGATCGAGCAGGCCGGCTTCCCGGCGATCTACATGACCGGCGCCGGCACCGCCGCGACCATAGGCTTCCCCGACTATGGCCTCGTCACCATGAGCGAGATGGCGGAGAACGCCGAGCGCATCGCCCGGGCGGTCAAGCTTCCGGTGATCGCCGACGCCGACACCGGATACGGCAACGAGCTCAACGTCGTGCGCACCGTGCGCGAGTACGAGCGGCGCGGCGTGGCCGCCCTGCACCTCGAGGACCAGGGCTTCCCCAAGCGCTGCGGCCATCTCGACGACAAGGAGATCGTGCCGCGCGAGGACTGGCTGGCCAAGATCCGCGCGGCCGCCTCGGCCCGCACCAATCCCGACTTCACCATCATCGCGCGCACCGACGCGCGGGCCCGGCTGGGCTTCGACGAAGCGATCGCGCGGGCCAACCTGGCGCTGGCAGCCGGCGCCGACATGGCGTTCGTCGAGGCGCCGCAGACGATGGAAGAGGTGGCCAACGTGCCGAAGCTGGTGCATGGGCCCTGCCTGCTCAACGTCGTCTACGGCGGCAAGACGCCGGAGGTCGACCTGCGCGACGTGCAGAAGATGGGCTATCGCCTCGCGATCGTCCCCGGCTTGCTGTTCAAGACCGTGATGTCGGCGTGCGACGACGCGCTGGCCGCCCTCAAGAAGGAGCACCGCCATCCCGTGCCCGGCCGTCCCATGACCGTGCAGCAGGCCTTCGCGCGGGTCGGCGCCAACGACTGGGATCCCCTGCGCACCGCCTTCCGCGAGCCGACGGCCAAGGCGGCGGAGTAGACGCACCACCCACGGCGTTCATGCCTGGACCGCTTGCGTCTGGCCCGCTCATGAGTCCGAGCGGACGAGACGCAAGCGGTCCAGGCGAAAAGCATGAACGGCATTGCGGCGGAGCCAGATTTGCTCCGCCACAGTCACGAACAGGAGAGGTCGACTGAAATGAAAACGCTCGATGTCGGGGGCGTCTCTGTCGACGTTCACATCGCAGGCTCCGGCCCGCCGCTCCTCTACCTGCATGCCGAGCAATATGTCGAGCAGGCGAGCCCGTATCGCGAGGCCCTGGTGAAGAAATGGACGGTGATCGCGCCGCGCCACCCAGGCTACGGGACGACGCCGGTCCCGGCCGACATCCGATCGGTCGACGACCTCGCCTATCTCTATCTCGATCTCCTCGACAAGCTGAAGCTCGACCGTGTCGTTGTCGTCGGCGCGTCGCTCGGCGGATGGATTGCGCTCGAGATGTGCGTGCGCAATCACGCGCGGATATCCAAGCTGGTTCTCGTCTCCTCGGTGGGCGTGAAGTTCTCCGGCCGGGAAGAGCGTGACTTCGCCGACCTCTTCTATCTGCCCGACATCCAGGCCTTTCCGCTCCTGTTCGCCGATCCGGTAAAGCACGCGCCGGCCTATGCCGGCATGTCCGCCGCGCAGCTGGAAACGCTGGCGCGCGAGCGTCAGATGCTGGCCCATTACGGCTGGCGGCCGTACCTCCACAATCCCGGCCTGCGGCGATGGCTGCATCGCGTCGATCTGCCGAGCCTGGTCGTGTGGGGTGAGGCGGACGGATTCGCCAAGCCCGACTACGGGCGATTGCTCGCCTCGGCGTTGCCCGCGGCGGTATTCACGCTCGTTGCGGGCGCCGGACACTACCCTGAGATCGAGCAGCCCGATGCTGTCGCAAGGGCAATCGACACCTTCGTCGCCAAGTGATCGCGAGCTCCCAGGCAGGGCAGGAACGATGACAATGAAAGTCTGGCATTTCAGCGAGCTCGCCTACCACCCGGCGTGGAAGGAACTCGGCCCCCAGTTGCGCAACGTCGTCCCCAACCGGCTGTGCGAGCCCGAGGTCGCCGCCGACCTGTACCATCGCTATCTCGACGAATGGGTCCTGTGCGACGAGCTCGGGCTCAACATCATGGTCAACGAGCACCACGCGACGGCGACCTGCATCGATTCGGTCTGCACCATTCCGATGGCGATCCTGGCGCGCGAGACCAGGAAGGCGCGCCTGCTGTGCCTCGGCATGCCGATCGGCAACCGCTTCGATGCGGTACGCGTCGCCGAGGAGTACTCGATGCTGGACGTGATCTCGCGCGGCCGCGTCGAGATGGGCTTCGTCAAAGGGGCGCCGTTCGAGGTGACCCCGGCCAACAGCAACCCGGCCGACCTGATGGCGCGCTTCTGGGAGGCGCACGACCTCATCCTGAAGGCGATGACCACGCATGACGGCCCGTTCAACTGGGAGGGGCGCTATTACCACTACCGCCAGGTCAATGTCTGGCCGCGGCCCTACCAGCAACCCCATCCCCCGGTCTGGCTCACCGTGAACAGCCCGGAGTCCGCGCAGGTCGGCGGCGAGCGCGGCTACGTCATCGGCTCGCTCAACACCGGCTATGTCCGCACGCCGGGAATCTATGCCGCCTATCGCAAGGGTGCGGCGAGCCGGGGCCGTGCGGCGACGCCGGATCGCTTCGCCTACATGGCGATGGTGGGCGTCGGACACACCAGGGAGGAAGGCTACAAGCGCGCCAATCAGATCCTCGACTACAGCCGCACGGCCCTGCGCGTGGGCGCCCAGTTCGCCTTCCCGCCCGGTTATCAGTCGCCTGCTGCAACGGCGCAGGCCCTGAAATGGCCCGGCTACGGCAGCGGCGTCACCATGCGCACCATCCCGCTGCGCAATGGCCGGCAGGTCGATGCAACGGCGGCAACCGTCGACGAGTTCATCGACGCCGGCATCTGCTTCGCCGGCACGCCCGACATGGTGTTCGAGCAGATCAAGGCGTTTCACGGCCATGTCGGCGGCTTCGGCCACCTGCTCATGATGGGCCAGGGCGGCCACATAACCCACGAGGACACGGTCGACAACCTGACCCTGTTCAGCAAGGAGGTCCTGCCGCGCCTCGCCGAGTTCGGCTGACGTTCCCGGGCCTGAGCAGGGCGATCGAATATGGGTACGCCTTTCATTCTCCTCCCCGGCTGCGCTGGGGAGACCCCCAGCACGCCGGCGCGCACCACGATGCTGAGAAAATCGGGGCGGTGCCCGCCCCGATTTTCATAGGAGGAGAATGAAAGGCGCGCGTCAGACGCCCTGTCCGGCGCCCCCTTTCCTACGCATGGTTCGCGACCAGGAACTCGGTAGTTGTTCCTGACCGACCAGCGAAGCGCACGCTATTTCGCCAAGCAGGCTGCCTGCTGCACGCAGGACGGTGCCGTGCGCGCGCGACACTTGACCTTGCCCATAATCCGGGCAGGTTGACGCAGGAAAGGAAACGCACCAGACATGATCGCCGCGACTCGCGCGAACACAATGCCGATCCTGATCGCGGCGTCGGTGATGATGAGCTTGGCGATGGGCATGCGTCAGTGCCTGGGGCTGTTCCTGCCGCAGATGACGCAGTCGCTTGCCATGACAGCGTCGGATTTCACCTTCGCGATCGCGATCCAGAATATCGTCTGGGGCCTGGTGCAGGCGCCCCTCGGGGCAGTCGCCGATCGTTGGGGGTTGCGTCCGGTCATGGTGCTGGGCGCCATGGCGTATATCGCCGCCATGGCAATAATGACCGCCACCGCCGGCCTGTGGATGCTGATCCTGGCGCAGGCAATGATCGGCATCGGCATCGCCTGCACCGGATCGTCGCTGGCGATGACCGCGACCGCGCGTGCCGCCTCGCCGGAGCGGCGCAGCGTGGTCCTGGGCATCGTCGGCGCCTTCTCGTCGGTCGGCACGCTCGTGATCGCGCCTGTCCTGCAGGCGCTGCTGGGTGGATGGGACTGGCGCTGGGGCGGCGTGCTGTTCATCGTGCTGGCCACAGCGATGGTGCCGGCGGCGATGATCACGGGGCGGGTCGACCGCCTGCCCCAGCCGGCCGCACTGCGCGCCCGGGTCGGCAGCGTGATCGGAGAAGCCCTGCGCAACCGCCGCTTTCTGGTATTGTGCGCCACGCATTTCGTCTGCGGGCTGCAGTTGATCTTCATCAACACGCACCTGCCAAACTACTTGGCGCTGTGCGGCCAGGACCCGATGCTGGGCGCCACGGCGCTGGCGATCATCGGCGGCATCAACATCGCCGGCTGCCTGCTGGCCGGCTGGCTCGGCCAGTATCACGCCAAGAACGTGCTGCTCGGCATCACCTATCTCGCCCGCGCGCTCGTGGTGGCGCTGTACTTCATGTTCCCGCCGACGCCGGCCACGACTATTCTCTTCGCTGCCGCGATGGGCATGCTGTGGCTGGGCGTCATCCCGCTGGTCTCGGGCTACGTTGCCGACCTGTTCGGCACGCGCAACATGGCCACCCTGCTGGGCGTGTCGTTCGTCATCCACCAGATGGGCTCGGTGATCGGCGCCTGGGGCGGCGGCATGATCTTCGACACGTTCGGCAACTACGACCTAGCCTGGCGGATCGGCGTGATGATCGGCGTCGTGGCGGGGATGGTGCAGATCCTGTTCGGCGGTGCCGGTCGCTGGTGGTCGGGCGCGCGGCCCGCGCCTGCAGCCGGCTGAGCCGGCGCGGAGCAGCATTGAATCGCGGACGCGCCCCGACACCCCCTTGACGAGCGCCACGAGCGAACGTCGCGCCGTGATCCGCTGTCCTTGACAAGGGCATGCCCTTGATCTTGAAAGTGCCGAACAGTTGTGTGCAACCGTGCTATAATCTGGCGCTTTGGAGGCCAGGGTTCATGCAGTGCAGTGAATTCGGCACCAGCGACCTTCTCGCGCGCGACCAACTCCACGCTTGGCAGGCTTGGTATGGCCGAGTGTTCGACACGTCGCCGCTCCATGCTGGCGATGAAGGCTTCTTCGCCCGTGCCCGCGCGTGGACCCTGAGCGGATTCACGATCAATACTGTCACGGCGCCAGCCCTGTCGGTTGTCCGCACGAACACGCTCATCCGCCGCGAGCCCGTCGACCATTGGGCGATCACGCTCAGCAAGCGCAGCGCCACTTGGCTCGACTCCGGCAGCGCAACCCTGGCGGCAGAGCCAGGGCTCCCCTTTGTCGTGTCGCTGGGCCAGCCGATGAAGAACAAACGTGAGGCCGACGACCGCATCCAACTCTACCTGTCGCGCGATTCCTTTCACGGCATCGGCACCCTGCTCGACGCCAGTTGCATGCGGCCGTTGCAGCGGGCCGGCGCCACGCTCCTGGCCGATTACATGCGCCTGCTGCTGCGCAACCTGCCGAGCCTGGACGAGGAGGATGCCCTGCGGCTGACCGATGCGACACGCGCCATGATCGCGGCCTGCCTCGCGCCTTCGGCCAGCCGGATTGGCGAGGTCCAGCCGCTCGTCAACGTCACCTTGATGGAAAGGGTCCGTCGGGCGATCCGCCGGCATCTGCACTCGTCGACGCTCGGGCCCGAGCTGATCTGTCGGGAAGCTGCCACGTCGCGCTCGCAGCTCTATCGCCTGCTCGAGGGCGAGGGCGGCGTCGGGCACTATATTCAGAAGCAACGGCTGTCCGAGGCGTTCGCGCTGCTTTGCGACCCGCCGGCGACAACGACCATCTCGGCGATCGCAGAGATGCTGTGTTTTGCAGATTCTTCCAGCTTCGCGCGTGCCTTTCGTCGCGAATTTGGAGTCAGCCCAAGCGATGTGCGCGACGCAGCGCGCGGCGGCCTGCCGCCGCTCTCGGCCAGCGCCGGCGTAAACGAGGCCGGAACAGGCAGTTTTGCGGCTTGCCTGCGCGGAGTGCCGCCCCCGGCAAGCGCCATTCTCGATCTGCGCCCCTGAAAGTCTGCGGCTCGCGGGTCGCTTCACCGAGCCTTAGAGCGAGCGGAGGCAGTCGCGAAACTGCCCGGCGCCGAAGTCATCCCGGCTCGGCGGCGACGGCGGCAGCCCACCCAGTGCCGCCAAGCGCACTTCCTTCGGCGTGATGCCGAACTCACGGCGGAAGGCCCGGCTGAAGCCCGAGGCGTCGGCGAAGCAGAGCATCTCGGCGATACGGCCGATGGAGAAGTCACGCGACGTATCGCAGAGAATGGCGAAACTTTCGCTCAAGCGGCGGCGCTGGATGTATTGCGCGACCCCGCCCTGGTCCTCGAGCAGGCGGTAAAGCTGCGAGCGCGACGTGGCAGCCTCGCGGCACAACTTGGCCGTACCGAGCGATGGCGAGTACAGATGGCGAGCCACCGCCTTGCGTACCCGCTGCATCAAGGTGGCCGCCATGGGCTTCTCTGCCATGCCCAGGGGATGGTCCGAGGGTGCCAGGCAAGCCTCGAGCATGGCCTGCACCGCATCCTTCAGGCGGGATGCCTCCTCGACGGAGAGAGCAGGAAGGCTGGCCTTCACCATGCGCAGGAAGTCGGCGAGGAGAGCGCCGCGCGGTCCGTGCAGCGGGATGCCGACGGAAGCATCGAGAAGCGGCTCCGAGCCGGCAAACGCATCCCGCGAGAGCAGGATCTGCATGCGCGATTCGCCGACCTCTCGCCGGATGGACATTTCCTCGCCAAGCGACAGGAAAAACGGCACGCCGGCGGGTACACGGAATCGGCGATCGCGCACCGCGACCTCGCTCGCGCTCTGACTGCTGAGGGTCATCACCCAGTGATCGACCGGGTTGCGCCGCACAAAGGGCCGGCTGCGAGCGACAGCGACCGGCGGCGAGGCCACCTCACTGACGGTCAGGCCACCGATGATCCAGTTGGAGTTGGCGGCCTCGAACCCGCCCGACACCGTAGCGTCCGCCGCCATCTCGAACACCGTACGGTACCAGTCGCGCCAGGAGTCGAATTGGTCGCAGCTCGAAAGGTCACGTGTCGCGAAGCTCGTCGTCAACATGGGGCGCCTCAGTCATCCAATTTTCAGCTCGGATGAGCAGGCGCGGCTTTAGTCCGGCACGCGGGCGTTGAAAAGACTACGTCGCGCGTCGGAAGGCAGATTGAGACGACGGGTATGGAATTGGGATTCCCGATCCAGGCCTGCATGCTCGACAGAAGCGAACAACCCAGTCAGCGGCGCAACGCCATCGCGGCCGTCAGCACGACGACGACCGCGAGCAACGACATGCCGGCCACCGGCCAGGCACGCCAGCCCAGTTCGAGCCTCATCGTCAGGTTGCCAAGCCGGCGCAGTGAGGCAAAGGTCGACTCCCGTGTCGCAAGCCAGTCTCCTATGGGGATACGCGACAGGCGGTCGAGCCAAGGGCGGAGCACGAACCACAGCCCGACTCCTGCCGCGACCGGCCACGCAGCGGCCCAAAGGGCCGCCGGCGCGAGTGGCGCCACCGGATCATCCGCGATGCTGCGGAACAGCAGCCAGGGCAGCCCCACTCCCGCCAGGGCCGTGGCGCGCCATGCCCACAAGCCGGCGGCACCGGGTGCGGATTCCGCATCCTGGCCCGCTCTGCGGGCCAAGGTCGCGAGAAAGTGCATCATCAGCAGGCTCGTGCCGACCGTCGAGGCCAGCGACAGTCCGCCCACCACCCCATCGCCGAGCGTCGACTTGGCGACCTGCTTGGCCAACGCCCCGCCGGTCAGCGGCAACCCGCCGAGACCAAGTGCCAGAACGGCGGCCACCGCAGAAGTCGCGCGTCCGCGAATGCCGGCCGGTCCTGCCATCACGCCGATGGCCAGGAAAAGGCCGCCCTTGGCCAGCGCATGGTTGGCCCCGTAGAAGGCCGCGTCGAGGCGCACCGTGGCATCCGCGGCTGCCCATCCCATACCCAGGAGGGTCGCAATGACACCCATCTGGCTGATGCTGGAATAGGCAAGCACGGTCCGGGGATTGACTTGCGTGAGCCCGACCGCCACGCCGTAGAAGGCAGAGACCAGGCCCAGCAGCACCAGCGCCGGTGCCAGTCCGACGTCGTCGAACGGCAGGAAGCGCAGCAGCCCGATCACGCCAGCCTTGACGGCCGCCCCACTCAACGCCGCGGCCACCGGTATGGGCGCCGCCGTATAGGTCGGCGGCATCCAAACATGCACCGGCACCGCTCCGGTCTTGAACAGCAGGCCAATGGCAGTGAAGACAACTGCGGGAGTACGCCAGGGCGACGCCGGCAGAGCCGCCATGATGTCGCGGATCTCGAGGCTTCCGGCTGGCGCCGCAGCTGCCAGCAGCACGAAGCCCAGCAGCAGAAAAGCCTCGCCCAGCACGGCGAAGGCGATGTAGCCGCCGCCGGCGCGCCGAGCGGCCGCCGTATCGTCGTGCACGATCAGACCGTAGGCCGGCAGGCTGACGAGGGCGAAAAAGAAGTAGAAGCCGGGAAGGTCGGCGACGGCGAAGACGCCAATGCTGCCTGTCATCGTCAACAGCCAGCAGACGATGAAACGCAGGCGCCCGGCGCCTTGGCCCAGCCATCCGGCGACCCATACTCCGGCGAAGCTCCACAGCAACGCCGACGGGCACAGCAGCAGCGCCCCCGGCGTGTCCAGCCGCAGGCTGAGCCGCAGGAAGGGCACGTCGACAGCAAGCGCCGGGCCGGACAGCGCCAGCATCGCGGCGGCCAGGGCGGGCAGCGGCGCCAGCGCCAGGAGCGCCGAAAGGATCGGCCGGGCCGGGCGCACCAGGCACAGGGCGAGCAGCACCAGCGGCGCCGCAACCGCCCCCACCAGCAGCCCCTCGGCCAGCGCGCCGCTCATGGCGCCGCTCGCCCGATCAGCAGCAGGGTCGACAGGCCCGACGGCGCGAAGCCCAACAGGACGGCGGCTGCGGCCAGGGCCAGGGCAATCGCCTCACGCGGGCGGGCGATGCTGGCCCGGACGGCCAGGTTCTCGCCCGCGAGCGCCGGCGCGACGATGCGGAAGACATAACCACCGGCGAGAAGACCTCCCGCCAGCACGACCGCGGCATAGATCCATTGTCCGCTCTGCACCGAAGCCTGCAACAGCAGCCATTTGGCAACGAAGCCGCCGCTTGGCGGCAGGCCCATCAGCGACAGGCCGCCGAGACCAAGGGCGAGCGCCGTCATGGGCATGACCCGCCCCAGGCCGCGCAGCTCTCCCAGGCGGTCGTGGCCGATGGCTTCGGCCACCAGGCCGGCTGCCAGGAACATGCCGGCCTTGGCGAGCGCGTGCGACAGGGCCTGCACGACCCCGGCGGTCCAGGCGTCGTCGCTCCAGGAATGGGCGCCGGCCGCCAGCGGAAACATCAGGAAGAGGTAGCCGAGCTGCGCCAGGGTCGAATAGGCAATGAGCAGCTTCAGTCGGACCTGGCACAATGCCACCACGCCGGCGATCAGAACCGCACTGCTGCCCAGCGCTCCGACCACCGCCATCGCCGTCTCGCCGGGCAGTCCCGGCAGGACGCCGAACCACAGGCGCACGACCAGGAAGAACGACGCCTTGACCACCAGGGCGGACAGCACCGCACTGGCCGGCGCCGGCGCGTTGGCATGGGCCGGCGGAAGCCAGAGATGCAGCGGGAACAGCGCCGTCTTGGCCAGCAACCCGGCCGTCATCAGGGCAGCTGCCACGGCGACGACCGGTCCCGCCTCCGGCGTGGCAGGCAGCCGTTCGGCGAGCAGCACGATATCGAGCGTGCCGCTGACGCCGTACAGCAGGGCCGCTCCCAGCAGGTAGAGAACCGAGCCGAGCAGCGCGAACATCAGATAGCGCAGGGCGGCCTGCAGGGTGCGGGCGCTGCCTTCGAGGCAGACCAATGGCACCGCGGCGAAGGTCAGCATCTCGAGCGCGACATAGAGGTTGAACAGGTCACCGCCGAGAAACACCACGGCCAGACCGGCCCACAGCCCCTGCAGCAGGGTCCAGAAGGCAAGCGGCGCGCGCGCCTCGACGACCACCGGCGGCGTTGCGAATGGGTTTCGCCCCGCGGTGCCGGCCGCGGCGATGACCAGGGCCGTGGTGACCAGCATGACCGCCGAGAAGCCGTCGGCGCGCAGGGCGATGCCGAGCGGGGGCGTCCAGGCGCCCACGACGTAGACCAGCGGCCCGGCCTGCCGCCAGACCTCGAGGGCGATGGCGAGCGCCAGTCCCAGGCCGACCGGCATCACTGCGAGCGCGATGCGCTCGGCGTGGCGACCGCCGGCGACAAACGACAGGATCATGCCGATGACCGGCACGACGATAGCGAGCACCAGCAGGTAACCTGCCGGGGTGGTCGAGAGCCCCGGGATCATTTGCCGTCGCCCTCGTTCGGCGCCTGATCGCCGGGGTCAAGGGTCGGTTGGCCGCCGGTTGCGACCAGGCGAAGGATCAGACCGATCGCCAGGGCGGTGGCGGCGAACGCCACGACGATGCCCGTGATCACCATCGCCTGAGGCACCGGGTCGGCCTCAAAGCCGGCGGCCGCCCCTTTGCGCGCGATGATGCCGAAGACAAGGAAGACGCCGCTGCCCAGCAGGTTGAAGGCCAGGACCTTGCGCAGGGGATGAGGATGGATGAGCAGGCCATACAGCCCGAAGCCGATCAGCATTGCGCCGGTCAGGCCGGCCAGCGTCCCCGCCGTCATGGTGTATCGTGGCCGGCGGGCGGCCGTTGCGGCGGGCCTATGACCAGCAGAGGCAGCGTGGCGGCAATCGACAGCACCATGAAGGCCTCGACGGCGAGGATCAGCGCCTTCGCCCAGCCGACCGGCCAGGCAAGGAAGCCCGCGGCGATCGCAAACCCCAGACCGCCGGCAAGGAGGAACGTCGCGGGTCCGGCAACGATGACGATGCGCAGCCAGCGGCTGGCGACGGCGGGCGCCTCGACCAGGCCGGCCATGACGACGAGCAGCGCCATGGCGGCGAGCAGCGCGCCTCCCTGGAAGGCCCCTCCAGGGTCGTTCGCGCCCACCCAGGCGATGTGAATTCCCACGACAATGCCGATCGGCGGCAGCAGCCGGGCGAGCAAGGCGAGCGCGCCGTCGGACGGAGCTTGCGAGAGCGGCCCGGCGCGGCCGCCCCAGGCGCGATCGTCGGCCAGCGACCACACGGCGATCACGGCCATGATCAGAACGCCCTTCTCGAGCATCGTGTCGAAGGCGCGATAGGCCATCAGGACGGCGGTGACGGGATTGCCGAGGCCGGTCGACTCCAGATGGAGGGCTGCCGCCGGCGCCAGGCTCGCGCCGATGTCGACCGGCGCCAGGATCACCGCGGCGAGCGCGCCGGTGACGATCAGGCAAAGGAGCGCGGCGGCGACACGCGTGCCCGCGCCGGGAAAGGCACCCGCACCTGCCTGACTGGTGTGGCGCAGCCGCACGGCGGCGGTCATCAACAGGACCCCGGTCACGCCGCTGCCGATCGCCGCTTCCGTCAGCGCCACATCCGGCGCGAACAGTCGCAACCAGACGAGCGACAGCAGCAGGCCGTAGGCCACGTAACCGACCGCCGCCGCGAAGGAATCGCGGGCGGCAATCGTCCAGCCGGCGACGGCGAGAACCACGATCGCCAGCCCGATATCGAGAATGTCGATCAGGGTCATGGCGGAGGCCCGTCTCGACGCCTCAGTGCCGTCGCCACGACCTGAGCCACAGTCGCGCCGGACAGCTGCACCAGCCCCCAGACGGCGATCAGCTTGAGGGCAGCCAGCAGGCTGCCAGCCTGCGGCAGGAGCCCGAGCACGATCAGGCCAAGGCCGAGGTTGTCGGCCTTGGTGAGGGCATGCAGTCGGCTCAGTGAATCGGGAAAGCGCAGGAGCCCGACGGTGCCTGCCAGGAAAAAGAAGACGCCGGCGCACACCGCGACGACCGTGACGATATCGGCGAGGAGGCTCACGGGACGCGCGGCCCCTCGCCGGGCTCCTCGCCGTCGCTCGCGGCAAGGCTGGTCACGAAGGCTACCGAGGCGAAGGCAGCGAGCAACGCCAGACCGAGGGCCACGTCCTCGGCGCCATCTGCCCCCGTGCCGGCGGCGACCAGCAGAAGCACGGCGATGCCGCCGGTGCCGAGCAATTGCGTCGCCAGGGTCCGGTCGACATCGTCCGGTCCACGCAGGATGCGCCACAGACCGACCGCTACGGTCAGCAGGACGAACCCGGCAGTGGCCAGCAGAAACTCACTCATTGGCGAGCATCCGGCTGAACAGGGCTTCCTCGGCAGCGAGCTCGGCAGCGATTGGACGCTCGACGTCGAGGCCGTGGAGCAGCATCAGCCCGCTCTCGTCGAAGCCGGTCGGCAGCGTACCGGGCAGCAGGCTGGCGAACGCGCTGAAGGCGTACCGCCGGCCGTCCGCCGGCAAGTCCGTCCGGTAACGTGCGAGACCGGGGCGCAGGGCGAGCGATGGGCGAAGGGCCAGGAGCGCAACCTGTATCCCCGAGCGCACCGCCTGCGCGACGAAATTCGCTGCGAAACGCAGCGTCGCAGCCGGCCGCAGGCGCAGGCCGGTCGGCGGCATCAGGCGCAGGCTGGCGGCCGCCGCCATGCCGGCGGTAACGATCCCGACTGGCAGATCCATGGTGTTGTAGCCCGCGATCATCAGCCAGAGAACGAAGAACAGCAGGGCGCGAAAAAGCGCGGCACGGCGCCACGCCGAAGCCCGGCGCGAACTCACCGCTTTCCTCCGCCCGCCGGCTCGCCGGCACCGCCGGACCGGACAGGCGCACCACCGCCCGTCCCCGGCGCCTGCTGCTCGAGGCGCGGCGCCGTCGAGAAGCGGTTCGATTGAGGAACCGGCGTCGCGCGATTCGCCGTGCCCAGCAGGGCATCGGTGCGCACCTCGGAAGCGTCGGATGCCGCGCGGCCGCCTTGCGCCAGCGGCTGGCGCGACGCGCCGGTCGCCAGCCCGGCAGCAACGAGGATCGCCAACGCCGGTGCGAGGGCGCGCCGTCTCATGCCGCCGCCATTGCCGGCGCACCGGCCGGCTCGCGGATGCGGAAGAAGGTGACGTAGAGCGCCGGCAGGACGATCAGGGTGAGCACCGTGGCCACGAACAGGCCGCCCATGATAGCCAGCGCCATCGGTCCCCAGAACACGTCCGCGGCAATGGGGATGAAGCCGAGGACGGTCGAGATGCCGGTCAGCATGATCGGCCGGAAGCGCGAAATCGTCGCCTCGACAACGGCGTCCCAGATCTCGGCGCGTTCGGCCCGCTCGGTCTCGATCTGCTCGATCAGGATGACGGCATTGCGGGCGATCATCCCGAACAGGGCGAGGATGCCGAGGATGGCGACGAAGCCCAGCGGCTTGTCGGCCACGAGCAGCGTGAAGACGATGCCGATGAGGCCCATCGGGATGACGCTGATGACCAGGAACAGCCGGCTGAAGCTGTGCAGCTGCGCCATCAGGAAGAACAGCATCAGCAACAGCATCAGCGGAACCTTGGCGAACACCGACTCCTGCGACTTGGCGCTCTCCTCCTCGGTGCCGCCGACCGCGACGTGGTAGCCCTTGGGCAAGTCCTGGGCGAGCTTGTCGATGGCGGGAGAGAGCGCGGCCACCGCGGTCGCCGGCGCGACGTCCGGCGGCACGTCGGCCAGCACGGTGAGGGTCGGTACGCGCTGACGCCGCCATACCAGCGGATACTCCTGCTTGAAGTCGAAGGTCGCGATCTGGCTGAGGGGCACGGTGCGACCGTCAGCCAGCGGCAGCTGCAGGCCGCGCAGCGTGGTCAGCGAGCTGCGCTGCTCGTCGACGGCGCGCGCGATGACCGGGATCAGGTAGATGTCGTCGCGCACCTGGGTGAACGGCGTGCCCGCCATCATGGTATTGACGACCTCTGCGATCGCCCGCGAGCTCAACCCCAGCAGCCGCGCCTTGTCCTGGTCGATCGTGACACGCACCTGGCGGGCAGGCTCCATCCAGTCGTAGGCGACCTCCGCGATGTGCCGATCGCTGCCGAGCACCTCGGCTACCTGCAGGGCGATCGAGCGCACCTTGGCAAGGTCGGGGCCGCTGACGCGGTACTGCACCGGCCAGCCCACCGGCGGGCCGAGCTCGAGGGGAAATACCCGGCCGACGACGTTCGGCATCCGCTCGGCCATCATCTTCTCCAGCCTGGCCTGCAGACGGTCGCGCGCGGCGACGTCCTTCGCCACCACGACGGCCTGGGAGAAGAAGTCGTTCGGCAGCTGGACGTTGAGCGGCAGGTAGAAGCGGATGGCGCCGCGCCCGACGTAGGTGCTCCAGCGCGCCACGTCAGGATCGCTGGCGAGGAACGCGTCGAGCTCGCCGGCGATCGCTTCGCTGGCGTAGATCGAGGCGTTCTGCGGCAGGTTCAGGTCGACCACGAGCTCGGGCCGGTCGGAGGCAGGAAAGAACTGCCGCTGCACGAAGGGCGACACGAGAATGGCGGCGACCAGGCACGCCACGGCTGTCCCGATGGTGATCCAGCGCCGGCGCATCGCCGCCAGCAGGACGACGCGGAAGGTGCGCAGGACGAGGTTCGGCTTGCCGGGCGCGGCAGCTCGGGGCCGCTTGAGCAGCAGCACGCCGAGCAGGGGAGCGAACAGCACGGCCACGAACCACGACACGAACAGCGTGATGGTGACCACGGCGAAGATCGAGAACGTGTACTCGCCTGCCGCGCTCTGCGCGAAGCCGATCGGAACGAAGCCCGCCGCGGTGACGAAGGACCCGGTCAGCATCGGGAAGGCGACGGACTTGTAGGCAAACGAGGCCGCGGCCTCCTTGTCGTCCCCCTGGGCGATACGCGTCGTCATCACATCGACGGTGGTCATCGCGTCGTCGACCAGCAGGCCCAGCGCGATGATCAGCGCGCCGAGCGAGATGCGCTGCAGATCGATGCCGAAGGCCTGCATGATCGGGAAAGTGATGGCGAGGGTCAGCGGGATCGAGGCGGCGACGATGGCGCCGGGCCTGAAGCCCAGGCTGACGATGCTGACGGCCATGATGATGACGATGGCCTGCCAGAGCGAGGTGGTGAAATCGCCGATCGCATGATCGACCACGGCCGGCTGATCGGACACCAGGGTCGGCTCGATGCCGAGCGGCAGGTCGTCGACGGCCTCGCGAATATCGGCCGTGACGTTGCGGCCGAGCGCCAGGATGTCGCCGCCGGGGCGCATGGCGATGGCGAGACCGATGGCCGGCTTGCCGTTGACGCGGAACAGCGGTTGCGGCGGGTCGGCGTAGCTGCGGCGGACCTCGGCTATGTCGCGCAGCCGGATCATCCGCCCGTTCGAGAGGAAGTTGACGTCGAGGATATCGTCCTCGGAGCGGAAGGCCCCGGACACCTGCAGCAGCAGGTTCTCCTGGCTGGTCTGCAGGGAGCCTGAGGGAACCACGCTGTTCTGCGCCTGGATGGCGGCGATCAGGGCATTCCGGTCGATGCCCAGCCCGGCCAGCTTCTGAGCGGAGAACTCGACGAAGATCTGCTCGTCCTGGGCGCCGATGATCTCGATCTTGGAGACGTCCGGCACGTTCAGGAGGCGCGAGCGGATCTGCTCGACGTAGTCGCGCAGCTCGCGATGGGTGAAGCCGTCGGCGGTGAACCCGTAGATCAGGCCGAAAGTGTCGCCGAAATCGTCGTTGAAGCCCGGTCCGACCACGCCGGCGGGCAGGGTATGACGGATGTCGCCGATGTTCTTGCGGACTTGATACCAGACGTCGGGAACCTCGGCCGCGCCGACCGATCCCTTGAGATTGACGAAGATCGTCGTGCGCCCGGGCGTGGTATAGCTGCGCAGGAAGTCGAGGCCTCTGGTTTCCTGCAGCTTGCGCTCGAGACGCTCGGTGACCTGCTGCAAGGTGTCGTCGAGCGTCGCCCCGGGCCACGCCGCCTGCACCACCATGGTCCTGAACGTGAACGCCGGATCCTCGTTCCGACCGAGGCTGAAGTAGGACGACAGCCCGCCGATCGACACGACGATCATGAGAAAGACCGTGAAGGATCGATGCTTTAGAACCCATTCCGAGAGATTGGGCCCGGTCATGGTGTGGCTCCCAGCAGGCGGACCTTCTGACCGGGATGAAGCGCCTGCACGCCGGCGGTGACGACGATCTCGCCGCCTTCCAGACCGTGGGAAACCAGCACCGTCCCCGGGTCGAAGCGCCCGATCTGCACGCGGTGCAAGGAGACCGTCATCTTGGCCGGATCGACGAGCCAGACGGCCGGCTGGCCGTCGATGCGCGTCAGCGCGCTCGCCGGCAGGGAGATTCCGGCGGTCGCCTCCAGCTCCATCCGCCCCCTGACGCTGGCACCGAGGAGCATTGCCGGCGGCGGCTTGATCAGCCCGACGCGCACGCGAAAGGTCCGGGTGATCGGATCGGCCTGGGGATCGACCTGGCGAACACGGCCCTCGGCCGTGATCGAGGGGTCGTCGAGCAGCGACACCAGCACCTTGGGATTGGAAGGAGCGGCCCGGATCACCTGCCCCGGAACGTCGAACACCGCGTCGCGCCCGTCCTCGCGGGCGACCTGGAAGACCGTCTGCCCGGGTTGAACCACCTCGCCGGCCTCCGCGGTGCGCGCCGTGACGGAGCCCGCGACGCCCGCCTTCAGCTCGGTGTAGCTCACCCGGTCCTTGGCGATCTGCAGCTCGGCCTCGGCCTTGTCGAGCTGCGACTGCGCGGTGCGCAGCGCCTGTTGCGCCTGATCGAACAGCGCCTGGGTCGTGAAACCCTGGGGCAACAGCGTGCGCTGCCGCTCGAAGGCATTGGTCGTCTCGACAACGCGGCCTTCGGCGGCCGACAGCGCCGCCTGGGCGGTGCGCAGCGCATTCAGCTCGTTCTGCGGGTCGAGCCGGGCCAGCACCTGGTCGGGCTCGACGCGATCACCGACATTGACCAGCCGGTCGAGGATCCTGCCGCCGATACGGAACGAAAGCGCCGCCTCGTTCTCGGCGCTGATCTGGCCGGTGAGCGTCACGGTCTCGGCCGCGCCGCCGAGCTTGGCCGTGACCGTGCGGACGGGTCTCGGGACTGCCGCCTTCTCCTTGCTCTTGGGCGTGCAGCCGCCGAGCGTGAGCGACGCTGCCAACACCAAGCCGGCCAGCGCGAACGCGCCCACGGCGCGCGCAGGAGTAAATTTCGCCACCAGAATGCCCTCGTCGTCGCGCGGTCGTACTACTGTACGACGCGCGCCCGCAAGCGTGCATATTCCTGATCGGAGATCGCCTTCTCGGACTTCAGGCGCTCGAGCTTCGCGATCTCGTCGGCAACGCTGAAACCCACAATCTGGCGCAGCTCGTCACGCGCCTGCCTCGCCTGCATACGATTGCGCTCCGCCATGCCGCTCCCCTGGGTGAGGATGTAGGCGAAGATGCCGATGTAGGGAAGCACGATCAACAGGAGCACCCACACGACCTTGCCGAGGCCCGAGATGTCGCTGCGTCGGAAGAGGTCGCTGGCCGTCGTTATGAACAGCCAGAACCAGAGGATGAACACGAACACCGCGAAGGCGTCGGCAAGGAAGGTGACGAACGTCGATTCGGCGGAGAATAGCATGGCATCGCTCCCGTGCGCCGCGCCCCGCGCCGATCGAGGCGCGGCGGCGGGCGGCCCTCAGTTCAGGGGGACTTGCGCAGCGACAACGCCGCTACGCCGGCTGCGGCGTTCAGCCCGATGCTGCCTTCGATGCTGACCGGCTGCAGCGTGACTTGGTTGGTGTTGCCGCTCAGCAGCACGTTGGCGCCGGCACCGACGCCGACCGTGCCTTGCGCGCTCGGGCCTGCGTAGTCGCCGGCCAGCGCGCCCGGCGCCAGCGTGCCCGGAGCGAACACCGCCCAGACGATCGTGCTTTCCCGCGTGAAGCCGATGTCGACTCCGTAGCGGTTGATCGTGCCCTGGTAGCGCTCCGCCGTGCCGTCGGTGCGCGTGAACAGGCAGGTGAGGGCGCGCGACGAGCCGAAGACGAAACCGACCCCCCCGGCAACGTTGCAGCTCATGGTGCCGACGTTGAAGCCGCCGCGGCTGGGCTGCTGTGCCGTGCCGGGCGCGGCGGCTTGCTGCTGCGCGCAGCCGGTGGCCAGGACCGCCAGCGTCGCGGCGAGGGCGATTGTCATGTGAGTCATCTCATTGCCTCCTGAACTTCCTCAACGGGCGATAGCGCTCCAGCGGCAGCCGATGCGCGGCTCTGAGACCTCGAGAGTGCCTGGCGTCTTCGAAGCGTCGGCGACGACATCGAAGTTGGTGCCGCCCAGGGCGAGCGTCGTCGTGAAGACGTTCGGCGCGCTCTGCGTCATGGTGCGAGTAATGCCACCGGCCGTGCGCAACGTCGCGCTATCGCCGGTCCGGGTAAATGAGTTCACGCGCGACAGCTCGGCGTCCCACCGCTGGCACGCGGAGGGATTGCGGTCGGTTGGCGTGACGCGGAACTCGGTCTCGACATTCTGCGCGCACGCCGACTGCGCGACGCTGGCCAGAGCCAGCAGGCCAACGGCCCAGAGACGGGTGGACATGGACTTCTCTCCTCTCATTGATCCGACCTCTACGGTGACACCACGTTGCATGACGAGCTGTCGACGAAGAGCGTCGTCCGCGGCCCGTAGATCAATAACCCCTGGCGAACGCCCGGGCCGGTGCGGGCGACAAGGGCCCGTGTCGTCATCACGGTGTTGCCGCCGTTCAGGAAGCGACACTCGATCACCGGATCGACCGCATTGCCGCTGTTGTTGTCGAGGTACATCACGATCTGCCAGCGCTGGCCCGGCACCGCACGCAAGGTGGCGCCGTCCATCGCCAGGATCGGCGTGCTCGGGCCGGCGGTGATGGGCACGGTGCCGAGCGGGCGGCCCTGCACGCGTTGCTCCGCGACCTTCCCGGGCGCGTCCTGGGCGCTCGGGTCGAAGGCCTTGTCCTGCGGCCCGGTGGGCGCCGCCGTGCTTTGGCCGACCGTTTCAGGTGTCCAGACCTGCCCCGTCTTGGGGTCGCGGAACTCCGGCACCCCGGCCGTGGCCGGTACGTTGGTGGTAGCACGATTGGCCTGGGCCATGGCGCCCGACGCCAACGCCGTGCCGATCGCGGCTGCCAGGATTCGTGCTGACAGGATTCTGATGTTGCGCATGATCGCCTCCATCGATTGCAGTGTCGGTTGGGCATTCTATCGGTTGACGCTGGCGACACATCGGCGCGGCGTCCCCTGACTGTTCGCTGCGTCCCAATTCTCGCGCGAAGGTCGCGCTCGCCCGGCGACGCCGAGAGGCATTTGGGACGCGCGGCATAGTTCCGGGACGTGCTGCTCGCGCGGCGAGGCGCGGCGATCTCTAGGATGCACGCGTAACGTGCGACTTGAGTCACATCGAGGGACGCCAAATGAAGTCGGGGGAAACAACGGGATTGAGGAACGCCGGGCGCAAGCCTCGTCTCCGCGGGCGGGTGGCTGGCCTTGCCAGCGCCTGGATGCCGCTGGCCGTCATTCTGCTCGCCGCGCCAGCGGCCGCTCAGCTCAAGGACATGCATGAGGACGCCAACGCGGCTCGCTATGACGCCATGTTCGGCACGCCCAACGGCTTGACGCCGGGGCCCCAGAGCAACCTGTTCGCCACGTCGCCCGGTCTCGAGCAGCAGGCGCGCCGCTCGACATTCACCATCAATGGCCTCGTGCCGCTGTTCTTCAACTCGAACGCCGACGCTCTGCCGACGGGCGGCACCAACTCCGCCGAGTTCAGCCCGGTGGTCAACGCCTCGTGGTCGACGCCCGTCTTCGACCTGCCGCTACGGTTCACCGCCAGTGCGCGCGCCGAGGTCGACCGCTTCACACAGGTGCCGGCATCCGACTTCGACAAGATCGGCCTGTCGGCGCGCCTCCAGCATGTCGATCCGAGCAACGACCAGGCGTACTCGCCCTATATATCCTACGCGCCGCGCTGGGACTTCGATCCCTTCTACCGCTCCCGGTTCGCGACCCGCCAGGACATCAACATCGGCGTCAACAAGACCTTCAACTACGACGCCGATTTCCGCCGCGTCGCCTTCTCCGGCAACACCATCGCCGAGACGCGATTGTCGCTCGGCGTGACGGCGGCGATCCAGCGCCGCTTTCGCGACCCCGAGCCGGGCTCGTGGGCGGCATTCTTCGTGCCCTCGGCCACCTATGTGATCTCGCCGCATTGGAACATCAGCGCCGGCGTCGACCTGGAGCGACGCGCCTTCGACGCCGTTTACGGCTTCAACCGGGAGGACTGGCTGGTCGAGCCGATCGTCACGCTGGAGTTCGTCATGCCGGCCGAATGGTTCGGCTCCGCCGCGACGGCCGCGATGGTCGGCCGGCCAGCGCTCAACTTTCAGGCCGCCTACGAGAGCAACTGGTCCAACGCGCCGGGCGGCAACTTCCAGATCTGGCATCTCGGCGCCGCCCTCAAGCTCGGTTGGAGATTCTGATGACGACGCAAGCCCCAGGCGACGCCACCTCAGCGGCTTCCGCGACCCGCAAGCTTTCGCTGTTCGCGCTGACGATGATGGTCGTCGGCGGGATGGTCGGGGCCGGCATCTTCTCGCTGCCGCGCACCTTCGCCAACGCTACCGGGCCGATCGGGGCTATCATTGCCTGGCTGATCGCCGGCACCGGCATGTACATGCTGGCGCGCGTGTTCCAATCCCTGGCCGAACGCAAGCCCAACCTCGATGCCGGCGTGTTCGCCTACGCCAAGGCGGGCTTCGGCGACTACCCCGGCTTCCTGTCGGCGTTCGGGTACTGGTTGGGCTCGTGCATCGGCAACGTCTCGTACTGGGTGCTGATCAAGTCGACGCTGGGGGCTTTCTTCCCGGTGTTCGGCGACGGCAATACCGTGGTCGCGATCGCCGTCGCATCGCTGGGAATCTGGCTGTTCCATTTCATGATCCTGCGCGGCACCCAGCAGGCGGCTATCATCAACAGCGTCGTCACGGTCGCCAAGATCGTGCCGATCCTGACCTTCATCGTGCTCTTGATCGCCGCCTTTCGTCTCGACATGTTCAGCTACAACCTGTTCGGCGGCGACCTCACCAACGGAATCTTCGACCAGGTGCGCGCCACCATGCTGGTCACCGTGTTCGTCTTCCTCGGCATCGAGGGCGCAAGCGTCTATTCCCGCTTTGCGCGGACGCGCGCCGATGTCGGCCGCGCGACGATCCTGGGCTTCGTCATCGTGACCTCACTGATGGTGCTGGTGACCCTGCTGCCCTACGCGGCCATGCAGCGCCCCGAGATCGCCGGCCTGCGCCAGCCGTCGATGGCGCAAGTGCTGGAGGCCGTGGTCGGGCCGTGGGGTGCGGTGTTCGTCAGCGTCGGCCTGCTCGTGTCGGTGCTCGGCGCCTATCTCGCCTGGTCGCTGATCTGCGCCGAGGTGCTGTTCGCGGCGGCGCGGACACGCGACATGCCGGCGCTGTTCGCCCGCGAGAACGCCAACAAGGTGCCGGCGGCAGCCCTGTGGGCCACCAACATCGTGGTCCAGCTCATCGTCGTGACGACCTACTGGTCGCGCGACGCCTTCTCGCTGATGCTCAATCTCACCAGCTCGATCTCGCTGATCCCGTTCGTGCTGGTGGCGGCCTACAGCCTGCAGCTCTGCCGTCGCGGCGAGACATACGACGTGCGGCCCGAGGAACGTCGACGCGACCTGATCATCGCCGCCGTCGCGACCCTTTACACCATCTTCATGCTCTACGCCGGCGGCCTGAAATACATCCTGCTGGCGGCAGTTCTCTATGCACCGGGAAGCATCCTCTACGTGTGGGCGCGTCGCGAGCAGGGCAAGCCGATCTTCGTCCGGACCTGGGACTGGCTGATCTTTGGCCTGACGATCGCCGGCGCTGCCGTCGGCATCCATTGGCTGGTCACCGGCTACATCACCATCTAGCTCACGGAGCGTCACATGACAAAGGCATCGGACAAGCAATTCGGCGTCCATTCGGAGGTCGGCAAGCTCCACAAGGTCATGGTGTGCGCCCCCGGGCGAGCCCACCAGCGGCTGACACCGTCGAACTGCGACCAGCTGCTGTTCGACGACGTGCTGTGGGTCGACAATGCGAGGCGCGACCATTTCGACTTCATGCAGAAGATGCGCGACCGCGGCATCGAGGTCGTCGAGATGCACAACCTGCTGGCCGAGACGGTGGCCATCCCCGAGGCGCGCAAGTGGATCATCGACAACCAGGTGGTGCCTGACCAGGTCGGGTTGGGCCTGGTCGACGAGATCCGGAGCTATCTCGACGGCCTGCAGCCGCGCGAGCTCGCCGAGACCCTGATCGGCGGCCTGTCGACCGAGGAGTTCCCGGAAACCCACGGCGGCGAGATGCTCAAGCTGGTCAAGGATGCCGCGGGCGTCACCGAGTACCTGCTGCCGCCATTGCCCAACACCTTGTACACGCGCGACACGACCTGCTGGATCTACGGCGGCGTCAGCATCAACTCGCTGTTCTGGCCGGCCCGCCACGAGGAGCCGATCCTGGCGGGAGCGATCTACAAGTTCCATCCCGACTTTGCCGGCAAGGTCAAGGTGTGGTGGGGCGATCCGACGATCGACCATGGCCTGGCGACGATCGAAGGCGGCGACGTCATGCCGATCGGCAAGGGAGTCGTGCTGATCGGCATGAGCGAGCGTACCTCGCGTCAGGGGATCAGCCAGCTCGCCCAGGCCCTGTTCCGCCAGGGTGCAGCCGAGCGCGTGATCGTCGCGGCCATGCCCAAGCTCCGTGCGGCCATGCACCTCGACACCGTGTTCACCTTCGCCGACCGCGACTGCGTGCTGCTCTATCCCGACATCGTCTACAACATCCACGCCTACTCCTACCGGCCGGCCGACACGCCGAGCGGCATCGAGCTGCGCAAGGACGAGAAGCCGTTCGTCGAGACGGTGGCCGACGCGCTGGGCGTCAAGAAGATGCGTGTCGTCGAGACCGGCGGCACCGCGTACATGCGCGAGCGCACCCAGTGGGACAGCGGCGCCAACCTGGTCTGCGCGTCACCCGGCGTCGTCTTCGCTTACGACCGCAACACCTACACCAACACGCTGCTCCGCAAGGCAGGCATCGAGGTGATCACCATCGTCGGCGCCGAGCTCGGCCGTGGCCGCGGCGGCGGGCACTGCATGACCTGCCCGATCATCCGCGACCCGGTGGACTTCTAGGCGCCGCCGGCAACGAGGTTTCCCGGCTGTGAAAAGGCCCGACCAACCCCGTCCTCCCTCGCCGGCGGAGGCCGTCGTGCCGGTGGCCAGCCTGATCCTGCTGGTCGGACTGTCGTATTTCCTGTTCGGCGATGCCGGGGCGATGGGGCCGAACCAGGTCGCCCTCGTCGTCTCGACCGTGATCGCCGGCTTCATCGGCTGGCGGTGCGGCCATTCGATCGACGGCCTGGGCAAGGCGGCGACCGATAGCGTCTCGACCGGCATCGGCGCCATCTTCATCCTGTTCGCCGTCGGCGGCCTGATCGGCACCTGGGCGCTCAGCGGCACGCTGGTGGCCATGGTCTACTATGGCCTGCAGCTGCTCAGCCCGAACTACTTCTTCGTCACCGCGTGCGCGATCTCGGCCATCGTCGCCGTCAGCATCGGCAGCTCGTGGACGGTCGTCGGCACGATCGGCGTCGGCTTCATGGGCATCGCGCTGAGCATGGAGCTCAACCCGGCGATCGCGGCAGGCGCCATCATCTCGGGTGCCTACTTCGGTGACAAGACCTCGCCTTTGTCCGACTCGGCCAATCTCGCCGCCGCCGCGGCCGGGGTCGATCTCTATCAGCACGTCCGCGAGACCATGCTGTCGTCGGCCGTCGCCCTGGCGATTGCATTGGCGGTATTCTTCACCCTGGGACGGCCAGGCGACTTCGACGCCCTGGAGAAGATGGAAGCGATCCGCGGCGCCTTCGAGATCACGCCCGTGCTGTTCTTGCCGCTGGCCGTCGTCATCGCGCTGGCGCTGCTCAAGGTGCCCGCCTTCACCGCCATCTTCCTGGGCTCGGTTGCGGGTGGCGTGCTGGCCGTGGTCGTGGCGCCGGGACGCGTCGTCACCTTCGCCGACGCCGCGGACCTTCCCGGCTGGCTCGCCTTGCTCAAGGGCACATGGCTCGCCTTGGCCAGCGGCTACAAGTCGACCACCGGCTTCGCGCCGATCGACCTGCTGGCCAGCCGCGGCGGCATGGACAGCATGCTGAACACGATCTGGCTGATCGTCACCGCCCTCGCCTTCGGCGGCGTGGTCGAGAAGGCCGGCGTGCTCGACCGGCTGATCACGCCGATCACCGAAAGGGCGAAGTCCATTGGCGCGCTCGTCAGCTCGCTGGTGGCGTCGATCGTCGCCACCAACGTCATCACTGCCGACCAGTACATAGCCATCGTCCTGCCGGGCCGGATGTTCAAGTCCGCCTTCGAACGGCGCGGGCTGGCCCCCGTCGTGCTGTCACGCACGGTCGGCGACACGGCGACACCGACGTCGGCACTGATCCCGTGGAACAGTTGCGGCGCCTACATGGCGGCGACGCTGGGCGTCGCCACCTGGAGCTATGCGCCCTATGCGGTGTTCAGCATCGTCAGCCCGCTGCTGGCCATCGCCGGCGCCTATCTTGGATTCAGGATCCTGCGTCGCTCCTGATCCGTCAGCGATTGTGCGTGCCGACGATGCTGTCGCCTTCGAGCTTGGTGAACGGCACGAACGGCACGATCTTGCCGCCGTAGATGTCCTCGCGGGTGGTCGTGATCGAGCCGTCGGCGCCCTGGGTCTTGGTGACCTTGAGCACGCGCTGGGCGCCCGGCGGGCCGACCGG
>NZ_JBGAKA010000055.1:0-56678 GCF_044224635.1 Reyranella sp. | reverse complement strand
TCGCTCGACTCGGCGGATGGACCGGATACCAAAGTGACAAATCAAATGGCCCCATCACTATGCGCGACGGACTCGAACGCTTCTACGCTATCGCTGATGGTTACCATCTCGCAGCGCAACATCTGTGCTCAAGTTAGCCATGCAGTGGGGAGGTGTCGCCGTCTTACGGCGACGGAGGGGTCATGAGCCATGACCCCGCTGCCTCTTGTGACTCATGACCCCTCCGCCCCGTAAGACGGGGCACCTCCCCAGCTACGCTGGGGAGGAGAACGAAGGGGCCATCTCGATCACCACCTTGCCGACGACCTTGCGGTCGAGCAGGACGCGGAAGGCGTCGGCCGCGCGCTCCATCGGGAAGCGGTGCGAGATGTGCGGGCGCATGACGCCGAGGCCGGCGAGCCGCGGCAATTCCTCGGCGTAGTCGCGGCCGAGCTCCGGCGCGATGCGGACGATGGTCTCGCCAGCGCGCACGCCCAGCACGGTCAGGCCCTTGATCAGGATATGGTTGGACATGAGCTTGCTCGGCCCGCCCGAGGTGAAGCCCACCACCAGCAGCCGGGCGCCGTAGGCGGCGGCGCGCACCGACTTCTCCAGCACCTCGCCACCGACCGGATCGTAGACCACATCGGCGCCGCGCCCCTCAGTCAGCCCTTTGACCTCGGCGACGAAATCGGCGGTACGGTAGTTCACGACATGATCGGCGCCGAGCCGCCGCACGACGGCGAGGCGTTCGTCGTCGCCACCGGTGGCGATGACCCGTGCACCGAGATGCTTGCCGAGCTGCACCGCCGCCAGGCCGACGCCTCCTGCCGCGCCGTGCACCAGCAGCACGTCACCCGCCTTGATGCGCGCACGATGGATCAGCGAGTGGTAGGCGGTGGTGGCGCCGACGCGAAAGCCTGCACCCTCGGCGAACGACCAGTTGTCCGGCAGGCGCGTCATCACGTTGCGCGGCGCCAGCTTCACGTACTCGGCGAAAGCGCCGGGCCGGATGCCGAAGATCACGCGATCGCCCGGCCGCCACGCCGCGACCTCGGCGCCGACGGCATGAACAGTGCCCGCGCCCTCCATGCCCGGCACGAACGGAAGCTCGGGCTTGTGCTGGTACTCGCCCGACACGGTGAGGATGTCGGGGAAATTGACCGACGCGGCGCCGACCTTGACGATGATGTCGTGCGGCCCGGGCTCGGGGATCGGTCGCTCCGCGATCTTCAGGACAGACGGATCGCCCAGGCGATCGCAGAGAACGACGCGCATCGAGGTACCTCAGCAATCAAGCGCAGGCACGGATAAGAAAGGTCTCTCGCTGCGCTCGGGATGACACCGATACTGTTGCTCGTGACGACAATGGTGTCATCCCGAGCGCAGCGAGGGGTCCTTCTTTTGTCGCGCTAATCGAGCTCGAAGGCGTTCTTGTAGTCGAGCTTGAGGGCGGGATCCTGGTCTTCCTTGCGCAGGAAGCAGTTGCCGACGACCAGCACCTCGATCTCGCTTCCCATGAAGCAGCGGAAGGCATCCTCGGGCGTGCACACGATCGGCTCGCCGCGCACGTTGAACGAGGTGTTCACCACCACCGAGTAGCCGGTCTTGGCCTTGAATGACGCCAGCAGGTCGTGAAAGGCCGGATTGGTTTCCTTGTGCACGGTCTGGATGCGCGCCGAGTAGTCGACGTGGGTGACGGCCGGAATGTCGGAGCGCGGCACGTTCAGCTTGTCGATACCGAACAGCGCCTGCTCGGCCTCGCTCATGGCGCGGCGGCGGTCATCGTTCACCGGCGCCACCATCAGCATGTAGGGGCTGTCGCTCTTTATATCGAAATAGTCGCCGACATCCTCGCGCAGCACCGCCGGCGCGAACGGGCGGAACGACTCGCGGTACTTGACCTTGAGGTTCAGCGTCTTCTGCATCGAGGGCGAACGCGCGTCGCCCAGGATCGAGCGGGCGCCCAGCGAGCGCGGCCCGAACTCCATGCGACCCTGCATCCAGCCCACCGCCTTCTCGTCGGCCAGCGCCCGGGCGGTCTGCTCGATCGTCTGGTCACGGGTCAGCACGGTGAACTTGGCGCCGGCGGCGGTCAGGCGGGCGGCAATCTCCTCGTCGGTGTATTCCGGACCGAGGTAGCTGCCGGCCATGCCGTCGAGATGGCCGTTGAGCTTGCGCGCCTGGCCGAGGAAGCCGTGATAGGCGGCGAAAGCGGCGCCGACCGCGCCGCCGGCATCGCCGGCCGCCGGCTGCACCCAGATGCCATCGAACAGGTTCTCGCGCAGCAGCTTGCCGTTGGCGACGCAATTCAGCGCCACGCCGCCGGCCAGGCAGATGTTCTTCGCCCCGGTGTCGCGCTTCACCGAGCGCGCCAGCCTGAGCACGATCTCTTCGGTCACCGCCTGCACCGACGCCGCGAGATCCATATGGTGCTGGGTCAGCAGCTCCTCGGGCTTGCGCGCCTTGCCGCCGAACAGCGCCGCGAACTTGTCGTTCGTCATGCGCAGGCCGGTGCAGTAGTCGAAGTAGGTCTGGTCGAGGCGGAAGGTGCCGTCTTCCTTGAGGTCGACGATGTTGGACAGGATCAGATCCTTGAACTTCGGCTCGCCGTAGGGCGCCAAGCCCATGACCTTGTACTCGCCGGAGTTGACCTTGAAGCCGGTATAGTAGGTGAAGGCCGAATAGAGCAGCCCGAGCGAATGTGGGAAGTGCAGCTCTTTCGTCATCTCGAGCTTGTTGCCCTGGCCCCAGCCGAGCGACGTCGTCGCCCATTCGCCGACGCCGTCCATGGTCAGGACGGCGGCCTCCTCGTAGGGCGACGGGAAGAAGGCCGAGGCGGCGTGGCTCTGATGATGCTCGCCGAACAGCAGGCGCTTCTGCCAGTCGAAGTCAGGCTGCCAGCGCTTCATCTCGTCGCGCAGCAGCGTCTTCTGGAAGAGCTTCTCCTTCAGCCACAGCGGCATGGCCATACGGAACGAGTTGAAGCCGCGTGGCGCATAGGCCAGGTAGGTCTCGAGCAGCCGTTCGAATTTCAGGAACGGCTTGTCGTAGAACGCGACATAGTCGACGTCGGCCAGCGCGATGCCGGCGCGGTCGAGGCAGAACTGCACGGCATTCTGGGGGAAGCCGGAGTCATGCTTCTTGCGCGTGAAGCGCTCCTCCTGCGCGGCCCCGACGAGATGGCCGTCCTCGATCAGCGCCGCGGCACTGTCATGGTAAAAAGCCGAAATCCCGAGGACACGCATGGCGAGCCAACCCTTCGTCTAGAACAGGGTATAGATGAACGGCGCGATCGCCGAGCCCTTGGTGAGCACGATCAGGCCGCCGAAGATCACCATCATGATGAGGATGGGGAGCAGCCAGAACTTCTTGCGTTCCCGCATGAACGCCCAGAGTTCGCCGACGATGGAGCCCATGGAGACAGGTCCTTTCTGGTCAGAACTGATTCTTCATCGATTGCGGAGGCGGTCCGGGCGGCGTGCGATCGATCCAGTAGCTCTTGGCATTGCGATCGAGCCGCAGGCGCAGGAAATCCTTGCCGGTCGCCCGCATGATCAGGCCGATCGGCATGATGGTCACGAAGAACAGCAGCCCCAGAACGAGGGGGTTCATGACCTTGTAGAGCAGCAGGCCGAATTTCAGCCACAGCCGGTTGAGCGGCCCCAGGATGCTGGGGACGGTATAGGCGACCACCAGGAAGGCCACCGCGATCGGCAGCAGGTAGTGCCAGCCGGTATGGTCGCGCCACCACGACAGCGCGCTGATGATGGCGAAGAAGCCGGCGAAGACCAGGCCAAAGCCGCGGTCGCTGCCGGCCTTGACATGCTCTTCGCGTGAAAAGTCTTCATGAAGCTGGCTGGTCGCCATGTCCTGCTGGGTGCCTGTCGCTGGCCGTCTTGGGGGCCTTTAACTCTCTGATCGCAAACGCCGAGTCAACGGCACAGACGCAATAGCGGGGGATTTGCCGCCGAGGCACAGTCCGGCGGGCCGTAACCATCCGGCCGGACGTGCCTCTGGGCAGCCCGCATGCCCAAGGCCGCGCTAGGCGGCCGCCGCGGTGTCGGCTCGGTGGGCCATCAGCGCCGTCAAGGTCCGCCGCCAAGCCGCCGCGGCCCGATCGTAGCTGAACCCGTCGCGTCGCCGCAGCACCACCCAGGCCTCGAGGGACAGCGCGCCGCCGATGGCGTCGGCAAGCTCTTCCCGCGCCTCCTCGCTCAACGCGGCGAATTCCTGGGCAAACAGCTCGGCAACCCGCCGGCGCACTTGCTGGCGCAGGCTGTTGGACCGCTCGATCAGGGCCGGATGATGGGCGAACTGGCCGGCAGCGACCCGCAACGGGATGATCTTGTCGAACAGCTGGGCCAGATTCTCGACCGCCGTGGCGATCCGGAACTCGAGCGAGAGGCCCTGCGACGTGGGAGGCGGGATGACCAAGTCCTGGCCGATACTGTCCACTGTAGTAACAAAAAGTGACTCGACATCGCCAAAATGCTGGAAAACCGACCGGACCGACACGTCCGCCCGCTTGGCGACCGCGACCACGGTTGGTGCCGTGCTCGTCTCGCAGATCATTTCCTTGGCAGCAGCCAGGATGCGGCGACGGGTTTCGGCGGCTCGCCGATTGCGCCCGTCGGACCGCGCCGACCGGGCCGTCAGATCGTGCGACGGGGACTCACCGGAAAGCACCATTGCGTTGCCGCGCGTCAAAGCCGCTGCTTCATTCATCATTCATCTTCCTAAACCGTGATCGCAGGCGAACGGTGGCCAACGCCGAACCCGTCCCCTATGGAAGTCGGTCAGATAGTCGCCCACCGTGGCAGGAACAAGGTCAACACCGTCGCACCCACCATGAACACGAGCCATGCATCACCCCCTCTCGCCGTCCTTTGGGATTTCGGCGGGGTCATTCTCAGCAGCCCCTTCGAAGCCTTCAATCGCTACGAAAGCGAGGCCGGCCTCCCCAAAGATTTCATTCGCGGGCTGAATGCACGCAATCCCGATACCAATGCCTGGGCCAAAATGGAACGAAGCGAGGTCACCCTCGATGGCTTCGTCGACCTGTTCCAGGAAGAAGCGCGCCAGCACGGCCATACGCTCGACGGCTGGCGGATACTGCAATCGTTGAGCGGCGACATTCGGCCGCAGATGGTCGAGGCCCTGCGCCGCTGCAAGGCGGCGTTCCGGGTCGCCTGCATCACCAACAACATGAAGTCGGGCGACGGTCCCGGCATGGCCCGCAGCGCCGACAAGGCGGCGGCGATCGCCGACATCATGACCCTGTTCGAGCACGTGGTGGAATCGAGCCGGCTCGGCTGGCGCAAGCCCGATCCACGCATCTACCGCCACGCCTGCGACCTCCTGGGCGTGCCGCCGGAGCACTGCATCTACCTCGACGACCTCGGCATCAACCTCAAGCCGGCGCGCGCCATGGGCATGCGCACCATCAAGGTCGGCGATCCCGATATCGCCATCGCCGAGCTCGAGGCGATGGTGAGGATACCGTTGCGGGGATGAAGGGGAATTCTTGAAACCCTCGTTCATGGTCTTCCGGACCGCGAGCGTCTCGCTCGCTCATGGCGCGGCTCGGCGAAGCCGAACGCGGCCTCATCCAGCTCATGAGCATGAGCGAGCGAGACGCTCGCGGCCCGGAAGACCATGAAGCATCTCGCGCGCCCGATTACGGCGAAGTACCTGGAGAACGCTGCGGCATTCTACCTCGAGCGCTACCCAACCACCGCCGAGGGCCTGCGCCGCGTGCTGATGCGCCGCGTCCGTCGCGCCGAGAGGGTCGAGGCGCCGGTGATGGACAATGTCGAGGAGGCGATCGACGCCATCATCGCCCGTTTCGTCGCGTCGGGCGTGATCGACGATGCGGCCTTCGCGCAGACCAAGGCGCGGGCGCTGCATCGCCGCGGCATGTCGACCCGGATGACGCACCAGAAGCTTCGCCTGGCCGGCGTCGATCGCGATACGCTCGACAAGGCGATGACCTCGCTGGACGACGAGCTCGCCACCGATCCCCAGAGCCGCGAGCGTCGGGCCGCCATTGCGCTGGCGCGCCGCCGCCGCCTCGGGCCGTTTCGGGCGAGCGAGCAGCGCAAGCAGAATCGCCTGCGCGACCTGGCGGCGCTGGCCCGCGCCGGCTTCGCCAGCGACATCGCGCGCAAGGTGATCGATGCTGCCGACCCGGGCGCGCTGGACGAAGCCTGACACTGGACGAAGCCTGACCGGTTGGCCATGATTCGGCGATGAGCCTCACGATCTGGCACAACCCGCGCTGCACCAAGTCGCGGGAAACCCTCGAGCTGCTGCGCAGCCGGGGCATCGAACCGACCATCCGCGAATACTTGAAGCAGCCGCCCAGCAAGGCCGAGGTCGAAACCCTGATCGGGCAGCTGGGCGGTGACCCGACGGCACTGATCCGCGACGGCGAGCCCGAGTTCAAGAAGCTCGGAAAGAAGAAGGCCAACCTCTCCAGGGCCGATATCGCCAAGGTGATTGCGGCGGCGCCAATCCTGCTGCAGCGCCCCGTCGTCGTATCCGGCAAGCGCGCCGTCATCGGCCGTCCGCCCGAAGCCGTGCTGGCGCTCGTGAAATAGCGCAACCTATGGTCGGCCGGATCCGTCTCTGGTCGGGCTATGTGCTTTTCTTCTACGTCGTCACCCATCTGCTCAATCACGCGCTCGGCCTGATCTCTCTGCGCGTGCTCGAGACGGGCCGCGTCTGGTTCGTCTACCTCTGGCACAACCCGATCGGCCAGACCGCGCTCTACGGTGCGCTGTTCACGCATTTCTTTCTTGCCCTGTGGTCGCTCTATCGCCGCCGGGCGCTCAGGCTCTCGGCCTGGGAATGGACTCAGTGGGGTCTCGGCGCATCGATCGTGCCGCTTGGCGCCCTGCACGTGGTGGGCACACGCCTCGCCCATGAGCTCTACGGCATCGAGATCGGCTACTCCTGGGTCCTGGCGTCGCTGATCGTCTCGCCCTGGATACAGACCGCCATCCAGTTCTCGCTGCCCCTGGTCGTCTGGCTGCATGCCTGCATCGGCCTGCACTTCGCGTGGCGGCTGCGTCCGTGGTACCGCACTTGGCTGCCGGTGATCTACGCCGTCGCCTTGCTGGTGCCGGTTGCCAGCCTGGCCGGCGCCGCAATCGCGCTGCGCGACGTTGCCGAGCTCGCCAAGACGCCTGGCTTTCTCGACGACCTGTTCAGACGGGTCCACGTCCCCTCGACCGCCGACATCGCGACGCTCCACCGGATTTCCGATGCGCTGCGCGGGGCGGCGCTCATCCTCCTGCTGGGCGTCCTGGCAGCGCGTCCGGCGCGCGACGTCTGGGAGCGCCGGGCCGGCGTGGTGCGGCTCGACTACGGCGAACGACGCACCACGACGCAACCGACCGGCCTTTCCATCCTCGAGATGAGCCGGCTGGCCGGCATCCCACACGCCTCGGTATGCGGCGGCCGCGGCCGCTGCTCGACCTGCCGGGTGCGCATCGGCGGACCCGATCGGGCCAAGCTGCCGCCGCCCTCGGCCGACGAGCAGAAGGTGCTGCAGCGCGTGGGTGCGCCGGCAAACGTGCGGCTCGCGTGTCAGTTGCGCCCGCCTCCCGGCCGCTACCAAGTGGCGACCTTGCTGCCGCCGACGGCAGGACCGGTCGAGGCCTATCGCCGGCAGCCGCAGGCGCATGGTGGCGAGCGCTACGTCGCCATCCTGTTCGCCGACATCCGCGGCTTCACCTCGATCTCGGAAGGCAAGCTGCCGTACGATGTCGTCTTCCTGCTCAACCGCTACTTCCGGGCGACCGGGCACGCCATCGAAACGGCCGGCGGCAGGCTCGACAAATTCATCGGCGATGGCGTGATGGCGATCTTCGGCCTCGCCGACGGGCCACAGACCGCCTGTCGGCAGGCCCTCGAAGCCGCCCGCCGCATGGCCGAATCGCTTGAGGACCTCAACAAGACGCTCGCCGGCGACCTCGACCAGCCGCTGCGCATCGGCATCGGCCTGCATTCCGGACCGACCATCGTCGGCGAGATGGGCTACGCGCGGGCCACCCAGCTCACCGCCATCGGCGATACGGTCAACACCGCGAGCCGGCTGGAAGCCCTGACCAAGGACTTCGCTGCCGAGCTTGTCGTCTCCCAGGAACTCGTCGACCAGGCCGGCATCGATCTCGGCGCCTACGAGCGGCACGAGGTCGAGATTCGCGGCCGACAGGGGCGGCTCGCCGTGCGCGCGGTCAAGCATGCTGCCGAGCTCACGGCCCCACTCACGTCAATGTCATGAGAATTTCGTTGCTGATTCCCGAGGCCGGTCAACAATCCGGCGTCATCCGGAGGTGGACCATGCGCTCGACCCTGCTCGCCACTGCAACCGCCCTCTCTGTCGCCCTGGCCCCGCTCGCCCTGGCACCGGCGGCCTTTGCCGCTGGCGGCGGCGCCGACCCCGCCCCGGCCCAGCAGTCCAAGCCCGCCGACCCCAACTTCGCGCGCGCGAAGGCGATGATCGAAGCGCGCGACTACAAGGGCGCCCTGCCGCTCCTGCAGCAGGTCGTCGCCAAGGATTCCAAGAACGCCGACGCTTACAACCTGCTGGGCTTCGCGACGCGCTCGTCGGGCGATCCCAACGGCTCGCTGCAATACTACCAGTACGCATTGTCGCTCGATCCCAAACACCTCGGCGCCCACGAGTACATTGGTGAGGCTTACCTCATGCTGGGCCGTCTGCAGGAAGCCGAGCAGCATCTGGCAAGGCTCGATTCGCTCTGCGTCTTCGGCTGCAGCGAATACCGCATGCTCAAGGCGGCGATCGCCAACTACAAGGCCGGCAAGCGCCCGACGAATTGAGGGGCGCCGTCATGACTCTTCCCCTCCCAAGCGAAGCTGGGGAGGAACATGAAGGCCATGCGAAATTGAATCCCCGGGCAGCGCCGCTCGGCGTTCCCCGCGGCAGCAGGGCCGGTTATGCTCGCGGCGCATAAACGCCGGTTCACGCTGCCGCCTCCGGAGGGCCTTCCGCGATGAGCATCACTCCCGTTCCGCTCGTTTTCGGCGATTACGCGCTGGAAGACCGCTACCGGCTGGACAAGGGCCGCGTCTACCTCACCGGCATCCAGGCCCTGGTGCGGCTACCGATGATGCAGCGTCAGCGCGACCTTGCGGCCGGCCTCAATACCGGCGGCTTCATCTCCGGCTATCGCGGCTCGCCGCTCGGCATGTACGACCACGCGCTGTGGACGGCCAAGCGCTACCTCAAGGACAACAACATCCACTTCCAGCCCGGCCTCAACGAGGATCTGGCGGCGACCTCGGTGTGGGGCACCCAGCAGGTCAACCTGTTCCCCGGCGCCACGGTCGATGGCGTATTCGGCATCTGGTACGGCAAGGGGCCCGGCGTCGATCGCTCGATGGACGTGCTGAAGCACGGCAACGCCGCCGGCACCTCGCCGCATGGCGGCGTCATCGCGCTGGCCGGCGACGACCATGGCTGCCAGTCCTCGACCCTGCCACATCAGAGCGAGCAGGTCTTCGCCGCCGCCATGATCCCGGTGGTCAATCCGGCGACCGTCCAGGAATATCTCGATTTCGGCCTGCTGGGCTTCGCGCTGTCGCGCTATTCGGGCTGCTGGATCGGCTTCAAGGCGATCTCCGAGACCGTCGAGTCGGGCTCGTCGGTATGGGTCGATCCCGAGCGCATCCGCATCGTCATGCCGACCGACTTCCAGCTGCCGCCCGGCGGCCTCGGCATCCGCAATCCTGATCCACCGCTCGAGGCCGAGAGGCGCCTGCATGGGCCGAAGATGGACGCGGTGAAGGCGTTCGTGCGCGCCAACGGCTTCGACAGGATGGTAATCGATCCGCCGCGCGCACGCATCGGCATCATGACCACCGGCAAGGCCTATCTCGACACGCGCCAGGCGCTCGAGGATCTCGGCATCAACGAGGAGCGTGCCCGCACGCTGGGCATCCGCCTCTACAAGGTCGGCATGACCTGGCCGCTCGAGCCGGAAGGCGCACGCCGCTTCGCCGAAGGGCTGCAGGAAGTCATCGTCGTCGAGGAGAAGCGCTCCAACCTCGAGGACCAGCTTGTCCGCATCCTCTACAACGCCCCGGCCGATCGCCGGCCGCTGGTCATCGGCAAGAGCGACGAGACCGGGCGCATCATCCTGCCGAGCGACGGCGAGCTGACGCCGACCGGCGTCGCCCTGGTGATCGCCAACCGGCTCATGAAGCACACCGGCGAGTCCCCCGAGCTGCGCCAGCGCCTCGCCCGCCTCGAAGCCAAGGAGAAGCTTTTGGCCGCGCCGCCGCCCAGGGTGGCGCGCACGCCGTTCTTCTGCTCGGGCTGCCCGCACAACACGTCGACGCGCGTGCCGGAGGGAAGCCGTGCCATGGCCGGCATCGGCTGTCACGGCATGGCGATCTGGATGCCCGAGCGTCGCACCGCCCTGATCAGCCACATGGGCGGCGAAGGCGTGACCTGGGTCGGCCAGGCGCCGTTCACCGCCGACAAGCACATCTTCCAGAATCTGGGTGACGGCACCTACTACCATTCCGGCCTGATGGCGATCCGCCAGGCCGCCGCCGCCGGCGTCAACATCACCTACAAGATCCTGTTCAACGACGCGGTCGCCATGACCGGCGGCCAGCCGCATGACGGGCCGCTGACGGTGCCGGAAATCACCAAGCAGGTCGCGGCCGAGGGCGCCAAGAAGGTCGTTGTGGTCACCGACGAGCCGGACAAGTATCCGATGGGCACCGAGTTCGCGCATGGCGTCACCATCCGCCATCGCGACGAGCTCGATGCCGTGCAGCGCGAGCTGCGCGACATCCCCGGCCTCACCGTGCTGGTCTACGACCAGACCTGCGCCGCCGAGAAGCGTCGTCGCCGCAAGCGCGGAACCTTCCCCGATCCGGCCAAGCGCGTGTTCATCAACGACGCGGTGTGCGAGGGCTGCGGCGACTGCTCCGACAAGAGCAACTGCGTGTCGGTGAAACCGCTCGAGACCGAGCTGGGCCGCAAGCGCCAGATCGACCAGAGCAATTGCAACAAGGACTTCTCCTGCCTGAACGGCTTCTGCCCGAGCTTCGTGTCGGTGCATGGCGGCACGCCGGCCAAGGCGCGCCGGCCCAAGCTCGAGCTGGTGAAGGAGGACCCGTTCGCCTCGTTGCCGATGCCGACCCTGAGGCCACTCGACGAGGCCTACGGCATCCTGGTGACCGGCATCGGCGGCACCGGCGTGATCACCGTCGGCGCGCTGATCGGCATGGCGGCGCATCTCGAAGGCAAGGGCTGCACGGTGCTCGACTTCACCGGGCTTGCCCAGAAGAACGGCGCGGTGATGAGCCATGTGCGGCTCGCGCCCAGGCCAGAGGACCTGCACGCGGTGCGCATCGCCGCCGGCGGCGCCAACCTGGTGCTGGGGTGCGACATGGTGGTGGCGGCCTCGCCGGCCGCGCTGTCGCGCATCGAGCAGGGCGTCACCAAGGCGGTGATCAACGGCTACGTCCAGCCGGTCGCGGCGTTCGTCATGAATGGCGACATGGATCTCGGCGCCGAAGCCATGATGAAGACGATCCGCGATGCCGCCGGCGAGGAGGCGACCTCGTTCGTCGACGGCACCGGCCTGGCCACGGCGATCCTGGGCGATTCGATTGCCACCAATCTCTTCATGCTGGGGCACGCCTGGCAGAAAGGCCTGGTGCCGCTGTCGCTCGACGCAATCGAGCGCGCCATCGAGCTCAACGGCGTCGCCGTCGAGACCAGCAAGCGCACCTTCGCCTGGGGCCGCCTCGCCGCTCATAACCTCGCAGCCGTTCAGGCCGCCGCCAAGCCGACCCTGCGGATCGAGAAGAAGGTCGCGCGGACGCTGGCGGAGATCGTCGCCAGGCGTTTCGAGCTTCTCGAAGCCTATCAGGACAGGAACTACGCGGAGCGCTATCGCGCCTTCGTCGACAAGGTGGCCAAGGTGGAGAAGGAGCGCGCGCGTGGGCGGTCCGGTCTCGCCGAAGCCGTCGCCCGGTCGCTGTACAAGCTGATGGCCTACAAGGACGAGTACGAGGTGGCGCGCCTCTACACCGACGGCGAGTTCCACAAGAAGTTGGCGGCGCAGTTCGAGGGCGACTACAAGGTCACTTTCCACCTCGCGCCGCCCTTGTTCGCCGACCGCAATCCGACGACGGGCCAGCTGCAGAAGCGCGAGTACGGCGCCTGGGTGATGCCGATGTTCCGCATGCTGGCGTCGCTGAAGCGCCTGCGTGGCACGCGGCTCGATCCATTCGGATACACCGAAGAGCGCCGCACGGAGCGCCGCCTGATCGACGAGTATCGGACAACCGTCGAGACGCTGCTGGCGACGCTCGACCAGAGCAAGCATGCGATGGCAGTCGAGATCGCCGAGGTGCCCGAGGGCATGCGTGGCTTCGGCCACGTCAAGGAGAAGAATATCCGGCTGGCCAGGCAGCGCGAAGCGAGCCTGCTCGCCAGCTATCGCAACCCGGCCGCACAGGCTGCGGCGGCGGAATAGAAAGGAAAGAGCGGGACGCCCACGCTTCCGATGGATCGGGGGAGCGAAGCGAGGGCGTCCCGGAAACGCGCACCGTCGGCGAAGGGAGGGTCGCGGCGGTACGCCCGCGCTATAGGCCGATTTGGCTGCGGAGATAAGCGCGATCCGTTCCGAAAAATGCACATCTCAACCACCCTCAGGGGATGGTGGGTGCAAATTTCTTCTCACGCATCACGGCAGGAAATGCCAGTGGCGAGGACGAAAGGTCCGTCGCTGCGCTCAGGATGACAGCAGTCGCAAGGCGATGACAAAATGTCATCCCGAGCGAGGCGAGGACCTTTCGTCTTGAGATGACGCCTATGCGCGGCCGGTCTGATGCGAGAAGGAGGCCGGGTCGAACCGCCCGCCGAAACTGCTCTTGCTGCCCAGCCGATCGAGCGCACGCTGCCACTTGGCGGGGAAATCGGTGTCGAACACCAGGGCGGCATCGCCATCCACCACGAGCCAGGCGTTGTCCTGCAGCTCGTGATCGAGCTGGCCGGGCGACCAGTTGGCGTGGCCGAGGGCCAGCCAAGCATGCTCGGGGCCGGCGCCGCCCGCCATATCCTTGAGGATTTCCATCGATGCCGTGAGCGCCATGCCGCCACCGATCACCAGAGTGTCGTCGCGCTTGTAGTCGGCCGAATGCAGGACGAGGCCGCGCGAGGGCTCGACCGGGCCGCCGAACAGCACGGGGCGTTCCGCCGCCGCCGCCGGCACGTCGATACCGAGCTGTTTGTAGACCTGGCCAAGCGGCAGATCCTCGACCCGATTGTTGACGATGATGCCGAGCGCCCCATCCTCGTCGTGCTTACAGATGAAGACGACACTCTTCTGGAACCGCTCGTCCGGCATGGACGGTGCGGCGACCAGGAAACGGCCTGCCAAACCGGCAGTGGGTGTGCCTGACCCGGACATGGTGCAATGATGCTCCAAAGTCATGGGGATTGTCCGGGCAAACATCAAGCCACCACCCCCATTGGACAAAGGCCGACCCCTCGCCTAGGGTCCGCCGGTTCGCGAGGCTGCCCGGACCGGGTGGCAATTGAAGGAGCAAATAATGGCGAAAGTCGGCGACAAGGTGCCCAGCGCCACGTTGCGCATGTTGGGCCCCGAGGGACCCAAAGCGGTCACCACCGAGGAACTCTTCGCGCCCGGCAAGAAGGTCGTGGCCTTCGCCCTGCCGGGTGCTTTCACTCCCACTTGTTCAGCAAAGCACGTGCCCGGGTTTGTGGCCGAAGCAGCTGCGCTGAAGGCGAAGGGTGTCGACACCATCGCCTGCATTTCAGTGAACGACGCGTTCGTGATGGGCGCCTGGGGCAAGGATCAGAAGGCGGGCGACAAGGTCATGATGCTGGGTGACGGCAATGCCGAGTTCACCACGGCGATGGGCCTTACCATGGATGGCTCCAAGTTCGGCCTCGGCACGCGCAGCCAGCGCTATGCCATGGTCGTCGAGGACGGCGTCATCAAGCATCTGTTCGTCGAGAAGCCGGGTGCCTTCGAGGTGTCGGCGGCCGAGCACGTGCTGAAGAACCTCTAGCGCCCCGCACCGAGCGGAGCCAAGATCGACGGCGGGGCGCAAGCCCCGCCGTTGTCGTCTCTGGACCGCCATGAACGCGCAACTTCCCGCCCTCTTTGCCGGCCAATTCTCCGTAGACGGCGCGACCCGCCTCTACGGCACGATCGGTGATCCGATCCGCCAGCTGCGGCTCACCGCGCTGATGCCGCAGATCTTTGCCGCCGCCGGCGTCAACGCCGTGTGGCTGCCGTTCGAAGGTGGCGCCGACCTGATGCCGGTGCTGCTCGATGGCCTCGCCAGGATGCGCAATTTCGCCGGCCTGACCGTCACCACGCCGCACGAGGCGGCGGCGCTGCGACTGCTCAACCGTGCGACACGCCGCGCCGAGGCGGCCGGCAGCGCCAACCTGATACGGCGCGAGCGCGACGGCGCCTTGGCCGGCGACAATGTCGAGGGGGCCGGTTTCGTGCGCGGGCTGGAAGCACAGGGACACCGATTGCGCGGCGCCAGCGTCTGGGTGGTCGGCCTCGGCGCCGTGGGCGGCGCCATCGCCGCGGCGCTGTGCGAAGCCGGCGTCGGCCGGCTGCTGCTGACCGAGATCCAGCGGGCACGCCTCGGTACCACGATCGATCGACTGTCGCGGCACTATCCGGACGTGCCGGTCGCCGAAGCCGAGGTGGGGACGCCACCCAAGGGCATCCACGTCGCGATCAACGCCACGCCGCTCGGCCTGCACCCGGAAGAGCCGCTGTCGTTCGATCCCGTCGTGCTCTCTCCCGATGTCATCATCGCCGACGTCATCCTGACGCCCACCGAAACCCCGCTGCTCCACCACGCCCGCACACATGGCCGGCGTATCCATCACGGCCGCCACATGCTCGACCACCAGGTTCCGCTTACCCTCGATTGGTTCGGCATCGACGCCAAGGATGCCGACGTCGTCGCGCTCGCCCGCTCGATCGGACGGTGAGCTCTTGCGAGGATTGCCGGAGGCGCGCCACTCCCGTGGCGCGCCCCAGCCACATAAGTCCTACAGCGTCACGCCGCCATTGACGTGGATGGTCTGGCCGGTGACGTAGCTCGCTGCCGACGAGCACAGGAAGGCGATCACGGCGGCGATCTCGGCGGGCTTGCCGTAGCGACCCATCGGGATCGAGCGGCTCACTTCGGCCATACGCTCGCGCGGCACGGCGGCATGGGCAGAAGCATCCTTCTCGACGAAGCCCGGCGCCACACAGTTCACCGTGACGCCGGCGGGCGCCAAATCGACGGCGAGCGCCCGCGCAAAAGCTTCCATGCCGGCCTTGGCGGCGGCGGAGGCCGGAAACGTCATCAGGCCACGGGCGAAAGCGTGGGCCACGAACGACGACACGCCGACGAGTCGCCCGCTCGCACCGGCCTCGACCAGCAACGGCTTGGCAGCGGTCGCCAGCTCGAAGAATGCCGTGGTCATAGCGGCGAGGCTCGCCTCCCAGGCCACGCGGTCGAGTTCGCCGACCGGGCGGCGGTCGGCGAAGCCGGCATTGCTCACCACGATGTCGAGTCGGCCGAAGCGCGCCGCTGTCTCGTCGACCAGGCGCGCCGCCGTACCCGGCTCGGAGAGGTCGCCCTCCACGATCAGTGTTTTGGCGCCCGAGCCCTGCAATTGGCTGGCGATCGCCTCGGCGCCGGCGCGGTTGCGACGCGCATGCAGGGCGACCGCCGTATCGGCGGCCGCGAGAGCGCGTACTGTCGCGGCACCGATGCCCGACGAGGCACCGGTAATCAAGGCAACTCTGGTCATCATCGAGGCTCCGGCTGGTGACAGCAGACACGGAGCTTGTTGCCGTCGGGATCGCGAAAGTAGGTTAAGGCGCAGGCGCGGTCGAAATCGCCGATACCGATGTGAACATGCGAGATCATCCGGATCACACTAGCACCGCCTATCGGCAGGCGTCCCGCACGACCGGCGCCAGATAGTCGGCGAAGCGCCGGGCGCCCGCGACGGAGAAATGGCCGTTGTCGACGAAGTCCGCGTCGGAAAAATCGTCGATCGGCACATCGACGTAGAGGTCGCCCAACGCCTTCGCCGTTCGCGCCAGCACCACATTCAGGCGCTGCTGCATCGGCCACAGATCGCGATCACGCACCAGCGGCAGCCAGCCGTAGCGCCCGTCGCCGCGGAGCTGAGCGCGGTTCAAGAGCTGGCCGACCCAGATCGTGACGACACCGCGCTCGCGATTGATCGCCGAGATCGATCGCACGTTGCGCTCGAACAACGCCTCGACCACCGGATCGTCGCCATCGAGCGGCGGCCGGCCATAGGGATCGGCGAAGTAGCGCACGGTATCGACGGTGGCGCTGAGGACGCGCAGCAGCACGGTGAGGAACGGCGAGATCGTGACGTGCGATCCGCCGATGCGGCGCGTCTTCAGCGAATCGACCTGACTCGGAAGGTGAAAGTCGGCATAGCCGGGATCGAGGTGGGGAATGTGCGCATTGCGCAGGTCGTTCCAGCCGACATAGTAGACGGCGCAGCGCGGCGTCTTGCCGAACTTCTGCTGGTAGAATGCCGTCTGGATCAGATGCTCGACCGTCGAGTAGCCAGGCACGCCATTGTTGACCACCAGGAAGCGGCCGGCATCCTGCCCGCGATCGAGAGCCACGGCGAGGCGATCGCTCCAAGTGTCGCCTTCGCCGGCGGCGATGTCGTAGGTCGTCGAGCCGCCGTAGGTCGCCACCATCGTCCGACCCGCCAGCCCCTCTGGCTTTGGATTACGTCCCCGTGTCCCCTCCGAAGTGTGGCTGATGGCAAGCCCGTTTGCACTGGTGAGCTGCAGCGACGGAATCGGCACCGCCTGCAGAAGCGCGTGCCACTGGAACCGCGGCGGCTCCGCCTTGTCCACCGGCATCAGGGATACGACCTCGCCCCCTACGCGTCGCAAGGCGTAGGCGCCGGCACCCCATGCGAAGTCGACGATTGCCAGGGTCAGGAGCGCGCCGGCGATCCATCGCCAGCGCACCAGCAGCACCGCCAGGGCGAGCAGCGCCAGCAGATAGAGGAAGTAGCCGGCCCGCGGTCCACCGGTGTGCATCTCGTCGCGGCCGATGAGCCACGAGGCGGTTGCCGCGAGCGCAACAGCCACCACGATGGCGATGACGGCGATGATCGCCCGCTCGAACCGGTAGGGAGGAACGAGACCGAAATAGGCGCGCACGCGGTTCGGCATGACGGCGGGCGGTCGCGCCGGGCTACTCCAGGGTCAGCTTGGCCGCCCTGGCAATGGCACTCCAGCGGGTGATCTCCTGGGCGACGAAGCGGGCGAACTCGGCCCGGCTCTCGAGCTCGACACGCGCCCCCTGCTTGTCCCATTGCGCCTCGATCTGCGGCTCCGCCAGCGCCGCCTGGACGGCGCCATGCATGATGTCGAGCACGGGCTCGGGCGTGCCGCGTGGGGCGAACAGCCCGAACCATTGGCTGACGCGAAAATCGGCGACGCCGGCTTCGCTGAAGGTCGGCACGTCGGGCAGCACCGGATCGCGCCGCCGGCCGGCGATGGCCAGCACGCGGATCCTGGCGGCGTTGGCCGCCGCGACATGCGGCGGCAGGAAGGCCGCATCGACCCGCCGGGCAAGCAGCGGATCGATCGCCTGGCTGCCGCCGCGAAACGGGACCTGGGTGAACTGCAGACCGGCCCGCTCCTCGAGCAGATCCAGCGCGAGGTGCGAGATCGTGCCCGGCGCGTCGTAGCCGACCTCGATCGCCTTGGGCTTGGCCTTGGCCGCGGCAATGAACTGCTGCAGATTCGCGACCTCGAGCCGCGCGGGACTGATCGCCAGCACCATCGGCTCGCGAGCGAAGGCGCTGATCGGCACGAAATCGCGTCCGAAGTCGAAACCCGCCCCGGACTTCGGATAGATGATCGGGGCGTAGGTCAGGCCGGTATAACCGACCATCAGCGTGTAGCCGTTGGATTCGGCGCGCCCGAACAGGGTGGCGGCCATCGTGCCGCCGCCCCCGGTACGATTGTCGATCGTCATCGGCTGGCCAAGCCGCTTGCCGACCAGGTCGGCGACCGGGCGGGCATAGAGATCGGCACTGGTGTTGCGCGAAAACGGCACGATCCACGTGACCGGACGCTCCGGCCATGTCGCAGCGAGGACTCGCGGCGCCGCAGCGACCGAAACCAGGCCACCCAGCGCAGTTCGACGAAACAGACCGGCCATGCTCACCCCATCTTCGCGCCGGAACCTAACGGCAAGAGACCCGAAGCTCCAGTCCACCGTGCTTGCAGACTGCCTGCGCCGACCCCTCACAAAAATGGCGATATTGCGCCGCACCGAACCGCCATGGCGGCGCAGACGGCGGATCTGTCCTGACCGCCGCCGAGGAGACGGCGCTGCACCAGCTCGCCGCGCGCGTCGTCAAGGCCGGCGAGATTCTCTACACGAAGGTGCCGCGCGAGAAGGCCGAGACAGTCCTCCGCCGCAAGTGGCTTTACGTCGCCGGCCAGATCCGCTGAGGCGCATTCTGACGACGTGAGGGAAAGGTCCCGCTCGATGTCCGGGGTGCCAGGCAGTCGCCCCGACGCGAAGGGCCAGACCTTTTTGCCGTCATGTCAGCGACGCCTCCGCGAGCGATCGGCATCCAGTGCACGGGGAATCCGCAGCAGCGACAACGGTGCGCGGCAGGCTTTCTCGAGGAGATACAGGGCGACCAGCGCGGCAATGCTGGCGTAGGTCCCCACCAGCACGACAAGGTCCCGGCCTTGGCCGAGCCAATTCAGGATCTTGGTCATGATCCGGGCTTCCGGCGTCAAACTCTTCTCACGAGCTTCATGCCCTCAGGAGAATGGCGGCTTAGCCAATCCGCGACGAGCGCCGTCAGGGCAGCGCCATGGAGCGCGGCTGCGGTGACGATCCAACCGGCGGGCCATGACTCCCCGACAAGGGTCGCCGCCAACATGAGGCTGCAGAAATAGAGGGTCGCCAGCGCACTGTAAGCAAGGAGACCCCGACGCAGCGAAGCGTCAGGTGTCGGCAGCAGGCCAATGCCGAGAGAGAAAGCGCCCATTCCTGCCGTGCGGATCGCTGCCAACGCCTCGATGCTTGGCGCCACCGGACTTGCCAGCATGGCGCCGATCAGCCCGCCCGCGACGATCACGGCTGCACCGACCGCCATCATCCCGACAGCCGGCATCAGCGTTCGATATCCGACCCTCGAATCGTTTGCGTACCGCAAAGCGACGCGCGCGGTGAACGCACGACATGCGTAATACATAGATCTCGTTCCCACACGTTCGAGCGACTCCCCAGCCGCTCAACTTCCCAATTCCCGACGCGTAATAGAGTTCAATCTGGCGACGCGCGCAAGCCCCTCGATGGGCACTAGCCATGCGAGCGCATCATCCCAGGGCGAGATCCCAAGGTCGCCCTGGATGACTGTCGTACCGACGATCACCGCCCTGCGCAAACTACTTGCCGCCCCTGATCCGGCGCCTGCCCACGCCGGACCGACCGGTCCATCGCGGGAAGGCCTTCGTGTCGAGCCCGAACAGGTCGAGAGCGCGCGATACCGAATGAGTGACGATCTCGTCGACCGTGCGCGGGCGTGCATAGAACGCGGGAACAGGCACGGCGACGACGGCGCCCATTTCCGTGACAGCCAGCATGCTCTTGATATGACCGACATGCAGCGGCGTCTCGCGAACCATCAGGACGACGCGGCGGCGCTCCTTCAGGCAGACATCGGCTGCGCGCGCGACGAGGCTCGACGTCACGCCCGTCGCGATCTCGCTCAGGGTGCGCACTGAGCAGGGCGCGACGATCATGCCCATCGTCTGGAACGACCCGCTCGAAATGGCCGCAGCGATGTCACCGGGCGCGTAGACCTCGTCGGCGAGGGCGCGCACCGCGGCCGCCGACAGGTCGGTCTCCAGCGAGCGCGTCTGATCGCCGGCCTTGGAGATCACGAGATGGCTCTCGATCCTCATGGCCCGCAGCATCTCCAGCGCACGGATGCCGTAGACCGTTCCCGAGGCGCCGGTGATACCGACGATCATGCGCCGGACAGGCGGGCCCGCTGCCACCGGCTGCCTCAGCACGCGGCCTTGATATGCCGCAGATCCGAGTGGTTCACAGGTTGCGGCTTGGCTTCCTTGTGGGGACTCCCCGGCGGCACGGTGCAGTCCAGCTCAAACGTGAAGGCGATACCCAGGGTCGTTCTCTTCGGGTCGGCCGTCATGGATTGGAACGATAACAGCCCGAACCGAGGGGCTCAATGCCTAGCGCAACCTGCAGAGATACCGCGTACCATGAAACGACTTGTCAGTATCGGAAGCCGCCCTAATCTTCGGGCGAACAAGCTCGCCGACGGGCGATACAGGAAATGCGAAGGTTTCAATGAAGCGTCGCGCATTGTTGGCTTTCTCAGCGTCACTTGCGGCACCAGCGATCGTCCGCGCCCAGAAGCCCTACCCTAGTGGGCCGATCACCATCGTCGTGGGCTTGGCGCCAGGCGGTTCGGTGGACGCCACCATCCGCTTCATCGCGCGCGAGGCCACGGCCTTCCTCGGCACCCAGGTATTGGTCGAGAACCGCCCCGGTGGCGCACAAACCATCGCGCCGGCGCGAGTAGCGCGCATGCCTTCCGACGGTTACACGCTGCTGGCCGTCACCCACACCCCGTTTACGACGGCACCCCACTTCCAGACAGTGCCATACGACCTCGAGAAGGACTTCACCTTCCTCGCGCAGTACGCGATTGTCCTCTATCCCAACTACGTCATGACCGAGAGCCCTCTCAAGACGTGGTCTGACGTTCTCGAGTTTGCGAAGAGCAGGCCCGACGCGCTGAAGTGGGCCTCGGCGACACCGCTTTCGCCACAACAGGCGGCCAACGAGGCCGCCTTCAAGATGCTGGGGCTCAAGACAATCTTCGTGCCGTTCAAGGGCGGCGCTGAAGCGCTGACCTCCATGATGGGCGGGCATGTCGACATGATCGTGACATCGGACTTCGGGCCGATGCTTGCCGCCGGCAAGGTGCGGTTGCTGTCCGAGCAGGGACCGAACCGTGCTCCGGGCATGGACAACATCCCTTGCTTCGGCGAGCTCGGATATCCTTACACCCTGAGAGCCGGCTTTGGTCTCGCGGGACCGGCAAATCTGCCGGAACCGGTCGTGCAGGCCTGGACTCAGGTCATTCAGAAGGTGGCGGAGAACGCCGAGTGGAAGAAGCTCCTCGATACCTACAACTTCCTGCCTGAGATCGTGTGGGGTCCGAAGCTTCGTGAGCAGCTGATCGAGGGCCATGCATCGTTCGGGAAGATCCTGCCAACCCTCAACATCAAGCCTTGAGGCCCTCCGTCCCGAGCAATCTCGATCGCTCGACGGATACGCCTGACGCCCGCCTCACGAGATCAGCGAGCCGGTGCGCCGATCCGTGACCTCCTTCCGGCCGGTCTTGGCGGCACGTTCGGCGGCGTGCTTGTCGATCATGCGCTGGGCGGCTTCCTTGCGCTGACGCGAAAGCGTGTCGCGGTGGCGCGTCACCCAGTCGTAGGATTCGTCGCGCGCCACGTTGGTGCCGTCGAATACCGGCATGACGTAGCGCGCATAAAGCTCGTAGGAACGCTTGGTCGCCTCCCAGTCCGCGATGTTGTTGGCCATGTGCAGCATGACCCCGAACTCGCCCTGCTTGGCCTGCAGCTTGCGGATCTGGGCAATCGCGTCGTCGGGCGTGCCGACGACGCCGATCTTCACCCTCATCCAGTAGTCGACGATGTCCTCGCCCGGCGGCACATCGAAACGGGGCATGTTGTTGTTGATGTAATCGACATAGGCCTGCATGCCGAAGCGCACGTTCTCGCGCGCCTTGTCGCGCGTCTCGGCGATGTGGAAAGGCGCCACCAGGCGCAGCCGTCTCGGATCCATGGCGCGGCCGTGCTCGGCAGCGATCTCGCAAGCGGTTTGCCAATTGGCGGTGAGCGCGTCGAAGCCGGTGGTCTCGGCCGCCGCCACGCACAGCATGCCGAGATCGTAGCGGCCGGCCAGCCGGCCGCCCGACGGCGTGACCGCGCTGGCGACCGCGACCTCGGGAAACGGGTCGCTGTAGGGCAAGAGGTGCAGACGCGCCTCCTTCAGCGAGTACCAGTCTGTCTTCTCGGTAACGACCTCGCCGCGGAACAGGCGCAGAATGAGGTCGAGCGCCTGTTCCATGCGGTCGCGCTGGGTATTGGGATCGATGTCGAGCATCATGGCGTCCGACGCCAGCAGGCCGGGTCCGGCACCGAACATGACGCGCCCGCGGGTCTGGTGGTCGAGCTGTATGATGCGGTTCGCGACCATCAAGGGGTTGTGGTAGGGCAACGAGATGACGCCGGTACCGAGCCGGATGTGCTTGGTGCGCTCGGCAGCCGCGGCGATGAACAGCTCGGGCGAGGAGATGGTCTCGAAACCCGCCGAGTGATGCTCGCCGATCCAGGCTTCGTGGTAGCCGAGCTGGTCGAGCCATTCGATGAGCTCGAGATCGCGATGCAACACGTTGTGCGGATTCTCGTTCAGGGCATGGAACGGCGGCAGGAAAATCCCGTGTCTCATGCGCATTGGTTCCTCCGTTCGCCGGTGCGGACGCCCAGTCTATCGCCGTGGCGGGGAAGGTCCATCCTGCTCCCGCATCGCCAGGCGGCGCGGTCTGCGCCTGCGTTGCCTTGCTTGGCGCACGGATGTGATGCTCCGCGGCTCGGGCTCTGCCCAAAGGACTGCAACTAGAATTGCGCGTTCAAACGAGCCCGCATTCCCCTATTGTCGAACCGTGGTTCGCCGGCATGCATGAGGTCAAGCCGTGTCGGTCGGTCTCGAGGATGTGCGTTTCGCAATGCAATGGACGGAGGCGGAGATGGGAAGGCTCGACGGCAAGGTCGCCGCGGTGACGGGAGGAGCATCGGGGATCGGCGAGGCAACGGTCAGACGTTTCGTCGCCGAAGGCGCGAGCGTGGCCTTCTGCGATCGGGATGGTGAGCGCGGCCAGCGCGTCGCGGCCGAGCTCGCGACGGCCGGCGCCAAGGTCGCCTTCACGCAGGCGGACGTGGGGTCCGAGGCCGCCTGCCTCGCCTTCGTCAACGGTGCGGCGCAGAAATTCGGGCGCCTCGACATCCTCGTCAACAACGCCGGCATCCGCAAATACGAGAAGATCGACGAGGCGAGCGCAGCGAGCTGGAACGAGATCCTCAACGTCAACCTGATGAGCTACGCCTTCTGTGCCAAGGCGGCGGTTCCACTGATGCGCCGCGGCAAGGGCGGCGCCATCGTCAACGTCGCCTCCGTCCGTTCCATCGTCGCCGGCGGCGGCAACCTGCAGTACGACACCACCAAGGCCGCGATCGCGGGCCTGACACGGGCGCTTGCCGCCGACCATTCGCCCGAGGGCATTCGCGTGAATGCCGTCGGCCCGGGCCCGATCTTCACGCCGTTCCATCAGCGCCGCCTTGAAGCGGCCGGCGAGTCCGTCGCGCAGTACAACGAAAGGGCCGCGCAGGGCACCATGCTGAAGCGTCCGGGCAGGGCCGAGGAGGTCGCCGCCGCGATCCTGTTCCTGGCCTCCGACGATGCCTCCTACGTCACCGGCGCGCTGCTGTTCGTGGACGGCGGCATGACGGCGCTGTGAGACGTATTCACCCGGCGCACCAGCGAGGAGTTCCAGATGACCTGTATCCGCTTCGGCACGTTCCTGGCACCGCATCATCCGGTTGGCGAGCACCCGGCTCTGCAGTTTCAGCGCGATCTGCGGCTGGTCGAGCATCTCGATCGGCTCGGCTTCGACGAGTTCTGGTGCGGTGAGCATCATTCCTCCGGCTGGGAGATGATCGCCTCTCCCGAGCTGTTTCTTGCGGTGGCGGCCGAGCGCACGAGGCGCATCAGGCTCGGCACCGGCGTCGTCTCGCTGCCCTACCACCATCCCTTCAACGTCGCGCAGCGCATCGTGCAGCTCGACCACATGACCCTCGGGCGCGTGATCTTCGGCACCGGCCCGGGCGCCCTGCCCTCCGACGCGCGGACCTTCGGCATCGATTACATGCTGCTGCGCGACCGCCAGGACGAAGCAATCGGCATCCTCAAGAGGCTCTTCGCGGGCGAGCGCATCACCTACAAAGGTGACTGGTTCCAGCTGAACGATGCGCAGCTTCAGATTCTGCCCTATCAGGAAGCTCTGCCGATGGCAGCCGCGTCCGCGATCAGCCCATCCGGCATGCAGCTCGCCGGCAAGTACGGAATGGGCGTCCTCTCTATTGCCTCGACCTCCCAGGAGGGCCTGCAGGCCCTGCCGATCCAATGGTCGTTCGCCGAGGAGTCTGCGAAGAAGCATGGCCAGAAGGTCGACCGGAAGAACTGGCGTGTGGTGATGGCTTGGCACCTCGCCGAGTCGAAGAAGCAGGCCGAGCAGGAAGCGGTGGACGGCCTTCAGCACTGGCACAACGAGTACAATGTCCGCGTTCTTGGCCGGCCTGGCTCGATCCACATGGCAGACAAGTGGGAGCTTCTGGCGCGCGTGACCGGCATCGGCAATGCGGTTGGCACGTCGGTGATCGGCACGCCCGACGAGATGGTCAAGACGATTCGCGCTCTGCAAGAGGTTACCGGCGGGTTCGGCGTCGTGCTGGGTTTCGCCCACGACTGGGCCAATCAGGAAGCGACCCTGCGCTCATGGGACCTGTTTGCCCGCTACGTCATTCCCGAGATCAACGGATACACCCGCAACCTCAAGGCGTCGGCCGAGTACCTGGCGGCAAACAAGGTCGAGCTGATGTCCGGATTGAACGCCGCGATCATGGCGAAGGTGCAAGGCAACAAGGTCGCCGAGGCGGCCATGGCAGTGACCAGGCAGCGGATGGCCGCCCAAGCCCAGGGCGGCGGTCGGAGCCCGAAGTCCCTGCGACCGCGGCAGACGTGAGCCGCAGGGTAGGGAATGTCTGACACTATTGCTCGTGCGCCATTCGTGCAACGGAAGCGCCCAGCGGCAGTGGTGGATAGCGCCATCCGTCGACGATAGAGTTGCCTGCCCCAGTCACAGGGACGAACCATGTCGAAGCATCATGCACAGAAGCGCGCGGCCAAGGCGGCACGCAGGAAGAAGCTCGCCGCGGAGCGGCGCAAGGTCGCCCTGGCCGAGAGCCAGATGTCGCTGGCGACGCGGGTGCGGCGGATGGCGGTGGCGCCGATGCACTCCTGCCTGATGAGCGAGACGCTTTGGGAGAGCGGCAGCGGCTACCTGGTCGTTGCTCGCAAAGCCTCGGACGGGCAGGTCGCCATGGCCACCTTCCTGCTCGACACCTACTGCATCGGCGTGAAAGACGTTATCCTGCGCGTGGACGGAGCCAGCACGATCGACCGCTTCATGGAGGCGCTGGGCGACGTGCAGCCGATGATCGCGATCGAGCCCACGCGTGCCCGCAAGCTGCTGCGCGATCTCGTCGCCTGGGCGCGCTCGCTCGGGTTGGCACCCCATCCCGACTACGCCGTTGCGGAGCCGCTATTCGGCGATGTCTCGGCCGATGCGTGCGATGAAAGCTTCAGCTTTGGCAAGGACGGCAAGCCATTTTTGATTCCGGGCCCGGGCGATACGCCCGCTCGTATCAGGAAACGGGTCGAGGCGCTGCGACGCACGGTTGGCGACGACGGGTTCGACTATGTCCTGGAAGTCGGCATGGAAGACGACGACGTCCTCGACGACGAAGAAGCCGACATTGACGATATGGCCGAGATCGACGACGCGGTCGAGTCGGTCACGGGCATGCGGTACGACCCGCATGCGGCCCCCGACCCATCCAGATGGCTCGACATCGGCGAGGATGAGCGGATCCTGCTGGCAGAGGCGTATCATCGGCGAGCCGCAGACGAGGTGCCGAATGCGAAGCTGCACGCGCTCATGCACGTCTTCGTCGAGAACCAGGTGGCGATCGGCGACGAGCTCCCCGTGCGCCGCGCGATCGAACGGCTGATCGGCGAGGGCCTCGATCGCCACGATGCGGTTCATGCCGTGGGCAGCGTGCTCGCAGCACACCTGACCGATACCTTGAAGGCCGAGGCTCAGAACAACGAGGCCTACTACGCGGCAGTCGAGCGGCTGACCGCCGACAGCTGGCGGGCCGAGTTCGGATCGATCGCCGACGACGAACGCCCTTAGCGGACTCCATGAAGTCTCCCGTTGCCGGTGTCTTCCGGTCCCTGCGCGGGTACAACTATCGGGTCTGGGTCGTCGGCGCCTTCGTCTCCAACATAGGCACATGGGTGCAGCGGACAGCGCAGGACTGGCTGGTGCTCACGCAATTGACCGACCACGACGCGATGGCGGTCGGCTTGGTGATGGCGCTGCAGTTCGGCCCGCAGCTTCTTCTCCTGCCATGGACCGGCTTCGCCGCCGACCATTTCAATCAGCGCAAGCTCCTGATCGCCACCCAGGCGACGATGGGCACGCTCGCTCTGGCTCTGGGCGCGTTGACCGTCGCCGGGGTCGTCGAGCTCTGGCACGTGTGCGTCTTCGCCTTCCTGTTCGGCAGCACCGCGGCCTTCGATGCGCCGGTGCGCCAGACCTTCGTCGCCGAGCTGGTCGGTGAGCAAAGCCTTCACAACGCCGTCGCCCTCAACTCCGCCTCTTTCAACAGCGCGCGGATGATCGGCCCAGCTGTCGCGGGCCTGCTCATCGCCACGCTCGGCACCGGCTGGGCGTTCCTGATGAACGGCGCTTCCTTCGTCGCGGTGCTGATCTCGCTGGCCTGCCTGCGCACCGCCGAGCTTCGATCGAATGCCCGGACGCAGCGGGCCAGAGGCAGCTTCACGGAGGGCTTCCGCTACGTGTGGGGGCGCCCGGACCTCAAGGCGATCCTGGTCATGCTGTTCCTGATCGGGACGTTCGGCCTCAATTTCCCGATCTTCATCTCGACCATGGCCGCCAGCGTTTTCCACACGGACGCCCAAGGATACGGCCTTCTGTCGTCGAGCATGGCGATCGGCACTGTGGCCGGCTCCCTGCTCAGCGCCTACCGCGAGAAGCCGCGGTTCCAGTTGCTGATGACAGGCTCTGCGGTCTTCGGGCTCGGCTGCACGCTGGCCGCCGTCGCTCCGGGCTACTGGTTTTTCGCCGCAGCGCTCGTCCTCACCGGCGCGGCGGCGCTCACCATCACCAATACGTCGAACAGCCTGATGCAGCTTTCGACCGAGCCCGCCATGCGCGGGCGGGTGATGGCGCTGCGCGTCGCGATCGCGCTGGGCGGCACCCCGATCGGAGCACCAATCGTCGGATGGGTGGCGAGCCAATACGGGCCGCGCTGGGCCCTCGGCATCGGCGCGGCCGCCGGCTTCGCCGCTGCCCTCGTCGCGATTTATGTCCTGGCTCGCCGACGGTGAGTCTCACGTCAAAACCTCACCAGGCGTCGATCATGGGGCGCTTCTTGCCCGCCCGGGCCGGCGCGGGCCGGATGGCGGCCAGCATGTTGACGATCCAGGCCCGCGTCTCGGCCGGGTCGATCACGTCGTCGATCATGAAATTGGTCGAGCGGTTCAATGCCTTGCCCGAGTCGTAGGCCTTCGCAACCTTGTCCTCGAAGAACCTGAGGCGCTCCTTCGGGTCCTCGATCGCCGCGAGCTCGGCGCGAAAGCCCAGCTTGACCTGACCCTCGATGCCCATCGGCGCGAACTCGCCGGTCGGCCAGGAGATGTAGAAGTAAGGGGCGCGGTAGTTGCCGCCGGCCATGGCGCTCTGCCCCAGGCCGTACGCCTTGCGCAGCACGATCGTGAAGTACGGAACGGTCATGTTGCAGCTGGTCAGGAACATGCGCGCGGCATGCCGCACCAACGCCGTCTTCTCGGCCTCGGGCCCGACCATGATGCCGGGCGTATCGCAAAGGTTGACGACCGGGAAATCATAGGAATCGCAGAGCTGCATGAAGCGGGCTCCTTTGTCGGAACCGTCCGAATCGACCGCTCCGCTCAGGTGCTTGGGATCGTTGGCCATCACGCCGACCGTCCGCCCTTCCAGCCGGATCAACGCCGTCACCAGCGTGCGCCCGAAGTCGCGGCGCAGCTCGAGGATCGAGCCTTCGTCGGCCAGCGTCCGGATGACGTCGCGCACCTCGTAGGTGCGCAACCGGTTCTCCGGCACGATATGGCGCATCCGCCGCTGGTCGGGCGCGGTCCAGTCTTTCAGCGGTCCCTGGAAATAGGCGAGATACCTCTTGGCGACGGCGACCGCTTCGGCTTCGTCGGCGACCAGGATGTCGACGACGCCGTTGCGCGTCTGCACCGGCATCGGACCGATATCCTCCGGCGCGAACACGCCGAGCCCGCCACCCTCGACCATCGCCGGGCCGCCCATGCCGAGCGTGGTGTCGGCCGTCGCGATGATCACGTCGCAGCAGCCGAGCAGCGACGCATTGCCCGCGAAGCAGCGGCCGGAGACGATGCCGATCAGCGGCACGAGGGCCGAGAGCTGGCCGAAATGATGGAAGGTGTCGAACTGGATGAAGCCGCCATAGTCGTCGTCGCCGGGCCGACCGCCGCCGCCTTCCGCAAACAGCACCAGCGACATGCGCCCGTCCTCGGCGATGTCGAGGATCTTGTCGGTCTTCCAATGGTTGTGGACGCCCTGCGTTCCGGCGAACACGGTGTAGTCGTAGGCCAGCACGGCGACGCCGGTGGCGGGAGCGGCGAACGTCTGCCCGTTCACGCGGCCGACGCCGGCGATGAGGCCATCGGCCGGGCTGCGGGTCAGCAGGTCGTCCAGAGCCCGCCGGTGCCGCTGCGCCGCCACGATCAGGGGGCCGTACTCGACGAACGTGCCGGGGTCAATCAGGTCGTCGACATTCTCGCGTGCGGTCCGATGGTTGGTCGCGTGCCGGCGTTTGACAGCATCCGGCCGATTCTCGTCGCGCGTCAGGGCCCGACGCTTCAGCACCTCGGCCAAATCCGGGCGAATCCCATCCAGATCAAGCTCGTCCGCACCGTCCTGGACCTGCGCCGCAATCTCGGACGGTTCGAGAACGAGCAGCAGCTGGCCTTCCCAGAGCGTTTCACCAGGCTCGGCATGAACGGCTCGGACGACGCCGCCGGCAGTGGCCGTGATGACGTGCTCCATCTTCATGGCTTCCATCACGGCAACCTCGGCCCCCGTTGGAACGGCGTCACCGACCGCAAGGGCAATCGAGATGACTGTGCCCTGCATCGGCGTGCGGACCGCGATCATCCCGTCCGGCAAATCCTCTGCCCCCGCGCGGCCGGTATCGGCTTCCTGCCGGCCGCGCGTCGCCTGGCCGTAGGCGAGCACGGCGAGCGGGTCGGCAGCGTCGACCGTGGCACCGGCCCGGCCGTCCCGCTTCCTGTCTTCCTTCGCCGCATAGAGACGCGGATGGGCTTCCGCTGCCCTGGCGATCAGGGCGGCAGCATGGGCCTCCACAAAGCCGGTCTCGAGAACGCCGGCCCGCACGTTCCTGTCCAGCAGCACGGCCTGGAGAAACGCGATGTTGGTCGGCACGCCCGCGATGTTGAATTCGCAGAGCGCCCGGTAACCCTTGCCCGTCACGTCGTCGATGCGGCCGGAGCGGGCGAAGACGATCAGCTTGGCGAGCAGCGAATCGTAGGCCGGGTTGGTCGCGTAGCCGGCATAGCCGTAGCCGTCGACGCGAATGTCAGGTCCGGCCGGTGGCTCGAACGTGCTCAGGACGCCGCCGCCGGGTTTGGCCGTTCCGTCGGGTTGCATAGTCTCGACGTTGATCCGGAGCTGCATCGCCATGCCACGCGGCGCCGGTCCCGCGCCGCTCGCAAGACCAAGCTCCGCCAAGGTGGCGCCGCCCGCCAGCCGGAGCTGCAGCTCGACCAGATCGAGGCCCGTGACCACTTCCGTCACCGTATGCTCGACCTGCAGGCGCGGGTTCGCCTCGATGAAATAGAAGGTGCCGGTGAAGCCATCCACGAGAAACTCGAAGGTGCCGAGGCTGCGGTAGTTCGCGGCGCGCGCGAGCGTCAGGGCGGCATCCAGCAACCGCCGACGTACGTCCGCATCCAGGTTCGGCGCGGGCGCGAACTCGACGAGCTTCTGGCGCTGGCGTTGGAGCGAGCAGTCGCGCTCCCACAGATGCGCGACCTCCGTCCCGTCGCCGATCACCTGCACCTCGATGTGGCGCGCCCGGCGAACGAGTTGCTCGACGTAGAGATCGCCCGAACCGAAGGCTGCGGTTGCCTCGGATCGGCAACGGGCGAAGGCCTCTTCCAGGTCGCCGACCGCAAAGACCGGGCGCATGCCGCGGCCGCCACCGCCGGCGACCGCCTTGACCATCGCGGCCGCGCCGGCGCCGAGCCCGGCCATGAACGCCCGGGCATCCTTGAGGTTCGTGGGCACCGCCGTGCCAGGCAGGATCGGCACGCCGACCTTTCGTGCAAGCTGCCGGGCCTGGTGCTTGTCGCCGAACAACTCCAAAACCTCGGGTGTCGGGCCGACGAAGGTGACGCCGGCATCGGCACAGGCACGCGCGAAGCTCGCATTCTCCGACAGGAAGCCGTAACCCGGGTGGATCGCCGTCGCACCCGCCCCTTTTGCCGCTCGCAAGATAGCGGCTCCATCGAGATACGCGGCGACGCCCCGTCCCGGCAGGGCGATCGCCGCGTCGGCCTTCTCGACGTGCAGGCTGGCCCTATCGTCTCCGGGATAAATCGCGATGCTGCCCATGCCGAGATCGGCGGCCGAGCGAAAGATGCGAATGGCAATCTCGCCGCGATTGGCGACGAGCAACTTCTGTCCGGTCATCGGGTCGGCGCTCTGGGAAGAAGAAAGGAGTGGGCCTCGCCGTAGGCAATATCACAAAACATCAAGCACCGGCGCGCTTCTCTGATCGGTGCGGGCACTCCCGACACTTACGGGGTCACAGGATGATCGCAGGCCCCACCTCGGGCAGATGTTGTAGCGTGGCAGACGCTACAAGACCAAGAATCTGAGGATGCATATCTGCGCGTACCGGGAGCCCGGTCGTACGTGCTCGCCAGAATGACATCGGAGCTGCAGCCGACGTCCGCGAGAGGACGTCGAGGAGCCGATGCGGCACGGGTAGTTCTTTTGGGGTAGCGTAGTCATGGCAGCCACGACGACCGATTTGGCAACAGCGCCGAATGCGGCCATCCACGGGGGCTACGTCGCCCACCTGACAGGCCAGACTTACACGATCTCCTCGCCGATCGCCATTCACGTGACCGCCACCATGCAGGGCGCGCTCGGCATCGACGGGGGGACGCCACCTTCGTCTCCCAGGTCACCAACGGCGCACCGCTGATCAAGCTCGTCGTCGATCCGGGCGCCGACCTCCGCTACCTGACGCTGTCCAATTTCACGATCGAAGGCAATGGCCGGGAAAGCGACGGCATCCAGATCGTCGCCGACGGCAACACGTTCTCAAGTTCAGGCGCGCAGAGCATCGGCATCAGCGGCTATCTGTCCGGCGGGGCGACGCTCGTGGACAACACCAGCACCGACACCGGGCCGGGGTCGAACACGCCTGCGTTGGCCAATCTGCAAGGCAACGCCTTCCTGACCGGCGACGACGGGCCGATCTCGAGCGATTGATTTGCATCGAGTCCATCTTGGTCGACTTGTGCTGTGCGGACGATGCGGCATGCTGGCGAGCTGGTGACCGCAATCGGCGCCCTTCGACGTGCTCAGCGCGCTTGTTGTCGTGTACTCTGCAGATGATGTTTGGCAAGGCCACTATATCTTCTCATGATTGGCGCCAAGGGTCTGGTTGACTCCCCGCACGGCCGGACTGCCGGCGACGTGCTGACCGCTCTCGACGTTTCGGTCGTCACCGGGCTTTCAGAAGAGGAGGCGGGCCGGCGGTTACGGCGCTACGGGCCGAACACGATCGGCGTGCGGCAAAGAGCCGGCGCATTTGCCATCCTCGTTCATCAGTTCCAGAGCCTCGTCGTCGCCTTGCTGGCCATGGCCGCCGGGTTGGCATTCTTCTTCGGAGAATGGGAGGAAGGCGCCGCCATCGTCGGTGTACTGGCACTCAATTCCCTTGTCGGTTTCGTGACCGAATTCAAGGCTGTTCGCTCCCTTGAAGCCCTTCGGATGCTCGGGACCCGTTCGGCCCGGATATGCAGGGACGGGCGCACGCGCCTTGTTCCCGCCGAGCGCCTGGTTCCGGGAGACATCGTCCTGCTCGACGCTGGCGACGTCATCACGGCCGACCTGCGGCTGGTCGAGGCATCACACCTGCAGATCGACGAGTCCACGCTTACGGGCGAGTCGACGGGTGTGGCCAAGGCCATCGCGCCAGTCGACGTCGAGGCGCGCGTCTCGGATCGCGCCTCGATGCTCTTCAAGGGCACGAACATCACCCGTGGGAGCGGGATCGGCGTCGTTGTCGGAACCGGCATGGACACCGAGCTCGGCCGCATCTCGCGGCTTGTCGAAGAAGCCGTGCCCGAATCGACACCGTTGGAGAAGAAGCTGGTGCGGCTGTCTGCCCAGCTGGTCTGGGTGACGCTGATCCTGACCGCGCTGGTGGGAGGCGTCGGGCTGGCTCAAGGCAAGGACACCTTCCTCATGATCGAGGCCGCGATTGCGTTGGCGATCGCGGCGATTCCAGAAGGACTGCCGATCGTGTCGACGCTGGCGCTCGCCCGCGGCATGTGGCGCATGGCCCGGAAGAATGCGCTGGTCGAGCGTCTGTCGGCAGTCGAGACGCTGGGTGCCACGACCGTGATCCTGACCGACAAGACGGGAACGCTGACGGAAAACCGCATGACGGTCCGCAAACTGTGGCTTCCGTCGGGGAAGATCATGGTCGGGACAGGGGGGTTCGAGGAGTTGCACGAGGCAGGCGCTGAGCATCGGCGGCGGAGCCGGCAGCTCGAGCAGCTTCTCGAGGTCGCAGTGCTCTGCAACAACGCCACGCTCGGCCGCGTCTCCGACGAGGACACCGGTGACCCCATGGAGCTGGCGCTCTTGCGGGCCGGCAGCCTCGCTGGGCTCGAGCGAACCGATCTCCTGGAAAAGAGCCCGGAGGTCATCGAACACGCCTTCGACACGGCCACGAAGATGATGGCGACGGTTCATCGCCGCGACGGCGCCTACTTCTTTGCGGTCAAGGGAGCGCCCGAAGCCGTGCTCAGAAACGCGGAACGCATCGCCGGAAAGGACGGTGACGCGATCCTGGATGAGGCGGCACGAGCGGAATGGCTCGCACGGGTCGGCAAGCTTGGCGCGGATGGACTGCGAGTGCTTGCGATCGCGACGCACACCGAGCCGACATCGGATGGCCAGCCCTACGAGCCCCTGACGTTCCTGGGCCTGATCGGCCTCGACGACCCACCGCGTGCCGACGTGCCGGCTGCCATCCGGGCCTGCCACGAGTCGGGAATAAGGGTTGTCATGATCACCGGCGATCATGCCGTCACGGCCCGCAGCATCGCCCGCGCCGTGGGACTGGGCAGCGCTGCGCCGCGAATCGTCGAAGGTCGCGAGCTTTCTGACCTCGCCGGCCAAGACCGGGCAGACCTGCTGAAGACCGAGATATTCGCGCGCGTCAGCCCGGCCGAGAAGCTCGAGCTCGTGCGCGCCTATCAGGGCGCCGGCGACATCGTTGCCGTGACAGGCGATGGCGTCAACGATGCACCGGCGTTGCGGCAGGCCGATATCGGCGTCGCGATGGGACGGCGAGGCACCGACGTCGCCCGCGAGGCAGCCGCAATGATCCTGCTCGACGATGCCTTCCCGAGCATCGTCGTGGCGATTCGCGAGGGCCGCGTCATCTTCGGCAACATCCGCCGGTTCGGAACCTATCTGCTGTCCTGCAACTTGAGCGAGGTGTCGGTCGTCGGCCTTGCGGTCCTTTTCGGACTACCCCTTCCGCTTCTGCCCCTGCAAATCCTGTTCCTGAACCTTGTCACGGACGTTTTTCCCGCCTTCGCCCTGGCCATGGGCGAGGGCGAGCGGGGTATTCTGAAACGCCCGCCGCGCAATCCCGAAGAGCCGATCCTCGGTCGCGAGCAGTGGCTCGCGATCGTCTTCCATGGCATCGCGCTCACCGTGTCGACATTCGGCGCGCTTGCCCTCGCTTATCTCTGGCTGGAGCTGGATGAGCGTTCGACGGTGACCGTCACGTTCCTGACCCTCGCCCTTGCCCAGCTTTGGCATGTCTTCAACATGCGTCATCCGACGTCGGGTCTGCTTCGCAATGAAATCACGCGCAATCGCTGGATATGGATGGCGCTGGCGGCGTGCGTCGGCCTGCTGTTGACGGCCGCTCATGTACCAGGTCCAGCTCACATGCTTCACCTCGTGGCGCCGGATCTCGGGATGTGGGGCATTATTCTTGCCATGAGCCTCGTTCCAATGCTCGTCGGCCCGGTGGTGCAATCCTTCGCCAGCGGTCTTGAAGGGACGAAGTATCCGCGGGCCATCGGCGGATGAGGCGCACCTTCCAGATCGACCGCATCGCTGGCCTTTCATTCCTTTAGGATGCTCGAAACGCGAACCACATGCCTCAGATCCCGCGCCTGAAGCCCTATAGTGGCCCCGCCTTGTTCTCCTACGGCTTCCGGCCGTTCTTCCTGCTTGGCTCGACCTATGCCGGGCTGGAGGTCCTTGCGTGGCTGCCGATGTACTATGGCGAATTGTCGCTTGGCACCGCCTTTGCCCCACGCGATTGGCACGCGCACGAGATGCTGTTCGGCTACGTGGCAGCCGTCATCGCGGGTTTTCTGCTGACGGCGATTCCCAACTGGACCGGCCGCCTGCCGTTGCAGGGTTTGCCGCTTGTCGTGCTGGTCGCAACGTGGCTCTCCGGCCGCGTCGCGGTTGATTTGTCGGCAAAGATCGGCTGGCTCAGCGCCGCCGTGGTGGACGTTGCGTTTCTTGTTCTCATGGCTGGAGCCCTCTCGCGCGAAATCGTGGTCGGCAAGAATTGGCGCAACCTGAAGGTCGTGGGAGTGATCGCGTTCCTTGCGATCGCCAATATTGCCTTTCACCTCGAGGCACATTTCACGGGTGGCGCCATCTATTCGACACGGTTCGGAATCGGCCTGGTCATCTTCCTGATCATGGCCGTGGGTGGGCGCATCGTGCCGAGCTTCACCCGCAACTGGCTGATGCGCCGTGAGGCCGGCCGCCTACCGGCACCATTCGACCGCCTCGATGCGGGATTCATGGTGGTGAGCGCGCTGGCCCTTGTATTCTGGGCGCTCGAGCCCGAAGGGCTGCTGACCGCGATTGCTCTCGTCACCGGTGCCGTCGTCAACGCGCTGCGGCTTGCTCGTTGGGCCGGAGAACGCACCATCGCCGATCGCCTCGTCCTCATCCTTCATGTCGGGTTCGCCTTTGTGGCGATCGGCTTCGCACTGAGCGCATTCGCTGCCCTCGGGCTCGCCCCGCCGAGCGCGGGCATCCATGCCTGGACAACGGGCGCCATCGGCCTCATGACGCTGGCCGTCATGAGCCGCGCGAGTCTCGGCCATGCCGGGCGGGCGCTGACAGCCGCGCCATCGCTCCAGGCCATCTATGCCATGGCCGCCGTCGCGGCGATCACGCGCATCGCGGCTGCCCTGCTGCCGGAGGCCGGTGGGATACTGCTTCACCTTGCGGCTTTTGCGTGGGCCATCGCCTTCTTGGGGTTTTCCCTCCTGTACGCGCCGCTGCTGTGCCGGCCCAAGCGGCCGTCGCCTTCGAAACGCCGCCCGACAGTCTAGGGCGCCCACCGCCCTCAACACTCGGGGCTATTTGGCTTGCGATACCTGATGGCCCTGCCCGTCGAACTGCTTGAGGTATGCCGTGAGGTCCTTGATCTTCTGCTCGTCCTTCAGCCCGGGGTAGATCATCTTTGTGCCGGGTATCTTGGCCTTGGGATTCTTGATGTAGTCGGCGAAGGTGGCTTCGTCCCAGCTGATCCCCGAGTTCTTGTTGGCCTCGGAATATTTGAAGCCTTCGATCGTGCCCGCCTTGCGGCCAATGACACCGTTGAGGACGGGTCCGACGGCGTTCTTCGCCCCCTCGCCGATCTGATGGCAGGTCTTGCATTGCGCAAAAACCTTTTCGCCGGCGGCCACGTCCTGGGCTTGGGCGATCGAGGGCATGACGATGAGGGCAGCGACAATCAACGGGCTCAAGCGCATGACATCTTCCCTTGATGGCGGATTCATTCGGATCGACCTCTCCCTCGGGAGATTCACATCGGGATGAAACGAACCTCGCCCACCGAAAGTTCCCGCATGATGTCGCGTACCTGAGGCTCGGACACCAGGCTGAACGCCGTCGACAGCGCGTCGGCGTCGGTTGCCGTGGGCATCACGACGGTGACGCTTCGGTCGGGAGGCGGTGACCGCCCCGTCGAGGGATCGAAAAGGTGATTGAAGCGGCCGAGGGCGTCGAAACGGTAACCGCCCCCCGCCGAAGTCGCCACTGCCTGGTCGACGAGGGTGATGCTGTCGTCGGAGCCGGTGATCCCGATCTTCCAGGGAGTGGCATCCGGCCGATCGCCGATGGCACGTATTTCACCCATGTCGACGAGGCTGTGCTCGATGCCATGATCGCGCAGCAGCGCGACGACCTGATCGGTGATGTAGCCCTGGGCGATGCCGTTCAAGGTCAAGGCCATGCCACGGTGCACGAACACGATCCGGTCCCGGCTGACCGAGACCTTGCCGAAGCCCACCCGCTGCAAGGCGGCATCGATGACGCGCTGTGGGGGTCCGCCCTCCCCGGCCCCGGCGTTGGCGAAATGGTCGGAATAGAGCTGCCACAACACCTGCACCGTCGGATCGAAGACACCCTTCGTCAGCGCGTGATGCCTCTGACAGAGCTGCAGCAGGTCGACCAGCTCGCCGGGTGGCGCCGCCAAAGCGCCGCGGCGATTGAGGTCGACAAGCGCCGAGTCGGGCCGATAGAGGCTGAAAATCCCCTCCAGGCGCCGGGCCTCGCTGACCGCCAATTCGATCAGCCGTCTCGCGACGGCCGGATCGCCATGATGGATCTGCAGGGATGCCGGGGCGCCCAGCACGACGCCGCGCCAGGACGTCAGGCGATCATGCGCGGCCACGGGCCCACGCAGCGGCAACAGCTCGAGGCCGGCAGCGGCAGCGGAAATGGCGATGGCGCGCCGGCGGGTGAAAAGTCGCACCATGGCGAACCTCAATGGCGATGTTGCGGGTGGCCGGAAGGGTCGGGCTCCGCCGGCGCCAGGATGTAGTCGCGTGGAATCTGGTCGAAAGCGACAATCCGACCGCCGTTCTCCGCCACGAAGCGCTCCGCCTCGGCTTGGCCGGAGAAGGGTACGGCCTCGGCCGCACCCATGCCGCCTTTCAACCGGCTTTCGATCACGAACAGCGCCTTGCGGGCGTCGACCCAGTTGGTCGCTCCCGGGTCTTGCCAGCTCGCCGCCTTCGCCATGTCGGAAACATAGATGGCGCGGATGTCCTTGGGCTCGTCCGGCAGCATGGTGAAGGAGATCGTATCCCGTGCCGAGGAGAACCAGACCGGCTCCTGGCGGCTCGACAAGATGATCTGTCCCTTCGGTCCGGCATGCTCCGTCAGATTCATTCCGCAATAGTGACCAATCGCGCCTTCCGTCAGAGCGAAGGGCGCCGGCGCATTCTGGGCCGTCTCCTTGCGGCAACCCGCCACCGTGCCGGCTACAACCATCACAAGCGCAAGGAGGATCGCTCTCACAGCTCCCTCCGTGAGAAGGCAAGGGCAGCCAGCGTGAGCGGCACCGCCGTCCAGGCCACCAGTGCCGCAAGGAGATAGGCTGGGGCCAGCGTGACGGTGTTGGCGAGACCGGCCATGCCTGAGAAGGCGCTCACGTTGGCAGAGCCTGCCAGGTTGAACATGCGATAAATGTCGGTGGGATTGAGCAGCAACAGGGCGTTCAGCGTCTCCGCGGTGATGGTCCGGCCCTGATCCACGACCAGCAATCCGAGCAGCGCCATGTCGTAGATCAGCACCATCAGGAGCCAGACGCCGATGGCGATTCCCGCCGCCAGGCCACGCTGCTGGACGAGCGCGCTTGCCAGATAGCCGATGGCGACGAAAGCGGCGCCCAGCAGGATCGAGGAGCCGATCATGGCGGCAAACGCAGCCCAGCTCGTGCCGTCGACCTCGACACCGGTGCTTGCGAGGGCGACAGCCGCCGCGCCGTAGCCCAGCACTGTCGCAAAAGCGAGAATGGCCAGATGGCCGAGGAACTTGCCCAGCAGCACGTGCCGGCGGCCGACCGGGTAGCTCAGCAGCAGCAGCATCGTGCCGCGCTCGATGTCGCCCACGATGGCATCGTGCGAAATGAGGAGCGCGATAAGGGGCACCAGGAAGATCGTCAGGCTGGACAGGCTGACGACCACGACATCGAGGGCCCCGACACCCACCGTGCCCGTTGGTGCGCTGCCGAGGAACGTCAGCGTCAAGGCAAGGGCGGCCAGCAACAGCGTCGTGGCGAGCACCCAGCGGTTGCGCAGCCCTTCCTGGATCTCCTTGCCGGCGATCAGCAGCACGTTCCTCATTCCGCCGCCTCCTGCCGTCGGAGGAAATGGGCATACAGCTCGTCGAGGCTGGGCGGGACGATGTCGACGTCCTGCACGGGCGCGCCTTGCTCCGTGGCTCGCCGCAGCAGGGCGAGCTTGCGCCCCTGATAGGCCTCGAACTCGACGACGCGCGTCCCGAGATCGCGACCACTCTCGCCTTGCCCCATCCACGCGTGCGCCGCCCTCGCCCCTCCTTCCGCCACGGTGAGCCTGATGCGGGTCGGCAGCTCGGCGACACGCCGCAGCTCCTCGATCGTCCCATTGGCGACCATGATGCCGCGATTCATGATGATCACGCGGCCGGCGCGTTCCTCGAGCTCGGTGAGAGCATGCGAGGAGAGCACGACGGTGGCGCCTCGATCGCGCAGCTGCTGGATGATCTCGTAGAAGCTCAGCCGCAGCGCCGGATCGAGGCCCGTCGTCGGCTCGTCGAGCAGCAGCAACAGCGGTTCGCCGATCAGCGCCTGGGCCAGCCCCAGCCGCTGGCGCATGCCCTTCGAGTAGGTGCCGACCCGGCGACTTGCGGCCTCCGCCAGACCCACGCGATCGAGCAACGGCAACGCCTTGGCAGCCGGCTCGCCTTTCAGGCGAGCATAGAAGGAAAGAATCTCGCGGCCCGTCAGTGCCGGGTTGAAGGCAACATTCTCCGGCAAGTAGCCGAGTCGCCGGCGACCGCCAAACTCGCCTTGCGCCGGATTGTCGCCCAATACCCGCACCGAGCCGGCGGTGGGCCGGATCAATCCCAGCATCAGTTTGAGCAAGGTCGTCTTGCCGGCGCCGTTGTGCCCGACCAGGGCCACCGTCTCGCCGGCCGGCAAGTCGAACGACACGTCGCGCACCGCTTCGATTCCGCCGTAACGCTTGATGACGCCGCTCAGGTCGACCGTGGCGGTCACTGCCTGGCTCCCTGGCCGATCGTCGGCCGCGCCGGCGGTGCGATCAGGGGATGGCTGTCCACGACGCCGCCCGGCAGCAGCGCAGGAAACTGCGCCTGCGACCAGCGGATCACCTGAACCGCGGGACTGTTCGCCAGCACCTTGGCCTGCGGCGCCGTCCACAGGACCTTGTCGATCAGGTCGTTCGGCCGGTAGGCGGTGTCGGCGATGCCGTCGCCGTTCAGGTCGAACGCGGCGTTGTCGCTCCAGTAGTTGCCGCGCCCCTCCACGGACCAGTCGAGATAGCGCGTGCCGACATACTTCACCTGGTTGCGATTGCGCACGAAGGCGTTGCCGACGATCTGGTTGCCTTCGGATCCGGCGGTAAAGTGGATGCCGATCTCACACCCCTCGAACCAGTTGTCGCGAAACCGGTTGTGGTTGGTGTTGTAGATGAAAACGCACTTCTCCGGCCCGATGCGCGCCCCGGCCTGGAGGGTCCCACCCGGCTGCCGGTCGTCGACCAGCCCGTGCTCGCGCATCTCCCGGTTGTGCATGCCGACTCGGGTCCATCGCTCCGCAGGCTGAAGCCGTCCCAGCACGACGTTGCCGGTGATCAGCGAACCATTGGCGAAGTTGAACAGGAAGCCGCGGTCGCGGTCGCCGTCGGACAGATTGCCGCGAACCAGCAGGCGATGGGAGTACATCACGGCATAGCCCACGGCATTGCCGATCGAGACGTTGCCGGTGACCTCGCCGTCGTTGGTGTACATGTAATGCACCGCGAAGCGCAGGTCGCGGAAGCGGTTGCCGCTGAACACGTTCTTGCGGCTGGCGATCGAGAATATGCCGTCGCGGCCGAAGCGGAAATCGTTCTCCAGCACCTTGGCGCCGGGCGCATCCCAGACCGACACGCCGTTGCCGGCGTCGTTCATGCGTCCCTGGGCGATACCGACGATCTCATTGCGACGCACGATGGCATCGGCGGCGCCGTGGATATACACGCCGTAAAGATTGCCTTCGACACGGTTGCCTTCGACGACCGCGCCGGTCGCCGACTTCTCGATGAAAACGCCGGAGTCGAGCTTCTCCAGGTCGCGGCCCGAGCCACGGATGGTGAGGCCACGCACGACGGCGCCGGCCGCCTCGATGACGACGACGCTGCCTTGCCCTGGACCGACGATGAGCGCGCCGGGCTCACCCTCGACGATGATCCTGCGCCTGATTTCGAGCGGGCCGCGATGCTCTCCCTCCTTCAGAACCACGGTATCGCCGTCGGAGAGCGCGTCGACCACGGTCTGCAGCGGCTGATCGACCGAGACAACGACGCGCTCGGCATGTCCGGGCACGGCAAGGCCGACGGCAAGCACCGCCGTCCCCAGCCATGCCCAGCACAGGCGCCGCTCCATCGTCAGACGCTCGGCTTCATGCGCTCTTGGGCTCGACCAGCATGCGGCCCTGCATCTCCATGTGCATGGCGTGGCAGAACCACGTGCAGTAATACCAGTAGACACCCGGGCGTGACGCCTTGAAGGTCACCGAGGAGGTCTGCTGCGGTCCGATCTCCATGTTGATGCCGTAGTTCACGATGCAAAAGCCGTGGGTAAGGTCTTCCACGTCGTCGACGTTGGTGACGAAGACCGTGACCTCGTCATCCTGCTTGACCTCGAACTTCTCCAGCCCGTACGCGGGCGCGGCGGACGTCATGTAGACGCGCACCTTGGTGCCGTCGCGGATCACCTTGGAATCCGTCTCCAGCTTGATCCCGTCGGCCTGTGCCTGCTTGACGGCGTCGGCGAAGAACGGGTCGTCGCGCTTCCAGATGGAGAGCGGCTTGATCTTGGAGCGATGCACGATCGTGGCGTCGTGCGGCTCGGCAAAGCTCGGGCTGTCGTGGACCAGCACCATCTTGTCACCCGAGATGTCGATGAGCTGGTCGTTCTCAGGCTTGAGCGGACCGACATTGAGGAAGCGGTCCTTGGAGAATTTGTTGAGCGACAGCAGCCATTTGCCGTCAGCCTCCTTGGTCTGGCCCATCGAGCTGTGGTTGTGGCCGGGCTGGTAGTGGACGTCGAGCTTCTGGATGATCGGGTCGACCTTCTCACCCTTGTAGGCGCGCTTGGCCTTGTCGATATTCCACTTCACGACTTGGCTGTCGAGGAACAGCGTCGTGAAGGCGTTCCCCTTGCCGTCGTAGGCGGTGTGCAGCGGGCCGAGCCCGAGCTCGGGTTCGGCGACGACGACGTCGCGCGGCTGGATCTTGTCGTCGAACAGGTCATCGAGCTTGCGCGCATCGAATACCGTGCAGGTGGGCGAGAGCTTGCCGTTGGCGACGAAGTGGATGCCATCGGGCGCAGTGTTGATGCCGTGCGGGCTGTTGGGCACCGGGACGTAGCGTGTAAAGGGTGAGCCGTGCCGTCCATTCAATACCGGAATGCCGCCGATCGTCTGGAAATCGCCCTTCTTGACCGCGTCCTCGATACGCTTGAGGTTGAAGATGACGACCCAGTCCTGCTCCTTGGCCATCATCTCGGCGAGCGTTACGCCTTCCTCGGAGTTGTAGCAGGTCGACCAGGCATACTTGCCCTGGTAGTCCGAATCGACGTTGTCGAGATTGCCGTCGACCTGGATCTGCCAAGCGACCTTCATGGTCTCACCGTCGACCGCGGTGAACATGCCGACATATTTCTTGGGATCGTCGAGGATCTTGCCGTCGTTGGGCACCGGCACGCGGTCCTCGCCGTTGCAGAATACGTAGCCGGTCTTGGGAAATTTCTGCACGCGCAGGCCGTGCACCGTCGCCTGGTTGGGCAGCTGGATAATCTTGTCGCATTTCATGATGTCGAGGCGGATGCGGCAGACGCGGCTGTTCGACTTGTCGTTGGCGAACAGGTAGCGCCCGTCGTAGGTGCCATTGGTGAAGGACGGGTGCGGATGGTGCAGGTCGCCGTTGGTATAGATGCCGCCCTGGTCCTTCAGGAACTCGCGCGCCTCCGGCGTCAACCCCTCGGTCAGCACCTTCAGGCTCTCGTTGGTCTGGCCCCAGCCGGTGGCGCTATCGCGGTTGAACACCGGCACACGCATCAGCTCGCGCATCGAGGGCAGGCCCATGATACGCAGCTCGCCGGTCTGGCCACTCGAGAAGAACACGTAGTACTCGTCGAGCTCGCCCGGCTTGACCTCGTACCTTTGCGCACCGGGACGGCCCTGTTGCTGCGGCGGCCGAGTCTGCGCCTGGGCCTGACTGATGTTCAGGCCCTTGGCTATGCCCAAGCCGCCGGCGGCGCCGAGGGCGCCGGCCGCGGCGCTGGCTGCGAGGATGTCGCGACGACGGGATTTGCCGCCATTGTTGTCGCTGGTCATGGGTTGCTCCTTGTGGTCACGGGCGGGTTGAAGTCGTGGTAGCGGCGACGGTCGACCGGGCTGCTTCCTGCTCGGGGGCATCGGCAAAGGGCGCGCGCAGGGCGCGACGCTTCTCGCGCTTCAGTCGCCGCTGCACGTTGTGCAGGCAGCGATTGGGGTCGTGGTAAAGCTCCTGGCAGTGCATGCAGTAGATGCACTCGTTGACATTGATATGACCCTCCGGATGGATCGATTGCACCGGACATTCCTTGGCGCAGCGCTGACAGGGCGAGCCACATTCGGGCCAGCGCTTGAGCCATTCGAACATGCGGATTCGGCCGGGTATGGCAAGTGCCGCGCCCAGCGGGCAGAGATAGCGGCAGAAGAAGCGTTCGACGAACAAGCCAGCACCCAGCAAGGCCACCGCGTAGACGACGTACGGCCAGTTCCGCCAGAACTTGAGCACGATCGCCGTTTTGAACGGTTCGACCTCGGCGAACCGTTCGGCCATCGACAGGGAATACAGCGAGAGTCCGAACAAGCCGAGGAAGACAATGTACTTTATGGGCCATAGCCGCTCGTGCAAGCCCCAGGGCAGCCGGTACTGCGGCACCTTGAGCCATTGTGCGAGGTTGTTGAGCAATTCCTGCAGCGCTCCGAACGGGCAAAGCCAGCCGCAGAACGGGCCCCGTCCCCAGAACAAGAGGCCGCCCGCCACCGCCGCCCACAGGATGAAGATCAGCGGCGCGGCGAGGAAGAACTCCCAGCGAAACCCGGTGATCAGCGCGCTTGTGAAGGTCAGGACGTTGACCACGGAGAGCTGGGCATTGGCGTACCAACCCAGCCAGACCAGGGTGAACGCCAGATAGCCGCGCCTTACCCAGGTGTAGAGCACAGGCCGGCGTACCAGGTAGCTCTGGAAGAAGAAGATGGCGGTCAGGACCGCCATCGCTGCCGTCGTGATGCCGATCGACACGGCATTGTCCTCCCACATGCGCACCCAGAGCGGTGCGTCCATCGTGTCGGGCAACGAATCCGCAGCGGACGGGCCAGCCGCCGGCGGCGCGGCTGGCGCCACCTGATCGCGACGGAAATACCGGTCGGGCAGGGTGTAGGAAAGCTCGAAGGCCAGGAATGCCTTGTCCCGCGCACCGATTGCGCGCTGCACGAGGAGCTGCAGCTGCCAGGGCTGTGCCAGATCGAGCGTGAAGTCGTCGGGTGTCACGAACAGCGCGATCTCCCGGAACTCGGGCGAGCCGTCCGCGGCCAGCGATCCCAACCGGGTGTGGTTGCGGTCGCGAAAGCGGGTGCTGGCGCCTTCCTGCAAGAGTTCGATGCGGTCGAAGATGCCGCCGCGCACGTAGCCCGAGCCCTTGAAGGAGTAGAGGCCATTGGCCGCCACGACGATCGCCTGCTGATGCGGCTTCAGGCGCTCTCGCAGCTGGAGATACCCTTCTTCGCCGAGGAGGCTGCGGCCGATGGCCGGCACCGAAACCGGCGCGGCGTAGAGATCGATGAAGGCGTCGTCGAGACTGGTCGATTCAGCGTTCTGCGCGGCGGCGGCATTGCCTGCCTTGGCGAAGGCCTCGTTGACGTCGCCCACGCTGAGCTGAAGGCGGCGGATCGAGCCGTCGCCGACCAGGTCTTGCCAGGACCTCACATCGCCCTGATCCATGTCCACGGTTCTCTGCGCGGCCGGCCTGGCTGCATCCGCCGAAGGCAAGCTGCCGCCCAGGCGTCCGCTGCGGATCAACCGCACCGCCGAACGCACGATGCTGTCGCCGATGACCAGCACGGTGACGGTGGCGCCACTCACGATGTCGGTCTGCGGCGGCCGCTGTGTACCCGACGCCACGGGCGTGATGTCCTGCCCGATCAGGCTGTTCACCGCCTCGATAACCCGTCGCTCGGGAATGCCGACCAGCACGATCGGCTCGTGGTGCTCGACGAGCTTGAAGCCCTTCACGATGCCTTTGGCGTCGATGCCGACCAGGACATGCACGGGCTTGCCGGAATAGCCCACGGCATTGGCAAAGTCGGCGTTGAGGTAGACGTAACCCAAGAGCTCGCTGCCCTTGTAGGCGCGCACGAGGGGCGGATCGCCCTCCGGCGCGGAGAAGCGATCTGCCCCCGGCACGAGTTCCGAGGGCTGCGCCTTGTCGAGAAATTCCTGCAGGCGCCCCGCAGCAACCGCCTCAGCCGAAACCATGCTGACAATCAGGAAAAAGACAAGTGCAACGAAGGCCCCTATCCGGCAGGCCAACAGACGACGCGTCGGTCTGTCTCCTACAGGCGGCACAAGTTCCCCCTTCGATGACTGTGTCCTACCTCGATATCTTGGAACGATTGCAACAGTCAACGGTTGCAGGAAATGGACTTCGCTTGGCGTCCTGCGCTACGGTACTGGCCTCGGTAGAGGTTGACGTGTCACTGCTGAAAGTGCCGCCGGGCGGTACGGTGCAATCGCTCGAAGAGCTCTTCGCCATCGCGCAGGCCCTGGAGCACGAGGCCAGTACGCGTTACGTTGCGTTGGCTGCACATGCGCGGCTCGAAGGCCTGCCCGAGCTGGCCAGCCTCTTCGAACGGCTCGCCCAGGACGAGCGCCACCACGAAGCGTTCGTCGTCGACTGGGCGAAGAGGACCAAAGGAAAGCCGCCGGATCCCGCCGACCTTCGCTGGGCGCCGCCGGAGATCCTCGAAGACGCAACGGCGGGCGAGCTCGCCGTCGCGCGTACGACGACTGCCTATCGCATCCTGTCGATGGCGGTGCGCAACGAAGAACGCGCCTTCAGCTTCTGGAGCTATGTCGCCGCCGAGGCGCCGTCATCGGATATCCGTGCGGCTGCCGAACGGATGGCCCTCGAGGAGTTGCATCACGTCTCTCTGCTGCGGCGTGCGCGTCGCCACGCGTACCACGATCAACGCCGGCGACATCCTCCCGACGCGGCACAGGGGCTGTCTGACCGGTTGGCCGAGGCGCTGGTCCTCGAGCGGCGGCTGAGCCTGCAGCTGCGCGACTTGGCCTCGCGCATGCCGGCCGGCGACCGAACCCGGGCTGAAGCCATGGCCGGTGAAGCAGAAGCGATGGCGCGCGAGCTGGAGCCCTTGGCGCAGACGCCGCGGCTGCCGATCGACGAGCTCGACGCAATCGCTTCGGCCGAACGCCTGGTCGACGACTATATCGGGATCGCCGAGGCGACCCGGGACGAGCACACCGCCCTAGCGACGCAATCCCTGGCGGCACGGGCGATCGATCGGCTCGGCGGGTTGCGGCAGTTGATGAAGCGACTACCTTGAGATCCCCGTGCTTGAATGTAAGGCAAATAGCCCGGTTTCGTTCTTTCTGTGGAACAGGGATTGAGATCAGCCAAAAGCTGACTTCAACCGCGGATGGTTGAGATACGTCATCACCGACCCGCCGCTGCTGGTGACGTAGTAGCGTGCCTGCAGGTGAGCGGGCGACACAAAATCGGTCGTCTGACTATGATGCATCCGGCGCCCAGGGCTGTAGCCGCGGCACCCAACGGGGAACGTTGGCGGTATATGCTTCAAACTGCGTCCCGAAGGTCTGCCGCAGCGTCGGCTCCTCATAGGCCAACACGAAGATGTGGAAGCCCAGCGCGAGGAGCGCGCCATAGACCAGGAGCGTGACGTTTCCGAACAACAGACCTTGGCCCAGAATAATCGCGGTGACCGCAAGGTAGATCGGATTGCGGACGTAGCGATAGGACCCCGTGACGACCAGGTGACGGGTCGGCGCCACCGGCGCCGGCGTGCCTTGGCCCTGTAGCGCAAAGCGGGCAAACGACTCCAGCAGCACCGGGATGCCGATTGCGATCAAGGCCACTCCCGCGGCACGAACCGACGCGAGACCGAAGAAGGATGCCTGCAGCACCTGCCAGCGCGAAATCCACCAGGGGACAAGACCGGCAATCATCGTCGGCGCGATGAAGAAAAAGAGCACCGACCCAAGGATTGCGGACCTTCGTTGCATGATGATTGCTCCCGCACCTGCCGGCTGCCGTCATTTCGGCTTCTCGCGACCGTGATCAGTCATGTATCTATTCAATCGCCTGCACGCCGACTTCCTTGACGATTTCTGCCCAAACGGCGGCTTGACGCATTACTGTCCGAACACGCTCTCCAGGAACGCGAGGACGTCGCCGTGTGCCTTCTTCATCGCGGCTTCGTTGTAGTGGATCGTCACGCCACGCTCGAGACACGGATCGGAAGGACCGAACGGCTGTTTCGTTTCCACATTAATGACAACGCCACCGTCGCTCTCGGCGAGACGGCATTTGCGAGGAGTGAGACCTTGGGCGACTTTTACTACCTGCGCCACATCGGGCGAGTCGAAGTTGTGATGCGCATCCGGATACTCGATGTAGCGGACGTTCTTGCCTGCCTTCGTGAGACGAGATGCATACTCACGGCATGGAGCCGCAAGCACCCAATCGTCGGCCGCACCGTGCAGCATCAGCACTGGTTTGGTAACGGCTTCATCCCCTTGGAAGGTAATATTGCAGCCTGTGTACAGTGATACGTGCGCGGCAAAACGCACATGGGAACTGAAAAGTTTCCCAAATCGCTGCAGGCTCGAGCACAGCGCCGCATGGCCCCCGTGCGACAAGCCCATGACTGCGATTTTTGAGGGGTCGATCAGAGGGTTCTTTGCGAGAACGTCGAGTGCCCCGACCAAGTCGTACATGCGGGACATCGCGCTTACTCTCGAGATGTCCGCGGCGATGTTCTGCAATCCGCGGCCGGACCAGCTATCGACGATGAAGGCCGCGTAACCGGCCTCATTGAAGACGCGTGACCACTCGGACACCGAGCCGTTGTAGCCACCAACGCCGAGGGCGCCGTGCAACAGCAAGACTGTCGGGTGTTTGCCGCTCGCTTTCGGAACGCGTAGATAGCCAGCGAGCGTGACGGGCGCCCCCTTTTTTCCCGCGAGAAAGTCCGCTGCCGGCGTATCTGCCGACTGAAACGAATGCAGTTCTTGCCGCTCGAGCTGCGCTTCCGCAGTCGTCGTGAAAAGCATCACGCCGAGCATGCAAAGAAGTACCCTCATGTCACCCTCCCTTGGTGATCCTCTCCTAATGCTGCCGAGAAGCAAGGTTACTTCTTTGCCCTCGCAGTAGAGGCCCTCACGTTCCCAAGAGCAGCTCAACAACCGCGTCAGGGTGAGTGATCATCGAATCGTGAGGCGCCTCGAGATCGACCCACCTCCATCCCGACCATGACCGCACGAGCTTGCGCGAGTCCTCAAGCACGGGGTGGGATGGCTGGGTAGAGTGTATGTAGGTTCGCGGCAGGTTATTACCGACAGGCCCTTTAAGAGTGAGCGCCGTCGTATAGGTCTGCAGTGGGTGAGGAGAGAGCCGCCGACGCACCCAATCGTAATCTGGGTTACCCTCCTTTCCCAGACCCCACACACCAGGCAGCTGCTGAGGCACAGGGACTGCTACGCCGTTAGTTGCCTTCTCAGCTGCCTTGATGCGCCCCTCAGCCTCTGCCGGCGGATAATAGGAGAACGCGCTCCTTCCGCTCTCGACCAGAACGGAATCGAGATAGACGAGATGCGCGATCTTCTCAGGAACGCGGTCGGCCGCTCCGGAAATTGGAACACCGCCGAAGCTATGGCCGACAAGAATGACGTTCGAGAGCTCCTCGCTCTGGATGAGCTGAACTAGATCTTCCGAAAAGGTGTTGATGGTGATGTCCCTGCTCAGGAGGTGCGCCCTCTCGCCCATGCCTGTGTAGCTCGGCGTATAGACGGTGTGCCCCTTTGCACGGAGTCGATCAGCGACCTTCTTCCAGCACCACCCGCCGTGCCACGAGCCATGCGCCAGGACGAAGGTCTTCGAACCAATCTGAGCCCATGATGCGGTCGGCCAGTGTATTATCCCGGCCGCGGCAACAGGAACACTAGCTGTAGCGCTCCTGAGCAGATTTCTACGTGTCAGCATGGCTGTCCTCCTTAGAGTCCGGTTCTGACCCGCCAGCCCACCTGAGCGGGTGATCATGACGGCCTGCGCCTGCCTTCGATCTTCTTCGTTGGGATGTGCCAGTCGCCGCTCATCGGATAGACATCGCCAAGGCAGATCATCTCCCCCAACGCAGCGCAAAAAAGCGTCCTCATGATCGATCGCCCCCTCCTGCCGAAGACCGTGCAAGCGATTGACGCGGGCCCGATAGGGCGCCCAAGATACCTGCGCGCGCTCCACAAGTGCTTGGCGTGGGCCTGAAATATGCTGAAATCGCCGCCATGACGGTTGCTTCGGATCAAAGTCAGGAAGTCGCGTTTGGTCCGTTTCGGCTCGATGCGCGGGGACGGATGCTCTATCGCGACGGTGCAAGTGTCGCCCTCGGCACACGTGGAATCGACATTCTTTGCGCGCTCGCGGCTTCCCCCGGCGCGCTGGTCACCAAGGACGAGTTGATCTCGAAGGTCTGGTCCGGCGCGATCGTGGAAGACAACGCCATCCAGGCGCAGGTCTCTGCCCTGCGCAAAGCGCTCGAAGACGGCAAGGGCGGCCAGCGCTACATCATGACCGTGCCGGGCCGGGGCTACCGCTTCGTCGCCGGGCCGACGGACGCGAGGCACTCTCTCCTCGACAAGCCCTCGATCGCCGTGCTGCCGTTCGACAACATGAGCGGCGATCCGTCGCAGGATTATTTCGCGGACGGCGTGGTCGAGGACATCATCACGGCGCTTACGCGCGTGCCGTCACTGCAGGTGATCGCGCGCAATTCCTCTTTCGCGTACAAGGGGCGCGCGACCGATATCAGACAGATTGGGCGCGAGCTTTCGGCCCGCTACGTGCTCGAAGGGAGCGTGCGCAAGGCGGGGGAGCGACTGCGGATCAGCGCGCAGCTCATTCAGGCGGGAACCGGCGTTCATTTGTGGGCGGAGCAATTCGACGGCAGTCTTGCCGACGTCTTTGCCCTGCAGGACGAGATCACCGCGCGCGTGGTCGGCGCGCTGGTACCCAAGCTGCAAGGAGCCGAGATCGCGCGGGCAGTTCGCAAACCGCCCGAGAGCCTCGATGCCTACGATCTCTATCTGCGTGCACTCGCGTGCCGCAACGTGCTGACCGCTGAAGCGGCTGACGAGGCGTTGCGGCTGCTCGAACGAGCGCTGGCTCTTGATCCGACGTTCGTTTCCGCGGCGGCCTTTGCCGCCATCATATGGGCCGTGCGCATCAACTATGGATGGTCGTCGCCGCTGGAGCACGCACAAGCAGAAGCATTGCGATACGCGCGCATGGCCGTACGGCTCGACCCGCACGATGCCGAGTCGCTCGCGACGCTCGCCCGGTGGACCGCGATGTACACCCACGACTATCGCGAAGCCCGACAGCTTGCCGACCGTGCGATCGCGCTCGACCCTCACTCCGCACGTGTCTGGAGATCCAGTGGTTTCATTTACCTTTATATGGGCAAGGCCGAACTGGCCGTCGGCCACCTGCGGCGCGGATTACGGTTCCACCCGCGCGACATCTGGGTTCACGACAGCTGGAGCGGGGTCGCGCTCGCGCAGCTAACGCTTGGCCGCGACGAGGAGGCAGTCGCATCCGCGCGCATGGCCGTTCAATTGAACCCTCGCTTTGCATTCGCGCTGCGCATTTTCGCGGCGGCCCTGGCAATGACCGGCCACATCGAGGACGCGAAGGACGTGATGCGACAGCATCGCGACATCGATCCAGACTGCACGATCAAGATTCTAAGCGAGCGCCTCGGACTTTCGAAAAAAATGTCCACCCGATTTTTCGAAGGCCTGCGCCGGGCCGGGATGCCCGAGTAGGCTAGTCGGTTGAACGCATTTGCCGGCAGGCAGCACGGCGAGTCCGCTAGCCCTCGACGAAGTCCCTGTCCATCTCCCGCAGTTTCATAGTGCCTACTTCGGTCAAGAAGACCCAACAGGCACCTCGCATGGAGCGGCACGCCGCAGCCGCTGGTGACTTTTCTCCCAGCCGCTCGAGCGCGTTCGTCAGCTCCGTCCTCATATGCTGAACCGACTGCACGACGTGTTGCGGCTGCTCCCATATCGCGGCGGCGAATAGAGCGCGTCTGTCTTCGAGGAACACCAACAGCTCCCGCACGACGGTGCGGTCTCCTCGGGCAGCTTCAGGCTCACTCCGAAACCGAACGCCGAGACACCGCCGAGCCTGCTCAAAAGCGTCTTCGATTTGAGCTTCGCCTTCTTCAGCGACATGAGCCGTTTTGCCTCTGGAAGGCTGAGATTATAGCAAGACTAAGAAGGTGGGCTCTATCGCTAAGTCCTTGAAATTATTGGCGCGCCCGAAGAGATTCGAACTCCTAACCTTCTGATCCGTAGCTAAAAGAATCCATAGGAATATCAGAGACTTAGCTCTACCTTCTGATCGATATGTCAGAAGGTCTTCAGCATATAAGTCATTGAAACTACGGGTCTCCTGCTAGGCCTCTAATTCCTGAGATTATAGCGAGACTAAGCGCGAGACTAGATCGTGAATCCATAAATCTGCCGGGTGGACGGCTTGTCCGAGTCCGCTATGCCCCGATAGCGACCAAATTCCGCGGCGTAGCGAAATGACGCGATGGGCCAAAGGCGGACTTCGCGATAAAGAGCAATCGACAAGGAGCCATGTCTTTTGCCTCGCAGCAGCCAGTAGCTCGCGGCAGCCGCGGTTGTCGATGGCGCCGATCGTGCGTGGCTGCTGGAGCTCACCGTCGACCAGCCGAGCCTGGCCTTGGAGGAGCGCAAAATGAACTATGCCTGTCAGGGATGCGGGGCGACGTTCTAGCCAGCAGTACAACGGCCAAAGACACACTGTTTCAACAAGATGATACTCGAAACCTTCTGAATTTGTGGCCAGAAGTCCATATTAAGTCATTGAAATGGTTAAAGAATTTATGATCTACGGAACAGAACGTTAGGAGTCGAGCCTTGCTAGCCGCGCTACCCTCGTTAATAACTTTCTCAGAATAAGCGCCGTATTTGTCGCTCGAGATGCTCCCACTGGCCGACAGATCCACGTTCCGAGGTACCAGTTGCCCCAGGACTATTGCGCCAGACCGGACGTTCAGTGACCGTCTGTGGATCTCCGAGATTGGCCGCCCTAACCAGACGTCATCAACTCAAACATTAATGTCCACGTCGAATGGTTCGCATAATTCAGTTACTTAATCACCCGCTCGGTAGCCACGCGGATTCGCCCAATTCTTCGAGCCTTGTCGAGCGTCTCGTGGTCGCGCTCGGTCTGGTCGGCGTACGCAAGAGAGAACTTCACCATGGCTTCGTCGAGTACCGCGCTCTTGCCGCAGTACCCCGAAATCATCGCGGCGTCGCCTGACTTGGCGTGAGCCAAGGCCAGCGCCCAGCCGCACAGCGCGCAGTATTCCCTGAAGCCCGCGATCCCCTTGCGATTGCCCTTGAGGAACTCGATGCCACCCTTCATGTCCGCCAGCTGGCGGACATAGATGTGCTGGCCATCGATTTCGCCCCAGCCCAGGAAGATGTCGGGCGAGCCCTGGATCATGCGCTGTCCGACCACGACGCGGCGACCCTGGTTGTCGAACGGCAACTTGTAGCGCGAGTGCGGCTCGAGAACAGACGTCTGCGCCTCCTTGACCTGAAGGAACAGCGGATCGTCTTCGTCCTTGCCGAACAGCAGGATGACCCAGCATCCAGTGCCGACGCTGCCCACGCCGACGACCTTGCGTGCCACGTCGACGATCCGGTACCGGGACAGCAGCCGCTGCCGATCGTACGGCAGCGATCCGACATATGAACGGAGAACCCGGTCGAGGGCATCGGCGATCGGCCTACCCTGCTTGGTGTGCGTCTCGCGCACGATCAGCGGCACGTCCTCGACGATACGGTGCTCGCCGTCCACCTGCTCGGTCAGCTTGTCGAAGACGCGCTGATGGCCCTTGGCGAGGGCTTTGTCGATGATTCGCTGCGCCCCGCGCCTGACCCTGGGCGACAAGGCATCCAGAACAGCACGCTGGTCGATTCGGTCATACCAGATTTGCAGGTAGCCCATCTCGGCGTAGTCCGCCATGCGGTGACGATACGAGCGAACCGCCTCTGAAGCCGCCTCTGCTGCAGCCGTCTTGTCGCCGCCCATGAATCGTACGGCCACGGCGGCACTCGCCACCAGCCGCTTGAGGTCCCACTCCCAGGGCGCCGGGAACACTTCGTCGAAGTCGTTGATAGCAAAGATCAGCTCTCGCTCGGCCGAGCCGAACACGCCAAAATTCGACACGTGCATGTCGCCGCAGGCGTTCACGTACATCGCGGTGGTAGGCAGCGCCGCGAGGTCGGCGGCCATGACGGCCGCGGACCCGCGCAGGAAGGCAAACGGCGATGCCAGCATGCGGGCGTAGCGCACCGGCACCAGCTTCTGCACGCGTGTGTGGTTCTGGGTCTCAAGGATCTCGACCGGATCGGCACGATCGGCACTCGGCACGAAATGCGCATGCGCTTCCCTCGGCACCTTGTCCCGCAGCACCTTGCCCTGGGCGCGGCGCTCGCGCGCCGAGGGGCGGGCCGCCACGAAATTGTCAATCATGGCGCCGACGCGGTGATCGGCCATCATGCGCTCGAACGATTGGTCGAGCAGTGGACGCGACAATGAGGAGATCATTGGTTCCTCCCGAAAGCAAGAGCCGACTGTAATCATCAGCGGTTGGGTGCCGGCGGAATCTGCACGCCGCTCTTGAAGCTCTGCAGCGTCCATACGTAGGCGTCCGAATTCGTCCGAAGGGCGCCGAGACGCGGAGACGCCAGGTCCAGAATGACGATCGTTACGCTCGTCCAGGCAAGCATGAGCACCGCAACCAGCAGACGGGGTCGCTGTCGCACGAAGCCCACTTGGTAGCCCAAAGCCGCGGCGGACAGCACACTGAGGGACATCAGCAGCCAAAAGACCGGCGCGGGCAATCCTCTGTCGTAGGCGAACCTCTCAGTAGTTGCTGCATCGAATGTCTCGTTCAACGAGGTCATCAGTGACGTGGAAACTGTGTCGGGCCGTTCCTGCACGATCGCCGCCAGATGCCCTGTCATCTCGGACTGCAACGCTTGCGTCGTTCGGTTGAACTCGGCGAGTTTCGCCTTGTCGCGCCCAGCCTCGACGAACCCCTGTCGCACCCTGGCATATTCTTCCAACAAGCGGGCAATCTCCTTGCCCCGTCGATGCCCGATGGCTTCGGCTCTCGTCCACGCAGTGCTGATGACGTTCGCTTCCGAAAGCGCGCCAGCCCGGCGCTCGTTGAAGCGCGCACTGGCGTACGACAGGGTAAGTGCCAGAACGAAGGCGAGAAGGCCCAGCAATCCGCCGACAATAACGTTGACGCCCTCCGGCGCCTTCTCCTCGCGGGTAAGGCTGCGGCGAGCGATCCGCGCGCCCGCTTCGTGCACAACGAACAAGACGACGAGGAGCAACGCCATGAATGAAAGCTCGCTCCACTCGGCCAGTTCCGTGAGATATTCCATCCCGTATCCGCTCCAACTACCCGCAGCCGCAGGCCGACCGCCTCATATCGCGTACTTCAACCAGAATTTCATCCGCTCCACTTGACTAGAGCGGGTTGACATAATTCAAGATCGCAATCTGCCGCAGCAGCACCTTGCGGATGACGTGGCTCACCTTCACGCGGTCGGTGAAGATCGCCGCGCTGCCGATACTATCCGCCGGCAGGCGGCTCGCCAGCGCCTCGTCGTCAAGCTTCACGCACCACGAAGGGCGCGGGCTCCAGGGATGGCGGGGCGATGGCGCGGCCCGAAACCTCGGTCTGGCCGCTCGAGATCGCCTGCAGAACCGCCACGACTCCCGCGTCTTCGTCTGCGACAACCTCGAGTTCGTCGCGGATCACGTGTGTGGCGACCAGGAGGAGGATCTTCCGGCACCGGCTGTGCCCAGAGTCGACCCAGCAGTCCCCAATGCCGCTCACGATCGGCGAGCGGAGGGTGGGGACGAAGACCGGAGTGATCGCGATCAGCGCCACAGTGAAGGCGATTGCGAGGACGTTCCAATGTCGAAAGTCCTCCTTGGCGATATCATCGAAGGTAGCGCGCTGAGTCACCCGTGCGCTACCGCCGCCTGTCGCCTTCGGCGCTGGCACGTAGTTGCGCAAGAAATCGCTGCGCTTGCGGATCGGCCGGATCGAGCGCGACCAGCTTCTCGGCCCAGGAAACGGCAAGCTGCCAGCGCCGGTCCTGACTGTAGAAGACCGCCAGGGCATAGACGATCGAGCGGTCGGTGGGGGCGAGGCTCTGTGCCTTCAGCAACGCCGTCTCGGCCTGCGGGCGGCGCCCCGACTGCTGCAGCGCGAGCGCGTAGTTGTATTGCACGCGCGCGCGGTCGGGCAGCAGGCGCGCGGCTTCGGCGAGCGCTGTGGCGGCTTCTGCCAATCGGCCCTGCTCGGCGAGCAGCAGCCCCAGTGAATAGTGAAGCTCGCCCTGGTCGGGCGCGCGCGCCAGGCCCTGACGCAGGACCGTCTCGGCATCCTTAACCTTGCCGCTCGCGGCGTTGAGGCGCGCAAGGTTCAGTCGGGCTGGCGTGAAACTCGGATCCAGCTTCAAGGCGGCGAGATAATGCCGCTCGGCCTCAGCCGGATGTCCTTGGGCTTCGGCCACGACCGCAAGGTTGAGCCAGGACCCCGGCATGTCGAGCGAGGAACGCTGTGCGGCCAGATACTCGGCGAGAGCGGCTTCGAAACTCGATCGCGTCTTCGGGTCGAAATCGTTTGCCGGAACCGATGCCAGGATGCGAGCGGCTTCGATGCGCACCGCCCTCGCTGGGTCGGACAATACGGGGCTTAACTGAGCCAGTCGCGTGCCTGCCCGTGCGCCTTCCATCGCCGCGACGGCCGCGCGACGGACGACGGGATCGGGGTCCGCCAGTGCCTTTGTCGCCGAGTCCGCCGCCGCTCCGCCATAGGCGCGCAGTTGATCGAGCGCGGTGGCGCGCACGATGGCCGGCAGGGTGGTGTCGTCGACCAGGCGGTCGAGGGCGGGAATCGCGTCCACCTTGCCGGCACGCCCGGCGGCGAGCGCCTCGGCGAACGACGGCGCGCGCCCGCGATCAGGGGCGAACCAGCTCTCGACAAACTCGGCCGCCCAGCGCGGCGGCTTGTCGGCATGGCAGCCGGTACAGGCGTTCGGCGTACCGAGAGTCTCCGACAGATCTGGCCGCGGCAGGCGCAGGCTGTGATCCGGGCGGCTGTGGACGACCATGTAGTTGGTCGCCGGCATGTGGCAGTTGACGCAGGCCGCACCCGGGCTGCCGGGCCGATGGTGATGGTGCGACGGATCATCGAACAGTCTGGCTGCCGACGGAAAGCGCCGGTCGCCGGGCGGCGAATGGCATTGCGTGCAGACCGCGTTGCCCTCGGCCCTGAGCCTGCCGGAATGAGCGTCATGGCAGTCCATGCAGGTGACGCCCAAGGCGTACATCCTGGATTGGCGGAACGAGCCGTAAGCAAAGACCTCGGCCTGCTGCTGGCCGTCCGCATAGTAGAGACCGGGCGTCAGGTCCGTCGGCCGGAACTGGTCCATGAATGGATGGCTGGCATCGAACGTGCCTGTGAGCTCGGCGCGCCTGGAATGGCACATGGCGCATACGTCGACCTTTTCGTGTGGACCAAGACGGGCGAAGTCCACAGTGAGCCCATACCGTGGTCCCGGCCCGTCCACGGACGAACGCGTCCGTGCCCAGGCGATATGCGCCGCACCCGGGCCATGGCAGGACTGGCAGCTGACGTTGATCTCCGACCAGCGCGAGGCAAACGTATCCGTGACCGGATCGAAGCGCTTCTCGAAGCCGGTCGTGTGGCAGCCGATGCACTGGCCGTTGGCGTTCAGCCCGCGGCCCGACCAATGTAGCCAGTCGC
>NZ_JBGAKA010000095.1:0-9509 GCF_044224635.1 Reyranella sp. | reverse complement strand
CGCGGCACCTTTCGTCATCATCAATATCGCCAAAGGTCCCTCGCTGCGCTCGGGATGACACCGAGGGCGTGTCCACGCCCGTCGTAGAGACCTGAGCCGATGGCACGTCTGCCTGCCGATCCCGAAGGCTTCATCCGCGCCAACACGGCGCTCGAGCGGCCGGCGATGGTGCCCGAGTTCGCGCTGTGGCTGGCCAGCGAATACGTGCCGATCTGGCAGGCCACCGAAGCGTGGCTGGAGGCGCAGAACGTCGACCCGCCCTACTGGGCCTTCTGCTGGCCGGGTGGCCAGGCGATCGCCCGCTACCTGCTCGACAATCCGGCCGAGGTGCGCGGCAAGCAGGTGATCGACTTCGCCGCCGGCTCGGGCATCTCCTCCCTCGCCGCAGCCCGCGCCGGGGCGAGGTTGGTCCTGGCCAACGACATCGACGCCATGTCGCTGGTCGCCACCCGCCTCAACGCCCAGGGCAACGGGCTCAGTGTCGACCTCAGCGACGCCGACTGGCTGGCCGGGCCGGACGGCGAGCCCGCGGCCGACGTCGTCATCGCCGGCGACGTCTGCTACGAGCGCGAGATGTCGCAGCGCGCGCTCGCCTGGCTGCGCAGCCACGCGGCGCGGGGCCGGCTGGTCCTGCTGGGCGATCCCGGCCGCAACTATTTCAGCGCCCAGGGTCTTGAGGAACGGGCGCGCTATACCATCCCGACCTCGCTGCAGCTCGAGAATCGCGGCATGCGGGAAACCGTGGTGTGGCGCGTGATGCCAGTCGCCTGAGGCGGCGTTACAATTCCTTAACTGTTCTTTCACAAAGGATTGGGCTACAGGCCAAGCAATGGCAAAGGCCACCACCCTCAAGTCTGCCGACTTCGCCAGCCTCTACGACGGCTTCACCGCCCCGGTGTCGCGTTTCGATTGCGGCCGCAAATGCGCGCCCCTGAACGGCGGCGAGCCGGTCTGCTGCTCGACCCAGAACGCCGTTCCGGTGGTCCACAAGGTCGAGTTCGATCTGCTCAAGACGCGGACCGACCTCTGGACCAAGTTCAAGCCGTACGACTACGCCACGCGCCAGATCGTCGACGAGCTGACCAGCGACTGCATGGCCGTCCACTGCAAGGGCGCGCGGTTTTGCGAGCGCGACAACCGCACCATCGCCTGCCGTGGCTTTCCTTTCTATCCCTACATGACGCGTGAGAAGCAGTTCGTCGGGCTGGGCACCTACTGGGTGTTCGAGGACCGCTGCTGGATGATGTCGAACATCGAGATCGTCGACCGCGCCTTCGTCGAGGAGTTCATCGCCACCTACGAGGCGCTGTTCATCAAGGATCCGACCGAGTTCAAGACCTACGTCGATTTCTCGGCCTCGGCGCGGCGGGTCTTTTCGCGCTGGAAGCGCCAGATCACGCTGCTCGGCCGGCAGGGCGAGCTGCTGGTGGTCGATCCTTCGACCGGCGCCATTCGCCCGGGCCGAAAGAAGGACTTCCCCAAGGCCAGGCCCTTCACCTCTGAAAAGGAGTATCGTGCGGCGGTGAAGGAAGCCGGCGGCACGATGCCCGAGCACGGGCTGCGCCCCGTCTAGCTTTGCCTCTGCCTTGCAAGGGAGTCTGTGCAATGCGCCGCGCGATTTTGGCCGCCCTGTTGGCGACGCTGCCTGCCGCCGCCCAGGCCGAGGATATCGGCTCGGTCGGCTACCGCTTCCAATGGTTCGGGCCCAATGACAAGATCACCATCGAGGCGATCGACGATCCCGACATTCCGGGCATCACCTGCTACATGTCGCGGGCGCGCACCGGCGGCATCAAGGGCGCTCTCGGGCTGGCCGAGGACCCGCCCTACGCCTCGATCTCCTGCCACCAGGTGGGACCGATCGACGCCCTCAAGGTCGAGAAGCTCAAGAGCCCGCACGAGGTGTTCAGCGAGCGCGCCTCGCTGATCTTCAAGACCACCCAGGTGGTGCGCTTCTGGGACGCCAAGCGGCGGGCGCTGGTCTATCTCACCTACACCGATCGCATCATCGAGGGCAGCCCGCAGAACTCGATCAGCGTCGTGCCGGTTGGCATGCGGTAAATCTTACACCTCCCCAGCTTCGCTGGGGAGGTGTCCGCGTAATCGCGGACGGAGGGGTCATGAGTCACATTCGCGATGCTCATGACCCCTCCGTCGCCGAAGACGGCGACACCTCCCCAGCAGAGCTGGGGAGGAATCAATGATAGAGGAACGTCCCCAGCAGCACCCAGCGTGCGGAGCCCGGTGAACCAACCAGCGGCGTCGTGTAGTGCCAGAACGGCAGGCGATAGGCGGTGACCGTCGCCGGCGCGGCGAGCGGCACGATCTCGCTGAAATGGCCGGCGCGGCTGTAGACCAGCCATTGGTGGGCGACGCCGGGCGAGCACAGGCTGAGATGGATGTCGACGTAGCCCTGGCGGGCGCGCGGGTTCTCGGGATGGTGGTCGTTGTGCGGTCCGGCGTAGTCGCCCGGCCCGTAGCGCAGCACCTGCAGGCCCCAATCTGACGCCAGCGTGCGGCCGGCCAGCGCCTCGGCGAAGGCGCGAAAGCTTTCCGACCGCAGCAATCCGACCAGGCCGATCCGTTCGGCCGCCTTGACGCCGGCTTCGCGCCGGTTGTCGAAGTAGATGGTGCTCGCCCGACTGGTCTTGGGCAGCAACTCGCCGTAGTCGCGGCGCATCTCGAAGATCGACTCGGGCGGAATCGGCTGCTCCAGCGGCTCGAGCGTGCCCGCCAGTGCCTCGTCGAGCACACGGCGCAGGCGCCCGGCCTTGACGCGATCGACGAGATCTCCACGCGCCAGGAAGCGCGTGCGCGGATTGGCGAGCGCGCCGCTGAGCTCATGCGTGCCCGCCAGCACGCGCCGGCCGGCACGCGTCAGCAAATCCTCGAACTCGGCCGGGAACGCGTTTGATCTCATGCGATGGCCACTCTAAAGGACTTGCTCAACATGCCATACGCCTCGCTCCGGGACTTCATCGCCCGGCTGGAACAGAGCGGCCGCCTGGTGCGGGTCAAGGCGCCGGTGTCGCCCCACCTCGAGATGACCGAGATCCAGACCCGGCTGCTCGCCGAGAAGGGGCCGGCGGTGCTGTTCGAGAACGTCGCGTGGGCCGACGGCCGCCGCGCCGAGATGCCGGTGCTGGTCAATCTGTTCGGCACGGTCGAGCGGGTCGCCTGGGGCATGGACCGCGAACCGGCTGGCCTGCGCGGCGTCGGCGAGACGCTGGCCTTCCTGCGCCAGCCCGAGCCGCCCGGCGGCTGGCGCGAGGCGCTCGACATGCTGCCCATGGTGCGCACCGTGATGGCGATGAAGCCGCGCACGGTCGGCAGCGCGCCCTGCCAGGAGATCGTGCTCAAGGGCGCCGACATCGACCTCGGCCGGCTGCCGATCCAGACCTGCTGGCCGGGCGAGCCGGCACCGCTCATCACCTGGCCGCTGATCGTGACCCAGGGGCCCGATCCCAGGGGCGATCGCCAGGACAGCTTCAATCTCGGCATCTACCGCCTGCAGGTGACGGGCCGCAACACCACGCTGATGCGCTGGCTGAAGCATCGCGGCGGCGCGCAGCACCACCAGCGCTGGAAGGGCGCCGGCAAGCGCGAGCCCTTGCCGGCGGCCGCGGTGATCGGCGCCGATCCCGGCACCATCCTGGCGGCCGTCACGCCGGTGCCGGACACGCTGTCGGAGTACCAGTTCGCCGGCCTCTTGCGCGGCAAGAAGGTCGACCTGGTCGACTGCAAGACCATCCCGCTCAAGGTGCCGGCGGAGGCCGAGATCGTGCTCGAGGGCCATGTCAGCCTCGACGAGTACGGCGACGAGGGCCCGTACGGCGACCACACCGGCTACTACAACAGCGTCGAGCGCTTCCCGGTGTTTTCGCTCAGCGCCATCACCATGCGCCGCCAGCCGATCTACCTCTCGACCTTCACCGGCCGGCCACCCGACGAGCCGAGCGTGCTGGGCGAGGCGCTGAACGAGGTCTTCATCCCGCTGTTCCAGCAGCAGTTCCCCGAGATCGTCGATTTCTGGCTGCCGCCCGAAGGCTGCAGCTACCGGATCGCCGTCGTGTCGATGAAGAAGGCCTACGCCGGCCACGCCAAGCGGGTGATGATGGGCGTGTGGAGCTACCTGCGGCAGTTCATGTACACCAAATGGGTGATCGTGGTGGACGCCGACATCGACGCGCGCAACTGGAAGGACGTGATGTGGGCGCTCAGCACCCGCATGGACCCGGCGCGCGACATCACGGTGATCGAGAGCACGCCGATCGACTATCTCGACTTCGCCTCGCCGGTCTCCGGCCTCGGCTCGAAGATCGGCCTCGACGCCACCGACAAATTCCCCGGCGAGACCAACCGCGAATGGGGCCGCCAGATCCGCATGGACCAGGCCGTCGTCGACAAGGTCGACGCGATGTGGAGCGCGCTGGGGTTGCCGGGCAGCGGGAAGAAGATCTGGCGTTGACGGCGACGACCAAAGATCCCTCGCTGCGCTCGGGATGACATCACCTTTGCGGCAGCACGCTCGATGTCATCCCGAGCGTAGCGAGGGGGACCTTTCGTTTGTGCGCGATACGAATTCACGCCCGCATGCCGGGCAGCACCTGCCTGACCAGCAGGTCGCGCCCCACGGCGGCATCCTCGACCGACGCGCCGCGCGTCGCCCCGCTGATCGCCACCTTGTCGAGGCCGAGCTTCGCTAGTGAGCGCAGGCGCTCGATACAGCGATCAGGCGAACCGACGATGGCGAAGCGGTCGACGAAATCGTCGGTCAGCGTCGTCGCCTGCCGCGAATCGCCGCGCGTATGGGCCTTCATGTCGTAGTTGGAGTGCAGCGCCGCCAGCACCTCGCGGTCGCCGGACGAGGTCGGCACGTCGGTCTTGCCGTGCATCACCGAAAAACGGGCGAACGTCGTGAGGCCGCCGCGCACGAGGCTGCGCGCAGCGGCGATGTCGCCGTGGCAGCCGAGATTGACGTAGGCGCCGAAGGCGATGCCGTCGGGATCGAGACCGGCGTCCTTGCGTATCTTCCTGGCAAGCCCGATGCCCCAGCTCAACCGTTCGAGGTCGGCGCCGAGCGCGAACATCACGCGCTCAGCGTGCAGGGCCGCAAGCGCGATCACCTTCGGGCCGCTTGCCGCGACCTCGACCGGCACCTTGGCGCCATCGGCGATCCAGGCGATACGGCTGGACGGCGGCGCGTCGTGCAGGTGCAGCCCCGACATCGGCGGCGCGACGTCGTGGGGGATATCGATGTCGTCGAAGCTCACCGCCTCGCCGCTCAGGTAGGCTTGCAGCTGCTTCAGGTAGCGCTCGAACTGGCCGAGGCGCGCCGGTGCGCGGCCGAGGTGGGCCAGCGCCGAATCGCCACGGCCGATGCCCAGCACGGCGCGGCCGTTGGAGACACGGTTGACGCTGGTGATCGCCGTCGCAGTCGCCGCGGCATGGCGCGTCACCGAGTTGGTGACACCGGTACCGAGGCCGATGCGCCTGGTCGCGCTCGCCGCCAACGCCAGGGCGACATAGGGATCGCCCGACAGGTTCTGCGAGTCGACCACCAGCATGCCGTCCCAGCCTGCCGCCTCGACCTCTTGCGCCGTGCGCGCCGCCCCGCGCGCAGAGGCCACGGTGGTCATCCACAGTTGCACGATTGGTACCTCTCTATATTCTTTCTGCATGATTTGACCATCTTTCGACCCCGCGTTGAAGGCGAGTGCCGGTCGAGTCTCGGGATCGACTGCGCTATAATGCGGTCATGCCGACAGCCGACCTCACACTGGTTCGCGAGTTCAAGCGGCGTGCGGACTTGGCACTGCCGGGCAGGATCGCGCGTGTGATGCTCTACGGATCGCGCGCGCGCGGCGACGCCCGGGCCGACTCCGATTGCGATGTCGCCGTCTTCCTCGATGGTGCTCCTACCGAAGAGGACCGCGACATCCTCGCAGACATTGGATTCGACCTGATGCTGGAGCACGGCATTCACGTTCAGGTCGTAGCGATCGATTCGGCGCGGACGCCGGAGCAGTCGTCCTTCCTGCGCAATATCTCGGAAGACGGACTGGCCGCGTGAGCCCCGAAACAGCGCGCCGATTTGCCAAGGCGGAGCGCTTTCTGGAGCAGGCGAGAAAGCAGGTACCCCAGGATATGCCTGAAGCAACAATCCATATCTCGTACTACGCGATGCTTCATGCAGCTGCGGCAGTGCTCATGGATCGTACGGGAAGGGCGCCCAAATCGCATGGCTCGGTGATTGGGCAGTTTTCTCAGCAAGTCAGCTCGACTGACCAAGGCCGCGCCTTCGGACGTGCCCTCAATCGCGCCAACAGCCGACGGTTCGTTGCCGATTACGATGACGAAACCGTTCCAAGCGCCGAGTCAGCGACAGAGCTTCGCACGCAGGCCGCCGACTTCGTCGCCTACTGCCGCTCCCTTCTCGCGCCGTGAACCAACCGGCTGCCTGTTGCAGCCTGCCGCTTTAATGTAAACTTCCTTAACATGAGTTGGAAACGAGGCGAGCGTGAAGAGCGCGGCTACCACCACGGCAATCTGCGCGAGGCGCTGATCAAGGCGGCGCGCGAGCTGATCAAGGAGAAAGGGCCGGCCGGCTTCACCTTTGCCGATGCCGCCCGCTCGGCCGGGGTCAGTGCTGCCGCGCCCTACCGCCATTTCCGCGATCGCGATGCCCTGCTGGCCGACGTCGCGCGCGAGGGCTTCCAGCGCTTCGAGGCCATGCTGTCGACCGGCTGGGCGAACGGCAAGCCTGACCCGGTGACCGCCTTCCACAATGTCGGCAAGGCCTACCTCGCTTTCGCCGCCGGCGAGCCGGCCTACTACGCCGCGATGTTCGAATCAGGCCTGTCGCCCAATCTCAATCCCGAGCTGCGCGCCGCCGCCGACAAGGCGTTTGCCGTGCTGCGCACCGCCGCCGATGCGCTGGTCGGCCTGCTGCCGGCCGGCAAGCGGCCGCCGGCGCTGATGATGAGCCTGCATGTCTGGTCGATGGCGCACGGCATCGCCTCGCTGTTCGGCCGCGGCGATGCCGGCCGGCGCACCTTGCCGATGACCGCCGAGGAGCTGCTCGAATCGGCGATGCTGATCTACCTGCAGGGTTTGGGCCTCCCGCAAAAAGCCTGAGCCGGCCCTTGACACCCGCCGAGCCAATGCCCAATGTAAATGTCGTTAACATTTACATCCGTTAACGCCGCTAGCGAAGGAGCCCCCGATGACGGGCTTGATGGAGAGACTGGACGATCTGCCCCGGCCCGCCTGGATCGCCCTCATGATCGTGGGCTTCATCCTGTTCTGGCCGATCGGCCTTGCCCTTCTGATCTACCTGATATGGAGTCGACGCATGTTCTGCTCGAAGCATGGCCGCTACGGCCAGTGGTACGGAGCCGACGGCCGTGAGGCCCGCCGCGAGGCGCGCGACGAGTGGCGTGCCTGGAAGCGCCGTCATCGCTGGGGCCAGAGCAGCAGCGGCAACGTCGCCTTCGACGAGTATCGCGAGGAGACCCTGCGCAGGCTCGACGAGGAGCAGCGCGAGTTCCGCGACTTTCTCGACCGGTTGCGCGCCGCCAAGGATCGCGCCGAGTTCGACGAGTTCATGAACGAGCGGCGCAACCGCCCGCCGACGACCGAGCCGCCGCCGCCCTCGCCAACGGCGACCGCCTGATCACGGCGCCCTCCCGAGAAGCCCCTCCCGACACCGTCGGGAGGGGTTTTTCGTTCTGGGACCGCGGCTTCGTTCACCCTCCTCCCCCCGCCGTGGGCAGGTGCCCCGTCTTACGGGGCGGAAGGGTCATGGTCTTCCGGGTCGCATACGTCCGCAGTCCGCATGAACCATGGCCCCTCCGTCGCGTATGACACGACACCTCCCCAGCGGAGCTGGGGAGGAGACGAGTCACTGCGGCTCGAGGTTGAGGCCCTTCACCAGCTCGATCCAGATCGGCCCTTCCTCAGCGACGATCTTCTCGAAGAAGACGTGGTCGCGCGCGGCATTGTCGATGCCGAAGGTCGTCAAAATCTTCTGGATGCGCTCGGTCTTGCCGATCTCGACCATCATGTCGGAGAGCTTCTTCACGATCTCCTTGGGCATGGCGGACGGCCCGACCAGGCCGATCCACCCCTGGACCTGGAAGGCCCGATCGGTGACGCCCTGCTCCCAGAATGTCGCCACGTCGGGCAGCTTCTTCATGCGCGTCTTGGTCGGCACGGCGATCGGCCGACCACTGCCGGATTGCAGCACGCCGCTCGCCGCCGCGTAGCTGCCGCTGCCGCCCTGCACGGCGCCCGAGGCGACGTCCTGCCACATCGGCGCCTCGCCGCGATAGTGCACGGCCTCCATGCCGAGCTTGAAATGACGGTTGAGCGCCTCGACCGCGACATGGCTGTAGGAGCCGGCGCCATACGTGCCGAGGCTGGCCTTGGTGGCGCGCGCATAGTCGGCGAGCTCGGCCAGGTTCTTGGCCGGAACCTTGGCGTTGACGATCAGCGGCAGGTGCCCGGCATCCATCCACGAGATCAGCACGAAATCCTTGTCTGGATCGTAGGGCAGCTTCTTGAACAGCACCTTGTTCATGATCATCGTGGTCGAGATGGTCCACATCAGCGTGTGGCCATCGGGCGTCGCGCTCTTCACCTGCTCGGCGGCGATGGCGCCGCTCGCACCGGCCTTGTTCTCGACATAGACGGGTTGGCCGGTCATCTGGGAGATGCCCTCGCCGTAAGCCCGCGCGAAAGTGTCGGTGAGCCCGCCCGCCGGATAGCCGCAAATGATCTTGATGGGCTTGCTCGGCCAGGATTGCGCGATGGCTGGCGCCGCGATCAGGCCGACTGACGCGGCGGCGGACCCGAAGCGAAGCAGCTCGCGCCGCGTTGAACGCACGATCATGCACATCCTCCCTGCGGCGCGGCGGGCCATCCTACCCGACGGTCTTGGCCGTCCTTGCTCGCGCCAGACGCCAGCATGGCGTCGATTGTGCCGACGGTAAACCCCATGACTTTGTTCAAGTCATGACGAGCGTCGGACGCTTCAGGCGGTCTTGGTCGCCCCCGATTTCAGCATGGCGTCGATCTCCGCCGGGCCGAAGCCCGCCTCGCGCAGCACCTCGACACTGTGCTCGCCGAGCCGCGGTTGCAGCCGCGTGATCTCGGGCTTGGTCTTGCTGAAGCGCGGCGGGATATCCGGCATGCGCAAGCGGCCCTCGGTCGGATGCTCGACCTCATGCCAATAGCCGGTGGCCTGGAGCTGCGGATCGACGAACAGATCCTCGAGCGTGTTGACTGGCCCGTGCGGCACGTTCGAGGTCTTGAGTAGCTCGACCCACTCCGCGTTGGTCCGGGTCGCACAAATCTCGGCCAGTGTGGCGTAGTAGTATTCGACGTTCTTCAGCCGGTTGGCGAGCGAGGTGAAGCGCGGGTCCTTGGCCAAGTCCTCGCGACCGATCAGGCCACAGAATTCCTTCCAGTGGCCGTCGGTGTAGGGCAGCAGGGCGAAGTAGCCGTCC
>NZ_JBGAKA010000054.1:0-56862 GCF_044224635.1 Reyranella sp. | reverse complement strand
CGTCAGCCAGCGCCGGAAGCCGCGGTCCCGTACCGCCCAGGTCTCGCGATGACCGTCGATCTCGAGATCGGCGTAGGCGATGCCGTCGGACGTGCGGAACAGCTGGACGGTCTCGGCCACGGCCAGAAGCTGGCTCACCTGCCGAGAAGCAAGGGGGGCGATGGCGCCCGATCGGCCCTGCCCCTCCGTCTCGACGCCGAGCTCGCGCAAGCATCCGAGAGCGTCCCGGATCACCTCGCGCAATTCGTCGACACGGTCGCTCGATTTCTGGCCAGGCGTTTCCTCGCCGACCGGCTCCCCATCGGCCACAGCCGAAGGCTCGCGCATGATCCATCCTCCTTGATGCTGCGCAGTCGCCGGCAACGTCCCATCGCCAGCGTCTGCCCAAGCTAGCCGGGACTTGCGTGGCGTCAATCCCGGTCAGCCAGAGTTTCGACAGGAACCGCCCCCGATCCGGTCCAGGTGCGGCGACATGCTCATTCTCCTTCGCAGCAACTGGCGCCTTCCGAGCCGCCGCGTTCTCGATCACCGACAGTCGCTCTGAAGCTCTGAGGCAGTCGCCGAACGAGACCTGGGTGCCGCATGGCCCGGACGCGCTGGCGGGAATGGTTGGCTCAGATCGGGACCCACATTGATGTCGAACTGCGATGTGCCGACTGAGCGACGTTACGAAAACCGACGCGAATGACCCACAGCGGACATGTCCCAATCATCGACAGCGACAGACCTCGCGCGGTTGTACACCTGCCTACCTCCTCATGAGTTGGTCGTAGACCAACTTGTAGGAGTCGGGACCGATGGCGACGTCGCCCTGGAAGGGCCGGTCAAGGGCAATGATCACGAACAGGTTCATGCTGAGGAAGCCTGCCAGGCTGACGACGAGCGCTCCCTGGCACCATGCATTGTCCGCGCGGAAGAGCAGGCTGAGCAGCACGCAGCCGATCGCACCGGGCAGGAGTACCCACCACAGGACGCCGGGCAGGCTGGCAACTTCTTGCGGTCATGCGCATTCAGGACCGATCAGCACGCTATCTCGCTACGGTGATTGAATTGGTTTGCGCAGTTTGATGCACCTGCTCAGGCCTGGAATTGGCCCTGCTCGAGAGCAAGGCGCGGCTGCAGAAGCTGCTTGCCGGCGCACCGACGGCGCTGGTCTACGTCGAGCACATGACTGGCGACGGCGCCCGCATCCTCGAGCACGCCTGCCGGATGGGTATCGAGGGCATCGTATCGAAGCGCGCTGCCTCGCCGTATCGGTCGGCCCGGTCGACGGCCTGGATCAAGGCCAAGTGCGAGTGCAGCGACACGTTCGTTGTCGTGGGCTTCGAAGTCGAGAAGCCTGGGCGCGTCCACGGCCAGCACTTGGCTTGGCAGAAGGGCGCGGGGCTGCTCTATGCCGGGTCAGTCGAGATCGGCATTGACGACGTCACGGCGCGCGAGTTGCACAAACGCCTCGCGCCACTGCGGCAGCCTCGATCGCCGCTTCCTGCGGCTGTGAAAGGCTCCAAGCTGAAATGGGTTGAGCCGCGAGTTCTGGTCGACGTGGCCTTTCCGAATATCAGCGAGGACGGCCGGCTGCGGCACCCGAAGTTCAAGGGTGTTCGAAGAGACCCGTAATGCTACCGTTTGACGCCCTTGGAGAGCGGGAAATTCAGATGAGGCCTCTATCCGTCGTTGTCTTATGGACGGCACTTATCGTTTTGTTGGTCAGCGTCGGAACGGTGGCGGCGCAACAATCCGGGCGGATTTACAAACTCGGATGGCTTTGGCTTGGCAGGCCCGGTCTTGTCCCGGTTCCTGCCGAAAAGTGGGCCGGTGACTGGGCCGCTTACCGAGACGTCCTGCGTGACGCTGGCTTTGTCCTAGGAAAAAACTTGGTCGTTGAACAGCGACATGCGAGCGGGGACGAAAGCCAGCTTATGACCGAAGCCGAAGCCTTGGTTGGCGCGGGCGTTGATGCAATCGTTACGCAAGGAACTCCACCAACTGTCGCGGCAATGCAGGCAACCAAGAGCATACCGATTGTCTTTTACGGCGTCGGCGATCCAGTTGAAAAGGGCGTAATCGCTAGCCTCGGAAGGCCCGGCGGGAATGTAACCGGGATGGCTGTCCAAATTGCCATGCCCAAGCAGTGGCAGCTACTGCACGACGTCGCTCCAGCCGTGCGGCGTGCTGGCTTTCTCGGGAACGCAGGGAACGTTCCGGCTGCGGATCGACGCACGGCCTTTGAGGCTTTCCAGGTTGAGCGAATGAGGACGAGCGCGGCTGCAGTGGGTATCGAGCCGATTCGCATGCGGGTAAATTCACTGGGAGATGTCGAGCCCAAGTTTGCCGCGCTAGCTGCTGCGGGCGATGCCGGGGTGGTCGTTGTCAACGATGCGCTGTTGGTCAGTCAAGAATGGCGACCTGTCATCCTGGAGCTGGCTCTCAAATACCGTTTGCCTACTTCTTGCGCCCAGAGCCCTCCGTGGGCCAGCTCAGGCTGTTTGGTGACGTACATTGAGAATTGGAACGCCATCCTGCGGGGCGCCGCCGCCCAGACCGTCAAAGTCTTCAAAGGTGCCGCGCCCGACCGCATCTCCGTAGAACAACCCACCGACTACAAGCTCGTAATCAATGCCAAGACAGCAAAGGCGCTCGGCCTAACGGTGCCTCCATTCCTGCTAGCTGCTGCTGCGGAGGTGATAGAGTAAGACGGCATCCAGGAGACCGGCGGCTTCGTCGTCACCTTCGCCTTTGCACTGATCATCATCTACCTGTCGCTGGCCGCCCTGTTCGAGAGCTTCCGCGATCCGCTGATCATCCTGTTCTCGGTGCCGATGTCGATCGCCGGCGCGCTGGTCTTCCTGATGGGGCGCAGCACCGTGGCGTTTCCCGGCGCCACGCTCAACATCTACACCCAGGTCGGTCTGGTCACCCTGATGGGCCTGATCAGCAAGCACGGCATCCTGATCGTCGAGGTCGCCAACGAATTGCAGGCCGCCGGCAAGTCGCGGCGCGAGGCGATCGAGGAAGCCGCGGCGATCAGGCTGCGGCCCATCCTGATGACCACGGCGGCGATGGTGCTGGGCGTGGTCCCGCTGATCGTCGCCACCGGCGCCGGCGCACTGTCCCGCTTCAGCATGGGCCTGGTGATCGCGAGCGGCCTCTCGGTTGGCACGCTGTTCACCCTGTTCGTGGTGCCTGCCGTCTACCTGATGCTCGCCGCCGACCATTCGAAGAGCTCGCCGACGCGTCGGCTGCCGACTGATCCTGCAGTGAGAATCGCAGTTGCAATGAATCGCGCCAGGGATTGCGCAAGATGTGAGATCACATTCTCGCTCGATTCACGGTGCTCAATCTCCATCCCTGTAGGTTGGAGAGGTGCACATGTCGTCACTGATCTTCAAGAGCGTGCCCGGGCATTGGCAGGGCAATGACTACAAGGACAAGAAAGCCGTCATCAAGGACGGCCAGATCGTCAAACCGGCCGAAAAACACCAGGTGTCGATGACGAGCGTGTCGATCGACAACCAGAGTCCATTTGCGCTCATCTTCATGACGCACATGAACATCGATTTCGACGGTGCCGCCAACGCCTACGGTCCATCGGACAAGGACACGCTCGATTGGATCGATAATGCGGGCCGCCAGACCCACTACTATGGCGTCATGTCGGTCCTGCCGACGGCAAAGAACCCGGTCGGCACCGACGGCATGATCACGGCCGATGACGGCACGAAGGTGAAGGTGGATCCGCGGTATCCTGACGCGAAGGGATATCTTCCCGTGGTCCAGCAATCGGGACCGTTCGCCGGCTACTTCGTTTCCACGACGTCGAAGAGAAATCCCGCCGGAAGCAAGTCGAGATACGAGCAATCGTACTATGTTGATTCGGCTGCGGTGCCGTACAGCGCCCTCTCCGGTGGACTGCATGGCCAGGGCGTCGGAGACGGCAACTACGGGATGGCGATCCGGCTCGATACGTTTGCGACGGCAGGCTTCCAGTTCCTCGGCGGAGAGGGAAACGCTTCCCATGCCGTCGGCGAGTGCTCGTACAAGGTCTTTCTCGACATCGGCGGGAAACCGAAGAAGCGCAGCGAGTCGTGGGTCAACAACAACTTCCCGACGTGTTTCGTCGTCTTCCCCCATTCGAATGTCCCGGCATTCCTGTGTACGACTTTCGTGCAGCACTCCGGCGACATAGCCGCCTTCATCGCGCTGCAAGCACAAGTAGACAAGCGCTCGCGCGGGACATCGGCTCTGGCGGCTTTCGACAAATGGGTCGCCGGCGGCCGAAAGGAAACTCCGAAGGACTATTCCGCGATCGCCATGGCGCTGCTCAAGTTCGGTTACGTGCCGAACCTGATGTCAACGCTCAGTGCCTGGCAATCCGTTCCCAGAGCGCTTTTTCCTCGAAGCACGCTGGGGATGACCTCATACGGGGGGAGGGGCATAGGCCGCGTTCGAAGGGTGGGCAACAGACGAACGTCTCGAAGGATGGGCAAAGGGCGAAGGGTGTCGCAGCACCCCTTCACTGCCCGACCCTTCGAGACGCGGCCCTTCGCGTGGCTCCTCAGGGTGAGGTCATTGTTGAGTGCTTGATCAGGGAAGGGGACTGGGGCTCCAGGTCGAAGACGGCGGACGGCCTGGAAGAGCATGAACCTGATCCCATCGCCGTCAGCGCGCGGCCACTGGCGCAGCGCCACCAGGCCGCCGTCGATCGGCAGCATGAGGCCGGTCACCCAGCGCGCTTCGTCCGAGGCGAGATAGACGGCGCCATGGGCGATGTCCCACGCCGTGCCTTCGGTCTTCATCGGCACCATGTTCCGCCGGCGCTCGCGCGCCTCCGTTCCCATATGCGCCACCATCGGCGTGTGCACGGAGCCGACGACGATGCAGTTGGCGCGGATGTTCTGGGTCGCATAATCGGCCGCCACCGACATCGTGAAGCCGTGCAGGCCGGCCTTGGCCGTCGAGTAGGCGACCGCGCCGGCGCTGCCCATCAGGCCGAGTGCGCCGGCAATCGACGACACCATGATGATCGATCCGCTGCCGCCCTCCTTCATCTTCGGCAGGCAATACTTGGTGCACAGCATCGTCGTCGTGAGGTTGGCCTCGATCACCTTGTGCCAGTCCGCAAGGGTCACCGTCTCGGGCGTGCCCGGCGCGCCGATGCCGACATTGTTGTGCAGGATGTCGAGCCGGCCGTACTGCTTCACCGCGAAATCGGCCATCGCCTCGGCGGCTTCTGGCTTGGCAACATCGGCAGCGAACACCGCCGCCTCGCCGCCCTCGTCCTTGATCTGGCGGGCGAGCTTCTCGGCCCGTTCGGCGCTGCGATTGACCAGGACGACCTTGGCGCCCTCGCGCGCAAAAAGAATGGCCGTGGCCATGCCGTTGCCGACGCCCTCGCCGCGCGGCGCCGCGCCCGTCACCACTGCCACCTTGCCCTTCAAGCGGTCCGCCATGGTCTCTCTCCCGATCGAATGCTATCTCCGCGCACCACCTTAGCGGGGAGCCTCGCATCATGACCAGCAACTCCACGACCTTCGAAGGCGGCTGCACCTGCCGGCAGGTGCGATATCGCATGACGGCAAAGCCGCTGTTCGTGCATTGCTGTCACTGCCGCTGGTGCCAGCGCGAGACCGGCGCCGCCTTCGCGCTCAACGCCATGATCGAGGCCGATCGGGTCGAACTGGTGAGCGGCGAGCCGGTGATGACGGCAAGTGATGACACCGCATCGCGGTGTGGAGCTATGGCGGCGCCGGCGACGCCGTGGCCTTCGTGCGCGTCGGCTCAGAAGATGCCGCCCGACATCCACATCTTCACCCTCATGGCGGCGCCGGCGACGCCGAGGGCTTCGTGCGCGGCGGTCGCCGAATACTACGACACCAAGAAGACCTGGCCGGCCGAAAGCCTGGCACGCCGCGAGTGCTGCCCGAGCGCCAGGCGGAGCAGGGGACTTCGCCATTGACCGACGTCCTGGCCGGCCGAAAGCTGGTACGGCGGGACGCCCCAGGCGGAGCCGACTTCTACTGGAGCGGGCGTCCCGCCCGTGCTTGAGGTCGGCGACCAGGGCGGCGACGATCCGCGTGCCGACGCCGACCACCAGCAGATCGTTGTCGACGCGCACGTAGTGATAGCCCGCCGGCGAGGGCGAGAGCTTGGCGATCAGCGCCGGCGGCGGCGCCTCCCCCTTGATGCTGTCGGCGAGTGGCTGGTCGAGCCGCCATTGCGACTTGCCTGCACTGGGCGCCAGGCACGCGTTGCTCATCTTGACCAGCGGCATGGGGCAGCGGCCGGCCGCCATCTCGGCGCGGTAGTAGGCGTAGACGGCTTCGCGGTCGCGCTGCGGCACCGTCATGTTGAGTGTCGGCAGCGGCGACTGCGACGCCGGCGGTGGCGCCGCCGGGTTGGCCGGACGATTGGCGGGCCCCTGCGCCAGGGAGGGCAGGGCGCCGAGAATGCCGGCGAGGGCCAGGGCTGCAAGCGCTACAGTGCGCATGGTCAGGCCTTCCAGTAGTCGGACAGTTTCGTCGCCAGCCACCGCGTCAACGCAGCGTTCACAGCAACCGGCTTCTCCTGCGCCATCCAGTGACCCGACTGCACGACCGCCTCGGTCAGATCGACACAGTCGCGGCGCATCGGCTCGGGCAGCTTCGAGGTCATGGTCTCGCAGGTCGTGTCGTAGGCGCCGTGCAGGAACAGCACCGGCATGGCGAGCTTTCCGTCCTTCACCGAACGCTTGGCATAGGCGCCGTTGGCTTCGTGATTCATGTACCACGAGTCCGGACCGAAGAAACCGTTGCGGGTGAGTGCCGCCGTGTAGGCTTCGAGATCCTGCCCGGTCAGCACGTCCGCATCGCGCGGCACGTCGGGACAGGCGCCGCCGCCGAACCATCCCCCGGCCGCGCGCACCATGGCGGTCGGCGCAGGCTTGCCGACGCGCGCCGGATCGCCCTTGCGGAACAGCGCCTTCACCACGTTGCGGATGCTGCCCTCGAAGCTCCTGCACGCCTTGTCGAAATTCTCGCGATAGAAGAGCTGGTAGTCCCATTGCCCGGCCGGGAACTTGTCCTCGGGATAGACCGAGCGGTCGACCAGCGGCACCACGGTGTCGAGCGTGAAGCCCGACGCGAGGTAGGGCACGCAGAGGCTCACCACGCCGGCCGTCTTGTCGGGATGGTGCGAAGCGATGTTCCACACCACCGGGCTGCCCCAGTCGTGGCCGATCCACACCGCCTTGTCGCGACCGAGCGCGGCCAGCAGCTCGAGCATGTCGGCGACGATCAGCTCCTGGGCAAAATCCTCGTGGCGCGTGTAGGTATCGGAGCGGCCGTAGCCGCGCATGTCGGGCGCGACGCAGCGAAAGCCCAGCGCCGCCAGAGCCGGCAATTGATGGCGCCACGACCGCGAGAGCTCGGGCCAGCCATGGCAGAAGATCAGCAGCGGCGCTTCTTCCGCCCCGCAGGCGAGGTAGCCCGTCGTGTGGCGCGCGGACTTGACGGTGTGCTCGGTGATCGGGAAGGTCATGGCGAGGGGAGAGTCACATGGAAATCGACACCGGCACAACCGAACTCTTGTGCAACGTGAAGGACGGCGTGGCGCTGATCACGCTCAACCGGCCCGAGGCACGCAACGCCATGTCGGACAAATTGACGCCGGCGCTGCGCACCCAGATCAGGGACCGTGGCGATGACCCGAACGTTGGCGCCCTCCTGATCACCGGCGCCGGCACCGCCTTCTGCAGCGGCGGCGACGTCAAGGGCATGGGCGGCCGCGGGCCGCGCGGGCAGATGAGCTTCGAGGAGCGCCTGGGCGACCTGCGCTGGCGCCAGGCGGCGCTGACCGGCGCGCTGGTCGGCCTGCGCAAGCCCACCATCGCCGCCCTTCCCGGCGCGGCCGCCGGCGCGGGCCTCGCGATCGCGCTGGCCTGCGACATCCGCATTGCCGCCCGGTCGGCGTTCGTCAGCACCGGCTATGCCCGCGTCGCCCTGTCGGGCGATTACGGCATCGCCTGGCTGCTCACCCGCACCATCGGCTCGGCGCGGGCGCGCGAGCTGATGTTCACCGCCGAGCGCGTCGACGCCGAGCGCTGCGAGCGCATCGGCCTGGTGAACCGCGTGGTGGCCGACGACAAGCTTCAGGCTGAAGCGTTCGCGCTGGCCAAGTCGCTGGCCGAGGGCCCGCGGGTGGCGCTGCGCAACATGAAGGACAATCTCGACGACGCGCTGCACATCGACTACCCGACCGCGCTGTTCCGCGAGGCCGAGCGCCTGGTTCAGGCCTCGCGCACCGAAGACCACAAGGAAGCGGTGCGGGCGTTCGTCGAGAAGCGCAAGCCGGTGTTCGTCGGAAAGTAGCTCATGTTCCCCATTGCCGGGAGCGCGCCACTCCGTGGCGCATCATCTTCTCCTCCCTAACGAAGTTGGGGAGGTGTCCGCGTCTTCGCGGACGGAGGGGTCATGAGCAGCGGGACCGTGGCCTTTGACCCCTCCGCCCCGTATGACAGGGCACCTCCCCACTTCGCGGGGAGGATTCATGAAACCCTGACCGCCCGCTTGCCGCGGTTGTTTCCTTCGAACAGGCCGATCAGGGCCTGCGGCGCCTTGTCGAGGCCGTCGACGATGTCGACGACGGCCTTGATGCGGCCGTCGGCGACCCACTGCGCCAGGCGCGCTTCGGCCGGCTCGCGCTGATCGAAGAAGTCCATCACGATAAAGCCTTCCATCCTGAGGCGCTTGGTGACGACCAGGCCGGGCACCGCCATCGGTCCGGGCGCCGGCTTCTCGACGTCGTATTGCGAGACGTTGCCGCAGCCCACGATGCGGCCGCGCTGGTTCATCAGCGACAGCGCCGCGTCGAGCACCGGACCGCCGGTGTTGTCGAAATAGACATCGACTCCACCGGGGCAGACGGCCGCCAGCGCCCGGCGCACGCCACCCGCCTTGTAGTCGACCGCGGCGTCGAAACCGAGCTCGCGCACCAGCCAGTCGCATTTGTCCTGGCCGCCGGCGGTGCCGACGACGCGACAGCCGGCGAGCTTCGCGATCTGGCCCACCATCGTGCCGACGGCGCCGGCCGCGGCGGAAACCAGCACCGTGTCGCCGGGCTTGGGCTGGCCGACCTCGAGCAGGCCGAAATAGGCGGTGAGCCCGGTGATGCTGAGCGGGCCCACCAGGTGCTCGAGCGGCGCCTGGGTCGTGCGCCTGGTGAGGCGCCGCTCCGGCAACGCGGCATAATCCTGCCAGCCCCAGTCGCCCTCGACGATGTCGCCGGCCTTCAGGCCGCCCGATTTCGACTCGACCACCTCGCCGATGGCGAAGCCGCTCATCACCTGGCCGGGCTCGAGGGCATCGCGGTAGGTCTTGCCCATCATCCAGGCGCGGTTGGCCGGATCGAGCGACAGCATGCGCGTGCGCACCAGTACCTCGCCATCGCTGGGCGCCGGGATCGCCGTCTCGGTCCATTGGAAGGTGTCGGGGCCGATCTTGCCCTGGGGCTGGCGGGCGTAGAGCCATTGACGGTTCATGTGACGGTTCCTGGGGGATCAATCCTGGTAGTGGGCGGCGCGCTTCTGCAGGTTGGACATGACGGCTTCGATCTGGTTGGCCGAGCCGATCAACTTCTGCTGCTCCACCGACTCCGCCAAGAGGCCAGCCTTCGCGTCGGTCGCCACCGCGTCGTTGAGCAGCCGCTTGGCGGCGCGCACGGCGTCGGGGCTCTTGCCGGCGATGTCGCGCGCCGTCGCCAGGGCCGATGCACGCGGATCCTCGACAATCCTGGTCACGAAGCCCAGCCGCTCCGCTTCCGTCCCGTCGAACACCCGGCCGGTGTAGGTGAGCTCGCGCACGATGTCCTCGCGCGCCAGATGGCGCATCAGCTGCGTGCCGGCGAGGTCGGGCACCAGGCCCCACTTGATCTCCATCACCGAGAAGCGCGTGTCCGATGTGGCGTAGCGGATGTCGGCACCGAGGGCGATCTGGAAGCCGCCGCCAAACGCCACGCCGTGCACGGCGGCGATCACCGGCACCGGCAGGTCGCGCCACAGCCAGGCGCAGTGCTGCGGCCGGTTGGCGATGCCGTGCGTGCGCACCGTGAGGTCGCGCGCCCCCGGCACGCCCGCGCCGTTGTCCTTCATGGCAGCGAAGCTGCCCATGTCGAGACCGGCGCAGAAGGCGCGGCCCTCGCCCGACAGCACCACGGCGCGCAGGCCCTTCATCCTGGCGAGCTCGGCGCCGGCCTCGATGATGCCCTCGAACATGGCGGGATCGAGCGCGTTCATCTTGTCGGCGCGGATCAGCCGGACGTCGGCGACGCCGTCGGCGAAATCGATCGAAACCCTGTCCTTCATTTGTCGTTCTCTCCGTTCAGCCCCGTGTTCAACCATTCCCGCAGTCGGCGCTTGACCTCGTCCTGCGACACCGGGGCGTCGGGCTTCGGCCACATCAGCACGGCGATGCCGCGCTGCACGTCGGCATAGGTGCAATCGTCAGGCAGGCGATCGAGCAGAGCCCTGACTTCCGCCTTCACATTCGTCATCGCGTCACCATCATCCAAACGGCCTGCACGATATAGACCGTGCCGATCACCAGGATCACGCGCCGGGTCCAGCGATAGAATTGCTTGTCGGACATACGGTCGAGGAAGCGGCGCGACAAGGTCGTTCCGAGGATGGCGAACACCGCGGCGTAGCCCATCACCAGCCATTGCGCCGCGTCGCGGCCGGCCGGATTGTCGATCAGGCCGGCGAAATAGGTGACCTTGGTGAGATGCCCCAGCACCTGGGCCGCCGCCTTGGTCGAAATGTTGACCTGCCGCGTCATGCCGGTGCGGACGTAGAAGATATCGAGGACCGGGCCGGTCACCCCAGACACCAGCTGCATGGCGCCGCCGATCGCGCCGGCCAGGAAGGCCTGGCCGCCCCGCTCGATGTTGGGTGCGATGCGCTGCGGCACCGACAGCGCCACGAACGGCGTCAAGCCGAGCACCATCAGCACCATCGCCTTGTCGGGCACGAAATCGAGCGACGAGAAGGCCAGCAGCGAAGCGCCCGACCCCAGGCCGAAATTGAGCACCACGCGCCAATTGACGTGATGCCGCCACAGCCACGCCCGCCAGGCGTTGGCGGCGATCTGGATGACGCCATGGAACACCATGGCGACCGGCACCGGCAGCAGCGCCAGCAGAAAGCCGATCAGCAGCATGCCGCCTGCCATGCCGAAGATGCCGGAAATGAACGATGTCACGACGGCCACGGCCGCCAGAGCCACCAGAACGGGAACTGAAAACATCCAACCGCGGCGTAACCCAGAGGCAGACTGGTGTCGAGCAGTGCACGCCCCCCTCCCCAGCGTCTTCGCTGGGGAGGTGTCGCCGTCTAAGGGCTTTTGGCCGCTCTGCGGCCAAAATGCCTAGGCGACGGAGGGGTCATGAGCCACAGTCACGATGCTCATGACCCCTCCGTCCGCGATGACGCGGACACCTCCCCAAGCGTAGCTTGGGGAGGGGGATGAGAACATTCCCATTGTCCGGCCAGTCTGCTCTAACGGCGGCCTGCCCGTACCGGAGTGCCGTGCCCGATGTCCGATGCCGATCTGCTGTTCATGCCCGCGACCAGAGCCGCCGCCCTCATCCGCGCACGCAAGCTGTCGCCCGTCGACTATGTCGATGCCGTCCTGTCGGCGATCGAGCGTGCGCAGCCCAAGCTCAACTGCTTTCGCCAGGTGCTGTCTGACGCGGCACGGCGCGACGCACGCAAGGCCGAGGAAGCGGTGATGCGCGGCGACCAGCTGGGGCCGCTGCACGGCGTGCCGGTAAGCGTGAAGGACCTGATCGACGTCGCCGGCGCCCATACGAGGCACGGCTCGGCGATCTTCGAGGACAATGTCGCCAAGGCCGACGACGTGCTGGTGCAGCGCCTGCGCGCCGCCGGCGCCATCGTCATCGGCAAGTCGACGACGCCGGAGTTCGGCGTCAAGGGCCTGACCGACGGCCCCTCCTTCGGCGTGACGCGCAATCCCTGGAACCTGGGGCGCACGCCCGGCGGCTCGAGCGGCGGCGGTGCGGCGGCGGTCGCCGCCGGCCTGGGTCCGATCGCGCTCGGCACCGACGGCGCCGGCTCGATCCGCGGCCCGGCCTCATGCAGCGGCCTGGTCGGGCTGAAGGCGACGCTCGGCGCGGTGCCGGCCGATACGACACGCGATGCCTTCGGCAACAACGTCTATGCCGGGCCGCTCACACGCACCGTCACCGATGCCGCGATCATGCACGCCGTGCTGACCGGGCCGAGCGGCAAGGATCCCTGGAGCCAGGGCGGCGAGGACAGGCGCCAGCTCTCGCCGGCGCTGACGGCTGAGGATCTGTCGGCCATCCGGATCGGCTACGTCGAGCGCACCGCCAACCCGCGGGTCGCCGCCGACGTGCGCGCCAACACGCGCCAGGCGCTCGACGCCTGGCAGGCAATGGGCGCCGACATCGAGGAGGTCACCGATCGCGTCGACTGGATCGAGCTCGAAGGCCGCGTGCTCTACCAGGCCAACTTCGCGGTGTTCTGCGCGCAATACCTGCCGAAGTGGCAGAACCAGATGGACCCGGTGACGCTCGCCTTCATGGAGCGCGGCGGCAAATTCAGCCTGGCCGATTTCCGCAACGCCCAGTTCGCCCGCACCGGCCTGTTCCGCGCCATCCAGGCCCTGCTCGAGCGCTTCGACTTCCTGGCGATGCCGACCAACTCACGCACCGCGCTCGACGTCACGCACGATGCCGCCAACGACGAGGTGGTGGTAGACGGCGAGAAATGCGGCATCACGCGGCAAGGCTGGACCTCCTACCAGTACCCGTTCAACCTGACCGGCCATCCGGCTCTTGCCGTCCCGTCGGGCTTCGGAACCGACGGCCTGCCAACCTCGGTGCAGATCGTCGGCCGCTGGGGCGCGGAAACCGACGTGCTGCGGCTCGGCGGATTGCTCGAACGGGCGCGCCCGTGGGCGCAGCATCGGCCGAAAAATTTCTGACGCGGCGAACCTTTCTCCACCCGAGGCGCCTCTCATGAACGTCGCCAATACCAAGGAGGCTTCGTTCATGTCGTTCAAACGCAACATCCCCGGCTGGGAACGCGCCGTTCGCGCCGCGCGCGGCATCGGGCTGCTCGCCGTCTCGCAGCCCGACTGATGCGCTTCGCGCGCCGCACCTGCGCCACGACGGAGGATGCCGAGGACGCAGCCCAGGCCGCGCTGTAGCAGCTCCATCGCCCGATCGGCACGCTGCGCGTGATCGCGGCATTCGCCAGCTGGCTGTTTTGCATCGTCGAGCGCGAATGCCGCCGCCTGCTCGGCCTGCGGCGACCGGCCGTGCCCATCGACCAGGTGGCCGAAGTCATCTCGTGAAATGAAGCACTTATTCTGTCGCAGGCCCTCAAGGTCCCTCGCGGTGCTCGGGATGACAGCATTCCTCGATGGACCGATCTCGTGAATTGATGCCTTGGTGCCTCACGGTCTCCATGGCCAGGGCGGCAGTCAATTCGCGCACGGCGGAAGCCGGATTCACCAGTCACATTCCCTCCGGCTGGTTCCAGCCGGCGGGAATGTGCTCTAGGCTGCCGCGGGTTCACGGAGGAAATTCATGCGTTTGCTTTCGGCGCTCGTGTGCGCCACCGCCCTGCTTGTCGGCATCGAACCCGCGATGGCCGAATATCCCGACAAGCCGATCCGCATCATGGCGCCCTATGCGCCGGGCGGGAACATCGACGTCACGGCGCGCATCATCGCCGACAAGCTGAAGGATGTGCTGGGTGTCACCGTGCTGGTCGAGAACAAGGCCGGCGCCAGCGGCATGATCGGCGGCGATGTGGTCGCCCGCTCGGCCCCCGACGGCTATTCGCTGCTGGTCGCGGCGAACTCGCTGGTCGTGGTGCCGGTGATCTATGGCAACGCGCCGTACGACTGGAAGACCGCGTTCCAGCCGATCAGCCATCTTCAGTCGGTGCCTGCCGTCATCGTCGTTCCGCCGAGCTCGCCGATCAAGACCTTGGCCGATTTCATCGCGCTCGGCGGCGACGGCAAGTTCAGCGTCGCCGACTCGGGCGTCGGCACGACGAATCATCTCGTCCTCGAGCTGCTCGGCGAGGCGACCGGCGCCAAGTACACGCTGATCCATTACAAGGGCAGCGGCGCCGCGACGATCGACGTCATCGCGGGTCAGGTGCCGGCGCAGGTCGACCAGCTCAATGCCGCGATCGGCCATATCAAGGCCGGCAAGCTGCGCGCCATCGCCGTGTCGTCGGACAAGCGCGTGCCGCAACTGCCCGACGTGCCGACCATGAAGGAGGCCGGGGTCAAGGGACTGGAGAATTTCACCTTCGCCACTTACACGGGCCTGTTCGGTCCGGCGAAGATGCCGCCTGACGTGCTGGCCAAGCTCAATGCCGCCATGAAGACGGTGCTCACCGATCCTGCGGTCGTCCAGCGCTTTGCCGACCTCACAGCCGAGACTTCCTGGAGCACGCCGCAGGCACTCGCTGCCATGCTCGATCAGGAAGAGCGCACCGTGGTGCCGCTGGTCAAGAAGCTCGGCATCAAGGCGGAGTAACCCGAAGGATGACCTGGCTCCCTCCCGCCGTCGCGCCGATCATCCTGCTGCTGATCTCCAACGTCTTCATGACGTTCGCCTGGTACGGGCATCTCAAGTTCACCGATCGGCCGCTGTGGCTGGTGGTGGTGGCGAGCTGGGGCATCGCCTTTGTCGAGTATTGCTTCGCCGTGCCGGCCAATCGCTGGGGCCACGCGGTCTATTCGGCGGCCGAGCTCAAGACCATGCAGGAGGTGATCACCCTCACCGTGTTCGCGGCCTTCTCGGTGCTTTATCTCGGTGAGCGCATAAACCTCAATCATGCGGTCGGCTTCGCCCTGATCTGCGCCGGCGCCTTCTTCGTGTTCCGCGGTCCCTTGCCGAACTGGCCCTGAAGATAATCACAGGTCTCCGCCGAGCCTTGGCTGCTAGAACCCGTGGGATGAACGACTTTCGTCCTGCGTAAGGGCCCTTGGGGAGACTGGCGATTGGCCATCGTGGGCAGGCGAGGTTGGCGCGACTGGTTCAGGCGGGAAGGCGTGGCGCTGATCGTCGTCCTGCTGATCGCCGCCGCGCTGCGGCTGTGGCGGCTCGGCGACAACGGCTTCGGCACCGCCTACTACGCCGCCGGCGTGCGCAGCATGCTGCAGGACGCCGGGCTCCTCTTCTACAACGCCTTCGATCCCGCGGGCTTCATCTCGCTCGACAAGCCGCCGGTCGCCTTCTGGATCCAGACGGTTTTTGCCGCCCTGCTGGGCTACAGCGGCTGGACGATCCATCTGCCGCAGGCGTTGGCCGGTATCTTCTCGGTATGGCTCCTCCACCGCCTGGTGCGGCGCTCCTTCGGCGTGCCGGCCGGCCTCGTCGCCGCGCTGCTGCTGGCGCTGTCGCCGATCGCCGTCGCCGTCGACCGGTCCAACAACACCGATTCCTGGCTGGTGCTGTTCCTGCTGCTCGCCGCCGTCCTCGCCCTGCGCGGCCGCGGCCTGGCGCTCGCCGCCTCGATGGCGCTGCTCGGCATCGCCTTCAACGTCAAGATGATGGCCGCGCTGGTGTGCGGGCCGGCGCTGCTGGCGGCGTGGCTGCTCTCGACCGAGCTCGATTGGCGGCGGCGCTTCGGATGGATGGCCGCCGGCGCGGCCGTGCTGATCGCCGTGTCGCTCTCGTGGGCTGCCGCCTTCGATCTCACGCCCAGGGACCACCGGCCCTATGCCGGCAGCAGCCGTGACAATTCGATGCTCGAGCTGATCGTGATGCACAATGCGCTGGAGCGCTTCGTGCGCCCCGAGCGGCCGGCGACGGCGGGCACGGCCGCGCCGCCGGCGCCGCGCTTCGCGGCCTACGACAACGTGCCGGTCGGCCCCTTGCGGCTCGCTCAGCCGACCTTGGCGCCGCAATTCGCCTGGATGCTGCCGCTGGCCATCATCGGCGTCGTGCTTGGCTGGCGCCGCCGGCGGCCAGCGATCGCCCTGTGGGCATTGTGGGCGCTCGCCTATGGCGTGGTGTACAGCGCTGCCGGCGGCATCTTCCACGCCTATTACCTGTCGACGCTGGCGCCTCCACTGGCCGCGCTCGCGGGCATCGGCGGGTTCGAGCTGTGGCGCCGCGGCCCGCGGCATCTCGCCATCGGCCTCGCCGTGACAGCGCTTTGGCAAGGCTACGTCGCCGGGTCGGCCGTGGGCTGGGACTCCTCGTGGCTGGCCGCACCCGGGCTCGCCCTGCTTGTCGGCGGCGCGACGCTGTGGCGGGACAAGCGACCGCCGGCCCTGATCGGCGCGCTCCTGCTGCTGGTGCTGCCGACGGCGTGGACGCTCAGCGTGCTGTTCGCGCCGGGCAATCTCACCCTGCCGTCGGCCAGCCTGGTGCGCTGGCTCGGCCGGGACGACGGCCGCGGCCCCATCCTGTCGCGCGACTGGCGCGCCCTGACCGACGATCCCAAGCTGGCGGCCTTCCTGCAGGACAATCGCGGCAAGGCGCGCTTCCTGCTCGCCGCGCCCAACGCGCTGCTCGCCGCGCCGGTGATCGTGCGAACCGGCCAGCCGGCCATGGCGTTCGGCGGTTTCTTCGGCACCGACCCGGTGATGGGCGTCGATGCCTTCGCCAAGCTCGTCGAGCGCGGCGAGGTGCGCTACGCGGTGCTGGGCAGCACGCGGCGGCAGAGCGAGTTCGAGCGCTGGGTGATGGCGCATGGCCGGCCGGTCGATCCCGCGGCCTGGCGATCCCTGCCAACCGAGCCGCGGCGCGCCATCATCCTGTTCGACTTGGCTACGAAGTAGACGGGCGGCGAAGTAGTTGGGCGCCAAGGTAGGCGGCTACTCGGCCGCCTGGCCGGCCGCCTGCTGCAGCGCGCGCCGGGTGCGCTCGCCGGCCCGCCGGTTGCGCCGCTTCAGCCACCACATCAGGAAGCCGGTCACCGCGAAGATCGGGATGATGACACCGGAGACGAAGACCAGGAACTTGTAGATCCCACCCAGGCCCACGCCGTAATGCAGCGCACGCTGCCAGGCGATGATGCTCTCGCCGGTCGACAGGGTGCGCGGATCGAACACGTCGACCACCGATTTGCGCCACGGATCGACGATCACGGTGATGATCGGCGCACCCGCCTCGTGGCCGGGCCGGATCAGGCCGATGCGGATGGCCTGGTCGGGACGCGTCGCCAGGAAGGCATTGAGGAAGCGGGCATCGGGCACGCGCTCCTGGGCAAGCGCCAGCGCTTCGCCGAGCCCGATCGGGGTGGCGCCGCGAATCGGCTCGACGCGCGCCTGAAACATCGCCGCGCGCATGTCGCGGCCCGGCCAGACGGCGCCGACTGCCGCCGAGATCTGCTGCGGAAAGGCGAGATAGACGCCGGTGAAGTTCACCAGCATGAACAGCACCAGGCTCCAGATGCCGACCGCGCCGTGCAGCTCCCGATTGAGGCGCACGCCCCTGGCCTTGCGGCGGACCATGAAGGCCGCCTTCCATTGCCCGGGCCGCGGCCACCACAGGTAGAGGCCGGAGCAGCCCAGGAACAGCAGCGCCACGCCGAGCCAACCCACCAGCTCGCGGCCCAGTCCGCCGGCGATGAACAGATGGCCGTGCAGGTCGTGGAAGAAGCGCACCCAGCCGGTCATCGCCTGCTGCGTCTCGAGGATTTGCAGCGACACCGGGTCGACCAGGATCTGCAGGCTGCCGGCGAACGGGCTCTGCACCGGCACCCGCCCCTGCGCCGCCCCACCCTGCTGGCCACCGCCTTGCGGGCCAGCGGCTTGTTGACTGCCTCCCTGCTGGCCCCTTCCCTCCTGGCCTTGCGGCGGGCGATCGCCGCCCCGGAACTGCGGGCGCTCGCCGGCCATGCCGGGCCGCGACAGGCGGACGGCGGCGGGTTCACCGACCTCGCTCGGCCAGCGCACGGCGATGGGGATGCGCCCCGCCTCGCGGTTCGCCGCCCGCGCCGCCTCGATCAGCTCGACCGGCGACCGCCAATCACCGCGCGTCGTCGCATGCGGCTCGCCCTGGCCCAGCAGGTGCTCGATGTCGTGGGCATAGACCAGCACCGCGCCGGTGATGCCCATCATCACCAGCGGCAGCAGCAGGATCAGGCCGACCCAGAGATGGATCTGCTGCAGCCAATAACGAACCGTCCGCCGCTGTGGCTTGGGAATTGCGGGCATCGCGACCTGCCTGACTGATGGGAGGGCTGGCGGCGGCTGGCCCGATGACGACGAGTCAGCCCGCGCCCAGGGCGCGAGCAATCTGGTTGGTCAGGAGCGCCGCCACGTAGGCGAGCCCCAGCATGTAGAAGAAGGTCACCCACATCCATTTCCAGCTGCCGGTCTCGCGGCGGATGACGGCCAGGGTGGAGGCGCACTGCGGCGCGAAGACATACCAGGCGAGCATCGCCAGCGCCGTGGCGAGACTCCACTGCCCGGCGATCGCCTGGCCGATCTTGTCAGCCGCGTCCTCAGCCCCGCCGATGGCGTAGATGGTGCCGAGCGCGCCGACCGCGACCTCGCGCGCCGCCATGCCGGGGATCAGCGCCACGTTGATCTGCCAGTTGAAGCCCAACGGCGCGGTCAGCGGCTGGATCAGCGAGCCGATCATGGCGGCCAGGCTGTAGCTGATGGCGGGTTCGGTCGCGCCCTCCGGCGGCTGCGGGAAGCTCGCCAGCAGCCAGATCAGGACCATCATCGACAGGATGGTCGTGCCCGCCCGCTTGAGGAAGATCGTCGCCCGTGTCCACAGACCGATCGCCAGGCTCTTGGCCTGCGGGATCTTGTAGTCCGGCATCTCGAGCATGAACGGTTCGCCCGGTGCGCCGCGCCAGATCAGGCGCTTCAGCACGAAGGAGACGGCGAGCGCGCCGACGATGCCGGTGGCGTAGAGGCCGAACATCACCAGGCCCTGAAGGCCAACGACGCCCCACACGTCGCGGTCGGGAATGAAGGCGCCGATGATCAGGGTGTAGACCGGAATGCGCGCCGAGCAGGTCATCAGCGGCGCCACCAGGATGGTGGTGAGCCGATCGCGCCGGTCGTCGATCACGCGCGTCGCCATGATGCCCGGGATGGCGCAGGCAAAGGAAGACAGCAGCGGGATGAAGGCGCGCCCGTGCAGGCCGGCGCCGCCCATGATCCGATCCATCAGGAAGGCGGCGCGCGCCATGTAGCCGACATCCTCGAGCACGAGGATGAAGAAGAACAGGATGACGATCTGCGGCAGGAAGACGATGACGCTGCCGACGCCGGAGATCAACCCGTCCTTGAGGAAGCTCTTGAGCAGCTCGGGCAACGGGCCCGCCTCGACCAGCGCCCCGAGCCAGCCGAAACCCGCCTGGATCGCCTCCATCAACGGCCGCGCCCAGGCGAACACCGCCTGGAACATGACGAACAGGATGGCGATCAGCACGACCAGGCCGGCCACCGGGTGCAGCAGCACGGCATCGGCCCGCGCCGTGCCGCGATGGCGCTCGCCCGAGCTCTTGACCGCGGCATGCAGGATGCGATCGGCCTCGCGCTGGCTGACCCGCAGCTCGCCGGCGTCGGGCGCATGCCAGTCGGCGGCGCCGGGCGCCGGCAGCGCCTGCAGCAGGCGGTCGATCTCGCCCAGCAGCGCCTCGGTCCCGCCGCGGCGCACGGCGATCGACTGAACGACCGGGACACCGAGCTCGCACGCCAGTCGGGTCGCATCGATCTCGATGCCGCGCTTGCGGGCGATGTCCATCATGTTGAGCGCCAGCACGACCGGCCGCCCGACCCGCTTCAGCTCGAGGGCGAGCCGCAGGGCGAGCCGCAGGTTGGAGGCATCGCCGACGCAGACGATCAGGTCCGGCGCCGCCTCGCTGGCGTGGCGGCCGAGCACGACGTCGCGCGTGATCTCCTCGTCCGGCGAGCGGGCGCGCAGGGAATAGGTGCCGGGCAGGTCGACGACCTGGATGGCATGGCCGCCTGGCGTGACCAGCCGGCCCGTCTTCTTCTCGACCGTGACGCCGGGATAGTTCGCGACCTTCTGGCGACTGCCCGTCAGGGCGTTGAACAGGGCGGTCTTGCCGCAATTGGGATTGCCGACCAGGGCGACCACTGGCGCGACATTTGTCGCAACGTTCACGCGGGCGGCTCCGCACTCACCAGGACGGCCATGGCTTCGCGCCGGCGCAGCGCGATCGTCGTATGGGCGACCCGCACGGCGATGGGATCGCCGCAGAATGCGCCTTGATGCAGCAGCTCGACGTCGGCGCCCTCGACGAAGCCCAGCTCGATCAGGCGGCGCTCAAGCTCGTGCCCGGGCAGGCCGGTCGGCGAGTCATCGACGGCAAGCGCCTGAATCCGGCCGCGAAACCCCACGCGCGCGTCGCCCAATGCTAAGGTGGATTTGGCAATCATTGAGACTAATTCGTAATAGCACCGGCAAATCGAGTTTTCCAGCAGGGAGGTACGAAGAGATGGCAGCGATCGTTCTGGCGCATGGCGCCTGGTCGGCGGCATGGGCGTGGAAGAAGATGCGACCGCTGATCGGTGCCGCCGGGCACGAGTTTTTCTCGCCGACCTGCGGCAACGGCTGGAAGCTGCCGATCAATCCCATGCCACCCGACACCGCGCCCGCGGATGTCGCCTGGGCAAGCCCGCGTCGGCGGCCGCAGCCGATCAAGACCTTCGAGCAGAAGCTGCGGCTGGAGTCCAAGGCCGCGCCGCCGCCGCGCCATTACATCTACGCCAAACGCAACGGGCCGGGCGACGTGTTCCGCCAGTTCGGCGAACGGGCCAGGAGCGAGGCGGGCTGGACGTATCACGAGATGGATTGCAGCCACAATCCGCACATCACCTGCCCCGAGGCGCTGATGGCGCAGCTCTCCGACATCATGACCGGCAAATGACCGGCGCCCTCGCCTACGCCATTCTCGGTCAGCTCGGCCGCGATCGGCGCGCTGACGATTCGCTCAGTTTCACCGGCGGCGGCGATCCGGTGTTCGTCACGCCGTGGCGTATCGCCGAAGCGGGCTCCGCGGCGCTGGGCGCCGTCGGGCTGGCGATCTCGGACCTGTGGCGCCTCAGGACCGGCAAGCCGCAGGCCGTGACCATCGACCGCCACGCCGCCGCGGCCTCGCTGCGCTCCAACACCTACGTGCTGCAGAACGGCGAGAAGCCGGTCTCGTGGGATCCCCTCGCCGGCCACTACCCGACGCGCGACAACAGGGTGATGTTCCTGCACACCAACCATCCGCACCATCGTGCGGGTGCGCTGCGCATCGCCGGCGCCGGCGCGGAAACGCGCGAGGCGCTGGCCGCCGCGGTCGCCCTGTGGGACGGCCTCGCCATCGAGGCGGCGATCGCCGACGGCAACTGCGTGGGCGGGCTGGTGCGCAGCCGCGACGAATGGAACGCCCATCCGCACGGCATCGCCGTCGCCGGCTTGCCGCTGATCGACATCGTCAAGATCGGCGAGGCACCGCAACGGCCCTTGCCGAAGGGCGACCGGCCGCTGAGCGGCGTGCGCGCCTTCGACCTCACACGTGTGCTGGCCGGCCCGACCAGCGGCCGGGTGCTGGCGGAGAACGGCGCCGACGTCCTGCATGTCGCGGCGCCGCACCTGCCCTACCAGACCGAGATCCTGATGGACACCGGCCACGGCAAGCGCTGCACCTGGATCGACCTTCGCGAGCCCGCCGGTGTCGAGACGATGACCGCGCTGCTGCGCGAGGCCGATGTCTTCACCCAGGGCTATCGCCCGGGCACGCTCGCGGCGCGCGGCTTCTCACCCGAGCGCGTGGCCGAGCTCCGTCCAGGCATCGTCTGCGTCAGCATCTGCGCCTACGGCCACGCCGGACCGTGGGCCGACCGGCGCGGCTTCGATTCGATCGTGCAGAACGTCACCGGCCTGTCGGCAACCCAAGGCACGCTCGCCAAGCCGCGCAACCTGCCGGTGCAGGCGCTCGACTACATCGCAGGCTACCTCGGCGCGCTCGGCGCCATGATCGGGCTGGCGCGCCGGATCGAGCAGGGCGGCTCGTGGCTGGTGCGCGTGTCGCTGGTCCAGGTCGCGCATTGGCTGGCGAGCCTCGGCACCGTCGAGGCCGGCGACGGCCTCGCCGAGCTGAGCGAGCCCGAGCTCGCGCGCTACCTGATGGAAAGCGACGGCCCATTCGGCAGGCTGCGCCATCTCAAGCCCGTGGTGCAGCTCAGCGACACGCAACCCTTCTACACCCGGCCGCCGGAGCCGCTGGGCAGCTCGCCGGCGCGCTGGGCTTGAGTCAACCAGGACAGGCTTTGCGACAATGGCGACCTATTCGATCCACGCGGCGAAAACGAATCTCGCCAAGCTCATCGCCCGCGCCGAAGCAGGCGAGGAGATCGTGCTCACCCGCGGCAGGAAGCCGGTCGTCAGGATCGTCCCATTCAGCCGAAGCCCGAGCGGAAGTTCGGATGTCTGAAGGGTAAGGTATCGATAGGTCCCGAGTTCTTCGAGCCGTTGCCCGAGGACGAGTTGAAGCTCTGGGAGTAGGAGCGCAAACCTCTCGCTGGCGCCGTCTCAGCCGACGTGACGCTCTTCTCATGCTCCTCCCCAGCTTCGCTGGGGAGGTGTCCGCGTAATCGCGGACGGAGGGGTCATAGGCCCCCTCACGTGACCCATGACCCCTCCGTCTCGGATTACCGAGACACCTCCCCAGCTTCGCTAGGGAGGAACATGAGAAGAGAGTCCTACGCCACGCGAGGCGCCTTCCTGGCGCGGCTGGAAAGAGGAGGTTCAGGCCGATCACGCCGCCTGCAGGGTCGGCAGCGGTGACACCAGGGCGTCGATGAAGCGCCGGCAGAACTGCTCGGCGGTGGTGCGGCGGACCTTGGCGTTGAGCGCGGCGTGGCGGGCGCGGCGCTCGTCGAGCGACATGGTGAGCGCCACGTGCATGGCGTCGGCGATCGCATCGCCGTCGAACGGATTGACGATCAGCGCCTCGGTGAGCTCGTGCGCCGCGCCGGCGAAGCGCGACAGCACCAGCACGCCGGGATCCTCTTCCGGCTGGGCCGCGATGAACTCCTTGGCGACGAGATTCATGCCGTCGCGCAACGGCGTCACCACGCCGATGCGGCCGATCCGGTAGAGGCCCGCCAGGGTCGAGCGGGGCGCCGGACGCGTCGAGTAGCGCAGCGGCGTCCAGTCGAAATCGGAGAAGCGGCCATTGACCCGCCCAGTCAGCCGGTCGAGCTCGGCGCGCAGCTTGCGGTACTCGTCGACTTCCTCGCGCGAGCGCGGGCAGATCTGCAGGAAGTGAATCCTGCGGCGATGCTCGGGATGGCGTTCGAGAAGGATTCCGTAGGCCTCGAACCGGTTGGGCAACCCCTTGGAATAGTCCATGCGGTCGACACCGATGGCGAGGCTGCGCCCGACCAGGCTGTTGGCCACGCGCGTGACGAGCTTGTCGCCGGCCGACCGCTTGGCCTCCTGGGCGAACGACTCGGCGTCGATGCCGATCGGGTTGGCGAAGGCGCGCATGCGCCGGCCGTTCAGGCGCACCCATTCGCCGTCGACCGTGGCGCCGAGCAGTCGCTGGGCGCAGTCGCGGAAGTCGCGTGCATGCTCCTCGGTCTGGAAACCGACGACGTCGTAGGCGCATAGATCGGCCACCAGCTCGCGCGCGACCGGGATGGCCTCGAGCACCGAGGGGGGCACGAACGGGACGTGCAGGAAAAAGCCGATCGGACCGGTGAAGCCGTGCCGGCGCAGGATGCGACCGAAGGGCAGCAGATGATAATCGTGCGCCCATACCATGTCGTCTGCCTGCAGCACCTGGCTCAGGGACGACGCGAACGTGGCATTCACGGCGAGGTAACCTGCATAGTCCTCGCGCCGGAAATGCATCAGGCCGAGACGGAAGTGCAGCAAAGGCCACAGGGCGCCGTTGGCAAAGCCGACATAGAAGGCGCGATGCGCTTCGGCAGTCAGGTCGATCGTGGCGTAAGTGACGCCGCGTGCCTCGACCATTGCGGGCTGCGCCGCAGGATCGCTCGACAAGCGACCGCTCCAGCCGAACCACATCGACCCGGGAATCATCAGATCGCGCAGGGCTACCGCCAAGCCGCCCGCGGCGGCACTCCGGGCCTTCGGGATGGGCACCCGGTTCGAGACAATCACGAGGCGTGCCATAGTCCCTCCTCCCAACTGCGCGACAGGCGCATGGCCGACAGGATCAGCCCGACCTGCGAGTAGGTCTGCGGAAAGTTTCCCCACAGCTCGCCAGTGCGAGGATCGATGTCCTCCGACAGCAGCCCGACATGGTTGCGGCGGGCCAAGAGGTTGTTGAAGAGCTCGAGCGCCTCCTGCCGCCGCCCGACGCTTACCAGCGCATCGATGTACCAAAACGTACAGAGCAGGAAGGCATTGGACGGCGTGCCGAAATCATCGGCCTCGCGATAGCGCATCAGAAAGCCGTTCTTCATCAAGCGCTTCGATACGCAATCGATGGTCGCATGGAAGCGCGGATCGTCCGATCCGAGCAGACCGATCTCGGGCAGCACGAGCGACGAGGCATCGAGCATGTCACGATCGAGCACACCCGACAGCCAGCCCTCCCCGGTCGTGCCGCGCTGCAGCACCTCGTGACGCAGGACGCCGGCGCGGGCCAGCCATTGGCGCGATTCGGAATCAATTCCCACACGCTTGGCGATCAGTCCCAGCCTGTGCTGGGCGGCCCAGCACATGGCCGCGGAAAACGTATGCACTTCCTCGCGCTCCCGATACTCCCAAAGGCCGGCGTCGGGAGTCAACGCCGCCCGGTGCGCCTCGTTCCCGACCACGCACAGCTGCCGGTAGAGCGTGAGATCGCCTTGGCGCGGCAAACGCTCGTCCCAGAACATCTGGGCCGCCGTGAGGACCATCGAGCCGTAGGTATCGTTCTGGCGCTGCACCACGGCGGCGTTGCCGATGCGCACCGGGCCGTTGCCGCGATAGCCGGGCAGCGAATCGACGATCCGCTCGGTGGTGTCGGCGCCGGGCGCGATCGGAAACAGCGGCAGGATCGAATCGACCTCGCCGCGCGCGCTGCCGTCCTCGACGATGTCGACAATGAAGCGCACATACTGTTCCATGGTGCGTGTGGCCGACAGCCTGTTGAGGGCGGTCACCGTGAAGAAGGCATCGCGCAACCAGGCGAAGCGATAGTCCCAGGTGCGCGGCGTGTCCGGCGCCTCGGGAACCGACGTGGTGAGGGCCGCCAGCACCGCACCGGTGTCCTCGTAGCTGCACAGCTTCAGGGTGATGGCGGCGCGGATGACCGCCTGCTGCCAGTCGAACGGCACGTTGAGATCACGCACCCAGGTATGCCAATACGCTTCGGTTTCGGCGAGAAAGTTGCGCGCCACAGAATCGGGGCTTTCCGGCAAGCTCTCGTCGGCACCAACGATCAGCGTGATCGGCCGATCGAGCGAGAACTCGGTCTCATGCAGGACGTGGTTGACCGACGCGTCGGTGGTCAGCCGCAGCACCGAGGTGTCGCTGAAGAAGCGGACGTGATTGCTGCCGGCGGTGAGCTGCGCCTTGCGCGCCCCGTAATCAAAGGTCGGACGGATCCTGATTCGCAGCCGCGGCCGCCCTTCCACGGGCTCGAGGCGGCGGATCATCATGGGTGGCCGGAACATGCGGCCGAACCGTCGGAAGCGTGGCGCGAAATCGACGATCCGCAGCGATCCGGCCGAGCCCTCGATCGTGGTTTCGAGGACGGCGGTGTTGCGCAGGTAGCGCTGGCGGCTGTCCTTGGCGCCGGCGACGGCGACATCCATGAAACCACCCTGCGGATCATTGCCGCCGAGCAGGGCGTTGAAAACCGGGTCGCCATCGAGCCGTCCCAGGCCATGCCAGACATGTCGGCCGTTGCGGTCGATCAGGCTGGCGATCGAACAGTTGCCAATGACGCCAAGATCGAGGCTGCTCATGGCGCAACCGCCGGCGACGACGCGCCAACCGGTGCGACACGGCCTCCCATGAGGTCGACGCCGCGTTGCAGCCAGGCGCGCACCGCCGAGGGTTGCCCGCCGAACACTTCCGCCACGCGCAAGCCCTCCCCGCCCAATCTTTTCGCCGCTTCCATCCCCGCCTCGTCCGTGAAATCGTCGCCGACAAAAATCGGTCGGCGCCCCTGAAATGGCGCATGAGCCATCAAGCGCTCGACGGCGCGGCCCTTCGATGTCGTGCGCGGCCCGATCTCGACGGCCTTCCTCGCCGGAATGAGACGGAACTTCGGATGGTCGTCGGGGACCAGCGCGCGCGCCAGCCGCCAGACATCCTTCTCACGATCCGGCACCAGCCGGTAGTGGATGGCGACGCCATGCGGCTTGGCCTCGACCAGCACACCAGGCCATCGCTCCGCCGCAGCCGCCAGCGATTCGCGCCAGCTTCGCGGCATCGTTGCCGTGAACCTGAAATCCTCGCGCGTCCCGTCATCGCGCCGCAACGAGACGCCGTGCTCGCCGGCCGCAGCGGCGGCAAACGGCTTCAAGAGACTGTCGGTCATGGCAAGCGACCGGCCGGTCACGATCGCCATGGCGCCGTCCAACTGCGCATGAAGAGCGGACAGCAACGCCGGCAGACCGGGTGGCACCACCACCTCGTCTGGTGTCGCCGCGATCTCGATCAAGGTGCCGTCGAGATCGAGGAACAGGGCGGTGGTGCGATCGAGGTCCGGCGGCGTCATCCTGTTCCCACTCGCAGTGACGAGATTCGCGCAGCCAGACGCTCCCGCAAGAAGGGGGCCGCGCTTGGCGCGCGTGCTTGTTAACGTTGTGGGTCGCAAATGGTTCCAGTGACTGCGCCAACGGAGGCCCTTCTTGAGCAAGGAAACTACAGAGCTGGTGAAACGACTCATTGCCGGGACCGCGCTACCCCAGTGGCGCTCTTCTTGTCGAACCCATGAGCGCCACTGGAGTGGCGCGATCCCAGCGAAGAGACGCGTCAGCGCAGGGGTCCCAGCGGCTGCCAGAACGACTTGCCGGATTCGAACGCCGCCGCTGCGGGCGATATGCCGGCATCACGCAGGCTGCGCGCGTCCATCGCCGCCAGGTGACGGCGGATAACGATGCGTTCGCGCCAAAGTTTCAGGCATGCCGCGACGCGCCGGCGAACAGTCAGACGGGGCGACGCCGGCGTGACGAAGGCATCCGGCCGGCCGTCGATGCGATAGCGCGATTGATAGCTCATCTGAACCCTCCTTGGGCTTGATGAACCGAAGGTGATCGCCCGCCACCCCGCGCTCAATTGCATGGCAGGTAATGACGCCCCTTATGCAATTGGGGCAGCCGGCGGCGGCATCCATGCTACTAATTCGCCAGTCATCGTCTTCGCCAGTCATCTTCGCTCGAGGTTCCCGCCATGCTGCCTAGCCAACGCGCGCTGTTCGATATTCCGCGCGAGGTCTGTTTCCTCAATGCCGCCGCCTGGAGCCCGCTGCCGCTTGCCGTGCAGGAAGCCGGCCGCATCGGTGTCGGCCGCAAGGGCCAGCCGTGGAAGCTCGACGCCAAATTCATCGCCGAACAGCACGAGCGGGCGCGCAAGGCTGCAGCCGCCCTGATCGGCGCCGAGCCGGTCGATATCGCGCTGATCCCCTCGGTCGGCTACGGCGTCTCGACGGCCGGCAAGGTGCTCGACGTGCCGCGCGCCAGCCGCGTGCTGGTCCTGGAGAACGATCACACCTCGCCGGTGCTGGAATGGATGAGCCGTGCCGCCGAAGGCGGCTTCACGGTCGAGCCGGTGGCGCAGCCGGCGGATGGTGATTGGACCGCCGCCGTGCTCGAGGCGATGGCGCGCCGCGGCGCCGCACCGCTCGCCCTGGTGTCGGTGTCCTCGGTCCATTGGTCGGACGGCGGAGCGCTCGACCTGCCGCGGCTTGCCGCCGCCGCCAGGGCCCAGGGCGCGGCGCTGCTGATCGATGCGACACACGACGCCGGCGTGCGCCGCATCGACGTCAGGACGCTCGATCCCGATTTCCTGATCTTCCCGACCTACAAGTGGGTGCTCGGCCCCTATGGCCGCGCCTTCATGTACGTCGCCAAGCGCCATCAGAACGGCGTGCCGCTCGAGCAGACCGCGCCGGCGCGCAAGGGCGTGTCGGCCGAGGCCAAGGTCTATTTCCGCGATCTCGCCTATGCCGACGGCGCGCGGCGCTACGACATGGGCGAGCGCGACCACTTCATCACCCTGGAGATGGCCGCGGTCGGCATGGAGATGATGGCCGGCTGGGGCAACGACCCGATCGTCGAGCGCCTGTCGATGCTGACCGACCGGCTGGCCGACGGGCTCGCCAACTCGGGCGTGCGCGTGCTCGACCGCAAGCTGCGCGCCCCGCACCTGCTCTGCCTCGCCTTCCCCAAGGGCATGTCCGACGACCTGCCGCAGAAGCTTGCCGCCGAGAACGTCTATGCCGCGCCGCGGCTCGGCCGGCTGCGCATCAGCCCGCACGTCTACAACGACGAGGAGGATGTCGACCGCTTCGTCGAGGTCTTCAAGCGCGTCGCGCTGTGAGGCGCCGCCTGTGATGCGGTCAAGGACGGAAAGGTCCCTCGCTGCGCTCGGGATGACAACAATGCTGTCATCCCGAGCGCAGCGAGGGACCTTTCATTCGTACCTGGTTCAACAGGATAAGTGATGCAGGCTCGCCTGGCCGTCGATATCGGCGGCACATTCACCGACGTTGTCCTCGAGACAGCCACGGGCACCCATGCTGTCAAGGTGCTCACCACGACGGACGCCCCGGCACGCGGCGTGCTCGACGGCGTGCGCGCCATCCTGACCGCGGCCAAATGCAAGGCGGCCGACGTCGGCCTGGTGGTGCACGGCACGACGCTGGCCACCAACGCGCTGATCGAGCGCAAAGGTGCGCTCACCGCCCTGGTGACCACGGCGGGCTTCCGCGATTCCCTGGAGATCGCCTGGGAGCATCGTTTCGAGCAGTACGACATCTACATGGAGCGGCCCGAGCCGCTGGTGCCGCGCGACCTGCGTTTCGGCGTGCCCGAGCGCGTGGCGGCCGATGGCGCGGTCCTGATGACGCTCGACGAAACGGCGGTGCGCGCGGTTGCCGGCGAGCTGCGCGCCCGCAAGGTCGAGGCGGTGGCGGTCTGCTTCCTGCACAGCTTCACCAACGAGGGGCACGAACGTCGCACGGGCGAGATCCTGGCCGAGGAGCTGCCTGGTGTCGCGATCTCGCTGTCCTGCGAGGTCTGTCCCGAGATCCGCGAGTACGAGCGGACGTCGACCACCATCGCCAACGCCTACGTCCTGCCGCGCATGGCGGGCTATCTCGGCGCGCTCGAGTCCGATCTCAAGAACGAAGGCGTCGCCGGGCCTTTGCTGCTGATGATGTCGTCGGGCGGCATCACCACCGTCGAGACGGCGCGACGCTATCCGGTGCGCCTGGTCGAGTCTGGACCGGCCGGCGGCGCCATCCTGGCGCTTACCGTCGCCGCGGAGAACGCGCTCGCCAAGGCCGTCGCCTTCGACATGGGCGGGACGACCGCCAAGCTCACGCTGCTCGACGACCTCAGCCTGCAGCGCTCGCGCCAGTTCGAGGTCGCGCGCGCCTATCGCTTCGTGCAGGGCAGCGGCCTGCCGGTACGCATCCCTGTCATCGAGCTGGTCGAGATCGGCGCCGGCGGCGGCTCGATCGCGCGGCTCGATGCGCTGGGTCGCCTCCAGGTCGGCCCCGACTCGGCCGGCAGCATGCCTGGCCCGGCGAGCTACGGTCGCGGCGGCACGTCGCCGACGGTCACCGATGCCGACACGGTGCTGGGCCGGCTCGATCCGACGCGCTTCGCCGGTGGCGCCATCCCGCTGCATCGCGACAAGGCGGCGGCGGCGCTGAAGCCGATCGCCGAGCATCTGCGCACGGATGCCGAAGGCGCCGCAGCGGGCGTCGCCGAGATCGTCGACGAGACCATGGCGAGCGCGGCCCGCGTGCATGCCGTCGAGAACGGCAAGGACACCGCCGACCGCACCCTGATCGCGTTCGGCGGCGCGGCGCCGCTGCATGCCGCGCGCCTTGCCCGCAAGCTCGGCATGAAGCGCGTGGTCGTGCCGGTCGGCGCCGGCGTCGGCTCGGCTTTCGGCTTCCTGCGCGCGCCGATCGCCTACGAGGTGGTGCGCACGCGTCATGTCCGGCTCGACCTGCTCGACGCGAAAATGCTGAACGAGTTGTTCGCCGCGATGCGCGCCGAGGCCGAGCAGGTGGTGCGGCCGGCGGCCCCGGGCGAGACGCTGATGGAGACACGGCAGGCTTTCATGCGCTATCGCGGGCAGGGTCACGAGATCGCCGTTGCCTTGCCCAACCAGCCGTTCGGTGCGGACGCGGCGCGCGAGCTGCATCGCCGCTTCGAGGCGACCTACGAAAGTGTGTTCGGGCGCGCCATTCCCAAGCTCGAGGTCGAGGCGCTGACCTGGACGCTGTCGATCGCCACCGACCGGCCGCTGCCCTCGGCCGCAGCCTCGCCAAAGGCAGTGTCGGCGCCCGCGCCAAGCGGTCGGCGCGATGTTCTCGATCCAGCCTCGGGGCGTCGCGATTCTGCAGCGCTCTACGAGCGCGCGGCGCTGCTTCAGGGCATGGCGATCGACGGCCCTGCCCTGATCGTCGAGGACGGCACCACCACCGTCGTGCCACTTGGCTTCACGGCCCGCATCAACGGCGTGGGCCAGATCGTGCTGGAGGATGCGACATGAGCACACCCACCGACATCCGCCTTCAGGTGATGTGGAACCGCCTGCTCTCGGTCGTCGAGGAGCAGGCGCGCGCCCTGGTGCGCACCGCCTTCTCGACCAGCGCCCGCGAGGCCGGCGACATCTCGGCCGGCGTGTTCGACCTCGACGGACGCATGCTGGCGCAGGCCGTCACCGGCACGCCGGGCCACGTCAACTCGATGGCGCGCAGCGTCATCCATTTCATCCGCGAGTTCCCGGTCGAGACCATGAAGCCGGGCGACGTCTACGTGACCAACGATCCGTGGAAAGGCACCGGCCATCTCTACGACATCGTCGTCACCTCGCCCGCCTTCCACGACGGCAAGCTGGTGGCGCTGTTCTCCTGCACCACGCATGTCGTCGACATCGGCGGCCTCGGCCAGTCGCCGGACGGCCGCCAGGTCTTCCACGAGGGTCTGTTCCTGCCGCTGCTGCCGCTGATGCGCGAGGGGCGGATGGACGAAAGCGTGATGCGCATCATCCGCGCCAACGTGCGCGAGCCGGTGCAGGTCGAGGGCGACATCCACGCGCTGATCGGCTGCAACGGCATCGGCGAGAAGCGCCTCAGCGACATGATGACCGAGCACGGCATCGCTTCGCTCGACGAGCTCGGCCAGCACATCATCGAGAAGAGCCGCGCCGGCATGGTGGCGGCGATCGGCAAGCTGCCGCGCGGCACCTGGAAGGGCCATATGCGGATCGACGGCTACGATGCGCCGATCGACCTGCACGCCGCCGTCACCATCCATGCCGACCGCATCTCGGTCGACTATGCCGGCACCTCGGGCGCGTCGATCTACGGCATCAACTCGCCGATGTGCTACACCGAGGCCTACACCGCCTTCGGCATCAAGTGCGTGGTGGCGCCCGACATTCCCAACAACGCCGGCACGCTCGATTCGATTCTCGTGACGGCGCCCGAGAACACCATCGTCAATGCCCTGTGGCCGGCCGCGGTCAACGCGCGCAGCACGATCGGGCACATGATGCCCGACGTCTGCTTCGCGGCCCTGCACCAGGCGATCCCGGGCCGCGTGCCGGCCGAAGGCACCAGCAACCTGTGGAACCTGAAGCTCGGCGCCGGCCACGGCATGACCGGCACGATCGGCAACAGCCGGCCGTTCATGGTGACGACCTTCCATTCCGGCGGCGCCGGCGCACGGCCGGGCCTCGACGGCCTGTCGGCCACGCCGTTTCCGTCGGGCGTGCGCAACGTGCCCGTCGAGATCACCGAGACCATCGCGCCGGTCGTCATCTGGAAGAAGGAGTACCGCACCGATTCGGGCGGCGCCGGCCGTCATCGCGGCGGACTCGGCCAAGTGATGGAGGTCGAGCATCGCGAAGGCGCGCCGTTCGGCATCTTCGCCACCTTCGAGCGCGTCAAGTACGCAGCCCGCGGCCGCGACGGCGGCAAGCCGGGCGGCAACGGCCGCCTGTCGCTCGCCTCCGGCCAGGAGCTGAAGCCGAAAGGCTTCCAGACCATCCCGGCCGGCGAACGCCTGGTCGTCGAGATGCCGGGCGGCGGCGGCTTCGGCGACCCGAAGGAACGCGACCGCGATCAGGTCGCGCGCGACGTCCGGCTGGGCCTGGTCAGCGCCGACCAGGCGAAGACGCTGTATGGAGCCGACGGCGACTGAACCGCTTGCATGTCACATTTGCATTGGCATATTATGCCAATGCAAGCTGGAGGCGTCTCATGCCGACCCGAAACGTCGTCCTCACGGAGCATCAGGCTGAACTGATCGAAAAACTCGTCGACTCGGGCCGCTATCAGAATGCCAGTGAAGTGCTGCGTGAAGGGCTTCGTCTCGTAGAGAGCCGGGAGAGGGAAGATCACGCCCGACTTCAGGCTCTGCGAGAGGCGGCTCGCGTAGGCATCGAGGATCTCGACTCGGGCCGCTACCAGGAATTCGCCTCGGTCGACGAGCTGAGGAGCCACCTCAATAATCTAGGCGACGCAGCGCTCGGTAGACGGAACGCTCGCGGGCGCAAGTGACATCGGGTACGCCCCGTTGGCGCATTCGTCTATCCAATGCGGCGGCCGTCGATTTCCAGGGTATCTTGCTTTGGACCAGAACCCGCTTTGGCGAGGATCAAGCGCTCGCCTACGAGAACGCGCTGACAGAGACGCTCGAGTTGCTGGCCGAGGGGCCGACGACGCCGGGAGCCAAAGCTCGCTTCGATATCGGCCGTGGTATTCATGCGCTCCACGTCTCACGCATCCGTCGTCGTGCCCGTCACGTCGTCCTGTTTCGTGTCATCGACGAGCATCGGATCGGGATTGTTCGGATCCTGCATGACAGTATGGATTTGGCGCGTCATCTCTCGGACCAGCAACCATGAGAGACTCAGCGCGGCGAAGACGCTAGTCTCTCGCCGCAAGACAAAGGCGAGGGAACCGAGATGTGGCAGCCCAACGAGCGTTATCCTGATCCTGCCGTGCGCGTGCTCGACGCGTCGTTCGCGCAGTACCGCCTGCCGCTGGCCTCGGTCGAGCGCCTGTACACCGGCTGCCGCTGGTCGGAGGGGCCGGTCTATTTCGGCGACGGGCGCTATCTGCTGTGGAGCGACATCCCGAACAACCGCGTGCTGCGCTGGGACGAGGAGACGGGCGCCGTCTCGGTCTTCCGCAAGCCGTCCAACAACGCCAATGGTCACACGCGCGATCGCCGCGGCCGGCTGATCGCCTGCGAGCACGATGCCCGCCGTGTCGTGCGCTTCGAGTACGATGGCGCGATCACCGTGCTGGCCGACTCCTACGAGGGCAAGCCGCTCAACTCGCCCAACGACGTCGTGGTGAAGTCGGACGGCTCGGTGTGGTTCACCGATCCGATGTTCGGCATCCTGGGCTACTACGAGGGCCACAAGGCGGAGAGCGAGAACAGGCCGGCCGTCTACCGCCTCGACGCGGCCACCGGCAAGCTGACGATGGTGGCCGACGACGTGCCCGGTCCCAACGGCCTCGCCTTCTCGCCCGACGAGAAGAAGCTCTATGTCGTCGGCTCGCGCGCCGAGCCGCATCGCACCATCGTGTCCTATGACGTGACCGCCGACGGCACCCGGCTCGGCAAGGGCAGCATCCTGATCGACGCCGGGCCCGGCGGATCGCCCGACGGCTTCCGGGTCGACATCCACGGCAATCTGTGGTGCGGCTGGGGCATGGGCTCGGCCGAGCTCGACGGCGTGCGCGTGTTCAACGCCTCGGGCAAGCCGATCGGCCATATCGACCTGCCCGAACGCTGCGCCAACCTGTGCTTCGGCGGCCGCTATCGCAATCGGCTGTTCATGGCGGCCAGCCATTCGCTGTACGCCCTCTACGTCAACACGCAAGGCGTGGCAGGCGGCTGACGCACCTCATCCCAGGCATTCGGCTTACCGTGCACGACATCGATTCGCGTTATGCGTGGCGGCGTCTCGCCGCCAGCGTCGCCCTGAGCACGATCGGCGGCATCGGCATGTGGTTCCTCGCGGTCGCCCTGCCGGCTGTGCAGGCCGATCTCGGCGTCAGCCGTGCCGACATCTCGTTCGGCTATACGATGAACATGCTGGGCTTCTTCGCCGGCGGCGTCGTGGCCGGCCGCATGGTCGATCGTCGCGGCATCGTCGTGACGTCGGTCGTCAGCGCCTTCGGGTTGGCCTCGGGCTTCGCCCTGGCGCCGCTGACCTCGTCGCTGATGCTGTTCTCCGCCGCCCAGGTGCTGATCGGCTTCAGCGCCGCCGCCACCTTCGCGCCCCTCGTCGCCGACGTCTCGCATTGGTTCGAGAAGCGGCGCGGCCTCGCCGTCGCCATCGCCGCCTCGGGCAACTACATTGCCGGCACGATCTGGCCGCCCATCGTCGAGCTGCTGATCCAGGATCACGGCTGGCGTTTCAGCTACGTCACCGCGGCGCTGTTCTGCCTGGTGGCGATGATTCCCCTCGCCTTCACCCTGCGGCGCCGGCCGCCCGATCACGAGGAAGCACGGGCCGCCGCGGTGGCCACGCATTCGCGCGACGCGCTCGGCCTGTCGCCCACCGGGCTGCAGGTTCTGCTGATCGTGGCGGGGGTCGCCTGCTGCGTCGCCATGTCGATGCCGCAAGTCCACATCGTGGCCTATTGCGCCGACCTGGGCTTCGGCGTCGCCCGCGGCGCCGAGATGCTGTCGCTGATGCTGGGCTTCGGCATCGTGAGCCGCGTCGCCACGGGCTGGATCGCCGACCGGGTCGGCGGGGTCACGACCCTGCTGGTCGGCTCGACCCTGCAGTGCGTCGCCCTGGTCGTCTACCTCTTCGCCGACGGCCTCACCTTGCTCTACCTGGCGTCGATCCTGTTCGGGCTGTTCCAGGGCGGCATCGTGCCGTCCTACGCCATCATCATCCGCGAGTACTTCCCGCCGCGCGAGGCCGCGACCCGCGTCGGCCTGACGGTCTCCTCGACCATCGTCGGCATGGCGCTGGGCGGCTGGATGGGCGGCGTGCTGTTCGACGTGACCGGGTCGTACCATGCCGCCTTCCTGAACGGCATCGCCTGGAACGTGCTGAACGCGGTCATCGCCGCCTGGCTGCTGATGCGGCAGAGCCGGCACACCGCCACGGCCTGAGGGACTTTCCCCCCGAGGAGTTGCCCCCAAGGAGTTACCATGCGCATCATGGCCATCCGCGACATCGTCTCGCCGATCCGCTCCAACATCGCCAACGCCTATATCGACTTCAGCCAGATGACGGCGAGCGTGGTCGCGATCGAGACCGATCGCGTCGTCGAAGGCCGCAAGGTCGTGGGCTACGGCTTCAATTCCAATGGCCGCTATGCCCAGCACGGCCTGCTGAACGAGCGCTTCATCCCGCGGCTCGCCCAGGCCAAGCCCGACTCCCTGCTCGACAGCGACGGCCTGCTCGACCCGGCCAGATGCTGGGCGGCGATGATGGCCAACGAGAAGCCGGGCGGGCACGGCGAGCGGTCGGTGTCGGTGGGCGTGCTCGACATGGCGCTATGGGATGCCGTCGCCAAGGCCAGGCGCGTGCCGCTGTGGAAGCTGCTGGCCGACCGCTACAACGGCGGCAACCACGACGACACGGCGTGGGTTTATGCCGCCGGCGGCTACTACTATCCCGGCAAGGACCTGGCCGGCTTGCAGGACGAGATGAAGCACTATCTCGATCTCGGCTACAGCTGCGTCAAGATGAAGGTGGGCGGCGTGCCGCTCGCCGAGGATCTGGCGCGCATCGAGGCGGTGCTGCAGATCGTCGGATCCGGCGAGCGCCTCGCGGTCGACGTCAACGGCAAGTTCGATTTGCCGACGGCCATCGCGTTCGGCAAGGCGATCGCAGGCTTCGGCCTGCGCTGGTACGAGGAGCCGCTCGATCCGCTCGACTACCTCGCGCATGCGGCGCTCGCCACGCAGTACGCGCCGCCGCTCGCCACCGGCGAGAACCTGTTCTCCATGCAGGACGCGCGCAACCTGATCCGCCACGGCGGTCTGCGGCCGGATCGTGACATCCTGCAATACGATCCGGCGCTGTCCTACGGGCTGGTCGAGTATCTGCGCACGATCGACATGCTGAAAGCCAACGGCTGGTCGCCGCGGCGCTGCGTGCCGCACGGCGGCCACCAGTTCGCGCTCAACATCGCCGTCGGCCTGCAGTGCGGCGGCAACGAATCATATCCGCAGGTCTTCGCGCCGTTCGGCGGCTTTGCCGACGATTGCGCGGTGGTCGACAGCCGCGTCGCCCTGCCCGACACGCCGGGCATCGGCTTCGAGCGCAAGGCCGACCTGTGGGCGGTCATGAAGGACGTGTAGCGATCTCGCTACAGCCTGTTCCGTCAGCTCAGCGAGATGGGCCCGGGTGGTTCCATCACTTGGGAAGGCGCTTCGGCGCGCGTGTTGCTGCGCCCGCCATCGTGGGTCTGATAGCGGTCGTCCTGCGGGATGCCGGCACACGACACGACCTGCGTGACGGCGACCGCCGCCGCCCGTCGCAGGCAGCCCCGCTTCATGCGTCCTTGCCGGCTGTCGGCGTTGCGGCCCGGAAATTCTCCCAGCCGCCCCCGCGTCCGCCGGAGCCGCCGGTGTTGCCGGTCGTGGTACAGCCCGCCGTCAGCGCCACCAGCAGGAAGGCAACGAACGCGACGCCCAAGGTTGTGCGAATCATGATGGTCTCGACGATGCCACCCGCCTATTCGGGCTTCAACAAGCCCGATTTCACAAGTTCGCTAACACCTGCTTCCTGATCCTTCATGTAGGCTGCGAACTCCTGCCGGCTCGACGGCCTGACCACGGCGCCGAGCTCGACGAGTTTCTGCGACACGGTTTCGTCCTTGAGCGCGGCGACGACCGCGCCGTTCAGGATGTCAAGGATCGGCGGCGGCGTTTCGGCGCGGGCGAACAGGCCGGCCGTGGTGCCGCCATCGAACGGTTGGCTGCCGATATCCTTGAGGCTCGGCACGTCCGGCAACTGGCCGATGCGATCGGGGCTCAGCACGAGCAGCGCCCTGAGCTTGCCGGCCTTGATGTGCGGCAGCGATGTCGTGAGCTGGTCGGTGTAGAGATCCGTCTGGCCGGCCATCAGGTCGGCGAGGCCCGGGCCCGACCCCTTGTACGGGATGATGTTGAACTGAACCTTGTCGTTCACTTGCAGGCGCAGGATGGCGATGTGGTTGGTCGTCCCGTTGCCGGCGTGGCCGATGCTCACCGTGCCGGGTTTGGACCTGGCTTCCGCCAGCACGGCCTTCATGTCGGCAAAGCGGCCGTCGCTCTTGGCGACGATCACCATAGGGACGGTGGTCAGCAGACTGATCGGCGCGAACAGCGGCACCATCGGCGGCTTGCCGGCGAGATAAGGCGCCACCCACTGCACGCTGAAGCTGCCCATCACCACGGTGTAGCCGTCGGCCGGTGCATTGGCGGCAGCCTCGGTGCCGACGATGCCGCCGGCGCCAGGCCGGTTGTCGGCCACGATGGTCTGCCCCAGCCGACGCCCCATCGCCTCACCGACGATCCGCGACGTGACGTCGTAGTTGCCGGCTGGGGGGAACGGGATGACCCAGCGAATGGGCTTGCTGGGAAAGCTCTGTGCCCGGGCGGGCATGCCGGCTGGCGCAATCATCGACGCGGTACCGGCGAGACCCACATTCAGGACATCTCTGCGACGTATCACAATCCCCTCCCTGCCCCTGTATTGGCGAAGAAGCTTGCCACTCATCGCTAGGACCGCGCCACTCCAGTGACGCTCCATCTCCCGAACCCCACAAAGAATGCGCCACAGAAGTGGCGCGGTCCCAGCATGAAGATCAACCCCTGGGAAAGTCGCCGTCGACGCCATTCCGAACAGCGATCATTCCGGGCCGCCTGGGGGCAGACAGGGCTTGAACCAGCGTTTACATGCCGCCGCCATCCCGCCCCATTTGGAGCGCACGTGGCGAGCTGCCGGCCGTAGCCGTCGCGCTCCGTCGCCGGCGCTGCATTGGAGAGTATTCCATGCCCACACGTCGTACCGCGTTGTTGATGGTGAGCGCCGCGATCCTCGGCGGTGCACTCGGCTCGTTCGGCGCCCTGGCCCAGATCAAGGCCGTGGCGCAAACGCCGGTGCGCGTCGGCCTGAAGGGCTATGACCCGGTCGCCTACTTCACCCTGTCCACCCCGACGCTCGGGGTTGCCCAGTACCAGTACGTCTACGACGGCGTGCTTTATCGCTTCGCCAACGCCCATCATCGCGACCTGTTCAAGGCCAACCCCGAGAAGTACGCGCCGCAGTTCGGCGGTTCGTGCGCCATGAACATGGCGGGCGGCGTGCGCCGCGAGGCCGATCCGACGATCTGGATCATCTCCAACGGCAATCTCTATGTCTTCGCCGGCACCGGCGGCCAGACGCGATTCCGCGACGATACCGCGGCGGCAGGCCGAGCCACCGACAACTGGAAGCGGCTGAAAGAAACTCCGAGCCAGTAGTGGCTCAGTTCAGGCCGGCCTTGCGCAGGCTGTCTTCCATTCGCCGCTGCAGGGCAGGATCCTGGAAACGCGAGCCGAAGCTCGAGAGCTCGAAGTAAGGGTTCTTGCGCTTAGCCCTGTCGGCTGCGTCCTTGGCATCGGCGGTGCGGCCGAGCTCGGCGTAGGCGGCGGCCAGAGGGAACTCGAGCAGCGGATAGGTCGGATGGCGCGCCCGTGCCGCCTCGAGCAGCCGCACGGCGTCGGCATAACGGCGGCTCAGCAGATAGGCGATGCCGAGATTGAGCGCGGCCTCGGGACCGATATTGACATTGAGGCGCAGCGCCTGCTCGGCCGCCGCGATCGACTCGTCGAGGCGGCCGGTCCACAGCAGAACCGCCGCCCGCGCCACCAGAACCTCGGCGTCGCTGGGATTGATCTGCAGCGCCCGTTCCGACTCCGCGAGCCCCAGATCGTATTTCGAGATCGCCGTGTATGCACGGGCCAGCACGCTGTGGGCGAGAACCGATTCGGCGTCGATGTCGATCGCCTTCTGGGCCAGCCGAATGGCCGTCTCGATGTCGCCTTGCGCGAACTCCGACCAGCCGAAGGCAGCACGCTGGAAATAGGCATCGGCCAGCTCGGCATAGGCTTCCGCGTAGCCCGGCGCCATGACGGTCGCCCGCTCCAGCATCTCGCGCGCCATGCGATTGCCGGCGCGCGAGGCCTCGTTGGTGAGCGCGCGCGAGCGCAGCATCAGATCGTAGGCGTCGAGATTGTCGGTCGGCTTGCGCAGGCTGTGCTGCAGGGCGATCTGCTGCAGGCTGGAGGCGAGCGTGCCGGCGACGCGGCGGGCGATGCGCTCCTGGACGGCGAAGATGTCGCTCAGCTCGTCGTCGTACTGCTCGGACCACAGCTGCGTGTTGTTGGCCGTGTCGGTCAGCTGGACGGTGACCCGCACGCGCTGTCCCATCCGGCGCACCGTCCCGCTGACGAGGTAGCGCGCGTTCAACGTCCTGCCGATCTCGGCCGGCGGCAGTTCCTTGTTCCGGAACGGCAGCACGGCGCTGTAGGCGATCACCGTCAGGTCCTTGAAGCGGCCGAGCGCGTGCGTGATGTCCTCGGTCAGGCCGTCGGAGAAATAGTCCTGGTTGGCATCGCCGCTCTGGTTGGCAAGCACCAGGACGGCGACCGAAAGCCCCGGCTCGGCCATCGTGCGCGTGCCGGCCGCCAGCGCCTCGTCGGTCGGCGTGTTGCGTCCGGCCAGGTACGCAATCGTGCCGCCGAGCGCCAGGGCGGCAACGAAGACGGCGAACACGGCGAGGACAACGCGACGCGGTCGCGGCGACACGGCTGCCGCAGCCGGCACGGTCTCCGACAAGGCCGTGCCGTCGAGCGCATAGATCGGCACCGGGCGATCGATGTTCTTGAGCGCGCGCGAACCCTGGAAGCGGAAGGGCAAGGCGAGCTTGTCGCGGACCTGCTCGTAGACGCTCGCCGACAGCACGATGGAGCCGGGCTCTGCCAGCGTGTGCAAACGCGCCGCCACGTTGACGGTGTCGCCGAACACGTCCTCGTCCGAGACGATGACGTCGCCGAGGTGCAGGCCGATGCGGAAGGCCTGGCGCCGCTCGGCCGGCAGGTCGGCATTGCGCTCGCTCATGCCGCGCTGCAGCTCGACCGCCGAGCGCATCGCCTCGACCGCGCTGGCGAACTCCACCAGCACGCCGTCGCCGACGGTCTTCACGATGCGGCCGCGAAAGCGCTCGACGACCGGCCCGACCAGCTCGGCAAGATGCGCCCTGAGGTCGAGCAGCGTCTGCTCCTCATCGGCACGCATCATGCGGCTGTAGCCATCGATGTCGGCGAACAGGATCGTCGCCAACCGCCGGTTCGGGGCCGGGTTGGCCATCGCCTGTCCGTCAGCCTCCTGAAGTGCGCTGAGCCGCCGGGCGGGCGGACAGGCGCGCAAGGTAGTCGTCGAACACCTTCTTGCCCTTGAGGCCGGGCGCGCCGAACATCATGGCGAAGCGGATCTCGGAGCCGACATAGACGTTGGCGGCGCTGAACCTGTCGCCGAGCAGCCACGGCCCCTTGGCGAGCGCCTTCTCGAGCGTGGCCACCACCTCGTCATAGCTGCCCCAGCCGACCGCCGACTTCCGCTCGACCTCCGGCCTGTTCATCATGCGGTCGAGCAGCGCCGGCTCGATGCAACCGGCGCCGAAGAACAGCCAGCGGTAATACGCGCCCCGCAGCGCATCACTTGGCGACGGCGCCAAGCCGGCAGCGGGAAACATGTCGGCGATGTAGGCGATGATCGCCGCCGTCTCGGTCACCACGACATCGCGGTGCACGATGGTCGGCAGCTTGCCCATCGGGTTCAACGCCAGGAAGGACGGTGTCTTGTGCTCGCCTTTCTCGAAATCGATCGGCATGATTCGATACGGCGCACCGGCCTCCTCGAGCATCCAGTGCACCATCTGCGAGCGCGAGCGTGGATTGTGATAGAAGACGATCTCGTCCGACATGTCCGGGGTCCCCTCGGCAACGGAAACGCCGCCTGCTTACACCCGACCGGCCACCCTGTCAGGCCGTTCGACCGAGCGGCCCTCTGCCGCGGGAACGCGTCATGATTACGACGAATTCTCAGGTCTTCCGGACCAAGGGTCCCGCGCTGCGCTCGGGATGACAGCGTTGATGTCGCCACACCACAGATGTCATCCCGAGCGCAGCGCGGGACCTTTGGTCCGGAAGAACATGATCGGCTCGCCTCAGATATACACCGCCTTCATCGCCGCTTCGGGGTAGCGCGAGCCGGCTGCGGCGCCGAGCGGGATGGCCTTCGACAGACGTGCAACGTCGTCCGCCGTCAGGGTGACCGAGAGCGCGCCGATGTTCTCGTCGACCCGATCGCTGCGCTTGGTGCCCGGGATCGGCACGATGTCGGGCCCTTGCGCGAGCAACCAGGCGAGCGCCACCTGGCCCGGCTTGCACTGCCTGTCGCGGGCAACCGCCTCGATGGCCGCGACCTGCTCCAGGTTGCGCGCGAGATTGTCCGCGGCGAAGCGCGGATGGCGGCCGCGGCCGTCGCCTTCGGGGATATCCGAGGCCTGCCGCACCGCGCCGGTCAGCAGGCTGCGGCCGAGCGGCGAATAGGCGACGAAGGAGATGCCGAGCGCCCGCGTCATCGCCAGCGTCTCCTCGGCATGAACCCGATAGAGCAGCGAGTACTCGCTCTGCACGGCGGCGATCGGATGGATCTTGTGGGCGCGGCTGATCGTCTCCGGGTTGGCCTCGCTGAGGCCGATCGCGCGCACCTTGCCGGCCTTCACCAGCTCGCCCATCGCGCCGACCGTGTCCTCGATCGGCACCGATGGATCGACACGGTGCTGGTAGTAGAGATCGATCACGTCGACGCCGAGCCGCTTCAGGCTGGCCTCGCAGGCCGCCTTGACGTAGGGCGGGCTGCCGTCGACGCCGTTGGCGCCGCCGGGCTTCTGCGTCTGGCCGAACTTGGTCGCCAGCACGACCTTGTCGCGCCGGCCGCCGGAGAGCGCCTTGCCGAGCAGGGTCTCGTTGTGACCCCAGCCATACATGTCAGAGCTGTCGAGGAAGGTGACGCCGTGGTCGATCGCATGATGGATGACGCGGATCCCTTCCGCATCGTCGCTCCTGCCGTAGGCGCCGGACAAGGACATGCAACCGAGGCCGATCGGCGCGACGGCGATCCCGCTGGTGCCGAGCGTGCGGGGCCTGGAGGGTGTGGCAGCGGTCATCGGAAACCTCGCATTGGCTGTCGGGATGGGGGCTGTCAGGATTGGCGCCGCCAGAATGGGACATGATCAGGCCTAATGTCTTCAGTCATTTCAAGCTCATCACCGGAAGCGCGCCACCCCGATGGCGCTCATGGGTTCTGTGGCCGCGAGGAAGAGCGCCATCGGAATGGCGCGCTTCCAGCGTAAGAGTCCGCTTCTTGTTAGTGGCGTGTTTCCATCGGCCTATCGTAGGAGGACACCAGCATGACCGACGGACACGGCAGTCCTGTCGCAATAACCCGCCGCTCCGCACTCGCGCTTGGGTTGATGTCGTTCGGCGTCGGCGCCAGAGCGCAATCCGGCGAAGCACCGTACCCCAACCGCGCCGTGCGCTTCATCGTGCCGGCGGCGCCGGGCGGACCGACCGACGTGATGGCGCGCGTCGTCACGCCGGGCCTGCATGCCCGCTTCGGCCAACCCGCCCTAGTGGTCAATCGCGCCGGTGCCGGCGGCAATATCGGCGTCGTGCAGGTCAAGCAGTCGCCGGCCGACGGCTACACCTTGCTGATCGCCTCGACCGGCTTCGTCGTCAATGCGAGCCTGTTCCGCGACCCCGGCTACGACCCATTCACGGATTTCCTGCCGATCACCGAGCTGGGCTCATCGCCCAACGTGATCCTGGTTCCGCCGTCCTCGACCATCACCTCGATCGCGGCCCTGATTGCCAAGGCCAAGGCGGACAAGGGCAAGCTCAACGTCATCAACCCGGGCCAGGGCTCGACGCCGCACCTGACAGCCGAGCTCCTGCAGCTGCGCACCGGCATCGAGATCGAGAACATTCCCTACAATGGCGCCGGGCCAGCCATCCAGGCATTGCTCGCCAACACCGCGCCGGTCGGCATCACGGCGCTGCCGCCGGCGCATGCGCATATCCGCTCCGGCGCCTTGCGCGCGCTCGCCATCACCGCCGAGAAGCGCTGGTTCGACCTGCCCGACGTGCCGACGGCTGAGGAACAAGGCCTTGCCGGGCTGGTGTCCGAGACCTTCCAGGGCATGTACGCCCCGGCCGGCACGCCGGCGGCGATCGTCGAGCGCGTGGCGCGCGACACGCTCGACGTGCTGAAGGACACGGCGACCATTGACAAGCTGCGCGGCGTCGGCTTCGACGTCCGGGCGAGCGGCCCGGACGGCCTCGCCCGCCGGGTCGCCAAGGAAGTGCCGATGTGGCGCGACATCATCGTGCAGTCGCGCATCGAGCTGCAGTAGGGCCGTCCTACAGCGCCGGAGTCATGGCTGGGAGCGCGCCACTCCTGCGGCGCTCATGGGTTGTGTGATCCAGAAGAAGAGCGCCACGGGAGTGGCGCGCCCATAGGCGCCAACTTTCGCTTCCCCTCCCCAGCTTCGCTGGGGAGGTGTCGCCGTCTTACGGCGACGGAGGGGTCATGAGCCCCAGACCCGTTGCCCATGACCCCTCCGTCCGCGATTACGCGGACACCTCCCCAGCTTCGCTGGGGAGGGGAAAACGAAAAGTTAGCGCACATGAGTGGCGCGCTCCCGGCGATGAGCATGACGCCTCCGGTAGCCGCCTGTCGGATTTCAATCGCCGTTCGGGTTGACCGTGTTCGTAGCATTCCCGAAGCTGCCGGCAAGCGTGCCGGCACCGTACCACACCACGGCCAGAACGCTCTCTGATAGCGGAGGACGCGACGTGTCGGCTAACCACCAGACCTACGACTTCATCGTGACGGGTGCCGGCTCGGCGGGCTGCGCCGTCGCCGGTCGGCTGAGCGAGGATGGCCGCTTCCGCGTGCTGCTGCTGGAAGCGGGGCCGCGAGACACCTATCCGTGGATCCACATCCCGCTCGGCTATCACAAGACCTACGTCAACCCGCGCGTCAACTGGATGTTCGACAGCGAGCCGGAGGTCGAGCTCAACAACCGCATCATGTACCAGCCGCGCGGCAAGGTGTTGGGCGGCACCAGCTCGATCAACGGCATGGTCTACATGCGCGGCAACGCCGCCGACTACGACGAATGGCGCCAGCGCGGCTGCGAAGGCTGGGACTACGATTCGGTGCTGCCCTACTTCAGGCGCGCCGAGGATCAGGAGCGTGGCCCCAACGAATTCCACGGTGTCGGCGGACCGCTCAAGGTCAGCGACCACCGCTGGAAGCCGGCGCTGGCGCAGGCCATGCACGACGCCGCGGTGCAGGCCGGCATTCCCGCCAACCCCGATTTCAACGGCGCAACCCAGGAAGGCGTCGGCTACTACCAGTCGACCACCGGCAAGGCGCGGCGCTGGTCGAGCGCCAAGGCCTATCTCAGCGGCGCCCGCCAGCGCCGGAACCTGACCATCGCCACCGAGGCGCATGCGACCCGCGTGCTGATCGAGAACGGCCGCGCCGTCGGCGTCGAGTACAGGACGCGCGCCGGCCCGCAGACGGCGCGGGCGCGCCGCGAGGTCGTGGTGTCCGGCGGCGTCTATGGCTCGCCGCAGCTCCTGATGCTGTCCGGTCTCGGACCGGCCGACCATCTCAAGCAGCACGGCATTGCCGTCGCGCGCGACATGCCGGGCGTCGGCTCGCACCTGCACGATCATTTCAACACCTATGTCGCCTATCGCTGCACGCGCCCCGAGACGATGAACGACCTTGCGAACAGCTGGGCACGTCAGATCATGGCCGGCGCCCGGTATGCCCTGGGCCGTACCGGGCCCTTGTCGACCATGGGCCTGTTCGTCGGCGCGCTGGTGCGCAGCGACCGGCGGCTCGAGCGCCCGGACCTGCAGATCAACATGTTCGTCTGGGCGATCAAGGACCGATCGCGCGCCGGCGTCATACCGCAACCCTTCTCCGCCTTCAGCCTGAGCCCGGTGCATCTGCGGCCGGACGGCCGCGGCACGGTGCGTCTCAAGAGCCCCGATCCGCTGGCCGCACCCGAGATCCGCTTCAACTTCCTGAAGAGCAGCTACGACTACGAGGCGCTGATCGCGGGCATGCGCATCTGCCGCGAGATCGCCAGCCAGGCGGCCTTGAAGCCCTATATCGCCGAGGAGGTGCTGCCCGGCCCGCAGATCACCGGAGAGGCCGAGCTCAAGGCCGACATCCGCGCCCGCGGCGTCTCCAACCTGCATCCCGTCGGCACCTGCCGCATGGGCCGCGAGACGGACTCGGTGGTCGATTCGCAGCTGCGCGTGCACGGCATCGGCGGCCTGCGCGTCGCCGACGCCTCGATCATGCCGGTCATCGTCGCCGGCAACACCAACGCGCCCTCGATCATGATCGGCGAGAAGTGCGCCGACATGGTGCGCAAGGCGGCGGCGTAGCTCATTCGCCTCCCCAGCGTCTTCGCTGGGGAGGTGTCCGCGTAATCGCGGACGGTGGGGTCAAGAGCAGCGGGACTGAGGCCCATGACCCCTCCGCCCCGTATGACGGGGCACCTCCCCAGCGAAGCTGGGGAGGAGAATGATCAGCGCAGCCCCCGAAAGAAGGCGCGCACGTCGTGGATGAAGAGGGCCGGCTGCTCGAAGGCGGCGAAGTGGCCGCCCTTCGGCATCTCGGACCAGTGGCGGATGTCGGTATAGCGCTCCTCCATCCAGCGCCGCACCGGCGTCACGATCTCCTTGGGGAACACCGCGACGCCGGTCGGCACCGTGATCGTCTGGGTGGAACGGCGCTTCGGGCCAAAGCTTTCCCAGTAGAGCCGGGCCGACGAGGCCGCCGTCGCGGTGACCCAGTAGAGCATGACGTTGTCCAGAAGCTCGTCGCGGCCCAGCACGTTCTCGGGATGGCCGTTGCAGTCGGTCCACGCCCAGAATTTCTCCAGGATCCACGCCGCCTGCCCGGCCGGTGAATCGGTCAGGCCGTAACCCAGCGTCTGCGGCCGGGTCGATTGCTGCTTGGAGTAGCCCGAGTCCCATTCGGCGTAGTACTCGGCGCCCTTGAGCGCCCTCGCCTCCTCGGCCGTCGGCTGGCCGTCCACCTTGGGCCGCGCCCCCATGGCGAGCGTGATGTGGATGCCGGCGCAATGCTTGGGATCCTGCGCGCCGAGCGAGCTGGTCACCGCCGATCCCCAGTCGCCGCCTTGCGCGCCATAGCGTGCATAGCCCAGCCGCGCCATCAGCTTGGCCCAGGTCGCAGCGATGCGGTCGACGCCCCAGCCGGGGGACGTGGGCTTGGACGAGAAACCGAAGCCCGGCAGGGACGGGCAGATCACGTGGAAGCTATCGGCGGCGTCGCCGCCGTGCGCTGCCGGATCGACCAGGGGCTCGATGACCTTGTGGAACTCGACGATCGAGCCCGGCCAGCCATGGGTGATGATCAACGGCAGTGCATCGGCGTGCGGCGAGCGCATGTGCACGAAGTGGATGTCGAGCCCGTCGATCTCGGTCTTGAACTGCGCGAAGCGATTGAGTGCGGCCTCGCGCTGGCGCCAGTCGTATCGCTCCACCCAATAGCGGCAGACGTCCTGGATCCAGTCGAGCGGTGCTCCCTGGCTCCAGTCGTCGACCAGCTCGGCTTCCGGCCACCGGGTGCGGCGCAGCCGATCCTTCAGATCGACAAGCACGTCGTCGCCGACGGCGATGCGAAAGGGCTTGATGTCACTGCTCATGGACGCTCCCGCTGTTCAAGCAGCGTCGAGGGTCCCTCGCTTCGCCGGCCAAGACAATGGCGTTCGACGGTCACAAGGAGGTTGTCATCTTCCGCAAAGCGAGGGACTTTCGTCGTCATCAAGGAGGATCCCGCCGTGTCGACTGTCGCCGCCATCAAACCCGCCGCTCATGCATTCGAGGTGCGCCCGCTGCCCGGTGGGCTCGGCGCCGAAATCCGCGGCGTCGCCGTGCCGGCAATCGACGACGCAACCTTCCCGGCGATCTACGAGGCCTTCCTGGCGCATCAGCTCCTGCTGTTCCGCGACCAGGAATTGCCGCCCGGCGACCAGGTTGCCTTCGCCCGCCGCTTCGGCGAGGTCCAGGTCCACGTCATGAACCAGTACCACGCCAACGCCCATCCGGAGCTCTATACGCTGTCGAACGTCGGGCCCGACGGCCGGCCCACCGGCAAGCATCCCGACAAGGGCACGATGGTGTGGCATACCGACGGCTCGTGGCAGCGACGCACGACCAAGTGCACCATGCTCTATGCCGAGGTGATCCCGAGCCACGGTGGCGGTACCGGTTTCGCCGACATGTATTCGGCCTACACGGCACTGCCAGCGGATGAGCAGCGCCACCTTGAGACGCTGCGCGCGATCCACAATCTCGACTTCTCACGCACCCGCCGGCATGGCGAGGATCCGATGTCCGAGGCCCAGCGCAAAGCGGTGCCGCCGGTCGATCACCCTGTCGTGCGCGTCCATCCCGAAACCGGCCGCAAGACGATCTATCTCGGCGACCACGCCGAGAGCATCGTCGGCATGGGCTACGACGACGGGCGCCGGCTGATCGACGATCTCAACCAGCGTATCGTTGGCCTCTGCCGTGTCTACAGCCACAGCTGGCGGCCGCGCGATCTGATGCTGTGGGACAATCGCTGCCTGCTGCACAAGGCCGGCAGCTACGACACCGCCAACGAGCCGCGCGTCATCCGCCGCTGCACCGTGCTGGGCGACCCGGCGTAGAGCCTTCCGCCGGAAACTCCCGGCCATGAGCTTCCTCCGCGAATTGCCTGGGGACGCAAGCGTCAATCGTCCTCGATCGCCGGGATCTCGGGGAACGCCACCATGTAGGTGTCGAGCGGCATCTGCGCGACTGCCACCCTGCTGGTGATCCGGATCACCTGCGGCTGGTCGATGAACGCTTGCTGCATGCGCTGGCGAAGCTCGCGAACCGCCTCACGATCGGTGCACATCACGCACAGCAAGCGCAGGTCGCCGTCGGCTTCGGGCAATACCCGGTCGGCGTTGATCGATCCGATGTCGTAGTGGTGCTCCTGCAGGAACTCGATAACGGGCAGGGCTTCGCGCGCCACCGCGGCCCGGACCAGCGGGCGGTTCATGGGCGGCGATCCTCGGGACCCGCGAACGCCCCGCCCGGCTGAACCGGGGCGATGTGGCGGAAGTCGTGTTGCCGTCCCGAGACGGTGTTTTTTTCGATGTGCATCCTGCCGCCAGAAGACATCGCTGATCGAAAATGCACAACCCCGCGAATCGCCACAGAGTGGATTTGCGGTCACCGGAACCTTGTGGCCCGTATGCTGGCAACACTTCGTTCGTCATCCTGAGCGCAGCAAAGGATCTCATCGCCGCTCGCTGTGGAGACTTTGAAGCGCCTGGCGTTGGGATCCTTCGCTGCGCTCAGGATGACAGCAAGGTCACTGTGCCGGCTTCCACAAGCACCGGTCACATCTAGATGACCTTCGCGGCGCGCAGCTTTGCGATCTCGGCGTCGCTGTAGCCCAGCTCCGCCAGCACCTCGTTGTTGTGCTCGCCGAGCTCCGGCGCGATGCCGGGCCTGGCCGGCGTCTCGGAGAACTGCCATGGCGTGCCGTGCACCTTCAGCTTCCTGCCGAACTTCGGATAGTCGACCGCGGTCACGTAGCCGTTGGCGATCACGTCGGGATCGTTCGATGCCTCGAGCAGCGTGTTGATCGGCGCCGACACGATGTCGGCACCGCGCAGCTTCGCCACCCAATCGTCGCGCGAGCCCGTGGCGAACAGCTCGTCGAGCAGTGCCAGCAGCTCGTTACGCTTGGCGTCGTTGTCGATGATCACGCCGAGGTCCTCGAAGCCTGCCTGCTTGATGCGGTCGTGGAAGCCCAGCCCCTTCATCGCGTCCGCCCAGTTGTCCGGACCGGTGAGCTGGAACACCAGCGGCTTGCCGTCGCGGTCGTTGAAGCTCGCGCTGATGCCGGGGCGTTGTGCTGTTCCCGTGATGCGCGCTTGGCCGGTCACCGGGTTCTCGTTGCGCCACATCGTCGTCGTGAAGGTCCAGCCCATCAGGCGAACGAGCGAACCGAGCAGCGACAGCTCGATCTTCTGGCCGACGCCCGTGGTGCGGGCGTGCGTCAGCGCCGCCAGGGCACCGCCGAAGGCCAGCATGGCGGTGCTTTCATCGGCCACCGAGGCGATGCCGGTGCGCATCTTCTGGCCCGGCATGGAATAGGCCTCGGCGATGCCGCCCAGCGCCTGCGCCATCGAATCGGTGCCCGGCAGGTGGCCGTTAGGACCGCGGGTGCCGTAGCCCGAGATCGAGACGTAGACCAGCCTGGGATTGATCTTCTTCAGCTCGTCGTAGCCGAAGCCGTTCTTCTCGGCCGCGCCGGGGCGGAAGTTCTGGCCGAAGATGTCGGCGCGCGCCACCAGCTTGTGGAGGATGGCGCGGCCCTCGACCGACTTGAGATTGAGCGTGACGCTCTTCACGCCGCGATTGTTGGTCTCGAAGAAAGTGCTGGGCATGCCCGGCAGCACTGTCATGCGGCGCGAACCGTCACCGCCTTCCGGCACCTCGATCTTGATCACGTCGGCGCCGAGGTCGGCCATCAGCATGTAGGGCACAGTGCCCGCCTGCGCCGTCGAGCAGGACACGACCTTGACGCCCTGCAATGGGCCGAACGGCTGACGCGACATTGCTACTCTCCCCTCTGCGGCAACAGATGAACTATGCCCTGTCGAGCAAGCGACAATGGATGATTATGCATTATCGAACAGGTGGCAGGCCACGGCATGGCCCGGCGTGACGTCGCGCAGCACCGGCTCCTCGGCCGAGCAGCGCGCCATGGCGTAGGGACAGCGCGTGTGGAAGCGGCAGCCACTCGGCGGATCGAGCGGCGACGGCACCTCGCCGCGCAGCTCGACCTCGTCGTCCTGGCGGCCCGGCCACGCCACCAGCACGGCCGAGAACAGCGCCCGTGTGTAGGGATGGCGCACGTCGTCGAACAGCGCCATGGTCGGCGCCCGCTCGACGATCTTGCCGAGATACATCACCACCGTGTGGTCGGCCATGTGCCGCACCGTGGCGAGGTCGTGCGCCACCAGCAGGTAGGCGACCTTGTCCTGCGCCTGGATGTCCTTCAGGAGATTCATCATCTGGGCGCGGATCGACACGTCGAGCGCCGAGACCGGCTCGTCGAGCACGATCAGCTTGGGCCGCGAGGCCAGCGCCGCGGCGAGCGCCACGCGCTGGCGCTGGCCGCCGCTGAACTCGTGCGGATATTGCTGCGCCTGCTCGGGCCGCAGGCCGACCTGGCCCAGCAGCTCGCTCACCCGCTCGTCGATGCTCGCCCGATCGCCCCAGCCGTTGACGATCAGCGCTTCGGCGATGATGCGGCCCGCCTTCATGCGCGGGTTGAGCGACGACCAGGGATCCTGGAACACCGCCTGCACCTTGGCGCGATAGGCGGCAAGGGCGGCTCCCTGCAGGCCATGGATCGGCCCATGGATCGGATCGTCATCGAGCAGGATGCGGCCCTCGGTGGGGTCCTCGAGGTTCAGGATCATGCGCGAGGTCGTGGTCTTGCCGCAGCCCGACTCGCCCACCAGCCCGAGCGTCTCGCCGGCGCGGATGTCGAAGGAAATGCCGTCGACCGCCTTGACGTGGCCGAGCGTGCGGGCAAACAGGATGCCCTTGGTGAAGGCGAAGTGCTTGCGCACGCCTTCAACCCGCAAGAGCGGCGCCCCGGTCATCGCACCAGCTTCCAGCAATTGGCGGTGTGTGCCTCGCCGACCTGCACGGTCCCTGGATAGGCCTCGAGGCAGCGCTGCTCGACCTCGCTGCAGCGCGAGGCGAAGCGGCAGCCAACCGGCAGGTCCATCAACGACGGCGGCTGACCTTCGATGGTTGCCAGCCGGCCGATCGGGCCGTGCATCCTGGGTACCGAGGCGATCAGCGCGCGGGTATAGGGATGCGACGGCGCCTCGAAGATCTGCTTCACCGGACCGCATTCGACGATGCGGCCGGCATACATCACGGCGACGCGATCGCACATGCGCCCGACCACGCCGAAATCGTGGGTGATGAACAGGATCGCCATGCCGGTCTCGGCCTGCAGGCGCTTCAGCAGCTTCAGGTACTGCAGCTGGATGGTGACGTCGAGCGCCGTGGTCGGCTCGTCGGCGATCAGCACCTCGGGGCGCCCGGTGATGGCGATGGCGCCGACCACACGCTGTTTCATGCCGCCGCTCATCTGGTGCGGATACTGGCCGAGGCGCTGCTCGGGGGCAGCGATCTCGACGCCACGCAGCGCACTGACAGCCTCGCGCGCCAGCTCGGCGCCGGGCACGCGGCGGCGGCGCAGGATCGCCTCGCGCAACTGATTGCCGATCGAGAAGACCGGGTTGAGCGAGGTCTGCGGATCCTGCAGCACCATCGAGAGGCGCCGGCCGCGGATCTCGCGCATCTCGGCCGGCGTGCGCTCGAGGATGTTCTCGCCGCCCAGCAGCACCTCGCCCTTGATGGTGCGTGCGCCCCCCTTGGGCAGCAGGCGCATCAGCGACAGGGCGGTCAGGCTCTTGCCGCAGCCCGATTCGCCGACCAGGCCCAGCACCTCGCCGCGGCGCAGGAAGAAGCTCACCCCATCGACTGCCTTGACCACGCCGCGGCGCAGGAAGAAGTGCGTGTGCAGGTCGCGCACCTCGAGGACGACGTCGCTGCTCACAATTGGCGCAGCCTCGGATCGAGCCGGTCGCGCAGCCAGTCGCCGAACAGATTGACCGACAGGACCATCAGGGTGATGGCGATGCCCGGGATCAGCGCCACCCACCAGGCGTCGGCGATGCGGCCGCGTCCCTCGGCGACCATCAGGCCCCACGACGGCATCGGCGGCGGGATGCCGGCGCCGAGGAAGCTCAGCGACGCCTCGGCGATGATCACCACCCCGATGTTGAGCGTCACCAGCACCATGAAGGTGTTGACCACGTTGGGCAGGATATGGGTCAGCATGATGCGCGCCGCCGAGCAGCCGCGCACCTTGGCCAGCGCCACGAAGTCGCGCTGGCGCAAGACCAGCACCTCGCCGCGGATGACGCGGGCGAAGCTCGCCCACAGGATCAGGCCGATGGCGATCACCAGGGTGCCGAGCCCCTGGCCCATGGTGACGGCGAGCAGCAGGGCGAACAGGATGGCCGGGAAGGTGAAGGCGGCGTCGACCAGGCGCATCAGGATGTTGTCGACCGCGCCGCCGACATACCCCGCGACCACGCCGACGACGAGGCCGACGCCGCCGCCCACGGTCAGCGCCAGCAGGGCGACGAGCAGGCTCACGCGGGCGCCGTAGATCAGGCGGCTCAGCACGTCGCGGCCGAATGCGTCGGTACCGAGCAGGTACTTGTCGCTGCCGCCCGCCATCCAGGCCGGCGGCAGGAGCTTGTCGCGCAGCGTCTGGTCGATCGGCGAATGCGGTGCGAGCAGCGGCGCGAACAGCGCCATGATCACGATCACCGAGATGATGACGATCGGGATCCACGGCACCCGCGACGTCCGCCGCACGCCCGCGCTGCTGCCGAGTCGCAACCGCCAGCGCCACCAGTTGGCGGCCGGGGGGCGTTCAAGGATGGCCATAGTCGAGTCCCGCGATTCTTATTCCCTCCCCAGCGAAGCTGGGGAGGTGTCCGCGTAATCGCGGACGGAGGGGTCATGGGCAGCGGAACTGAGACTCATGACCCCTCCGTCGCCGAAGACGGCGACACCTCCCCAGCAAAGCTGGGGAGGAAGGTGAAAACACTTACGCAAGGCGGATCCTCGGATCGACGTAGGCGTAGAGGATATCGACGCCGAGATTGAGGATGAGGATCAGGATCGCTTTCAAGATGATCACCGCCTGCAGCAAGGGGAAATCGCGATAGATCACCGCCTCGTAGGTCAGCCGGCCGACGCCTGGCCAGGCGAACACGGTCTCGGTGACGATGGCGCCGGTGATCAGGTTGCCGACGAACACGCCCCACAGGGTGAGAACCGGGATCAGGGCGTTGCGCAGGCAGTGCTTCCAGATCACCACGCCCTCGCTCAGCCCCTTGATGCGGGCGAGCTTGATGAACTCGCTGTCCATCACGTCGAGCATCGCCGAGCGCGTGATGCGCATGAAGCCGGCCACCAGGAACAGGCCGAGCGTGATCACCGGCAGAACATAGTGCGCCGGTCCGCCCATGCGGCCCGACGGCAGCCAGCCCAGCTCCACGCTGAACACGAAGATCAGCAGCACGCCCAGCCAGAAGCTCGGCATGGCGATGCCGAGAACGGCGACAGTGCCGGCCGCGCGATCGAGCATGCTGCCGCGGTTGAGCGCCGCCACGACGCCGAGCGGGATGCCGAGCGCCATGCCGAGCAGGATCGCCCATGGAAACAGGACCAGCGTGTTGGGCAGGCGGTCGAAGAACGCCTCGACCGCGGGCTGCTTCATGCGGATCGAGTTGCCGAGATCGCCTTGCAGCGCATTCTTGACGAAGATCACCAGCTGGTCGAACAGCGAGCCGTCGAGCCCGAGCGTGCGGGCAAGTGCCGCGCGATCCTCGGCCGTCGCATCCTCGGGCAGCATCAGATCGAGAGGATTGCCGGTCAGGCGGCCGAGGAAGAACACGATCATCGCCACCAGGACAAGCAGGACCGCGCCCTGCATCAGCCGTTGGGCGATGTAGCGCTTCATGCCGCAGACCGGACGGTGATTGCGCTCACTTCTTCCACGGCTTCTGATCAGGCCGCGGGATGCGCTCGAACACGTCGCCCAGCTCGTGGCGTCCGGGGATCGCCTCGAACTGGCCGACCTTCTTGGTGTTGATGGCGTAGTAGCCCATGCCTTCGATGATCGGCATCACCGTCCACGAATTGGCAACGATCTCGACCATCTTGTCGGTCAGCGCCGTGCGCTTGGCGCGATCGAGCTCGGCCAGCAGGGCGCGGTAGGTCGCTTCGAAATCCTGGCAGGTCTGCGAGCAATTCTCCTTGTCGCCGAGCAGGCGCTGCAGACTGTCGGGCGAGAAGGCGCCGTTGTAGCGCCACGGCGCGTCCGGCCGGCCGGCGGTGCGGTACATCGACGCCCAGCCGATCAGCGGCGCCTGGTCGCCGCGCTCGAGCGGCGCGAAGGTGCCCCATTCGTAGTGCTTCAGCGTCACCTTGATGCCGACCTTGGTCCACATGTCGGCGATCGCGGTGCCGATATCGACCATGAACTGCGTGCCCGGCAGGGCGGTGTTGGCGAACTTGAGCTCGAAGCCGTTGGGGTAGCCCTCCTCGGCCAGGATCTTCCTGGCGAGCGCGGGATCGTAGCGATACGCCTCGGCCGCCCACTTCTCCCAGCGATCGGCGCTGAAATACTCCGTGTAGCCGAAGGTCGAGAACGGGTAGGGCAAGCGCGCCTTGCCATTCATCACGTGCTCGATGACCTGCTTGCGGTCGATCGCCAGCGACAACGCCTGGCGCACGCGCGGCTTGGCCAGGGGCGAATCCTTAACCTCCGGCTTGTAGCTGCCGTAGACCTGGAAGATCGCCTGCATCGTGCCCGGCACCGACAGGACCTCGAGCCCGGCGCGTGAGACGCTCAGCATGGTCTCGGGCCCGATCGAGGCGATCGCCGCCTCGCCGGTGCGCACCATGGCGACGCGCGTGCTCTCCTCCGGCACCAGGAGCACGTGCAGGTCCTTGAAGCTCGGCCGGCCGCGCCAGTGCGGCGTGGTGACGGCGGTGAACTCGATGCGATCGCCCGGCACGTTGCGCACGAACTTCCACGGCCCGCTGCCGATCGGCTTCTTGCGGAACTCCTCCTCGCCGACCTTCTCGATATAGGCCTTGGGCATGACGGCGCCTTCCGGCGCCACGGCACGCGACAAGCTGGCCGGCAGGCCAAGCTGGGGGCTCGCCGTGTTGATCTTCACGGTTAGATCGTCGACCACCTCGATGCTCTTGATGGTGCGCCGCATGCTGGCGGCGGCCGAGGCGATCGAGCCCGGCCCCATCTGGCGCTCGAGGCTGAACTTGACGTCGTGCCCGGTGAGCTTGTCGCCGTTGTGGAAGGTCTGCCCGGGCCGCAGGAAGAAGGTCCAGGTGAGCCCGTCGGGCGACATCTCCCAGCGCTCGGCGACGCCCGGCCCGACGCCGCCCTTGGCGAGATCGAAGCCGACCAGGGAATCGTACATGATGGCCTGATAGACAGCATTGCCCGGCCGTCCCTCGAGGATCGGATCAAGCGTCTGGGCCCCCAGCGACTCGACGGCGAAGACGAGCGTTCCTTTCTGGTCCTGGGCCTGCACCGGCGACAGCGCGCCGACGATCAGGGCGGCGGCCCACGCCGCCACCTTGGTAGCTTGCCGAAACATGGATCCTCCTCCCAGAGGGTCACGACGCGTTGTTGTTCTCTGCGCGCCGTGCACGGCCGATGAACTATCCGTTGCGCTCCGAAATCTTGTCAATAGCGTGGGCTGAACGACAATCTGAGCGGCCGCGCCGACGACGACATCCTGATTGGCGGTTTCGGATCCGACACCTTGAAGGGCCGCGCCGGCGACGACCTCCTGGTCGGCGATCACCTTGATGGGGACGGCTCGATCGTGTCGGAGCTCGATTCCATCGGGATGTCGCAAGGCTCGGTCAGCCCGCCGGGCGCCAACGCCAACTGGAAGGCTTGGGAGAACTACGAGAACCGGCTGAAGCACCAACGGCAACGACACGGCGAACCCCGACATCACCGACAACCTTGCGTTCCTTGTAGGCGGCGATGGCCCGCCTTCTTTTCCTTGGGCTGCACGTTTCGATCCCTCGTAGTGTCAGCGCCTCAATATCATCCGGGTATTTTATTGACACAAGATATTTTACCCGGATATAAATTAACCCATGTCCGATTCCCTCTCCAGGCCTTGCACTGCCTTCGAGGGCCATCGCCAACTGGCGCGTGGTGCCTTGGTAGATGTTGCCCTCGCGGTCCGCGCCGCCCTGGCCGCCGATCCTCATGCGTCAATCCTCGTCTTCGGCGACGCGACGGGTGGCGTCATCGACCTCGACCTGCGGGGCACAACGGCGGAGATCGTGGCGCGCCTGACAAAGCAGGCAGGCCTCCCGCAATTCGCGACCGCCGCAGAACAGGACTCCGGTGAAGAGGACACCTCGCCTGCCATGCGCGGCCGAGGCCGCCCGCGGCTCGGAGTCGTCGCGCGCGAAGTCACCCTGCTGCCACGTCATTGGCAATGGCTGGCACAGCAGCGGGGCGGCGCGTCCCAGGCGCTGCGTCGCCTGGTCGACGAAGCCCGCCGAGCCGATGGCGACAGGACGCGCACCCGCGCCAACCAGGAACGGGCCTACCGGTTCATGTCAGCCATGGCAGGCAATCTGCCGGGCTTCGAGGATGCGACACGCGCCCTGTTTGCCGGCAAGCGCGACGAATTCGCGATGCACGCGGCATCCTGGCCCGCGGATGTTCGAACCCACGCCCAGGATCTTGCCTGGACCATCGCTGACGGCGCCAACGATGACAGCACTCACTAGTTTGCCTGTTCTCCCCGACGGCTCATCGCTGGGACCGCGCCACTGCGGCGGAGCAAACTCC
>NZ_JBGAKA010000053.1:0-57658 GCF_044224635.1 Reyranella sp. | reverse complement strand
GGATTGTCGAACGGCTTGGTCAGCGTGTTGAACCGCATGTCGTACTGGCGGCCCGCCTGGTTGACGATCATCGTCTTGACGTTCTTGTCCTTGGCGATCAGCGGCAGCAGGTCGGGCGGCACGATCTCGACCAGGTCGACCTCGCCGCCGATCAGCGCGTTGACCTGGGTCTGCTGGTCGGGGATGGTGATCCATTCGACACGATCGACCTTGGCGACCTTGCCGCCGGCCAGTCCGGAGGCCGGCTCGGCGCGCGGCTTGTATTTCGGGTTTTTGACGTAGACCGCCTTCTCACCCGCCTTCCATTCATCCTTCTTGAAGATGAACGGGCCAGAGCCGATCGAGTCGGTGATCTGGGTGTTGGCGTCGGTGCCGGCGACGGCCTTGGGCATCATGAACGGCACGTTCGAGCTCGACTTGCCGAGCGATTCGAGCACCAGCCCGTAGGGCTGCTTCAGCACCATCTTGATGGTCCTGGCGTCCGGCGCGGAGAGATCGGCGATGACGCCCATCAGCTTCTGGCCCATCGAATCCTTGGCGCCCCAGCGCTTGATCGAGGCGACGCAATCCTCGGCCGTCACCGGCTTGCCGTCGTGCCACTCCAGGCCGTCGCGCAGGGTGAAGGTCCAGGTGAGCTTGTCGGGCGAGACCTCCCACTTGTCGACCATCTGCGGCTTGACCTCGAGCTTCTCGTCGAGGGCGAACAGCGTGTCGTAGATCATGTAGCCGTGATGGGTGGAGATCAGCGCCGTGGTCCACACCGGATCGACGATCTTGAGATCCGAATGCAGCGCCACCTTGAGCGTCTGCTGCGCGGCGGCCGGCGCGGCGAAGGCCAGCGCGGCGGCCAGCGTGAGAACGGCACGACGACCCGGAAACACCATGAAACCCCTCCTGTCCCCCCGGACTGGGGCGACAATAAAGGGATCAGTCGTCCTGCGCGACTGCCAACAGCGCTGGCCAGTCCGTCAACTTCACGCGAGGCCGGCCCAGCGCTGCGCCGGCCGCGACCTCGTGCCTGTCGATGCGATGCCAGCCCGCGGCATCGATCGCCGCCGGCAGGATGTCCGGTCTGCTCTTGGGATCGCGCGCCACGAGCCAGGCGAGCACCTCTTTGGCGACGGCGTGGCTCTCCGCCCGGTTGCTCGGGATGGTGCCGGTCGGCCCGCGCCGCGCCCAGCCGACGGCATAGACACCCTCCTGCCGCGGGAACGGCTCGCCTTCGTAGCCGATGCAGGTCACGACCAGGTCGACCGGCAGAATACCGACGGCAAGCTCGACTTCGCCCGGCCGGAAGGCGAGCGGCGGCGCGTTGAAGCGGAAGTGTATCGTGATCGGCTTCGATCCCGGCTGATGCGCGGCAAAGCCTTTCAGGATCTCGAGGTTTTTGGCCTTGCGCAGGCGCTCGGGCGTCGGACCGGAGGCTGGCGGCGCAACGTTCAAGGCAGCCGGATCGGTCACCGCGACCGCGCGCGCCAGCCGGCCCATCTCGGCCAGCTCGTTGCCGGTGAACGACGCATGCTCGGGACCGCGACGGCCAATAATGTGGATGTCTGCGAGCGGCGCCGCGGCGATTGCGGCCTCCGCTTCCGGCACGATATCGCTCCTGGCCATCTCCTCGGCGCCCTTGGCCAGCACCCGCGCAACGTCGAGCGCGACATTGCCGTTGCCGATCACGGCAATCGACCTCACCTGGGAGAGATCGGGACCAACGCGGAAATCGGGATGACCATTCAGCCAGGCGATGAAGCGCCAGGACCCCCACACATGAGGCAGATCCTCGCCCGGGATGCCGAGCTTGCGATCGATCACGCGGCCAGTGGCGACGATCACCGCATCGTAGGCCTCGCACACCTCGTCCCAGCCGAGGTCGCGGCCAACCTCGATAGTGCCGGCGAAGCGGACGTCGGGCAGCGCCAGCAGGCGGTCGAACTGGCGGACCACCGCCTTGGTCCCCTGATGGTCGGGCGCCACGCCGGCGCGCACCAGGCCGAACGGCGTCGGCAGGCGCTCGATGATGTCGACATGCAGGTCCGGATTGGCGCGCAGCAACCCGTCGACGGCATAAAAGCCCGACGGCCCGGCGCCCACGATGGCGACGCGGTGAGTCATGGCGGCCCGCTTAGCATATGATGGCGCCATGGCTAAATACCCCCACCTTCGCCAGCTCGGCCGGCCGGCCAGGCTGCCCGAGTCGCCGGACAAGGCGGTGCTCGAAACGGTGCCCAATCCCATGCCGCGCGAGCTCTATCTCGTGCGATTCACGGCGCCTGAATTCACCACCCTCTGCCCGATGACCGGCCAGCCCGACTTCGCCCATCTCGTCATCGACTACGCGCCGCGCACCAAGCTGGTGGAGAGCAAATCGCTGAAGCTGTTCCTCGGCAGCTTCCGCAATCACGCCGACTTTCACGAGGCCTGCACGCTGGCGATCGGCCAGCGCCTGGCCAAGGTGCTGGCGCCGCGCTGGTTGCGCATCGGCGGCTACTGGTACCCGCGCGGCGGCATGCCGATCGACGTGTTCTGGCAGACCGGCCAGCCACCGAAAGGCCTGTGGCTGCCCGACCAGGGCGTGGCGCCGTATCGCGGTCGGGGATGAGCCGCGACGGAGATGAGCCGCACTCCGCCGACACCCAAGCGCCCGCCGCGCCCGGCGACGCCGGTCGAGCTGCGCGACGCGATTCGCGCCGAGGCGTTGCGGCAGGGCTTCGATGCCGTCGGCTTCGCTCCGGCCGTGCTGGAACCCGACGCGCGGCGTGAGCGCCTGCGGCGCCTCACCGACTTCGTCGATGCCGGCTGGCAGGGCGACATGGGCTGGCTGGGCGAGCGCACCGAGGCGCGGGCCGATCCGCAGCACCTGTGGCGCGACGCCAGGACGGTGGTATCGCTCGCGGTGAACTATGCGCCCGCGGCCGATCCGCTCGCGGTCCTGGATGAGCGCGAGCACGCGGCCATCTCCGTCTATGCCCAGGGCCGCGACTACCACGAGGTGATGAAGAGCAAGCTCAAGGCGCTCGGCCGCTTCATCTGGGACACCTACCGGCACAGCCTGAAGGTCTTCGTCGATACCGCGCCCCTGATGGAGAAGCCGATGGCGCAGGCGGCCGGTCAGGGTTGGCAAGGCAAGCACACCAACCTCGTGTCGCGCCAGTTCGGCTCGTGGCTGTTCCTGGGCGAGCTCCTGCTGTCGGTCGAGCTGCCCGCCGACCCGCCCGAGACCGACCATTGCGGCAGCTGCCATGCCTGCCTCGACATCTGCCCGACGCGCGCCTTTCCGGCACCCTACCGGCTCGATGCCCGGCGGTGCATCTCCTACCTGACGATCGAGCACGCGGGACCGATCGACCGCGAGCTCCGGCCGCTGCTCGGCAATCGCATCTATGGCTGCGACGATTGCCTCGCGGTCTGTCCCTGGAACAAGTACGCGCACCAGGCGCGCGAGAGCGCGCTTGCGCCGCGGGCTCAGTTGAACGCCCCACCGCTCGTCGAGCTGGCGGCGCTCGACGACGCGACCTTCCGGCGCCGCTTCGCCGGCACCGCCATCAAGCGCATAGGCCGCGACCGCTTTGTGCGCAACGTCGCCTACGCGCTCGGCAACAGCGCCGCGCCGGCCACGGCGCTGCCCGCCGTCGAGCGCCTGCTGGGCGATCCTTCGCCGCTGGTGCGCGGCGCCGCGGTATGGGCATTCTCCCTATTGGCGCCCGACCTGATAGCCGAACGACGACGTCTCACCCGGGAGAGCGATCCGGAGGTGCGCGCCGAATGGCAGGCGGCCGCGTAAGGTCTGAGGAGGAAACGATCATGAAAATCCTATTCGCCGCTCTCGCCGCCGTGTTGCTGGCGACGGCGGCAACGAAGGCCCAGACGCTCACCGCCGATCAGGTCGCAGCCATCATCGCCAGCCCCGATCGCACGGCGGCCGATCGCACCAACGATCTGCGCCGCAAGCCCGATCAGATGCTGACGTTCATCGGTATCCGGCCCGGCATCACGGCGCTCGATCTCAGCGCCGCCGGTGGCTACACCACGGAGCTGCTGGCACGCGCCATTGGCCCCGACGGCACGGTCTACGGCCAGAGCCGGCCACGCAATCCCAACCAGCCCGTGACACCGCCGCCGGCGCCCGAAGGCAACAGCAATCCAACCATCCCGTCGCCCGCGCCACCGCCGGCTGCAGCCGGACCGCGGCCATCACCCGTCGCCCTGGCCGAGCGCAGCGCCGCAATGAAGAACGCCGGCATCAAGGCGGCGCCGATCACCGCCCTCGTCCGTCCGTTCGAGGATCCGCTTCCGCCCGAGCTCGCGACCGACCGCTTCGATCTCGTGACCTTGATGTTCAACTATCACGACCTCGGCCATCTCGGGACCGATCGCGCCGCCATGAACCGTGCGGTGTTCAAGGCGCTCAAACCGGGCGGCTTCTATGTCATCGCCGATCACTCCGGCCGTCCGGGAACCGGCATCTCGGAAGCCGGCACGCTCCATCGCATCGAGGAGGCCTTCCTGCGCCAGGAAGTCGAGGCGGCAGGCTTCAAGCTGGCGGCCGAAGGCAACTTCCTGCGCAACCCCAACGATCCGCGCGACAAGAACACGCCGGACCCGCCGCAGCCCAAGGACGAGTTCGTCCTGAAGTTCGTCAAGCCCTAAGGAGGCTACGCCTCGCCCCCGAAGCGCGCGCCGCCAATGCATCGCAATGAGAAGTAGCCACAGATAAACACAGATGACGATGCGATTGTGGCTCCACCGGCGCCCATCCTCGCATCGGTATCGGGCGGCTCTCGTTTCGAGTTCAGCCATCCCTGTTCATCTGCGTTCATGGGTGGCTGAACTTATGGACGTCAGAGAACGACGGACGCAGGCGATCCATGCCCCCTGGACAAGGCTTCCAGAATCCTCTACCTTGTTTTGCAAGGTACCATGTTATATATTGTAGCAAGGAATTGAGCCTCTTGTCCGATTCCCTCCTGGTGCAGCTTCGCAAAGGCGTGCTCGACATGTGTGTGCTTGCCATGCTGGCGCGCAGCGACGGTTACGCCTACGACATCGCGAGCCGCCTGGCCGAGGAGATCGGCATGGGCGAAGGCACGATCTATCCCCTGATGCGGCGCATGCAGGCCGACGGCCTGGTGAAGACGTATCTCGAAGAATCGAGCAGCGGCCCGCCGCGCAAGTACTACCAGCTCACCAAGTCAGGCCACGCGGCACTCGCGACCCAGAAGGCCGAATGGAACAGCTTCACCGCCGCCGTCGCGCGCGTGCTGTCGGCGAGCGGGACGGCAAGCAAACTCTCAGGAGCAGGCCGATGACCAAGGCAGAATTCCTCGACACGCTGCGCCGTCGCCTCGCCGGCATGCCGCAGGACGAGATCGACGACGTCATCATGGACTATGCGACCCACTTCGCCGACGGGAGGGCGGCCGGCCGCAGCGAGGCCGACATCGCCCGCGCGCTGGGCGATCCGATGCGGCTCGCCCGCGAGCTGCGCGCCGAGGCGGGCTTCCGGCGCTGGGAATCGGAGCGTACCCCGTCGAGCTTCTTCGCCGTGCTGTTCGGCCTGCTGGCGCTGATTGCCGTCGACTTCGTGTTCCTGCTGCCGCTGGTCGGCGCCCTCCTGCTGGTCGCCCTGATCGCCGGGCTGGTCTTCTTCGGCCTCTGCCTCGCCGGCCTGGCGGTGCTCACGCACATGTTCAGCTGGCACGGTCTTTTCGCGTTCCCCTCGCCGACGCGTGCGCTGAGCGGGCTTGGCCTGCTCGGCATCGGCATCGGCGGCAGCGCGCTGCTGATGCTGATGGTCGATTACGTCGTGCGCATGCTCGGCCGGTTCGCGCGCCTGCACTATGCGCTGATCGACCGCGCGACCCCGGCAACCTGACCGCTGGCTTCGGAGGATTCCCATGATCAGAGGTCTGGGCTGGGTGGCCCTCGCCGGCTTCGGCGTCGGCGCCGCGTTTCTGTCGCTGGCGTTCGCCATCGGCGGACCCGAGCTCGACGATCTGCGTCGCGACCTATCGCTTGGCGCGTCGTGCGAGGGCGGCGGCCCGGCGAGCAGCGATCGGCGCGAGAAGCAACTCGCCTGGGACGACGGCGACAGCCTCGAGCTGTCGCTGCCGGGCACGGTCTATTTCCGTGGCGGCCAAGGCAGCGACGTGACGGTGCGCGGCCCCGGCGATCTCGTCGACCATGTCGAGATCAAGCACGGCCGTATCACCCTCCATTGCCGCAGCCGGGCCCCGACGCGCGACCTCGAGGTGACGCTGCCCGGTCGCGCCTTTCGCAGCATCCGCATCGCCGGATCGGGCAAGCTTGTCATGGAAAGCGTCGATCAGCCCGAGCTGGCGCTCGCCATTGCCGGCAGCGGCACGATCCGCGCCCAGGGCAAGGTCGATCCTGCAACGGTGAAGGTCGCCGGGTCCGGCGACGCCAGACTTGGCGAGCTCGCAGCCAGGCAGATCACCATCGACATCTCGGGTAGCGGCACGGTCGAGGCCAGGGCCAAGGATTCGGCCGACATCAAGATCTCGGGCTCCGGCGACGTACGCCTGCTCGAACGTCCGGCCGATCTGCGCAGCAAGCTCTCGGGCTCCGGCCGGATCACCGGCGTTCCCTGACGATTCAATCGTCCGGACCGCGCCCGTTGCGATCTGGCCCGCACATCCGTTGTGGGTAAGTCCCGAAGTCCCGGCAATTCAGGATCGACTATGGTTGGGGAACTGTCGCCCTGCTTGCCCGAAATCGCCATGCCCTCGGTCGGTGCCGCCCTCGTCTCCCTGCTTCGACCGGTCGAGCGACCGGGTGACTTCTGCGTCGGTGGTCAGCGGGAAATCATCATGCCGGCGATCGACATCGAAGGCGTCGGCAGGATCTCCTTTCCGCTGCCGCCCGCGCAGGTCGAGCAGCTCATCGGAATTGCCCAGAGCGCGCCGTACGGGCGCGGCGCGGAAACGCTCGTCGACCGTGACGTCCGCAGAACCTGGCAGATCGATACCGGCCACGTCCGGATCGGTGGACGTCACTGGCAGAACACGCTCGACGAGCTGGTCGCCGACATCGCCCTTGGTCTCGGCGTGAACGGGCCGGTCGCGGCCGATCTCTACAAGCTCCTCGTCTACGATTCCGGCAGCTTCTTCGTCGACCACCGCGATACCGAGAAGGTTCCCGGCATGTTCGCGACGATGGTGCTGGTGCTGCCCTCGGCTCATCGCGGTGGCGAGCTGGTGGTCCGGCACCTCGACCGCGAGGTGGTGTTCGACCACCATCCCGAGGAGCCGTCGGAGATCGGCTTCGCGGCCTTCTATGCCGACTGCGTGCACGAGCTTCGTCCCGTCGTCGCGGGCAGCCGCGTGGCGCTGATCTACAACTTGCGCTTTCCGGACCGGAAGCGATTGCCCAAACCGCCCGACCATCGAACCGAGCAGAAGCGGATTGCGGAGCGGCTTCGACAATGGGCCGACTCGGGCGAGGAGCCCGACAAGCTGATCCTGCCGCTCGAGCATGCCTACACGCCAGCCGAGCTGTCGTTCGAAAGGCTCAAGGGGCGCGATGCCGCCGTCGCGTCCGTCCTCGTCGGCGCGGCCGCGCAAGTGGAGTGCGACCTCCATCTGGCGCTGGTCTCGATCGAGGAAAGCGGCAGCGCCACCTATGCCGACGATTATCGCGGAAGGGGTTGGGGAGACGAGGACGACGACGAGGCATTCGAGGTCGAGGAAGTGACTGACCGGGACCTGACCCTGTCGCACCTGCAGCGGCCGGATGGCGGCGCATCGGACTTCGCCGATTTCCCCTTCTCGGAGAAGGAGTTGTGCCCGCCCGACGCCTTCGAGGATCTGACGCCGGACGATCAGCATTTTCACGAAGCCACGGGCAATGAAGGCGCCTCGTTCGACCGCACCTACGTTCGCGCCGGCCTGGTGCTGTGGCCGCGCGCCCGGCGGCTCGCCGTGCTGAACCAGGCCGGGCTCGCGGCGACGCTGCCGCATCTCGAGGATCTGGCGGCCCGCTGGCGGGCGAGCGGTGCTTCGGGAACCGACTCGCCGCTCTGGCGGGAGGCCGACGAGCTTGCCCGGCACATGCTGGGCACCTGGCCCTCTTGGCGACGCGACGACGATGCCAATGCGCGCCGGATGCTCGAGGCGCTGGTGCAGCTGGGCGCCATCGCCCGCATCGATGCGTTTCTCGCCTCGCGCTCGGCCGAGGGAGACTATGCCGCGTCCGACAACGAGGCGATCGTACGCGCCGCGGCGCTGCTGGCGCCGTCGCGGGCGAGCGAGCTGCTGATCCGGATCGTCCGGCGCAACACGGCGACCCGGCCCGGAGCGTGCGCCGACCTGCTGAAGCGCTGCACGATGGCCTCGGGCGGCCGCGTCGGCGACCTGGCGAGCATCGCGGCGGCGTTCATCGACGTTTTGCCGGGCGCATCGGGCGGGCGAGCGGAGAAACTCACCTGGCAACGTCCCGATCCCGTGACCGCGGACCTGGTCGACGATCTCCTGACGGCGACGAGCCTGGTCGATTCGGGACTTGCGCGGCGGGCGGTCGACCACGTTCTGGCCTGGCCCAAGACCTACAAGCTCGACTCCGTGGTGGTGCCGGCCGCTGTCGCCCTGGCCAAGCGGCCCGAGTGCAGAGGATGGCCGGCCGTCGAGCAGTTGCGCGAAGCCTCCCTGCATCATTTGCGCAAGCGCATCGCTGTCGAGCTGGAGGCGCCACGAGACTGGACGCGCGACGACCCGATCAAGTGCAAGTGCGCCGACTGCCGTGATCTCGGCGTGTTCCTGGTCGATCCGAAGCGATCACAATGGCACCTGAAGGCGGCTCAGCAGCGCCGCAATCACGTGGAGACGAACGTCCGGAACTACCTGTGCGACGTCGACGTCGCGACGGATCGGCGCGGCAACCCCCACATGCTCGTCGCGACCAAGAATCAGGCGAGCTACGAACGGCGGGCGGCACAGCGCCAGGCAGACCTCGAGCGCGAGGCGGCGCTGGCCGGATGACGGCCGGCCTTGCGCGTTCGCCGGACCGGCGCATCATGTCGCCATGAGCCGGAAGAATCGACGCCCCATTGCCGACCGCGTCGCCGAGGCTGCCGAGGCCTCGCTGGCAGCCCAGCACTATGTCAGCGCCATCGACGTGCTCGTCCGCATCGGCTGGCTCGATCCGGGCGCGGTCAAGCTCTGGCGGCTCGGACGGGTCCCGTGCCTCGAGCGCGTCGTCCAGACCAATCTGCCGCGCATATCCGAGGCCATGAAGCTCTTGCGGTCGTGGGCTGCCGCGAAGGGCTTGTTCCCCAGCGAGACTCACTACGTTGCGCGCACGCCGCAACGCCAGACCCTGCGCTTCAGCCAGAGCGGCGACCCGACGATCGAGAGACTCTACAGGACGCACTGGGTATCGAACGTTCTTTCGGAGAGGAAGCGCGAGCGCCTGGCGGAGAAGGCGAGCAAGGCGCCCGAGCTGGTCGTGATCCTGCCCTTGAACAGCGATTGGACCTGTCACCGTTGCGGCGGTAGCGGCGGCATGCTGATCATGGAAAATGCCGGACCGGCGTGCCTGCGCTGCATGGGCCTCGATGACCTGGAGTTCCTGGCGGCAGGCGATGCGCTGCTGACGCGCCGCGTCAAGGCGAAAAGCGCCAGGAGCGCGGTCGTCGTCCGGCTCAGCCGGACCCGCAAGCGCTACGAGCGGCAAGGCCTGCTGGTCGATCCGCAGGCCCTGGCGGAGGTTCAGCGCGGCCTGGGAGAGCGCGATCGCCCGTAAGGGCATGTGGCGAAACAGCGGCTTTGGGTTGAAAGACTTCTTCTGGACCGCGGGCATCTTGCCCGCTCCTGATTCTGAGCGGGCAAGATGCCCGCGGTCCAGAAGAGGCTCCTCGCCGTCACAAACGCCAAGCCGGCGAGCTGCCAGCTCTGAGCCGGCCGCCGGCGAATCGAGGGCTGCAGGTCACCGCCGCTCCTTGAAGAAAGCACGCAGCAGCTCGGCCGAGTCGCGCTCGCCGAGCCCGGGATAGAGTTCCGGCCGGTGATGGCACGAGGGCTGATCGAACAGGCGCGGGCCGTGCTCGACGCCGCCACCCTTGGGATCGGACGCTCCCCAATAGAGCCGCCGGATGCGCGCGAAGGAAATCGCCTGGGCGCACATCGGACAGGGCTCGAGGGTGACGTAAAGATCGCAATCGACCAGGCGCGGCGCACCGAGCGCCGCCGCCGCCCGGCGAATCGCCAGCATCTCGGCATGCGCCGTCGGATCGCGATCCTCCTCTGTGCGATTGCCAGCCTCGGCCAGCACCGCACCATCGGGACCGACGATCACGGCGCCGACCGGCACCTCCCCCCGCACAGCGGCTGCACGCGCCGCGGCCAGCGCACGTTCCATGGGCGACGGTCTTGTCGGGCCGGTCATAAGGAGGAAAATAGCGTCAACACGAGTGGGAGGAGTATGCCATGCGATTCAGCTTCACGCCCGAGCAGGAGGAGTTCCGCGCCGGCCTGCGCCGTGCACTCGAAGCCCGCTCGCCCACCAAGGAGGTGCGCCGCCTGATGGCCACCGAGGCGGGCTGGGAGCGCGACGGCTGGCAGCGACTCAATACGGAGCTCGGCCTGACGGCGATCCAGATCCCCGAGGAGTATGGCGGGCAGGGCTTCGGTTTCGGCGAGCTCGGCATCGTGCTCGAGGAGATGGGCCGCAGCCTGCTGTGTGCGCCGTTCCTGTCGACGGCGCTCGCGGCCATGGCAATCCAGAATGCCGGCAGCGAGGAGCAGAAGCGCGCCCTGCTGCCGGCCCTCGCCGACGGCAGCAAGACCGCGACGCTCGCCGTCAGCGGCGACAGCGGACGCAACGATGCCGACGGCGTGGCGATGACGGCGACGCAATCGGGCGGCGCGTGGCGGCTGGTCGGGACCAAGAGCTTCGTGCTCGACGGCCACACCGCCGATCTGATCGTGGTGCTCGCGCGCCTGGCCGGCACCAAGGGCGAGAACGGCCTCGCTTTCTTCACCGTGCCCGGCGATGCGGCAGGGCTCACGCGACAACGGCTCGACACGATGGACGAGACGCGCAAGCTCGCCCGCCTGCAATTCGCGTCGGTCGAGGCGACGCCGCTCGGCGAGCCGGGCAAGGCGGCCGCGGCTTTCGCCCGGACCATGCAGCAGGCTGTCATCTGCCTCGCCAACGAGATGGTGGGCGGCGCCGACCGGCTGCGCCAGGACGCGCTGGAGTACACCAAGATGCGCATGCAGTTCGGCCGCTCGATCGCCTCCTTCCAGGTCACCAAGCACAAGACGGCCGACATGCTGGTCGATGTCGAGATGGCGAAATCGGCGGCCTATTACGCGGCGGCGGCACTCGACGAGGGCGATGACGACCTGCCGGCGCTGGCGGCGCTGGCCAAGGCGTCGGCGTCGGAAGCGTACCTGCAGACCGCGATCCATGCCGTGCAGATGCATGGCGGCATCGGCTTCACCTGGGACAACGACACGCATCTCTGGTTCAAGCGCGCCAAGAGCTCGGAAATCATGTTCGGCGACGCCAACTGGCATCGCGAGCAGATGATGCGGCACTGGAAGCATTGAGGAGCGGGATCATGAGCGAGCACGACGAAGCCCAAATCCGCGCCGAAGTCCGCGCCTGGCTGGAAGCCAACTGGAATCCCGAATACGGCCTGATCGAATGGCGCACCAAGCTGATCGAATCGGGTTGGGGCGCGCCGCACTGGCCCAGGCAATGGTACGGCCGCGACCTCCCGGTGGCGATGAACGCCGTGGTCGACGAGGAGTTCGCCCGCGTGGGCGCGGTCGGCGTCGCCAAGGCGGGCATCCGCACGCTCGCTGCCGCGACTATCCTGGCGCACGGCACCGATCTCCATAAAGAGAAGTTCCTGCGCCGCATCCTGACGGGCGAGGACACCTGGTGCCAGCTGTTCTCCGAGCCCGGCAGCGGCTCGGACATGGCGGGCGCGGTGACGCGCGCCGACCGGCGCGGCAACCAGTGGGTGATCAACGGCCAGAAGGTGTGGACCACCAGTGCGCACAAGGCGCATTGGGGCCTGCTGCTGGCGCGCGCCAACTGGGACGTCGCCAAACACAAGGGGCTCGCCTACTTCGTCCTCGACATGAAGCAGCCCGGCGTGCAGGTCCATCCGCTGAAGCAGATGAACGGCCATGCCTCGTTCAACCAGGTGTTCTTCACCGACGCCATCGTCGAGCCCGAGATGATGATCTGCGACGTCGGCGATGGCTGGACGGTGGCGACCACCACCCTGATGCACGAGCGGCGCGGCGCCGACGGCTTGCGCAGCTGGGCGACCGGCTCGGACCGCAAGGGCCGCATCTACGAAGAAGAGCGCGCCGAGGTCGCCACGACCATGGAGCCTTACAAGTGGTACCCGCAGCGCGCCGGCCGCGTCGACCTTGTGCTCGAGCGCGCCAAGGAGACCGGCAAGATCGACGACCCGATCGTGCGCCAGGAGATCGCCAGGCTGCTCATCATGTCCAAGACCGCCGAATGGACCGCCCGGCGCGCGCGCGCCGCCCAGGAACAGGGCCGGCCGCAGGGCCCCGAGGGCTCGCTCGGCAAGCTGGTGTCGAGCAACGTCGCGCGCCAGGCGGCGCGCGTGCACACCTACATCACCGGGGCTGACGCCCTGCTGCGCGGCAAGGACAGCCCGATGGGCGGCGTCATCGCCGAGATCCTGATCTCCGTCCCCGCCACCTCGATCGCCGGCGGCACCGACGAGATCCAGCGCAACATCATCTCCGAACGCGTGCTCAAGATGCCCAAGGAGATCAGCGTCGACACCGACAAGCCGTTCCGCGACGTGCCGCGGAATATCGTGTCCTCTTCATGATCTTCCGGACCGCGAGCGTCCCGCTCGCTCATGGATCATGAACTCTTCCTGATCCGCGGGCGCCTGCCCTGAGCTTGCCGAAGGGTCTCGCCCGATCCCGGCCATGAGCGAGCGGAACGCTCGCGGTCCGGAAGACCATGAGTGGCGTCCGAGGCCCGGCGCGCGTATCTTGCCGACATGCCTCGTCCCTTCATCGGAGTCACCCTGGATGCGGAAAAGCCGGGGGGCTATTCGAAATTTCCCTGGTATGCGCTGCGCCAGAACTATCTCGACGCCATCGACGCGGCGGGCGGCCTGGCGGTCGCGCTGCCGCACGAGCCCGACCGCGTCGGCGACTATCTCGAGCGCATCGATGCGCTGGTGGTGACCGGCGGCGCCTTCGACGTCGACCCGTCCTACTATGGCGGCGGGCCGGCCCACGCCACCGTCGTCACCAAGGATCGCCGCACCGCCTTCGAGTTCGGCGTCACCAAGGGCGCGCTCGACCGCAACATGCCGGTGCTCGGCATCTGCGGCGGCCAGCAGCTGCTGCACGTCGTGCTGGGCGGCAAGCTGATCCAGCACATCCCAGACGCGGTGGCCGAGGCGCTGGCGCACGAGCAGCCCAACCCGCGCAACGAGCCCGGCCATGTCGTGACCGTGGCGCGCGGCACGCAGTTGCATGGCATCGTCGGCGCCGACGAGCTCGCCGTGAACAGCGCCCATCACCAGGCGGCGGCCGATTCACCCGCCGGCATCGTGGTCAACGCGACCGCGCCGGACGGCGTGATCGAGGGCATCGAGGCGCCACGCTATCGTTTCTGCATCGGCGTGCAGTGGCATCCCGAGTTCCTGATCTCCGAAGGCGATGCCCGGCTGTTCCGCGCCTTCCTGGGGGCGGCCGCGGCGACGTGAGCGAGCCGGAAAGAATCGCCAAGCGCCTGGCGCGCGCCGGCCTGTGCTCGCGACGCGACGCCGAACGGTGGATCGCCGCCGGCCGCGTCAAGGTCGACGGCAAGGTGCTCGAATCGCCCGCCTTCACGGTCACCGACAGGAACGTGATCGAGGTCGACGGCAAGAAGCTGCCCGATAGCGATCGGGCGCGGCTGTGGCGCTACCACAAGCCGCCCGGCGAGCTGGTGACGGCGCGCGATCCCGAGGGCCGGCGCACCATCTTCGACTCGCTGCCCAAGACCTTGCCGCGCGTGGTCACGGTCGGCCGCCTCGATTTCATGTCAGAGGGCCTGCTGCTGCTGACCAACGATGGCGGCCTGGCACGCCGGCTGGAGCTGCCGGCCAACGGCTGGCCCCGGCGCTATCGCGCGCGCGTGCACGGCACGGTCGACCCGGCGCGGCTCGCCGGGCTGGCCAATGGCATCACCCTGGAGGGCGTCCGCTACGGCGCCATCCAGGCCCGTCTCGAGCGCCAGCAGCGCACCAATGCCTGGCTCGAGATCGCGCTCACCGAGGGCAAGAACCGCGAGGTGCGCCGCGTGCTCGCCCATCTCGATCTGCCGGTGATGCGCCTGATCCGCGTCGCCTTCGGCCCGTTCTATCTGGGCGAGCTCGAGCGCGAGCAGGTGGAGGAAGTGCCGCCGCAGGCGCTCGACAACCTGCTGGGCCTCGAGGCGCCGCGGCGCAAGCAGGGCTGGGCCAAGCCCCAGGTCAAAGCCAAGCCCAGGCCAAAGAAGCGGCGGGCCTGATGCTGCGGGTCATCGGCGGCAAGCATCGCGGACGCCCGCTGGCGGCGCCCGAAGGGTACAGCGTGCGGCCGACCGCGAGCCGTGCCCGCGAATCGCTGTTCAACATCCTGATGCACGCCAACTGGCGCGACGACAGCGCCTCGCCCCTGATCGACGCGCGCGTGCTCGACGCCTTCGCCGGCTCCGGCGCGCTCGGCATCGAGGCGCTGTCGCGCGGCGCCGAGCATGCCACCTTCCTCGACAAGGACGCCGACGCGATCCGCTCGATCGGCGAGAACCTGCGCAAGCTGGGCGAGACCGGTGCAGCCAAGGTCGTGCGCGCCGACGCCACGCGCCCGCCGCCCGCGCAGGCCGCCTGCGACCTGATCTTCCTCGACCCGCCCTACCGTTCCGGCCAGGCTGCACCGGCGCTCGCCGCCCTCGACGCCGCCGGCTGGCTCGCCCGCGAGGCCATCGCCGCCATCGAGCTGGCGCACAACGAGGATTTCGATCCTCCGCCGGGGTTCGAAGCGATCGACGAACGCCGCTATGGTGCGGCCAAGATCGTGATCCTGCGAAAGAGCCGATGACCCTGACCGTTCCGCTTTACGTGCTGCGTCACGGCGAGACCTTCTGGAACACCGAACGGCGCATGCAGGGGATGCGCGATTCCAAGCTGACGGAGCGCGGGCGTCTGCAGGCGGAGGCGATGGGCCGCACCCTCGAGCGCGAGCTCGAGGCCGCCGCGGGGCCGACGGTGTTTCTCCGCAGCCCGCTCGGCCGGGCCTGCGAAACCGCCGAGATCATCGGTCGCGCGATCGGTCTCGATCCCGGGCAATGGCGCGACGACCCGCGACTCGTCGAGCTGGGCTACGGCGACTGGGAAGGCCTCCACTGGAAAGAGATCGAGGTCACCCATCCGACGGCGCTGGCCGACTGGCGCGCCGATCCGCACGGCTACTACCCGCCCGGCGGCGAGACCCACACCGACTTGCGCGCCCGCTCGGCCGCCGTGCTGGCCGAGATCGCCGCCTCCGGCGTGCGCACGGCGTCAGCGGCGCCGTCCTGCGCGGCCTCAATCTCGGCCTCGATGCCCGCGCGATGTTCGTCCTGGAGAAACCGCAGGACGCCTTCTTCCGCTTGCTCGCTGGCCGCGAGGACCGGATCATCTGCGGGTAGTGTGCCCATGGTCCAAGACGTAGTGGTGTACAGTTTGCCGGTTAGTGGCCGGACCGGGCTTGGATTAGTTGGCGCTCCAGCCGTTCGTGTGATTTCACCCTCGGCTGGCACCGTAATCATGAACGTTTGCCTTGCTGGCGGAACCGGGTTGGGACGCGAGCACACCAAGTCGACACCGAAGGGATTGCCATTCGACCAGAATCTAAGTCACAGGCTGGTCGAGCGTCTGCGAGAAGAGTTTCCCGATTCTCTCCATGTTCGTGAGTCCATCGAGGCGCCGCCAACGACCCCTCGCAGATCATCAAGATCGTCTAGAGCGTGATCGTCTTTGGTTGAAGCGCCAACAAGGCCTTGCGCACAAGCTCGCCATCCTCTTCTGGCGCGTCATGGTCAAAGGCATGGATTATGTCGAACAGGGTCTCGCCCACTACGAGGCCCAGGTCCTTCAAACCCGGCAACGCCTCCTCCGCAGTCTCGCCAAACAGTTCGGTCAGCAACTCATCCCAATCCAGGCCAATCCCCCTGACCCCGATCACAAGCCGGTCTGGCACTCCCAAGCCTATGTGTTCATGGAGAGAGAGGAGCCACGCGCAGCGTGGCGTCTCGATTCGGGCGAAGTAACCTTCGCCCTGTTGTCGGCAACAGACGTGATTCGGCCCACCCTTCGAGACGCGGCCTGCGACCGCTCCTCAGGGTGAGGTAGCCTTTGGGGCCTCAACCTAAGAAAATCACGCTCTAACCGCGCGCCAGCCGGGCGGTGCGGCGACAACCGCTGGTTTCGCTGATCACCAGACCACCGCCCTCGCTTTGGACGGTCAGCTTGCCCGAGCGGCGGTCGGCGGCCTTCACCGAGGCGACGGTGACCAGCGAGAACGGGCCAGGGCTCTTGGCGACGCCGTGGATCTGCCACAGGCTCGGCGTCGGCGCCGGCGGCGGTCCCTTGCGCTGGTTGGGCACCGGGCCGTGCGCGGTGGTCTCGTAGGCCGAGCCGTCGACAAAGCCGTTCTCGATGACGAGCAGGAAATCGAGCGGCGCGTTGCAGGAGCCGCCATCGCTGCGGCCGCGCCACTGGCCGTCGAGGGGTGAAACCGGAGCGGCCGTGCCGTCGCGCGAGGTCGCCGCCGGCGGCACCGCGGCTGGCCGCGTCTGGGCATTGGCGGCCGGTCGCGTCTGGGCACTGGCTGTGACGGCACTCGCCAACAGCAGCAGCAGAACGACCAGGGCGCGCATCACCGCCTGCCGAACAGGCGCTCGATGTCGGCGAGTCTCAGCTCGACATAGGTCGGGCGGCCATGATTGCACTGGCCGGAATGCGGCGTCGCCTCCATCTGGCGCAGCAGCGCATTCATCTCCTCGACGGAGAGACGCCGGCCGGCGCGCACCGAGGTGTGGCAGGCGAGCGTGCCGCAAACTTCTTCGACTTTCTCCTTGAGCGACAGGTGATCGCCCAGCTCGGCGAGCTCGTCGGCGAGATCGCGCACCAGGCCCTGCACGTCGAGCTCGCCCAGCACGGCTGGCGTCTCGCGCACCACCACGGCGCCCACGCCGAACGGCTCCAGCACCAGGCCCATGTCGGCGAGCTCGCCCATCCGGCCGGCGAGGCGGCGCGCGCCGTCCTCGCCAACCTCGACGACCTCGGGCAGCAGCAGCGCCTGGCGCTTCACGCCGTCGGCCTCGAGCTGACCCTTCAGGCGCTCGTGCATCAACCGCTCGTGCGCGGCGTGCTGGTCGACGATCACCACGCCCTCGGCGGTCTGGGCGACGATGTAGGTCTCGTGCAATTGTGCGCGCGCCACGCCCAGCGGCCAGGCGGCGCCGTTGCCGTTGGCGGCAGGCCCGGCAGCCGCCGGCTCGACGCGCGCCGACGGCTGGCCAAGCGGCGCCATGAACTGCGCCGCCGCTTCGGCGAGGCCGCGCGGCGGCAACGTTACCGGCCTGCTGCCGCCCATCGGCAGTGCCAGCGCGTGACCGGTGTGCGGGCGGAAGGCGCCAAGGGCGGCGTCCGCCACTGTCGTGCTGGCGCGATGGCCGGCCGCCGCCAGCGCCGTGCGCAAGGCGCCGACGATCAGGCCGCGCACGATTCCGGCATCGCGGAAACGCACCTCGGTCTTGGCCGGATGGACATTGACGTCGACCAGGCCGGTCGGCGCTTCGAGGAACAGCGCCACCATGGGATGGCGGTCGCGCGCCAGGAAATCCTGGTAGGCGCCACGCACCGCGCCGACCAGCAGCTTGTCGCGCACCGGCCGGCCATTGACGAACAGGTATTGATGCTGGCTGGTCGGCCGGTTGAGCGTCGGCAGGCCGGCGAAGCCGGTGAGCCGGAAGCCTTCGCGATTGGCATCGATGGCGACCGTGTTGTCGGCGAACTCGCGGCCCATGATGGCGCTGAGCCGCCCCAGCCGGCCCGCATCGGACCCGCCTGGCCGAGCGCTGTCGATCAGCGACGGCGCCACCGGCGGCAGGTCGATCAGGGTGCGCTCGTCGCTGTCGAGGCGGAAGCCGATGCCGGGATGGGCCATCGCCAGCCGGCGCAACGCATCGGCGACGTGGCCCGACTCAGTGCGCGGCTCCTTGAGGAACTTCAGCCTTGCCGGCGTGGCGAAGAAGAGATCGCGCACCTCGACGCGCGTGCCCAGGGGATGCGCCGCCGGCCGCGGCTCGCTCTTGGCGCCGCCATCGATTTCCAGGGACCATGCCGTCTCCGCGCCGGCCGGCCGGGAGGTGACCGTCATGCGGCTCACCGAGGCGATCGACGGCAGCGCCTCGCCGCGGAACCCCAGGGTGCGGATGTCGTCGAGATCGTCGTCGGGCAGCTTGGAGGTGCAGTGACGCTCGACCGCCAGCACCAGCTCGTCCGCCGTCATGCCGACGCCGTCGTCGACCACCGACAGGAACGTCCGCCCGCCCTCCTTCAGGCTGACGACGATGCGATGCGCGCCGGCGTCGATGGCGTTCTCGACCAGTTCCTTGGCAGCGCTGGCCGGCCGCTCGACCACCTCACCGGCGGCAATGCGGTTGACCAGGGTCGACGGAAGGCGCCTCAGGTGTTGTTGGGGTCGCACGCTCATGCGGCGCCGATTTTACGCCTGCCGCCTTGCGGAAAGATACTGGCGGGTGATGATCTTGCTGACCTGCTCGTGCCACATGGGAAACCTCGTCAGGGGTCCGAGACGATTCCGGCGGGCTTGCCGACGACGATTGTGGTCAGAAGCTCGTCGTTCAGCAGACGCTGGGCGAGCCGGCGGACGTCGTCGAGGGTGACGGCGTCGATCAGCTTGCTGCGTCGCGTCAGATGATCGGGCGACAGATTGTCGACCTGCATCGACAGCAGCAGGCCGGCGATCGCCGGCGATGAGTCGAGCGACAGCGACAGCGCGCCGCCGAGATAGGTCTTGGCGTCGGCCAGCTCCTGCTCGGTCGGACCGTCGGCCCTGAGGCGCGCCAGCACGCTGCGCACCACGGCAAGCGCGTCGGCGATGCGCTCGTTGGCGCTCGCCGTCGAGATCACGATCAGCCCGGCCTTGCGATAGGCGCGCAGGCTGCTCGAGGCGCCATAGGCCAGGCCGCGCTTCTCGCGCACCTCGGTGAACAGGCGCGACTGCTGGCCGCCACCGCCCAGGATGTGGTTCAGGGCGACAACGGCATACCAGTCGGGGTCGTCCCGCCGCACGCCGGGCAGGGCAAGCAGGGCCGTGCTCTGCGGCACCGGCCGTTCGACCACGACGGTGCGCGGCCGGGTTGGCGGCGTCCAGTCGGACAGCAGCGGCGGCACCTGGCCAAGCGGCATGGCACCGAAGGCGTGATCGAGCAGGCGCGCAAGCTCGGGCTCCTCGATGTCGCCCACGACCGCGATCACGAGGCCGCTGCGCTCCAGCAGGGCCGCGGCACGCTGCTCGAGGAACTGACGGGTGATCTTGCGAAGATCGTCCGGCGTACCATCGGGATCGGCGGCATAGGGATAGCCCGCGAACTCCGTCGCCATCATCGTGCGCGCGGCGAGCGCGGCCGGACGCTGGCTTGCCTGGTTGAGCGCCGCGATGGTCTGGGCGCGCCGCTGCTCGATCATGTCCGGATCGAAGCGCGGCTGGGTGAGCGCCAGCCGCAACAACTCGAAGCCCTCGTCGCGCGTCGCGGCCAGGACGCGCAACGATCCGCCCAGCCGGTCGAGCGAGGCACTGAAGCCGATCGAAGCGGCGGCATCCTCGAGGCGCTGACGAAAGGCCTGGGCGTCGAGCGGACCCGCCCCATCGGTCAGCAGCCCGACCATCAGGCTGGTGACGCCCGACTGGCCTGCCGGATCGGAGGCCGTGCCGCCGGGCAGCGAGAACGAGACCGACAGCGCCGGCGCACTCTTGTCCTGCACCAGCCAGGCCTTGAGCCCGAGCCGCGTCGTCACGATCTTGATGTCGACTGCCCAGGCCGCCGTCGGCAGCCCCAGCAAGGTTGACGCGAGCGCGCCCCAGAGAAGACGACGGCGGGTCGTCATCGGCTGTCCCCTCATCGGCTCCCTGAGGGCGGCGTCAGCAATGACGTCACGAGCCGCGACGGCTGCCAGACATGCCGCGCCGCGGCGACCACCTCGTCCGGCCGGACGGCGCCGATACGCTCGGGCCAAGCGGCGACGTCGGCGATGGTGCTGCCGGTGCTGAGCGCACCGCCGTAGATGCGCGGGCCGTTTTGCAGGGAGTCCTGCGAGTAGATCGCTGCGGCCAGCAGCTGGTTCTGCGCCCGCTCGACCTCACCGGCGCTGATGCCGCCGTCGACCAGCCGGGCGAGCTCGGCGGATACGGCGCTTTCGACATCGGCCATCGTCACCGACGATGCCGGATGGACGCCGACGTCGAAGCTCGTGAGGCCGAGACTGTTCGGACGGTAGCCGGCCCAGGTCGAGAGCGCCTGCTTGCCATCGACGACCAGCGCGCGCCACAGCCGGCTGGTCTCGGTGCCACCCAGCAGCTGGGCCAGCACCTGCAGGGCATGGGCATAGTGCGACTCGCCCTTGCTGAAGGACGGCGCCAGGTAGTGACGCGACCAGCGCGGCTCGACCACGCGCGGGTCGGCCCGGCTCACGGTCTGCGGCAGGTCGGAGGCGCCATGGTCGGGGCGGCGGCGCGGCGCGACCGGCCGGGCGGGAATCGGTCCATAGTATTTCTCCGCAAGCCCGCGCACCTGCTCTGACGTGGTGTCGCCGCCGACAATCAGGATCGCGTTGTTGGGCATGTAGTGCCGGCGATAGAACTCCATCAGGTCGGCGAGCGTCAGCGCCTCGACGTCGGCCACGGTGCCGCTGATCGGCATGCCGTAGGGCTGGCCCCGCCCGTACAACCGCTCGTGCACAACCTCGTCGAGCAGGGCGGATGGCGAATTGTCGATCCGCATGCGTCGTTCCTCGAGCACGACCTGGCGCTCGGGCGCCAGCTCCTTCTCGGTCAGGCGCAGATTGGCCATGCGATCGGCCTCCATGCGCATGACCAGCTCGAGCCGGTCGGGCGAGACGGTCTGGTAGTAGCCGGTCGAATCGTAGGTCGTGTAGGCGTTGTCGCGCCCGCCGTTCTTCGACACGATGCGCGAGAATTCCGACGGCCCCACCGTGTCGGTGCCCTTGAACATCATGTGCTCGAGGAAATGGGCGATGCCGGTCTTGCCCGCAACCTCGTCGGCGCTGCCGACCTTGTAGACCACCAGCTGGGTGACGATCGGCGCGCGCGAGGACGGCAGAACGACGACCTCGAGGCCGTTGGCCAGAGTGAAGGTCTCGACGCGGCGTCGGCCGACGCTGAACAGCTTGGCGCTCGCCGACCATGCCGGCGCCAGCGCCGCCGCGGCGGCGAGACCGCCGCACAGCGCCCGGCGGCCGATCTTGGCGGACGTCGTCAGAAGATGCCTTCGAGGATGCCGCGCTTGCGCCGCGTGATGGTCGGCGTGTTGCCGGTCGCGGGCTGGCCTGCCGCCTGGGCATCGCGAATGCGCTGCTGCTCCTTGGCCGGATCGACCACGGTGCCGGCCGGCAGGGGCTCCTGCCAGAAGATCAGGCTGTCGATGAAGCCCTTGTCGTTGTTGTTGATCGTCTTGGTGTCCTGGTTGACCCGGCTGCGGATCTCGGGATCGATACCGCCCTGCCCGGCGCGCGCCACCAGCGCCTGCTCCGAGCCACCGCGCGTCGGGGCGGCACCGGCGCCTCCGCCTCCTGCGGTACGCTGCTGCACGCGCCCGGCCAGCGCCGGCGACAGGGCTTCCTTGGCCTGGTCAGCCGGCGTCATCTCCTGCGGCCTGGGCTCGCCCGGCCGCGGCGGACGCAGCTCGGCATTGGGCGGCATGGTAAGAGGCGAATGCGAGACGATCTTGAATTCGTCGGGCGATACCTTCTTGCCGCCGCCAAGGTTGGCGAAGGCGCCGCAGCCGCTCAGCGCGAGGCCGCACAGGACGGCCGCGAAAGGCAGGAGACTCGAGGAGGTAAAGGTCGTCCGTCGCATCGTTCGTCCTTCGAATTTCATTTTTGTCCGTCGATCATGGCCGCTTCAGGGCGCACGCCGCCGGTCGCCGATCAGGGAATCGATGAGCATCAGGCCGACACCGACCACGATCGCCGAATCGGCAACGTTGAACGCCGGCCAGTGCCAGCGGCCTATGTGGAAATCGGCAAAGTCGAACACCGCTCCCCATCGAGCGCGATCGATAACATTGCCGATGGCGCCCCCCATGACAAGGCCGATGCCCCACGCGGTGAGCGCGCGGTCGGTTCGTCGCAGCCAGACGAAAAGCCCGATGCAGACCGCGATGGCAGCCGCCGACAGGATCCACGGCGGCAGCGCACCGTCGCCGCCCAGCAGGCCGAAGCTGACGCCCTGGTTCCACACGATGACCAGCCGGAAGAACCCGTCGATCACCGGCACGACGGCGCCCGCTTTCTTGAGATAGCCGAGCAGCAGCTGCTTGGAGGCCTGGTCGGCCAGCAGCGTGATCACGACCAGGACCATCGCCTCAGGGGGCGGAGGGGGAAAGCCTCAGAGGCGATCCATCACCTTCCGACGTCGAAATCAGAGACATCTCGATTGGCGCTCTCCCCCTCCGCCCCGTGAGACGGGGCACCTCCCCCGTAAGACGGGGGAGGCAAACGAAATGACGAGGGAACCAGACAAAGCTGTTCTTCATCACCCATCCACCGCCGCATCGCAGCGCAGGCAGAGCAGCGGATGCCGGGTGGACTTGCCGACGTCCTCCAGGACCTGCCAGCAGCGGGCGCACTTGTTGCCGTGGGCGAGCACCGGTTCGACGGCGACACCGGCCACGTCGGCAAGGGCGAAGGCGCCGGCCGGCGCCGCGCCCTCGACCAGCTCGCCGCCCGATGTGATGCAGATCTCGGCCAAGTCGAGGCCTGCTAATGCGGTGCGATATTCGGGCGCCACGTGAACCCGCGGCGCCGCCTGCAGGCTGGAGCCGATGCGCTTCTCGGCGCGCTCGAGCTCGAGCGCGCCGGTGACCACGCGGCGCAGGTTGCGCACCGTCCGCCATTTATCGCCGAGGGCGGCATTGAGCCAGAGGTCGGGGATCGTCGGATAGAGCCGCAGATGCACGCTTTCGCGCTCGCCGTCGGGCACGTCCTTGGGCCGCGCCAGCCATGCCTCCTCCGCCGTGAAGCAGACGATCGGCGCGAGCCATGCCGTCAGGAACGAGAACAGCTCGGCCATCACCGTGCGCGCAGCACGCCGGCGCAAGGTAGAGGCGGCATCGCAGTAGATCGCATCCTTGCGGATGTCGAAGTAGAAGGCCGACAGATCGACCGCGCAGAAATTGTGCAACTCGGTGGCGATGCGGTGGAAGTCGTAGTCGTCGACCGCCGGCCGGAAGATCGCGTCGAGCTCGGCCAGGCGATGCAGCACCCAGCGCTCCAGCTCGGGCATGTCGGCGTAGGCCACGGTCTCAGTCGCGCTAAATCCGTCGAGGCTGCCCAGCAGGTAGCGCAGCGTGTTGCGCAGCCGGCGATAGGCCTCGGCCTGGTGCTTCAGGATCTCGGGCCCGATGCGCTGGTCCTCGGTGTAGTCGGTGCCGACCACCCACAGGCGCAGGATGTCGGCGCCGTACTGGTCGCACACCACCTGGGGCGCGGTGATGTTGCCCAGCGACTTCGACATCTTGCGGCCCTGCTCGTCGAGCGTGAAGCCGTGCGTCAGCACGCCGTCATAGGGCGCGCGGCCGCGCGTGCCGCAGCTCTCGAGCAGCGAGGAATGGAACCAGCCGCGATGCTGGTCGGAGCCTTCGAGATAGAGGTCGGCCGGCCATTTGAGGTCGGGATTGCCCTCGAGGGTGAAGACGTGGGTCGAGCCCGAATCGAACCAGACGTCGAGGATGTCCTTCACCTGCTCGAAATCCTGCGCCTTGTACGCGTTGCCGAGGAAGCGCTCGGGCGGGCTCTCGAACCAGGCATCGGCGCCCTCGCTGCGGAACGCCTCGACGACGCGCGCCATCACTTCAGGGTCGCGCAACGGCTCGCCGGTCTGCTTGTTGACGAACACCGCGATCGGCACGCCCCAGGCGCGCTGGCGCGAGACGCACCAGTCGGGGCGTTGCTCGATCATGCTGCGCAGGCGGTTGTAGCCGGCGCGCGGCACGAAGCGCGTGGCGTCGATCGCCGCCAGGGCCTTCTCGCGCAGGGTGCCGCCGATCTCGGCGATCGGCTGGTCCATGGCGATGAACCATTGCGGCGCGTTGCGGAAGATCACCGGCGCCTTGGAGCGCCAGGAGTGCGGGTAGGAATGGGTGATGCGGCCCGACGCCAGGAGCTTGCCCGCCTTGTCGAGGGCCTCGGTCACCGCCTTGTTGGCCGGCCCCTTCTTGCCGACCGACGTATAGACCAGCAGGCCGGCGAACAGCGGCACGTGCGGATAGTAGCTGCCGTCCTCGGCCACCGTGTCGGGCACCTCGACGCCGTTCGCCACGCCGAGCTCGTAGTCATCGGCGCCGTGACCCGGCGCGATGTGCACGAAGCCGGTGCCGGCATCGGCGGTGACAAAGCCGCCGGGCAGCGGGCGCACGTCGAACTCGTAACCCTGGCCGCGCAGCGGATGGCTGGCGAGGAGGCCGTCGAACTCGTCGGCCGCGACGTCACGCACCAGGCGTGGCGTGAACTTGCACGCCTCCGCCACGGCGCCGACCAGCTCGCGCGCCACAATGAGCCTCTCGCCCGCGACCGCCCGGCTGCCCTCGCCCACGGCGGCGACCTCGATCAGCGCGTAGGCGATGTCGGGCCCGAAGGCCAGCGCGCGATTGCCGGGGATGGTCCACGGCGTGGTCGTCCAGATCACCACGGAAGCGCCGTCGAGCGTGCCGTCCTTCGACGTCACGACCGGGAAGCGCACATGCACGGTGTCCGACGTGTGGTCGTGGTACTCGATCTCGGCCTCGGCCAGCGCGGTCTTCTCGACCACCGACCACAACACGGCTTTCGAGCCCTTGTAGAGGCCGCCATTCATCAGGAACTTGCCGAGCTCGCCCACGATGGTGGCCTCGGACTCGTAGGCCATGGTCGAGTAGTAATTGTCCCAGTCGCCGTCGACGCCGAGCCGCTTGAACTCCTCGCGCTGCACGGTGATCCAGTGGTCGGCGAAGGCGCGGCACTGGCGGCGGAACTCGCCGACCGGCACCGTGTCCTTGTCCTGCTTGCGGGCGCGGTACTCCTCCTCGATCTTCCATTCGATCGGCAGGCCGTGACAGTCCCAGCCCGGGACGTAGTGGCTGTCCTTGCCCAGCATCTGCTGGGTGCGGCTCACCAGATCCTTGAGGATCTTGTTGAGGGCGTGGCCGATATGGAGGTTGCCGTTGGCGTAGGGTGGACCGTCGTGCAGGACGAATTTCGGCCGCCCCTTGCTCTCGGCGCGCAGCCGGTCGTAGAGGCCCATCTCGGCCCACCGCTTCAGCAGCTCCGGCTCCTTCTTGGGCAGGCCGGCGCGCATGGGAAAGTCGGTCTTGGGCAGAAAAACGCTGGATTTATAGTCGGTTGTCACGGGCAACTCGATTACGAAGGAGGAGCGTGGAGCGACCGCTGGAAGGCAGTCACAGGAAGACTGGACACCCGGCCGCAGTCAGCGGACCGGGCGGATAATTCGCTCCTGCAGGACCCCGGTAGACATAGGGCCGGCAATCTAGGGATGGGGGTGCGGAGGGTCAAGGCGGCGCGCCCTTGACTGGCCACCGCTTCGATCCCGATAATTCGGGCACTGCCGGACATCGGGCCGGCGATTTTCTCCCCTACTGGCGGACCGCCCACCGGGCGAACCCGGGCCGCCTGCGCACACAGCAACAGCACGGAGACAGCCATGTCCTTCTGGACAGACCTGCGCCTGCCGGCGGAGCACGAGTTCCTGGTGGGCTTCTATGACCTGCGCGGCTACATGCGCTACGCCGAGGCGACCGAGCCGCGGCCGCTGCTCGATCTCATGGCCGGCTATTTCGCCTGCACCGGGCAGATTATCGCCGGCGCCGGCGGCCGGCTGATCAAGACGCTGGGCGATGCCGGCCTGGTCGCCTTTCCCGCCGACCACGTCGACACCGGCGTCCAGGCGGTGCGCACGCTGCAGGCGACCGGCCGCGACTGGCTGGGCGCGCGTGGCTTCAAGACCAGCATCCTCGCGAAGCTGCATATCGGCCCGGTCGCGATCGGCCGCGTCGGCAGCCCGGACGAGGAGATCATCGACGTCTATGGCCGCACGGTGAACATCGCGGCCGCCCTGCCCAGCACCGGCCTCGCCGTGACCCCGGCGGTGTTCCGCAGCCTGCAGCCCGAGACCCGCAAGCTGTTCAAGAAGCACACCCCGCCGATCACCTACATCGACGCCGACGATCAGCGGCCGATGTAGGAACCTCGTCGCTTTCATGCTCTTCTGGACCGCGCGCACCTGCCCTGAGCTTGCCGAAGGGTCTCGCCCGCTCATCATGGAATCCCGAGCGGGCAAGATGCCTGCGGTCCAGAAGAGGAACCCGTGGCCACCATCGACACTGAGCTGACTCGCCTCCTGGGAATTCGCCATCCGATCCTGCTCGCCCCGATGGGTTCGGCCGCGGGTGGAAAGCTGGCCGCCGCCGTCACCCATGCCGGCGGCCTCGGCCTGCTCGGCTCGGGCTATGCCGACGAAAAGGCGATCCGGCGCGAGCTCTCCGAGGCGGGCAATGCGCGGGTCGGCATCGGATTCATCTTGTGGGCGCTCGACAAGAACCCGACGGCCTTGGACGTGGCGCTGGATGCCAGGCCTGCGGCTGTCATGCTGTCGTTCGGCGACCCCTCACCCTACACGGCTCGCATCAAGGCGGCGAACTGCAAGATCATCTGCCAGGTGCAGACGCTCGATCAGGCGAAGCAAGCGGCCGATGCCGGCGCTGATGTGATCATCGCCCAGGGACGCGACGCCGGCGGACATTCGGGCACGACGCGCGGCACCATCGGCCTCGTCCCCGCCGTGGTCGATGCCGTCGGGCCGATCCCGGTGGTCGCGGCGGGCGGCATCGCCGATGGCCGAGGCCTCGCCGCCGCGCTGTCGCTGGGCGCCGCCGGCGTGTCGATGGGCACCCGCTTCACCGCGACCCGCGAATCGCTGTGGAGCCAGGCCATGAAGGAAAAGACGGTCGCATCGGGCGGCGACCAGACCGCGCAAACTCGCGTCTTCGACATCGTCCGCGCCGCGGCGTGGCCGGCGATCTACCCTGGCCGCGCGCTGCGCAACGACTTCTTCGAGCGCTGGCACGGCAAGGAGGAGGCGTTGACCGAGCAACAGACGGAAGTCGATGCGCGCTACTCGGCCACGCCGCCCGACGATCTCAGCCAGCGCGTCGTCTGGGCCGGCGAGAGCGTCGACCTCGTGCGAGATATTCCATCCGCACGCGATCTGATCGAGCGGATCGTCGACGAGGCAGCGGCGGTGTTGCGGACGGGCGCGGCGCTGGTGCGCGCGTAGTTCTCATGCTCTTCCGGACCGCGCGCGTCCCGCTCGCGGTCCGGAAGAACATGAGCGGCGTGACGCGGAAAGGGCCACGCACAGCTGATGCATCGCTGCATTCGCAATGCGCCAGCCACAGCGATGCATCAAGAAGCGACCGGGGCCCTCGTCCCGGCCTCGTCGACGCGAACACGCGCATACAGCACCTGCGTATCCAGATCGGCACCGCAGGGCCATGATACAGACCCCAACTCGCGATTGACGAACACGCGGGCGAACTCGCTCTCCGAACGCAACGGCGCGAACACCCCTTCGAACGGCACAATCTTCGCAACGTCGATCACACCGCGGATGCCATCGTCGAAGGTGATGGCGAGTCGGTAACCATTCAGGGCCTTTGCCTCAATAACGTCCCGCAACATCGAGCTATTCCAATGGAGCGATAGGGTCGATCGGCTCGCGCCGCCGGGCCTGATCCCAGGCCCGCGCGAGTTCCGGTCGATGCAACATAGCCCACTCTACCACAAGACCAACGACGCGCGGCGACAGTCGCCCTTCAAGAATTCGCAAAGTTTCGATGTCGAAGATTGCCTGCTGGCTGCCGTATCGAACATGGAAATGTGGCGGCGGGTGATCTTCGTAGAAGATCGCGATAATGATGCCAAAGAAACGGCAAATTTCCGGTACGCCGCTATCCGCGATCGTCGCGCAATATCCGCCGCGCCGACTCGCCGTCGGCCGCGATCTGCGCCTTGAGCTGGTCGAGGCCGGCGAACTTCATCTCGGGACGAATGAAATCGACCAGCTCGACGCGCAGCGTCCTGCCGTAGAGGTCGCCGGCGAAGTCGAACAGGTGGACCTCGAAATTCTCCTGGATCTTGCCGAAGGTGGGGCGGCGGCCGAGATTGGCCACGGCATCGCGTCGCGCGTCGTCGACCAATACGCGCACGGCGTAGACGCCGAAGCGCGGCCGCAGATGCTCGCCCAGCGCCACGTTGGCGGTCGGGAAGCCGATGGTGCGGCCGCGCTGGTCGCCCAGCTCGACCGCGCCCTCGATCTCCCAGCCATGGCCCAGCAGCTCGGACGCCTCGCTCACCCAGCCGGCCCGCAATGATTCGCGAATGCGGGTCGAGGAATAGATCTCGCCCTCGCGCATCACCGGATCGAGCACGCTGACACCGAAGCCCTTGGCCTTACCCTGCTTGCGCAGCTTCTCGACATTGCCGCTGCGCCGCGCCCCGAAGGTGAAGTCGTAGCCGCACACGACATGGCGGGCGCGCAGGCCCTGCAGCAGGACCTCGTCGATGAAGGCGTCGGACGACAGCGCGGCGAAGGCCTGGTCGAAATGCTGTGCCAGCACGGCCTCGACGCCGCACCCGGCGAGCAGCCGCAGCTTGGCCGGCGGCAAGGTCAGGCGGAACGGCCCGGTATCAGGCACGAAGAAGCGGCGCGGATGCGGCTCGAAGGTGAGCACGACCAGCGGCGCGCCGAGCGCTTTCGCGCGCTCGCCGGCATGGGCCAGCAGGGCCTGGTGACCGCGATGCACGCCATCGAAATTGCCCAGCGCGACCACGCCGCCCTGCCAGACGGCAGGCAGGCTCCGCCAGTCGTCGAAGGCCGGGATCATGCCGCGTCGCGCCGGGGCACCAGCACCACCGCCTCGCCGTCGATCACCACCTTGTCGCCGTTCAGGCACTGGGTCTTGAGCGTCACGCGTCGTCGGGTGGTGTCGATGGCGGTGATGGTGGCGACGGCCGTGATGGTCTCGCCGATCAGCACCGGCGCCATGAAGCTCAGGGTCTGCGAGATATAGACCGCGCCCGGCCCGGGCAGCTTGGTGCCGATCACCGTCGAGATGAAGCTCGAGCCCAGCATGCCGTGGGCGATGCGCTGGCCGAACCGCGTGGTGCGGGCAAAGCCGTCGTGCAGATGGATCGGGTTGGTGTCGCCGGAAACGCCGGCGAAGGCCATGATGTCGGCCTCGGTCACCGTCTTGCCGAACATCGCCGACATGCCCGGCTTCAGGTCTTCGAGATAGAGGCCGTTCATGGCCGCGAAGGCATTGCTCACTGTCGCTCGATCTCCCCCATTTGGGCGCGCCCTCTTACCACGCAGCGGGGCCTGTGCCACAGTCCGGTGAATGACCGTTCATGCGATGTCCGAACCGCAAATCGTCGCGGCCGCCCTCGCCCGCGCCGCCGGCCGCCATTTCGGGGGGGCGGCAACCATCGAGAATCTCGGCCAGGAATCGGGCGGTGCCTCGCGCCAGACCTGGAGCTTCGACGCCCGCGTGAACGGCGAGCCCCATGGCCTGATCCTGCGGCGCGACCCGCCGCTGCACGGCCGGCCGGGCGGCGAGCGTTCGAGCTCGCTCGACCGCGCCACCGAGTTCCGCGTCATCGCCGCCGCCTGGAAGGCGGGCGTGCGCGCGCCCGAGGTGCTGTTCGAGATGCAACCCGAGGATGGGCTGGGCGAGGCCTATGTCATGCGCCGGGTCGGTGGCACCGCGATCGCCCGCAAGCTGCTGCGCGATCCGCCCTACGCCGCCGCACGCGGTCGCGTCACCGGCCAGCTGGGCGAGATCCTGGCGCGCATCCACGCCACCGACCTCGCCACCCTGCCGCCTCTGGTCACGCGCCAGGCGGCCGACCAGATCGCCAACCTGCGCCACTCGCTCGACCAGCTGGGCTCGCCGCAGCCGGTGCTCGAGCTGGCGCTGTCGTGGCTCGATCGGCGCAAGCCGCCGCCGATCGACCGGCCGCTGCTGGTGCACGGCGACTACCGCACCGGCAACTACCTGGTCGACGAGACCGGCGTGACGGCGATCCTCGATTGGGAAGGCGCCCATCTCGGTGATCCGGTCGAGGATCTCGGCTGGCTGTGCGTCAAGAGCTGGCGCTTCGGCGCCGTCGACAAGCCGGCCGGCGGCTTCGGCAGTCGCGCCGAGCTGTGGGCCGCCTACGAACGCGCTGGCGGCGCCAGGGTCGACCCGGCGCGCGCCCACTGGTGGGAAGTGCTGGGCACGGCACGGTGGGGCATCATCTGTCACACCCAGGCGTGGCGGCATCTCTCCGGCGCGGTGAAGTCGATGGAGCTCGCCTCGATCGGCCGCCGCGCCGTCGAGACCGAGGTGGACCTGTTGCAATTGCTGAAGGAAGGCGCGTGACATGGTGCAGGCCTGACATGGCGCAAGATCGTCCGACCGCCGCCGAGCTGCTGGCCGCCATCGCCGACTTTCTGAGAGAGGAGGCGACACCGGCGCTCGACCGAGCCGAGCCGCGTCTCGGCTTCCAGATGCGCGTCGCCGCCAACTCGCTCGCCATCCTCGAACGCGAGGCGCGCCTCGGCGCCGCCGCCGACTCGGGCGAGCATGCCCGCCTCTCGGCATTGCTGGGACATGACGGCACACTCGAGGACCTCAACCGTGAGCTCGCCCGCCAGCTGCGCACCGGCGAGCGCGACGAGCGGGACGCCGAGCTGATGGCCCACCTCGACGCCACGATCGCCGACAAGATCGCCATCGCCAATCCGCGGTGGCGGTGACTTCTTCTTCTCCTCCCCAAGCTTCGCTTGGGGAGGTGTCGCCGTCTTCGGCGACGGAGGGGTCATGAGCCTCAGGCTCGACCCTCTCCCATGACTCATGACCCCTCCGTCGCGTATGACGCGACACCTCCCCAGCTTCGCTGGGGAGGAGAATATGAGCGATGATCCTTCGTTGGCCACCGAACTATTGACCATGGCGACGCTTCGCGCGCGCGCATAGATTTCCCGCATGACAACCATCAACGCTCTCTCCGAAGTCGCCGCCCTGATGGGCGACCCGGCGCGCGCCGCCATGCTGTCGCTCCTGATGGATGGCCGCGCCCACACCGCATCCGAGCTCGCGCTGACCGCCGGCATCACCGCCCAGACCGCGAGCGGGCACCTGTCGCGCATGATCGCCGGCAACCTGCTCGCCGCCCGCGCACACGGCCGTAACCGCTTCTATCGGCTGGCCTCACCCGAGGTGGCGCACGCCATCGAATCGCTGATGAACGTCGCCGGCCTGCGCGCGCCGCCGGCCTCGGCAAACGCCGCGTGGCGGCGCGATCCCGACCTGCGCTTCTGCCGTACCTGCTACGATCATCTGGCGGGGCAGGTCGGCATCGCCGTGACCGACGCGCTGACGCGGGCGGGCCATATCGAGCCGGAGGGTGCGCGCGACTGGAAGCTGACCGACGGCGGCGACCTGTTCTGCCAGCGCATCGGCGTCGATGTCGACGGCGCCCGCCGCGCCGGCAGCCGTCACTTCGCGCGCCAATGCCTCGACTGGAGCGAGCGGCGGCCGCACATCTCGGGTGCGCTGGGCGCGGCCATTGCCGACACCTTCTTCCGGCGCGGCTGGGCCGAGCGGCTGCGCCGCAGCCGCACTGTGCGGCTCACCGATTCAGGGCGGCGGGCGCTCGGCAGCCAGTTCGGCGCGACGCTCTGACAGGGCGTCGACCAGGCCGAACGACACCTGCAGCGCCGATCCTCGAAACGGCTGATCGCCGGCGACGCGCGACGCCCCGCCGACCGTCCAGCGCGCCGGCCAGTGTAGCCGCTCGGTGCCCCACGGCGACGCGGCCGAGAGCGATGACCAGCGCGGATCGGCGCCGCTGCAACAGATCACGCCGCCGGGGCCCATGCCGGCATGGAGGACAAGCCGCACGTCGAAGGCCGCGTTTGGCGCGAGGGCGGGACCGTGCCAGTAGTACGGGCTGCGCCGCGGCTCGCGTCCGATGACGACGGTCAGACGCTGCTCGAGGCCGCCGAAGCCAATCCACAGCGCCGGCAGGAGGCCGGGCTGGAAAGCCGTTACCAGCGCTTGCGGCGAGCCGTCGCCCGACGGCGCGGTGCGGCCGACAAAACGGAACGCGGCGATCCGGTCCGCAAAAGGACTACCGCTGAACGGCGCTGCCTGCTCGCCAGCCGCCAGCGTCTGCCACTGCTCGACCGCGGGCAGGTGCAGCGGCCACCCCAGCCTCTCCCGTACAATGCCTTCCGTATCGAGTACCTGATAGCGCAGTCCGCTGGCATCGAGCGCCGCCTGCACGCAATGGAGATACTCGACGCCCTCGGGCATGCGATGCGCCGTCCCTGCGCCGGCCGTGCAGATCTGCAGCACGCCGCGATGGACCTGCACGTCGAAGGCCAGGATGTGGCTGCACAGGTAGGCAAGAACGCCATGATCGACCAGCGCATCCCAGAAGTCGGCGGCGTGCTCCGGTCCGATCTCACGCTGATAGGCGCCGGAGAACCCGTTGATCGGATGCACCGGATGATGGCCGACCACCAGCTTGTGCCGGGCATCGGCATGCCGGCCGAGCACGTCGCGCAGCCATGCCGTCTCGACGCGGCCCTCGCCACCGAGACCCGACCACTGCGTATGGACGAAGACCAACAGCAGGTCGCCGCGTCGCACCCAGTAGGAAAGGCCTTCCTGCCCGGGCGGACCGTTGCGCGGCAGGTGGCCCAGCATCTCGCGGAACACAGCCTCGCTCATCGTGTCGTAGGTCGTGTGGTTGCTGGTGCAGTTCCATAGCGGAATCGCGTTGCGGTCGAGCCACGCCATCTCGTGCTCCAGCCAGTACCGCCACTCGGTGCGCAATTCGTCCGGATCGGCGCTGAGGCCGGCAATCTCGTCGCCGAGGAACAGCACGAACTCCGGCGCCGGCTCGAGTCGGCGCACGATGGTGTTGACCGAAGCGAAGGTGCGTTCGTGCGGTGCTCCGGCAATGCCCGAGCACGAATCGCCATAGACGACGAAGCGATGACCCGGGCCCTTGGCGACGAGAACGGCAAGCGGCCGGGCGCGCGAGGTTGCGTCCGGCACCGCGATCAGCCTTGGGTCGGCGATGAAGGCGCGGCCACCACCTTTTCGTCGCGCACCAGGCGCGCCTTGCCGAAGGCCAGCCCATCGCCCGAGGGGATCTTGGCGATTTGCGAGGCGCGCAGGAACCGCTCGTCGCCCACCGTCAGGGAGATGTCGGTGAACAGCAGGGAGCGCGTCTGGCGGACCACCTCGGCCCTGCCCTCGACCCAGTCGCCGACCCGGGCGGGCGCGACGAAGTCGAAGGTCATGCTGACGGTCGGCAGGAACTTGCGCAGGCCGACGAGCGTGCCGCCGCCCATCGTGCCCACGAGATCCGCCACCGTCATCATCATGCCGCCATGCAGGCCGCCGGCCGGGTTGCACATGTGCTGGTGGACGCGAAAGCCCAGCACGAACTCGTCGCGCGTCCCCTTCGGGCCGCGCTTGGCGTAGAGGTTGCCGATATGGCCGTTGAAGGTGGGATCTGGCCGGTCGCGGTCGAAGTCGATGCGCCGGAATCCCTCCGGCGGGTCGTCGAGGGCCTGGCTGTGGTCGGGCAAATCTAACTCCGGGTCTTGAGCGGACGCAGGCGGCTCAGCAGGGCGAAGACGCCGAGGCCCGCCAGCACATCGTGGCGCGGACCATAGAGACGGCCCCGCACCTGCGCCACATGCTCGTCATGGCCGATCACCTCGGCTTCGGCCTGCAGCCAGTCGCCGACGCGACCCGGCCCGAGATAGTCGATCGACAGCCGGGCGGTGACGGCACGCCGCTGCAGGACGTGCATCACGGTCGAGCCCATCGCCGAATCGAGGAACGCCGCCAGCATGCCGCCATGCACGATGCCCAGCGCATTGGCGTGCTGCGGCCCCGGCAGGAAGCCGCGCACCAGCCGCCCCTCCTCGATCCTCTCAAACCATGGCCCGTTGGCGGCGGCGAAGCCGGTCGCTTCGCTGAGCTCGCGAAAGCCGGCGGGTGGTGCGGATTTTCTGTCACGCATCGCGCTTCGGCCGCAGCGCGGCGAATTGCCGGACGATCGTGGCCGGTGCAACAGAAAAGAAAACGTCAGCCATGTCCGCGAATTCTCGACCGCCCCCTCTCTCAGGGCCAGCGGGAAATGACCAGGCCATTCGTATATGGGCGTGCCTTTCACTCTCCTCCCCAGCTTCGCTGGGGAGGTGCCCCGTCATACGGGGCGGAGGGGTCATGAGCACCCACACTGATGCTCATGACCCCTTCGTCGCCGAAGACGGCGACACCTCCCCAGCGATGACGCTGGGGAGGAACATGAGAGAGCGCCCCTATGCGATTCAGGCGAGGTTCGCCAGCAGCGCCAGACCATAGCCGACATAGTAGGTGGCCAGAACCGTGATGATACGGTTCGACCATGACCGAAACTGGATGTCGGACAGCCGCTCGAGCAGCAGCTTGCCGAACGACGTGCCGATCATCGACGCGGCGATGGCCACGGCCAGGAACCACGGCTCGACGGAGCCCGACTGCTCGATCAGCAGCCCGAAATAGACCAGCTTGAGGCCGTGGTTGAACAGCTGGCAGGCGGCCTTGGTGGCGATGATCTCCTTCCGCCCGAGGTTCGACCGCAGGAACAGCGTGTCGAGCAGCGGACCGGTGACGCCGCTGATCAGCATCAGCATCATGCAGACGGCGCTGCCGCCCAGCATCTGGCCGACATCGAGCCGGCGCGGCAGGACGCTTTCAGGGATCGCCCGGACGGCGAACGGCGAGAGACCGAGCAGCAGCAGCGCCACCGCCTTGTCCGGGACATAGAGCCAGATCGACCACAGGCCGACCGAGAGCACGCTGCCCACCAGGTTGGCGAGCGTCAGCTTCCAGACGATGTTCTGCCGCCAAAGCAAGGCGCGCCAGCCGTTGGACGCCATCTGGGTCACCGCATGCAGGACCATGGCCTGGGGCAGCGGCATGACGACCAGCAGCACGCCGACCAGGATCAGGCCGCCGGCCATGCCGAAGACCCCCGACAGCAGGGCCGTACAGACCATGAGAAGGGAAAGGCTGAGAGCAAGTGCGGCAGACATGGCGGCATCCCCCGGAAAGCTGCCCCAACATCGGGCTCGGCTGTCCACACTTCAAATATATGATAAGTGGCTTTACGATATGTCTTGCATATTGATCTTGGACTGTGCGAATCGCGGCGATCATTCCCCTCCCCAGCTCTGCTAGGGAGGTGTCGCCGTCTTACGGCGACGGAGGGGTCATGAGCATCAGCACTGTTGCCCATGACCCCTCCGTCCGCGAAGACGCGGACACCTCCCCAGCAGAGCTGGGGAGGAGAATGAGGGACACGCGATCCGCAAACCCGACGGAACCAAGCCATGGAACTGCGCCACCTCCGCTACTTCGTCGCGGTCGCCCACGAAGGACACATCACGCGGGCGGCCGAGCGGTTGCACATCGCCCAGCCACCGCTGTCGCAGCAGATCAAGGACCTCGAGCGCGAGATCGGCGCAGCGCTGTTCGTCCGCCATCCGCGCGGCGTGGCGCTGACCGACGCCGGCCGCGCCTTCCTCGCCGATGCCGAGGCCGTGCTGGCCTCCGTGGCGCGCGCGGCCGATCACGCACGGCGCGCGGCGCGCGGCGAAAGCGGGCGCATCGCCGTCGGCTTCACCACCTCGGCGCCGTTCCATCCGCTGGTGGCGCGCGCCATCCGCGAGTTCCGCACCAGCCGGCCGAACGTCTCCTTCGTGCTCGAGGAGAGCAGCTCGGGGGATCTCGTGGCCGGCCTGCGCAGCGAGCGCCTGGACGTGGCCTTCATCCGCTCCGGCCTCGCCGATCCGGCGGGCCTTGCCGTCCACGCGCTGCTGCAGGAGGACATGATGGCCGCCCTGCCCGTGCGCCATCGCCTGGCACGCCGTCCGCGCCTCGGCCTCAGGGACCTGGCGGAGGAGACTTTCATCCTCTATCGCCGGCCGGACGGGCGCGGCCTCTACGACGTGATCATCACCGCCTGCGCCGAGGCAGGCTTCAGCCCCCATGTCGGCCAGGACGCTCCGCGCATCGTCTCGACGCTCAATCTGGTCGCCGCCGGGCTCGGCATCACCATCGTCCCGGCTTCGTTGAGCCGCCTGCCGCTCGAGGGCGTGCGCTACCGTCCGCTGGTCGGCAAGCCCGCCCTCGAGGTGCCGCTCAATCTGGCCTGCCGCGCAGACGAGGGCTCGGCGGCGACGCTGGGCTTCGTCGATCTGGTGCGCCGCATGGCGTAAGTCATACTCCTCCTATGAAAATCGGGGCGGGCACCGCCCCGATTTTCTCAGCATCGTGGTGCGCGCCGGCGTGCTGGGGGTCTCCCCAGCGAAGCTGGGGAGGAGAACTGCGGAGCCGCCCCATGCGCCGGATCAAGACGATCGGTCATTCCAATCATCCCATCGAGCATTTCCTCGGCCTGCTCGAGGGCGGCGGCGTCGAAGCCGTGGTCGATGTGCGCTCGGTGCCCTACTCGCGCCGCTTTCCGCAGTTCGGGCGCGAGCGGCTGGCGCAGAGCCTAGCGAGCCGCGGCATCCTCTATCGCTACGAAGGCGGTGCCCTGGGCGGCAAGCCGAGGAGCGGCGAGGATTACGAGGCGCTCGCGGCCGCGCCGGAATTCGCCGAGGCGCTGTCGCGCCTGATCGCCGGCGCGGCGAACACGACGCTCTGCCTGATGTGCGCCGAGAAGGACCCGCTCGACTGCCATCGCACCGTCCTGGTGTCGCGCCGCCTCGCCGAGCGCGGCGTGGCCATCGACCACCTGCTGGCCGACGGCAAACAGACATCGCATGATGCGATCGAGGACGCCCTGCTCGGGCACAGCGGGGACGGTGTTCCCGATCTCTTCACGTCGTCGCAGGAGCGCGCCGTGCGATTGGCGCGCGCCTACACGCATCGCGAGCAGGCCATGAAGCGTGGCCAGAGCCGACGCAAATAAATCATCGCCGTACCATTTCGCAAAAGCTTCATCTCTGGCACTTTTCTTGCTGCGTTCTTCCCTATCAGCAGAGGGGTCCCCGCATGTTCCTCAATCGTCGCAAGCTTCTCGCCTCCACGGCCGCCGGCGCCGTTGCCGGCGCGGCAGGGCCGTTCGTCATTCGCGATCTCCACGCCCAGGACGTGGTCAAGGTGGCTGGCATCCACGACACGTCGGGCGGTCTCGACATCTACGGCAAGCAGATGGTCGCCACGATGGATCTGGCGATCAACGAGATCAACGCGGCGGGCGGCATGCTCGGCCGCAAGATCCAGCTGATCAACTACGATCCGCAATCGAACATCCAGTTCTACACCCAGTACGCCACCGAAGCGGCGACCAAGGAGAAGGTCGCGGTGGTGCATGGCGGCATCACGTCGGCGTCGCGCGAGGCGATCCGGCCGCTGCTCAAGCGCTTCAACACGCTCTACTTCTACAACACGCTCTATGAAGGCGGCGTGTGCGACCGCAACATCTTCTGCACCGGCTCGACGCCGGCGCAGACGGTCGAGAAGCTGGTGCCCTACGTGCAGAAGAAGTGGGGCAAGAAGATCTACACCATCGCCGCCGACTACAATTATGGCCAGATCACCGCCAAGTGGGTGAAGAAATACGCCCAGGACAATGGCGGCGAGGTCGTGCAGACCGACTTCTTCCCGCTCGACGTCACCGATTTCGGCCCGACCATCAAGAAGATCCAGGCGGCCAAGCCGGATCTCATCATGTCGGCGCTGGTCGGCGCAGCGCACATCTCGTTCTACCGGCAATGGGCCGCCGCCGGCATGAACAAGCAGATCCCGCTCGCCTCGACGACGTTCGGCAACGAGATCGTCATCACCACGCCCGAGGAGCACAACGGCTACGTCGTGGCGTTCGGCTATCTCGAAGGCATCGACACGCCGGCCAACAAGAAGTTCGTCGAGATCGTGCACGGCAAGTACGGCATCCCGCACATGACCGAGCTCGCCACCATGACCTATCACGGCGTGCACCTGTGGGCCGACGCCGTCAAGAAGGCGGGCAGCCTCGACCGCATGAAGGTGATCGAGGCGCTGGAGGCCGGCGCCGCCTATGACGGGCCGGCCGGCAAGACGACGATCGATCCCAAGACCCATCATACGGTGCTCGACGTCTATATCGGCGAAGCGAAGGACAAGAAGTTCGTGGTCCTCGAGAAGTTCCTGCAGCAGACCCCGGCCGACACCGCGGCGGTCTGCGATCTCAAGAAGAACCCGAACGAGAGCAAGCAGTACGTGATCGACGTCAAGACGTGAGATTTCGCTCTCCTCCCCTTCGCGTCATCGCGAAGGGGAGGTGTCCGCGTCATCGCGGACGGAGGGGTCATGAGTCTCATGGGTCATGTTTCATCACTCATGACCCCTCCGTCGCCTAGGCATTTTGGCCGCAGAGCGGCCAAAAGCCCTTAGACGGCGACACCTCCCCAGCGAAGCTGGGGAGGAAGGTCAGATTCGCAACGGGTCACTCGCATTGGACTACGTCGTCATCCTCCTGCTGCAGATCGGCAGCGCCATCGCGGGCCTGGTGCTGCTCAGCATCGGGCTGGCGGTGATCTTCGGCATGATGCGGGTGATCAACCTGGCGCATGGCGAGTTCCTGATGCTGGGCGGCTATGCTGCCATCACCGCGCACAACAAGGGCGTCAACCTTTGGGTCGCGATGCTGGTGGTGGCGCCGCTCACCGTCGGTCTGTTCGGCGCGCTGATCGAGCGGCTGGTGATCCGCCATCTCTACGGCCGCCTGATCGACACCATGCTGGCGACCTGGGGGCTGAGCCTCGCCATGATCGGCTTCGTCACCGTGGTGTTCGGCAACACGGTGTCGGGCATCTCGGCGCCGCTCGGCAGCCTGTCGATCGGCGGCTACCGCACCGGCCGCTACGAGATCTTCCTGATCGGCGTGGCGGCGCTGCTGCTGGTCGTGGGCCTGCTGGTGCTGCGCTACACGCGGCTCGGCCTGATCGCCCGCGGCACCATGCAGAACTCGGCCATGGCGGCTGCGCTCGGCACCAACCCGTCAGCCGTCTATGCCGTCACCTTCGCCGTCGGCTCGGCGCTCACCGGGTTGGCCGGCGGGCTGCTGGCGCCGCTGTCGGGCGTCGTGCCGACGATCGGCGCCGCCTACATCGCCAAGGCCTTCATCACCGTGATCAGCGGCGGCGCCGCCATCCTGTCGGGCACGGCGCTCGCCTCGACGCTGCTCGGCGCGATCAACACGCTCACCACCTTCGCCTTCACCTCGGTGCTGGGCGAGGTCGCCCTGCTCGCCGCCGCCGTCGTGCTGCTGCGCCTGCTGCCGCAGGGCATCACCGGCCGCTTCTTCCGGAGAGCGCTGTGAGCCCAGGGCATTCGCATACGGGCGCTCTCGCATTTTCCTCCCCAAGCGTAGCTTGGGGAGGTGTCGCCGTCTTCGGCATCAGGCGCGGCTCGCGAAGCGAACGCGCCGCAGGAGGGGTCATGAGCCTCAGTCTCGCTGCTCATGACCCCTCCGCCCCGTATGACGGGGCACCTCCCCAGCGAAGCTGGGGAGGAGAGTGAGTCGGAGAGGCCCATGAATCGGAGGAGAGCGTGAGTCGCGTTGCACCCCATCTCGGCAACGTCGTCGTGCTGATCGTCGGGCTCGGCGTGCTGTTCGGCCTGCCGGCCCTTGCCGAGACCTACCTGATCATCAATGCGACGATCTTCGCCGCCTTCGCCATCCTCGCCCTCTCGCTGGCGCTGATCTGGGGCTATGCCGGCATCCTGTGCTTCGGCCAGGCCGCGTTCTTCGGCCTCGGCGGCTACACCTATGCCGTGGCGGCGATCAATTTCGGCGAGACCACGGCGGCGGCGGCGCTGGCCATCCTGCTGCCCACCATCTTCGCCGCCCTGCTCGGCTACTTCATGTTCTGGGGCCGCATCAGCGACGTCTATCTCGGCGTGATCACGCTCACCGTGTCGTTGATCCTCTACCGCTTCGTCAACCAGACGGCAGGCGAGCAGTGGAACATCGGCGATGCGCCGCTCGGCGGCTTCAACGGCATTCCCGCGACGCCCATCCTCAACTGGCCGGGCCGGCCGGGCGATCAACTGGCGCCGGAGAACATCTTCAGCCTGACGGTCGCCCTGCTGCTAATCGCCTACTTCGCCTGCAAGATCCTGCTCGCCACGCGCTTCGGCCGCATCATCGTGGCGATCCGAGAGAACGAGACGCGGGCCGAGCTGCTGGGCTACGACGTGCGCCTCTACAAGCTCGCCGTCTTCATGATCGGCGGCGCGCTCGCCGCCCTGTCGGGCCTGCTGTTTGCCAACTCGGTGTTCGTCAGCCCGACCATGTTCAGCCTGCCGGTCAGCGGGCAGATCATCATCTGGGTGATCATCGGCGGGCTCGGCACGCTGATCGGGCCGCTGATCGGCTGCATCCTGATGCAGGTCCTGACCAACCAGCTCGGCACCTTGAACCAGGTGAAGGGCTTCGCCTGGGTCGATCCCAACCTGGTGCTGGGCGTCCTGCTGGTGATCTTCGTGCTGCTGGTGCCGCGCGGCCTGACCGGGCTCGCCAGCGATGCCTGGCGCCGCCTGGCCGGCCTTGTCCAGCGCCCGCCGCCGTCAGCGCAACCGGCGCAGGAACGGACCTCAAACCCATGAACGAGCCGCTGCTGCAGACACGCGGCCTCACCATGCGCTTCGGCGGCGTGGTCGCCGTCGACCGCGTCGACTTCGCCCTGCAGGAGGCCGAGCTGCGCTGCGTCATCGGTCCCAACGGCGCGGGCAAGAGCACCTTCTTCAAGTGCCTGACCGGCCAGCTGCGGCCGAGCGCCGGTGACGTCCTGTTCCGCGGCGCGCCGATCGCCGGCATCGGCAGCCATGCCATCGCCCGCCTCGGCGTCGGCATCAAGACGCAGGTGCCCAACGTGTTCGATGGCCTGTCGGCGCGCGACAACGTGTGGACGGCGGCGGCGCGGGTGGCGCCCGGCCGCATTGCCGAGCAGCGCACCGACCAGGCGATGGAGCGGGTCGGCATCACGGCCATCGCCGGCCGCACCGTCGGCCAGCTCGCGCACGGCCAGCGCCAGCTGGTCGAGCTCGCCATGGTGATCGCGCCCGAGCCCGACCTGATCCTGCTCGACGAGCCGGCCGCCGGCATGACCGACGAGGAGGTCGACCGCCTGGTCGGCCTGATCGGCGAGCTCAACCGGCGCCACGCCCTGGTCGTGGTCGAGCACGACATGCAGTTCATCCGCCGCATCGCCCGCACCGTCACGGTGTTCCACCAGGGCGCCGTCCTGGTCGAAGGCGACGTTGCGCACATCATGTCCGACGAACGCGTGCGCGACGTCTATCTCGGCAAGCAGGCGGCGTGATGCGGGTGATTTCGGCTCTTCTCCACTCCTCCTCAGCTCCGCTGGGGAGGTGTCGCCGTCATACGGCGACGGAGGGGTCATGGCGCCGCTGGAATGGCGCACGCCCAGCCGTGAGACTCATGACCCCTCCGCCCCGTATGACGGGGCACCTCCCCAGCGAAGCTGGGGAGGAGAAGACATACCCATGACCGCCCTCCTCGAAATCCGCGGGCTGGCCTCGGGCTACCAGAAGATCCCGATCATCCTCGGCGTCAGCCTCGAGGTCGCGGCGGGGGAGTTCGTCGGCATCCTGGGACACAACGGCATGGGCAAGACGACGCTGCTCAGGACCGTGGTCGGGCAGCTGCCGGCGACCGCCGGCACGATCCGCTTCGACGGCCAGGGGATCGAGACGCTGCCGTCGCATCGCCGCGCCCGGCTCGGCATCGGCTACGTGCCGCAGGGCCGGCAGATCTTTCCCGGCCTGTCGGTGCTCGACAACATGCGCATGGGGGCGGCCAGCGCCGGGCTGGGCGATGACGTGCTCGACGAGGTGATCGAGGCGCTGCCGCGCCTGAAGCCGATCCTGGCGCGCGCCGGCGGCGTGCTGTCAGGCGGCGAGCAGCAGATCCTGGCCCTCGCCCGCTGCCTGTGCGGCAAGCCCAGGCTGATCCTGCTCGACGAGCCGACGGAGGGCATCCAGCCCTCGATCATCGACGAGATCATCGACATCCTGCAGGGCCTCAAGGGCAAGCGCGGCCTCACCATCGTGCTGGTCGAGCAGAACCTCGAATTCATCCGCCGGCTGTCCGACCGCGTGCTGATCATCCAGAAGGGCCGCATGACCGGCGAGGTTCCGCCCGACCATCTGGGCGACGACGATCTGGTCGCCGAGTTCGTCGGCATGAGTGCGCATTAGCTTTCGTTTCTGAAGGGGAGAAGTCCATGGCAAGCGTCAAACTGCCGACACCATCCGAGCTGTCCAAGGTCGGCGCCGATCTCGGCATGAACCTGTCCGAAGCGGACGTCGCGTTCTTTCTCGAGACGATGGGCGGCAACGTCGCTGCCTACAATCTGCTCGAATCGCTGCCCGACAACCTGCCGGTGGTGAAGTATCCGCGCACGCCGGGCTATCGGCCCGATGCCGAGGAGAACAAGTACAATCTCTGGTACGTCAAGAGCGAGATCAAAGGCGCGCCCGAGGGCAAGCTCAAGGGCAAGCGCGTGGCGCTCAAGGACAATGTCTGCGTCGCCGGCGTGCCGATGATGAACGGCGCCTCGACGCTCGAAGGCTACGTGCCCGACGTCGACGCCACCGTGGTGACGCGCCTGCTCGATGCCGGCGCCACCGTGGTCGGCAAGGTGCATTGCGAGTATTTCTGCTTCTCCGGCGGCAGCCACACCTCCTCGCCCGGCCCGGTCCACAATCCGCGCAAGTACGGCTACTCGGCCGGTGGCTCGTCGTCGGGCAGCGCCGCAATCATCGTCACCGGCGAGGCCGACCTGGCGATCGGCGGCGACCAGGGCGGCTCGATCCGCATGCCATCGGCCTATTGCGGCATCGTCGGGCTCAAGCCGACGTGGGGCCTGGTGCCCTACACCGGCATCATGCCGATCGAGCTGACGCTCGATCACACCGGGCCGATGACGGCCACCGTTGCCGACAACGCACTGATGCTGGAAGCGATCGCCGGCCCCGACGGACTCGATCCGCGGCAGATGGGCTGCACCGTCGATGCCTACACCAAGTCGCTGGGCGGCAGCGTCGCCGGCCTCAAGATCGGCGTGGTCAGGGAAGGCTTCGGCCATCCGCAATCGGAGAACGTGGTCGACGAGCTGGTGAAGGGAGCGGCCGCGCGGTTCACCAAGCTCGGTGCCACCGTCGAGGAGATCTCGATCCCCTGGCATCTTACCGGCATGGCGGTGTGGTCGGCGATCGCCGTCGAGGGCGCGACCTGGCAGATGATGCTGGGCAACGGCTACGGCTTCAACTGGAAGGGCCTCTACGTCACCAGCCTGGTCGACGCTCATTCGGCGTGGCGCGAACGCGCCGACGAGCTGTCGGACACGCTCAAGACCACGATCCTGTTCGGCAAGTACGCGCTCGACAAGTATCGCGGCCATTACTACGCCAAGGCGCAGAACCTGGCGCGCAAGCTCGGCGCCGCCTACGACACGGCGCTGGCAAAGTACGACCTGCTGCTGATGCCGACCCTGCCGTTGCGCGCCACCAAGCTGCCCGACCCGGCCGGACCGCGCATGGACATCATCAACCGCGCCTTCGAGATGCTGCCCAACACTGCGCCGTTCGACGTCACCGGCCATCCGGCGATCACCCTGCCCTGCGGCATGAGCGAGGGCCTGCCCGCCGGCGTCATGCTGATCGGCAAGCACTGGAACGAGTCCACGATCTACCGCGCCGCCGACGCCTTCGAGAAGAGCCACGACTGGAAGACGGTGACGGCTTAGGCGGAAGGCCTCACCGCCGCTCCTCTTCTCCTCCCCAACGAAGTTGGGGAGGTGTCGCCGTCTTACGGCGACGGAGGGGTCATGAGCCCCAGTCGCGATGCTCATGACCCCTCCGCCCGCGATTACGCGGACACCTCCCCAAGCTTCGCTTGGGGAGGAGAAGAGGAGCGCCACGTCGGCGGAGGTTACTCCGCCTCAAGTGGCGCGCTCCCGGCAAGGCGCCGTCTGGACACGTCTTCTCCCGGCATGCATCCTGCATCGGGATTCCAGCGCCAACAGGGGGAGGCGAAGGGTCATGCTCAAGCGATTGGTCACGGGATTCGTGCTGGCGACCGCGGTCGCCGCGACGGCAGCGGCGCAGGATCTGCCCAAGGCTCAGTTCAAGGTGATCGGGCTCAACAGCCCGACGCCGGTGTCGATCCACGACGAGCTGCCGTTCTGGCGCAAGACCCTGCCCGAGGCGTCGAAGGGGGCGATCAACGCCGACATCACGCCGCTCGACCAGATGGGCATCGACGACAAGACCATGCTGCGCCTGCTGAAGCTCGGCGTCATGGATTTCGGCGCCATGGACATCTCCAAGATGGCGGGCGACGATCCGCGCTTCGAGGCCTGCGATCTCGCCGGCCTGACGCTCGATCCCGACAAGGCGCGCGCCGCCTGCGCCGCCTACCGCGACGTTCTCGACCGGCAGATGCAGAAGAACTGGAACACCAGGCTGCTCGCCTTCGGCGGCAATACCCCCCAGGTGTTCTGGTGCAAGGACGTGATCGGCGGGCTCGATGCCTTCAAGGGCAAGAAGGTGCGGGTGTTCAACAACACCATGCGCGATTTCCTGGGCGGCGTCGGCGCATCGGCGGTCAGCATGGCCTTCGCCGAGGTCGTGCCGGCGCTCAGCGCCGGCGTGGTCGATTGCGGCGTCACCGGCAGCCTGTCGGGCAACACCGCCGGCTGGACCGAGGTCACCAAGTCGATCTACCCGATGTCGCTCGGCTGGAGCATCAACGTGCTGGCGGTCAACCTCGACAGCTGGAAGCGGCTCGATCCCAAGACGCAGGCCTTCCTGCTGGAGCAGCTCAAGGCCTACGAAGACAAGATGTGGCAGACCATCAAGACCACGACCGCCGAGGCCGAGAACTGCAACACCGGCAAGCAGCCCTGCACCATGGGCAAGCTCGCCAAGACCACCATCGTGCCGGTCAAGCCGGAAGAGGCCGAGACGCACAAGAAGCTGGTCGAGGGCGCCGTGCTGGCCGGCTGGGCCAAGCGCTGTGGCGCGGCCTGCGCCAAGGAGTGGAACGACACCGTCGGCAAGGCGCTGGGGCTCAAGGCGCCGACGCCCTAGGCCGGATCGCGACCCACAGATGCTTCGCCTGCAGTCGGTTGCCGAAGGGATCGCGCGCGCGGGCTCGATCGCCGGCGGCGCGCTCCTGCTCATCGCCTCCATCCTGGTCTGCATCGACATCACGCTGCGCTATACGCTCTCGATCACGCTGGGCGGCGCCGACGAGCTGTCGGGCTATGCGCTGGCGATCGGCAGCGCCTGGGGCTTCTCGTCGGCGCTGCTCAGCCGCTCGCATATCCGCATCGACACGGTCTATGTGCGTGTGCGGCCGCGCGTGCGTGCCCTGCTCGATCTGCTGAGCCTCGCCGTCCTCGCCTTCTTCTTCGGGCTGGTGAGCTGGTACGCCTGGGGCGTGGTCAAGCAATCCTGGGACTCGAATTCGCACTCGTTGTCGGAGATCGAGGCGCCCCTGGTCGTGCCGCAGGCCCTGTGGTTCGCCGGCCTGGTGTTCTTCGTGGCGCTGACGCTGTTCCTGCTGCTGCGCGGGCTGATCGCCTTGTTCACCGGCGACCTCTCCACGCTGTTCCGGCTGATCGGCTCGAAATCGGCGGTGGACGAGGCCCAGGAGGAGGTCGTCAACGTCGAACGGGCCTTCGAGCAGGAGCGCAAGGAATGACGGCCGGTGTTTCGCTCCTGGTGCTGCTGGCGATCCTCGGCAGCTCGATCGCCGTCGCCGCCGGCATGGGTCTGACCGGCGTGGTGCTGCAGCAGCTCTACTCGTCGATGCCCATGCAGCGCATGCTGGGCGAGCTGTCGTGGTCGACCACCAGCAACTTCATCCTGACCGCGATCCCGTTCTACATCATGTTCGGCGAGATCCTGCTGCGCAGCGGCATCGCCGAGCGCATGTACGCCGCCCTGACGCAGTGGCTGTCGTGGCTGCCGGGCGGACTGATGCATTCCAACATCGGCTCGTGCGCCCTGTTCGGCTCGGTCTCCGGCTCGAGCGTCGCCACGGCGGCGACCATCGGCGTCGTGGCGATGGGCGAGATCGACAAGAACGACTACAACGAGCCGCTGTTCCTCGGCACGCTGGCGGCGGGCGGCACGCTCGGCATCCTGATCCCGCCCTCGATCAACATGATCATCTACGGCGTGATGACCGATACGTCGGTGCCCAAGCTCTATCTTGGCGGCTTCATCCCGGGCTTCATCCTGACGGTGCTGTTCAGCCTGACCGTGCTGATCGCCTGCCTGTGGCGCCCGCAATGGGGCGGCCGCAAGGTCGAGACCAACTGGGAGGCGCGCATCCGCCTGCTGCCCGACCTGCTGCCACCCCTGGTGCTGCTGATGATCGTGATCGGCGCGATCTTCTTCGGCGTCGCCACCGCCACCGAATCGGCGGCCGTCGGCATCGTCGGCGCGCTCGTCATCACCGCCTGGCGCGGCCGGCTGTCCTTGCGCATGCTGCGCGACGTCTGCGAGGCCACGGCGCGCACCACGGCGATGGTGGTGGCGATCCTTGTCGGCGCCTTCTTCCTCAACGTCATCATCCAGACGATCGGCCTCACCCAGCAGCTCAGCAGGCTGATCACCGCCTACAACCTCGGCCCGGTCGAGGTGCTGGGCGCCGTCATCGTGCTCTACCTGGTGCTCGGCACCTTCATGGAAGAGCTGTCGATGATGATCTCGACCATCCCCATCACCACGCCGCTGATCGTCCAGGCCGGCTACGACCCGGTGTGGTACGGCGTGCTGATCGTGCTGCTGATCCAGACGGCGATGATCTCGCCGCCGTTCGGCATCAACCTGTTCGTCATCCACGGCATCCGCGGCCGCGGCCGCCTGACCGACGTCGAGAAGGGCTCTGCGCCGTTCGTCATCGCCCTGCTGATGATGATCGCCATGATTTGCATCTGGCCGGACATCGTGATGCTGCTGCCGCGGTGGTTCGGGTGAGTTCCACGTGTCGTCCCGAGAGCCTGTGACTTAATTCAGAGCAGGCGCGCCTCTCATGTCATCCTGAGCGCAGCGAAGGATCTCATCGCCGGAAGTTCCAAACTACGCCGGTACCAAGCGGCGATGAGATCCTTCGCTGCGCTCAGGATGACATGATGCTGATCACGACGTTGCCGGTCTCGTCGCATTCCGCGGTCGCGCCGGGCGGGACGACGCAAGTGGCGTCGTATTCCTCGATGATCAGCGGGCCGGGCCGGCTGGCTGACAGGTCGGCGCGGCCCAGCACCGGGGTGTCCAGCCAGCCGTGCTTGTCGCCGAACCACGCCTTGCGTGCACTCGGCGCGACTGCCGCGGTGCGGCTCGGCGCGGCGCGCTGCAGGGCGCCGCCGTCGTCGCGCAGGCCGGCGCCGACCAGCTGGATGGCCACCAGCTCGACCGGCTCCTCGGGGCCGGCGCGATGGCCGTAGGTGCGCTCGTGCTCCTCGCCGAACGCTTCCTCGAGATGCCCGAGCATCGCCGCGTCGATCGGCCCGTCCGGCACCGCCACCGTGAGCTCGTAGCTCTGGCCCTTGTAGTGCAGCGCGGCCGAGCGGCGCAGCCGCGCCGTCGCCCTGGTGAAGCCTTCGGCGGCGAGCTGCCCGCTTGCCTGGCGCGCCATCTCCTGCCACGCCGCATCGATCTCGCCGGCATCGGATTGACGCAGCAGCCGGCGGAAGGTCCTGGCGTAGTGATGCTCGACGTCGGCGTAGAGCAGGCCGAACGAGGAGAACAGGCCGGCCGATGGGGGCACCACCACGCGGTCGATGCCGAGCTCGGCCGCCATGCCTGCGGCGAACAAGGGACCATTGCCGCCGAAGGCGAACAGCGAGAATTCGCGCGGATCGCGGCCCCGCTCGGTCGACACCGCCTTGATGGCGCGGATCATGTTGGAGGCGACGATCAGGTGCGCACCGTAGGCGGCGCGCTCGACCGTCATGCCGAGCGGACCGGCGATCTTGTCGGCGAAGACCCGGCGCGCCTTTTCCGCGTCGAGCTTCAATGCTCCTCCGACCAGGTGCGCCGGGTTGATGTAGCCCAGCAGCACGTTGGCGTCGGTGATGGTGGGCACCGTGCCGCCCAGGCCGTAGCACACCGGCCCGGGCGCCGCGCCGGCGCTCTCCGGCCCGGCCTGCAGGGCGCCGCCGGCATCGATCCAGACGTGCGAGCCGCCGCCCGCGCCCACCTCGGCGAGGTCGATCGCCGGCACCTTCAGCGTATAGCCGGCGCCGGTCAGCAGCCGCGAGCCGATCATGATGCCGGCGCCCACGGCATATTCCTGGGCGCGCGCCACCTCGCCATCCTCGACCATCGAGGCCTTGGCCGTCGTGCCGCCCATGTCGAAGGTGATGATCTTGCCGAGGTCCTTGGCGCGGGCCAGCGCCTGGGCGCCGACCACGCCGCCGGCCGGCCCCGATTCGATGATGTTCATTGGCCGCTCGGCCGCCGCCGTGTCGGTGGTCAGCCCGCCGTTCGACTGCATCAGCAGCAGCCGCGCCGGGATGCCGGCGGCGTCGAGCCCCTTGCGCAGCGCCCGCAGGTACGTCGCCACGATCGGCATGACGTAGGCGTTGATCACCGTGGTCGAGGTGCGCTCGTATTCCTTGATCTCGGGCAGCACCTCGAACGACAGACTGTGCGGCAGATGCGGCGCCTTGCGCTGGATGATGCGCTTCAGCGTCGCCTCGTGCGCCGGATTGGCGAACGAGTTCAGCAGGCAGACGGCGATCGCCTCGACCTTCTCGCCCAGCAGCGCGTCGACGGCGCGCTCGGCGTCGGCCGGATCGAGGGCGCGATCGACGTGGCCCCGGTGATCGATCCTCTCGTCGACGACCTTGCGCAGGTAGCGCTCGACCAGCGGCGGGGGCTTGGTCCAGCCGAGATCGTAGAGCTTGGGCATGCGCAAGGTGCGGATCTCCAGCACGTCGCGAAAGCCCTTGGTGGTGATCAGCCCGACCCGCGCGCCCTTGTGCTCGAGGATGGCGTTGGAGGCGACGGTCGTGCCGTGGCGAATCTCCTCGATCGCCGTGCCGCCGAGGCCCGCCTCGGCGAACACCTCGCCCAGCCCGTCGACGATCGCCTGGGCGTAGTTGCCGACGCTCGACGAGATCTTCTTGGTGTGCACGGTGCCGTCGGAGCCGAGCAGCACGATATCCGTGAAGGTGCCGCCGATATCGACACCGGCGCGATACGTGACGGGCATCGGGGCTACTCCGCGGCGCGCCGCAGAGCGGTCTCGGGATCGTCGCGTTGGACTTTCGGCACGTCGCGCCAGCCCCGCGCACGGCGGATTTCCTCGCGTCGCCGTGCCGTCGCCTTGGCGTCGACCGTCCAGGCGGCGAGATCGATCACCACGCCGTAATCGGCCTGCGCCTTGGCCGACGACAGCAGCTCGTTGCGCACGTCACGCAGCACGGCGGCCGGGTCGCGCTCCAGCGGATCGCCCCAGCCACCGGCGCCGGCCAGGATGTGGCGGAACACCGCGCCCTTCGTGATCGTCATGGTGAGCTTGGACGGCAGCATGCGGTTCTCGCCGTCGGGATCGAGGCGGTTCTCCGACGGCGCGCCGGGGCTGCCGCCGTAGAGGCCGAACGGCCGATGGTCGCGCCGGTCGGAGCGGACCTGCAGCATGCCCTCGCCTTCCAGGAAGCGGTAATCGCGCAGGAACGGCACGCCGCCCCTGTACTTGCCGGCGCCGGCGCGGTCGGCGACGAACTCGTAGGCGGTGAGCTGGATCGGCTGCTCGGCCTCGGTGACCTCGATCGAATGCGAGGCCATGTTGGCGAACATGTGCGAGTTGCCGTCGAGCCCGTCCGCCCACGGCCGGGCACCCCAGGCGCCGCAGGTGAAGTCAACATAGACGAACGGCTTGCGCGCCGCGTCGTAGCCGCCGATCGAGATGCCGGTGTTGCCGCCATCGCCCGCCGCCTTGACCTTGTCGGGCAGCATCATGGCGAGCGCGCCGAACATGCAATCGACCATGCGGAAGCCGGTGAGGCCGCGCGCCGCGCAGGCCGCCGGCAGCACGCCGTTGCCGACCGTGCCGGGCGGACAGATCACCTCGATGGCGCGGAACACGCCCTCGTTGTTGGGGATGCCGGGCGGCAGCACCGAACGCACGCCGCAATAGGAGGCCGCCTTGGTGAAGGACAGCGTATTGTTGATCGCGCCCTTGACCTGCGGGTTGGTGCCGGTCCAGTCGATCACCATGTGACCGCCCGACTTGCGGATGGTGACGAACAGCCGGATCGGCTTGCCGTAATCGACGCCGTCGTCGTCGATCCAGTCCTCGAAGCTCCATTCGCCGTCGGGCAGCTCGCCGATCGCCGCGCGGGTCAGCCGCTCGGCATAGTCGATGACCTCCGTGAGGTAGACCTTGGTCTGCTCGGGCCCGTAGCGGCCGACCAGCTCGGCGAACTGCTTCTCGCCGATGTGGCAGGCGGCGAGCTGGGCGCGCAGGTCGCCCATCAGCTGGACCGGCAGGCGGACGTTCTTCTCCAGGAACGTCATGATGGTCTTGTTGAGCTTGCCCGCCTCATAGAGCTTCATCGGCGCGATGCGCAGGCCCTCGGCGTAGATCTCGGTCGAGTCCGAGGCATTGGAGCCGGCGACGCGGCCGCCGACGTCGATGTGATGGCAGACCGTGCAGGCGAAGGCCAGCCGCTCGCCCTCATGGTAGAGCGGCTTCATGACGAAGATGTCGGGCAGGTGCATGCCGCCGTCGAACGGGTCGTTCATGATGAAGACGTCGCCCGGCGCCATGTCGTCCTTGAAGTGGCGCATGATGGCGTCCATGGCCGTCGGCACCGAGCCGAGATGGCCCGGCAGGGTCAGGCCCTGGGCCGCGAGCTTGCCGTCGGCGTCGGCGAAGCCCGTCGAGTAGTCCATGTTGTCCTTGAGCACGCCCGAGTAGGTGGTGCGGAACACGGTCAGGGCCATCTCGTCGGCAATCGAGAAGATGGCGTTCTTGAACAGCTCGAGCGCGATTGGATCGTGAACGGGCGGATCGTGAGTAGGCGGATCGTGAATGGGGGCCACCGGCAATTTCCTCTTCGGTCGTCATTTCACTGCAAGTGCCGCGCCACTGGCAAGGCTGGCGGCGACCGCGTGGCGAACGGGCGCCAGCGATTCTCCTCCCCAGCAAAGCTGGGGAGGTGTCGGCGTAATCGCCGACGGAGGGGTCAGAGGCCTCCTCACGTGACTCATGACCCCTCCGTCGCGTATGACGCGACACCTCCCCAGCGCAGCTGGGGAGGAGAATGAAGGTGCCGATCGATGAAACGTGCGGTGCTCGCCAGCCTGATCGGGGCAACGCTCGAATGGTACGACTTCATCCTCTACGGCGTCGTCGCGGGCATCGTCTTCAATCGGCTGTTCTTTCCGGCGCAAGACGAGCTCGTCGCCACCCTGCTGGCCTACGCGACCTTCGCCGTCGGCTTCGTGGCGCGCCCGGTGGGCGGGATCGTCTGCGGACATTTCGGCGATCGGATCGGGCGCAAGAGCATGCTGGTGCTCACAATGATGACCATGGGCGTCTCGACCGTCCTGATGGGCCTGCTGCCGACCTACGAGCAGGTCGGCCTGGCCGCACCGCTTCTGCTCCTGGCCCTGCGCGTGCTGCAGGGACTGGCGCTGGGCGGCGAATGGGGTGGCGGCGTGCTGATGGCCTACGAGTACGCGCCAGCGCACCAGCGCGGCCTCTATGCCAGCATTCCCCAGGTCGGACTGGCCATCGGCCTGTGTCTGGCGTCAGGCGTGGTCGGGCTGATGTCGAGCCTGCTGACGGAAGCCCAGTTCCTCGCCTGGGGCTGGCGCGCCGGCTTCATCGTCAGCATCGCTCTCGTCGCGGTCGGTCTTTATGCCCGGCTCGCCGTCGCCGAGACACCGGCCTTCACGCAGGCCAGGGCGAGCGGACCGAAGATCGAGGTCCCTCTTCTCGAACTGCTCAAAAATCATTCCGGGAGCGTCGTGCTCGGCATGGGCGCCCGCTACGTCGAAGGCGTGTTCTTCAACGTCTTCGCGGTGTTCTCCATCGGCTACCTTGCGAACGTTATCGGCATCTCGCGCACAGAAGCCCTGTGGGCCGTGTCGAGTGCTGCGCTCACCATGGTGCTCACGATCCCGCTGTTCGGCGCCCTGTCCGACCGTCTCGGCCGGCCGGCGACCTATGCCGTCGGATCGCTTCTCCTGGCGCTCTGCGTCTTTCCGGCATTCGTGGCTTTCCACACCGGCAACACCGCGGTGATCTATGGCGCCATGATCGTCGCCTTCGGCATCGTGTACGCAATGTGCTACGGCCCCGAAGCGGCGCTGTTCTCGGACCTGTTCTCGACCGGAGTCCGCTACACGGGCGTTTCCTTCGTCTATCAGGTCTCCGGCATCTTCGCGTCGGGCGTCACGCCCCTGGTTGCGACCTGGCTGCTCGAGGTCGGCGGCCACAAGCCCTGGCTGCTCTGCGGTTATGTCGTCTTCGCCGGCCTGGTCAGCATGACATCGGCTCTGCTGATCGGTCGGCGCCAGCATCGCCACGGATCGCCAACCGATCAGGCGGCGGCAACCTCGACGGCGGTATCGTTGTAGCAGGCGCCGGATTCATGTGCAGCCTGGGCGCGGCGCGCGACGGCGCGAGATCGCCGAGCGTCGAGGAGATGCGCCTGGGGGGTTCCTCCGTGGCGTTTGGCTGGGACGTCGCCGCTCCCTTGCTCGCAGTCTAGACTGAGCTGAGTCACTATTCTCCCCCCCAGCTTCGCTGGGGAGGAGAAGTTTGACGCGTCAGCCCAAGGGGAGAGTTACGTGAAAGTAGGATTCATCGGCGTCGGCAACATGGGCGGTCCCATGTGCCGCAACATCGTCAAGCGCAGCAATCATCAGGTGACGGTGTTCGACCTGAACGCCAGCGCGGTGAAGGCGTGCACGGACCTCGGCGCCACGGCAGGTCAATCGATCGCCGATGCGACTTCGGGCGCGGACGTCGTGATGACCTCGCTGCCGATGCCCAAGGACGTCGAAGCGGTCACCCTCGGCGAGAGGGGCATCCTCGCCAGCATCAAGCCCGGCCAGACCTATATCGATCTCAGCACCAATGCCCCGTCGATGGTGAAGAAGATCGGCGCGGCGATGGCGGCCAAGGGCATCGCCATGCTCGATGCGCCGGTGAGCGGCGGCACGACCGGCGCCGAGGCGGCGACCATCGCCATCATGGTGGGCGGCGACAGGAAGGTGTTCGACGACGCCCTGCCGGTGCTGCAGTCGTTCAGCGCCAACGTGATCCACATGGGCGGGCTGGGCACCGGCACGGTGGCCAAGCTGGTCAACAACATGCTGTCTTTCTGCAACATGGCCGCCCTCAGCGAAGGCATGATGCTGGGCACCAGGTATGGGCTCGATCCTGACAAGCTGCTCCACGTCATCGCGAGCTCGAGCGGCAACTCGAACGCGATAAAAAACTTCACCCTGCGCGCCCTGCCAGGGAAATACTCGCCGCCCTCCTTTGCCCTCGACCTCGCCTACAAGGACCTCCACCTCGCCCTCGAGCTCGGCGACGAGCTCGGCATCCCGTTGCCGCAGGGCTCGTCGACCCACACCCTGCAGCGCCTGGCGCGCGGCATGGGCTTCGGCGGCGACGACAGCTCCTCCGTCCTGCGCGTCTACGAAAAGATGCTGAACCACAAGGTCAAGCCGTGACCGACCTGGAGCGTGATCTTCTTGGGTTGAAGCACCAAAGGAAAACCTCACCCTGAGGAACGCCCGTAGGGCGTGTCTCGATGGGTGGGCAGCAGCAATGTTGTCGCCCACCCTTCGAGATGCATCGCTCCGCGATGCTCCTCAGGGTGAGGTTTCCACCTGAAGGAATCACGCTCTAGACCAGCGCGATCGGGCGCACGGGGCAGCCGGTCGCGCCCTTGAATTTCGCCGCCAGCAGGATGAAGCAGAAGCTCGCAACCCGATCGCGGGCAATCTCGTCGAGCGCGAGGTTCTCGATCAGGTGAACCCCCGCCTCGACGAGGACGTGCTGATGCACCGGCATCGCGATGCCGCGGTCCGGGTTGGGCAGCACCTCGACCGCCATGTTGTCGCAGCCGATCGCCACGACGTCGTGCCGGGTCAGCCAGCGGGCGGCGGGCACGTCGATCCCGGGCTCGCCCTGCAGATAGCGCGCGTTGTCGACGCCGAAGAAGCGGCCCCAGCCGGTGCGGATCAGCACGATATCGCCGGCTTCGATCGCCACGCCGGCCGCATCGGCGGCCCGCGCCAGGTCGTCCGGCGCAACGACCCGGCCCGGCTCGAGGAAGCCGCCGCCATCCAATCCGGAGATGTCGAGCAGCACGCCACGACTGATCATCGGCGGCATGTGCTCGATACCGAGACGGTCGAGCCCCCAGTCGGTCACCACGTCGTTGGCGTTCAGCCCGTTGTACAGCTTGCCGCCGATGCTGAAATGGCCGAGCGCGTCGATGTGCGTGCCGACATGCATCGTCATCTCGACACGCTCGACGTTCGAGCCGGCGTCGTTGGTGGCACCGGCGGCGCGGCGGCGCCGGATCGAATCGCGCCAGGATGCCCAGATCGACTGAAGAAACGGCGTCTGGTTCGGCATCAGGAACGGCGCCTTGGGGCTGATCTCGTGGCTGAGATCGTAGAGCGCGCCGGTCTGGATCGAGCGCAGGGCCGAGAGGCGCCGTTCGGGAGTCAGCAAATTCCCGGCACCCAGCTGGTCGTCTCGTCCCCAGCGGGAATGCCCCCAGCTGGAATGGTCGTTCAGGACCTCGTTCATGTCGTCGCTCCGTTGATCGACCGCCGCGTCGCAATCGAGCAAGATGTTCCACGAAACGATGCGAGCAGCCAAGCGGCGCAACTGGCGGGAGACGAGGCATGACGGGCGACGTAAAGCGGCTGGGCGCCGCCGACCTGAAGCGGCAACTGCATGACGGCGGCGAGATCGCGCTGCTCGACGCCCGCGAGGAAGGCGTCTTCCACGCGCGCCATCTGCTGCTGGCCTCCTGCGTACCGCCCGGCCGCCTCGAACTGCTGATCGATGACCTGGTGCCGCGGCGCGGCACCCGGGTCGTGTGGTGCGACGATGGTGACGGGGGCGGCGACGGACCGGCGCTGCGCGCCGCCCGACGCATGAGCGCGCTCGGCTACAGCGACGTCGCGGTGCTGGAGGGCGGCATCGCCGCCTGGAAGGCGGCCGGCTTCCGCCTCTACAGCGGCGTCCACGTGCCGAGCAAGGCGTTCGCCGAGGTCGTCGAGCACGAGGCCGGCACGCCGTGGATTTCCGCGTCGGACCTCAAGGCGCTGCATTGAGTTTTGCCTTTTTCCCAAGAAGACGCAGAAGACGCCGCGCCGAGAGATTGAATACGCCCTGAGACGAGCGAAGGAGGTAGAATGACCAGGAAGATGATTCCTGTTGAAGAATCCCTGGCAAAGTGGCGCAAGGAGCCCAAGTACCGAGCGGCGTATGCCGCGCTGGAGGAAGAGTTCTCGCTGGCCTCGGCGCTGATCGAAGCCCGGTCGCGGGCCGATATGACCCAAGCCCAGGTGGCGCGCGCCATGGGAACGACGCAGGGCGTCATAGCCCGCATGGAAAGCGGACGGGTTGCCCTGACCACCAAAACGCTGCAGCGATTTGCCAAGGCGACGCGCTCCCGGTTGCGCGTCACGTTCGAGCCCGAAGGCCCCGGCCCCTCCAAACATCAGTAGTCGAACAGGCTGTTGCCGGCCGTGAGCGCACGCGCCTCATTGCGAAGGACGATGCATCGCCCGCCCAGCATGGCGGAATGATTATTCGCGCGAGGGATCGTTACCGAGCGGCGCCTTGGGGCCGATCTCGTGGCTGAGATCGTAGAGCGCGCCGGTCTGGATCGAGCGCAGCGCCGAGAGGCGCCGTTCGGGCGTCAATAAATTCCCCGCGCCCAGCTGGTCGTCTCGTCCCCAGCGGGAAGGGTCGTGCAGCACCTCGTTCATGTCGTCACTCCGTTGATCGACCGCCGCGTCGCAATCGAGCAAGATGTTCCACGAAACGATGCGAGCAGCCAAGCGGCGCAACTGGCGGGAGATGAGGCATGACGGGCGACGTAAAGCGGCTGGGGGCCGCCGAGTTGAAGCGGCAACTGCATGACGGCGGCGAGATCGCGCTGCTCGACGCCCGCGAGGAAGGGGTCTTCCACGCGCGCCATCTGCTGCTGGCCTCCTGCGTGCCGCTCGGCCACCTCGAATTGCTGGTCGATGACCTGGTGCCGCGGCGCGGCACCCGGGTCGTGTGGTGCGACGACGGCGACGGGGGCGGCGACGGACCGGCGCTCAGCGCCGCCCGGCGCATGAGCGCGCTCGGCTACAGCGACGTCGCGGTGCTGGAGGGCGGCATTGCCGCCTGGGAGGCGGCCGGATACCGCCTCTATAGCGGCGTTCACGTGCCGAGCAAGGCGTTCGCCGAGGTCGTCGAGCACGAGGCCGGCACGCCGTGGATTTCCGCGTCGGACCTCAAGGCGCTGATCGACCGCGGCGCCGACATCGCGATCTTCGACAGCCGCTCCTACGAGGAGTACCACAACAACAGCATCCCGACCGCGACCAGCGTGCCGGGGGCGGAGCTGGTCTACCGCTTCACCGACATGGTGCCGTCGCCCGACACGACGGTGATCGTCAATTGCGGCGGCCGCACGCGCAGCATCATCGGCGCCCAGGCGCTGCGCAACGCGGGCGTTCGCAACAAGATCATGTCGCTGAAGGACGGCACGATGGCCTGGCACCTCGCCGGGTTCGAGGTCGTGAAGGGCGCGACGCGGCGGCCGGCGGACGTGTCGGAGCGCGGACGGCGCGCGGCTGCGGAGGCGGCGGCGCGGGTCGCCGCACGCTGCGACGTAAGGCGGATCGACAAGGCGACGCTCGCCGCCTGGCAGGGCGAAGCCGGCCGGCGCACCCTCTACCTGCTCGACGTCCGCACGCCCGAGGAATACCGGGCCGGGCATCTCGCCGGCGCGCGCTCGGCGCCGGGCGGGCAGCTCGTGCAGGAAACCGATGCCCACATCGCCACCTGGAACGCCCGAATCGTGCTGGTCGACGACAACGGCGTGCGCGCGACGATGACCGCCTCGTGGCTGAAGCAGATGGGTTTTGACGACGTGGCGGTGCTGGTCGACGACGG
>NZ_JBGAKA010000094.1:0-10025 GCF_044224635.1 Reyranella sp. | reverse complement strand
ACGCCGTCGAGGTTGATCGCCTGCTGACGCTGCCAGTCGGCCAGCGTCATGCTCTCGATCGGCGCCATGATGCCGATGCCGGCATTGGCGACCATGATGTCGAGCCGGCCGAAGCGCTTCTCGGCCTCGGCGACGACGCCCGGCCATGCCGCCTCGTCGCGCACGTCGTGATGCAGGTAGTGCGCCTTGCCGCCCGCCTTGGCGATGCGGTCGATCACGCCCTTGCCCAGCGCGTCGTCGACATCGGTCACCAGGACCGACGCCCCTTCGCGCGCCAGCGTCTCCGAGCAGGCCTCGCCGATGCCCGAGGCGCCACCGGTGACGATGGCGACCTTGCCCGCAACCTGGCCCATCAGCGGCCCTTGAAGTTGCCGAGGCGCTTCTCGGCGTAGGACTTGATGCCCTCCTTGAAGTCCTCGGTCTTGCGCGTCCAGTCCTGCTCGGTGAGCTCGCGCTCGGTGGCCGCCTCGGCCGCGTCGGCGAAGCCGCGGCGCATCGTCTCGCGCGTCGACTGCACGGCGAGCGGGCCGCCCTCGGCGATCTCGGTCGCCAGCGCCAGCGCCGCCTTGCGCACGTCGGCCAGCGGCACCAGCACGTCCGCCAGGCCCCAGGCATAGGCCTCGTCGCCGCTGATGCGGCGGCCGGTATAGAACATCAGGTTGGCGCGCTGCTGGCCGATCAGGCGCGGCAGGGTGAAGGTGAGCGAGAAGCCCGGATGGAAGCCCAGGCGCGTGAAATTGGCGGAGAAGCGCGCCTCCGAGCAGGCGACGCGGAAGTCCGGCATGACCGCGAGCCCGAGGCCACCGCCGATCGCCGGCCCCTGGATCGCCCCGACGCTGGGCTTCCTGGAGCGGAACAGGCGGGTTGCTTCCTTGTAGAGGTGCTTGCCGGACTCGGCCGAGCCGGTCTGCGGCCGGTTCTGGAAGTCGGCGCCGGCGCAGAACGACTTGCCCTGGGCGCACAGCACGTAGGACCGGATGTTGACGTCGCGATCGAACGCCTCGAACGCATCGGCGATCTGGTTGATCAGCGAATTGTCGAAGAAATTGTGCGGCGGCCGCTGGATCTCGACGATCCCGACATGGCCCTCGGTGCTGATGCCGATATCCTTGTAGGTGCCGCTCATTGTCTTCTCCCTCGGGCTATAAGTGAGCGGTGATATTGCCCCGCCGTCGGGGCGGCCGTCGAGTTGGGAGGACCAAAAATGCCGCAAAGCGAACGCCAAGCCCTGGTCATCGGGGGTGGCACCATGGGCGTGGGAATCATCGCCATGTTCCTGGGCCACGGATGGTCGGTCGACGTCGTGTCGCGTTCGGCCTCGACGCGCGACGGCCTGCCCGCCGCCTGCGCCCGCGCCCTCGGCGCCATGGGCAAGCCCACGGACACGTCGCGTCTGAAGACCTTTGCCACCTTGCCCGAGGCGTCGTGGCCAGCCGTCGAGATCGCCGTCGAGACGGTGACCGAGGACTTGGCCCTGAAGCGGCAATTGTTCGCCGAGATGGAAAAGCTGGCGCGGCCCGACTGCGCGCTCACCTCCAACTCCTCGAGCTTCCCGATCAGCGAGATCGCCCGGGGGCTGGCGACGCAGCACCGCATGATGGGCCTGCACTTCTTCATGCCGGCCCATCTCATCCCGCTGGTCGAGGTCGTGCGCTCGATCCACACCGACGTCGCCAAGGCCGAATCGGTCGGCGGGATCATGGCGGCGCTCGGCAAGCGTCCCGTCCAGGTGAAGAAGGACGTGATCGGCTTCCTCGGCAATCGCATCCAGGGCGCGCTGATGCGCGAGGCGCTGTGGCTGATCGAGCAGGGCGTCGCCTCGCCCGAGGATATCGACGCCACCGTGCGGCTTTCCTTCGGCTTCCGCTACGCCGCCGCCGGCCCGATCGTGCAGAAGGAGCATTCGGGCTGGGACACGACGTGTGCGGTCGCCAAGATCATCTGGCCCGACCTCACCAACGCCGACGGCCCGCCGCCGGTCCTGCAGCGCAACGTCGACGAGGGCCGGATCGGCTTCAAGACCAAGCGCGGTTTCTTCGAGTGGGACGATCAGTCCATCGCAAAAGAGCGCGCCCGTTACGAGCGCGCCCTTCGCAAATGCCTGGAGATCTTCCGCGAGGAAGGGCTGCTGACGTAGTCGCGTTCTCCTCCCCAGCGAAGCTGGGGAGGTGCCCCGTCATACGGGGCGGAGGGGTCATGAGCCACAAGAGGCAGCAGAGCCCATGACTCATGACCCCTCCGTCCGCGATTACGCGGACACCTCCCCAGCGAAGCTGGGGAGGAGAGCATGAGCTACGCCGCGCGGCCGCGGTGGCCGCCACCACCTCCGCCGCCGAAGCGGCGGCGCTTGCCGTGGGGGCGGCGCCGCTGGTTGCTCGGGTGATCGTCGGAGCGGGTCCCGTCGGGTGCGCGATCGCGGTAGTCGCCGAAATCGTGGCCGGCATCGTCGCGTGTCGCCGGACGCTCGTCATGCCGGCGATGCGGATGATGGGCATGCGGATGATGAGCCTGCGCGTGATGGGGGCCGCGCGGGTGATCGCCGTGCGGACGATGCGGCCGGCCGCCGTGATGGCCGCCATGATGCCCATCGTGATGCCCACCGCGATGATCGTCGCCGCGCTGACCATGCCGATGCGGGTGCGGGCCACGCGGACGGCGCGGTCCGCGAGGCTCGCCGTGGCGGTCGTCGCGAGATTCCTCGCGGGTGCGCTGGACCGGCGCCGCGGGCTGCTGCGGCATGTCCTCGTTGGCCGGCGTCGCCACGACGGCGATGCGCTGGTTGGTCAGCCGCTCGATGCTCTTGAGCTGGCCGCGCTCGCTGCCGTCGCAGAACGACAGGGCGACGCCCGAGGCGCCGGCCCGCGCGGTGCGGCCGATGCGATGGACGTAGCTCTCGGCGTCGGCCGGAAGCTCGTAATTGATGACGTGCGTCACGCCGCTGACGTCGATGCCGCGCGAGGCGAGGTCGGTGGCAACCAGCACGCGGGCGCGGCCGCGGCTGAAATTGTCGAGCGCCCTCTGGCGGGCGTTCTGCGACTTGTTGCCATGGATCGCCTCGGAGCTCACGCCGCGGTCCTCAAGCGCCTCGGCGACACGGTTGGCGCCGCGCTTGGTGCGGGTGAACACGATGACCCGCTCGAGCGTCTCGTCGGACAGGAGATGGCTCAGCAGCTGGCGCTTGCTGGCGGCGCTCACGAAATAGACGCGCTGGTCGATCTTCTCGACGGTGCGGCCCTGCGGCGCAATCTCGACCCGCTCGGGGTTCTTCAGGATCTCCGACGCCAGCTTGGCGACGTCGCCCGGCATGGTGGCGGAGAACAGCAGCGTCTGGCGCTGCCTGGAGACCGCGCTGACGATGCGGCGCACGTCCTTGATGAAGCCCATGTCGAACATGCGGTCGGCCTCGTCGAGCACGAGGAACGTCACATGCGCCAACTTCACGTTGCCGCGCTCGACCAGGTCGAGCAGGCGGCCCGGCGTGGCGACCAGGATGTCGACGCCGCGGGCCAGGGTCTCGATCTGGCGGCCGTATCCCAGGCCGCCGACGACGGTGCAGAGGCGCAGGCCGAGGCCGCGACCGTAGGTGTCGAAGCTGCGGGCGATCTGGACGGCAAGCTCGCGGGTCGGCGCCAGCACCAGGGCGCGCGGGCTCTTGGGCTGCGGCCGCTCGCGGAAACCGGAGAGGTGCTGCAGCACGGGCAGCGCGAAGGCTGCCGTCTTGCCGGTGCCGGTCTGGGCGATGCCGAGAACGTCGCGACCCTGCAGCAGCGCCGGGATGGTGCGCGCCTGGATCGGCGTCGGCACCGTGTACTTGGCGGCATCGAGGGCACGCAGCAGCGGCTCGGCGAGGCCGAGATCCGCAAATGAAACATTACTCACTGAAGTATAGTCCTTATTGCCGCCGGACGCGCCCATCGGGCACGCCTGTTCAGGCGGCTTTTAGCCCGTTCCCGCGCGCGGCTGGGACGGCCCTTTTTCCAGGGGATTGTCTCGGGATGAAGCGCCGTCACAGTCAATGGGGCGCGTCGCGCGATCGCGAGAAACCTTTGTCAGCCCGCAAACCAGCGGACTGGCGCGTATATGATTGTGCGGCGCAGCGAAGTCAAGTGACGAAACTGTGGCTCCATCCCTTCGGACCGCGGGCGTCCCGCCCGCGATCCGGCGGAGAATGCGTTCAGATCATCGCCCGTTTGTTGCGGATGAGCTTGCCCGGCAGGTTGCCGGTCGGCTCGTTGTCGCGCAGCAGGACCTGGCCGTTGACGATCGTGGCGTGCATGCCATCGCACTTCTGCCTGAGCCGCTTGGCGCCGGCCGGCAGATCGTGGACGACCTCGGGCATGCGCGCGCCGATCGTGTCGGGATCGAACACCACGATGTCGGCCGCCATGCCCTCGCGCAGCAGGCCGCGATCGTGGAAGCCGAATTGAGTGGCGGTGTCGCAGGTGATCATCTTCACCGCCTCCTCGAGCGTGAAGGCCTGCTTCTCGCGCACCCAGTGGCTCAGCAGATGGGTCTGCAAGGAGCTGTCCATGATCTGCGAGACGTGCGCGCCCGAATCGGAGAAGGTCACGACCGAGCGCGGATGCTTCATCAGCTCGAGTGCCTCGGTCTGGTTCTCGTTGGCGATCGGCTGGATCATGAAGAATTTCATATCGCGCTCGAGCGCCATGTCGATCATCAGCTCGACCGGGTGTGTGTTGCGCTGACGGGCCAGGTCGGCCATCGACTTGTAAGCGCCCTTCATGTCGGTCATGGCGAAGATCCAGTCCCACTCCGGCGGGCGGGCCTCGGCGCCTCGGACCTGGGGTCCTTCGTAGGGCCGCGACGCGACCTCGACCAGCTTGCGGCGCTTGTCGGCATCGAGCAGCCACTGCTTCTGCTCGGCGAGCGGCAGCTTGCGCAGGTCGCGCCACACCTCCCACTTGTCGAACGGCAGATGCGTCTCGAAGGAGAGCAGCACGTTCAGCGCCCGGCTATGCACCTGCGCGAACATGCGGCCGCCCTGCCGGCAGGTGCGCTCGACGATGTCGAAGGTGGTGCGCCACGTGCCCGGGTTCGTGCGGCGACTGAACAGACCGAAAGTGAACGGACGCCCGCTCTCGATCGCGAGCTTGCTCATGTCCTCGTAGTACTGTCGCGCCTTGTGCCCATCCGCGCCGCGCGGCTCGCCCGCGACTTCCACCATGCCGCCGCCCATTGCCTTGACGAGAGTCTCGAATTCCCTCCAGGTCGCGAGCCGGCTCGCCACCGGCTTGTCGTCGGAGGTCTCGTGGCTGGCGCTGCGTGTCGTCGAGAAGCCGTGGGCGCCGGCGGCGATCGACTCCCTGGTGTGACGCACCATCGCCTCGAGGTCGTCCTCGGTCGCCTCGTCGGTGAAGGCGCGCTGGCCCATCACGTAGGTGCGCAGCGCGCAGTGACCGACATAGCCCGCGTAATTGATGCCCTTGGGCAGCGACTCAAGCACGTCGAGAAATTGCGGGAAGGTCTCCCAGCGCCACTTGATGCCGGCTTTCATGGCAGCGCGGCTGATGTCCTCGGCGCGCTCGAGGTTGCGGATCACGAGGTCGGCCTCGCTCTCCCGGCACGGCGCCAGGGTGAAGCCGCAATTGCCCATGACCACGCTGGTCACGCCCTGGAAGCAGGAGCTGGTGCCGATCGGATCCCAGAAGATCTGCGCGTCCATGTGGGTGTGCCCGTCGACGAAGCCCGGCGCCACGACGCGGCCTCCCGCATCCATGGTCTCCTTGGCCGCCGCTCCATCGATGCGGCCGATCTCGGCGATCTTGCCATCCTTGACGCCGACGTCGCCGCGAAAACGCGGCAATCCGGAACCGTCGACGATCATGCCGTTCTTGACGACGAGGTCGAATGCCATGGTCAGTCCTCCATTCGCCCTGCGAGCGTATGCCTGACGGATCGGCTCCTCAATGGCTGGTCAGTGCATGGCAGGCCCCGTAGGATCGCGCGTCGAAAGGCAGGGAACCATGGAATTCGGCGTTCTTTTCACATCGCATCCGAACCCCAAGGAAGAGCCCTACCCGCATCGTGACGTTCACGCCCGGACCACCGACGAGGTGATCGAGGCAGAGCGGTTGGGCTTCGATACGGCCTGGATCGCCGAGCACCATTTCGCCACAAGCTACGGCATCATGCCGGACTGCTTCGCCTACATGGCCTATCTCGCGGCCAAGACCAGCCGCATCAAGATCGGCGCTGCCGTCATCACGCTGCCGCTCTACGACCCGATCCGCGTGGTCGAGAACACGTCATTCGTCGACATCCTGTCCAACGGCCGCGTCCGGCTAGGCATCGGCTCGGGCTATCGGCCCTACGAGTTCGAGGGGCTCGGCAAGGATTTCGACGGCCGCCGCGACATCGTCGAGGAATCGGTGGGCCTGATGTTCGACGCGTTCCACCGCCACCGCTGGGACCATCAAGGCAAGTACTACAAGGGAACCGTCAAGGAACCCTACGAGATGCTGCCCCATCCCATCCAGATGCCGCATCCGCCGCTCTACATGGCGGGCGGCACCGATCGGTCGATCGGCTACTCGGGCCGCAACGGCTTCGGATTGATGCTGTCCACCTTGCCCGGGATCGAGACGCTGGCGGCGCAGACGGCGCTTTACAAGCGCGAGCTCGCCAACGCCTCGGAGGAGCGGCGCAAGAACCCGGCGGCGGGCGAGATCGACATCGCCCGCTGGGTCTATATCGCCGACACCGACCGGCAGGCCCGGGCCGAGACCGAGGAGGCGATCGTGCGCCATATCGCCCACTTCGGCGGCACGGGCACCAGCGGCTATCTCGGCTCGGTTTCCGAGAAGGGTAGCGAGATCAAGTACGACGACCTCGCCGAGACGCTGTTGCACGGCTCGGCCGAGACGGTGATCGCCCGGCTGCGCGAAATGCAGGCCCGCACCGGCATGACCTCGCTGCTGCTGCACTACCCGCCCTACTACGGGCGCGAGAAGACCATGAAGAGCCTGAAGCTGTTCGCCGAGCGCGTGATCCCGGCCTTCCGGCCGCCGGCGCAGCGCATGGCCGCGGCGGAATGACGGCCGCTCCGGCGGCCGGCTCTCGCAACAACACCTCTCTCGGCGCGGTCTATACGGTCCTGGCCATGGCGGCCTTCGCCGTCATGGACGCGATGAGCAAGTGGGTGGTGGCCGACTACTCGATCGGTCAGATCATGTGGCTCCGCTACAGCGTGTTCTGCGTGTTTGCCTGGTTGCTCGTGCGCCGCAAGGGGTTGCTGGCGACGGCACACAGCCGAAGGCCATGGCTGCAGGGCGGCCGCTCGATCCTCATCCTGGTCGAAAGCGCCGTCTTCGTGCTGGCGTTCGCTCATCTGCCGCTGGCCGACACCCACGCCCTCGCTGCGACCTCGCCGCTGATCGTGATCGTGCTCGGCGTCGTCTTCCTCGGCGAACGCGCCGGACCGGCACGCTGGCTCGCTGTGGCCACAGGCTTTCTCGGCATGCTGCTGATCGTCCGTCCCGGCTTGCGCACGTTCGATTGGCCGATGCTGCTGCCGGTGATCGGCGCCGTGATGTGGGCGGCCTACCAAGTGCTGGTCCGACTCTGCACCCGGACAGACTCAGCCGACACGACCTTCGTCTGGACCGCATTCACCGGCCTTGCCGCCACCACGCTCGTCGGACCATGGCAGTGGCAATGGCCCACGCCCACGGGTTGGGGGCTGCTGATCGCCATCGCGCTTCTGAATGCGCTGGCCAGCTACAGCCTGATCCGCGCCTTCGCCGTTGCGGAGGCCGGCGCCGTGCAGCCCTACAGCTACACCGCGCTCGTCTGGGTGACGATCCTGGGCCTCGTCGTGTTCGGCGACTTTCCCGACTGCTGGACGATCCTCGGCACCGCCGTCATCGTCGCGAGCTCACTCTACACGTGGCGGCACGACCGGCGTTCGACGACGCCTTAGCGCGGCCACTGCCGCAGGGCGACCAAACCGCCGTCGATCGGCAGCATCAACCCCGTCACCCAGCGAGATTCGTCCGAAGCGAGATAGACGGCACCGTGGGCGACGTCCCAGGCCGTGCCTTCGGTCTTCATCGGCACCATGTTGCGGCGGCGCTCGCGCGCCTCGTCGCCGAGATGCGCCACCATCGGCGTGTGCACGGAGCCGACGACGATGCAGTTGGCGCGGATGTTCTGGGTCGCATAGTCGGCCGCCACCGACAGGGTGAAGCCGTGCAGGCCGGCCTTGGCCGTCGAATAGGCGACGGCGCCCGCACTGCCGATCAGGCCGAGCACGCCTGCGATCGACGACACCATGATGATCGATCCGCCGCCGCCCTGCTTCATCTTCGGCAGGCAGTGCTTGGTGCACAGCATCGTCGTCGTGAGATTGGCCTCCAGCACCTTGTTCCAATCGGCGAGGCTCACCGTCTCGGGCGTGCCCGGCGCGCCGATGCCGACATTGTTGTGCAGGATGTCGAGCCGGCCGTATTGCTTCATGGCGAAGCCGGCCATCGCTTCGGCGGCCTCGGGCTTGGCGACGTCGGCGGCGAACACCGAGGCTTCGCCGCCCTCGTCCTTGATCTGCCTAGCGAGCTTGTCGGCCCGCTCGGCGCTGCGATTGACCAGCACCACCTTGGCGCCCTCGCGCGCGAACAGGATGGCCGTCGCCATGCCGTTGCCGACGCCCTCGCCGCGCGGCGCCGCGCCCGTCACAACCGCCACCTTGCCCTTCAAGCGGTCCGTCATGGTCTCCCCCCTCGTCGAATGCTATTGCCTCGCATCACCTTAGCGGGGAGCCTCGCGCCATGACCAGCCACTCCGAGACCTTCGACGGCGGCTGCACCTGCCGGCAGGTGCGCTATCGAATGACATCCAAGCCGCTGTTCGTGAATTGCTGTCACTGCCGCTGGTGCCAGCGCGAGACCGGCGCGGCCTTCGCGCTCAATGCCATGATCGAGGCCGATCGCGTCGAGTTGCTGTCCGGCGAACCCGAGCTGGTGATGACGCCGTCGGAGAGCGGCCGCGGCCAGAAGATCTGGCGCTGCCCGACCTGCCGCATTGCTGTGTGGAGCAACTATGGCGGTGCCGGCGAAGCCGTGCGATTCGTCCGCGTCGGCTCGCTCGACGAGCCCGACCGCCTGCCACCTGACATCCACATCTTCACCGCGTCCAAGCAGCCCTGGGTCGTCCTGCCCGAGGGCACCCCGGCGGTGCCGGAGTTCTACGACATCAAGGCGACGTGGCCAGCGGAGAGCCTCGCGCGTCGAGCCGCGCTGCGCGCCAAGTCGAGCTAGAAGCTCGCGAGATCGGCGACGGCTGCGGCGATCATGCGCGTGCCGACGGCCATCAGCAGGATGTCGTTGGCGACGCGCACGTACTCATAGCCTGCAGGGAGTGGCGAAAGCTGTCCGAGCAAGACCGGCGGCATCGGATAGTAGGCGACGCCGGCCGGCAGGGGCTGGCCGATCGCCCAGACCTTCTTGGCCTGGCCGGGCGGCAGGCAGCCGTTGCCCTTCTTGGCCAGGCCCGGCGGGCAGTTCCCCGCCGCGTACTCGGTTCGATAGTAGGAGTAGATCGCGTTGCGATCCCGATCGACGACAACGACGTTGCCTTGCTGCGGGCCACCGGGAGAGGCAGCCGGTCCGCCTTTTCCTTGGCCGGGTTGCCCCCGATCGACTTGGCCCGGCGGGCCGCCACCGCGCCCATGTCCGGGCTTGTCGTCCTTGTCTTTGTCCTTTTGGGCCAGAGCCGGCGCAGCCATGAGCGACAGCGCGACGAGGGATGCGAGAGCGACGGATTTCTTGATCATGGGAGCGACCTCTTCAACGCACCCAACGCCAAGATTGTGTCGGTTCGAGGGATAGGCGCCTACAACTTGCTGAGGTCGGCGACCAGCGCTGCAACGATCCGCGTGCCGATGCCGACCACCAGCAGATCGTTCTCGACGCGCAGGTAATGATAGCCCGCCGGCGACGGCGACAGCTTGGCGATCAGAGCCGCGGGCGGCGCCTCGCCCTTGATGCCGTCGGCGAGCGGCTGGTCGAGCC
>NZ_JBGAKA010000052.1:0-59931 GCF_044224635.1 Reyranella sp. | reverse complement strand
GGCCAGCATGCCGATTCCCCACGCGGCCGCGATGATCCCGATGGTGAGCTTGTCGGCGCCCTGGCGTTCCAGTGCCAGCGGCACCAGCGGCATCGCCACCCCGGCCTGCAGCCCGATCGCGGCACAGGCGGCGAAGACGGGGAGAAGAGAGCGCCAGGGACCAGCCGCGACCGCGCTACTCGGCGACACGCAGATGCCCTTCGGCGCGGAACGATGGCGGCTCGTCGGCCTGGCGATGCTGCCGTTCCGCCTCCGCCGCGGCTTCCTGCTGGCGGCGCCACATGTCGGCGTAGAGGCCGTTCCTTGCCATCAGCTCGCCATGGCGGCCGCGCTCGGCGACCCGGCCGCGATCGAGCACGACGATCTCGTCGGCATTGACGATGGTCGACAGGCGATGGGCGATGATCAGCGTGGTGCGCCCGCGCGACACCTCCTCAAGCGAACGCTGGATCTCCTGCTCGGTGCGGGTATCGAGCGCGCTGGTCGCCTCGTCGAACAGCAGGATGTGCGGGTTCTTGAGGATGGTCCGGGCGATCGCCACGCGCTGCTTCTCGCCGCCCGACAGCTTCAGGCCGCGCTCGCCCACCGTCGCCTCGTAGCCTTGAGGCAGCGCCATGATGAAGTCGTGGATGCGCGCCAGGCGGGCTGCCTGCTCGACCTCCTCGCGGGTGGCGCCGGCCCGGCCATAGGCGATGTTGTAATAGATCGTGTCGTTGAACAGCACGGTGTCCTGCGGCACCACGCCGATCGCCGCGCGCAGGCTCGCCTGGGTGACGTCGCGGATGTCCTGGCCGTCGATCCGCACGCCGCCCGAGGCGACGTCGTAAAAGCGATAGAGGATGCGCGAGATGGTCGACTTGCCGGCGCCGCTCGAGCCGACGATCGCCACGGTGTCGCCCGGCGCCACGCGAAAGCTGACGTCGTGCAGGATCGGCCGCGCCTTCTCGTAATGGAAGTCGACATGGTCGAACACGATCTCGCCGCCGCTCACCGTGAGCGCCGGCGCGCCCGGCTTGTCGGCGATCTCGGCCTCGACATCGAGCAGGCCGAACATCTTCTCCATGTTGACCAGCGAGTTCCGGATCTCGCGGTAGGCGAAGCCCAGCATGTTGAGCGGCATGTAGAGCTGGATCAGGAAGGCGTTGACCGCCACGAAGTCGCCGAGGGTCATGGTGCCGCCCACCACGCCCTGGCCCGCCAGCACCATCACCGCGACCAGGCCGGTGGAGATGATGGCACCCTGGCCGATGTTGAGCAGCGACAGGGTGCGGCTCGAACGGATCGCCGCGGTCTCGTAGCGGCGCCGGCCGACATCGAAGCGGCGCGCCTCATGCGCCTCGTTGCCGAAATACTTCACCGTCTCGTAGTTCAGCAGGCTGTCGATCGCCTTGGCATTGGCCTCGGTGTCGGCATCGTTCATGCGGCGCACGAACTTGATGCGCCATTCCGACAGCACGACCGAGAACACGATGTAGCCCATTACGACGCCCAGGGTCACGGCGGAGAACCGCCAGTCGTAGAGGTTCCACAGGATGACGCCGACCAGCGTTATCTCGAACAGGGTCGGCAGGATGTTGAAGGTCGTGAAGCGGATCAGGAATTCCATGCCGGCGGTGCCGCGTTCGATGACACGGCTCAGCCCGCCGGTCTGGCGCTCGAGGTGATAGCGCAGCGACAGGGCATGGAGATGGCCGAACACTTCCAGCGCGAGATTGCGGATGGCGCGCTGCGAAACCGGCGCGAAGATGGCGTCGCGGACCTCGCCGAAGGCCTGCGCCAGCACCCGCGCCACGCCGTAAGCCACGATCAGGGCGATCGGCACCGCAAGCGCCTTGGTCGCCGCATCGCCCAGCGCATCGACCGATTCCTTGTAGAGGATCGGCACGTAGACGTTGGTGAGCTTGGCCGCGACCAGCAGGCCGAGCGCCACGACCACCCGGGCGCGCAGAACAGCTTCACCCTTTGGCCACAAATGCCGGCCCAATATGGCCAACACTGCCCAGGTGCGCTTGAAGCCGAGCTTTGGAATGCGATCGCTGGCGGGAGGCGACATGGCCGGAGAGCTTGCAGGTGTGCCGGGAGGGTACGGATGGCGCGGGGAGAGCCGGCCTTCTATCGTGCCCGCGAGGCGTAAGTAAGCCCCCCTATCGTGAGGGAAATCATGAGTTTTCGTAGGGCCTTCATGGCATTTGCCCTCTTCCTGGCGGGGCCGGCGGCGGCAACCGGCCAGGATGCCCGCCAGGTCGAGATCGGCTACGAGATCACCTTCGCCGGCATTTCGGGCTTTCGCATCGACGTCACCGCGCGCTTCAACGGCTCGGCCTACGATGTCGAGAGCAGCACCTTCAAGGATGGCATGCTGCGCGCCGTGACCATGAACTACCAGGGCCGCAACCGGGCCTGGGGCGGTTTCTCGCCCCGCGGGGCGCAGCCGATCTCCGGCTCGCTGTCCATCGTGGTCGGCGACAAGCCGCGCACGTGGCTTGCCAAATACGGCGCCGGCGGCAACGTCGAGGAAACTCACAATCCGCCGTGGAAGCCGCAACCCTGGCAGACCATTCCCGACAAGGACCGCGTGGGCTCTCTCGATCCGCTGTCGGCCGCGCTCACGGTCGGCTTCGCCGGCGACAACGCCTGTGACCGCACGCTGCCGGTCAACGACGGCAAGCGCCGCATCAACGTGATGCTGCACAAGCTCCGCATGGAGCCCGCTGCGGCCAGCGGCATTCCGGGCGCGCAGGGCGACGTGCTGGTCTGCCAGATCTACACCAAGCGGGTGTCCGGCGAGTTCGACGAGGCGCCCAAGGAAGCGGAGACCGAACGCGAGCGGCCGATCACCATCTGGCTCGCCCGCTTCGACCAGAGCCAGGTCCGCTATCCTGGCCGCATGGAAGCTCAGACCGGCTTCGGCACGATCCGCGGCAAGATCCTGTGGTTCCGCGAACGTCCGCTGGCGCCGGGGTGAGTCTTCTCATGCTCCTCCCCAACGAAGCTGGGGAGGTGTCCGCGTCTTCGCGGACGGAAAGGTCATACGCCCGGAGCGCGCCACTCCGTGGCGCTCTTGTCACTCTCCTCCCTAGCGAAGCTGGGGAGGTGTCCGCGTCTTCGCGGACGGAGGGGTCATGAGTCACGTGAGGGGGCCTACGACCCCTCCGCCCCGTATGACGGGGCACCTCCCCAGCGAAGCTGGGGAGGAGAATGACAAGAGCGCCACGGAGTGGCGCACTCCCGGCGAAGACTCATGACCCCTCCGCCCCGTATGACGGGGCAACTCCCCAGCGAAGCTGAGGAGAATGATTACGCCGCGCGCTTCTGGTCGCGGTGGCGGAGGATGGTGAGGATTTCGGCGGCGGCCGCCGGGATGTTGGTGCCGGGGCCGTAGATCGCGGCGACGCCCGCCTTCTTCAGGAAGTCATAGTCCTGCGCCGGGATGACGCCGCCGACCACCACCAGGATGTCGGAGCCGCCTTGCCGGGCGAGCTCCTCGATCAGCTGCGGCACCAGGGTCTTGTGGCCGGCCGCCTGGCTCGACACGCCGATCACGTGCACGTCGTTCTCGATCGCCGCCCGCGCCGCCTCCTGCGGCGTCTGGAACAGCGGGCCGATATCGACGTCGAAACCCAGATCGGCGAACGCCGTGGCGATCACCTTGGCACCGCGGTCGTGGCCGTCCTGGCCCATCTTGACGACCATCAGGCGCGGCCGACGGCCCTCTTCCTCGGCGAACGAGGCAATGTCGGTGCGGATGCGCTCGAGGCCCTGGTCGCCCTCCCATTCGCCGGCATAGACGCCGGAGATCGAGCGGATGGTCGCCTGGTAGCGGCCGTAGACGCCTTCCAGCGCCGACGAGATCTCGCCCACCGTCGCGCGCGCGCGCGTCGCCTCGATGCTGAGCGCCAGCAGGTTGCCGGTGCCGTTGCGCGCCGCCTCGCCCAGCGCCTTCAGCGCCGCCACGCACCTGGCTTCGTCGCGGCTGCCGCGGATCCGGTTCAGCCGGCTCACCTGCGATTCGCGCACCACGTCGTTGTCGACGTCGAGGATCTCGATCGCCGGCTCTTCCTTGAGCTGGAACTTGTTGACGCCGACCACGATCTCCTCGCCGCGGTCGATGCGCGCCTGCTTGCGCGCCGCAGCCTCCTCGATGCGCATCTTGGGCATGCCGGCTTCCACCGCCTTGGTCATGCCGCCCAGCGTCTCGACCTCGGCGATCAGCTTGCGCGCCTCGGCGACCAGGCTCGCGGTCAGCGATTCCACATAGTAGCTGCCGGCCAGCGGATCGACCACCTTGGTGATCCCGGTCTCGTGCTGCAGGATCAGCTGCGTGTTGCGCGCGATGCGCGCCGAGGTCGGCGTCGGCAGCGCGATCGCCTCGTCGAACGAGTTGGTGTGCAGGGACTGCGTGCCGCCCAGCACCGCCGCCATCGCCTCGTAGGCGGTGCGGATCACGTTGTTGTACGGGTCCTTCTCGGTCAGCGACACGCCCGAGGTCTGGCAGTGCGTGCGCAGCGACAGCGAATCGGCCTTCTTCGGATTGAACGGCTGGATCAGCTCGGCCCACAGGAAGCGCGCGGCGCGCAGCTTCGCCACCTCCATGAAGAAGTTCATGCCGATGCAGAAGAAAAACGACAGCCGCGGCGCGAAAGCATCGATGTCGAGCCCCTTGGCCCGTGCCGCCCGCACGTACTCGAGGCCGTCAGCCAGCGTGAAGGCGAGCTCCTGCACCAGGGTCGCGCCCGCCTCCTGCATGTGATAGCCGGAGATCGAGATCGAGTTGAATTTCGGCATGTGCTGCGCGGTGTGCTCGATGATGTCGGCCACGATGCGCATGGAAGGTCCGGGCGGGTAGATGTAGGTGTTGCGGACCATGAACTCCTTGAGGATGTCGTTCTGGATCGTGCCCGCGAGCTTGTCCTGCGGCACGCCCTGCTCCTCGGCGGCGACGATGTAGCCGGCCAGCACCGGCAGCACGGCGCCGTTCATGGTCATCGACACGCTCATCTTGTCGAGCGGGATGCCGTCGAACAGGATTTTCATGTCCTCGACGGAGTCGATCGCCACGCCCGCCTTGCCGACGTCGCCGACCACGCGCGGATGATCCGAATCGTAGCCGCGGTGGGTGGCCAGATCGAACGCCACCGACAGGCCCATCTGGCCGGCCGCGAGGTTGGCGCGATAGAACTTGTTGCTCTCCTCGGCGGTCGAGAAGCCGGCGTACTGGCGCACCGTCCACGGCCGGCCGGCATACATCGTGGCCTTGGGCCCGCGCGTGAACGGCGGGAAGCCCGGCAGCGATCCCACCACCTCGAGCCCTTCGAGATCCTCGGCCGTGTAGATCGGCTTCACCACAATGCCCTCGGGCGTCGTCCAGTCGAGCGAGGAGACGGGCCGGTCGCGCAGCTCCCGGGCGGCGAGCTTTTCCCAGTCGGCCTGGGTTTTCTTCGGGAAGTCAGCCATGCCCTGCAATGTACTGCGGATTTGCCGCCAGAAAAGACGGTTCTTCGTCCGGGGAAACACCCGGCGCGTGCGGCTCATGGCCGAGAGCGCGCCACTCTGCTTCTTGTTCCTCCCCAGCTCTGCTGGGGAGGTGTCCGCGTAAATCGCGGACGGAGGGGTCATAGGCCTCCTCACGTGACTCATGACCCCTCCGTCTCGGATTACCGAGACACCTCCCCAGCGAAGCTGGGGAGGAGGATGAGGAAGATCGCCACTGTCTATTCGTTGGCGAGAATCGTGTTCCGTACCAAGGGATAGATCTGATTGGCCCAGCGCCGGCCTGCGAAAACGCCATAATGGCCGACGCCGGCCTGCATGTAGTGCTTCTTGCGGTAGGGACGCAGGCTGGTGCACAGATCGTGTGCAGCGACGGTCTGGCCGATCGAGCAGATGTCGTCGCGCTCGCCCTCGACGGTGAACAGGGCGATGCGGCGGATCGCCTTGGGATCGATCCGGCGGTCGCGCCAGTCGAGCTCGCCCCTGGCCAGCCGATGCTCCTGGAACACCCATTGCACGGTCTCGAGATAAAACTCCGCCGTCAGATCGAGCACGGCGAAATATTCATCGTAGAAGGTCTTGATGGTCTCGGCCTGCCCGGCATCGCCGTTGGCCATGGCGCGGTAGAGATCGATCTGCGCCTTGACGTGGCGTTCGGCATTCATGCTCATGAAGGCAGTCAGCTGGACGAAGCCCGGATAGACGCGCCGCGCCGCACCGGGATAGCGCCACGGCACGCGCGCGATCAGGTTCTGCTCGAACCATTCGATCGATCGTCCGGTCGCCAGCTCGTTCACCTTGGTGGGATTGATGCGCGTATCGATCGGCCCCGCCATCAGGGTGATGCTGCGCGGCTGGCAGGGATGGTCGTCCTCGGCCATCAGGGCGGCGGCGGCCAGCGCCTGCACGCAGGGCTGGCAGACGGCGACGACGTGGGCCCCCGGCCCCATCGCCTCGAGGAACGTGACCAGGTGCTCGACATACTCGTCGAAGCCGAACGCGCCGTGCCACAAGCCGACGTCGCGGGCGTTTGCCCAGTCCGTGATGTGGACGTCGTGCTCGGGCAGCAGCACGCGCACGGTATCGCGCAGCAATGTGGCGAAGTGCCCCGACAAGGGCGCCACGACCAGGACTCTGGGCTGCGGTCCCACACCCTCCTTGGCGAAGCGCAGCAGGGTGCCGAACGGCGTGGCGAAGACCTCCTCCTCGCGCACCGGAACCATGTCGTTGCCGCACCGGATCTCGTTGATGCCGAAGGTCGGCCGGCGATGCGTGAGCGTGGCCCGGCTCACCATTTCGCAGAGCGCCGCCGCAGCTCGCCAGCTGTCGAGCGACGGCGCCTGGCCATTGCCCAGGGTCTGGCTGGTCGCCGCCGCCCATGCCCTGATCGGCAGCATGACGTCAGCGGCGGTCTGATACAGCGCGTAGAGCATCGAAGGCGACCGGCTCGAAAATTGCATCCCCACGAAAGCTCGAATACACCACAGTGATGTCCATGGCCGAGGCTTCGCTCACCGTCAGTAGCAAGAACTATTCCTCTTGGTCGCTTCGCGGTTTTCTTTTGTGCCGCATGGCGGGACTGGCGTTCGACGAGCGCGTCGCTCCGATCGACGATCCGGCGACCCGGGCCGAGCTGCTGCTGCTGTCGCCGTCGTTTCTCGTGCCCTGCCTGGAGCATGGACCGGTCAAGGTCTGGGATACGCTGGCCATCGCGGAATACCTCAACGAGATCAAGCCCGAGGCCCACCTGCTGCCGGCCGACCCGGCAGCCCGCGCCCATTGCCGGGCAGTATGCGGCGAGATGCACTCGGGCTTCGCCAACCTGCGCTCGGCCCTGCCGATGAACCTCAAGGCGCATCATCCGGGCTTCAAGGTGTGGGCCGGCGCGCAGGCCGACATCGACCGCGTGACGGCGATCTGGCAAGACTGCCTGCGGCGCTACGGCGGACCCTACCTGTTCGGCAAGACCGCGACGATGGCGGACGCCATGTATGCCCCGGTCTGCTCGCGCTTCGCCACCTACGACGTGAAGCTCGAGCCGGCCTGTGCCGCCTACCGCGACCTGATGCTGAAATTCCCGCCGATGCTGGAATGGACCGTCGCCGCCCGGAACGAGCCGGAAGAGGTCGAGGAGCTCGACGTCGAGTTTTGACTCTTTGCTCCCCCCAGCGTCATCGCTGGGGAGGAGAATGACCCTTGTCCGGTCCCGCGCCGCCTTGCACAGTCGGCGGGATAAAGGGAGGAACAACCTTGAACATCACGCGCCGTGGCGCGGTCGCGGGCTTGACCGCTCTGCCGCTTGCATCGGCTGTTGCCCAGCAACCGGCCTTTCCCACCAAGCCCCTGACCCTCGTCGTGCCGTTCCCGGCCGGCGGGCCGGCCGACATCTTCGGGCGCCATCTGGCCCAGGGCATGACCGGCGCGCTCGGCCAACCGATCGTGGTCGAGAACAAGAGCGGCGCGGCGGGCGTCACCGGCATCGACTTCGTGGCCAAGTCGGGAACCGACGCGCACGTCATGGGCCTGATGAGCGCCAGCTCCGGCGCGATCATGCAGAGCCTGATGCCCAAGATGCCCTTCGATCCGACCAAGGATCTCGCCCCGCAGGTGCTGGTCGTGCGCGTCCAGGAGGCGCTGGCGATCAACGCCAAGCTCGGCATCGACGACATGAAGGGCCTGATCGCCTACGCCAGGGCGAACCCCGGCAAGATTTCCTGCGGCTCGGCCGGGACCGGCGGCATCACCCACCTCGCTATCGAGCTGTTCAAGCGCGAGACCGGCACCGACCTGTTGCACGTGCCCTATCGCGGCGCGGCGCCGGCGATGAACGATCTGATCTCCGGCACGGTCCAGGCGGTGCTTCTCGACATTCCCGTGCTGCTGCCGCACATCCGGACCGGGGCGATCAAGGCGCTGGGCATCACCTCCGACAACCGGGCGCCGCTGCTGCCCGACGTGCCGAGCATGCGCGAGCTGGGGTTCCCCAAGGTCAACTCGGACAACTGGTACGCGTTGGTCTCGCCCGCCGGCGCGAGCGCGGAGGCGCGCAAGAAGATCTTCGAGGCCGCCACTGGCGCCCTGAAGTCGAAGGAGCTGATCGACGCCTATGCCGCGGTGGGCGGCATTGCCGGCGGCGGCACGTCGGCCGAGCTGGTCGCGTTCCTGCGCGGCGAGGGCGAGAAATGGGCCGCCGTCATCAAGGCCGCCAACATCAAGCTCGAGTAGATCATGGCCCTCGACGTCGATCGCGGACTGGCGAAGACCTTCGCCGGCCATATCCACTGGCGGGCCTGCGGCAAGGGCCCGACCATCATGGTGAGCCACATCAACCAGCAGAGCTCGGCGGTGATGGCAGAGCTCCTGCAGGCGCTGGGCACCCATTACCGCGCCGTCGCCATCGACTATCCGAGCCACGGTCATTCCGATCACATCGACTGGCAGCCGACCATCGAGGATTATGCCCGGGCGGTGATCGAGACCATGGACGCGCTGAAGATCGCGCGCGCCACGGCGCTGGGCGAGGCGGTGGGCTCGGCGGTGTCGATCGCGCTCGGCGCGCGTTGGCCGCAGCGTATCGACAAGGCGGTGCTGATCAACACGCCCTTCTTCGCCGACGCCGACACGGCCAGGAACGACATCGCCGACATCGCCAAGGTGCGGCCGAGCGACGCCTCGGGCTTCCCGGCGCCGCGCTCGATCGAGTTCCTGCTGCAGCACGATCCCGAGCACGCGCCGATGGCGCCGACGCAATCGTGGATGGACCGCATCAACACCGCCCAGCTCGAGATCGGCCGCGACCGCTGGCAGGCCATGGGCGCGCTCGCGAAGTTCGATACATTGGCCGGCATGGCGGCGCTCCAGTGCCCGGTGCTGATGCTCTACGGCGAGCATTTCATCTACGGCAAGCATCGCGCCCGCCTGCAGGCCCAGTGCCCGCACGGCCGGGTCGAGATCGTGCCCGGCGGGCGCTTCTGCATGAGCTGGGAGCGCGCCGCCGACATCGCCGCGCACGTTCGCGGCTTCGTGAGCTGACACGGGGGGAGGGGGAACGCCATGCTCGACAAGGAAGCTCGCAGCCTGCTCGACCTGATGGAGCAGGCCGTCCAGGCCGGCCGGCCGCGGCTCAACACGCTGCCCCATGCGCAAGGCCGCACCGCGGTCGACAAGATGTCGGAGGACAGTGAAGCCGAGCCTCCCGAGGTCGGCGCTGTCGACGATGGCGCCTTCGCCGGCCCGGCGGGCCCGATCCGCTACCGCCGCTACCGGCCGCTCGGCGCGCCATCGGGTGCGCTCGCCACCCTGGTCTACTATCACGGCGGCGGCTTCGTGATCGGCAATGTCGACACACATGACTCGACCTGCCGGCGACTCGCCAACAAGAGCCGCTGCCAGGTGATCTCGATCGACTATCGCCTGTCGCCCGAGCATCCCTTTCCGGGGCCGACCGACGACGGCGTGGCCGCGTTCCGCCACATCCGCGACAGGGCTGCGGTCTTCGATGCCGATCCGGCGCGCCTGGCGGTGGGCGGCGACTCGGCCGGCGGGGCAATTGCCGCCGTGGTCTGCCAGACCTGCCGCGATGCCGGCGACATCGGTCCGGCATTCCAGATGCTGATCTATCCGGCGACCGATTCCAGCCGCACCAGCGCCTCGCGCAAGGATTTCGCCGAGGGCTACTTCCTCACCAAGGATCTGATCGACTGGTTCTGGAACGCCTACGTGCCGGCCGGCATCGACCAGGCCGACCTTCGGCTGTCACCGCTGCTGGCCAAGGATTTCCGCGGCTTGCCGCCGGCCTTCGTTCTGACGGCGGGCTACGACCCGCTGCGCGACGAGGGCCGCGCCTATGCCGACCGGCTGATCGATGCCGGCGTGAAGACCACCTACGTCAACTATCCGGGCACGATCCACGGCTTCTTCTCGCTGACCCGCTTTCTGCAGCAGGGGCTCAAGGCGAATGACGAGGCGGCCGCCGTGCTGGCGGCCCACTTCGGGACGTAGGCTCTTCTCCTCTCCAGCGTCTTCGCTGGGGGGTCGCCGTCTAAGGGCTTTTGGCCGCTCTGCGGCCAAAATGCCTAGGCGAGGGAGGGGGCATAAATCTCATGAGTCGTGACTCATGAGCCCTCCGCCCCGTGAGACGGGGCACCTCCCCAGCAGAGCTGGGGAGGAGGATGAAAGCGTCATCTCGGCCGCAGCCGCACGAAGCTGATCGGATCGGCAAAGCCCTTCAGGGCAACGCTTTCCTCGGCGGCCGGGACGGTGGCGATCAGGTCCTCGACCGCGGGATCGTCGGCCACGGCGCGGCTCAGCACGATGTCCCCGCCCTTGCTCTGGCCCTGCAGGCGCGCGGCCATGTTCACCGTCGAGCCGAAGTAATCGAGCCGGTCGTTGAGGTTGACGACGACGCTTGCCCCGGCATGGATGCCGAGCTTCAGCACCAGCTCGTGGCCTGCGATGCGCGCCTGCATGTCGAGTGCCGCCTTCACCGCATCGGCCGGATCGCCGAACGCAGCCATCACCGCATCGCCGATGGTCTTCACCACCGCGCCGTCGTGATCGCGCACGATGCTGGCCAGCAGGGCAAAATGCTCGCGCACCAGGTTGAAGGCGACCGAATCGCCGACCCGCTCGTAGAGCGCCGTCGAGCCGCGCAGGTCGCTGAACAGCAGCGCCACCTGGCCGACGCCCGCTTCATCGCCCGGCCGCAAGGTCGCCGCGGCGAAGAGATCGCGGAAGGCCTGCAGCGAGATCACTTCGGGGGCCGTCAGGGCTTCGCGCGTCCAGGTGCGATCCTCGATCAGCGCCGCCAGCTCGAAGCCCGCATCGTTGGCGAAGGTGACGGTTCCGGCCTCGCCCGGCAGCCCCGCCTCGACACCGGTCGCGGTCGCATGCAGGCCGGGGAAGGCGCCCCCGTGATGCTCGACATCGACGAACGTCCCGGGATGCAGGGTGCGCAGGCGATAGCTGCCAGCCGGCAGCGCGAGACCCACCGTGCGGCGCTCCCCTGGCGCAAGCAGGAGTTGCGCGATCACATGCGGTGTCGCCAGCGGGCCGCTCAGGCAGAAGCCGCCGGCCAGCAGCGGGCGCACCGAGGGCGCCGGCGCGAACGACAGCTCGACGTTGCGCTCGAAATCGCGGTCGTAGTCGATGTTGCAGGAAGGGCAGTGCGCGCCGCGCGGCAGCTCGCTCAGGGCGGCGGTGCTGAACTTGGCGCCGCGGCAGTTGGTGCACAACAGATCCCACTTCATCGTCAGCAGGCCCGCGCGCACGCCGGCCAGGCAGGCTTCGACGGCGACCCGCGTCGGCACGGCGAACTGCACGGCCAACCGCTTCGGCTTGAGTTGGGCAAGATCGGTCGCCATGCCGGTCGTCACCAGCTCGGCGAGCTTCCTGCCGAGGCCGTTGCCGTAGGGGCTGCGGTCGATCTCGGCGGCCAGTGCCGTCGCCCGTTCGCGCGCGCCGGCCGGCAGTTCGGGCGGTGGCAGGTCAAAAAAAGTCGCGCGCTCGCCCTTGGCGAAAGCCGCCGCCTCGACGATGCGCTTGCCGACGACCTCGCCTGCCTTTCTCCCCAGGCGCGCGCCGAACAACCGGCCGACGATCGAGAGCGGTTCCCATTCCAGGGTGTAGGTCAGCCTGCTGCCGGTCCCGTCGGCCTCGAGCTCGAAGATCGGCCCGAAGCGGCGGAACGGACCTTTGGTGAATTCCCTGGCCTGCCGGAAGTATCTCCCGTGGATCCACTCGTAGGGCTTTTCCTCCCATTCGAGGGTGAAGCCCGCGGCCTTGCCGCGCCCGCGCCGCAGGATGGTGCCGTTGGGCTGCGGCGTCTCCTCCAGCGCATAGGACGGCAGCCCCATCGCTTCATTGAAGCGATTGGTATCGGCCAACACCGGCCAGAGCATCTCCGGCGGCAGGCCGAACGTCCAGGTCCAGGTCCGGCGCATGACGCTGATACTCTAGCATCGCCGCGCCAGATCATCCGCCGGGCTTCACGGACCGGTGAACCGGCCGTTTGCGTCACCCTCGATGGTTGACCTGTTGCGGTGCACGCTTAAGCTCCGGGGTGATGCGGCGTCGCGTGGCCAAATCCGAAGTCAGATATCCCTGCGTTCGGGCAAGCAAGAGCCTCGAGTACGTGATCGTCGACGACACAGAGATCGGCAAGCTCACCAGCCACTGGCAGGAGCACGCGATCAAGGTGAAAGGCCGCGCGTTCGCGGCCATCGAGGTGGCATCCCTGGCGCGCAGCCCGTTCGCCTGCCGGAAGGCGAAGCACCGAGGCCGGGCGGCCGCAGCAGCAAGGGGCCGCGAGCGCCAGCTACCTGGTCGCCGACTGGCAGGTCTGATCGAGCAGCTCTTCGGCGTGCGCCGTATTGCCTCCGTCGACCCGGGTATCGAGGACGAAGTACTGGCCGGCGGTCGCCGATCCGACGACCGCGATGCTCTGGTCGGCCATGTGATCCTTCACGCCCGGATCGTCCTGAAAGACCACGAAGGGGCTCTGCTCCCCGGACAGGCCGGTGACCCTGATCGCGCGGTAGAGATTGTCGTGCGGTGGCAATCGGAGGGTGACGGGCTTGGCCGGGAAGAAGTCGATCTCGGCCTGGTCGAGCGCCGTCCTGACGGCGGGGCGTACGCACGAGATGTGGATGTGGAGCTGGTTCTGTGTACGGGAGTGCGCCGAATTGATCGCCATGGCGGTATCGGCCGGCGGATAGCCGGGATAGGTCCGCGACTGCGCCCAGCCGTACTGCCAGAACTCCAAGACCGGTGGCTGCGCGATCAGGCTATCCTCGATCCCCGTGACCCGTTTGGTCGGGATGATCAGGTACGATTGCGGCTTGCGGACCGAATTGTCCTTGATGATGACGTACTGGTCCTTCTTGTCGTAGGCTCGGCAGCCGACGTCGCCCGTCAGCGACCGCTCGCAACACTGTGCCAGCGCCCACAGCGTATCGGGACGGGGCGGCAGGACGCAGGCGGCAGGGTCGGCGGCTTTCTGGGCCGCCGCCGGATGGCCGGCGCAAAGCAGCACCAAGCCTGCCAACAAGGCGCAGGCGCCGAATATCGCCGGTTTCAGTCCCTGCATCACCACCCCGCACCAAGCCACTGCCGGGACTTTAAGTCCAAAGTCTCGAAGTTGTCACAAGAGAGCCGCACTTTCCCAAGTCACCGCGGTGGAGGAGCCTGCAATGAGCGTCGAGAAAGGCGAGCGGAGTCTGGCAGAGAAGCTGCGCAACGAGCTGGCCGACAGCATCGATGAAGAGCTGGAGCTCGAGATCGATGACGACATGCTGGACCGCACGACCAACCTCGGAGGAGGCAACCTCGGCGGGGGCAACCTCGGCGGGGTGGGGCAGGGGGACAGCGCCGATCGCCACCAGTACTTCCGGGAGCTGCTTCGCCTGCAGGGTGAACTGGTCAAGCTGCAGGACTGGGTGGTCGACCAGAAGCTCAAGGTTGTCGTGCTGTTCGAAGGCCGCGACGCCGCCGGCAAGGGCGGCGTGATCAAGCGGGTGACCCAGCGCCTCAATCCGCGGATCTGCCGCACCGTGGCCCTCTCGGCGCCGACCGACCGCGAGCGCAGCCAATGGTACTTCCAGCGTTACGTGCCACATCTGCCGGCCGGCGGCGAGATCGTCCTGTTCGACCGCAGCTGGTACAACCGCGCCGGCGTCGAGCGCGTCATGGGCTTCTGCGGCGACGACGACGTCGAGGAATTCTTCCGCACTGTTCCGGAGTTCGAACGCATGCTCGTGCGGTCGGGCATCGTGCTCGTCAAGTACTGGTTCTCGATCAGCGACGAGGAGCAGAACGAGCGGTTCCTCATGCGCATCCATGATCCGCTCAAGCAGTGGAAGCTCAGCCCGATGGATCTCGAATCGCGGCGTCGCTGGGAGAACTACACCAAGGCCAAGGAGGAGATGCTGGCGCGCACCCACATCCCCGAGGCGCCGTGGTGGGTGGTCGAGGGCAACGACAAGAAGAAGGCCCGGCTCAACTGCATCCATCATCTGCTGCAGCAGATTCCCTATGCCGAGGTCGAGCACCAGCCCATCGTGCTGCCGGCGCGCGAGCACAAGCCCGACTACGCACGCACGCCCGTGCCGCAGACCATGTACGTGCCCTCGGTGTACTGACGGACTTCGTCCGCCGCTTCATCTTCCTGTTCTTCATTCTCCTCCGCGGCGAATCTGGGGAGGAGAAGAACTAATCCAGCACCTTTGGCCGCCGATACAGCGGGAAGCCGTTGAACGGCTTCGATCGGTCGTGGTCCGGCACCTCGTAAAAGTTCGACTTGCTGTTGTTGTGCAACCCGCCGTCGACCCGGAGCGCGATGCCGGTGACGTAGGCGGCGGCTTCGCTCAGCAGGTAGACGATGGCGCCGGCGATCTCCGATTCGGTGCCGTGGCGCTTCATCGGGATGCGTCCGCGCACGTTGCGCAGCACGTCGTGGGCGCGCTCGGGGTAGCGGTCGAGACCCGACGAGGCGATGAAGCCTGGCAGGACGGCATTCACCCGCACCCCCGAATGGGCCCACTCGACCGAGGCCGTGTAGGTGAAGTTGGTCTGGCCGGCGCGCGCCGCACCATTGTGGCCCATGCCGGGCATGCCGAGCTCCCAGTCGGCACCGACATTGACGATCGCGCCGCCATGGTCGCGCATCGAGCGGCGATAGACCTCCTTGGACATCAGGAAGGTCGCCGTCATGTTGTTGGCGACCACGGCATTCCAGCCGTTCAGCGAGATGTCCTCGAGCCTGGCGGGGAACTGGCCGCCGGCATTGTTGACCAGGCCATCGATGCGGCCCGCCCAGGACAGAACGCCGTCGACGGCGCGCCGAACCTGGTCCTCCTGGCGCAGATCGGCGGCAAAGGTGAAGGCATCAGGATCATCGAGCTCGCGCTTCACCTGCTCGAGCTTCTCCGCCGTGCGGCCGATCAGCGCCAGGCGCGCGCCGAGCGACTTGAGCTCGTGCGCAGTGCAGCGACCGAGGCCCGAGCCGCCGCCGGTGACGATGATGACCTGGCCGGCGAACAGGCCGGGCCGGAAGACGGAATGATATTGCATGGAGTCTCTCGATCGGGTTGACAGCGCTCCTTTCATTCTCCTCCCCAGCTTCGCTGGGGAGGTGCCCCCGTAATCGGGGGCGGAGGGGTCATGAGCCTCAGTCCTGCTGCTCATGACCCCTCCGTCGCCGATGACGGCGACACCTCCCCAGCGATGACGCTGGGGAGGAGAATGAAAGAGCGCCCCCATGCGAATACCCTGGGGATGACGGCGCGGCGAGTCGGCGCTCCCAGCAATGGCTCACTTGCCCGACTGCGCTGCCTCGGTCGGCGGCGCCTGCACGATGACCCGGCTCAACCGTTTCTGGATGAGGCTGATCAGCACGAAGGCCAGCTGCAGGGGAATGCCGAACATCACGACGCCGATTGCGAACAGGACCAGCCGCTCATCGAGCGCCGGCAGCTTCTCGGCTTGGCGCAGGATCACGGTGATGCCCTCGGTGACGCCGATCGCCGCCCCGGCGCTCGATGACATCACCAGCACGAAGAAGGCCCGGGTGACGTTGGGCAGGAACAGCAGTGCGCCCAGCATCGTCCCGCCACGCAGATGGCGCAGCGCGTCGACGGCGGCGTCGGCGATGTAGGCGGCCGAATACGGCACCAGGGAGAGCGCCACCGTCATGACGCCGGACAGCGCGAAGGGCATGCCGAACAGCTTGGCGTCACGCGGAATGGCGTTCAGCAGAAAGAACATGACGACGAAGGTCGGCGCCGCCCGCATGAGCGCGACGATCGCGGCCGACAAGCCGCCCAGCGCGCCACCGACCAGCCGCCCAAAGGCGAGCAGGGCTCCGAACGCAAGGCCGATGGCGATCGAGATGACCGCGATCTCGAAATTGACCGCCATGCCGGCCAGGAAGCGCGGCAGGAAGTCGGCTGACAGGGTCTCGACCAGCGACATCATGCCGGCACCTTGCCGGCATCGTCGACCCGGGCCTGTCGGCTCTCGAGATAGACCCTGAGCTTGCCGCACAGCCATACCACGATCATCACCACGACGGTGTAGAACACCAGCAGCAGGCTGTAGGTGGTGACGCGGCCGCTGGAGAACGAGGTGATGTCGGTGAGCGCGCTCAACAGCTCGGGCGCGCCGATGAAGCTCGCGATCGGCGTGCCCTTGGCGGCGTTGACCAGGAAGGCCACGATCTGGGTCGCCGACCGACCGAGCGCGTGCGCGAACAGCCCGCTGCCGCGCAGCGTGCCGGGAGCCGTCGCGCGCGCCGCCTCCGTGCCCTGCTCGGCGCGCAGGCTCCACACCGCCTCGGCGAGAGCCTGGCCGGCATTGCAGCCGTTGGCGAGGCCGAGAGCGACGATGGCGGCGCCGAGCGCCACCGTGTCGGAGAAGGGGAACAGCGCATGGGAAATCGCCGCGGCGACCACCAGGGTGAGCACGATCGGCGACGATTGCAGCGCCACGGTGAAGGTTCGTGCCGGCCAGCGGACCAGGGCTGACCGGGCCGCCATCGCTGCGCCGAACAGCACGGCCAGGGCAAGCGTGGCGATCAGCGCCCCGGCGATCAGGATCAGCGAATTGACCACGCCATCCTTGAACATCGACCAGGCCGGGGCCGTCTTGAGCATCGGCAGGGTCAGGTCGATGCCTGCCTGCTTTTCCACCCAATCCTCGAAGGCCGTCACCTCGGGCGCGAACGAGGTCGGCTTCAAGGCCGCGTCGAGCGGCGGCAGGATGCAATTGGGGTTCGTCGAGCCGGTCTCGACGTTGCACTCCACGCTGCGCCACACCCGCTGCTGGCGCTGCAGGAACGCCAATCCGATCCGGTGCGTGCGCGCGATGTCGATGAGAACGCCGTCGCGATGGAAGATCTGGACGATCAGGTCGAGCGCGTGCGCCAGCCGGTCGCTGCCCTGGCGGGCGACCGCCATGCCCCACGGGACCTGGGCGAAGCCGAACTTGGGAAAGAATGCGGCCGAGAAATCCGCGTCGGTGAAATAGTATGCGAAGAAGCTGTCGTCCTGCGCGGCGAGATTGCAGGTGCCGTCCTTGAGGCGGTCCGGCAGCACGCCGGCTTCGTCGAACAGCATCAGGCGAGCGCCCTGGGAGACCAGTTCGGCGTTCGAGCCGTTGCCGATGGTCACGCACACTGTGCGGCCCGGCAGGTCGGTCGTGTTCGCCACCGCCAGGTCACGGGGGCCGACGACGATCGTCTCGGACTGGTAGTAGTGCGGACGGATGAACCGGACCTGGCTGTCGCGCTGGGTATTGTGGCCCATGGTCGCGATCGCGAGGTCGATGCGATCCTCGGCCAGGAGCGGGATGCGGGTCGCAGCGTTGACACGGACGAACTCGACCTCGACGCCCAGCATGCGGCCGATCGCCAACCCCACGTCGACCTCGTAGCCTTCGCGCTTGTCGCCGGCCCTGGTGCCGAACAGAGGGTAGTAGTCGCGGACCCCGATCCTGATGCGCTTGGCACACAGGATGCGAGTCAGGCGATCGGCATCGCCCTGCACGCAGGCCCCCGGCATGGTCGCGCGGGCTGCGTCGAGCAACCGCCCGAGGGCGGCGTCGGGCGAGCTGGCACCCTGAGCCCGGGCTCCTTGCAGGACCAGCCCGGCCATGATCAGCGCACCGACAACGATGCCGATCAGGGCGCGTGAGAAGCAGTGGATCCGTGTCACGTCAGCCAACCGTTCCGGGCGCGCCGATCTCGAGGATATGCATCTCGCCGAACGCATAACGGCCGTAGCGATGGATCGAACGGCCGTCCTCGGCCTCCAGAACGTGATCGGTCATGCAGGCGAGCTTGTCCTCGGGAATGTAGACCAAGGTCGTCAATGCCGCCTGCAAGGCGAGCCCGCTGCGCGCGACCATCTCGCGCGACCGTTCGAGGCTCACGAAGGCGTTGTGGGTGATGATGGCTCGTCCGTGCGGCGTCAGGTGACTTTCGAGACCTTCGAGAAACGGATCGAGCAGATAGCGGCCGTCGGGTCCGCCCGCGCTCCAGGACGGCAGGCGGCCGGGCACGTGATTGCTCGCCATCGGGAAGTGCGGCAGGTTGGCCACGATCAGGTCGAAGCGCCGCCCGAGCACCGGCTCCCAGAGATCGCCACGGTGAAATTCCGAGACCTCGCCATGGCCGAGCTCGTGCAGCAGCAGCCGTCCCGAGGTCACCGCGTCCTGCTCGATATCGATGCCGCAGACCGTGGCTGCGCCCAGGGCGGCGACGGCCGCCAGCACGACGCCGCTTCCCGAACCGATCTCCAGCACGGTCGCGCCGCGCACCGAATTGGCCTCGGCTTGCAGGACCTGAATGAGCGCAGCAGTGTATTCGCTCGGTCGCAGGACGGCGAGAGATTCGCGCGCGCTGGAAAGCAGGCTGGCGTCCGTCACGGCGAGCTCTCGAGTGCCGGGAGCGCGCCACTCATAGACGCTAACTTACAAAGGGACCTCACCCTGAGGAGCGACCCGGAGGGCCGCGTCTCGATTCGGGCGAAGTAACCTTCGCCCTTTGGTCGGCACCATAGCGGGTGCCGCGGCACCGCTGTTTCGGTGATTTCGTGTGCAGCCCATCCTTCGGGACGGCCGCTAGGCGGCCTCCTCAGGATGAGGATCTTGGCGGGTCTTCGACCAAGGTTGGCGCCCATGGGCGCGCCATTCCCGTGGGGCATTCTTCCTTCTCCCGGACCGCGAGCGTCTCGCTCGCTCATGGGCTCGAGCGAGCGAGACGCTCGCGGTCCGGAAGACGATGATTCGCCACAGAAGCGCTTCCAGTGGATTGTCATGCCGCGACCAGCCGCTTGAGGACAGTCGCGGCGATGGGATCGTCGGGAAACTGCTCGAGAATGTCGCGATAGCGCCGCGCCGCCAGGACATTGTCTTCCTTGATCAGGGCTTCGTAGGCGAAGCGCGTCATCTTGCACAGCTTCACCACCGCTTCGTCCGGTTCGAGCCCGGGATCGTCGGCGCCGTACACGCCGACCAGCTCGTAGATCGGCACCTTCGACCGCCGGCCCTTGACGATGACGTCGTCGATCGGCCGCACGCAGAGCCGTTCGCCGGCCTCCTTGAAGACGTTGTGGCTGATGCAGATGCGGGTGTGAAATTCCTTGTTGATGCCCTCGAGCCGCGCCGCGACGTTCACGCCGTCCCCCATCACGGTGTAGCTCATGCGCTCGCGCGAGCCGATATTGCCGACCAGCACCGCATCGCTGTGGATGCCGATGCGGACATTGAGCGGCTTCAGCTCCTGGGCTCGCCAGCGCTCGTTCAACGTATCCATGCCGCGCTGGATGCGCAGCGCCGCCACGCACGAGCGCCAGGCATGATCATCCAGCAACGCCGGAGCGCCCCAGAACGCCATGACGCCATCGCCGATGAACTTGTCGATCGTGCCGTGCTCCTGGTTCACCGTCTTGGTGACGAGCTCGAGATAGGCCGAGACGCGCAACAACAGCTCCTGCGACGGAATCTCCTCCGACAGGGTCGAGAAGGATTCGAGGTCCGAGAAGAAGATGGTGAGGAAGCGGCTGTGGCCGCCGAGCTCCAGCTTCTGCTCCGATTGAAGCAGCTGGGTGACCAGACCCATGGGCACGAAGGCGGCAAACGACTTCACGGCAGCGTCGAGCGTGTCGATTGCCTTGGACAGGACCGCGATCTCGCGGATCGACGAGCGGACCGACGGCAGCTGCTCGCCGCCGAAATCCTGGATCTTGCCGACCTTGAAGGCCATGCGCTCGAGCGGCGACGACACGACGCTGGTGAGGAAGTAGATGATGATGATCTGCACGACAGTCGCAAGCAGGCCGAAGATCGCCAGCCGGATGTTGTTGTGCTGGAAGGTGCCGGTGAAGTCGGAGACCGGCGTGATGACGAAGAGCTGCCAGCGCTTGCCGAATTCCTGCGGCAGGGTCGTGATGCTGGCGATGTACTCGCGACCGCCGTGCATGAAGAAGTACATGTCCTCGCTTTTCCGGGGACGCACGCTGTAGGCCATCGCCGGCAGATCGTCGTCGAGCGAGGTGATGTGGCGCAGCTCGAGCCGGCCTTCGTTGTTGGCGTAGGTCTTGGACAGGTCGGAGGCGGCGATCACGCGCCCCTGGTGATCGAGGATGTAGCTTAGCGTGCCGGGGCTGATCTTGCGTTCGCCCAGATAGGTGCCGAGGCCATCCAGGGTGACGTCGGCGGCGGCCACGCCCGCGAGCTTGCCGTCGAGGTAGAAGGGCGCGGCGACGGTAAACCCGATCAAACCGAGGGCGGCAAAGATGTCGGGATCCGAGATCATCGTCGTCCCGGCCTGCTCGGCGCTGCGATACCATAACCGCACGCGCGGGTCGTAGGTCGTGACCTCCTTTGTGCTGCCGAGCTCCTTCAGGTCGGCATTGAGAAACGTATAGTGGTCGAGCAGCGGTTGGCCGGCGGTCGGGACGACCCAACGGAAGGCGAATTGCGACCCTTCTGGCGGAAGCTTGCCCTGGATGCTCACGCCGGGATCGACCCGCCGCGTCTGGCGGAACGAGCCGTCCTGCAGACCGACATAGGCGCTGACGATCTTCGTGCTGTGCAGGACGATACTGTAGAAATAGCGGAAGCTGCGGTCGTCGGCATAAAAGCCGGGGTCCTGGCTGCCGATCGAGGCCGCCGAACGGACCAGCGACTTCAACGGGTTGAAGTCGGCCTGGATGTTGGCCAGCGCATCGACCCGGAAGCGCTCGACGAGCTCTGCGGCGTTGGCGCGGGCGATGCTGTCGTTGGAAATGTAATTGACGATGATGACCGTGAAGAACACCGGAACGGTCAGGAAGGCGAACGACGCCAGAATGCTCGGCTTGAGCCTGAGATTGTTCCGGAAAATGCTTCTCATGTGCTGCAGCAATCGTACAGTAACAATGATTCAGCGTCCATTTTGCCCATCCGCGCTCACAGGAGTGGCCGCTCGAGATGCCAGTCGGTGGCCCGTTGATAGGCACGGCGGCCGGCCAGGATCCCCGTCTCGTCGAAGGCATGGCTGACGATCTGGAAGCCGATGGGCACGCCGTCGCTGGTCATGCCGCCGGCAAGGTGGGCAAGGGATGTCCGCCCAGCGCGGCATCAAGGGCGCTACGGCACATCGGGCCGACATGATCGAGCGACTCGGCAAGCGGGAAAGACGCCGGCGCAGCTGGCGAGACCCGATGTCGGCTCGAGGCCGGTGAGTCCGCATGTTCCGGCACAACCGTGGCGAAGCTCTTGAGCCGACCGTCGCGCCGCTCGATGCGGTCGAGTATCGTCCGGGTCGGTTCGACAGCTGAAAGCTCGCACGCCTGCAATCGCCGCGCGATCCCGCCGAGCGCCTCGTAGTGCAATTCGACCGACATGTGCCGCACCCCAAACGGCATTATAGCACGACAGGCGCGCCGACAGCACGCCGGCACGCGGAGGGGTAGACTTAATTCGGTCGCAAAGGAGTCAAACCCGTCGCGCTCGGCCCATGGCCGAACGCGACGGTGCAGTCTCCGTCAGTCGGCAGACTTGAGGTTGACGGCGGCCGAGCGGCCGCGCTCCGTAGCGATCTCGTAGCTGATCTTCTGCCCCTCGTTGAGGCCGTTCAGTCCCGAGCGCTCGACGGCGCTGATATGGACGAAGACGTCCTTGCCGCCATCAGTCGGCTGGATAAAACCGAAACCCTTGGTGGCGTTGAACCACTTGACAGTACCTGTTGCCATTACTTCTCTCTCCTCGGCAGAAAACGGCCCACGAATAAGCGTGGCCCGCGCTCGTTTGCACGGTCCACGACAACTCGAAGAAATTGGAAAGCAGCTCGTGGGGTCGTCTGGGCCGTTGTGGCTGACCGCCAAGGCATAGCCAAGTTCGTAAGTCGTAAGCCGGCATATGAGGATGTAACGCCGGGAAGTCAAGTTGGTTGCACTGACATCCTCACATGGTTGCACCAATCTTCCAGGGCTCGAACTCATCGTCGCCGATGCCGAGCGCTTCCGATTTTGTCTTCTGTCCCGATGCAGTTTTCAGGATGAGCTCGAAGATGCGTCTCCCGTTGTCCTGAATCGTCTCCTCGCCATCGACGATGGTGCCGCAATTGATATCCATGTCGTCAGTCATGCGTCGATAGAGGGAGCTATTCGTTGCAAGCTTGAGTGATGGCGTCGGCTTACAACCGAACACGCTGCCGCGGCCGGTGGTGAAGCACAGAACGTTGGCGCCGCCTGCGACTTGTCCGGTAGCGGACACTGGATCGTAGCCGGGCGAATCCATGTAGACGAAACCCTTCGCCGTGATCGGCTGGGCGTACTCGTAAACATCGACCAGGTTGGTCGTGCCGCCCTTCGCCACGGCGCCCAACGACTTCTCCAGAATCGTCGTCAAGCCGCCGGCCTTGTTGCCGGGCGATGGATTGTTGTTCATCTCGCCGCCGGTCCGTGCGCAGTGATCCTCCCACCAACGGATGCGCTGGACGATCTTCTCGCCGACCTCGCGCGACACCGCACGCCGGGTCAGCAGATGCTCCGCGCCGTAGATTTCGGGCGTCTCCGACAGCACGGCCGTGCCGCCGTGACGCACCAGCAGGTCGACCGCGGCGCCCAGCGCCGGGTTGGCCGAGATGCCGGAATAGCCGTCCGAACCGCCGCACTGCAGCGCCAGGATGAGCTCGCTGGCCGGGATCGGCTCGCGCTCGACGGCATTGGCTTGCGGCAACAGCTCCTCGAGAAAGCCGACGGCGCGCCTGACCGTCCGGGCGACGCCGCCTTCGTCCTGGATTGCCATCGGGATAAGCTTGGGGCCTTCCGTCAGGCCCTCGGCCTTCATCAGGCCGGAGATCTGGTTGGTCTCGCAGCCCAGCCCGAGCACCACGACAGCGGCCATGTTGGGATGGCGCACGTAGCCCGCCAGGGTCCGTCGCAACACGTCCATCTCCAGTCCGGAGGCCGCCATGCCGCAGCCGCCGCCGTGCGTGAGGGGCACGACACCGTCGATGTTGGGGTACTTGGCGAGCAGCGGCTGCAGGTGGTTGGCGATCATCCGGCTGGTCGCCGCCGAGCAGTTCACCGTCGTGACGATGCCGATGTAGTTGCGCGTGGCAGCGCGGCCATCCGATCGGCGATAGCCCTGGAAGGTCGCTTGCGGTGTCATGAACTCGGTCGGATGGGCGTCGATGCAGAAGGCATAGTCGCGCTCGAAATCGCCCATGACGCAATTGTGCGTGTGGATGTGCGTGCCGGGCGCCATGTCCTCGCCGGCGAAGCCGATGATCTGATTGTACTTGCGCAGCGGCTCGCCCTGCTTGATGGCCCGGGTAAGGATCTTGTGGCCAGGCGGCACGCGCGTCGCCGCCGCCACGTCGCCCTCGACCGTGGTCCCGGGAAGGATGTCCATGCGCGCAACGATGACGTTGTCGGCGGGATGCAGCCGAATGGTGAGCGGAGCGGTCATGGGGTCCTCGCAGGAGATCAGGCGGCTTGCCGCGCATCCCATGATAGGCAGGTGCGCCCGAAAGCGCACCTGCCTGCTCTTTCATTCCCTCCCCAGCGAAGCTGGGGAGGGAATGAGATGAGAATCGCTTTAGCGCTCGTAGCGATCCGGGATGCCGTCGCGATCGCGGTCCCAGTTGCGCCGCTGACTCTCGTAGCGATCGGGAACGCCGTTGTGGTTGCGGTCCCAGCTGCGGCTCTCGTAGCGATCGGGAACGCCGTTGGCGTTGCGATCCCAGCGGCTCGGCACGAAGCGCCACTGGTCGCGACCATTGACGACGATGCGCTCCCAGGCTTCCGGCACGTAGCGATAACCCGCCCGTGCCGTGTACCACTGGCCCGGGAACCAGACGTACTGGTCACGCACCAGTCGCCAGTGACCGGGCGCCCACACATAGCCGGCGCGCGGCGCCGGAACCGCTTCGTAGCGCAACGGCGGCGGTGGCGATCCGAAGGTTACGGTGACCTGGGCATCCGCCGGCGTCATGACTGCCGAGCCGACAGTCGCGGCTCCGGCGAGGCTCGCGGCGGCAATGCTGGCAAGAACGAAACGCCTCATCATGTGAACCTCCATCGTGCGACGGGCGGCGGCGGTGCCGTCACTCAGTCGCGCTCGAAGGGGTCTACGCGCCGAATGGCGCCTGCGTGGCCTGCCCCGATTGGGGATTTTGCGCACCCATTTCGCCATGTTCCGGCCATGGGGATGTAATGCGTTGGGGCGCGTCCCCAGCCATCTCACCCGCCCTCGAGCTCGACTTCCTTGCCGGCGGCGGCGGCGCGTACGGCCTCGGCGTCGGGGCCGCTGTAGTAGTCGGGTGCCCAGCGCTTGACCACCGGGCCGTCGGCTGCCCAGGCGTGGCAGGTGTCGATGACGTAAGGCTTGCGCTTCGGCTCGGTCGGCCGGTCGGGCGCCGTGCCATTCGCCTGGCGCTTGCGATGGGCCTCGTTGAAGGCGCGTGCTCGGCCCGACGACATGGTCTGGTAGGCCGTCGTCGCCACCGGACCCAACAGCTCGACGATGTGGGTGCAGCCGTGCACGCCGCCCAGGCGGGCGCGCACCTCGCGATGGAAGCCGCCGGCGATGCGCAGGCCGATCAGCTTCTTGAAATCGGGCGTGACGTTGCCGCAGACCGGATAAGGCGATTGATCGGTCACCGCCTCGACGTCGACGATCGTGTAGCGATGGTCGAGCGTCAGACGGATCGACATCTGGTGGATGAAATCGCCCGGCTTCATCTGGCCGCGCCATTCGCTCGAATGCTCGTAACTCTTCTCGTCGGTGATGTGGCCCTCGATGTCCCATAGCCCGTCCTCGCGGAAGAAGCCCTGACAAGTCACGCGGCGCGTATGGAGATGCTGTCGCCCGACTGGCGGCGAAAGCGGCATGGTCGGTCCTCTCGAAAAGGGGATGGCGTTCGGTCAGCCGGCTTGTATGTCGATTGGCGGCATGACGCGCAACTCTGCAATACGCGTGCCTTCGCGCTTCAGAATTTCGAAGCGGAAGCCGTAGAAAGCATAAATCTGGCCGACCTCGGGAATGCGTCGCGCCTCGTGCAGGACCAGGCCGGCAATGGTGATGGCGACGTCCTCCGGCAGGCCCCAGCCGAACTCGCGGTTGAGGTCGCGGATCGGCACGTCGCCGCGACACACCACGCTGCCGTCCTCGCGCGGGACGAAGCCGCGCTTGACGGCATCGTGCTCGTCCTCGATGTCGCCGGTGATCTCCTCGATGATGTCCTCGAGCGTCACGATGCCGCGCAGCGCGCCGTATTCGTCGACCACGATGGCGAAATGCTCGTGCCGGGCGCGAAACGCCTGCAGTTGGTCGAACAGGACGGTCGATTCGGGGATGAACCAGGGGGTCGTCATGACGTCGTCGAGCTTGACGTCCTCCGTGCCGCCGGCTGCCTTGACGGCGCGGAACAGGTCCTTGGCGTGGACGACGCCTACAACGTTGTCGGCCTCGCCGCGATAGACGGGTATGCGCGTATAGGGCGAGGCCAGGATTTCATCGACGATGGCGGCGACCGGCTGGTCGGCGTCGATCAGGACCACGGCGCCGCGGTGGGTCATGACGTCGGACACGGTGTGCTCGCCGAGATCGAGCACCGAGCGCAGCATCGCCTTCTCGGCGGGGGCCGCCTCGTCGGTCAGATCCTGACCATGCAACTCGATGGCGCCGCGCAGGACATCGGCGTGCTCCTCGGCGTCGGGCGTACGGTCGACACGGACGCGCAGCAGGCCGAGGAAGAAGCGCGAGACCGCGGCAATGGTGCGCGCCGGCGGCCCCAGGATGGCGAGCGTGACGACCAGCGAGGGGGCCATGAGCAGCGCGACGCGATCGGCGCGCAACAGGGCCCAGGTCTTGGGCATGACCTCGGCGAAGATCACCACCAGGATGCCGACGATGATCGTGGCGTAGACCACGCCCGCCGCCCCGAAAATCGCCGTCAGTACCGCGGTCGTGAGCGAGGCGGACAGGATGTTGACGACGTTGTTGCCCAGCAGCACGGCGCTTACCGCCTCGTCTTTGCGGTCGAGCAGGCCATTGACGATGGTCGCACGGTGATTGCCCTGCTGGGCGAGGCGATGCATGCGCGGGCGCGACGCGCCGGTCACTGCGGTTTCCGCCGCCGACATGTAGGCGCCGAGCGCCAGGCAGATCAGCACCAGCGGGACGGCAACCGAGATCGGCAGATCGAACTGAATATCCGGGTCCATGCGGGATCAGGCGGCGATCGCGTCGTCGAGCAGACCGTGCAGGACCGTTTCATCGACGTCGCGCGAGACGAAGGCTCGGCCGATGCCGCGTGCCAGCACGAAGGTGAGCTTGCCGGCCTCGGCTTTCTTGTCGCCGCGCATGTGATCGATCAGGCGCGCAGTCTGCCAGTCGCGCCGATTGCCGCCGCCGATCGCGCGCAGGCGCACCGGCAGACCGACCGCGGCGAGATGGCGGCGCACGCGCTCGGCATCGACGGCCGGGCACAGTCCCATGCGCGCCGACAGGTCGAAAGCCAGCGCCATGCCGGCGCCTACCGCCTCGCCATGCAGCAGATCCGGCCCGAAGCCGGTCTCCGCCTCGAGCGCGTGGCCGAAGGTGTGGCCGAGATTGAGCAGGGCCCTGAGATCGGTGGTCTCGCGCTCGTCGGCGGCAACGATGCGGGCCTTGGCAAGGCAGCTCTGCTCGATGGCGTAACTGCGCCTGGCCGCATCGCCGGCCAGCAGGGCAGCGCCGTTTTCCTCGCACCACGTGAAGAAATCGGGCTCGTCAATCAGCCCGTACTTGGCGACCTCGGCGTAGCCGGCCAGCAGCTCGCGCCGCGGCAGGGTGTCGAGCAGGTCGGTGTCGATGACGACCAGGCGTGGCTGATAGAAGGCGCCGACCAGATTCTTGCCATGGCGCGTGTTGATGCCGGTCTTGCCGCCGACCGAGGAATCGACCTGGGCCAGCAGGGTCGTCGGCACCTGGATGAAGTCGACGCCGCGCAGCAGCACGGCGGCGGCAAAGCCGGTGAGGTCGCCGACCACGCCGCCGCCCAGCGCCACCAGGGTGGTCTTGCGGTCCGGTCGCTGGTCGAGCAGGTCGTTCATCAGCTGGCCGAAGCCGGTAAACTCCTTGCTGGTCTCGCCGGCCGGCACGGCGAGCACGCGGGTCCGTACGCCGGTCTTCTCGAAGGCGGCGGCGAGACGGGCGGCATAGAGCGGCGCCACGGTGTGGTCGCTCACGATGATGACCCGCGGGGCGGCGAGAAGCCCTGCCGCCAGCTCACCGGTACGGTCGAGCAGGCCCGGGCCGATCGCGATGTCGTAGGCGCGTCCGGCGAGATCGACCCGGATGGTCCGTCGGGCCTGGTCTGCAGCTTCGGTCGGGGCGTTCATGCCGGAGCCTTTTCCGCTGTCGCTTCGAGGTGGAGGCGCAGCGCATCGATCACCTGCTCGGTCGTGCGATCGGCCGGCTGGGCGGTCGATTCGACCACGATGTCGGCTTCGGCGTAGATCGGATAGCGCTGGGCCATCAGGCGGCCGAGAATCTCCCTCGGATCGCCCTGGCGCAGCAGCGGCCGGTGTCCGCGCTTCTTCACCCGGTCGAACAGGACGTCGAGATCGGCGCGCAGCCACACGGTTATGGCCTTGGCGCGCATCAAGGCCCGGGTGTCGGCGTCGATGTAGGCGCCGCCGCCGGTCGACAGGACGTGCGAGGGCCGGTCGAGCAGGCGGGCGATGACGCGGCGCTCGCCGGCGCGGAAGTCGGCCTCGCCATACTTGGCGAAGATCTCGGCGATCGAGCAGCCGGCGGCGCGCTCGATCTCGTCGTCGGCATCGACGAAAGGCAGGCCAAGCCGAATGGCCAGGCGCTTGCCGATGGCACTCTTGCCGGCGCCCATCAGGCCGACGAGGGCCACGGTGCGCGGCAATGATAGGGGTATTGGGGCGTCCATGACGAGCTGTCGGGAGGATGTCGCCCATTCCGGCGGCTGTTTCAAGCCAGCCCGCGGGTGCGGCGTCTCGCGTTCAGGCTTCTCCTCCCAGCGAAGCTGGGGAGGAGAAGCCTGTGTCGCCCGGCTTACGATTGCCCGGCCGGCGGCCTCCGGAGTAGTTTGGTCGCGTCGTGCCGATGTTTCGTTCCAGAAGTCGCCTCAACGTCCCGGCCCTCAAGTTCGGGCCGGTGGTCGTCGTGATCGTTGTCGGCCTGGTGATCGCCGGCCTCGTGGCGCTGGCCGTCATAGAGCCCAGGCCGCCGCTGCGTCACTTCGAGGTGCCGGTCCCCAATGAGCGGTTTGCGCGTTAGCCTGCTGGTTGCCGCGACTCTTGCCGCCAGCGCCCTCGAGGCGCCGGCGCAGGTTGCCAATTTCGATGACCGGCCGACCGGCTTCCTGACGGCGCGGATCGGCGGCATGCCGGCGGACGCCTGGAAGGGCACGTCGCTTGCCACTGCCAAGCGCCTGGTGGCGGCGCTGCCGGCGGCGCCGGGCAGCCGCGCGCTGCGTGACCTGCAGTTCAAGGTGCTGGTGAGCGAGCTCAGCCCGCCGCCGCCCGACGGCAGCCCGCCGCCCAGCCTGTTCATACGCCGGGTCGAGAAGCTCGCAGCCATGGGGGAAGCCGAAAGCCTCAACGAGATGGTGCGCAATGCCGGCGCCTATTCCGACCCCACGGCTGCCACCTACGTCGCCAATGCGCTGATGATGGCCGGCGAGCGCCAGGGCGCCTGTGCGATCGTGCGCAACTGGGAGCTCGCCGAGCCGTTCGGCCGTCGCGCCCAGGCGGCGTGCAATTACCTCGACGGCGACAAGGCGGCGGCGGGTGCCGTTTCGCTCGGGCAGGTCGACGGGCCGACCATGATGATGCTCGACATGACGCGTACCCAGCCGACGGCCAACCTGCTGCGCAGCACGCAGCCGCCGGTCATCCGGGCGCTGGTCGGCATGAAGAGCCTGCCGATGGCGACGCGGCTGGAGATCGGCGAGCGTGGCGAGGCGCTGGCGATCGTCGAGGCCACCCGGTTGAGCGACCTCTACCTCGAGGCGGTGAATACCGGCGCTCGGCTGCCGCCGGCCATCGCGCGCCGCGCCCACCTGGTCGCGGTGGCCCGCGGGGCCGCCAATCCGCAGGAAGTCGTCAACTCGATCGGCGTGGTCTATGCCGATACCCGCGGCAGCCCGCTGTTTCCGACGGTCGCGCGGGCCAGCGCCACCGGATTGCTGCAGTTGCCCGCCCAGCAGCAGTTTGCCGGCGTTGCGACCGAGGCGCTGCGCGCTTTCCTGCTGCTCGGCGACAAGAAGCAGGCGCAGGCTTGGATTCAGCTGGCGATCGCCGCCGCGCACAACAATCCGCAGACCTTGAACGCCCTCGACCGGCTGATGCCGCTCGCCGCGATCGCCGGCATCGACGATCCCAAGCGGCTGCCGCCGTCCGAGGTCAATCGCTGGTATGCCACGATCCGCCAGGACGATCCGGCGCGCGCGGCCCTGCGCGGCGCCTTGCTGGTCGAATTGTTCCGCGCCACCGGCATCGACGTGCCGGCGGGGTCGACCGACCTGCCGGAAGCGCCGCCGGCCGGCGTCCGCCTGGTCATGCCGGCCGTCGCGACGCTGCAGGCCCTGCAGGCCGCCGGCGCCGGGCGCCGCCGCGCCGAGGCCTCTCTTCTGGCCTCGCTTGCCGCCGGCGAGACGCCGCTCGCCGAGCTGCATCCCGCAGGCGTCGCGGCGATCGTGCGCGCGCTGCGCCAGGCCGGCGAGGATCACGCGGCACGCCTGTTCGCGATCGAGACGGCGATGGCCTACGGCCTGTGAGGTGACCGTGAGGACCAAGCCGCCGCCGCTGTCGCGCGAAGCGCAGGCCTTCATGGAGATGCTGACGGCGGAGCGGGGTGCTTCCCGCAACACCGAGGCCGCCTACGCCAACGATCTCCGGAATCTCGAGACATTCCTCGCACGCCGCAGGCAGAAGCCGGTGACGGCCGATACCGACGCGCTCCGCGCCTACCTGAAATCGCTCGACTATGTCGGTATGACGCCGCGCACCGTCGCGCGTCGCCTGTCGGTCATCCGCCAGCTCTTCCGGTTCCTGCTGGCCGAGCGCCTGCGCGAGGACGATCCGGCGAGCGCGCTCGATTCGCCCCGGCTCGGGCGACCGCTGCCCAAGGTCCTGTCGCGCGACGAGGTCGACCGCCTGATCGAGGCGGCGCGCGTCAAGGGTGGCGTGGATGGCGGCCGCATGGCGACCTTGCTCGAGATCCTCTACGGCACCGGGCTTCGGGTGTCGGAGCTGGTGACCCTGCCGCTGGTCGCCGTCGAGCGCGATCCGACGATGCTGATCGTGCGCGGCAAGGGCGACAAGGAGCGCCTGGTGCCGCTCAGCGACCCGGCGCGCAAGGCGATTGCGTCGTGGCTGCATGTGCGGGCGGCAGCGCTCGGTGAGGGCGAGAGCTCGCGCTTCCTCTTTCCTTCGCGCGGCCGGACCGGCCATCTGACGCGCCAGCGCTTCGCCCAGCTCCTCAAGGAGGCGGCGCTCGGTGCGGGAATCGATCCGGCGCGCGTGTCGCCGCACGTGCTGCGCCACGCCTTCGCCAGCCATCTGCTGGAGGGCGGCGCCGATTTGCGCAGCGTGCAGCTGATGCTGGGGCATGCCGACATTGCAACGACCCAGATCTACACCCATGTCCTGGACGAGAAGCTGCGGTCGCTGGTGCAGGACAAGCATCCTCTGGCGCGGCGCCGTCGCCGTACCCCGGCCGGTTGACAGGATTCCGGCGACAGGCGACATCTGACGGCGAATGGCCACTTATCTCGACTTCGAGAAGCCGATTGCTGACCTCGAAAGCAAGATTACCGAGCTCCGGCATCTGCCGAACTCGGGCGATGTCGACATCGCCGAGGAGGTCATGCGCCTGCAGGACAAGGTGCAGAAGCAGCTGCGCGCGACCTATGCCAAGCTGACGCCCTGGCAGCGCGTCCAAGTGGCGCGCCATGCCGAACGGCCGCATGCCCAGCGCTATATCGACCGGCTGATCACCGACTACATGCCGCTGGCCGGCGACCGCGCCTTCGGCGAGGATGCCGCAGTGGTGGGCGGCGTCGGCCGCTTGGCGGGCCGCAGCGTCGTCGTGCTCGGCCAGCAGAAGGGCGACGACACCGATTCGCGCATCAAGCACAATTTCGGCATGCCGCGGCCGGAGGGTTATCGCAAGGCGCAGCGCTTGATGAAGCTCGCCGACCGGTTCCACCTGCCGGTGGTCACCCTGGTCGACACCCCGGGTGCCTATCCCGGCCTCGACGCCGAAGCGCGCGGCCAGGCCGAAGCGATCGCCAGCTCGATCGACACCTGCCTGTCGCTCGGCGTGCCGCTGGTCAGCGTCGTGATCGGCGAAGGTGGTTCCGGCGGCGCGCTGGCCATCGCCTCGGCCGACCGCGTCTACATGCTGGAGAATTCCGTCTACTCGGTGATCACGCCGGAAGGCTGTGCCTCGATCCTGTGGCGCTCCAACGAGAATGCGCAGGAAGCCGCCGACGCGATGAAGATGACGGCGGCCGACCTCAAGAAGCTCGACGTGATCGACGACGTCATTCCCGAGCCGATGGGCGGCGCCCACCGTTCGCCCGACGAGACGATCGATGTCGTCGGCAAGGTCCTGACCGAAGCCGTGGCCGAGCTGGTCCAGCTCGATGCCGACACCTTGCGGGCACGCCGCCAGGAGAAGTTCCTGGCCATGGGCAAGAAGGGCCTCTAGGGCGTGATTCTCTTTGGCTGAAGCGCCACAAAATGTCCTCACCCTGAGGAGCGGCCGCAGGCCGCGTCTCGAAGGGTCGCAAAAGACACGTCTGCTGCCCACCCTTCGAGACGCCACGCTCTGCGTGGCTCCTCAGGGTGAGGTTTCCCCTTAAGGCAATCACGCTCCTGGCCCGCCCCGTCGCCGTCATGCCGTCCGCTCTGCGTCTCAGCGTTCTCGACCAGTCGCCGATCCGCAAGGGCGGGACGGCCGCCGGCGCCGTGCGCGAGACGCTCGAGCTGGCGCAGCTGTGCGATCGGCTGGGTTTCACGCGCTACTGGCTGGCCGAGCATCACAGCAGTGAGGCGCTCGCCGGCTCGACGCCCGAGGTGTTGATCACGCGGATCGCCGGCCTGACGTCGCGCATGCGCATCGGTTCGGGCGGCGTGATGCTGCCGCACTACAGCGCCTACAAGGTGGCGGAGAATTTCCGCATGATCGAGACCCTGTTCCCGGGCCGCATCGATCTCGGCATCGGGCGTGCGCCGGGCAGCGATCAGCGCACCATGCGCATCCTGGCCGACGGCAAGCCGAACTGGAGCAGCGCCGACAATTATCCCTACCAGGTGCGCGACCTGGTCTCGTGGCTGCACGACGCGCTGCCGCCCAAGCACGAAGGCTTCGGCGTGACGGCCCAGCCGGTCGGCGAGACCGCACCGGACGTCTGGCTGCTGGGCTCGAGCGACGACAGCGCGGCGCTGGCGGCGCATTTCGGCCTGCCGTTCTGCTTTGCCCACTTCATCAATCCGGACGGCGGCGATCGCGTCACGCGCGCCTACAGCGAGCACTTCAAGCCGTCGTCGCTGCATGCGAGGCCGCTGCCGATGATGGCGATCTCGGTGCTGTGCGCGGAGACCGACGAGGAGGCCGACCTGCTGGCCAAGAGCCGCGAGGTCTGGGCGATGCGCCTGCGTACCCGCGGCGAGGCGGGACCGGTGCCGTCGGTCGAGGAGGCGCTGCAAGCCGCCAAGGAACCCGGCGCCGAGCGCATCCTGCCCGCCTTGCGCCGCCGCTCCGTCGTCGGCTCCCCCAAGACGGTGCGGGCCGGCCTCGAGATGCATGCCGGCGCCTACCGGATCGACGAGATCATGGCGGTGACGATCTGCTTCGACTTCGAGAAGCGTAAGCGCTCGTACGAGCTGCTTGCAGAGGCGTTCGGGCTCGCCTCTCATTTTCCTCCCCAAGCGTAGCTTGGGGAGGTGTCGCCGTCTTCGGCGACGGAGGGGTCATGAGCAGTGGGACTGAGGCTCATGACCCCTCCGCCCCGTAAGACGGGGCACCTCCCCAGCGAAGCTGGGGAGGAGGATGAATTCAGCTTTTCCCGGCCGTCGCGTCCCACAGCGGCGCAGCCATGGTCTCGCTGAAGTTCTTGAACATGAGGTTGAACGAGATGCTGATGCGGTCGCTCTGGCTGTCGTTGGCGGGGACGGTGTGCTTCAGCCACGCCGGGAAGATCACCAAGCGGCCTTCCTTGCTCTGGGCGTTGGCGCCGTTGGCGGTGAGGCGCGTGTACTGCCGCGGCCTGGGCATGATCATCGACGCCTGGCCGCGCGGATCCTGGAAGATGATCTGGGAGCCTGATGTCGGAATCCTCACATAGTAGACGCCGCTCAGGTAGTTGTTGGGATGGTGGTGCATCGGGTGATAGGCGCCCGGCGGATTGATATTGGCCCAGCAGCCGGTGATCGCCATCGGGTATTGGTCGACCTGCAGGAAGCGCGCGACGCCGCGCGCCGCCGTCTCGACCAGCTTCGCGAACTCGGCGAAGGCCGGCCTGGTGTGCAGGTCCTGCGGCGTCTGCCAGTTGCTGCCGGCAGGAATCTTGGGGCGCGGCGCGATCAGCCGTTCGATCTCGGCGGCGAGAGCGGCGTTGAGCGACGCCGCGGCGGCGGGCTGAAGATCCACGATCCACAACGGGGTCGGGAAAATCTCCTGGACTTCCTGCTTCTCGATCATGCCCCGAGTATAGCGGGATTCGGGACGAAGGGATTTGCAGCCACGCCGGTTCGGTGGTCCAATTGTCGCTCCACACAGGATCGGGAGGAACCAGGAGGAGCCCGTGGCCATCACCGTCCAGCCTGTCACCGAGAGTTTCGCCGCCGAGATCGGCGACGTCGATCTCGCGAGACCGATTGCATCAGGCGATCTCGCCGCGATCCGCGCCGCTTTCACCCGCTATGCGGTGCTGGTCTTCCCTGACCAGCATTTCGACGACGAGAGCCAGCTCGCCTTCGCACGCCATTTCGGCCCCCTCGAGACCACGGTGTTCAAGGCACGCAAGGACCACAAGCTGCGCCTGCACGAGAACCTGGCCGACGTCGGCAATCTCGACAACGAGAACCGCCTGCTCGAGACCAACGACCGCCAGCGCCTGTACAATCTCGGCAATCGGCTGTGGCATACCGACTCGTCGTTCAAGCGCGTGCCGGCCTACTGCTCGATGCTGCATGCCCGGTCGATCCCGCCGATCGGCGGCCACACCGAGTTCGCCGACATGCGGGCGGCCTACGACGCCTTGCCCGAGGCGACCAAGCGGCGCATCGCCGGCCTGGTCGCCGAGCATTCGATCATGACCTCGCGCGCCAGGCTGGGCTTTTCGGACTTCGACGAGAGCGAGCGCGAGGCCTTCAAGCCGGTGCCGCAGGTGCTGGTGCGCCGTCTGCAGGATTCCGGCCGCATGAGCCTCTATATCGCGAGCCATGCCGGCGCCATCCGCGGCATGGCGGACGGCGAGGCTCGGGCGCTGCTCGACGAGCTGACCCGGCACGCCACGCAGCGCCAGTTCGTCTACAGCCATCGCTGGCGCGTCCACGACCTGGTGATCTGGGACGACCGCTGCACCATGCATCGCGGCATGGAGTTCGACGATCAGCGTTACGCCCGCGACATGCGCCGCGCCACGGTGGCCGACGTCGCTCCGACCTGCGAGCAGATGGGACTGGCCGTCGCTGCCGAATGACGCCAGCGGCCTTTCGCAAGCTCGCCCTGTCGCTCGACGGGGCGAGCGAGGGCGCGCACGGCGGCCACGCAGACTTTCAAGTGGAAACAGATGAGGCTTCGAGAAGGATCAGGTTCATGGTCTTCCTGGCCGCGAGCGTCCCGCTCGCTCATGAATCTGAGCGAGCGGGACGCTCGCGGTCAGGAAGACCATCTCTAGACCTCGCGCGACATGACGGTGCGCCGCCAGGGCGGATGGCCGTGGCGGTTCTCGCTCATGATCTGCTGGCGGATCGGCCAATCCCATTGACCGCGCGGCACGTCGGCAAAGCCGCGACGGGCGTAGAACGGGGCATTCCACGGCACGTCGAGGTAGGTCGACAGGAAGATCGCGCGGTAGCCGAGAGCGCGCGCCGCCTCGGCGGTGCGGTCGATCAGCGCCGACCCCAAGCCATGTCCCTGCCAGGCATCGAGCACCGAAAGCTGGTCGAGCCAGGCGCGGTCGGCGCGCAGCTTCATCAGGGCAAAGCCGACCGCACGGCCCTGCGACGAAGCAGCGACCCACAGCTGTCCTTGCCGTCTGGCGTGCTCCAGCGAGGCGACGGATGCCGGCGGCATATCGATGACGCGCTGCAGACCGACGCGCGCGTAGCGCCGGTCGGCCTCGTTCTCGATGTCAGGCAGAAGCCTGATCTCGTGAGGATGCGGTGGCCGGATCATGCGTCGATGGGTTGGGGCAGGATGGTGAAGAGCCGGTTCTTTATTGCCCGCTTTCGTATCGCGGCAAGCGCGCGGATTGCTGCGGCATGCGGCGCGCACGGAAGGCGGCGATGAGCTAGTCTCGGCGGCAGCCGGGAGGAACCTGTGACCATCGACATTGAACCGCTGCGCAAGGAACTCGGACGCAAGATCGAGGACGAGGACGTCGTCACCGATGCGCCGCTCAAGGCGATGATCGCCACCTTCGATCGGCCCGACAAGGTGCCGGCGATGGGCGAGCCGATCGCGCCGGGCTGGCATCTCTGCTTCCTGCATTCCTACGCGCGGCCGGCGTCGCTGGGTGCCGACGGCGCCGCGTTCGAAGGCGGCGTGCTGCCCAAGATTCCGATGCCGCGCCGCATGTATGCCGGCTCGACCTTCACCTTCGACGGCGACATCCGCGTCGGCGACAAGCTCCGGCGCGAGATCGAGTTCACCGACATCCAGCAGCGCCAGGGCAGCACCGGCAGCCTGATCGTGACGACCCAGACGCGTCGCATCTTCACGCCGCGCGGGCTCGCGCTGACGGAAGCCGCCAGCACGGTGTTCCGCGAAGAGGTGAAGGCGGGCACCAAGAGCGGCGTGCCCGAACGCGATCCCGTGCCGACCGGCACGCCGTGGCGGCGCACCATCGAGCCGCATCCGGTGACTCTGTTCCGCTATTCGGCGATCACCTTCAACCCGCACCGCATTCACTACGACCGCACCTATTGCATGGAGGTCGAGGGCTATCCCGGCCTGGTGGTGCACGGCCCGTTCGCCCAGCAATGTCTGCTCGACCTGTTGCGCGATTCGATGCCCGGCCGACGCATCAAGACCTTCGCCGTGCGCGCCCGTGCGCCGCTGTTCGACACGGCGCCGTTCAATGTCGTCGGCCGGCCGACGCCCGACGGCAACGGCGCGGAGCTGTGGACGGTGACGCCGAAGGGCACCATTGCCGCGCAGGCGACGGCGACGCTGGCTTGATCGAGCCGATGAGGAAAGCTCCCTCGCTGCGCTCGGGATGACATCGGGCGCTGTGGCGACAGCAATGCCGTCATCCCGAGCGCAGCGAGGAGCTTTGGTCTTCCTGCGCTCAATCGTTCGCCGCTCCGAAACGCAGGGGGCGAAAGAACGCGCGGATGTCGTCGACCAGCAGGCCGGGCTCCTCAAGGGCGGCGAAGTGGCCGCCCTTGGGCATCGCCGTGTACTGGCGCACATTGTAGGCGCGCTCGAGCCACTCCTGGGGCGGCGGCGGCGAGAGGTCGGCGGGAAAGGCGGCGAAGCCGGTCGGCGTCTCGACGCGCCGGCCCTCGGGCAGGGCATAGGGCGATTGCCGGGCGAAGCCGCGATAGAGCCAGGTCGCCGTGCCGGCGGTTCCGGTCAGCCAGTAGACCATGACGTTGTCGAGCAGCAGATCCATGGAGAAGCGGGTGAGCGGGTTGCCGGCGCAGTCGCTCCACGCCTGGAACTTCTCGACGATCCAGGCCGCCAGGCCGACCGGCGAGTCGGCCAGCGCGACGCCCAGGGTCTGCGGTCGCGTCGCCTGAATGCGCTGATAGCCGACCTTGTCATCGCGATCGGTCCGCGCCGCCTCGAGCCAGGCCGATTCGGCCGCGCTGAGCCTGGCCTTGCGCAGGTCGGCGCCCGGCCGCAGTCCCATCATGTTGAGATGCAGGCCGAGCACGCCCGACTTCCACCCGTCTTTCTCTTCCATCACCGGATGGTCGAATGCCAACCACGAGGAAACGACGGCACCCCAGTCGCCGCCCTGCGCGCCGTAGGGACGACGATAGTTGAGCTGATCGTGCACCAGCCGATGCCAAAGGCCGGCGATGGCGCGCGGGCCGATCGGGCCCACGCTGCCGTCGTCGCGGATCGGCGGGCCGGAGAAGCCGTAACCCGGCAGCGAGGGCACGATGACGTCGAAGGCATCGAGGGCGTCGCCGCCGTGACGGTCGGGGTGCGCCAGCCGGTCGATGAGCTCGAGGAACTCGACGATCGAGCCCGGCCAGCCATGGGTGACGACCAGGGGCATCGGCCGCGGCGCACCCTCGACGTCGGTGCCGGGCTCGCGGATGAAATGCAGGCGCTGCGGGCCGATATCGACCAGGTAGTTGGGCCAGCGGTTGATCGCTTCCTGGCAGCGCTGCCAGTCGTAGCCGTGGCGCCAGTAGTCGACGAGGTCGGCGAGGAACGCCGGGTCGGTGCCCGAAGCCCAGGAGCCGTTGTCGGCGATGGCGACCGGCGGGCGCCAGCGGCGCAGGCGTTCGTCGAGGTCGATCAGCGCCCGTTCAGGAATGTCGACCTTGAAGGGTTCGGGAGTTTCGTAGCGCGCCTCGGACATGGGCCTCTCGGACATGGGCCTCTCGGACATGGGGCCAAGGCGTAGCGCGAAAGCGACTAGTCCAGCAAATCCGCCCTGAGCCGCTCGCGCGCCGCGCGGTCGAGCGACAGCGCGCGCTCGGCGAATTGCTCCGGTCCGCCGAAATCGGCCCGCACGACCTCGAAGGCCGCCTCGAGATAGGGCGTGCGGGCCTCGACGATGGCGGCGCGCGTGTCGATGTCGAGCTCGGGATAGCGGCCGAGATGGCCGGTCCACAGCTCGTTGGTGCGCAGGTAGTCGTCCATCACCGTTTCCCACGGCACGCCGAGCAGGGTCAGCAGCAGCGCCGAGGCGAAGCCCGTGCGGTCCTTGCCGGCGGTGCAATGGAACACCAGCGGTCGGTGCGTGCCGTCGCTCAAGGTCGCGAACAGGGTGCGGAAGCCGGGCGCGCAGCGGCGCGGATAGTCGCGATAATGGTCGGTCAGGAACTGCATCATCAGGTGCGGGCTGGCGCTGCCGTCGGCCACGGCGCCGCGGATCCTCTCGCCGACGCCGGGCTCGATGTGGGCGCCGACGATGCGGCATTCGACGCCGTCGACCTGATGGGGCGTCTCTGCCGCCTCGTTGACCCCGCGCAGGTCGACGATCGTTCGCACGCCGAGGCGGCCCAGGGCGGCGCGGTCGACAGGAGTCAGGTTGCCGAGATGCGCCGAGCGAAAGACGGCGCCGCGCCGCACGGCGCGGCCATCCTTGGTGCCGTAGCCGCCGAGGTCACGGAAGTTGGAGCCGCCCTCCAGCGGCACGACGTGAGGAGGGGAGAAATCGGTCATGATTCTGATCTAGCATGACGGACGTGCCCGAATCATGTCGCTTGCGACGCGGAATCTTTGCATCAGCGTTACCATTGGGCGCCGCCGCGAGGCCGCTCTTTCGCTTTGCGATCGAGCAGGGAGGAAGTTCGGGCGCCTTTCATTCTCCTCCCCAGCTTCGCTGGGGAGGTGTCGCCGTCTTGCGGCGACGGAGGGGTCATGAGTCACAGTCACGCTGCTCATGACCCCTCCGTCCGCGATTACGCGGACACCTCCCCAGCGAAGCTGGGGAGGAGAATGAAAAGCGCGCCCACATGTAATGCTCTGGATCTGATGGGGAGGGAATGTGCCTGCCGAGGCAAGACTGCAAGAAGCATTGGCCTTCCATCAGCGCGGCCAGCGGGCCGAGGCGCGGCGGCTCTACGAGGCCATCCTGGCCGGGCAGCCAGACTTTTTCGACGCGCTTCATCTTCTGGGTATCCTGGACCTCGAAGATCGGGCTCCCGCGCGGGCGCTGGCGTGGTTCGACCAGGCCATCGCCTTGCGGCCCGATCATCCGCAGGCTCACAGCAATCGCGGCAATGCCCTCTTTCATCTCGATCGCCTCGTGGAGGCGCTGGCGAGCTACGACAGGGCGCTTGCGCTTGCGCCGGGCTACGTCGACGCCCTCTACAACCGCGGCAACGTCCTTTACGCGACGGGACGTCGCGCCGACGCGGTGGCGAGCTACGATCGCGTCATCGCGCTGCAGCCGGGGCATGCCGAAGCCCATTCCAATCGCGGCGTGGCGCTGTTCGAGCTCGGTCGCTTCGACGAGGCCGTCGCGAGCTACGACAAGGCGATCGCGCTCCGGCCGGCACAGGCGGCCCTGCATGCCAATCGCGCCAATGCGCTGCGCCAGCTGAGGCGCCTGCCGGAGGCGGTCGCCGGGTACGACAGGGCCATCGCCCTTCGGTCTGATGCCACGGTCTTGTGCAGCCGCGGCCATGCGCTCTACGAGATGGGGCACCTCGAGGATGCCATCGCGAGCTACGATCAGGCTCTCGCCCTTGCCGCCGATCATGCCGAGGCGTGGTCGCGTCGCGGCTTCGCCCTGCGCGATCTCGGACGATTGGAGGCGGCGGTGGAAAGTTACCGCAAGGCCCTCGCTCTCGACCCTGATGCCGACTTCCTGTTCGGCGAGTACCTGCACACCAGGATGCAGGCCTGCGATTGGGCGACCCACGATGGCGACGTCGCTGACCTCGCGGCGCGGATCGCCGCCGGACGCCGCGCGTCGTCACCGTTCATTGCCCTTGCGATCCTCGATGACCCTGTTCTGCACCGCCGTGCCAGCGAGAGCTATTCAGCCGCACGGTACGGCGTGGTCGAGAGTGCCCGGCCGTTCGTCAGGCGGGAGAAGAGCGGCCGAATCCGGGTCGGCTACTACTCCGCCGATTTTCACGATCATGCGACGGCCTATCTGATCGCCGAGCTGATCGAGACGCACGACAGAAGCCGTTTCGACTGCATCGCCTTCTCGTTCGGTCCCGATCGACGCGATGCCATGCGGCAACGGTTGGCATCAGGATTCGATCGCTTCGTCGACGTCGGCGCGCGAAGCGACCGCGAGATCGTCGACCTTTCGCGCGAACTCGGCATCGACATCGCGATCGACCTGAAGGGCTTCACGCGGGACAGCAGGCCGGCGATCTTCGCCGGCCGCTGTGCGCCGGTTCAGGCGAGCTACCTCGGCTATCCCGGGACGATGGGCGCGCGGCACATGGACTACATCATCGCCGACAGCGTGGTCATCCCCGAGGCGAGCCGGCGGCACTACAGCGAGAAAGTGGTCTGGTTGCCCGGCAGCTACCAGCCCAACGACAGCAGCAAGCGGATGTCGGCGCGATCGCCGTCGCGCCGCGAGCTGGGGCTGGGCGAGGGCTTCGTGTTCTGCTGCTTCAACAACAGCTACAAGGTCCAGCCGGCGACGTTCGACAGCTGGATGCGCATCCTGACGCGGGTGGACGGCAGCCGGCTATGGCTGATCGAGGACAACGCCGCCGCCGTTCGCAACCTGCGCAGCGAGGCCGCGGCGCGAGGGGTCGACGGCGATCGCCTCGTGTTCTCGCGGCGCATCCCGCTCGGCGAGCATCTGGCGCGACATCAATGCGCCGATCTTTTCCTCGATACGCTGCCCTACAACGCCCACACCACGGCGAGCGACGCCCTGTGGGCCGGGCTGCCTGTGCTCACTCTGACGGGAAAGGCATTCGCGGGCAGGGTCGCCACCAGCCTTCTGCGGGCCATCGGAATGCCTGACCTGGTCACCGAGACGGCGCGCGTTTACGAGCAGCGCGCGGTCGACCTGGCGACGGTTCCGGGCGCCTTGGCGGCAATCAAGCGCAAGCTCGCCGCCAACCGGCAATCGTCGGCCCTGTTCGACGGCACCGCCTTCGCGAGGCACCTCGAGGGCGCCTATTCGATCATGTACGACCGCTATCGGCAGGGCCTTGCGCCCGGCCATATCGAGATTGCCGGCGCGCTCTGACGAGGCGGGATCATGTTCTGCATCCCGGTGTGCGCCTGATTGCGGACAGCTCGTCAAACCTCTGGCGCTCGGTGCTGGTCGTCGGCCGATGGATCGGGTTCATCCAGCGCCCAGCGCGTCGGCATTGACCGGACTCGAAACCCTGTGCCAAGAAGCCGGCATGCGCGAGCCGGACACCCACATCGTCGCCCGCTTGGCCTGCATCCCAACAGGCGGGATGCAGGGAGTGGATCGCGCTCGCTGAACGCGCGTATCGGAGACCCGCAGCCTCGCCGGAAACGGACGAGCGTTGCGCCGCGTGCCTCGTCCTTCGACCATCCGATGGAGAGACACATGGCACAGAACATCTACGACACGGCGGAATTCTTCGAGGGGTACAGCCGGCTGCCGCGATCCCGGCACGGGCTCGATGGTGCGCCCGAGTGGCCGGCGATCCGCGCGCTGGTGCCGGATCTGCGCGGCAAGCGCGTGGTCGATCTCGGCTGCGGCTTCGGCTGGTTCGCGCGCTGGGCGGCGGCGGAGCAGGGCGCTGCCCGTGTCGTCGGCATCGATCTTTCCGAGAACATGATCGAACGCGCCAGGCGCGAGACGCCGGACGCACGGGTCGAGTACCGGATCGCTGACCTCGAAACGCTCGAGCTGCCGGCGGCCGCGTACGACTTTGCCTACAGCTCGCTCGCCTTCCACTATGTCGAGGATTTCGGCCGGCTGGTGCGGACCGTGCACCAGGCGTTGGCTCCCGGCGCGCGCTTCGTGTTCACTATCGAGCATCCGATCTACATGGCGCCAACCAACCCAGGCTGGTCGAAGGTGGATGACGGCCGGATGAGCTGGCCGGTCGACGGCTATTCCGTGGAAGGTCGCCGGGTCACCGACTGGCTGGCCAAGGGCGTGGTGAAATACCATCGCACGATCGGGACGACCCTGAACACGCTTCTCGCCACAGGATTCGCCCTTCGTGGCGTCGTCGAGTTCGCGCCCACTGCCGATCAGGTCGCCGGCGATGCCCGTCTCGCGCCGGAGATCGAACGCCCGATGATCCTTATCGTCTCGACGGAATGCTGACCGCTGATCTCAGGGTCTGTGACGAGATGGTAGATGCAGAATCGCCGTCATCCCGAGCACAGCGAGGGGACCTTTGAGGCAGCAACAAAGGTCCCTCGCTGCGCTCGGGATGACAGTAGTGTCGTCACAAACGAAGCACGTCACAGGCCCTAAACGCGGCCGTGGCAGTGCTTGTACTTCTTGCCCGAGCCGCACGGGCAGGCTGCGTTGCGGGCGACCTTGCCCCAGGACGACGGATCGTTGGGGTCGCGGGCCTGCTTGGCGTTGGGGCGCGGCCGGTGCAGCGTGGCGACGCCGCCGCCGTCCGGATCCGCCGGATCGAACGCGGGATCCTCGCTCATCGCGGCGGCCAGAGCCGGGTCCTCGTGGATCTCGTGCATCTGCGCCGCCGGCATCATCTCGGGCATCGGCGGCTGTTCCATGCGCAGCTCCAGGGTCGACAGCAGGGCCACCACCTGCTCGCGCAGGCCGCCCAGCATGTCGTTAAACAGGTTGAACGCCTCGCGCTTGTACTCGTTCAGCGGATCCTTCTGGCCGTAGGCGCGCAGCCCGATGCCCTGGCGCAGATGGTCGAGATGGAGCAGATGCTCCTTCCAGCTCTGGTCGAACAGTTGCATCAGCACGCTCTTCTCGACCTGGCGCCAGACCTCCGGCCCGTACTGCGCCGCGCGCTGGGCGAACAGCCGGTCGGCCGCGTCATTCAGGCGCGTCTTGATCTCGTCCTCGGCGATGCCTTCTTCCTTCGCCCAGGCGTCGATCGGCAGGTCGAGGCCGAAGATGCGCTGCACCTCGTCCTTGAGCTCGCCGACCTTCCACTGCTCGGCATAGACGCCTGCAGGGATGGTCTTCGAGACCAGCCCGTCGACCACGTCGCGGCGCATGCCGGCCACCGTCTCCGAGACGTCCTCGGTGGCCATCAGCTCGATGCGCTCGTTGTAGATCTCCTTGCGCTGGCTGTTCATGACGTCGTCGAAGCGCAGCAGGTTCTTGCGGATCTCGAAGTTGCGCGCCTCGACCTTGCCCTGCGCCGTCTCCAGCGCCTTGTTCAGCCAGCGATGGGTGAGCGCCTCGTCGTCGGCCATCCCCTTCTTCTGGACCCAGTCGAGCACCTTGTTGTTGCCGAAGATGCGCATCAGGTCGTCTTCCAGCGACAGGAAGAACTTCGACGCGCCCGGATCGCCTTGGCGACCGGAGCGACCGCGCAGCTGGTTGTCGATGCGCCGGCTCTCGTGGCGCTCGGTGCCGACGACGTAGAGACCGCCGGCGCCGCGCACGATCTCGCGGTCGCGCGCGACATCGGCCTTGATGGTGGCCGCCGCCTTCTCGATCTCGGCTTGCCGCGCGGCCTCGTCGGCGACCCTGTTGGCAATCTCGGCCTCGGCGTGGCGCACCAGCATGTCGGCGTTGCCGCCGAGCTGGATGTCGGTGCCGCGACCGGCCATGTTGGTGGCGATCGTCACCGAGCCCGGCCGGCCAGCCTGGGCCACGATCTCGGCTTCCTGCTCATGGTAGCGGGCATTGAGCACGTTGTGCGGGATGCTGCGCTTCTTGAGCTCGTCGGAAAGCGCCTCGGATTTCTCGATCGACACCGTGCCGACCAGCATCGGCTGCTGGCGCGCCCGGCATTCCTCGATCAGCTTGACGATGGCGCGGGTCTTGTCGCCGAGCGTGCGGTAGATCTCGTCGTCGGCATCCTTGCGCGCCACGTCGACGTTGGTCGGGATCTCGACCACCTCGAGCTTGTAGATCTCGCCGAACTCGGAGGCTTCCGTCATCGCCGTACCGGTCATGCCGGCCAGCTTCGGGTACATGCGGAACAGGTTCTGGAAGGTGATCGAGGCCAGCGTCTGGTTCTCGCGCTGGATCTCGACATGCTCCTTGGCCTCGAGCGCCTGGTGCAGCCCCTCGGAGTAGCGACGGCCTGCCATCATGCGGCCGGTGAACTCGTCGATGATGACGACCTGGCCGTCCTTGACGATGTAGTCGACGTCGCGCGTGAACAGCTTGTGGGCGCGCAGCGCCTGGGTCACGTGGTGAAGCACCGAGACTTGGTTCGGGGCATAGAGGCCGATGCCCTCGGGCAGCAGGCCGTCGGCGCGCAGGATATCCTCGACCGCCTCGACGCCGGCGTCGGTCAGCACGACCGTACGGTTCTTCTCGTCCTTCTCGAAATGGCTCGCCTGCAGGCGCGGGATAACCGTGTCGGCGCGGCGGTAGAGCTCCGAGGAATCCTCGGCCGGCCCGGAGATGATCAGCGGCGTACGGGCCTCGTCGATCAGGATCGAATCGACCTCGTCGACGATCGCGAAGTTGAAGGGCCGCTGGGCCATGGCGTCCTGGCGGTACTTCATGTTGTCGCGCAGGTAGTCGAAACCGATCTCGTTGTTGGTGCCGTAGGTGACGTCGCAGGCGTAGGCGTCCTTGCGCTGGGCATCGTCGAGCTCGTGCACGATCACGCCGACGGTGAGGCCGAGGAACCTGTAGATCTGGCCCATCCATTCGGCGTCGCGCTTGGCGAGGTAGTCGTTCACCGTGACGACGTGCACGCCCTTGCCTTCGAGGGCGTTCAGATAGACCGGCAGGGTGGCGACCAGCGTCTTGCCCTCGCCGGTCTTCATCTCGGCGATCTTGCCCTGGTGCAGCACCATGCCGCCCTTGAGCTGCACGTTGAAGTGACGCTGGCCCAGCGTGCGCTTGGCCGCCTCGCGCACCGTGGCGAAGGCCTCGGGCAGGAGATCGTCCAGGCTTTCGCCCTTGGCCAGGCGTTCGCGGAACTCGGTGGTCCTCGCACGCAGTTGCTCGTCGGACAGCTTGGCGAGGTCAGGCTCGAGAGCGTTGATCTTCGCCACCGGCTTGTCGAAGCCCTTGACGACCCGATCGTTGGCAGTGCCGAACAGGCTTCGAGCGAGCGCTCGCAGCATGAAACCCTCGATACTTTAATGACTTAGGCGGGCACTTGGGCCCGCCGACCTTATCTCAGATAGAGAGCAGGCTTGCCAGTGTCAACGCGCCGACGCAGGGGGGCGAGGGCAGGGGCACCAAAGCGCCGGCCAGCGACAAATCGGCCGGCGACGATCTCCTCGGCGACACGGTGCTCACGAAAAAGTGCCGCAATCGACTGTCATTGCGATCCTCGTCGGGTCGGTGGGCCTTGCTTGGCTGGTGCGGCCCTGTGTAAACGCAATCAATCGCGATTCGCCGTCGCGACGAGCTTCCGGAGTCCATCATGAGCCTTTGCCTGCGTCCGCTGCGCCCCTTTTTGCTGTTTTGCGCAGCCGCCGTGATCGCCGGCTCGGCCGCCGCCCAGCAGCCCAATCCAGCTCAACCGGCAGCACCCCAGGGCGGTCAGGCCACGCAGCCGACGCAGAAGCCGCCGGCAGCCAAGCCGCCGACGCAGGCCGCCCAGCCGCTCAAGGACCCGGTGGTGGCCATCGTCAACGGCCTGCCGATCCGTCTCTCCGAGCTCGAGGTCGCCCAGCAGGCACTGCCGCAACAATACCGCAACATGCCGCTGCAGGCGGTGTTCCCGGCGTTGCTCGACCGCATCATCGACAGCAAGCTGGTGGTCCAGGAGGGGCGCAAGAACAAGGTCACCGAGGATCCGGCCTTCAAGAAGCGGATGGCCTTTGTCGAGGACCAGGTGCTGCAGGATTTCTGGATCCAGCGCGAGATTGCCCGCAAGGTCACGGCCGAGAAGCTGCAGGAGCGCTATGAGGAGCGGCTGAAGTCCCTGCCGGCCGAGGAGGAGGTGCACGCCCGGCACATCCTGGTGGCGACTGAGGACGAGGCCAAGGCATTGATTGCCGAGCTCAAGAAGGGGGCAGCCTTCGACAAGCTCGCCAAAGACAAATCGACCGACAAGGCCTCCGGTGCCGAGGGCGGCGACCTCGGCTGGTTCAAGAAATCGGACATGGTCAAGGAGTTTGCCGACGCGGCATTCGCCCTCAACAAGGGCGGGTTGACGGATACGCCGGTCAAGACCCAGTTCGGCTACCACATCATCAAGGTCGAGGATCGCCGCAAGGCGCCACCGCCGCCGTTCGAGGAGCTGTCCGAGCAACTGCGCGAGGAAATGGTCCGCGAGGCGGTGACCGCCCATCTCGACCAGCTGCGCTCGGGCGCCAAGATCGAGAAATTCAACATCGACGGCACCAAGGCCGAGGCAGCGCCCGCCAAGCCGGCGACGCCCGCCAAGCCGCCCGCTGCGGTGCCCGCCACGCCGCCGGCCGCAGCGCCCGCCACGCCGCCGGCCGGCACCAAGTAGAACTCACATTTTTCAGTCGTTCTGGTGTAGGCTCCCGGCATCGAACGGTCGACCCCGCTCGTCGGCCGTCCGTTGGGGGAGTTAAATGGCTGTCACGCACGCCCAATCGCCGCTCGCGCCGAAGACGACGCCGACGCTGCCGCGCATCGCCGGCGTCAAGCTTGCCGCCGCGCCGTCCGGCGTGCGCTACAGGGACCGCGATGACGTGATGCTTGCCGTGGTGCCGGCGGGCGCCACCATCGCCGGCGTGCTCACGCGCTCGAAGACCTGCTCCGCACCGGTCGACTGGTGCCGCAAGAACCTGCCGCGCGGCAAGGTGCGCGCCATCGTCGCCAATGCCGGCAACGCCAACGCCTTCACCGGCAAGCTGGGCGACAAGGCGGTGGAGGAGAGCACGCGGGCCGTCGCCCAGGCCCTCGGCTGCCCGCGCAACGAGGTCTTCATGGCCTCGACCGGCGTGATCGGCCAGCCGCTGGAGTGGGAGAAGATCGCGGCCGTCGTGCCGGCGATGATCAAGTCGGCGCGCGAGGATGGCTGGGCGGCCGCCGCGGGCGCCATCATGACGACCGATACTTTCCCCAAGCTCGCCACGCGCCAAACCAGGATCGGCGAGCGCACCGTGACCATCAATGGCTTCCTCAAGGGCTCGGGCATGATCGCGCCCGACATGGCGACCATGCTGGCCTTCGTCTTCACCGACGCCAAGATCCCGGGGCCGGTGCTGCAGAAGCTGGTGTCCGACGCCGCCGACAAGTCGCTGAACTGCGTCACCGTCGACGGCGACACCTCGACCAGCGACACCCTCCTGATGGTCGCGAGCGGCGTCGCCCGGCACGCCCCGATCGAGGAAGCCGACGACCCGGTGCTGGTCGACTTCAAGCGGGCGCTCGACGAGGTGCTGATCGAGCTGGCGCAGCTGCTCGCCCGCGATGGCGAGGGTGCCAGCAAGTTCGTCACCATCAATGTCGGCGGCGCCTCGTCGAATGGTGCGGCGCGCAAGATCGGCCTGGCCGTCGCCAACTCGCCGCTGGTCAAGACGGCGATCGCCGGCGAGGACGCCAATTGGGGCCGCATCGTCATGGCCGTCGGCAAGTCGGGCGAGCGCGCCGACCGCGACAAGCTCCGGATCTCGATCGGCGGCGTGCGCATCACCGATGGCGGCCAGGTCGTTCCCAACTACGACGAGACGCCGGTGACCCGGCATATCAAGGGCACCGACATCGTGATCGATATCGATCTCGGCATCGGCCGCGGCCGCGCCACCGTGTGGACCTGCGATCTGACGCACGGCTACATCGACATAAACGGCAGCTATCGTTCTTGAGCGGACGGCAATCGCTCTTGAGCGCTTCCGAGCTGGAGTGTCCGGGCGGCCCGCCGCCCCTGGGGGAGCGCCCGCTCGTGCTGGTCGCCGCGGTGGCGCTGATCGATGTCGACGGCCGCGTGCTGATCGCCCAACGTCCGGCCGGCAAGTCGATGGCCGGGCTGTGGGAGTTCCCCGGCGGCAAGGTCGACGCCGGGGAGACGCCGGAACAGGCCCTGGTGCGCGAGCTGCACGAGGAGCTCGGCATCGAGACGGCGACCAGTTGCCTGGCGCCGATCGCCTTCGCCAGCCACGGCTACGAGACGTTCCATCTGCTGATGCCGGTCTTCGCCTGTCGCAAGTGGCTCGGCACCCCGCAGTCGCGCGAGGGCCAGGCGCTGCGCTGGGTGATGCCGATGGAGCTGTCGCGCTACCCGATGCCGCCGGCCGACGTGCCGCTCGTCGGCCTGCTGCGCGATCTCTTGTGAAGTCGCTCCCTCATTCTCCTCCCCAGCTTCGCTGGGGAGGTGTCCGCGTAATCGCGGACGGAGGGGTCAGAGGCCCTAGTCCCGTTGCTTATGACCCCTCCGTCGGCGAAGCCGCCGACACCTCCCAGGCGGAGCCGGGGAGGAATCCCGTCACGACAGCGCCGGCAGCGGCGCGCCCTCGCGCCAGGCGAGCAGCCGGCGGAAGATGACGGCCTGGACGGTCGCGGCGAGGCCGGCGCCGGCGTAGGAAACCAGGATCGCCACCAGCCAGGTGACGAGGACCGCCGCGCTGTCGGCGCCCAGCATGCCGCGCATCAGGCCGAGAGCGACCAGGCTCGCCGCCGTCGTCGCCAGGGCGCCGACGAAGAAGGTGAGAAACAGCACGCCGATGATGGTCCAGGCGTTGCCGCGGCTGTAGGTCCACGACAGGCGAGGCGAGAAGGGCACGTCGACGGCGGTGGCAGCGAGGCCGAAGCTGACGCGCAGCGCGAGCAGAAGCGAGATGGTGAAGCCTGCGCCGAGCGGCGCCGCCATCGCCTGGCGGCGGGCAGCTTCGGGATCGACCGGCACGCCCATGCCGATCGTCTCCGGGTTGAGCGTGCCGATGGTGAAGATGAAGGCGGCAATCAGCAGGAAGGTGACGCCGGCGATCTTCGCCAGATGGATCAGGTAGGCCGATTCGCGCGGCGACCAGCCGAGACCGGGCAGGCGATCGACCCGCTTGGGCCCCAGCAGGACCACGCGTTGCCAGGCCACCATGAACATCACGGTGGGTACGACATCGAGCATCTTCTCGATCAGGATGGCGGCCAGCGAATCGTGCGCCAGCACCGCGCCGATCACGCGAATCGCCAGGGACGCGATCCAGGGGATGGTTACGAGATGGAAGAACAGGCGGAGATTGGCAAAGAAGAAGCCGAAGCTCTCGGACAGCACCTCGCCGAACGGCAGTTTGATCACCGGTTCACCTCGAGCTCCGTTCGACTTTCTCGCCTGCGCTGACTTCGGTCGTCCCCAAGGCGTCGGCCAGCCGCCGCGCGGCGCTGCCGGGCGCGAGCGGCTTGGGCTGCGAGGCGTGCGGTGCCCAGCCATGCAGGAACAGCACTTCGAAGCTGGCGACGATCCGACCCGACGGCAGGGTGAAGCGCTCGGCATAGAGCTGCGCCGCGCGCAGCAGCGTCGCGCGGCGCGCGAGGCCGCGCCGCCGCTCGACGACCAGGTTGCCCTCGCCCATGCCGCCGATATCGCGCATCAGGGCGAGCGCGTCGGCATACTCGACGTCGATCGTCTCGCTGTCGCTCACCGGCAGGGCGAAGCCCGCCCGCTGCAGCAGGCCCGCGGCATCGCGCAGGTCGGCGAACGGCGAGATGCGCGGACTGAGCCCGCCTTCGATCTCGCTCTCCGCCGCCGCCAGGGCCTGGCGCAATTGCCACAGGGTGGCGCCGCCCAGCATGGCGCCCAGGAACAGGCCGTCCGGCTTCAGGATGCGGGCGATCTGGATCAGCGTGCCGGGAAGATCGTTGACCCAATGCAGCGTCATGGCGCTGGCGACCAGGTCGAAGCTCCGCGGGGCGAACGGCAGGAACTCCTCGTCCGCAACCACGGCGGAGCCGCGCGCTCGGCGGGCGAAGGCGAGCCCGAGATCGCTGCGGATCACCCGGTCGACGGCCGGGCGCCCTGCCAGTGCCGTGGCGATCTCGTCGCCATGGCAGCCGAGGTCAAGGGCCAGAGGGAACGCGCGGCGGACGTCGTCAAGGCGCTCGACCAGCCGGGTGGCGATTTCGCGCTTGAGGAAGGCACGCTGATCCCAATGACCCGCCGCCCGTTCGCGCCGCTGCCGCAGGGTCGCGCGATCAAAGACCAGCAGAGGATCGGGGATGATCACAGCCCGTATGTAGGGCCAAAGCCCGCCGTCGGGTAGGGGAAGCGCCATCCTGTCGGCGCAATTGCCCAGTCATCTCGGGGCATGCACTTTTCCGCACCATGCTGACCGCGCGACTTGGCCGGTTCTGTCGCGGTGCCGGTCGCCTGGTGCTCGACGCCGTGCTGCCGCCGCTCTGCCTGCGCTGCGCCGAGATCGTCGAGACGCCCGGAACGTTGTGCGCCGCCTGCTGGCGGGGGTTTTCCTTCATCGCGCCGCCCTACTGCGCGCGCTGCGCCGATCCCTTTGCCGCCGATCCGGGGGCGGAAGCCCTGTGCGCCCGCTGTCTCGCCCGACCGCCGCGCTATCGCCGGGCACGCGCCGCACTGGTCTACGACCAGGAGAGCCGCCGCCTGGTGCTGCCGTTCAAGCATGGCGACCGCACCGACATGGCGCGGGCCTGCGGCACCTGGATGGCGCGGGCCGGGGCCGAGCTCCTGGCCGATGCCGACATCGTGGCGCCGGTGCCGTTGCATTGGCGGCGCCTGCTGGCGCGCCGCTACAACCAGGCGCAATTGCTGGCGCGGGCTGTCGTCCGGCATGCCGAGGATCGCGCGCATCTCAGCCTCGCGCCCGACCTGCTGCGCCGGCGCCGCTGGACGGGGTCGCAGTCCGGCCTGCGAGCCGAGGAGCGTCGCGGCAATGTGCGCGCGGCGTTCGACATCCATCCGCGCTGGATGCCGAAGGTCGCCGGCAAGGCCGTCGTGCTGGTCGACGACGTGCTGACCACGGGGGCGACGGTCGAGGCCTGCACGCGCGTTCTGCAACGCGGCGGAGCGCGACACGTTGACGTGCTCACGCTGGCGCGGGTTGTCCGTCCGGCGGTATAGTTTGGCCAAAGAGGTTCACCACGATGGCCAAGATCGAGATCTACACCACGCCGTTCTGCGGCTACTGCGCGCGGGCCAAAGGCCTGCTCGACGCCAAGGGCGCAGCCTACGAGGAAATGGACGTGATGATGGACGACAAGAAGCGCAGCGAGATGCGCGAGCGCGCCAGGCGCCAGACCGTCCCCCAGATCTTCATCAATGGTGCGCATATCGGCGGCTCCGACGAGCTGGCGGCCCTCGAGAGGGCGGGCAAGCTCGACGCAATGCTCGCCCAGCCCGGCTGAGGGAGCCTCAAGCCATGACGACGGCGTTCAAGGCCGGTCTGATCCAGACCAATGTCAGCAACGAGATGGCGGACAACATCGCGTTCGTGCGCGAGCAGGCGCGGCTTGCCCGGGACGCCGGTGCCGACTTCGTCATGACGCCGGAAAATACCGGCCTGATCGGCGCCAATCGGGGAGAGACGCTGCAGAAGGCGGAGACGGAGGACGTCCACGGCATGCTGGCCGCGGCCCGGGCCAGCGCGCGCGAGACCGGGGCGTGGTTCCTGCTGGGCTCGATCCACGTGCGCGTGCCGGGTGAGGAACAAATCCGCAACCGATCCTATCTGATCGACTCCTCCGGCGGCGTGGTGGCGAGCTACGACAAAATCCACATGTTCGACGTCCAGCTCGCCGGCGGCGAGAGCTACCGGGAATCGTCGACCTTCAAGCCGGGCGAGCGGTCGGTGCTGGCGGAGACGCCGTGGGGCGTGCTCGGCATGACGATCTGCTACGACCTGCGCTTCCCCTATCTCTACCGCGACCTGGCGCATGCCGGGGCGACGATGCTGTCGATCCCGTCGTCCTTCACGGTGCCGACCGGACAGGCCCATTGGCACGCCCTGATGCGCGCCCGGGCGATCGAGACCGGCTGCTTCGTGTTCGCGCCGGCCCAGGTCGGCACGCACAAGGGCTCTAACCGCAAGACCTACGGCCACTCCGTCGCCGTGGCGCCGTGGGGCGAGGTCCTGGCAGATGCGGGCGGCGAGACCGCGGGCTTCGTCGTCGCCGACATCGACCTCGGCAAGGTCGCCGAAGCCCGCAAGATGGTGCCGTCGCTGACGCATGATCGGAAGTACAGCACGCCGGTTCTCCACAAGCCCGGCCTCGCCAGGGCTGCGGAGTAGGATCAGCCAGTTCATTGCTGGGAGCGGGCCACTCACAGGCGCTCACTTTGCAGAGGACCTCGCCCTGAAGAGCCACGCGAAGCGTAGCGTCTCGCAGGGTGGCAATACGGCAGGTGCTACAACTCGCCCTGTTTCGCGATCTCTTCCGCGGCCCATCCTTCGAGATGGCCGCTTCGCGGCCTCCTCAGGATGAGGGTTTTGTTGGACCGCCGACCAAAATTGAGTTAGCGCGCTATGAGCGCGTGGCGCCCATAGCCGTGAGCGCCACGGAGCGGCGCGCTCCCGGCGATGACGTTCTACCCGGGACGCCGGGCGGCGATCCGTTGCACCATCGCCATCTGCGGGGCGCTGATCAGGCGGGCTTCGTAGGCGGTCACCGAGAGACGGCCGCGCGCAAGGTCGAGCAATTCGCCATCCTTCAGGAGGTGGTTGGGGTTGCTGGGCCGCCCGAAGCGCTCGTTGCCCACCATGAAGGTTTCGTAGAGGAGCACGCCGCCTGGCGCGAGGGCGCCGAGCAGGTCGGGCATCAGCCCACGGTGCAGGTAGTTGGTGACGACGACGGCGCCGAAGATCCGACTGCCGAGCGGCCAGGGCGACCCGTTCTCGAGGTCGGCTTGGATGACCTCGATAGCAGGATGCGGATCGACGGCGCTGATGTCGCGATCGACTGCCGTGACGGGATGGCCACGGTCGGCGAAAAAGCGGCTGTGTCGGCCGCGGCCCACAGCAACGTCGAGCACCGCGACCCCGTTGGAAACCAGACCTGCCCATTGCACGATCCAGGAAGAAGGCGTGCCTCTTGCATGGGCCACGATCACACCCCATCATCTCTGGCACTCCCCTTTGGGGAGTGCCAACTGCAGGAAATTGTTGCTCGTTTCATGATCCTATACCGACTGCGCTGCTCCAATGGCCACGAGTTCGATAGCTGGTTCAAGGACAGCAAGACCTATGAGCGCCAGGAGAAGAAATCCCTGATCGGCTGTGCCGTATGCGGGGATGTCGCGGTTCAGCGCGCGCTCATGACGCCGCGCCTTGGCAAGAAGGGCGGCAAGGCCGCCGCGCCGGAAGAGGCCGCTTCGCCTCCCGCCCCTGCGCCGGCGCCTTCGCCCGAGCAGCAGCAGATGGCCGCCTTGGCCCGCCACATGCCCAAGGAGCTGCGCGAGGCGCTGGTCAAGGTGCGCGAGCAGGTCGAGAAGAATTGCGAGCATGTCGGCGACCGCTTCGCCGAGGAAGCGCGCAAGATCCACTATGGCGAAAGCGATCGGCGCGGCATCTACGGCGAGACGACCGATCAGGAGGCCGAGGCGCTCGCCGAGGAAGGCATCGAGTTCGGCCGCCTGCCGTGGATTCCCCGGGGGAATTAGCCTTTCACTCTCCTCCCCAGCTTCGCTGGGGAGGTGCCCCGTCTTACGGGGCGGAGGGGTCATGAGCCTCAGTCCTGTTGCTCATGACCCCGTCGCCGAAGACGGCGACACCTCAGGCTTTTGGCCGCTTGCGGCCAAATGCCGACCACAACAGAGTTGGGGAGGAAAATGAAGAGAGCGCCAATATGCGAACCCTCTACGGGCGCGACGTTGCGTAGAGCATGTAGTTGACGTCGAGATCGGCGCGGTTCAGCGACCAGGTCCGGCTGAGCGGGCTGTAGACCACGCCGACGATCTCGCGCACGTCCAGCTCGCTGGCGCGCAGGCTGCGCGCGACCTCGGACGGCTTGAGGAATTTTCGCCAGTCGTGCGTGCCGCGCGGCAGCCAGCCCAGCACGTACTCGGCGCCCGCGATCGCCAGGGCCCACGCCTTGGCCGTGCGATTGAGGGTCGACAGGAAGAGAAGACCTCCCGGCTTCACCAGCCGGCTGCACGATCGCAGGAACAGGTCGGCATCGGCGACATGCTCGACGATCTCGAGGGCCAGCACGATGTCGAAGCGAGCGCCCGCAGCGGCAAGGGCTTCGGCCGTGCTCTGCCGGTAGTCGACGGCGAGCCCCTGCCTGCCGGCGTGCAAGGCGGCGACCTCGATGTTGTCGGCGGCGGCATCGATGCCGGTCACCGTCGCGCCCAGTCGGCGCATCGGCTCGCAGAGCAGGCCGCCGCCGCAGCCGATATCGGCCAGCGACAAGCCGGCCAGCGGCGTGCCTCCGAGGGCATCGCGGCGCCAATGCTCCGCGACGCGGTCGCGGATGTAGCCGATGCGCACCGGATTCAGCCGGTGCAACGGCGCGAACTTCCCGACAGGATCCCACCATTCGCCGGCGATGCGGGCGAAGCGCTCGACCTCGCCGGGGTCGACAGTGGTCTCAGCCGAAGTGGTCTCAGCCGTGCGGGCCATGGGCCACCCTTGACCTTTCCAGTGCTCACGGTGTCTATACCGCGCTTTCGAGCAGGTCCATGGCGCGCATCGTTCTCAAATTTGGCGGCACCTCGGTCGGCGATACCGAGCGGATCAAGAATGTCGCGCGCAAGGCCAAGGCCGAGGTCGCGCGCGGCAACGAGGTCGCGGTCGTCGTCTCGGCAATGTCCGGCGCTACCAACCAGCTGGTCAAATGGGTCAACGAGATCGCGCCCCTGCATGATGCGCGCGAATACGACGTCGTGGTCGCCACCGGCGAGCAGGTGACGATCGGCCTGCTGGCGATGGCCCTGCAGCAGGAAGGCGTCAAGTCGCGCTCCTGGGTGTCCTGGCAAATTCCGATCCGCACCGATGCGGCCTACGCCAAGGCGCGCATCGTCGACATCGATACGGCGGAGATGTCCAAAGCCATGGCGGCCGGCGAGGTGCCGATCGTCCCGGGCTTCCAGGGCGTGTCGCCGGAGGGCCGCATCACGACACTGGGTCGCGGCGGCTCCGATACCTCCGCGGTCGCCCTGGCAGCGGCGCTCGGGGCCGATCGCTGCGACATCTACACCGACGTCGACGGCGTCTACACGACCGATCCGCGGATCGTCGAGAAGGCGCGCAAGATCGACCGGGTCACCTATGAAGAGATGCTCGAGATGGCCTCGCAGGGTTCCAAGGTCCTGCAGACGCGGTCGGTCGAGCTGGCGATGAATCATCGCGTGCGCGTGCAGGTCCTGTCGTCGTTCGATGCCGCGCTCGGCAGCGACCTGCCCGGCACGCTGGTTGTGGACGAGGAAGAGATCATGGCGCAGGGTCTGGAAAAATCGGTCGTGAGCGGAATCGCCTTTTCGAAGGACGAGGCCAAGATCACGGTGACCCGGGTGGCCGATCGGCCGGGCGTGGCGGCGGCGATCTTCGGTCCGCTGGCCGAGGCCAACATCAACGTCGACATGATCGTCCAGAACGTGTCGCTCGACGGCAGCTCGACCGACATAACCTTCACCGTGCCGCGGGCTGATCTGCCGCGCGCGGTCGAGCGGCTCGACCGGGCCAAGAAGGATCTTGGATTCGCCGAGATCAAGGCGGACACCAACGTGGTCAAGCTTTCGGTGATCGGCGTCGGCATGCGCAGCCATGCCGGCGTCGCCCTCAAGATGTTCGAGACCCTGGCCGCCAAGGGGATAAACATCCAGGTGATCTCGACCTCGGAGATCAAGATCAGCGTGCTGATCGCCGCCGAGTACGCCGAGCTCGCCATCCGTACCTTGCATACGGCTTACGAGCTCGACGCCGCCTGAGCGCTTTTCGCTTATGCGAACAAGCGATTAGGCAGTTCGGCGCGGGTCTTGCTATAAGCAGGCCATGTGCGTCGACGCCATCCTCATGGCCTGCCGGACCGCCCGACGGACCCATCGGTCCAGGGCGGCATGGCGATTCTGCGCCCAAACCATCGACCGTAGCTTCGTCGTAATCCGACTCAAGCATCCAGCGGTCTGACCATGGAGAGAGCAACTCCCCCGGCCGGACCGCGAATGCTCCTCAAGCGGCTCCGGGACACGATGGCGCGTGCCGACTCCGTCGAGAACACGCTGGGTGAGGTCGTGCGCCTGGTCGCCAACGAGATGGTGGCGGAGGTCTGCTCGATCTACCTGCTGCGCGCTGGCGAAGTGCTCGAATTGTTCGCCACCCAGGGCCTGAACCCGTCGGCCGTCCACCGGACCCGCCTGCGGGTCGGCGAGGGCCTGGTCGGCGACATCGCCGCCCACGCCCGTCCGCTGGCGCTGGCCGATGCCCAGAGCCATCCGCAGTTCGCCTACCGGCCGGAGACGGGCGAGGAGATCTACCATTCGCTGGCCGGGGTGCCGATCGTGCGCGCCGGCCGTTCGCTGGGCGTGCTGGTTGTCCAGAACCGCACCCGCCGGCAATACGACGAGGAGGAGATCGAGACTCTCCAGACCATCGCCATGGTGCTGGCCGAGCTGATCGCCGCCGGCCACTTCGTCAGCCCCAACGAGGTACAGCAGGTCGATGGCCTGGGACTGCTGCCGCTGCGCGTCGACGGCGTTCAACTGACGCCGGGCGTCGCCATTGGCCACGCCGTCCTGCATGAGCCCCGGATCGCCATCCAGAAGGTCGTAGCCGAGGATGTCGGGCAGGAGCTGGCGCGCTTCGAAAGCGCTGCACACGGCGTGCGCGAAGATATCGACCGCATGCTCGAGGCGCACGACATGCAGTCGGGCGAGCAGCGCGAGATCCTGGAAACCTTCCGTATGTTCATCGACGATCGCGGCTGGCTCGAGCGGGTGCGCGAGGCCGTCTCGTCGGGCCTGACGGCGGAAGCGGGTGTGCAGCGCGCCTTCGACGACGTGCGCACCCGGCTCGGCCAGTCGACCGACCCCTATATTCGCGAGCGCCTGAGCGACCTGCAGGACCTCACCAATCGCCTGCTGCTGCGCCTGACCGGTCGCGCCGTCGTCGATCCGGAATCGCTGCCCGACGACATGATCGTGATCGCCCGCGACATGGGCCCGGCCGAGCTGCTCGACTACGACCGGGCGCGCCTGCGCGGCCTGGTGCTCGAGGAAGGCTCGGCGCAGAGCCATGTCGCGATCGTCGCGCGCGCCCTCGACATTCCCGTGGTCGGTCGAGCGCCGGACGTCCTGGCGCGCATCGAACCGGGCGATTCGATCGTGGTCGACGGCGACAACGCCCAGGTGCTGGTGCGCCCGGCAGAGGATGTGTTGCAATCGATCTTCGATGCGATCGACGCCCGGGCGCAACGGCGGCGCAAGTATGCCGCGCTGCGCGATCTGCCACCGACGACACGCGATCAGGTTCGCATTTCCTTGAATATGAACGCGGGCTTACTGATCGATATGCAGCATCTGGTTGAAGTCGGCGCCGACGGCGTCGGTCTCTACCGCACGGAGATCCCGTTCATGGTGCGTTCGGAATTTCCCGACGTCGATGCACAGGCTTGGCTCTATGCGCGCGTGATCGATCTCGCCGATGGCCGGCCAGTTGTGTTTCGCACGCTCGACGTCGGCGGCGACAAGGTGCTGCCGTATGTCGGCGCTTTCGGCGACGACAATCCGGCCATGGGCTGGCGTGCCATTCGCATCGGTCTCGATCGACCTGCCATGCTGCGGCGACAGCTGCGCGCCCTCGTGCAGGCGGCCAACGGTCGGCCACTGTCGGTCATGTTTCCGATGATCGCCGACGTGGGTGAATTGCAAAGCGCACGGCGCCTGCTCGATCTCGAGCTCGAGCGCGCGTCGCGTCGCGGCCAACCTGTTCCCCAGCCCTTGCGCGTCGGCGTGATGTTCGAAGTCCCGGCGTTGGCTTGGCAGCTCGACAGCTTGCTGCGTCAGGTCGATTTCGTTTCGATCGGCACGAACGATCTGCTGCAGTTTCTGTATGCGGCTGATCGCGGCAACAGCAGGGTCGCATCGCGCTACGACAGCTTGTCGCCGGCGCTGCTTCGGCTCCTACATTTTGTAGTCGAGAAGGCGCGGCCTGCTGGTGTCGATCTCGCGGTGTGCGGCGAGATGGCAGGACGGCCTGTCGAAGCGCTGGCGCTGCTGGCGATCGGCGTGCGCGCATTGTCGATGTCACCCGGCGCGATCGGGCCGGTGAAGGCGATGATCCGTTCGCTCGATCTCGGCGAAGCAACAAGCTTCATGCGCGCTGCGCTATCGCAGCCCGATCGACCGATGCGCGAGACGCTGCGACTGTTCGCTGCGGATCACGCCATCGAAATTTAGCCACGAAGAGTCGAATCGCTTTTGCCCTGTCAGAATCCCTCTGCTAAGACTCGCGCCAGAGGGGAAGAGCAGGGTTCATCATGCCGGATCAGGTTGATTGGCGTGCGATTGAACGCGATACGTCGTCGGGGCGTGCGGTCGGTCGCTTGCTACGAGACCAGCGCGAGGCCCGCGGCCTTGCTCTGTCCGATGTCGAGAAAGCTCTGCGTATTCGTTGTTCCAGTTTGGAAGCAATCGAGGAAGGGCGCTTCGACAAGTTGCCTGGCGCGGCATACGTCCCCGCGTTCCTGCGCGCCTACGCGGCTCACGTCGGCCTCGATCCCGACAAGGTACTGACGGCGTACCATCATTCCGGTGCCGTTCCGATCAAACGGCCTGTCGCGTTGCCGGCTGATTTCCCGATCGCCGAACGGCGCGCGCCGGTGGGTCTTGCGGTGCTGACGGTTCTGCTGGTCGTCGCCGCGGGTTATGCCGCATGGCACTACCTGCCGCGCGAGCAGGCGGTGGTGGTCGAGAAGGTTCCGCCGGTGCCCGATCGTCTGCTGGCGTCGCGGCCGGATGCCGCGCCGACCGGCAGCGCTGCGCCGCCGACGGTGAGCGCGCCGGCGCCGGCGCCCGGCACCACGACGTCGCCACAACCTTCGCGCGAAGTGCGCAATTCTCCGCCCGCGGCGCAGCCCGCCGAGCTGTGGCCGGCGATGCGCCGTGACAGCGTCGCACCGCCCACTCAACCGGAGAGCCAGCCGGCACCGTTGGCACCGCCTGTCGTGGTGCAGGTGCCCGCGCCGCCCGCCGTCATGACGGTTCCTGCGATCGGTCAGGCGCAGGCCGCACAGCCTCCCATTCAAGTCGACACGCCGAAAGCCGCGACGTCCGTGCCTGCCACCGAGGAAGCGGTGGCCAAGCCGGCGGCTCCCGATCCGGCGACCAGCAATATTCCGGTGAAGGTCGACACGCCGGTCCGGGTCCGCACCAACAGCTGGGTCGAGCTGCGCTCGCCCACGGGCGACGTCCTGGCGCAGACATATGTCCGCGCGGGCGAGAGCTACACCGTGCCGGCCGGAATCGCCTATCGCGTCATCGACGCCCGCTGAGGCGGGTCGCTGGCGGCTTCTCGGACCCTGTGACTTTTCGGCGGCGCCGCAAGCGCCGGCGTTTCGTTAAGGTCGCTCGCGGCGCTCGGGATGACAGCAATGCTGTTGCT
>NZ_JBGAKA010000005.1:0-247690 GCF_044224635.1 Reyranella sp. | reverse complement strand
GCATCGATCAGCAGGCCTTCGTCCATCTGGACCTTCTTGTTGTTGGCGACGCGAACCTTGCCCGCCGCCACCTGGCTGGTGGCGAAATCGAGCACGATCGGCTCCTTGCCCTTGCGTGGCACGGCCGTGCAGTAGGGGTTGGTGGTGAAGCGCGGCTCGGCGCCGCCGAACGGGGCCACCAGCGACTTGTGGCCGTGCACGTTCACCCAGTGCGTGCTCACCATGCCGGCGCGGGCGCATTGCTCGCCCCAATGGCCGATCCGCCCGATATGGTGCGAATTGGTGAGACCGAGGACACAGACGCCGTGCTTGCGGGCGCGGTCGATGCCGATATCCATCGCCTCCTTGGCGATGACCTGGCCATAGCCGGCCCCGCCGTCGATCACGATCACCGCGCCATTGTCGCGCGAAATTCTTGCATGATGGTTACGGGTGCAGTTCCCGGTCGTGGTGTTCTGGATGTAGGCCGGCATCATGCCGACGCCGTGGCTGTCATGGCCGTACAGGTTGGCCAGCACCAGGTGGTCGGCGACCAGCCGGGCCTCCTCGGCCGAGCTGCCGTCGGCCCGGCAGATCGCCATGGTGAAGGCATGCAGCCGATCGGGCATTACCCGCACCTCGCCCACCGAACTCACCCCGTCAGCCATCCTGCAATCTCCCGGATCGTTTGCGGGGCGCACCGTTCCGCAGGGGCAGCGCGCTGTCAACCGAGGCCAAAAGGTCGCAGAATCCAGCCTCGGTTGGGCCGTGGTGCACGGCGAGATCGGGCGGTCGATAGCCCGCCAGTGGGCCAGCATGGTATTTTCTTCGCCTCCCCCACGCAGTGGGAGGAGATGATCGCGCCTCGTCCAGGATGACCAGAGCATAGATGACCCACGTTCTCCGTCTGGCCTGCCTCGTCCTGCTGCTCGCCGCCGGCGCCGCGCTCGCCCAGGATAGCGGCCAGCCGCAGCGGCCGTTCAGCCAGCTGATCGACCTGTGGACGCGCCAGCTCGACCGTATCGGAGGGCGCGCCGACCAAACCGGCCTGCTGCCGGTCGAGATCGACGGCTTGCGCGAGCAGGTGATCGATGTCCGGGCGGCGGCCACGGCGGCCGCCAACCTGGCGCGCAACGAATTGGCCGATACGCGCAAGCTGCTGGCCCCGCTCGAGGCCAAGCCGGCGCCCGACGCCGTCCCGGAGACCGATGCCGTCAAGGCGGACCGCCAAAGGCTGACCGACCAGGCCTCCGTCAGCGAGAGCCGCATCAAGCAGTGTGAGGTCATCATCGCCCGAGCCGACCAGCTGCACGAGCGCCTGACCAAGAAGCGTGCCGAGGTGATGCTGCAGACCCTGTTGCGCCGCGACGCCTCGCCGCTCACGGCCCAGACATGGAGCAAGCTCGGGCCGCAGCTCGTCGGCGCTGTCGACGTGCTGGCGGGCGCATTCGCGACCTGGATGAAGCAGGTAGCGACCGGCCTGCAGATAGAAAACCACAGCCTCGTCGCCTTGACCGCCTGGGCCGCCCTCATGGTCGGCCTGTGGTGGCTCGGCCGCATGCTGCGGAATCGCTACGGGAAAGGCGAGGCGCAGGAAGTCGGTGAGCGCGATCGCACCGTCGTTGCCGCGATCGACGGCGTCGGGCTCGTGCTGGTGCCGATGCTGGCTGTCTGGCTGATCGGCCGGGTGATGCTCGCGACGTCGCCACCGCCGCCGATCGATTTCCTGGTGACCCAGCTCACGACCGATGCAATCGCCTTCCTGCTGGTGATCGGCCTCACCGCCGCGGCGCTCGCGCCGGCGCGGCCGGCATGGCGGGTGCTGCCGTTCACCGATGACAGCGCGCACGTGCTGTCGAACTCCCTGCGGCGACTCTTCGCGGTCGTCCTCAGCGCCGACTTCCTCTATGTCGCGCTGGCACGCAGCAGCGAGAACTTCGACGCCCTGACATCGGTCGGCGCGCTGGTGCTGGCGACACTGGTCGCAGTCTTCACCATGCCGGCCCTGTCCACGCGTGCCTGGCACGCCGCGCGTCCGGAGGGGTCCGAGCTGCCGGGCATGATCGGCGGGACCTGGTGGTCGATCGCCCGTCTGGTGCTCAGCATTCTCGTGCTGCTGCCGATCGTCCTGGCCCTGCTCGGCTTCGTCACGCTGGCGGCACATCTGCACAATGCCGTCTATACGACCGCCCTGCTGATCACCGTCGCCGTGCTGCTGCATCGCGTGGTCAGTGCGCTGCTCGAGTCGGCGGCGGCGGCCGATACGAGACCCGGCCAATGGGTGCGCCATCGCCTCGGCCTGCCGGCCGATGCCACGCTGCGCGGCCAGCACATCGTCATCCTCCTGTTCGACCTGATCCTCGTGCTGCTGCTGTCCGTCGGCATCCCGACGGCCTGGGGTGTCGACACCGACGCCGTCATGGACGGCATCAGCAGGCTGCTGCACGGCGTCAAGGTCGGCGGCATCACCATCTCCCTGAGCAATATCGGCATCTCCATCATCGCCTTCGGCGTCTGCATCGCCTTGGCCCGACTGCTGCGCAGCGTGGTGCGCGAACGCGTGCTGCCCACCGTCGATGCACCCCTGCCGCTGCGCCAGTCGATCGATGCCGGGCTGAACTATCTCGGCGTGGCGGTGGCGCTGCTGATCGGCGTCGGCGCCCTCGGCATCGACTTCACCAATCTCGCGATCGTGCTGGGCGCGCTGTCGGTCGGTATCGGCCTCGGCCTGCAGAACATCGCCAACAACGTCATCTCCGGCGTCATCCTGCTGGTCGAGCGACCGATCAAGGCAGGCGACTGGGTGGTGGTATCCGGCCACGAAGGGTTCGTGCGCCGCATCAACATCCGCGCCACCGAGATCGAGACCTTCCAGCGCACGCACGTGATCGTGCCCAACAGCATGTTCCTGCAGAACCCCGTCGTGAACCGGACCTATGCCGACACGTCGAGCCGCATCGAGATCAAGCTCACCGTCGGCCTCGGCACCGACGTCGCCATGATGGAAGGCATGCTGCGCGAGGCCGCGCTCGGCCATCCCAACGTGCTTCGCGTGCCGGCGCCGATCGTGCGCTTCGTGAAGGTCGATCCGGCCGGTCTCGATTTCGAGTTGTTCGTGTTCGTCGCCCGGCTCGAGCATCGCCTGGTCGTCAGCAACGATCTCAACAAGGCCATCCTGGCGCGCCTGATCGAGCTCAAGATCATCGACCCGTCACCTGTGCCGGAGCTCAGGCTGCGCGGCATCGAACCCTATCTCAGAACGGTCGCCCCCGGCCATGAGGACGGCCATGCCCGGGCGCCGTCCTGAGGACGCAGCGTCGCGCCGACGCTGGCCGATCATCCTGCTGCTTGCCGCGTCCATCCTGGCAGGAGTCGCCCTGTGGGCCTACTCGCCTTCGTTGCCGCCCGAGCTGCTGATCGCGCGCTACGGCAACGACGAGTCGCGCTTCATCGATATCGGCGGCGTCAACGCCCATGTCCGCGATCAGGGCAACCGCGACGGCATTCCGATGGTGCTGATCCACGGCTCGATGGGCTCGCTGCATATGTGGGAAGGCTGGGTGCACGCGCTCGGCGACAAGGCCCGCCTGATCACCGTCGACCTGCCCGGCCACGGCCTCACCGGCATATGGCCGCGCGAGGAATATACGATCGAGGCCTATGCCGATTTCGTCGAGGTGCTGGTCGACACGTTGAACCTCGATCGCTTCGTGCTGGTCGGCCATTCGATGGGCGGCGCCGTGGCCTGGAGCTTCGCCGCCACGCGGCCCGACCGGGTGAGCCAGCTGGTGCTGGTCGACGCGGCCGGCTATCCGCGCGTCGCCGAAGCGCCGTTGCCGACGCGGCTCGCGCGCCTGCCCGTGATCGGCGACATCGGCATCTACTTCAAGCCCGTGAGGCTGGTGCGGCGTTCGCTCACCGAGGCCTACGCCGATCCGGCGATGGTGACACCCGAGCGCGTGACGCGCTACGCCGAGCTGCAGCGCTTCCCCGGCAATCGCGAGGCCACGGTGCTGCGCGCCCGCACCCAGCCGCCGCTCGACCCGACACCGCTCAAGCGCCTCACCGTGCCAACTCTGATCTTGTGGGGTGGCAAGGATCGCTGGGTGCCACTGGTCGACGCTCGCCGCTTCCTAAGCGACATCAAGGGCGCCAAGCTGGTGGTCTTCGATAACCTCGGCCACAACCCGATGGAGGAGGATCCGGCCGCCACGGCTGCCGCGGTCGCGGAGTTCCTGCAGCCGATCCCACCGCGGCCGCCGCAACCCGATCCGGGGCCAGTCGATCCCACGGTCCATCCGGCGGTGGTGCCGGAGAGGGATTGAGGAGCAAATCCGAAGGCAGCGAAAGGTCCCTCGCTTACGGGTGCTTGCTTCGCAAGCGCCTGACTTCGGGATGACAGAAGTGTCGTCACAATTGGAGCACTTACTTCGTTAAACCGTTGATCCGACGCGTGCCCGGGAGCCCACGCCAGGGTGAGCACGCGCGGCGCGGCCATGACCAGCTTCTTGCCGAACGGACGGACCAGTCTGCCGGCGGCAAGCTCGGCATCGACCAGCGGCGAGCGACCGAGCGCAATCATTGCCGACGGCGTCGGCCAGCGTAGCAGCGGCCCATCGGGCGATGGCCCTCGGCCCGATGGTCATCGTGAATGCCGCGGGCTTCGCCACGGCGACGACGCCGGCCCAGGTGATCAGTGCCGGTTGCTGGTTGTTTGCCGCGCTCTGCGTCGCCCCGGCTGCCGCGCTGCTGACAAGTGGCCTGATGCTTCAGGCGGCAGCCACGTCCTTCCCGGGGCGATGACGCAGGCCGCTGCCGATACGACGGCGGCCTGCCGCCAACCTACTGACTGCGCAGCATCGCCACGACCTTGTCGAACGCCTGGTCGGCGATTGCCTCGATCTCGGCCTTGGTGCGGTTCTGGATCGGATGCGGGACGTAGACGACGGCCGGCTCGAAGCCCAGCGAGTCGCTTTGCGCTTCGACGCCTTCGACGAAGCCGGTAGTGACGATGTTGACGCCGGGCAGGCCGCGGCCGTCGAGGCTATTGAGGTCGTGCAGACTGCACGATGTGCAGGATCCTCAATCGCTTAAGGCGATCACCGCGAGCTGGTTCTCCGCCGCAATCTTCTGCAACAGCTCGGTCGGCGCCACCTTGGTGTTGGTCGGCTTGCGATAGCGCCGGGTGGCGATGCCGGCCTTCTTGAAATGGCCCTCGAGGCGATCGATGAACTCGGCGCCGCGCGCTTTGCCGATGTCCATCAGGGCAACACTGCGACCATCGAGTGACGGAGGCGGCGCCAGCCGGGCGCGACGCGTCGGCGAGGTCTCGGCGGGCGCGCCACTGGAGTGGCGCGCCCCCGCCAAGAGCTTCAATCCTGCCGTCGACAACTCCCTAGCGGATCTCGTGCGTCACGGCTTGGCATTCGTCGCGAACCGACTGCCCGGGCCAGCCGCCGATGATGGCCGAGAATAGCCCGGCTGCGCCGCCGGCGCGAACGATCAGAAGGCCGTCGGGCTGGAATTTGTCGACCATCCTGTCGGCCATCGACGGCGGCATGCCCTCGGGGACGTCATGGGCGCCACGGATCACGTCGCGGCCCGGCCGCTTCAGCGCCTGGAACAACGCGTCCTCGATGCGCCGGCGATCCCAGCCGGCGTCCTTGAAGATCAGGTAATGCTCGGGCGACAGCACGAGCACGGCGTTGCCGGCGCCGCACAGCTTGGGATGGCCGACGCCGAACAGGCCCATGGCCAGCGAGCGCACCAGCTCTTCCGGGGTGCGCGATTTCTGGTCGATGAAGCCGTTGACGCCCTCGCCGTGGAACAGGGTGACGGCGTTCTTGCCGGGCGCGATGCCGCGGCGCACCGACAGCGACTCCCACGCCGGATCGGACTCGTCCTCGGCGAAGCAGAAGGTGTACTTGCCGGGATTGCCGAGCGTCGCTCGATCGATGGCGCCGGGCAGGCCGCCGCCGACATTGCGGACGATGAGCTGCAGGGCGCGGCCGATGGTGGCGTTGGCGCGGTTGCCCTGGCCCAGCGCATTGGTGCCGCTGTTCATGCCGATGGCGCGCGCGATCGGGCCGTTGATGATCACCAGCGGACCGGAGAAATGCGTCGTGCAGAGCAGGCCGTGCAGAACGAACAGCGGGTCGAGCGCCGCCTCCAGCACGCCCAGCACCACCGGCATGTATTCCGGCTTGCAGCCCGCCATCACGGCGTTGATAGCGACTTTCTCGACCGTGCACGGCGCGAGATTGGGCGGGATCAGGCCGACCACCTCGTCGGGCCTGCGCTCGGTGCCGCCCAGCATGCGCAGGATGCGCTCGTCGGTCGGCGGCACCACCGGCAACCCGTCGCTCCAGCCGCGCTCGAAGCAGGCTTCCATCGGATCGTCCCAGTTGCCGACCGCGATCGCCCGCGACTTGAGCCCTGGATCGCCGTAGCGCGCGATCAGCGTCTCGCGCACGCCGGGCTCGACGCTGCGCGAGCCGCAGCCCGGCTGCCACGCCGGCAGGCCGTCGCCGGCGGCAGCGGCACCGGCGACACGCACCCATTCGGCGCGGTCCCAGCCCACGGTGCGCTCGACCTCGCGGCCGCCGGCGAAGCGGATCAGGGTCGGCACCGATTCGACATCGAGCCGGAACGAGCGCTCGAGCGCGCGATCGTCGATCACGGCGCGCACGCCGGCGGGAAAGCCCGGATCGTCCTGGCTCACCACCGCCAGGGCGCCGGCGCGATCGAGGCTCTGCATCACCGGCTCGACCAGCACGCAGGTCGGGCAATCGCGCTTGGCGACGATCACCAGGCCGTCGTTGGGCAGACCGTCAGGCATGGGCGGCTCCTCTCGCTTTCAGGCGACGGACGATATCGCCGGGCGACCAGGGGATGCAATCGACGGACATCGTTCACGCAGCCCCAACCAATACACCTCATCCTGAGGAGCCGCGCGTAGCGTGGCGTCTCGAAGGATGAGGATCAGCGAAGGTGCGTGTTGCCCCATGCTTCGAGACGCTCGCTACGCGCGCTCCTCAGCATGAGGTGGGTGGGTGGCGCGATCCCGGCAGGTGATCCCTAAAGCCGCTGCGCCCTGAACGTGTCGCACTTGTTGGGATCGCCGCTGTCGAGGCCGATCATGAACCAGCGCTTGCGCTGCTCGCTCGAGCCGTGGGTGAAGCTGTCGGGCACGACGCGGCCGCGCGCCTGCTGCTGCAGGCGGTCATCGCCGATCGCTGCCGCGGCAGCCAGCGCCTGGTCGACGTCGCGGTCGTCGATCATCTTGCCGGAGCGCGCCCGGTCGGCATGGTGGGCCCACACGCCGGCGAAGCAGTCCGCCTGCAGCTCGGTGCGCACCGACAGCGCATTGCCGTCGCGCTTGCTCATGCTCTGACGCATGTTCTCGACCTTGCCCGAGATGCCGAGCAGGTTCTGCACATGGTGGCCGATCTCGTGGGCGATGACGTAGGCCTGCGGGAACTGGCCCGGCGCATGGAAGCGGCGCGCCAGGTCGTCGAAGAACGAGAGATCGAGATAGACGCGCTGGTCGGCCGGGCAATAGAACGGCCCCATGGCGGCCTGGCCGGCGCCGCACGCGGTCTGCGTGGCATCGCGATAGAGCACCAGCTTGGGATCGACGTAGCGCCGGCCCATGTCGCGGAACAGCCCGGTCCAGACATCTTCCGTGCTCTTCAGGACGCGCGACACGAACTGCGCCTCGGGATCGCCCGGCGAGGACTGGGCCGGCGGACGCGTCGTCCGGTTGGCGGATTGCTCTTGGGTCGGCGCATGGTTCGAGCTCGATCCGCCGCCGCCGAGCAGCGCCATCGGGTCGGCGCCGAAGATCAGGGCGATGACGATGAAGGCGATGACCCCGAAGCCGCCCTTGAACAGGCCGCCGCCACCGCCGCCCATCGGAATTCCACCGAAGCCACCGCCACCGAAGCCGCCTCCGGCATAGCCGCCGTCGCCGCGGCGATCCTCGATATTGCTGCTTTCCTCGCCATCCATCTGCATCGCAGCTCTCCCAGATCGAGATCGTGCCCGGATCGTCTATAGTGCCCGGCGATGACTCTCTCCATCGCCACCTGGAACATCAACTCGGTCCGTCTCAGGATCGACAACGTCAGACGCTATCTGAAGCTGCGCCGGCCGGATGTTCTCTGCCTGCAGGAAACCAAGTGCCCGGACGAGCATTTCCCGCACTTGGCATTCGAAAGGCTGGGATACAAGCATCGGCTGGTCCAGGGCATGAAGTCTTACAATGGCGTGGCGATCCTTTCCAAGGTCCCGTTCACCGCGAACCACATCCATCACCGCTGCGGCAAGGAGGATTGCCGGCACATCGAGGTCGCCCTCGATGTCGGCGGCGATCCGATCCTGCTCGACAATCTCTACATCCCGGCGGGCGGCGACCTGCCCGACCCCGACCGGAACGACAAGTTCGCCCACAAGCTCGATTTCTACCGCGAGATGGCGCACTGGTTCGCCGACCGCAAGCCGGCCTCGGCGGCGGCCAAGGGCTCACGACGAATCGCCGTCGGCGACCTCAACGTGGCGCCGCTTGAGCACGATGTGTGGAACCACAGGCAGCTCCTCACCGTGGTGTCGCATACGCCGATCGAGGTCGAGCTGTTCGGCGGCCTGATGGCCTCGCTAGACTGGATCGACGTGCCGCGCCGCTTCGTGCCGGCCGACCAGAAGCTCTATTCGTGGTGGAGCTACCGCAACAACGACTGGCGCGCCTCCAATCGCGGACGCCGGCTCGACCACATCCTTGCCTCTCCGGCCTTGGCGGGCGCGATCTCCGGCCATCGCATCGAGGTCAATACGCGCGACTGGGAAAAGGCATCGGACCACGTGCCGGTGATGGCAACGTTCGAGGTATGAGGAGACAGATATGACGACGATCCTTGGCGTCCTGATCATCGGTCTGGTGGTGGGCCTGCTCGCCCGCGTCATCACGCCGGGTCCCAATCCGCGCGGCATCATCGTCACGATCGTGATCGGCATCGTCGGCGCCGTGATCGCGACCTACGGCGGCCAGGCGCTCCACCTCTATCAACCCGGCGAGGCAGCCGGCTTCATCGGCTCCGTCATCGGCGCGATCGTGCTGCTGGTTCTGCTCCGGCTTTTCTCGCGCGGCTAAGATCTTCGAGGTTTCCGTCGTCCTGAACGTAGTGAAGGACCTCATCGCCCTGGCTAACACGCACTTTGAAAACTTCTGGCGATGAGATCCTTCGCTGCGCTCAGGATGACACGAGAAGCGCCGGCGATCCGTTACCCGACCCGATAGAGAAAATAACGGTCGGGCGGGACGCCCGGCGGCGCGGGCAGACGGCGCCAGCGCGCCACCTCGAGTGGCTGGTTGGCCAGGATGTAGCCGCCCGAGGCGGCCAGCGTATCGAGCGCCGGGCCGAGCCATTTGCCCATTGCCATGTTAGCCGCATGATCGCCCGTGCCGAGATCGGTGTGAATCAGCGCGGCATGCGCGCCGAGCTGCCTGGCCGCTTCGGGGATCGACTTGCGGGCGTCGCCCAGGAAGAGGTGGCTGTCGGCCGGAACGCAGTCGGGATGGGCCGCCACCTTGCGCTCGAACACGAAGATGTCGCGGCCCGGGAAGAGATCGCGCAGATGGTCGTAGGTGCGGCCGTTACCCAGGCCGACCTCCAGGATCGGGCCCGGCAGCGCGTCGACCTCAGGTTTCAGGTAATTGAGGCAGTCGCGCTGCGCCTGCATGCGCGCGATGAAGCTGTCGAGCCGGCTCATTCTGGAACGGTCGATTGGCGTGGCGTCAGGCGGCGATCCGTCAGGCTGCCTGCCTCGCCGTCGCCTCGCGCAGCTTCTTGTTGGTGTCCTCCACGCGATGGGCGAGCTCGCGCATGACCTCGATCGCCATCTGTGGCACCTCCGCCACCAGGCGATAGAACGTGTCCTTGGAAATCTTCAGCGTGCTGAGCGGCTCACGCGCCTTGATGGTGGCGGTGCGCGGCACGTCGCACAGGATGGCGATCTCGCCAAAGAAGTCGTTCTTCGTCATTTCGGCAACGCGGATCTGGCCCTTGTCGGAGTTGATCAGCACGTCGGCCACACCACCCAGGATCACGAACATGGCATCGCCGGGATCGCCCTGATGGCAGATTTCCTGGCCCTCGGCGTAGTTCACGCGCTCGCTGGTGAAGGCCAGCAGCTTCAGCTTGGCCGGCTCGATCTTGGACAGGATCGGTACACGCTTTAGCAGTTCGACTTCCTCATTGAGGTTCATCGTGTTCTCCTGATCATCCTCGAGCCGACGCCATCAGGCCGACGCCATCAGCTCGGCATACAATCCGCCCCGTTCGGCCAGATCGGCGGGCGGCCCCTGGGCGGCGATCCTGCCATTTTGCATAACGACGATCTGCTCGAACGGTTCGGCCTGGGTCGGCCGGTTGGCGATCCACACCACGCCGCGGTCGCCCATCGTCGCTGACGCCAGAATATTGTCCCGAATTCGATCCTGCGTGCGACCATCGAATGACGCAACCGCCTCATTTACGATCAGCAATTGTGGCCGCTTGATGAGCGCGCGGGCGATGCCGAGCTTTTGGCGCTGCGTCGCCGTCAGGCGCTTGCCGCCGACGCCGACATTGTACTCCAGGCCGACCTCGATCACCGAATTGCGCAAATCGAGCTCGGCCAGCACTTCCGAGATCAGGGTGCCGATCCGCGCCTCCGCCTGGGCCTGGCCGTAGACCAGGCGCCCGAAGAGGATGTTGTCCTGCAGGGTAGCGGCGCTGTTGTAGCGGTCGAAGTCGTAGAACTCGACGGCTTCCCGGAGGCTGGCCGGCAGGCCTTCCTCGAACGCCCGCCGCGCTGCCAGCAGCCGGTCCTCCATCGCCGCGTCGATCAGGCCGAGGCGATGGCGCGCCTCGATATAGCGGAACGGCAGGGTCATGAGACGCCGCCCGTCGCTCTCGGGCACCGCCTCGATGCCCTTGCCGCCGAGCCGCTGCAGCAGCAAACGGACATTGGGCAGCTCGTCGGCGGAGATGAAACTGTACTGCTCGAACAAGGGGTTGTCGGGCGAGAGGTCGGAGAACAGCTCGACCATGGTCTCGGCGATGGCGAGGCCCATGCGCTGCAAATCCCGGACCAGACCGTTCGCCTGCAGGACCGACTCGACATAGGGGTCGGCGGCGATGTTGTCGCCGTCGAAGGTCTTGCCGAGCGGCGTGCCGAATAGCAGGTTTTCCGCCACCGACAGGTTCCGGTTGTAGCGGTCGCCCCGGAAGGTCTCGACCAGCCCGGCATAGGTCTCGTCCTGCTGCAGCCGGCCGTGCATGGCATGGCGGGCCTTGAGGATCTTCTCGGCAAGGTCGGGGCGCTGAGCGGCATCGATCGTCCCGCGCAGGCCGTACGAATAGATGTCCTCGTCGAGCTCGACCTGCTTCAGCGCCTCGACCATGCACGGCAGCAGGTCGGACGGGCCGGTAGCGCCGGCCAGCTCGTAGTCGATCCAGTCGGCATTGGGGTCGAGCGCGGGATTGCCGGCGCGCACCGATTCCTTCCAGAAAGCCTCGCGCAAGGCGCGCGATGCGTCGTCGTAGGTGGCCGGCGTCACCGGCCGGTTCTTGAGCCCGAACAGCAGGTTGTCGCGCACCGACAGCGGGAACAGGTAGGTTTCCTGGCCGATATACGAGGTGCGCGAGCCCAGCACGTACTCGGGGATGCGGAAGAAGTCGTTGCCGTCGATCTTGATCGAGCCGGCACTGGGCAGCATGACGCGGGCCAGCACCTGGCCCAGGACGTCCTTGCCCGAGCTCGACTGGCCGATCACCGCCATCCTGCCGCAGGTCGGCACGACGAGGGAAACGCTGTCGAGCTGCTTCACGCGCCCATCCTCCGACACGGTGACGCCGGCGAGGGCCAGCTCGCGGCCGAGGGGCGGCGGCGGACCGTCGGGGATCGCCTGCAGCTCCTCGGGCATCATGCCCTCGGGCTGGAACTGGTCGATCACCTGCTCGTACTTGATCTGCACATCCTGGCGCTGCTGGTCCCAGTCGATCAGCTCCTTGATCGGCGAGGGGAGATCCTTGTAGGCGAGCAGCACGCCGACCACGGCGCCGACGTCCATCTGGCCGGTGATCGCGAAATAGCCGCCGATCAGGTAGATGGCGAAGGGCGTCGCCTGGGACAGGATATTGTTCCAGAACTTGGCGACAAACTTCTTCTGGTAGAGATCGAACCGGATCTTGAAGATGCGGCCGAGCCGGTCGGAGATGTCGGCCCGCTCGAAGTTGGCCGCGCCGTGGACGTGGATCTCGCTGTAGCCGTCGGCGGTTTCGGCGATGCGGCCGGCCAGCTGGCGCGCCGAGATCTGGCGCTGCCGGCCCAGCACCAGGACCGGTTTGCGCAGCCGCGGGATGATGACCATCTGCACGCCCAGCAGCACCACGACGACGATGCCGAGCAGCCAGTTCTGCAGGACGATGAAGATGATCGCGGTCAGCGCCTGGCCGCCCAAGAACATCGGCTGCACGAACGCGTCGCCGATGAAGCCGCCAAGCGGCTCGACCTCGTCCTTGATCATGGTGGCGAGCTCGGCCTGCTTGACCTTGCGGAAGTGGGCGGCTGGGAAGCGCAGGATGCGATCGTAGAGCTCGTAGCGCAGACGGCGCAGCATGCGCTCGCCCATGCGGCCCTTCTGGGTATTGATGACCTTCTTGAACTGGCCGTTGACGATGACCGCGCCCAGGAAGACGAAGCTCATGACGACCAGGTACTGAAGCTGGTCGACCTGGAAGCCGTCGAACAGGCGAACCACCTTGCCCGGCAGGATGGCCGACAGATCGAACTCCCAGACCAGGAACGGGATCGTCTTGGAGTTCTTGAATGCGTTGCCCTGGATGCCGTTATTGATGACCGACTTCGGCACGGTGAGCGACATGAAATAGAAAATCTGTGCCAGGACGACCAAGGCCAGGATGACGACCTGCTCGGGCCTGCTGTGCCGCCAGATGTATGTGAACAGATTTCGCTGCATCGGAATCCGCGTTGCCGGAGCCGTCCCCACTTAACCTATATTCTATCAGTGCCTTGATTACATTAGATTTTTTGTGTTCGCGGCAGCGATTTGCCGGCCCGCCGGGTTATGGCATAGTCGCCGCGAAATTCACCGGCTGGGGCAGGAGGCGCTTCGGCAACGGGGGAGACAGACCGCATGCCGAACAGCAGCCGATCAAAGCGTGTGCTGCTCTATAGCCACGACTCGTTCGGACTTGGCCATGTGAGTCGTTGCCGGACCATCGCCAATGCCATCGTCCAGGCCGACCACTCCCTGTCGGTCCTGATCCTGTCCGGCTCGCCGGTGATCGGGTCCTACGAATTCCGCTCCGGCATCGACTTCGTGCGCATTCCGGGCGTGGTGAAGATCGAGACCGGAGACTACGACTCGGCCAACCTGCGGGTCGGCGTCGAGCACACGCTGGAGATGCGCACCCGCATCATCCGCGACACCGCCGACATCTACCGGCCCGACCTGTTCATCGTCGACAAGGAGCCGCTCGGTCTGCGCGGCGAGGTCGTCCCGGCACTCAAGCTCCTGAAGGAGCGCGGCACTCCGTTGGTGCTCGGCCTGCGCGACGTCATGGACGACCCGGCGGCCCTGGCCCAGGAATGGCAGCGCAAGAACGTCGTGCCGGCCCTGCGCGATCTCTACGACGAGATCTGGATTTACGGCCTGCCGCAGATCAACAAGCCGCTGACCGGCATCCAGGTGCCCCCCTCGGTGCGGCACAAGATGGTCTATACCGGCTATTTGCGGCGCGACCTGCCGCTGCATGCCGACATCCCGCACGAGATCGAGGAGATCGACGGGCCGTTCATCCTGGTCACGCCGGGTGGCGGCGGCGATGGCGCCGATCTGGTCGACTGGGTGCTGGCGGCCTACGAGAACGATCCGCACATCCCCTACGGGGCGGTGATCGTGTTCGGCCCGTTCATGTCGGCCGCCGAGCGCGAGGCCTTCAAGGAGCGCGCCGCCCGGTTCCCCAATATCCGCACCCTGACCTTCACCAACAACCTCGGCGCCCTGATGCAGCGCGCCGCCGGCGTGGTGGCGATGGGCGGCTACAACACGTTCTGCGAGATCCTGTCCTTCGACAAGAAGGCCATCATCGTGCCGCGCACCAGGCCCCGCCTCGAGCAGTTCATCCGCGCCCGGGCGGCGCGCAATGTCGGCCTGATCGAGATGCTCGACGCCGACCACGGCCGCGATCCGCACGCCATGGCAACGGCGCTGCGGCAGCTGCCGCAGCAGGGCCTGCCGAGCGACGTCGTGGTACCGGGCCTGCTCGACGGCCTGGGCAACGTGTGGCGTCTGGTCGCCAAGCGCCTGGCCCACCCCCATCGTGGCCCGGCCCCGCTCGACGTCGCGGACGCCAATGCCGATCCGGTTGCCGCGCCGCCATCGGCGCGCGCCAGGACCTGATCATCTGGTCGGTTGATGATGGATCGTCGTTCGATGACGGTACCGTCGCAGGCGCGTGTCGCCGTCGTCCTGAAGGGCTGGCCGCGCCTGTCCGAGACCTTCATCGCCCAGGAGATCGCCGGCCTCGAGGCGCGCGGCGTGGCCCTGGAAATCTGGTCGCTACGGCGACCGACTGACAAGGCCCGCCACCCGGTGCACGACCGCGTGGCCGCCCGCACGGTCTACCTGCCCGAATATCTCAAGGACGACCCGCGCCGCGTCCTGGCGGGCTGGGCCGCAGCGCGGCGCCTGCCGGGCTATCCGGCGGCGCGGCGCAAATTCCTGGCCGATCTGCGGCGCGACCCGAGCGCCAACCGAATCCGGCGCTGGGGCCAGGCCTTGGTGCTGGCGGCCGAGCTGCCATCGTCGATCGAACGCCTGTATGCTCATTTCCTGCACACGCCCTCGTCGGTGGCCCGTTACGCGGCGACCATGCGTAGCCTGCCGTGGAGCGTCTCGGCGCATGCCAAGGACATCTGGACCAGCGCACCCCGGGAGATCGAGGACAAGCTTGCCGACTGCGCGTGGCTGGTGACCTGCACCCGGTTGGGTCTCGAGCGCCTGCAGGCGCTGGCCCCTGATCCCGAACGCCTGAAACTCGTCTATCACGGGCTCGACCTTGCCCATCTGCCGCCGCCGCCGATCGCGCGACCGCGGCGCGACGGCGCTGATGGGGCGAACCCGGTGATCATCCTGTCGGTCGGCCGCAAGGTCGAGAAGAAGGGCTACGACGATCTGCTCGAGGCGCTGGCCAGGCTGCCGGCCGGGCTGCACTGGCGCTTCGAGCATATCGGCGCGGGCGAGCTTTCCGAGGCGCTGAAAGCGCACGCCAACCGGCTGGGCATTGCCGCGCGCTGCACCTGGCACGGCGCGCAACCGCAAAAAGGCGTCTTCGCTGCCCTTGCCCGGGCCGACCTGTTCGTCCTGGCCAGCAAGACAGCGGCCGACGGCGACCAGGACGGGTTGCCGAACGTGCTGATGGAAGCTGCGCACCAGGGCCTTGCCCTCGTCTCGACCCGAGCCGCCGCAATCGGCGAGTTCATCACCGACGGCAACAATGGCCTGCTGGTGCCGCCAGGCGCGCCCGACGCGCTGGCCGCGGCCATGGCCCGGCTGATCGGCAATCCCGACCTGCGTCGAAGCCTGGCGCTACGCGCCGGCGAGACCGTGCGAACGCGCTTTTCCTACGACGCGGGCGTCGACTGGATCGCCAAGGCGCTTGGTCAGGAACCGCCGGCCGACGTGCGCGCCGCGGAGTGAATCCTATGCGCGTGCTGTTGCACACGCCACTCAAGCCGCCGGACAGCCCCACTCCCTCGGGTGATCGCGAGATGGCGCGCGGGTTCGCCCGCCTGCTGAGCCAGCTCGGTCATCACGTGATCATGCCGGCGGCAAGCCGCATTGCATCAGGGGTACCACCGGCCAGCGCCCATCTCGCGCTGGAGCGCCGGGCACGGGCGCAGGCGGCGCGCCTGATCGCCCGCTGGCGAGGCTTGCCGGTCGGCCATCCCGAGCGCTTCGATCTCTGGTTCACCTACCATTGCTACTACCGCAAGCCCGACTGGCTGGGCCCCGCGGTCACGCGGGCGCTCGACATCCCCTACGTGATCGCCGAGGCCTCGCACGCGCCGCGCCGCGCCTACGGGGCGACCCGGCTCGGCCATCGCGCTGTCGAGCGCGCCCTCATGGCGGCCGATCTCGTCCTGACGGTCAATCCGCGCGACGTCGCCGGCGTGAAGGCGCGGCTGCGGCCGGGCGGACACCAGGTGCGGCTGCCGCCCTTCCTCGACACGCGCCAATTCAATGCCGCCTGCCCGGGGCGGCCGGCCAACGACCCACCGGTGCTGCTGGCCGTCGGCATGATGCGCCAGCGCGACAAGCTCGACTCGTACCGTGTCCTCGCCCGGGCGCTCACCTTGCTGAAGGACCGGTCGTGGCGCGCCGTGCTGGTCGGCGACGGGCCGGCGCGCGGCGAGGTCGAGGCGGCCATGGCGCCGCTCGGCGAGCGTGTACAGTTCGCCGGCGCGATCGCCCGCGACCATCTGCCGAAAATCTATGCCGTGGCCGACCTTTACCTCTGGCCGGCAATCAACGAAGCCTACGGCATGGCGTTTCTCGAAGCCCAGGCGGCCGGCCTGCCCGTGGTCGCCGGCCGCACCGGTGGCGTACCGGCCGTCGTGGCGCACGAGGTCACCGGCCTGCTGACGCCGGTCGGCGACGCTCCGGCCTTCGCCGATGCCGTGGCGCGCCTGCTCGACACGCCCGGCCAGCGAGCGCGCCTGGCCGCGGCCGCCCGCCATCGCATCGCCGCGCTGCACGACGAGCGCGTGGCGGTCCGCGCGCTTGCGGCCGCCTTGCGGCGGCTGTCATGACCGGCGTGCCATTCGCTATCCTGCGGCACGCCACGACGGCGTGGAACCAGCAGCGCCGCCTGCAGGGCCTGACCGACACGCCCCTGAACGAAACCGGCGAGGCGGACGCGCGCTGCTGGCGCCTGCCCGCGCCGGCCGACGGCTGGCAGCGCCTCAGCAGCCCCCTGCAGCGCGCGCGGCGCACCGCCGAGCTCCTGCGACCGGCGGCCGCCATCACCATCGATCCGGCGCTGCGCGAGATGAGCTTCGGCGCCTGGGAAGGCGCCACGGTGGCGCAGTTGCGCGCCACGGTCGGCGAAATGTTCCTCGACGCCGAGCGCCGCGGCCTCGACTTCCTGCCGCCGGGCGGAGAATCGCCACGCATGGTCATGGCCCGCCTCAAGAGCTGGTCGGCGAGGATTGCCGGGCAGGGTATCCCCGTGGTCGCGGTCTCGCACAAGGCGGCGATACGCGCCCTGTTCGCGCTCGCCACCGGCTGGGACATGGCGGGGCGCCCACCGGAAAAGCTCGACTGGCGGTGCGTCCATTTCTTCGTGGCCCGGGGCGACGGCAGGGTCGCCGTCGATCGCCTCAACGTGCCGTTCGAGCGCGCGCCATGACCGTGCGGGTCTTCTTCTATGTCCAGCACCTGCTGGGGATCGGTCACCTGCGGCGCGCGGCCACGCTCGCCCGCGCGCTCACGGCCGCCGGCTTCGACGTGCTGTTGGTGTCCGGCGGCGCGCCGCTCGACGATTTGAAGCTGGACGGCGTGCGCTTTCATCAATTGCCACCGCTGCGGGCGGCCAACGAAGGATTGAAAGAGCTGGCGCTGCTCGACGGGACACCGATCGATTCGACGTTCCAGGCCGACCGCGCCCGGCAACTGCTCGACCTGCTGCAGCGAGAATCCCCCGACATCATCATCACCGAGCAGTTCCCGTTCGGGCGCACCCAGCTGCGCTTCGAGCTGGTGCCGCTGATCGCGGCAGCGAAGGCGCTGCGCCCGCGTCCCCTGATCGTGTCGTCGCTGCGCGACGTGGTGCGCCGCTCGGCCTCGCCGCAGCGGGTCGCGGAGTCGGTCGAGACTTTCGCCGACTTCGATGCGCTGTTGATCCATGCCGATCCGGCGCTCGTACGTCTCGAGGAGAGCTTTCCCGCCTGGGCGAACGTGGCGGCGCGCGCACGCTATACGGGTTACGTCATGGAAGGGAATTCGGCGCACGAAGGCGCGACGACGGCAGGCACCGGCGAGGTCGTGGTCTCGGCCGGCGGCGGCGCCATTGGCGGCCCGTTGCTTAAAGCCGCCATCGGCGCGCGGCACCTGGGCGCGCTCGCCGACCGGACCTGGCGACTGCTGATCGGTCCAAACATGCCTGCGGCCGACCGCGACCAGATCGAGGCGGCACGCGATGAAGGACTGATCGTCGAGCCGGCGCGTGCCGATTTTCCGGCGTTGTTGCACAATGCAACGCTGTCGATCAGCCAGGCCGGCTACAACACCGTGATCGAAACTGTCCGCCACGCCGACCGCGCCGTGCTCGTGCCGTTCGGAACCGCGCGCGAGACCGAGCAGGTCGACCGCGCCCAGGCGCTGGCCAAGCGCGGCCTGGTGGCGGTCGTCACGCCGGGCACCCTCTCTGCAGTCACTCTCGCCGCCGCCGTCGCCCGGGCGATGGCCGGTCCATCGATCCGCGGCTTTCCGCTGGTAGACACTGATGGCGGCGCGGCGACGGCACGCGCCCTCGGGCAAATGCTGGCAGGTCGCGGCAATGGCTAGCTGGCAGGCGCTCGCCGACGAGGCGCGGCTCTGGGCGGACTCCGGCCGCACCGGCGTCGTGTGGTGGCGCGACGACGATGCCGTCGATGTCGGCCCCGCGCTCGAGCGCCTGCTGGCGATCCGGCAGGAATGGGCGGTGTCCCTGTCGCTCGCCGTCGTGCCGGCACAGGCGACGGCGGCGCTGGCCGCCCGCCTCAGCGCGGCGCCCGATGTCGATGTGCTCCAGCACGGCTACGCCCACGTCAATCATGCGTTGGCGAGCGAGAACAGGAAGATGGAGCTCGGACTGCATCGGCCGGCCATGATGGTGCTGGGCGAGCTCGGCACCGGCTGGCTGGCGCTGGAACGCCTGTTCGGCGCCCAGGCGTTGGCTGTCATGGTGCCGCCGTGGAACCGCATCGCGCCGACGCTGGTCCCCATGCTGCCTGAGATCGGCTTCAAGGGCCTGTCGACTTATGGCCGGCGCCGCCGGCCGCGGCCGGTGCAAGGCCTGCTGGAGATCAACACTCATGTCGATCTGATCGACTGGAAAGGCAGCCGCGGCTTCGTCGGTGAATCGGCCGCCCTTGCCCTGCTGGTTTCTGCACTGACACGTGCGCGCGCCGCTTCGCCGCCGGCTTCCGCCGAACCGGTGGGCGTGCTTAGTCATCATCTTGCGATGGACGGCGAGGGTTGGGATTTCCTAAGGTCTCTCTGGCAAAGAGCAACAATGTTGCCGGGTCTGCGTATCAGTCCGGCGCGCGCGTTGTTCACGACCGAGACGGTATCGACCTCCTCGTTCGTGACAGGGGAGGCAAGCGGTTGAGCACTGCCGATCTGCGCTATCCACGCCAGACGCTGTGGGCCGACTACGTGCGCGCCTCGGCTGGAGCGCTGTTGTGCGGCGGGCCGCTGCTGCTGATCGACGTCAATCGCTGGCTCGGCCTGTTCCTGGCCGCCGGCTTCGTCCTGTTCGCCCTCTTCCTCGGGCGCACCGCGCTGCGTCATCACACCCGGTACCTGCTGGGCGCCGACACCTTGTGCGCCGATGGCCCGGCCGGCGGCATCGTCGAATGGCGCCGGCTCGACCGGCTGAAGCTCAGCTATTTCTCGACCAAGCGGGACCGCTCCGACGGCTGGATGCAGCTCGCTGTTGGCTCGACCGGCGGGCGGACGGTAAAGATCGATTCATCGCTCGACGGCTTTCACGATGTCGTCGAGCGGGCGGCACATGCGGCAGGAGACACAGGCTTGACACTGAGCGAGGCAACGCGGGCAAATCTCAGGGCGATGGGCATCTCCGTGGCAGGCCAGGAACTGACGGTATGACGGACCTGCTGCGCGTCGAAGGACTGACGGTCGATTTTGGAGTCCACGAAGGCACCTTGCGTGCCGTCGACAACGTTTCCTTCGCCATCCCGCCCGGCGGCACGCTGGCCCTGGTCGGCGAATCGGGATCGGGCAAGTCGGTGTGCAGCCAGGCGATCATGGGCCTGCTGCCACGCACCGCGACCATTCCCCAGGGTTCCATCCTGTTCAACGATCCGCGCACGTCGGACGGTCCCATCGACATCGCCCGTCTCGACCGCGCTGGACCGGAGATGCGGACGATCCGCGGCGGCTCGATCTCCATCATCTTCCAGGAGCCGATGACCTCCCTGTCGGCGCTGCACACGGTGGGCGACCAGATCGGCGAGGCGGTCGCCCTGCATGGCGGCCATTTCAGCGCCATGCACCGGCTGGGCGAGCAGATCAGCGACGCGCTGGAAGGCTCCGGCCGCAAGCTGACGCGCCAGCAGATCGACGCCATGACCATCGACATGCTGCGCATGGTCGGCTTTCCCGATCCCAAGCGCGCACTGCGGACCTATCCGTTCGAATTGTCCGGTGGCCTGCGCCAGCGCGCCATGATCGCCATGGCGCTGGTCTGCCGGCCGGCGCTGCTGATCGCCGACGAGCCGACGACGGCGCTCGACGTCACCATCCAGGCACAGATCCTGCGCCTGATGAAGGACCTGCAGAGCGAGCTCGGCATGGCCCTGCTGATGATCACGCACGACCTCGGGGTGGTCGCAAATGTCGCCGACGACGTCGTTGTTATGTATCGCGGCAAGGTCGTCGAATCGGGCGACCTGCACGCCATCTTCCGCGATCCGCAGCACGCCTATCTCAAGGCGCTGCTGCACGCCGTGCCGCGCTTCGACATGGAACCCGGCGAGCGGCTGGTGCCGATTCGCGAGATCACCGCGGCGACCGGCCATCTCCTGAAGGAGAAGGCCGTCTCCAAGCCGACCACGACCTTCAATCCCGAGGCGCCGGTGCTGAAGGTGCGCCATCTGTCCAAGACCTTCCGTATCCGCAAGGCCGACACCTTTCTCGAATCGCTGCTGGGCGGCGGCACGACCCGCACCGTGCGCGCCGTCAACGACGTGAGCTTCGACGTGGTGCGCGGCGAATGCCTCGGCCTGGTCGGCGAATCGGGCTGCGGCAAGACCACCCTCAGCAAGATTCTCATGCGCGGCATCAACGCCGATCCCAACGACGATGCCGGCCGCATCGTCTACGACGATTGGGGCAACAAGGTCGACGTGCTGTCGCTTGCCGGCGGCGAGCTCGACCGCTTCCGCACCAAGCTGCAATTCATCTTCCAGGACCCGTTCGGCTCGCTCAACCCGCGCATGACCGTCTACGACATCCTGGTCGAGCCGCTGATCATCCATAAGATCGGCGACGACGCCTATCGCCGCGAGATGGTGAGCGAGCTGATGGAGATGGTCGGGCTCGACCGCCGCCATCTCAGCCGCTACCCGCATTCCTTCTCGGGCGGCCAGCGTCAGCGCATCGGCATCGCCCGCGCGCTGGCGCTGCGCCCCGACATGGTGATCTGCGACGAGCCGGTGTCGGCGCTCGACGTCTCGATCCAGGCCCAGATCCTCAATCTCCTGAAGGACCTGCAGAAGCAGCTCGGCCTCACCTACCTGTTCATCTCGCACAACCTCGCCGTGGTCGACTACATCGCCGACCGCATCGCCGTGATGTGCGCCGGCCGCCTGGTCGAGCTGGCGCCGGCAGGCGAGCTGTTCCGCAATCCGCTGCACCCCTACACCAAGGCGCTGCTGTCGGCCGTGCCGATGCCCGACCCCGACGCCCGGCTCGATCTCGGCGCCCTGCTGGAAGGCAAGGCATCCGATCCCGGCGCCTGGCCGGAACCGTTCCGCGACACCGGCAAGAACAGCGTGCTGTGGACCGAGGTGTCGCCCAATCACTACGTGCGCCTCGAGCGGGAAGGGGCCTGACCATGCTTCGCTTCGTCGCCCGTCGCATTCTCCTGATGATCCCGACCCTGTTCGTGATCAGTGCCCTGGTCTACTTCATCATCGATCTGCCGCCGGGCGACTGCGTGACCTCGCAGATCGACGAGTTGCTGGCGCGCGGCGATCCCGATGCGATGCGGCGCGCCGACGAGCTGCGCCAGCTCTACGGCCTCGATCAGCCGTTGTGGTACCGCTACCTGCACTGGGTGGCTGGCATCTTCCGCTGGGATTTCGGCTTGTCGTGCCAGGACACGGTGCCGGTCTCCGCGCTGATCGGCGAGCGGCTGGCGCTCACCATCGTGATGGAAACCGCGACCATCGCCTTCATCTGGATCACCTCGTTCATCATCGGCGTCTATGCCGCGACCCACCAGTACAAGCTCGGCGACTATGTCGCCTCGTTCATCGGCTTCGTCGGCCTGTCGGTGCCCAACTTCCTGCTGGCGCTGGTGCTGCTCTATGTCGGCAAGGTCTATTTCGGCCTGTCGATCGGCGGCCTGATGGACCCGGAGTACATCGAGCAACCGCTGAGCTGGGGCAAGGTGGTGTCGATCCTGCAGCACCTGATCATCCCGGTCATCGTCATCGGCATGTCGGGCACCGCCGGCATGATCCGCCGCCTGCGCGCCAACCTGCTCGACGAGCTGCAGAAGCAATACGTCGTCACCGGCCGCGCCAAGGGCCTGCCGCCGATGCGGCTCCTGATCAAGTACCCGCTGCGCCACGCCATCAATCCGTTCGTCGCCGACATCGGCGGTCTGCTCCCCGACGTCATCTCGGGCTCGGTGATCGTTTCGGTCGTGCTGTCGCTGCCGACCACCGGACCGATGTTGCTGGGCGCGCTGAAAACCCAGGACGTCAATCTGGCCGCCACGTTCCTGCTGTTCGTGGCAACGCTCACGGTGATCGGCATGCTGATCTCCGACCTGGCGCTGGCGGCGCTCGATCCGCGCATCCGCTTCGGCGCGACGTCGGAGAAGTGACATGACCGACCGCACGTCGACGCCCCCTGCCGCCGCCCCGCGGGCCAAATCGCCGCACTTCGTCAATCGCGAGCCGTGGGATCCCTACGTCTCCGAGCGCCTGACCGCCGAGCAGGAACGCTATTACATGGCGGGCCAGTGGAAGCTGATGTGGTGGCGCTTCCGCCGCCACAAGCCGGCGGTCGTGTCGCTGATCTTCCTGCTGCTGATGTACGCCTCGACTCTGCTCAGCGAATTCATCGCGCCGTACGATCTGCAGACCCGCCATTCGGCCTACATCTTCGCGCCGCCGCAGCAGGTCCATCTGTTCCACGAAGGCAGCTTCCTCGGGCCGTTCGTCTACGGGCTGAAGACGACACGCGACCCGGAGACCTTGCAGCGCGTCTACACGCCCGATCCCACCAGGCCGCAACAGATCCGCTTCTTCTGCCTAGGCGACCGCTACGAATTTATGGACCTGATCGAGGGGCGTTTCCATTTCTTCTGTCCGCCCGAGGGTGGACAATTGTTCCTGCTCGGCACGGACCGGCTGGGCCGCGACATGTTCAGCCGCATCGTTTACGCAGCACGCATCTCGCTCACCATCGGCCTGATCGGCATCACCCTGTCGTTTGCCCTGGCGCTGGTCCTGGGCGGCCTCGCCGGCTACTACGGCGGCTGGGTCGACAACGTCGTCCAGCGCATCACCGAGATCATCAAGAGCTTCCCCCATCTGCCATTGTGGCTGGCCCTGTCGGCGGCGCTGCCGGTGACCTGGTCACCGCTGCTGGTCTATTTCGGGATCACCATCATCCTGGCCCTGCTCGACTGGCCGGGGCTGGGCCGCGCCGTCCGCTCCAAGCTCCTGTCGCTGCGCGAGGAGGACTACGCCGCGGCGGCGCAGATGATGGGTGCCAAGCCGGGCCGCATCATCGGGCGCCATTTGCTGCCCGGCTTCATGAGCCATCTGATCGCCTCGGCCACGCTCTCCATCCCGTCGATGATCCTGGCCGAGACGGCGCTCTCCTTCCTGGGCCTCGGCCTGCGCCCGCCGATCACGTCGTGGGGCGTCCTGCTGAACGAGGCCACCGACATCAATGTCGTGGCGGTGAACTGGTGGCTGATGTTCCCGGTCGTGCCGGTGATCCTGGTGATCCTGGCCTACCAGTTCCTAGGCGACGGCATGCGCGACGCCGCCGATCCCTACGCGTGACCAACTCATTTCTTCCGGACCGCGAGCGAGACGCTCGCGGTCCGGAAGAAAAAGAGCCGCTGCCTGTTCAATTGTTGCGCCTGCGCTTCGCACATGCGCACAAATGCTCAAAGGGCGAGCACAGGGGCAGCTAAATCGGCACAGGTCGCGGCGATCGCACACGCTGCTATCTACATCTGGTGTGACTAAAAAATCACACTTCCGCCCCAATTGGGACTAGCGACGGCCATGCAGGGTTTCCATGTTCGGGCTGTATCTCCCCCGAACGTGGTCCCCCCAAAACCACGTTCTAGCCTCCTCGGAGGCGCTTGGGCCGTCCTCTCACTCTCCCCCGAGAGGACGGCCTTTTTCTTTGTCGCATGCTAGGACGACCTGTCATGGTGGTCGAGCCTGGTGTCCCGATCCTGGAAGTTTCCGACCTCGCCTGCCGCCGCGGCGGCCGCGGGGTTTTCGATCATCTGTCATTTGCGATGGGCAAGGGCGAGCTCCTGACGTTGCTTGGCCGCAATGGCAGCGGCAAGACCACCCTGTTGCGCGCCCTCGCCCTGCTGGTCCGCGCGGACACAGGCGTCATCCGCTGGCAGGCGGCCGACATCAGGCGCGAGCCGGAGGACTGGCGCCGCAAGGTGGCTTGGCTCGGCCATCTCGACGGCCTCAAGGGCGACTTTTCCGTCCGCGAGAACCTGCTGGCCGCGGAGCGTCTGCGCGGCGCAGCGCCGGCCGAGGATCGCGTCGACAGCGCCCTGGTCGCGTTCGATCTGCCGGCGCTGGCGTCCCGCGCCGTCCGCAGCCTGTCGGCCGGCCAGCGGCGACGGACGGCGCTTGCCCGCGTCCTACTCGCGCAGGCGCCCGTGTGGCTGCTCGACGAGCCCTTGAATGCCCTGGACCAGCCGGCGCAGCAGGCCTTTCATGCCGTCTTGCAGGCTCATCTCGACGCTGGCGGCCTCGCCATTGTCGCCACCCATGCGCCGCTGGGGTTGGCCCGAGGCCGCAGCCTCGAGCTGAACGCTCCCGGGCGGGCCACTCCCGCTTGGGGTTCCCCATGAGCGGTTTCGTGGCCCTGGTCGTCCGCGACCTGCAACTGGTGTGGCGACGGCCGGGCGACGTCGCGGTCGTGCTGGCCTTCTTCGTCGTCGCGACGTCCCTGTTCCCCCTCGGCATCGGGCCGGAGACCAACCTGTTGGCACGCATCGCCGCCGGCGTGCTGTGGTGCGCCGCGCTGTTCGCCTCGCTGCTCTCGCTCGAGCGCCTGTTCGCGGCCGATTACGAAGACGGGACTCTCGACTTGCTGTTGCTGGCGCCGTGGCCGCTCGAGCTTGCCGCACTCGCCAAGTGCCTGTCTCACTGGATTGTGACCGGCCTGCCGTTGGCGGCCCTGGCGCCCGTCCTGGGTGTCGCCTTCGGCCACGCCGGCACCACGCTTCTCGGCCTGTCGGCGACCTTGCTGATCGGCACGCCCACCTTGTCGCTGATCGGCGGCCTTGCCGCGGCGCTGACGCTCGGAGCCCGGCGGGGCGGGGCTTTGCTGGCCCTGCTCGCCTTGCCGCTCTGCGTGCCGACGCTGATCTTCGGCACCAGCGCGATCGAGATGCTGGCGACCGGCGACGACTTTGCCGCACCCCTGCTGGTGCTGGCGGCGCTCGCCCTGGTGGCGCTGGCGACGACGCCGTGGGCCATGGCGGCGGCCTTGCGGCAGGCTGGCGAATAGACAAAATCGCCGGCGGAACGGAAACCAATCCCCGATGGTCGACCTCCATTTCCTTGCCAACCCGGCGCGCTTTCGCCGCTTCAGCCAGCGCGTCCTGCCAGGCCTGACGCTGGCCACGGTGCTGTGCCTGGGGATCGGCCTCTACCTTGCCCTGCTGGGCTCGCCGCCCGATTATCAGCAGGGCGAGACCGTGCGCATCATGTTCGTGCATGTGCCGTCCGCCTGGCTGTCGATGGCCGGCTATGCCTTGCTCGCGGCGCTGGGGGCGGCCTTGCTGGTGTGGCGCCATCCCCTGGCCGCGCTGATGGCGCGCGGCGCGGCGCCGGTCGGCGCCTGCTTCGCGCTCACCTGCCTGCTCACCGGCTCACTGTGGGGCCGGCCGATGTGGGGTACCTACTGGGTGTGGGACGCGCGGCTGACGTCGATGCTGCTGCTGTTCTTCCTCTATCTCGGCCACATCGCGCTGACGCACGCCTTCGACGACAGCGAGCGCGGTGATCGCTCGGCCGCCATCCTGGCGCTGGCCGGCGCAATCAACTTGCCGATCATCAAGTTCTCGGTCGATTGGTGGAACACGCTGCACCAGCCGGCGTCAGTCGCCAAGCTCAGCGGGCCGGCCATACATCCCACCATCCTCATGCCGCTGCTGTGGATGGCGGCTGCCTTCACCCTGCTGTTCATCCTGTTGGTGCTGGTGCGCACCGAGACCGAGATCGATCGCCGCCGCCTCGAGATCGCGGATCAGGCCGCATGAGCAGCTACGCGGTCTTCATCCTGTCCGCCTACCTGGCGGTGCTGGTGATCCTGGGGGGGCTCACCATCGCCTCACTGAGCGCACGCCGCCGCGTGCGTCGCGAGCTGGCGCGCCGCGGCCTCGAGCGGCAGCGCGCGGGAGCGACCTCGTGATCCCCAAGCGCCGCCGCCTGTGGTTGCTGGTCGGGTCGCTGGCGGTGCTGGGCGCCGCCGCCACGCTCGTGCTGACCGCGTTGAACGACAATCTGGTATTCTTCTATTCGCCCTCGCAGGTGGCCGAGAAAGGCATCGCCCCCGATCGCCGCTTCCGCCTGGGCGGACTGGTCGAGGCGGGCAGCGTGCAGAAGAACGGCGAGGAAGTGCGCTTCACGGTCACCGACACACAGAAGACCATCTCTGTCGTCTATCGCGGCCTGTTGCCGGACCTGTTCCGCGAAGGCCAGGGCGTGATCGCCGAAGGCGTCCTGCGGGCCGACGGCGTGTTCGTCGCCCGCGAGGTCCTGGCCAAGCACGACGAGAACTACATGCCGCCCGAGGTCGCCAAGGCCATCAAGGAGGCCGGGCAGTGGAAGGACAAGAAGTGACGCGCGCGGTGGAGCTGCGCTCGTGATTCCTGAAGTCGGCCATTTCGCGCTGATTCTGGCGCTGTGCGTCGCGCTCGTGCAGGGCAGCCTGCCGCTGCTCGGCGCCGCGCAGGGCGATCAGCGCCTGATGGCGCTCGGCCGCACCGCTGCCCTGACGCAGGCCTTCCTGGTCATCCTGGCGTTCGGATCGCTGACGCAGGCCTACGTGACATCGGACTTCTCGGTGGCCAACGTCGTCGCCAACTCGCATTCGGCCAAGCCGCTGCTCTACAAGATCTCCGGCGTGTGGGGAAACCACGAGGGCAGCATGCTCCTGTGGGCGCTGATCCTGGCGCTGTTCGGCGCCGCGGTGGCGATCTTCGGCAGCACGCTGCCCGACACGCTGCGCAGCCGTGTGCTGGCGGTGCAGGGGCTGATCGGCGTCGGCTTCCTCGCCTTCCTGATCTTCACCTCCAACCCGTTCGAGCGCCTCTTGCCGGCGCCGCCGGACGGCAACGGCCTCAACCCGCTCTTGCAGGATCCCGGCCTCGCCTTCCACCCGCCGCTGCTCTATCTCGGCTATGTCGGCTTCTCGGTGACCTATGCCTTCGCCATTGCCGCGCTGCTCGAGGGCCGTGTCGATCCGGCCTGGGCGCGCTGGGTGCGGCCGTGGACCTTGGCGGCGTGGTGCTTCCTGACGCTCGGCATCGCACTCGGCAGCTGGTGGGCCTACTACATTCTCGGCTGGGGCGGCTTCTGGTTCTGGGACCCGGTCGAGAACGCCTCGTTGATGCCGTGGCTCGCCGGCACCGCGCTGCTGCACTCGGCGATCGTCGTCGAGAAGCGCGACGCGCTGAAGAGCTGGACCGTCCTGCTGGCCATCCTGGCCTTCTCGCTGTCGCTGCTCGGCACCTTCCTGGTGCGCTCAGGCGTGCTCACCTCGGTGCATGCCTTCGCCCAGGACCCGGCGCGCGGCCTCTACATCCTGGGCTTCCTGATCGCGGTGACCGGCGGCGGCCTGGCACTCTACGCTTGGCGGGCGCCCAGCCTGCAAGGCGGCGGCCTGTTCCAGCCGATCAGCCGCGAGGGCGCGCTGATCCTGAACAACCTCCTGCTGTGCACGCTCGCCGCCACGGTGCTGCTGGGTACGCTCTACCCATTGTTTCTCGACCTGCTGACCGGCGCCAAGGTGTCGGTCGGACCGCCGTTCTTCAATGCCACCTTCGTGCCGATCTGCGCGCCCCTGTTCGCCGCGCTCTGCGTCGGTCCGTTCCTCGGCTGGAAGCGCGCCGAGCTGTGGCCCGCCCTGATGCACCTCAGGCTGGCGTTCGTCGTCGCGGTGATCGCCGCGATCGTCGCCGCCATCGTCGTCGACAGCCGCTCCGCCCTGGCGGCGATCGCCTTCGGCTTCGGCGTCTGGCTGATCGCCGGCAGCCTGGTCGAGCTGGCGCAGCGCCTGCGGCTCGGCCGCGCGCCGCTTGCCGACTCGCTGCGCCGGCTCAGGGCGACGCCGCGCGCCAGCCTCGGCATGACGATCTCGCACTCCGCGCTGGGCTTCGTCGTGCTGGGCGCCGTGGCAACGGCGGCGTGGCACAGCGAGCTGATCCGCACCGTGAAGACCGGCGAGACGATGAGCTTCGCCGGCTACCAGGTGACGCTGCAGCGGGTCGAGACCGTGCAGGGCCCGAACTACGTCGCCGAACGCGCGACGCTCGCCGTCACCCTGGACGGCAGGCCCTACACGATCCTGCAGCCCGAGCGTCGCCTGTTCGTGGTGCAGCGCCGCCAAGTCGCCGAGACCGCCATCCAGACCAACCTGCTGCGCGATTTCTACGCCACGCTCGGCGAGGGCGATGCGACAGCGGGCTGGGTGATTCGCCTCTACCTCAATCCGCTGGCGCCCTGGATTTGGCTGGGCGCCGCCCTGTGCGCCTTCGGCGGCTTCGTCTCGCTGTCGGATCGCCGCCTGCGGATCGGCGCACCCTCGCGTCTGCGGCCTGCAACGGTACGCTCATGAGCCGCCGTCTCCTGTTCCTGCTGCCGCTGCTGACCTTGGCGCTGATGACCGGCTTCTTCGCCTGGTCCTTGCTGGCCGGGCGCGATCCCGCCTCGATCGGCTCGGTCATGATCGGCCGTCCGGCGCCGCGCCTCGACCTGCCGGCGATTGCGCCGGGAGAGCCGCCGCTCGACGACGCGATGCTCAGGACCGGCAAGCCCGTGCTGGTGAATTTCTTCGCGAGCTGGTGCGCACCCTGCCTGGCCGAGCACCCGCTGTTCATGCGGCTCCGGGACCGCGAGGGCGCGGCCATCATCGGCGTCGCCTGGAAGAACAAACGCGAGGACGCCACCGCGTGGCTGAAGCGCCTGGGCGATCCCTTCAAGACGGCCGGCCTCGATCTCGAGGGCAAGACGGGCCTCGACTGGGGCCTGAGCGGCGTGCCGGAAACCTATGCCATTGACGGCAACGGCATCGTGCGCCTGCACTTCCGCGGGCCCATCACCGAGCGCGACCTCACCGACTCGATCCTGCCGTTCCTCAAGGGGACGAAGTGAGGTTGCCGTCTCCCCCGGCGCTGGGCGCCTTCGTCCTGGCGTTCGTGCTCTTCATCGGCGCCTGCCTGGCCGTCGAGCCGACCGAGATTCTGAAGGATTCGGCGCTCGAAGCGCGCGCGCGAACGATCGGCCAGGCCTTGCGCTGCGTCGTCTGCCAGAACCAGTCGATCGACGATTCGTCGGCCGAGATGGCGCGCGATATGCGCCGCGCCGTGCGCGAGCGCCTGGCGGCCGGCGACAGCGACGACCAAGTGTTCGCCTACATGGTGGCGCGCTACGGCGACTACGTGTTGCTGAAGCCGCCCTTCAAGGCCGGCACGCTGGTGCTGTGGCTCGGCGGCCCGCTTCTGCTGATCGTCGCCGGTGGCGCCCTGCTGATCGCCGCACGCCGCCGCACGCGGCGCATCGTGACGCCACCGCAGCCGCTCAGCGCAGAGGAACGCCAGCGCCTCGACGCGTTGCTGAAGCCCTGATGCTGGAATTCGCCCTCGCGCTTCTCGCCACGGCCACGGTTGGCGTGCTGCTGATCCCGCTGCTGCGCGCGCCGCGCCGCTCAGCCGGTCGGCTCGACGGCGAGCTGGCGATCTATCGCGACCAGCTCGACGAGATCGAGCGCGAGCGCGCGGTCGGCGCGATTGCCGAGAGCGACGCCGCCGCGGCCCGTCTCGAGATCGAACGCCGCGCGCTTGCCGCGGGCGATCAGACAGCCACCAGGCTGACGATCGCTCCGGCCGACAACGTGCTGCACAAGATCCTGTCGCCGGCGCTCGCGCTCGCGATCCCGCTGCTGGCGCTCGGGCTTTATCTGCACCTCGGTCGGCCGGGCCTGCCGGCGGCACCCGCCATCACCGGCGCGACGCGACCCTCGCAGACAGCCGAGCCGATGGACGTCGCCCGCCTGGTCAAGATGGCGCGGGACCGCGCCGCCGCCCAGCCCGACGATGCCGAGGCGCAATCGGCGCTGGGCGAGGCGCTGACCCTCGAAGCCGACGGCACGGTGACGGAGGCCGCCGTCGCCGCCTTCCGGAAGGCCGCCGCCCTCCAGCCGGGCGATGCACGTGCCATCTACTATCTCGGCCTGCACGACGCGCAGAGCGGCGACAGCCGCGCCGCCGTCGCGCGCTGGCGCGAGCTCGAAGCCAAAAGCCCGCCCGACGCCCCGTACCTGCCGATGCTGCGATCGGAGATCGCCCGCATCGCCAGGGCTGCGAACATCGAGGTGCCGGGCGCGCCGCAGTCGGCCATGCCCCAGCCCTCGCGCGAGCAGCAGGACGCGATGGCAACGCTCACGCCCGAGCAGCGCCAGCAGGCGATCCGCGGCATGGTCGAGGGCTTGGCCGCGCGCCTGAAGGACAATCCGCAGGACCGCACCGGCTGGCTGCGACTGGCCAATGCCTGGAAGGTGCTGGGCGAGAATGCCAACGCGGTCGACGCCTACGCCCGGGCCGACACGCTGGCGCCGGTCGATGCCCGCCTGCTCGCCGACTGGGCCGAGTCGCATGTCCGCCAGCTCAAGCCGGGCGAGACGCCGTCGCCCGCCGCGGTCGCCGTGCTGCAGCGGCTGGAGAAAGCCGAGCCGCGCAACGGCCTCGCCCTGTTCTATCTCGGCGCCGCCGCCTTTGCGGCGGGCGACAGGAAGGCGGCAGCCGAGCGCTGGAAGACGCTGCTCGCCATGCTGCCGGCCGATGCACCGATCCGGGCGATGCTCGAGGAGAGGATCAAGGAGGCGGAAGGGGCGCCCAAGTAGTTAGCCCGATGCCTGTACGATCGGGATGAGGACGTTCGCCCATCTTCCACGCTCATTGTCTGTCGGGATATGCGGCAGGATCTCAGCGGTGGTGCGCTCATGCAACTGAGGGCCTTGAAGGTCCCAAATGTGAAAGTGGTACGCAGCTCCAAACTTTTTCGCCGTCTCCCACTCATTGCGCGACAACCAGAACCGCAACGGCGAAGCAATCGTTGATTTCACCTCGATCAGGCGTGCGATGGGCTCTTCTATTCCGGGATCGAACGACCGGATGTCATAGCCAGCGGTGTTGTCTTCGATTGACATCCAGACGGGCGATCGATTGATCCCGAGCTGCGCAAGGCGCTTGGTTTCATGGTACGCGTTCGGTGAAGGCCGCGGTATCAACGGTTGAAGCGGTTGGGCGAATCTGATCTGCGACCTACGCGGCGGCCTTCAACGGCGATCGCAGTTGCTTCCAGTTCCAGGGCAACAGGTCGTGGATGCGCTTGGCGGGGTGATCCTGCAGGCGCGTCAGCACGTCGGTGAGCCAAGCCTGTGGATCGACATCGTTGAGCTTGCAGCTCTCGATCAAGGTGTAGATGGCGGCAGCGCGCTGGCCACCGGCGTCGGAGCCGGCAAAGGTCCAGTTGTGGCGGCCGACGGCGACACAGCGCAGCGCCCGCTCGGCGGCATTGTTGGTCATGCACAGCCGGCCGTCGTCGAGGAAGCGGGTCAAGGCCTGCCAGCAATTGAGGCTGTAGGCGATCGCCTTGGCGAGCTTGTTGTGCGCAGAGAGCTTGGCGTAATTCTCGCGCAACCAGGCTTCCAATGCCGCGACTCGCGGGCGACTGCGCTCTTGTCGGACCTTGCGCCGCGCGTCGGGTGACAGCCCGTTGATGTCGCGCTCGATGTCCAGCAGGGCATCGATGCGGGCCACCGCCTCGATGGCGATCGGCACCTTGTTGAGCCGCGCCACAGGGCTGAGATTACTCCGCCCGAGTCGAAGAACTTGCGCCGCGCATGAGCCTTATGTGGTGCACCACATAAGGCTCACGTGAGGCGGCCGTTCTACGAGCTGCAGGCCGGCGACACACCGGCGCCGATCGCCAGCGAGGCGCTCGCCCGCATTGCCGCGCTCTACGCCGTCGAGACGGCCTGTCGTGGGCAGTCGGCCGAGCAGCGCCGCCACCTGCGTCAGCTGCGCAGCAAGCCGATCCTCGAGGCGCTCAAGCCGTGGTTCGAGCGCCAGCTCGGCCTGGTGTCGGGCAAGTCCAGGCTCGCCGAGGCGATCCGCTACGCGCTGTCACGCTGGCAAGGCCTCTGCCGCTTCCTCGACGATGGCCGTATCGAGCTCGACAACAACGTCGTCGAGCGCACCATCCGGCCGATCACTCTGGGCAGAAAGAACCACCTGTTCGCAGGGTCCGACGGCGGCGGCCAGCACTGGGCAGTGATCGCCTCGCTCGTTGCCACATGCAAGCTCAACGACGTCGATCCCTACGCCTACTTGACCGACGTTCTAACCAAGATCGTTGCGCGACATCCCAGGAGCCGCATCGACGAACTTCTGCCCTTCGCCTACGTCAAGCCGAAAGCGCTCGATCGCGCCGCGGCCTGACAACATCGCTTACGAAGCAGCTCGGTGACGTTGCGAAAATAGAAGCCAACGCCGCGTCCGTCGGAACCGCCATCCTTGTGCAGTTTGTGCCAGACGATGTTGCTCTTGTAGCCGAAACCCCAGGCTCGCAAGACCTGAAGACCCTCTGGCAGCAGGGCGTTCGAAACCCACAAGTAGAGGTGAGCCGTAGCGTCCACGGCTTGATGAATCGGGAGCGCGGCGATTTCCTCGACCGTCAGGGTGCCGTAGCGAGACAGACGATGATGCTCGGGCGCGACCTTTCCGGTACGATTCATGAAGCGCCAAGGAGGGTCGGCCAAAACCGTCTTGAAGCGACGCTCGCCCACGAAACGCAGCAAATCTGCGGATGCCTGTTCATTGTCGGGCCGTCGCATTGGGCGATACTGATTCGCTGGGCCAGGGGAACGGCCAACTGCCCGCATCCTCTCAATTGCATCCAAAGCAAGAAGCTTGTTCGGAGTATCCCCGTTGTCCGGCCAAGTTGTGGATTGTTCCCACAGGGCGATCCGCAATTGACGCAATTCCAGAGAGCGCTCGGGGCGACAGAGCAACTTCGATGTTTGCATGGAGAACACGTAAAAGTTGTACTATTTACATAGTATTCTAGTAGCGAGGACCTGTCCACATCGATCGCCGCCCGCCTCATTACCTCGCAGGCAATCGCCACCAGGCCCCAGGCAAGCTTACCTCGCTCCCGGACCAACCATCCGAAGGAGGAAGCCATATCCACCACTGTCACCGCGAATGGCGTCGACAGCGTGATCGATGCCTATGTCGCCACCTGGAACGAGACCGATCCTGCCCGCCGGCGCGCCGGCATCGCCCGGGCGTGGGCGGAGGCGGGCAGCTATCGCGACCCGCTGATGAAGAGCGACGGCCACGCCGGGGTCGACGCCATGCTGGCGGGCGTGCAGGGCAAGTTCCCGGGCTTCGTGCTGAAGCGGACGTCGAAGATCGACCATCACAACGGCGCGGTGCGCTTCTCCTGGTCGCTCGGGCCGGCTGCCGGGCCGTCGATCGTCGAGGGCGTCGATTTCTGCGCCCTGGCAGCCGACGGGCGTCTCGCCTCGGTCGTGGGCTTCATCGACAAGATGCCGTCCTGAAACCGCAATCTCGATCGCCTATCGCGCCAAGCTCGGCGCGAGAGGCATCGACTCGATAGGGCATCGGCATTTCAGCGGCTGCGGTCGAAGCGGCAGCCTGCCTCCAGCTCTCAATCCTGGAGATCACCCATGCCCAGCTGTCTTGCCCAATTCTGCTACGCCGCCCTGCTCGCCGTCGCCTTGGCGGTCGGCAACCCAATTACCTCGGTCTACGCCGAAGGGGCCAATCCGGTCGCCGCTGCAAACACCGCTGGCGTGATCGCCGTCCCCTCGGGCTACGGCATGATCGAGACCGTCGAGCGGCTGAAGAAGGATATCGCGGCCAAAAGCATCCTGTATTTCGGCGAGGTCGACCAGGGTGCCCTCGCCGCCGTCTCGGGCGTGCCGGGGGTCAAGCCGTCGGTGCTGCTGATGTTCGGCAACCCGCCGCTCGGCACGCAGTTCGTCGGCGGCCGCCAGCAGGCCGGTCTCGATTGGCCAGTGCGCATGCTGGTCTATCTCGAGGCGCCCGGCCGGGTGATGATCGCCTGGACCGACTTCGACTGGATCGCCAAGCGTCATGGCCTCACTGGTCTCGACGCCCAGCTCAAGATGGCCAACGAGGTCGTGGTTTCGATCGCGGCGGCTGCCAGGAAGTAGCGGCCGAGGATGCCTGCCCGCAATCGACTGCATCCCGGAAGACGATTTCGACAGCGCTGGCCGCTGAGGTCCGGCGCGTTTCGTCGTGTATGCTCGACGAGCGGAGAGTCTTGGGAGGAAGCAGCAAACATGAGCAAGCATGGGAGAGGCCGAGCGGCGCTCGGCCGTCGCGTCTTCGTGTCGACATCGATCGCCGGCGTGATCGCCGCACCCGCGATCGTGTCGGCGCAATCCGCGGGGAGCGACTGGCCGTCGCGCCAGATCCGGATCGTCGTTCCCTATCCGCCGGGCGGTCCGTCGGACATCACCACGCGGGTCGTGCTGGAGCGCGCGGCATCGCTGCTCGGCCAGAGCGTGCTGTTCGACAACAAGGCCGGCGCCAGCGGCGCAATCGGCGCCGAGCACGTCAAGAACACCGCGCCCGACGGCTACACGTTCCTCACCACCACGACGGCGATGGTCTGCATCACCCAGCATCTGCAGCCCTTGCCGTACGATCCGGCGGCCGACTTCATTCCTGTGGCGCGGACGGCCACGTCGTGGATCGGCATGGGCATCAACCCGCAGGTGCCGGCCAACACCCTCCAGGAGTTCATCGCCTACGCCAAGGCCAACCCGGGCAAGATCAATTTCGGCTCAGCCGGGCTTGCCACCATCACCCAGCTCTACGGCGAGATGTTCAACATCGAGACTGGCGTGAAGATGGTGCACGTGCCCTACAAGGGCAGCGCACCGGCGACCAACGACCTGCTGTCGGGGCAGATCCAGGTGCAGTTCGATCCGACGACGCTGCCCCACATCGCCGCCGGCCGCCTGAAATGCTTCGCCATCGTCGGCGAGAAGCGCTGGCCGGGCCGGCCCGACATCCCGACCCTGCGCGAGCAGGGCTACGGCAAGATCGGCGGCGATGCGTGGTACGGCATCCTGGCGGCCAAGGGCACGCCGCAGCCGATCATCGACAAGCTCGGCAAGGCGATCGCGCAGGCAGCGGAGATGCCCGACATCAACGAGAAGCTGGTGATCAGCGGCAACTATGCGAGCTATCTCGGGCCTGCCGCCTTCAAGGAGACCATTGCGCGCGAGGCGAAATCGTTCGGCGAGATCATCAAGACCGCCGACATCAAGATCTGACGAGTGCTCGGCACCACGCCGTCACGAAGATTTCGCTGCGCTCGATTTTACCTCATCCTGAGGAGCGCCCGGCGGGGCGCGTCTCGAAGGATGGGATCGAGCACCATGCCTGCTCCGACCCTTCGAGACGCCGCGCAATGCGCGGCTCCTCAGGGTGAGGTCTTTCTCGTGCTCGACGATGAATGAGGCCCCTGTGCGCGGGATGACAGTATCCTTGTCATCCCGAGCGCAGCGAAGGACCTTTGCCTCCTTCTCTGGCTCCGCTACACCGCGGCCAGCGCCTGGTCGAGATCGGCCAGGATGTCCTCGATGTGCTCGATGCCGATCGACAGGCGGACATAGCCCGGCGTGACGCCGGTCTTGGCCTGCTCGTCGGCCGTGAGCTGGGAGTGGGTGGTCGAGGCCGGATGGATGGCGAGGCTGCGCGCGTCACCGATGTTGGCCACGTGGTAGAACATCTTCAGGTTGTCGATGAACTTGCGGCCGGCCTCGACGCCGTTCTTGAGCTCGAAACCCACGAGGGCGCCGAGGCCGCGCGACAGGTAGGCGTCGGCGCGGCGCCTGGCCTCGCCGGTCATCAGCGAGGGATGGATCACCTTCGAGATCTTGGCATGGCTCGAGAGGTGCCTGGCGACGGCATTGGCATTGTCGCAATGCACGCGCATGCGCAGCGGCAAGGTCTCCAGCCCCTGGATGAACAGGAAGGCGTTCATGGGGGCCATCGGCGCGCCGATGTCGCGCAGCAACGTCACCCGGGCCTTGATGATGTAGGCGACCGGCCCCATCGGCTTGGTCGCCTGCGTCCACACCGCGCCGTGGTAGCTCGGGTCGGGTGTGTTCAGCATGGGGAAGCGATCCTTGTGCTTCTCCCAGTCGAAGTTGCCGCCGTCGACCAGGATGCCGCCGATCGAGGTGCCGTGACCGCCGATATACTTGGTGGTCGAGTGCATGACGATCGCCGCACCATGGTCGAGCGGCCGGCAGAGCACCGGCGCCGCGGTATTGTCCATGATCAGCGGGATGCCCAGCTCGCGGCCGATGCGCGCCACCTCGCCGATCGGGAACACGGTCAGCTTGGGGTTGGGCAGGGTCTCGGCGTAATAGCAGCGTGTCTTGGCGTCGGTGGCGCGGCGGAAATTCTCCGGATCGGCCGGATCGACGAAGCGGCATTCGATGCCCATCGTCTTCAGCGTGTTGGCGAACAGGTTCCACGTGCCACCATAGAGGTCGGTCGAGGCAACGAAGTTGTCGCCGGCATGACAGATGTTCTGGACCGCAAACAGGGACGCCGCCTGGCCCGATCCCAGGCACAGGGCGGCTACGCCGCCTTCGAGCGCCGCGACGCGCTGCTCGAGCACGTCGTTGGTCGGGTTCATGATGCGGGTGTAAATGTTGCCCAGCTCGGCCAGGCCGAACAAGTTCGATGCGTGCTGGGTGTCGCGGAACTGGTAGCTGGTCGTCTGATAGATCGGCACGGCGACCGCATTGGTGGCCGGATCGCTGCGATATCCCGCGTGAAGAACGAGCGTCTCAGGGTGCTTGCTGTTGGTCGCCATGGTCACTCCCCTCGTGTCGAGGGGGGCGACTATACAGGTGACGCTGTTTCACACAAACGAACAAGGCAGCTTTGCATCTTCCGCGTGCGGTGCCGCCGATCCGGCCGTGCTAGCGTGATTTTGGTACAGCAATGCCTGTTTGCCCGACCACCGGCCGGTGGTCGGGCTTTTTTTCACGCAGCATTTCGCTACTTCTGGGTATCCGGTGTCACCGGCGCCGCAGGGCGTGCCGGCGCCAAGCCCGGCGCGCGCGGCTGATCGGGGGCGGGTGTCGTCCGCTCGACGGCCGGCTGCTGGGCGACCTCGGTGCGATCGCCCTTCGGCGCCGCAAAGAACAGCAGGCCCGCCACCAGGGCGATCGCCACCAGGATGCCGACGACAAGACCGAGCCCGCGGCCTTCTCCAGCCTTGTCATAGTACCGGTCATAGGCGCGCGGATCGCGCTCCGGATTGGGCGGATTGGGGATGTAATCGCTCATGGAATTTTCTCCTTTCCTTGGAAGCGCTGGCAGATGAACGCCTGTCGCGCCAATCCAGTTCCATCCTGTTTTGATCCGCCGAATCAATGAGTTAGGTGGAAATTTCAACGACACGGCGCGATTCATGCTAGGTTTTCACAAGACTTGGAGGGTTGCGATGCCGGTTTGCCGGATGTCCCGTCCGCCTGTGCTCCTGGACGACGCCGGCGCGACGCTGTTGGTCGGATCTTACGGCGCGGTCAGCAGTGACACACAGCTCAGGCGCATCGGGCACATGCCTCGCTTCATCAGCTTCTCGCCGATGCGCCTCGTGGCCACCGCCGACGCGACTGGCAAGCAGGACATGCACAAGGAGGGACCGTGGGCGCCTATGTCGTAACCGGCCAGCGCGCCCGCCAGATGCGGGTGGTGCCGCCAGATGTGCTGAAGCGCCTGTCCACCAAGTCGGACGTCCACGGCCTGGTGCAGACGACGGAGCACATCGCGCTGCTGATCGCGGGCGGCGCGCTGGTGCTGGCGACCAAGGGCTCGTGGTGGATCGTGCCGGCGTTGGTGGTGCAAGGCATCTTCGTCAATGCGCTGTTCGGCGCCATGCACGAGTCGGTGCATTACGGCTCGTTCAAGACGCGCTGGATGGCCGATCTTCTCGCCTTCCTCTCAGGTGCGGCGATCCTGAACAATGCCGGGTTCTACCGGCACTTCCACTATGCCCACCATCGCTACACCCAGGATCCCGACCGCGATCCCGAGCTGGTCACCTCGGGCTCGCCGCGCACCTGGCGCCAGTATCTCCTCCGCATCAGCGCCATCCCGTTCCTGATGCTGCGGGCGCGCGACATCTTCCTGTTCCCGCTCGGCCACCACGGCAACGTGACCTACATTGAGCCGTCCGCCTGGCCCGAGGTGGCGCGGTGGGGCCGCTGGTTGCTCGCCCTCTACGCAGTGCTGATCGCCGGGTCGACCGCGCTCCAGACGGACGTGCTGGTGTGGGCCTGGTTCATCCCTCTGCTGGTCGGCCTGCCGCTGTTGCGACTCTATCTTCTTTGCGAGCACACCCTTTGCCCGAACACCGATGACGGCTTCGCCAACACGCGCACGACGCTCAGCAATCCGCTGGTACGCTTCCTGATGTGGAACCTGCCCTATCACGCCGAGCATCACTTGTTCCCGAGCATCGCCTTCCATCATCTGCCCGAGGCGCATCGGCTGCTGCGGCCACACCTGAAGTTCGTCGGCAAGAGCTACATCCAGGTTCAGCGCGAGATCGTCCGGAGCCTGGCGTGAGGACGAGCGAAGGCGTCTTCGACTGCGGTGACGTTCCCCTGCAGCGCGGCGGCACGCTCCGCGGCGCACGCATCGTCTACAAGACGTTCGGCACGCTCTCGCCCGGGCGCGACAACGTCATCGTCTATCCGACAAGCTACTCGGCGCAGCACGCCGACATCGAATGGCTGGTCTCGCCCGAGCATTGCCTCGACCCGAGCCGCTACTTCATCGTCATACCCAACATGTTCACCAACGGCCTGTCGTCGTCGCCGTCGAACACCCCGGACTTCCCCGCGGTCACGACCTACGACAACGTCATGCAGCAGCGGCGCATGATGGCCGAGCTGTTCGGCGTCGATCGCGTGAAGCTGGTCTATGGCTGGTCGATGGGCGCCCAGCAGGCCTATCACTGGGCAGCCCTGTTCGGCGAGGCCGTCGAGCGCATCGTGGTCAATTGCGGCTCGGCCAAGACAGCGCCGCACAATTTCGTCTTCCTCGAAGGCGTGCGTGCGGCGCTTCAGGCCGATCCGAATTGGGACGGCACGAGATACATCGCCAAGCCCGAGCGCGGCTTGCGCGCCATGGGCCGCATCTATGCCGGCTGGGCGCTGAGCCAGACCTTCTATCGCCGCGAGATGTGGCGCGGGCTTGGCTTCGCCTCGCTCGAGGATTTCCTGGTGCGCTCGTGGGAGGCGAGCTTCCTGCGCCGCGATGCATCGGACCTGCTTGCCCAGCTGTGGACCTGGCAGAACGGCGACATCTCGGCCAACGACCTCTACCGCGGCGATCTCGAGTTGGCGCTGGCGGGCATCAAGGCTCAGGTCCTGCTGATGCCGTCGGCCACCGATCTCTACTTCCAAACCGACGACAATCGCGCCGAGCTGCCGCACCTCAAATACGGCAGGCTGGCCGAGATTCCGTCCGTGTGGGGCCATCGCGCCGGCAATCCGCGAGACAATCGCGAGGATGCGGCCTTCATCGACGCCGAAGTCGAGAAGCTGCTGGCGAGCTAGGGCCAACGAGGAGTTCAGATCGACGCTCGCCTCCGGCCGACGTCAGCGTCGTGGCGCCCCGGAGCGCTTGCTCTAGCGCACCAGAGCGCGCGTCGTGAACGCGCGCTGCTGCCGTCCACGGATCATCGTGCCACGGCGATCTGGATCGGACCACGAGTGCCCCTCGGCTGGCCCGGCTTGCGCTGCCGGATGATCGAGTCCCGTACGAGGGTCGGCCAGCTGAATGCTGGCTATCCAGGCGCGGGCATCGTGCAGCTTCTGAAAGACATCGACCGGTCCCTCCTTCTCCGTGAGAGCCGCGAAGCGTCGAGCAAACTCGCCGCGGCCGGGGGCAACGACAAACGCGACCGGACCGCGAATGGCGGGATCGCCGCGCAGGATCTGGGCCAGTTGCGCAATATCCTCCGGAGGCAGGTCGAGGTATGCGCCAGCGACCTCGACGATCTTTGCGAAGCGCCGGACCCGGGCATCGGCGAGCTTCTGAGCGGTGCCGCGGACTTCATCGGAGGTGAGCTGGCCCCGAGCGACGATCGTCACCAGTCGATGGAGCGGGGATATCTCCACATACACAGGCACCTTGCCCTCCAAAGCGTAGCGCTTACCCGACGACGACGCGCATGGACCATACCATTCCCGTGACACCAAGACTGCCCCGGCGTGGCTAAGCGGCACTACACCAAGGTGCAGGTCACCGTACCGCAGCCGTCGACGAAGCCCGCCAGGGTGTCGCCCCGGACAACCGCAGCCACGCCGTCCGGCGTGCCGGTATAGATCAGGTCGCCGGCGGCGAGCGCCACCAGGCCGGACAGATAGGAGATCGTCTCCGGCACGCTCCAGATCAGTGCGTCGAGATCGGACTTCTGGCGGGTCTTGCCGTTGACGTCGAGCTGGATGATGCCCTTGGCCGGATGGCCGATGCGCGCGGCAGGAAAGATCTCGCCGATTGGGGCCGACTGGTCGAAGCCCTTGCCCATGTCCCACGGCCGGCCCATGTCCTTGGCTTGGTTCTGCAGATCGCGACGGGTCATGTCGAGGCCGACGGCATAGCCGAAGACATGGTCGAGCGCCTTGTCGACCGGGATGTCGGCACCGCCCGACTTCAACGCGACCACCAGCTCCATCTCATGATGAAGGTTCTTGGTGGCCGATGGATAGGCGATCTTGGTCGGGTTCTTCGGATCGGCGCAGATGACGATGGCATCAGCCGGCTTGGTGAAGAAGAAGGGTGGCTCGCGATCGGGGTCGTGGCCCATCTCGCGGGCATGTGCGGCATAGTTGCGGCCGACGCAGAAGATGCGCCGCACGGGAAACAGATCGCCGGTCCCATTGACCGGCACGCCGACCGTGGCGGGCGGCGTCACGACATAAGCCATCGCTTTCTCCTTCGCGAGCGAGCCTTTATGAAGAGCGCCGGAGTTCTAGGCAATGTCCGAGGCAGACGTCCTGACGGTCCAGATCGACACCGGCGAAAGCGCGCTCGGCTGGGCGATGCTGGGAGATCGTCGCTGGCGCTGCACAGTGGGTGCAGGCGGCGTGCGCGAAGACAAGGTCGAAGGCGACGCCGCGACTCCGGTCGGCACGTTTCCCTTGCGTCATATCTATTTCCGCAACGATCGGCTGGTCCTGCCCAAGGTCCGCCTGCCGGCGCGGCCGATCGACGAGCATGACGGCTGGTGCGACGATCCGCGATCCCCTGCCTACAACCGCTTGGTCCGCACTCCCAACGAGTGGAGCCACGAGCGGATGTGGCGCGACGACGGGCTCTACGACCTCGTCGTGGTCGTCGGCTACAACGACGACCCGCCGGAGGGCGAATGGGGCAGCGCCATCTTCCTTCATCTCGCCCGCGCGGACTACGCGCCGACCCGCGGCTGCGTCGCCTTCGCCCGCGACGATCTCCTCGAGCTCGTCACCCTGATCGGCCCCGAGACGCGTCTGCAGGTGCTGTCGCTGCCGGCCGACCAGGAGAAAGCGCCGACCGCAGACGACGAGGTCATGCAGCAGTTCGAGGATTTCGACGAGAGTGACTGGTAGCTCTTCCTGGACCGCGGGCGTCTCGCGCACTCACCCTCTTCGTCTTTCGGAGAGCGTCCCGCCCGCTCGGGATCCATGAGCATGGGCGAGCGGGACCCTCGCAGTCCGAAGACCATAAGCGGGCGGGGAGGCCCGCGGTCCAGGTGAGCGCTACCCCACCAACCGTCCGATCGTGCGCGCGGTGTAGTCGACCAGCGGGATGATGCGGGCGTAGTTCAGCCTCGTCGGGCCGATGACGCCGATGGCGCCCAGGATGCGCTCGCGCGAATCGCGGAACGGCGCCACCACCATCGAGCACCCCGTGTTGGCGAACAGCGGATTGTCGGAGCCGATGAAGATCTGCACGCCGGCGCCGGCATTGGCGAGCTCGAGCAGGCGCACGAAGCTCTCGCCGCGTTCCAGCGCATCGAACAGGGTGCGCACGCGCTCGAGGTCGGCGATCGCCGTGATGTCTTCGAGCAGGCGAGCCTGGCCGCGCACGATCAGTGCGCCGCCGGGCTCGCCAGCCCAGGTCGCCAGTCCCGATTCGATCACGCGCGCCGTCAGGTCGTTCAGCTCGGCACGCTTCAGCTTGACGTCCTCGAGGATGAGCTTGCGCGCGTCCTCGATGGTGCGCCCGATGAGACGTGAATTGAGGTAGTTGCTCGCCTCGACCAGCGCCGAGCCCGGCATGCCGATCGGCACCTCGATCAGGCGGTTCTCGACATGGCCCGTCTGGGTCACCGTGACGACCAGCGCGCGGCCCGGTCCCAGGCTCACGAACTCGATGTGTTTCAGCGGCTGTTCGCTCTTGGGCGCCAGCACGACGCTGGCGCAGCGCGACAGGCCGGACAGCAGCGTCGTCGCCTGCTCGAGCGCCTCGGTGACGCTGCGCCCGACCGCGGCGCAGCGCGCTTCGATGCTCTCGCGCTCCTCCTCGCTGATATTGCCGAGCTCGAGCAGGCCGTTGACGAACAGTTTCAGCCCGGCGTCGGTCGGTAGCCGACCCGCCGAGGTATGCGGTGCGTAGAGCAGGCCGAGATCCTGCAGGTCGGCCATGATGTTGCGGATGGTGGCCGGCGACAGCGCCTCGGTGAGACGCCGGGTCAGGGAGCGTGAGCCGACCGGCTCGCCGGTCTCGACATAGCCTTCGACCACGAGCCGCAGCACCTCGCGGGCGCGCTCGTTCAGCTCGGTAACCGACGCCGCCGGCCGTTGACTCGTCGCGCCGTCCGCCAGGCCGCCAGGGGCGCCAATCCGATGCAGTGCCATGGAAAAAATGTAGGTAGCGCCAACCGGCGGGTCAACGCAGGCTGCGGAATGAGGGATGGCTGGATTCGGCCGGGGCGCGGCGCTAAACCGGCCGCCCATTGGCTTGACTGGCCACCCCTATTGGCATGGCAGATACCCAGGAGAACCCGATGCGCCCGTCCGGTCGCGCCCCCGATCAGCTTCGTGTCGTCTCCCTGGAGCCGGGCTTCTCCCGGCACGCCGAGGGGTCATGCCTGGTCAAGTTCGGCGACACCCATGTGCTGTGCACCGCTTCCGTCGACGAACGGGTGCCGCCCTGGATGCGCAACACCAATCGCGGCTGGGTGACCGCCGAGTACGGCATGCTGCCCCGCTCGACCCACACCCGCACCGACCGCGAGGCGGCGCGAGGCCGCCAGTCGGGCCGAACCCAGGAGATCCAGCGCCTGATCGGCCGCTCGCTGCGCGCCGTCGTTGATCTTCAGGCCATGGGCGAACGGCAGATCAACATCGATTGCGACGTGCTGCAGGCCGACGGCGGCACCCGCACCGCCAGCATCACGGGCTCCTGGGTGGCGCTGCACTTCGCCTTCGAGCGCCTGGTCAGGGAGGGCAAGCTCGCCGCCAACCCGATCACCGGCCAGGTCGCAGCGGTTTCATGTGGCTTGTGGGAAGGGACTCCGGTGCTCGACCTCGACTATCCGGAGGATTCCAAGGCGCAGGCCGACGCCAATTTCGTCCTGACTGGCGCTGGCGGCATCGTCGAGGTCCAGGGCACCGCGGAGGATAAGCCGTTCAGCGAGCCCGAGTTCCTGGCCCTGCTGGCGCTCGCCAAGAAGGGCATCAGCGAGCTCACCCGCCTGCAGCTTCTGGCCATCGGCCCATCGGCGGCCAAGTCGCCGATCGTGCCAACCGCCTGATGGCGCGCCGCTTCGCCCTTCCCCGCCTGGTGGTGGCCACCCACAATCGTGGCAAGGCCGGGGAGATCCGCACCATGCTGTCGCCCTTCGGCGTCGATATCGTGTCGGCTGGGGAGTTCGGCCTGCCGGCACCGGAGGAGACCGGCAAGACGTTCGAGGACAACGCCACCCTCAAGGCGCTGGCCGCCACGCGGGCGAGCGGCCTGCCAGCGCTCGCCGATGATTCGGGCCTGAGCGTTCGGGCCCTCGGCGGCCAGCCCGGCCTCTACACTGCCGACTGGGAAGGCCCGACGCGCGACGCCATGGTGGGCATGCGGCGCATCCAGGACGAGCTCGCAAAACGCGGTGTCCCGGACAGCGACGCGGCGCGCGCCGCAACCTTTCATTGCGTGCTCGCGCTGGCCTGGCCCGACGACCATGTGGAGCTGGTGCACGGCACGCTCGACGGGCGCATCGTCTGGCCGCCGCGCGGCAGCGGCGGCCACGGCTATGACCCCTGCTTCCAGCCCGTCGGCGAGACGCGAACCACGGCGGAGATGAGCGAGGCCGAGAAGAACGCCATCAGCCATCGCGGGCGCGCCTTCCGCCTCCTGGTCGAGGCCTGCTTCAAATGATGCCTCCTGTTGAAGCATGCTGGGGCGCGCCACTCCAGTGGCGCTCCCAGCCATGAGCTTCTCAACCCACCATGGGGATTTTCGCGGCACTCTGGTGCACGCCGTCCGTGCCGGGGATCTCCCTTGACGGGCGCGGCGGCCGGCCAACGAGCCGGCGAACCTCTGGGTGTCTACATTCATTGGCCATTCTGCAAATCGAAGTGCCCGTACTGCGATTTCAATTCCCATGTGCGCGACGGCGTGCGCCATGAACGCTGGCGCAACGCGCTGATCACCGAGCTCGAGCACGCGGCGCGGGAGGCTCCGGGACGCCGGGTCGAGACGATCTTTTTCGGCGGCGGCACGCCGTCGCTGATGGCGCCGACGACGGTGGCCGCCCTGATCGCCCGCGTGAAGGCATTGTGGGATACCGACCCTGACGTCGAAATCACGCTCGAGGCCAACCCGACCTCGGTCGAGGCCGGACGCTTCGCAGCGCTCGCCCAGGCGGGAGTCAATCGTCTGTCGCTCGGCATTCAGGCGCTCGACAACACCGCCCTGCGCTTTCTCGGCCGCGAGCATTCGGCCGACGAGGCGCTCGCCGCGCTCGAGCTGGCCCGCCGGCAGTTCGCCCGATACTCGTTCGACCTGATCTATGCCCGGCCGGGCCAGACGCCCGAGAGCTGGGCGGCGGAGCTGGACAGGGCCCTTGCCCTGGTCGGCGAGCACCTCTCGCTCTACCAGCTCACGATCGAGCGCGGCACGCGGTTCTTCGTCGATCAGGCTCGAGGCGCCTTCGTCCTGCCGGACGACGAAACCTCGGCCATCCTGTTCGAGCAGACCCAGGCCCGGCTGGCTGCCGCCGGGTTGCCGGCCTACGAGATTTCAAACCACGCCCGGCCGGGAGCGGCGTGCCGCCATAATTTGATCTACTGGCGATATCAGGATTACGTCGGCATCGGGCCGGGCGCACATGGCCGCTTCGCCGACGACGCAGGCCGCCCGGCCAAGCGAGCGACCCGGCGGACGAGCGGGCCGGAAGCCTGGATCGAGGCGGTCGAAAGCACCGGCCATGGCACGGCGGAAACCTCGTCGATCGCCGGGCAGGATCTGATCGAGGAGGCGCTGATGATGGGATTGCGGCTGGCCGACGGGATCGACCGCACCCGGTTCACCTCGGTCACCGGCTGCGATCCCGTGGCCGCCCTGGGCGAAGCCCGGCTGGCCCCGCTCGTCGCGGCCGGTCTCCTCGAGATCGACGCCACGCATCTGCGGGCGACGCCGGCCGGCCGCCAGCGTCTCAATGCCGTGCTCGAGCGGCTGGTCGCATGAGCTGGACGGCGCCTTTGACCGGGTTGGCCGTCCTGTTGGCCAGCGTCGTCGGGACGGCGACGGCACAGCAGCAGGCGCCGCCATCGCAACAGCAAAAGCCGCCGCCGACGGCCCGGACGCCTACCCCGCCGCCCCGCCCTGGCGCCAAACCGACGTTTCCGCCACCGGCCTTCAAGATCATGATCGCCACCGAAGCTGCCTACCCGCCGTTCAATTATCTCGATCGCAAGGGCCTGCCCGCCGGATTCGAGATGGAGCTCGCACAGGAGGCCTGCCAGCGTATCAAGGCGGAGTGCGAGTTTGCCGCCTTCAAGTGGGACGAGTTGATTCCCGGCCTGCTCGACAAGAAGTTCGACGTCATCATGTCGTCGCTGGAAGTCACCAGCGAGCGGCGCAAGCGGCTCGGCATGTCGCGCCGCTACTACCTCTCGCCCGGCGCCTTCATTGCCGGCAAGGGCGCTCCGTTCGACGGGCCGCCCTCCCTGCTTCGCAACAAGCGGCTGGGCGTACAGAAGGATTCGACGCATGCCGACTGGCTCGACAAGAGCTTCCGCCGATCGGCCCTGATCAAACGTTACGCCACCATCGCCGAGGCTCTGGAGGCCCTGGCCAAGGACGAGGTCGACGCTGTGTTCGGCGACAAGACGCAGCTCTGGTTGTGGAGTCAGAAGCCGGAGGGCAAGTGCTGCGAAGTGGTCGGCCAGGACATCAAGGACAACCAGACACTGGGTGTCGGGGTCGCCGCCGGGCTGCGCAAGGAGGATGTCAAGTTGCGCGACGCCCTGAACAAGGCGTTCGGCGACATGATCGCCGACGGCACCTACAAGAAGATCAACGAAAAGTATTTTCCCTTTGCGCTCAATTGATCACAGCTGACCGTGCGCGCCGGTTCCGTGACGCTTCATGTCTTGTTGCGGCCCGGAAGAGCATGAGCGCCACGGAGTGGCGCGCTTCCGGCATGCTCAATGCAGCGCGCGATCGCGCGAGACGTAATGTCCGCGCTTCAGCTCCTTGAAGAAGTGCGGCACCTGCGGATGCGACACCGGCTTGCCGGTCTCGTCGGGCAGCAGATTCTGTTCCGAAACGTAGGCCACGTAAGTGTTCTGCGCATTCTCCGCCAGCAGGTGATAGAATGGTTGGTCGCGCCGCGGCCGGACCTCCTCGGGAATCGAGGCGAGCCATTCCTCGGTATTCGAGAATACCGGATCGACGTCGAAGATGACGCCCCGGAACGGGTAAACGCGATGCTTCACCACTTGGCCGATGGCGAATTTTGCCCGGCGCATCGGCGGGGGGACGATCGCTGCCCGGGCGGCTGGGTTTTCGATTTCCATGATGCAAGTATTGCTCCGAATGGATCGGCAAAGCAACGCGCCTGGGTTTGCGACGCCGCACGCGGCGGTAAACTTGTTCGTGAAGGCCTTGGCCAGGAAGACCTGGCGCAGGGAACGCCTGGCAAGAAGACGGCCAAGACGATTGGCCGGCCCGTGACTGCAATATTCGTCGGTCGGGCTCGGTTGACGCGAGCGGCCCTCCCGTGGACTCTGTGGCGGGAAGGGAGACTGAACGCTTGGCGGGTGGCCTGAAAGTTCGCTTCTGGGGCGTACGGGGTTCGATCTCCTGTGCCGGAGCCGAGTATGTCCGCTATGGCGGCAACACCTCCTGCCTGGAAGTCACGGCAGGCGGCAGGCGGTTGATTTTCGACGCGGGAACCGGCATCCGAACGTTGGGCCTCGAGCTTGCCCGCGAGGGGCCGCTCGATCTCGACATTTATTTCACGCATACCCATCTCGACCACATCTCGGGCCTGACCTTCTTTGCGCCGCTGTTCGAGAATCGCAATTCGGTGCGCATGTGGGCCGGCCATCTCGTGGCGCCCTACACACTGAAGAAAGTCGTGAGCAACCTGATGCAGGCGCCGCTTTACCCCGTGTCGCTCGATGTTTTTCAGGCGCGCGTGGAGTTCAAGGAATTCCAGGCCGGCCAGCCGCTGAGCTGCGGGGAAGTGACGATGCACACCACGCCACTCAACCACCCCAACGGCGCGACCGGCTATCGGGTCGCCTTCGGCGGCAAATCGATCTGCTACATCACCGACACCGAGCATCGCGGGCACGGGCCGGACCGCACGATCGTCGAGCTGTGTCGCAGCGCCGATGTTATGATTTACGATTCGAGCTATACCGACGCCGAATATGAGAGCTATCGCGGCTGGGGCCATTCGACGTGGCAGGAAGGCGTGCGGATCGCCGACGCCGCCGGAGTCGGCACCCTCGCCATCTTTCACCACGACCCCAGCCACGACGATGCCTTCATGGACGGCGTGGCGCGCGAGGCGGCGCTCGCCCGGCCCGGCAGGACGCCCAACGGCCTGCCGCGCGTTCTCGTTGCTCATGAAGGGTTGACGCTCAGTCCCTAGGTCCTGCCCATGAGTCGCTATCATGACCGCCTCGTCTAGCTTGCGTGGCCGCTGGCGACGGCTCAAGCTCGGCCTGCCCACGGTGCTCGGCCTGAAGCCGCGCGGGTGGTTCATCCCGCATCGCTATGCGCCGCTGCTGCCGCCGCCTGGTGCACAGCCGCCATACCCGGCGGTCGAGTCGATTTTCGAGCAGAACGCCGAATCGTTCCGCGCGGTGCTCGACGCGGTCGACGCGAATGCCGCGGCGCTGGAAGCCAAGAAGACCCTGTTCGAGCAGTCGTGGTTCCCCTCGCTCGACGGTGCCGTCGCCTACACCCTGGTCCGCGAGCGCAAGCCCCGGCGCATCATCGAGGTCGGCTCCGGCCACTCGACCCGCGTGCTGGCGCGTGCGCACGGCGGGATGGGCGAGATCGTCGCCATCGATCCCGCACCGCGCGCCGACATCGCCGACCTGCCGGGCGTGCGCATCGTGGCCTCGACCCTGCAGGCAGCGCCGCTCAGCCTGTTCGACGACCTCAAGCCGGGCGACCTGCTGTTCATCGACTCGAGCCATATCCTGATGCCCGGCAGCGATGTCGACATTCTGCTCAACCGGGTCCTTCCCATCCTGCCGGCCGGTGCGCTGGTGCACATTCACGATGTCTTCCTGCCCTTCGACTATCCGCCGATCTGGGGCTGGCGCGCCTACAACGAGCAACAGGGCATCGCGCCGCTGCTGGTGAGCGGCGCCTACCGCCCCTTGTTCTCGAGCGCCTGGGTGGAGCGCCGGCTGGCCGATCGATTGGCGCGCTCGGTCGTGCCGCGCCTGCCGCGGCTGCCTGATGCCATCTCGGCCAGCCTGTGGCTGGAAAAATGTCGATCCTGATCCGCTTGCGAAATTGGCTGTTCGAGGGCGGCGGCTTCGAAGCGCTGCCAGACCGGGTGCGCGAGACGATCCGACGACAACAGGAGCGCAGCGAGATCCTGATCGGCTGGGCCCAGCTCGCGCTGATTGCCCTGCTGGCCACCGCCTACGAGACCACCTCGATGCCAGTGGGCGTCGTGCAGGAGGATTACTCGTTCGAATCGGAAGTGTTCGCGCTCTATGCGGTGTTCGCGGCGGTTCGCCTGGGATTGGCCTATCTGCGCCGCCTGCCGGAGTGGCTGCTCTACGTCTCCGTGGTCGTCGATGTCGGCCTGTTCATGGCGCTAATCTATTCCTTCCACTACACATTCGCGCAGCCGGCCGTGTTCTATCTCAAGGCGCCGACGCTGATCTTCATCTTCCTGTTCATCGCCTTGCGCGCGCTCCGCTTCGAGGCGCGCTTCGTCATCTTCACCGGGGTTGCGGCGGCCGCGGGATGGATCGCGCTGGTCCTCTACGCCCTGGGCGGCCGCGGCGGCCCTCCCAACGTCACCGACGATTTCGTCGAGTACATGAATTCGAATGCCCTGTTGTTCCATGCCGAGATCAGCAAGGTCCTGGCCATTCTGCTGACCACCACGGTGTTGGCGATTGCCATCGCCCGCGCCCGCAATCTGCTGGTGCGCTCGGTCGCGGAGGGCGCGGCAGCGCGCGACCTGTCGCGCTTCTTCGATCCCGGCGTCGCCAGCCGCATTCGCAGTGCCGCGATGTCGATCAAGGCCGGCGAGGGCGAGATGCGCGACGTCGCCATCCTGACCGTCGACCTGCGCGGTTTCACGCGCCTGTCGACGGAATTGCCGCCCGGCGACGTCATGAAGGTGCTGCAGGACTATCAGGGGCGGGTTTGCCCGCTGATCGCCCGCCATGGGGGCAGCATCGACAAGTTCCTCGGCGACGGCATCCTGGCGTCGTTCGGCGCCGTGGCGCCGTCGACAACCGCTGCGGCCGACGCCTTGCGAGCGGCAGATGCGGTGCTCGAGGTTGCCGATCGGTGGGCCGCCGAACGCAATTCCGCCGACCTGGCGCCCCTGTCGATCGGGCTCGCAGTGGCATCGGGCCGCGTCGTGTTCGGTGCGGTGGGCGACGGCGAGCGTCTCGAATTCACCGTGATAGGCGACGCCGTGAATTTCGCCGCCAAGCTCGAAAAGCACAACAAGGATGAAAAGACCCGGGCCGTGACCAATGCCGCGACCTACGTGTTGGCCGAGCAGCAGGGCTACATCCCGCCCCGAACACGCGAGCGCCGGCTGGGTCGAGCGGTCGCCGGTGTCGCCGAGCCGGTCGATGTCGTGGTTCTGGCCTGATTTGTCCGGTACGGCGTGGACACCTCTCATTCTCCTCCCCAGCGAAGCTGGGGAGGAGAATGAGAGCGGGCGCACCGGTCGGGTTGCCTTGCCCTTTCCCCATTCGCAGCCTATGTATTTTGCAAGCGAGTCGAGAACGGGTTGGCGGAGCGCCATCGTGGGCAACAACTACGACATAATCCTCATCGGACTGGTCGCCGTATTTCTGATCCTGCGGCTGCGTTCCGTGCTCGGCAAGCGCACCGGCAACGAACGCCCGCCGGCGCGCGATCCGTTCACGCCTCCGGCGCCGCCAACAGCGTCGCCGCGGGTCGGCGACGCGCCGCCGCAGGCTGGCCAGTCCGGCAATGACAATGTCGTGCCGCTGCCCTCGGCCAACGCGTCGCGCCCCTCCGCCTCTGCCACCGGCCCAGGCGGCATCCGCGCCACGGTGCTGCCGACGGCCGCGACCGGCGTCGCCGCGATCCGCGCGGCCGATCCGACCTTCGAGCCGATGGGTTTCTGCGCCGGCGCACGGTCGGCCTTTACGACCATCGTCGAAGCCTTTGCCAAGGGCGATATCGGCGCCCTGCGTCCTCTGCTGGATGGGCCGACCTATGCCAGCTTCGAGGCGGCCATTCGCGGTCGTACCGAGCGGCAGGAGAAGGCCGAGACCACCCTGATCGGTTTCGAGGCCTCCGATATCGCCGCCGCCGCTATGCAGGGCAGCAATGCCCTGGTCACCGTCCGCTTCGTCAGCGAGCAGATCAATGTCGTGCGCAACGTCGAGGGCCAGATTATCGACGGCAATCCCAACGAGGTGCAGAAGGTCGTGGATCTCTGGACGTTCCGCCGCGACACGACGTCGACCGATCCCAACTGGGTGCTGACCAAGACCGAAAGCGAAGGCTGACGAGGGCTCTGCGATCATGCGCTGGATCGTCCCGCCCAGCGGGGCAGCCTGTCTGGCCGCTGCGGGCCTTCTGGCGGCCTGCGCGGGCGGCATGGGCGGAGCGAGCGAGCGGCGTGTGGCGATGGCGCCGGTTTCCTTCAACGAAGTGAGCGGGTGGGCAAGCGACAAGCACGGTGAGGCTCTCGTGGCCTTCCAGCGCTCCTGCCCCAAGCTCACGAGCGGACCCGAGACCAGGATCGCGACTGACGGCGGCACCAAGAGCATTGCGCCAGCCGAATGGGCGCGCATCTGCGATGCCGCCAACGTCGTGAGAGCGGGCGATGACCGGGCTGCGCGACTCTTCTTCGAGAGCAATTTTCGGCCGCTGACTGTGCAGGCGCCGGGCAAGTTCACCGGCTATTTTGAGCCCGAGATGCGCGGCAGCCGCGCGCCGTCGCGCCTCTTCACGGTGCCCGTCTACCGCCGGCCGCCCGATCTCACCGACAAGCCCTACTACACGCGCGCGGAAATCGAGCAGGGTGCCCTCAAGGGTAAGGGGCTGGAGATTGCCTGGGTGCAGGATCCGGTCGCCCTGTTCGAGGTCCAGGTCCAAGGCAGCGGGCGCGTGCAGCTCGCCGAGGGCGGCACGCTCACGCTCGGCTTCGACGGCTCGAACAACCGGCCCTACACGACGATCGGCAACGTGCTGATCGAGATGGGCGTCATGCAAAAGGGTAGCGCGACCTGGCCGGCGATCCGCGAGTGGCTGACGCGCAACCCGCAGCAGGCGCGCGACGTGATGCGCAAGAACGAGCGCTACATCTTCTTCAAGGATACCAAGACCGCGAGCGTGGCCGGCGCCGAAGGCGTGCCGCTGACGGCGCAGCGCAGCCTCGCCGTCGACACGACGCTGACGCCCTACGGCACGCCGATCTGGATCGATACCGTGCGGCCGGTGGCGAAGAAGCCCGGCGCGACCGAGCCCTATCGCCGCCTGACCATCGCCCAGGACACCGGCGCCGCGATCGTCGGGCCAGCCCGCGGTGATGTGTTCTTCGGCAGCGGCCCCCAGGCTGCCGACTGGGCCGGCCGCATGAACAGCGACGGGCGGGCGGTCGTTCTCGTCCCCAACAAGAACTAGGAAGGCTGACGGATTACCGAGGGTCCGCTGGCCGACAGGAAGGTGAACACGCCGAACCGGCGGCCGCGCGTCACCGGCGTGACCTCGTGCACCATGGCCGTGGAGAATACCAAGGCGCCACCGGCGACCGGCGCGTAGAGCTCGCGGCCAAACTCCGGAAAGCGCAGCAGGCCGCCATCATACTCGTCGGTGCTGTTCAGGTTGAGGCTGAGCGCGAACTGGCGATGGGCGGTGGCGCTGCTGGTGTTGTCCTTGTGGCGGCGGAACCAACCGCCGGATTCGGAGCCGTAGCAGCCGATCAGTGGCGCTTCCATGACGTTGATGCGCGCATGATAGACCTGCTCCATCACCGGCACGACACGGCGCATCACGCAATCGCGCAGCTGGACGAACAGCAGCGGGTCGCTCACCTGGACGTCCTGGCGGCGCTTGATGTCGGCATTGACGACGTTGCCGTAATCAGACGCCACCTGGTTGGCGAGCTTGCTGCTGCGCTGCCAATAATCCATCAGCGTCTTGCAGAAGGCCGGTTCGGCCACGCGCTCGAGCAGCAGCACGGGCGCCTTGGCCTGCACCAGGACTGGCGCACTGGCGGCATAGAGCTCGGCGGCGCGCACCACGATCGCTTCCGACGACGGCGCCGGCAGCAGCGCCGCCACGCGCCCGGCGGGATCGACAAGAACGACGAGCGGCCCAGTCGCACCAAAGGCCTGGCCAAGCTCCCCGGCCTGGTCGAGCACCCACGACGGATAGTCAGCCGACGCCGGCGGCTCAGAGGTCAACACGACATGCAACAGCATCTCGCTCGCCGCCAGCTCTTCCGACAGCTGCATCGCCGTGTCCGGATCGGGCGGCGTGCCGAGCCAATAGGCGCGCGCCATGCCGGACGTCAGCTGGTCCCACGAGTCGAACAGGCCTCCGGACGCCGACGGCAGGGTGATTCGCGGCATCACGTCGCCGACGCCAATGGACGCGCGGGCTGATGGTTTCGCCGAAGGTCGATTGGTCGTTGGCACCCGAGAAGGCCCTTCCGTTGGCATCAGAGCGACACTGACTGGATATCGTATCCATCAAACGCCTGACTTGACGGAGGTCAAACGTCGGGCCGCACCCCGCAACGCCGTCCGTCGGCGATCATCCTAACACTTCGCATCGCCGGTTCTGAGATCAATTCTCAACAATGGCCCCATTGCAGGAGTTTTGAGCCGCTGCCAATGTGCCCGTCGTGTCCAAGCCGCTGTCCAGCTCGGGTCCGCCGCCCCGCCGCGTCGCGTTGTTCGTCACCTGCCTCGTCGACCTGTTCCGCCCCTCGGTGGGCTTTGCCGCCGTGAAGCTCCTCGAGGAAGCGGGTTGCTCGGTCGAGGTACCGCCGCTTCAGGTCTGCTGCGGCCAGCCGGCCTACAATTCCGGCGATCGCGCCACGACGCGCAGCATCGCCCGACAGGTCATCGACGCCTTCGAAGGCTACGACGCCGTGGTCGCGCCGTCCGGTTCGTGCGGCGGCATGCTCAGCCACCATTACCCGGGACTGTTCGACGACGACCCGGCCATGAAGGCGCGCGCCGAGCGCCTGGCCGAACGCAGCCACGAGCTGATCTCGTTCCTGGTCGACGTCCTGGGGGTCACCCGGGTCGCGGCGCGCTACGACGGCGTCGCGACCTACCATGATTCATGCTCGGGCCTGCGCGAGCTCGGCGTGAAGGGCCAGCCCCGCCGCCTGCTCGGCTCGGTGTCGGGCCTGCGGCTCAGCGAGATGGAATCGCCGGAAGTCTGCTGCGGCTTCGGCGGCACCTTCTGCGTGAAATATCCGGACATTTCCAACGCCATGGTCAGCGAGAAGACCGCCGACATTGCCGCCTCCGGAGCCGATACCCTGCTCGCCGGCGACCTCGGCTGCCTGATGAACATGGCGGGCAAGCTGCAGCGCGATGGCAGCGCGGTGCGCGTGCGCCACGTCGCCGAGGTGCTGGCCGACATGGGCGACAGCGCTCCGATCGGCGAGGCCGGCTGGAACCCGCGCTGATGCACTCCACCGCGCACGACTTCAAGGACAATGTCGGCACAGCCCTGGCCGATCCGAACCTGCAGGATTCACTCGGCAAGCTGAAGGTCGGGTTCTCCGAGCGCCGTCGTCAGGCGGCCGAGCGCCTGCCCGAGTTCGAGGTCCTGCGTGATCGCGCGCGCGACATCAAGAACCACGCGCTGGCCAATCTCGATTTCTACCTCGAGGAGTTCGAGCGCAAGGTGACGGCGCTGGGCGGCCACGTCCATTGGGCGCCCACCGCCGAGGATGCACGGCGCATCATCGGCGAGCTTTGCCGCAGCGTCGGCGCCAGGACCGTTGCCAAGTCGAAGTCGATGGTGGCTGAGGAGATCGCGCTCAACGAGCATCTCGAGGAGATGGGCATCGCGCCGATCGAGACCGATCTCGGCGAATACATCATCCAGCTGCGCGACGAGCCGCCCAGCCACATCATCGCGCCCGCCGTCCATCTCACCAAGGACCAGGTCGCCGACACCTTCCTAGAGCACCATCGCAAGCTCGGCTTCACCAAGCGGCTCAGCGAGCGCGCCGATCTGGTGGCCGAGGCGCGCTACGTGCTGCGCCAGAAGTTTCTCGACGCCGACGTCGGGCTGACCGGCGCCAACTTCCTGGTCGCCGAGACCGGATCGTCGATGCTGGTCACCAACGAAGGCAACGCCGATCTCTCCAATACCTTGCCGAAGATGCACATCGTGCTGGCAAGCATCGAGAAGGTGATCCCGACCCTCGAGGACGCAGCGGTCCTGTTGCGCGTCCTGGCACGCTCGGCGACGGGGCAGGAATCGTCATCCTATACGACGCTCAACACCGGACCGAAGCGGGAAGGCGATCTCGACGGCCCCGAGGAGTATCACGTCGTCATCCTCGATAACGGCCGCTCCTCGGTGCTGGGCACCGAGATGGAGGACATGCTGCGCTGCATCCGCTGCGGCGCCTGCATGAACCATTGCCCGGTCTATGGCGCGATCGGCGGCCATGCCTACGGCTGGGTCTATCCGGGCCCGATCGGCGCGGTACTGACGCCGCAGCTGGTGGGCCTCGAGGAAGCGAGCAACCTGCCCAACGCCTCGACCTTCTGCGGTCGGTGCGAGAGCGTCTGCCCGGTTCGCATCCCCCTGCCCGGGTTGATGCGCCACTGGCGCGAGCGCGAATTCGAACGCCATCTCACCCCCAAGGCCGTGCGCCAAGGCCTCGCCCTGTGGGGTTTCTTGGCGCGCCGGCCGCGCCTGTACCGCCGACTGACGTCGCTGGCCAATCGGGTGCTCGGCTTGTTCGGCCGCGTCGACGGCCGTTACCGCAGCCTGCCGCTGGCCGGCGGCTGGACGCGCTTTCGCGACTTCCCGGCGCCCGAACCCGGCGGCACGTTTCATGTGCAATGGCAGCGGCGGCGGCCATGAACCGGAGCGACAACGGTACGGCGCGGATGCAGATTCTGAACGGCATTCGCCGCGCGCTGCGCCGCGACGCGTTGTCGGGCGCGGGCCGGGAGGAGGCCGAGGCACGCCTGGCTCAGCCGCCGCGCGGTCCCGCGGTTGCGCGCGCCGCCCTGCCGCAAGCCGAGAAGGTCGCGTTGTTCTGCCAGTGGGCAGAGGCGAACAACGCAACTGTTGCGCGAGTTGGCGTGAACCAGGTGCCGGCCGAGGTCGTCGGCTATCTGGCCCGCAACAACCTGCCCGCTGAAGCCGTCATGGCGCCCGGTGCCGCCCTCGATCGCTTCGACTGGGGCAGCCAGAAGATGCTGTCCCTGCACAAGGGCCGTGCGGAAGGCACCGATCATATATCGATCACCGGCGCCTTTGCCGGCATCGCCGAGACCGGCACGCTGGTGATGACCTCCGGGCCGGATCATCCGGTTACCCTAAATCTGCTGCCCCCCACGCACGTCGTCGTTCTGCGCGAGAGCGACATCGTCGGCGGCTACGAGGACGTGTGGACCCGACTGCGCGCACGGTATGGCAAGGATCGCATGCCACGCACCGTCAACACGATCACCGGACCGTCGCGCACCGGCGATATCGAGCAGACCATCGAGCTCGGCGCGCATGGGCCACGTCGCATGCACGTCCTGGTCGTGCGCGAATGAGCGCGGCCGGCGACGCCCCGCCTGCCCAATCGCGGGGAGAGCTGCGCGTCGTCGGCACCAGCGTCACCCGCGAGGTCGAACGGCTGCTCGACCAGACTGCCGACGCGTGCGGCAAGCGGGCACCGCGCATCCTTCAGGTCGGATCGCGCACCGTCGCGTCGGATCGCAACGAACGCAACTGGCGCGCCCTCGTTGCAAAGCGCTTCGGCAACCATGCCCGCTTCGTCGGTATCGACCTCCAGGGAGGGTCGAACGTCGACTGCGTGCTCGACATCTGTGGCACCCTCAGGACACTGCTCGGCAAGCTCGGGGACGAGCCCTTTGACCTCGTGATCTGCTGCCATGTGCTCGAGCATACGCGGCACCCTGGCAAGGCGGCGCGCAACATCGAACAGATCCTGAAGCCCGGCGGCCTGGCTTACATCGCCACGCCCTGGTCGCAAGCCTTCCACGCTGCTCCTGACGACTACTGGCGCTTCTCGGTGCGTGGCCTGATGCTGATGTTCGCGCGCTTGGACATCGTGTCGTCATTCTACAGCGGCGGCGATGTCGGCCTCGATGTCGCCTACCGCGTGGTCCGTGACGGCAAACCCGATCTCGAGCCGCAGGCCGCCGGGGTCGAGCAGGGGTTGTTTCAGCTCGTGCTCGACCATGAAGACAATCGCGCCGTGCTGGCGCGCCAGGCGACCGAGCGGTTGCCGGTGTCGCGTACCTACCTGCCCACCCTGTTCGTCAATATCGTCGGGCGACGGAATACCTGAACGAAGCGCGCAGGGCTCAGGAGCCTAGGCCCGAACGAAAAGAGCGGGCTTTCGCCCGCTCTTCCCGTTGATGGATTCGATCTACGACTAGAAGCGCAGGTCCATGCCGAGCTGGATGACCCACGAATTGCCACTGACGAGGTTTGTGGGGCCCGATGCAGTGTACAGCTGGGCACCGCCGACAAGCTTGATTCCGGGCCCGAGCGCGTAATTGACGCCGATTTCCCACTTGTTGACGGTTTCCGATCCGAACAGCAGCGAGGTGGCGGGATTGCCGTTGAACGCAGTGCTGTTGACACCGGGAATACCGCCGGCCCCCGCGATATTGAGCGTCTGAGCGTTGGTGCCCGGAGCAATCGCGGTCACGCTGGCGGAGCCGTTGCCGTTGGTATTGTAGAAGCCGGCCCACATGAACGACATCTGCCACGGACCGGTCTCGTACATGATGCCGGCGGTGTAGAACCGGGTGTCGTTGTCGATCCCGGTGAAGTAGTTCGAGCCGAGGCCGTTGTTGTCCCAGCCGATCGCGCCGCCAACGGTGAAGCCGGCATAGCCGAACTGCGCGCCGAAGACCCACTGCTTCCATGCCGCGTAGTTGGCACCCGTCACCATGTTGGCCGAGGCGCCGAACGGCATGTAGCCGGGAACGAAGCTGGCATAGGCGAACGCGCCGTAGAGCGCGACGGTCAGATCGCCGAACTTGTTCAGGTAGTTGGCGCCGATATCGATCGCATCCTGGTACGAGTAGTCTGCGGTCGGACAGTTGTTCGGGTTGGCCGCCTGCTGATAGCCGCAGACACCCGCCTGACCGGCCGGGCCGGTGGCCATGCCTTGTCCCGCACCGATACCACCGTTCATCTTGGGCGCATAACCGACACCGATCTGCAGACCCTGGAAGCGCGGCGTGAAGTAGTTGATACGGTTGACGTCCTGCCACGTCGGCGTGATCGTCGTCGCCATCGTACGGGCATACGCCTTGTTGTTCGCGATGACGGACGAGTTGGCCCAGTTGTGGTTGTGCTGGATGGCGCCCCAACCGATCAGGGCCGATGGCGTGCCGTAGTACATACGATAAGTGGCCGCATCGCGCGCGCCCAACTCGACACGGCCCCAGTCGCCGAAGGCGTACAGGAACGCTTCGTCGATCTGCAGCGCCGCGCCGGTCGCGCCCGTGCTCGGATTCCACGCTTCGAGCTCGACGGTCAGACCGACCGACGTGCCGTTGTCCAGCTTGGTCTGACCGAGGAAGTGGATTTCACCTTCCTGAATGAACGCGAAGCCCTTGTAGGCCGTCACGCTGCCGTTGAAGGCGTAGGTCGAATCGACGCCACCCGCCATGGCGTAGAAGGTATAATAACCTCCCAAGCCCATCTCGAGCCGAGTAGAAGCTTTTTCATCATTCTCCCTCTCTCATTGATCAGAGACTGGTACGTACCACAAGGCCTGTCCGACCGGCGGAAGTGGGAGCCCGAGAGACCCGGCGACACACGGCCCCGCCAATACGGCCGCCATATAGAACCATTGGGGCCCCTCGGGGGTCAAGGAATCGACGCGCCAGCGCTCGATTCTGCCCTCACCTGTGGCGTCTTTGTCACAATTCGGGAGAGCTGCGCGAGTAGCTTTTCTTCGATAAATCCTAGACAAGCCAAAGGCTAGCCCTACTTGTTGGTTTTTCCATAAAATGCACAGATCTCAGTGAATTGCCTGAAAGGACTAACATTGAACGCTCCACCGGGAGTCACTTGCAGCGATAGCATCGTCCCTTTATGGTCCGGCCCGCCGCAGTGTTATCGTGGCCATGAAAGGACGCCAACGATGCCGCGCTCGTCGCACCGCGCAAAAATCCTTGCAGTCGGACTGAGTTTGATCGCCGCTGGCCTTGCTGGCTGTGGCGGCAACCCCAACGCCGTGAAAGAGACCAAGAGCGGACCCTCGAACGACCGTAACTCGCGGGACATGGTCCAGGGCCTCGGCGGCCAGAATCGCGAGCAGGGAAGCCTGTTCGGGCCGGGTGGCCTGTTCGGCAGCAAGGCCGAGAAGCAGATCGATAGTGGAACAGGCGTGGCTGTGAACGCCTACCTGTGGCGGGCCTCGCTCGACACCATCAATTTCATTCCCCTGGTCTCGGCCGATCCGTTCGGCGGCGTGATCATCACCGACTGGTACACGCCGGCTGAAACACCCAACGAGCGCATGAAGGTCCAGGTCACTATCCTCGACCGGGATCTCAGGGCTGATGGCGTGCGGGTGGCGGTGTTCAAGCAGACGACGTCGCCGCGCGGCGGCAACTGGGTCGACGCCCAGGTCGATCCGCGCACCAACATCGACATCGAGAACGCCATCCTCACCCGCGCACGCCAGCTCCGCATCGCCGGCGGTTCCTGATCGGGCCGGCCTGATCGGGTCAAGTCGGGCTGATCCTCGGCTGCGAGCGCCATCGCAACGCTTGACGACTGCGGCCGCAGCGGGCATCCGCTGCGGCCGCAGTCTTTTTCGGGGTCCTTCCGTGTCGTCGACGCCAGCCCGCTACAATTTCCGCGAGACCGAAGCCAAATGGCAGAAGGTTTGGGACGATCGCCAGACTTTCCGCGCCGAGATGGATCGCGCCCGGCCCAAATACTACGTCCTCGAGATGTTCCCCTATCCGTCGGGGCGCATTCACATGGGCCACGTCCGCAACTACACCCAGGGAGACGTGGTGGCGCGCTACAAGCGGGCGCGAGGCTTCAACGTGCTGCATCCAATGGGCTGGGATGCGTTCGGCCTGCCGGCCGAGAACGCCGCGATGGAGAAGAAAATCCACCCGCGCAAATGGACCTACGAGAACATCGCGACCATGAAGGCGCAGCTGAAGTCGATGGGATTGTCGCTCGACTGGAGCCGCGAGCTGGCGACCTGCGATCCGGCCTACTACCGCCACCAGCAGAAGATGTTCCTCGACTTCTGGAAGGCAGGCCTCGCCTATCGCCGCGAGGCCTGGGTCAACTGGGATCCGGTCGACAACACCGTGCTCGCCAACGAGCAGGTCATCGAAGGCAAGGGCTGGCGTACCGGCGCGCCGGTCGAGCGTCGCAAGCTCACCCAGTGGAACCTCAAGATCACGACCTTCGCCGACGAGCTGCTCGAGCGGCTGGATACGCTCGACCGCTGGCCCGAGAAGGTGCGCCTGATGCAGGCCAACTGGATCGGCAAGAGCCGCGGCGCGCGCGTCTTCTGGCAGCTCGCCGATGCCTCCGGCGCCGCCTCTTCCGGACAGGATTGGGGCCAGCTCGAGATCTTCACCACGCGGCCGGACACGCTGTATGGCGCGTCGTTCATGGCGTTGTCGGCCGAGCACCCGCTGGTCGCCGAGCTGGCCGAGCGCGATCCGGCCCTGCAGCACTTCGTCGCCGAATGCCGCAAGACCGGAACGGCAGCGGCCGAGCTCGAGACAGCCGAGAAGATGGGTTTCCGGTTGCCATTGCTCGCCAAGCATCCGCTGATACCCAGCAGGACCGTTCCGGTCTATGCCGCCAACTTCGTTCTGATGGAGTACGGCACGGGCGCCATCTTCGGCTGCCCGGGCCACGACGAGCGCGACCACGAGTTCGCCACCAAGTATGGCCTGCCGATCATCCCCGTCGTCATGCCGCGGGATGGCGATGCCGCGAGCTTCAGCGTCGCCAAGGCGGCATTCGTCGAGGATGGCGTGATCATCAATTCCGATTTCCTCGACGGTCTGCCGGTCGAGGAAGCGAAGGCCGCCGTGATCGCACGCCTGGAGGAGATGGGCGTCGGTCGCGGCACCGTCCAGTACAGGCTGCGCGACTGGCTGGTGTCGCGCCAACGCTATTGGGGATGCCCGATCCCGGCGATCCATTGCGAGAGTTGCGGCGTCGTGCCGGTGCCGGAAAAGGACCTGCCGGTCGAGCTGCCGGAGGACGTCACCTTCGACCGCCCGGGCAATCCGCTCGACCACCATCCGACCTGGAAGCACGTCGCCTGCCCATCGTGCGGCAAGCCGGCGCGGCGCGAGACCGACACGTTCGACACGTTCATCGATTCGAGCTGGTACTTCGACCGCTTCACCTCGCCCCGCTTGGCGAGCGCGCCGTTCGACCGCGAGGAGAACCACTACTGGATGCCGGTCGATCAATATATCGGCGGCGTCGAGCATGCGATCCTGCATCTGCTCTACTCGCGCTTTTGGACACGCGCCATGCGCGAGGTCCAGATGACCAGTCGCGACGAGCCATTCGACGGCCTGTTCACCCAGGGCATGGTTTGCCACGAGACCTATCGCGCCGCCGACGGCTCCTGGCTTTTGCCGGAGGAGGTCGAGCGCACCACGGGCGGTGCCGTCGTGCGCCTCTCCGACAAGACCCCCGTCCAGGTCGGCCGCTCGGAAAAAATGTCCAAGTCGAAGAAGAACGTGGTCGATCCGGACCAGATCATTCACGACTACGGAGCGGATACGGCGCGCTGGTTCATGCTCTCGGACTCGCCGCCGGAGCGCGATCTGGAATGGACGGAGGCCGGGGTCACCGGCGCCTGGCGTTTCCAGCAGCGGCTGTTCCGCATCGCTTCGACGGCGCTCAGCGACCTGCCGGCGGTCGGCACGCCGAGGCCTGCCCAGTTCACGAGTGCGGCAACCGATCTCCGGCGCGCCGCGCACAAGGCGGTTGCCGGCGTCTCGACCGACATCGAAGCCTTCCATTTCAACAAGGCCGTCGCCCGGCTCTACGAGCTCGCCAACACGATCGACGGCTTCGCGCCGGCCGACGAGAGCAGCCGCTGGGCGCGCCGCGAGGCGCTCGAGATCTTCGTGCGCCTGGCTGGGCCGATGACGCCGCATCTCGCCGAGGAGTTGTGGCAGGCGCTCGGCCACACGGCGCTGCTTGCTGATTCGCCTTGGCCGGCGGCCGAGGATGCCCTGCTGGTCGACGACACCGTGACGATCGCGCTGCAGGTCAACGGCAAGCTGCGCGGCACGATCCAGATGCCGAAGGACTCCTCGAAGGAGGCGAACACCTCAGCCGCCCTGGCCCACGCCGACGTCCAGAAAGCGATGGCGGGCAAGCCGCAGAAGAGGGTGGTGGTCGTTCCCAATCGTCTGGTGAACGTGGTTGTGTGAGCACGCGTGAAGATCGAGCCGCGCCAGGTCGACGCCTTCCTCAAGAAGCCGGATGCAACCGTTCGCGGCATCGTCGTCTACGGAAACGATGACGGCCTGATCGCCGAACGGGCGGTCGCGCTGGCCAGAACGGTGTGCGAGGATCTCAAGGATCCGTTCCGGGTCGTCGATATCGGCGGCGACGTCCTCAAGGCCGATCCGGCGCGGTTGGCCGATGAGTTCGGCGCGATCTCCCTGATGGGCGGACGACGGGTGGTTCGCGTGCGGCCGGCCGGCGAGGAAGTCGTTGCGGCGGTCGAGAACCTGGTCGCCGCCACCGCGGGAGACGCACTGGTGGTGATCGAAGGCGGCAACCTGCCGCCGCGCTCGGGCCTGCGGACCCTGGCTGAGAACGAACCCTGCCTCGCCGCCTTGCCGTGCTACATGGACAACGAGGCGGCCCTGCAGGCGCTGGTCGAGAGCGCCTCCCGCGCGCGCGGCCTCACGGTCGATCCCGACGCCCTGGATTGGATCGTCGAACGGCTGGGCGGCGATCGCGGACAAAGCCGCAGCGAAATCGACAAGCTCATGCTCTACAAGGAAGGCGACAGCACCCGCATGGTGTCGCTCGACGATGCCTTCGCGGTGCTGGGCGATACCGCGGCGATCGGCATCGACGAGGTCGTCGCCGCAACCTTCGACGGCGAGCTCGCCACCCTCGACCGCGCCCTCGACCGGGTGTTCGCTGAAGGCGGCAATGCCGTGCAACTTGTGCGGGCACTGCAGCGCCATGTCGACCAGCTCCATGTAGTAGCCTCGCATGCTGCCGCTAGCGGCAACCTGGAAGCGGCCATGTTCAAGGCCCGCGCCTTGCCGCGCGGCGGGCCCGTGCGCGTGCGCTTCGGACGCCACCTCCAGGCGTGGCCGCTGCCGCGGCTCGGCGCCGCCCTGAGCGTGATTCTCGATGCCGAGATGGACTGCAAGCGCACGGGCTTGCCCGACAAGGCCATCGTCCGCCGGCTCTGCCTCCGCCTGGCCTTGGCCGCCCAGGGCGCCAGGCAGCGTCGTCGGTAGGCTAAGCATGATTTTTTTGGTTGTAGCACCAAAGGAGACCTCATCCTGAGGAGCGGCCGCAGGCCGCGTCTCGAAGGGTCGACCCAATCACGTCTGTCGCCGCCCCTTCGAGACGCCACGCTCTGCGTGGCTCCTCAGGGTGAGGTTTCCACTTGAAGCAATCACGCTCTAGGGTTGTCCTCTACCGCCGGGTCAGCTTGTCGACCACCGAGTCGAGCTGGTCGAAATCACGGATCTCCAGGGTCAGCACACTCTGCTCACCGAGGCCACGCAGCCGCAGGTCGGCCTTGATGCCCAGGGCTTCCTCGATGCGTCGCTCCAATGCCCGCGTGTCGGCGCTCTTGGGGCTGGCAGGCGAGGCGACCTTGCCACCCCGGCCTCCGGCCGCCGGCGGCGGCTGGGCGGCCTCGTTGCGCAGACGCTCGAGCTCGCGCACCGACAGCTTCTCCTCGCTGGCTCGCTTGGCCAGCGCCAGGGCATCAGGCACCCCGACCAGGGTTCTTGCCTGGCCGGCCGACAGCGCGCCGCGCTGCACCATCTCCTGCACTGGCGCCGGCAGTTCCAGCAGGCGCAGCGTATTGGCGACGTGGGGTCGGCTCTTGCCCACGACCTTGGCCACGTCCTCCTGGGTCTGGGTGAAGTCGGTCATCAGTCGGCGATAGCCGCGCGCCTCGTCGATGGCCGACAAGTCGGCACGTTGGAGATTCTCGATCAACCCGAGCTGCAGCGCGTCGAGATCGCCCATCGTGCGGACGACGACCGGCACCTCGTGGAGCTGCGCCTTCTGGGCAGCGCGCCAGCGTCGCTCGCCGGCGACGATCTCGTAGCTGTCGGGCTGCCCGCCTGCCGGACGCACAAGGATCGGTTGCAGCAGACCGAACTCCTTGATCGAATCGACCAGCACGTCGATGCCTTCGAAGCTGGTACGCGGCTGCATCTTTCCGGCCTTGAGCTGGCCGATCGGCAAGGTTGTCGGTGGGCGGCTGGAGACGAAGGCGGAGGCGTGCGCAGTCGCAGGTGCCTCGCTTGAAGATTGTGGCGGTGCGGGAGCGACGGCGGTCGCGACGTCATCGTCGCCCAGCAAGGCAGACAGACCGCGACCGAGGCCGCGTGCTTTAGGAGGTGGGCTCATGGGACACCATGTCTGTCGGGATTTCGGGTGCGGGGCGACGGCGGCGGATGAACTCGCTGGCCAGCAGGATGTAGGCCTGGGCGCCGGCGCAGGCACTGTCGTAGATCAGCACCGGCATGCCGTGCGAGGGCGCCTCGGCGATGCGAACATTACGCGGTATCGTTGTACCAAAGACAAGCTCGCCGAAGTGCCGTCGCACATCGGCTTCGACCTGCTGACTGAGCGTCATGCGGCGGTCGACCATGGTGAGCACGACGCCGTAAATATGCAACTTAGGATTGAGTCTTCTCTTGACTCGTTCGACCGTGTTGGACAAGGCGCCGATACCCTCGAGCGCCAAGAACTCGGCCTGTAGCGGAACCAGGACAGCATCGGCCGCCACGAGGGCGTTCAGGGTCACGAGACCGAGAGACGGCGGGCAATCGATCAGAATGGTCGTGAAGCGGGAAAGAGCTTGGCTCTCCGGAGCGTTCAGCGCTTCCAGAAACCGATGCTCTCGGCGCTCGACGTCGATCAGCTCGATCTCGGCGCCGGCCAGCGACACCGACGCCGGCATCACCGACAGGTTGGGGATTTGCGTTGGTCGCACACAGGCGTCGAGAGGTGCCAAACCAAGGAGGAATTCATAGGTTCCGGGTGAGCGCTCACTTCTCTCCAATCCCAAGCCTGTCGACGCATTGCCCTGCGGATCGAGATCTATCAGTAGCACCGTCTCGCCCACGGCCGCCAAGGCGGTCGCGAGGTTCGTTGCCGTTGTCGTCTTTCCGACGCCACCCTTTTGATTGGCGATGGCAAAGATTTGTACCGCCGGGCCGTGGCTAGGCGCTGCCGGTTCCCCGGAGGGAGAAGGGGCCGATTCGAAGGATGACGGCGTCAATGTGAGTTATACTGTTTGAGGGTTGGAGGGAAATGTCCCAGCTCTTCATGGCCTCGGTCAACTCTGCCTGCCAACCTTTACCCTTGTGGAAAAGGCAAATAGTGGTATCGCCTCGATGCCGGGCCGCCCAAGAGAGCAACTGGCTCAAGGGCGCGAGCGCACGGGCGGTGACGACATCCGATTTGACAGGCTCCACTGCTTCGATCCGGCCGATGCGAATGATGGCCGTCCTTTCGAGACCCATCCGCCGGGCAGCCTCTGCGAGAAAGGCTGCTTTGCGGGCATCGGCTTCGATCAGCGTGACCCGCAGATGCGGTACCAGGGCGGCAATCACCAAGCCCGGAAACCCACCGCCACTACCGAGATCGACCAGCGTTTCAGCCGTCCGGGGTATTAGCGGCAGGAGCTGAGCGGAATCCAGAACATGACGGTTCCATACGTCATCGACTGTGCCACGACCAATCAGATTGATGGATTTCTGCCAGCGACCAAGCGTATCAACGAGGGCTTGCAGTCTTTCGATTGTTTCACGTGAAACATCGACCCCCAAGCCGGCCATTTCCCCTATGAACGCCGCCCGCCCAAGCGGGATTGCACTCATCGGTCTGGAAAGGCGTTTACGAGTCTGACAGGCAAGGACTTGGCGAACATAGAAAAATATAGCACATCAATTAGAGAGCCGCCGTCCTTTGCAGTATCACCCCCTGCAGGCCGGAAAAAGCACGACGGCCGGCGAACGCAGTCTCCAAACCTGAATTGAAGGACTAGGCGGCGCGCCTTCGGACGTGCTTCAGAAGGGCCATCAGGGCAGCCGGGGTGACGCCAGAGATCCGACCTGCCTGCCCAAGAGTGGCCGGCTTGTGCGCCTGCAGCTTCTGCCTCACTTCATTCGACAGGCTGCCGATGGCGGCGTAGTCGAGGTCTGCGGGGAGTTCCAGCGCCTCGTCCCGTCGATAGGCAGCGATGTCGGTGCGCTGCCGGGCCAGGTAGCCTTCGTAACGGGCGTCGATGGTCAGTTGCTCGACAATACCATCCGGAATCCGAGACAGCTCCGGCCAAAGGTCAACCAGGCGAACCCAGGCGATGTCCGGGTAGGCCAGGAGATCCAGCGCCGATCGGGGAATGCCGTCCTGATTGATGGCGATACCTCTTTTGGCCAGCACGGAGGGGCTGAGCCTGAGTCCTGCCGCCAACTCCCGGGCTGATGCCAAGGCTGCTTGTTTCACGTGAAACACGCGCGCCCGCTCACCGCACACGCAGCCAATGGCGAGACCCCGCGGCGTCAGGCGCTGATCGGCATTATCCGCCCTCAACCACAACCGATACTCGGCGCGCGACGTGAACATCCGATACGGCTCCGTCACGCCTAGACTCACCAAGTCGTCGATCAGCACGCCGAGATACCCGTCTGCCCGATCGACGACGAACGGTTCGGCCAACGTCGCGTTCAGGCCTGCCATCAGCCCCTGCGCTGCCGCCTCCTCGTAGCCTGTCGTACCATTGATCTGGCCGGCCATGTACAGGCCCGGAATCCGCCGAGTCTCGAGGGTAGGATGAAGCTCCCTCGGATCGATGTGGTCGTACTCGATGGCATAGCCGGGACGGAGCATTACTGCCTGCTCCAGCCCCCGAATGGTCTTCAGCATGGCAACCTGAACGTCCCGCGGCAGCGACGTCGAGATGCCATTGGGATAGACCGTCGGATCATCGAGCCCTTCCGGCTCAAGGAAGATCTGATGGCGGTCGCGCTGACCGAACCGAACCACCTTGTCCTCGATCGACGGACAGTAGCGGGGCCCTACGCTTGCAATCTGCCCCGAGTACATCGGTGATCGTTGCAAATTGGCCCGGATGAGCTCGTGCGTTGCAGCCGACGTGCTGGTGATATGGCAGGCGATCTGGGGCGTCGTGATTCGATCTGTGAGAGTGGAGAACGGCATCGGCGGATCGTCTCCCTCCTGGCGTTCAAGTGCTGCATAGTCGATGGTGCGCCCGTCCAGGCGCGCCGGCGTCCCCGTCTTCAGTCGGCCTAGCCTGAAGCCCAGGGCGGCCAAGCGATCCGCCAGGGCTGTCGACGGCTGCTCCACAGCATCGGCAGCAAGATCGGCAGGCACACCGTCACGCTGGCCGCGCGCCCGTCCGGCGGGAATCGTAGTCTCGCCAAGGTGGATCAGTCCGCGCAAAAAGGTCCCCGTCGTCAGGACCACCCGCCCGGCGCCGATGCAGGACCCTGACTCGGTCAAGACCCCAACACAACTTCCACGAGAATCAACGATGATATCTGCAACAGCATCGGCGCCGATCTTCAGGTTCTTCTGCTCGGCCAATAAAGCCTGCATGGCTTGCCGGTAAAGCTTCCGATCAGCTTGAGCCCGCGGCCCCCGGACAGCGGGTCCTTTTGAAAGATTGAGTGTCCGGAACTGGATGCCGGCGCGATCGATCGCCCGCCCCATGACGCCGTCCAGGGCATCGATCTCGCGAACCAAGTGACCCTTGCCCAGACCCCCGATGGCCGGGTTGCAGGACATCTCACCGATCGTGTCGATTCGGTGGGTCAGCAGGAGTGTCCGCGCACCGACGCGCGCCGCGGCAGCCGCAGCCTCGCACCCAGCGTGCCCCCCGCCGACCACGATCACATCATAGGGAAAGGTCGTCATGGTGAGGCTCTACTCGGAGAAGCCGGCCCACCGGTCAAGGCCTGACTGGCGAAGTCCCGGAAGGAATTGTTCATCCCAGGTGGCTGGTGTCGTTGATCCGATGGATGCGGCTGTCCCCAGCGGCGGAGACCTCGATCTCATTCAGGGTGCAAGGGTCTTGGGTAAGACGCCCGTAGGCAGCCAGCGGCATGTCGAGGAGCTGCATCAGGATCGCGCGATTGACGCTGTCGTGCCCGACCAGCACGACCGTGTCGGCGGCATGCTCAACCAGCACCAAGCGCAACACGTCGGCAGTCCGCGCCATCACGTCCTGCAGCGATTCACCGCCGGGGAAGCGCACGCGCTGCGGCGCCGTGCGCCACAAGCGATAAGCATCAGGCATCTCCTGCTCGATCTCCTCGTGGGTCCGCATCTGCCAGGCGCCGTAGTCGATATCCATCAGGCCGGCGAGCGGCTCCGCCACCACCCCCGCCGCCTGGGCAATCGCTCTACCCGTCAGCACGCAACGTTGCAGGGCGCTGCTGTAGACCTTGGCCGGCTTCCACTGCCGCACGATCCGCGCCGCCAGCGCCTTGGCCTCGGCAATGCCCTGTGCGGTCAGCTGCAACTCGGCACGGCCACGAAACCGCTCCGGCTTGATGCCTTCGACATGGCCGTGTCGCGTCAGCAGAATTCTCGTCATATCCCCCGATCCCACGTTCTGGCGCACCCGTCCGGGCCTCCGCCCTCCGCGGCGATCTTACCCCGCACGCGATGCAACGAGAGCCGCAATCCTTCGTTGATCGTCCGTCATGACCATTTCTTCCCAGTCACCCTCGGCCATCACCCGCCGCTTGCTGGGGTTCGCCTCGATCATGGCGGCAGTCTTCAGCCGCGAACTGCAGGCCCAGACCAAGGCTCCTGCCGCCGTGCCCGAGACCCGGCCGGCGCCGCCCGCCACAAAGCTCACCACACGCCTCACGGTCAATGGCCAGGTGCAGGAGCTGACGCTCGATCCGCGCACGACGCTGCTCGACGCGCTGCGTGACCATCTCGGCCTGACCGGCAGCAAGAAGGGCTGCGACCACGGCCAGTGCGGCGCCTGCACCGTGCTGGTGAATGGCGTACGCCTGAACTCGTGCCTGTCGCTGCTCGCCATGCGCAACGGTGACGAGATTGTCACCATCGAAGGGCTGAGCGAGGCCGAGACGCTACATCCCATGCAGCAGGCCTTCTGGAAACACGACGGATTGCAGTGCGGGTTTTGCACACCCGGCCAGATCTGCTCCGCCGTGGGCATGTTGCGGGAAATCGAGCACGGCGTGCCATCCGCCGCGATGGCCAGCGTCGCTGCAAACCCTTCGCTCACCGCCACGGAGGTCCGCGAGCGCATGAGCGGCAACATCTGTCGCTGCTCGGCCTATCCCAACATCGTCGCCGCAATCCTCGACAGTCGGCAGGGGCGCGCCGGATGAGACCGTTCACCTTCGAACGTCCGACCAGCATCGCGGCAGCGACCCAGTCGGCGAGCCAGATCGGCGGCAAGTTCATCGCCGGCGGCACCAATCTTCTCGACCTGATGAAGGTCGACGTCGAACGCCCGACCAATCTGGTCGACATCTCCGCGCTGCCGCTGCGCGACTTCAACGCGACGGCGGAGGGCGGCCTGCGTATCGGCGCACTCGTGAGCAACACCGATATCGCGAGCGACCCGCGGGTGCGCGAGCGCTATCCGGTTCTCGCTGAGGCCTTGCTGAACGGCGCCTCAGGACAGTTGCGCAACCAGGCCACGGCTGGCGGAAACCTCATGCAGCGCACCCGCTGCCCCTATTTTTATGACGTCCATATGCGTTGCAATAAACGGCAGCCGGGCAGCGGCTGCTCGGCGATCGGCGGCTACTCTCGCCTGCACGCCATCCTGGGCGCCAGTCGCGACTGCATCGCGGTGCATCCGTCCGACATGGCGGTAGCCTTGACGGTCCTGCAAGCGGAAATCGAGGTCCATGCGCCGTCCGGCGTGGTGCGCACCTTGCCGATCTCGGCGCTGCATCGCCTGCCCGAGGAGACGCCCGACCACGACACCACTCTCGCCCCCGGCGAGCTGATCACGGCGATCATCCTGCCCCCTCCACCGGCCGGCCGGCAGACCTATCGCAAGGTGCGTGATCGCGCGTCCTTTGCCTTCGCGGTCGTTTCGGTCGCCGCCATCCTGGATATCGGCCGCGGCACGGTCCGCGATGTGCGGCTCGCCCTGGGCGGCGTGGCGCACAAGCCGTGGCACCCCCGCGCCGCCGAACGCGAGCTGGCCGGCGCGCCGGCCAATGGAGCGTCCTACAAGGCGGCCGGACGGGCCGCAGTCGCCGGCGCCCGGCCGCAACCCACCAACGAATTCAAGATCGGCCTTGCCGAGCGCCTGATCGCCCGCACCCTGGCCGACACCGCCGCCAGCGGAGGCTGACCATGGACACCATCATCGGCCAGCCGATCGACCGCATCGACGGCCGCGCCAAGGTCACCGGATCGGCCGCCTACGCCGCCGACAAGCGCACCGGCAGCATGGCCTATGGCGCGATCGTGACGGCAACCATCGGTCGTGGCCGCGTCACCAGCATCGACAGTGCGAGCGCGCGCAGCATGCCCGGCGTGCTGATGGTGATGACGCACGAGAATGCGCCGAAACAGGCGCCTTTCCAGGCCAAGGCAAACGATCGCCACGCCCGGCCCAAGCCCCAGCTCGCCAGCGACAAGGTGCAGTATTTCGGCGAGCCGGTGGCCCTGGTCGTCGCCGAGTCGCCGGAAACGGCGCGCGCCGCCGCCGAGGTCATCACCGTCGTCTACGAGAAGATCGCCGGCGCCTTCGAGCTCGTGGCCGCGAGCCGCGACGCCTACGACCCGCTGAAGAACAGCAACGGCACGTCCTCCGACAGCCGGGTCGGCTCCTTCGATGCCGCCTTCGACTCGGCCCATGCGCGCGTCGATGCGATATACACGACGCCTTACCAGAGCCACGCCATGATGGAGCCGCATGCCAGCCTGGCCTCGTGGCAGAACGGCAAGCTCACGGTGTGGAGCGCGCTGCAGCTGATCGAGAGCGCCCACAAGTCGATTGCCGACACGCTGCTGCTCGAACCCGACCAGCTCGAGGTGATCTCGGAATATGTCGGCGGCGGCTTCGGCGGCAAGTTGCCGGTTTATGCCGACGCGATCCTGGCGGCCCTCGCCGCGCGCGAGCTGAAGCGCCCGGTCCGCATCGTGCTCAGCCGCCAACAGATGTTCCACGTCACGACGCATCGGCCTGCCTCGATCCAGCGCGTGCGGCTGGGCGCCGACCCGGACGGCACCCTGACCTCGATCGCCCATCAATCGTTGAGCCAGAGCGCGCGGGCCGACGAGTTCTCCGAGCCGATCGTCACGTCGACCCGGTCGCTCTACGCGGCGCCCAACCGACTGACCAGCCAGCGGATCGCGGCGCTCGACCTGCCGGTGCCCGACGCGATGCGCGCGCCCGGAGAGGCGATTGGCCTGCTGGCGCTCGAGCAGGCGATCGACGAGCTCGCCGTCGCCCTCGACATCGATCCGATCGCCCTTCGCCTCAAGAACGAGCCGGAGCAGGATCCCGAGAAGGAGGTGCCGTTCTCGACCCGCGCGCTGATCCCATGCCTGACCGAAGGCGCGAAGCGCTTCGGCTGGGACAAGCGCCGCAAGCAGCCGGGCAGCGCGCGCGACGGCAAGTGGCTGGTCGGCATGGGGGTGGCCGCGGCGATCCGCGGCAACTACCTGCGCAAGGCGGCGGCCCGCGTCACAATGAAATCGGCGCGCCAAGCCTTCGTTGAGATGGACATGACCGACATCGGCACCGGCTCCTACACGGTGTTCGCCCAGATCGCCGCTGACGTGCTTGGCCTGCCGGTCGGCAATATCGAGGTCAGGCTCGGCCACAGTTCCTATCCCGACACGCCAGGTTCGGGCGGATCGTTCGGCGCCTCGAGCTGCGGCGCCGCGCTCCACGATGCCTGCACCAGGCTCAAGGCCAGGCTCGCATCAGGCGAGGGCGCCCAGGGCCTGTCGGCAGAAGGCCATGTGACGCCGGGCGAGGACTACAAGAAGTACTCGCAGTTCGCCTATGGCGCGCAGTTCGCCGAGGTCGGCGTCGACGAGACGACCGGCGAGGTCCGCCTGCGCCGCATGCTGGGCGTGTTCGCCGCCGGCCGCATCCTCAACGCCAAGACGGCGCGCTCGCAGCTGATCGGCGGCATGATCTGGGGTGTCGGCGCCGCCTTGGAGGAAGAGGCTATTGTCGATCCGCGCTTCGGCGCCTTCATCACCCAGGACCTCGCCAACTATCACGTCCCCGTCCATGCCGACGTGCCGAACGTCGACGCGATCCTGCTCGACGAGTTCGATCCCCACGCCAACGTGCTGGGCTCCAAGGGCGTCGGCGAGCTCGGCATCTGCGGCGCCGGCGCCGCCGTCGCCAACGCCGTCTACAACGCCTGCGGCGCGCGCGTCCGCAGCTACCCGATCACCCTCGACAAGGTGCTGCCGACGCTGGTCGGCAGAAATCTTGGGTGATCCACTGCCGTCATGATTTGAAAGGTCCCTCGCTACGCTCGGGATGACAGCAATGTTGTTGCTCGCGACAACAATAGTGTCATCCCGAGCAAGGCGCTTGCGAAGCAAGCGCCGCAGGCGAGGGCCGACATCTGCAGCACGCCGAGATCGTCGAAGCGCCGCCCGACGATCTGCAGGCCCACCGGCAGACCCTCCTTGGTGAATCCACAGGGCACCGATGCCGCCGGATTACCCGACAGGTTGAAGGGGTAGGAGAACTCCGCCCACGACAGCCAGTCCCATGGATGCTGTGGCCAGTGCGGCGGCTGCAGCAGCGTCGCCGGAAATGCCGCAACCGACACGGCGGGCGTCAGCAGGAAGTCCCAGTCGTCGAAGAAGTGATGAATCTCGGCGCAGTAGGCGTACTTCACCAGCCGCGTCTTCTGGTAGTCGGCCATGGTGACGCGCTGGCCGGCCTCGATGCACGCGACAAACCCCGGATCCATGCGGTCACGATATTCAGGGAGGCGGTCGAAGTGGCGCATGAAATGCGCCGGCCAGAAAAACCGTGCGAGCGGCGGACCCTTCGGCCCCCATGGCGTCTTCACCTGCTCGACCTTCATGCCGAGGTCACGCTCGAACGCATCGACCGCCTGGCGCACCAGCGCCGCAACCTCGGAATCGACGCGCGCGTGATCAAGATCCGGACTGTAGGCGAGACGCGGCGCGCGCGGCTGCTCACTCAGATGGCGCGGATAGTCGGCGGGCTGGGCTTCCAGGCTGGTGTGATCGTCGGGATGCGGGCCGGCCATGGTCCTGAGCATCAGCGCCGCGTCGGCGACGGTGCGCGTGAGCGGGCCGAGATGCACGGTGAAGTCGCTGGCCGCGACCGGCGATTGCGGCACCCGGCCGTAGGTCGGCTTCAGGCCAAAGACGCCGCTGAAATGCGCCGGCATGCGGATCGATCCCGCGCCGTCGCTGCCCTGGTGCAACGGCCCATAGCCCGCCGCCGCACCGGCGCCGGCGCCGGCCGAGGAGGCACCGGCATTGAAGCCATGCTTCCACGGATTGTGCGTGATCCCAGTGAGCGGCGAGTTGCTGACGCCCATCCAGCCGAACTCCGGCGTCGACGTCTTGCCGAGGATGATGGCGCCGGCCTGGCGCAGCCGCGCCACCATCGCGTTGTCGGCCGTCGCCACCTCGCCGCGCCGCAGATGCGTGCCGTACTCGAGCTGCATGCCGCGCACCGCCTCGTGATCCTTGATGGTCGCCGGCACGCCGTGCAGCGGCCCCATCGGCTCGCCCCTGGCCAGCGCTCGGTCGGCGGCCTGCGCCGCATCCATCGCTTCGTCGGCCGCCAAATAGGCAAAGGCGTTGAGCTTCGGCTCGAGCCGCTCGATGCGCTTCAGCACCGCCCTCGTGATCTCGACGGAAGACAGCTTCTTGGCGCGAATGGCGTCGACCAGGTCGGTCGCCGCCGTGAAGCACAGATCACTGTCATTCATAGCAAGCGCTCATGGTCATGAGATCCTCTTCTTCGGCACAGACTGACGAAAGGTCGCTCGCCGCGCCCGGGATGACAACAGCATCGAGAGAGCAAGCAATGCGAACCGGCGTACCCATTGCCGTAAGCTCCGTTGACCGGCCTCGTTTGAGGGGACCCTGTTAGAGCGACACGACGACCATACCTGCGTTACGAGGGCGACATCTCGGGCCAGGATTCGAGCCACGCGCTTACCGCCGGCGTGCGCCTGAGCTGGTGGACGGCTGAGCGCGCGGCTGCACTTCTACTTCCCGATGCAGAAGTCACGGAAGATGACGTCCAGCAGCTCATCGATCCGCACGACTCCGGTGATGCGGCCGAGCGCGCGCATCGCCAGGCGCAAATCCTCCGCGGCGAGCGCTACTTCCGGCGCGACCAGCGCACGAGAGAGCGAGCCTTGGCATTCCTCGAGCGCTGCGCGATGGCGGGCGCGCGTGAGAGGCGGCTGGCCGGCGCCCTCCTGCATCAACCCTTCGGCCGAACGCTGCAGGCTCTGCAGCAGACCCGGCAAGCCCGCGCCCGACGTCGCCGAGAAAGGCAGTGCGTCGGCAATCTGCGATTCGACGAGATCAATCTTGTTCACGACCACGATGTCGCGCGCGGGGTCCCATTTGTCCGTGCCAGCGATCAGCCCCTGACGGGCGCGCCGCCAGTCCGTCGTCGCGTCGAGCACCAGTATGCGCAGGTCGGCGGTAGCGGCACGGGCCCGGGCGCGCCGCACGCCCTCCTGCTCGATCGGATCGTCCGAGTCGCGTAGCCCGGCGGTGTCGGCCAGAACCACAGGCCAACCGCCGAGATCGAGATGGACCTCGATCACGTCCCGGGTCGTGCCGGCGGTCTCCGACACGATCGCCGCGTCGCGCCGCGCCAGCAGGTTGAGCAGCGACGATTTGCCGGCGTTGGGCGGGCCGATGATGGCGATCGACAGGCCCTCGCGCAGGCGCTCGCCGCGCCGGTCGCCGAGATGGCTGGCGATCGCGCCGCGCAGCGCCTCGATGCCGACGGCGACCTCGTCAGTCAGCCCGGCCGGCAGATCCTCGTCGGGAAAATCGATCGCCGCCTCGAGATGGGCGAGCAGGCGCAATCCCTGACCGCGCCAGTCCTCGTACAGGCGATGCAGGGCGCCATCCATCTGGCGCAGCGCGGCGCGGCGCTGCTCATCGGTCTCCGCGGCGACCAGGTCGGCGATCGCCTCGGCCTGGGTGAGGTCGAGCCGGCCATGCTCGAAGGCGCGGCGGGTGAACTCGCCAGGCTCGGCAAGGCGGCAGAAGCCCAGGCGATGGAACGCCGACAGCGCGGCACCGACGACGGCCCGCCCACCGTGCAGGTGCAGCTCGGCCATGGTCTCCCCGGTCTCGGTGTTCGGCGCCTCGAACCAGACGGCAAGGCCGCGATCGATCACCTCACCGGTCGCCGGATCGCGCACCGCCCGCAACCCCAGCCGGCGCGGCGGCGGCAGCCGGCCGGCGGCCCCACCCGCCAACGCCAGCATTGCCTCGGTCGCGCGCGGACCGCTCAGCCGGATGACGGATAAGGCGCCGGGACGCGCCCGCGTCGGGGCGGGCGTGCCGAGCGCATAGATCGTGTCGGCTTCCGCCGGCGGGCTCATCAAGTGCGGCGCTGCTGGCCGGCCGGCGGACGCGTCGCGGGCGTCGGGGTGGCTGCCGGCGGCGGGCGCGCCATCACCTTGTCGGCGATCTTCTCGTAGAGCGATTCGGGGATCAGCCGGCGCTCGACCAGCTCGGTCTTGGCCTTGAACGGGCGCGCCCGGATGATGGCGTCGGCCCGCACCTCTCCAATACCCTCGAGGTTCATCAGGTCGTCGCGGCTCGCCGCGTTGAGGTCGATCTGAGGCGCGGCGGGTTGGGCCGGCGCCGGAGCGGGCTTCTGCTGTGCCCAGCCGACCGACATCCAGAGCACCAGGACGAGCAGTGCAGCGATGGCCTTCAATCCCATGCCGGTCAGCGTACACCTTCTTGCGCCAAGGCTCGATGGCTGCGGTATTTGCATCTTGTCCGCAATAAATATCCGCTCACTCCTCTAACCTCGCTGTATTGGCCTAGGCCTGCCCTGTAGTATCCCGCCCCGATGGCCAAGCCCTACGATCAGATCCCCGACCGGCGCGCAATCGTGCATCGCCGCGCTCTCGAGGCAGCCCTGGCCAGACTGGTCGAGGATCTGCCGACGGGGGGGGAGCCGCCGCGTCTGGAGGTGCTGGCGCTGCTGCGCGACGCGCTGGCGACCGGCCGGGCCGAGATCCGCCGCCGCTTCGAGGAGGCCGGGCCGCTCAAGAACAATGGCGACATGGTGCTGGCCGCCACGTCGTTCCTGATGGACCAGCTGATCCGCGTGGTCTTCAACCTCGCCGACCAGCGCATCTATCCCGCCGCCAATCCCAGCGTTGCCGAACGTCTCGGCGTCGTGGCGACCGGCGGCTACGGCCGCGGCGAGCTGGCGCCGCTCAGCGACATCGATCTCCTGTTCCTGCGACCCTACAAGCAGACGCCGCGCGGCGAGCAGATCGTCGAGTTCATGCTATACCTCCTGTGGGACATGGGGCTGAAAGTCGGCCACGCCACCCGCACGGTCGAGGAAAGCCTGCGCTATGGCGAGCGCGACCAGACGATCCGTACGGCGCTCCTCGAGGCGCGCTACGTGTGGGGCGACCGCGAGCTGTTCGACGAGCTGATCAAGGGCTTCGCCCAGAAATTCCTGAGCGGCGATGGCCGCGACTTCGTCGAGGCCAAGCTCGCTGAACGCGACCAGCGCCATCAGCGCATGGGCGATTCGCGCTACGTCGTCGAGCCCAACGTCAAGGAAGGCAAGGGCGGGCTGCGCGACCTGCACCTGTTGTTCTGGATCGCCGAGTATCTTTATCGCGTCCGCGAGCCCAGCGAGCTGGTCGCCAAGGGCGTGCTGACGAAGGAGGAGGCGCGCCATTTCGCGCGCGCTGAGCGCTTCCTCACCACGGTGCGCTGCCACATCCATTACCTGACCGGCCGCGCCGAGGACCGCCTGTCGTTCGACCTGCAGCGCGAGATCGCTGCACGGCTCGGCTACAACGACCGGCCGGGCAGCCGCGGCGTCGAGCGCTTCACCAAGCACTACTACCTGCACGCCAAGACAGTCGGCGATCTGACCCGCATCTTCGTCGCCGCGCTCGAGGACAGCCGGCGTCGCAAGCCGCGGCTCGCTGCGCTGTGGCAGACCTTGCGCCCGCGCGAGCTCGAAGGTTTTCGGCTCGATGGCGAGCGCCTCGCGGTCAGCTCGCCGGACGCCTTCGCCAAGGATCCGGTGGCGATTCTGCGCCTGTTCCACGTCGCCCAGGAGAACGATCTCGACATTCATCCGGCGACGCTGCGCCTGATCACGCAGAACATCCGCCTGGTCGATCGCCTGCGCAACGACCCCGAGCCCAATCGGCTGTTCATGCAGATGATGACGTCGCGGCACGATCCGGAGACGACTCTACGCCGCCTCAACGAGGCCGGCGTGTTCGGCCGTTTCGTGCCCGACTTCGGCCGCGTCGTCGCGCAGACGCAGCACGACATGTATCACACCTACACGGTCGACGAGCACACGATCCGCGCCATCGGCATCCTCGCCCGCATCGAGGCCGGCCAGCTGAAGGAAGACCATCCGCTCGCATCCGACATCGTGCACAAGATCCTGTCGCGGCCGGTGCTCTATCTCGCCGTGCTGCTGCACGATATCGCCAAGGGTCGCGGCGGCGATCATTCGGTGCTGGGCGCCGAGGTGGCGATGCAGCTCGGCCCGCGCCTCGGCCTCAGCGCCGCCGAGACCGAAACGGTGGCGTGGCTGGTCCGCTATCACCTCGCGATGTCGAACACCTCGTTCCAGCGCGACCTGATGGACCCCAAGACCATCGACAGCTTCGCCGCGCTCGTGCAATCGCCCGAGCGCTTGCGCCTGCTGCTGGTGCTGACGGTATGCGACATCCGCGCCGTCGGACCCAACGTGTGGAACGGCTGGAAGGCCGCCCTGCTGCGCCAGCTCTACAATGCCACCGAACGCGTGCTGTCGGGCGGGACACTGGCGGGCGGCCGCGCCGAGCGCATCAAGGCGATCCAGACCGAGGTCGCCGAGCGCCTGCCGGCCTGGAACGAGCAGGACAAAGAGGAGCATTTCGCGCGCGGCTATGCACCATACTGGCTCTCCTTCACGCCCGACACGCTCGCCCGCCAGGCCGAGCTGGTGCGCAGCGCCGAGCGAGATCACCAACCGCTCGCCATCGAGCATCGCATCGATGTCGAGCGTTCGGTCACCGAGGTCACAGTCTACACGCTCGACACCCACGGCCTGTTCGCCCGCCTCGCCGGCGCCATGGCGGTGAGTGGCGCCAACATCGTGGACGCCAAGATCTTCACCCTGGCCAACGGCATGGCGCTCGACACGTTCTGGCTGCAGGATCTCGAAGGCAAGCCGTTCGACGGCCCTCAACGCCTGGCGCGGCTCGCCGCTCGGGTCGAGCTGGCGCTCAGCAACCGTCTCGACATCCAGCGCGAGCTCGACAGCCAGCGCGGTTCGTGGCCGCGCCGCGACCGCGTCTTCACCGTCGAGCCGCGTGTGCTGATCGACAACAACGCGTCCGATACCTTCACGGTGATCGAGGTCAACGGCCGCGATCGGCCGGGATTCCTTCATGTGGTCACCCGTGCCCTGACGCGGCTCAACCTCCAAATCACCTCGGCGCACATCACCACCTACGGCGAGCGCGCCGTTGACGTCTTCTACGTCAAGGACCTGTTCGGCCTGAAGGTCGTCCATCCCGACAAGCTGAAGCAGGTCGCGGCGACCGTCGAAAAATCGATCCGCGATTTCGATGCCCGCTTCGATCCGATCGCCAAGGCGGCCGAATAGGTGCACCCCACATGGGCAGCACCCTGCTTGCAGCGGCGACGATCGCCGGCATTGTGCTCACGCTGCTGCGCCCACGCAGGCAGAACGATCTTCACCGCGACGACAACACGACGGTCTTCCATGCCCGCGCCGGACACGCGATCGCCCACGACAGCGGCTTCACGCCAGCCTGTGGCGATGCGGGCGGCTTCTGTGGCGATGGTGGTAGAGCGGCGGCACGCCATTGGCACGCAAGATGAACTACGCCGATGAACTCGCCTCTCGCGCCTCGCGTTCTGCGAGTGCCGCCTCGAATCGCCGCCGCATGCGCTCGACATCAGGCATCCAGCCGGTGAAGTGGCGGAACGCATCGACGGCCTGGTGCACGCACATGCCGCCGCCGTTCATCGTGCGACAGCCCTTGCCGTGCGCCGCCAGCAAGAGCTCGGTGTCGATCGGGGTATAGACCACGTCGGCGACGAACTGCGTCGGCTGGACGAGACGTGTCGGCAGCGGCACGCCGGGGTAGCCCGCCATGCCGACCGGCGTCGCATTGACGATGCCCGCCACCGAGGCTACCGCGGCTTGCGGATCGGACAAGGGCTCACATCGGCCCGCGCCGAAGCGCTGGTTCAGATCGGCGCAGAGCCCGGTGGCGCGGGCCGCGTCCTGGTCGAAGATCTTGAGCGTCGTGACACCGAGCGACATCAGGGCGAAGGCAACGGCGCGGCCGGCGCCGCCGCCGCCCAGCAGCAGCACGTCCCGCTCGCGCGCGGCGTCCTCGCCCAGCGTCTCGATGAAGGCCTGGCGAAAGCCCGAACAATCGGTGTTGTGGCCGGTGGTGCCGCCATTCTGGTCGAACACCACCGTGTTCACCGCGCCGATCTCGCGCGCTTCGTCCGCCACCGTGTCGAGCAACGGGATCACCGATTCCTTGAAGGGGTGCGTGACGTTGACGCCGGCGAAGCCCGCGGTGCGCGCCGCAGCCAGAAGATCCTCGAGACGGCGGCCCTGCAGCACGGACACGTCCATCAGATGGTAATGGCCGATCACGCCCGCGGCGGCGAACGCGTCCTCGTGCAGGAAGGGCGACAGCGACTTGCCGATGTTGGTGCCGATCAGGCCAACCAGTCTGCGTCCGCTCATGCCCGTGTCTCCGGTGTCGGGGCGAGGCCGCCGCCCAGGAAGAGCTGGGCGATGCGCGGATCGACCAGGATCCGGGCCGCCGCATCCTCGATGCGCGTCTGGCCCTGCTCCAGCACCACACCATAGTCCGAGACGGCGAGCGCCTGCCGCGCATTCTGCTCGATCAGCAGGACCGTCATGCCGGCCTGACGCAGGTCGGTCAGGATGCCGAACACCTCGCGCACCATCAGGGGCGACAGGCCGATCGACGGCTCGTCGATCAGCATCAGCTTGGGGTCGAGCAGCAGCCCGCGCGCCACCTCGAGCAGCTTCTGCTGGCCGCCCGACAGCGTCGAGGCCTGCGCATCGGCCTTCTCGCGCAGCATGGGAAAGCGCTGCATCATGGCCTCGATCCGCGCCGGCAGGCGCGCGGTGTCGGCGAGCGCCACGCCGCCGAGCTCGAGATTGTGCCGCACCGACAGCTCAGGGAACAGGTTGCGGCCCTGCGGGACGTAGCACATCCCGAGATCGAGCAGGCGCCGGGGCGGCAGCGCCGTCGTCTCGGCGCCGTCGAAGGTCACGCGGCCGGAGCGCACGCCGAGCAGGCCGAAGATGGTCTTGAACAGGGTCGACTTGCCGGCGCCGTTCGGTCCGATGACGGTGGTGATGGCGCCGCGCCGGATCGACGCCGAGAGGCCGTTCAGGATCGTCATCTTGCCGTAGCCGGCGACGACGCTGTCGATGTGGAGGATGGTGTCCTTGTCCATGATCTCTGGGGCCATGGTCAGTGTCCCAGATAGGCTTCGATGACCACGGGATCGTTGCGCACCTGCTCGGGCGTTCCCTGGGCAATGATGCGGCCTTCGGCCAGCACGATCAGGCGCGAGCACAGCGCCATGACGAATTCCATGTTGTGCTCGATCACCACAAAGGTGGCGCGGGTCTCGCGGTTGACCGCCTCGAGCCGCTCGCGCAGGTCACCCAGCATGGTGGGATTGACACCGCCCGCCGGCTCGTCGAGCAGCACCAGGCGTGAGCCTGCCATGAAGGCCATCGCCGCATCGAGCAGCTTCTGCTGACCGTAGGACAGGCTGCCCGCCTTCTCGCCGCTGAGCGCCGTGAGACGAAAGAACGCCAGCATGCGATCGGCCTCGGTACCGAGGCCGGCATCGCGCGCGCCGAACAGGCGTGACAGGCGCGAGCCGCGATGCTCCTGGCCGGCGAGGATCAGGTTTTCGCGCGCCGTGAGCTGCGGGAAGACCTGCAGGAGCTGGAAGGTACGGCTGACGCCCAACCGGTTGAGCTGCGACGGTCGCAGGCCGGTGACGTCGCGACCATCGACCCTGACCTGGCCCTTGCCGGGCAGGAGCTGGCCCAGGATGCAATTGAACAGGGTCGACTTGCCCGAGCCGTTGGGCCCGATCACGCCCAGGATCTCGCCCTCATGCACGTCGAAGCTGACGCCGCGCACCGCCTGCACACCGCCGAACGCCTTCTCGATATCGCGGACCTCGAGCAGGGCGGTCATGCGCGCACCCGTCGCCGCAGCAGCCGGCCGGCCAGGCCGACGATGCCGTCGGGGAACAGCGCCATCATCAGCATGACCATCACGGCATAGATCAGCAGGTAGAAGGTTTCCCAGGCGCGCAGCCATTCCGGCAACAGGACGGCGACGCCGGCGCCAACGAAGGGACCGAGGAAGGTGCCGCTGCCGCCGATCACCACCATCAGCATGAACAGCAGCGAGGGCCCTAAAGCGAACGGGCTGGGGTCGATGAACTCGACCAGCGGCGCGTACAGGCTGCCCGCCATGCCGCCATAGGCCGAGCCCAGGGCGAAGGCGAGCAAGGTATAGAGCCGCACGTCGACGCCCAGGCTCTCGGCACGCAGCGGGTTCTCGCGCAGGGCATTGAAGGCGCGGCCCCACGGCGAGCGCACGATCCACCACAGCACGAAGGTCAGCACGGCCGCGATGCCGAGCACGAACCAGTAGAAGCGCACGTGGTTGCGCAGCGACAGGCCGAACAGCGCCGGCCGCTCGATGTCGCGCAGGCCCATGACGCCGCCGGTGATCCATTGCTCGTTGCGGAACACCAGCCAGCACAGCACCGAGAAGGCCAGGGTGACGAAGGCGAGGTAGTGCTTCTGCACGCGCAGCGCCGGAAACCCGAGCACGATGCCGATGACGAAGGTGAGCAGGGCGGAAGCGGCGAAGGCCGCGCCAAACGGCACGCCGGCCTTCGTGGTGATCGCCGTAAGATAGGCGCCGATGCCGACGAAGGCGGCCTGCGCCAGGGTCTCCTGGCCCGCGTAGCCCACGATCAGGTTGACGCCCATGGCGGCGAGCGCCGTCACCAGCCACAGCGTGAGGATGTAGGTGCCGTAGCGTCGCAGGCCGGGATAGGGAATGCCGATCGATGTCAGGTCGACCGGCAGCAGCGCCAGGACCACCAGCAGGCCCAATCCGATCAGCAGGGTCGTGCGCGTGCTCATACCGCGCGCTCCTCGCGCCGGCCGAGCAGGCCTTGCGGGCGGAACAGGATCACCAGCACCAGCAGGATCAGCGGCACGGCCTGGCGGTACGAGGTCGACACGTAGGCAGCGGCGAGATTGTCGAGGACGCCGATCAGCAGGCCACCAGCGATGGCGCCGCGCACCTGGTTGAAGCCGCCGACGATCGCGGCGGCAAAGGCGATCAGGCCCAGCGTCTCGCCGTTGGAGAACTTGGCCAGGTAGATCGGCGAGATCAGCAGCGAGGCCATCGCCGCCAGACCGGCATTGATCAGGAAGGTATAGAGGATCATGCGCTCGACCGGCACGCCCAGGATGCGCGCCACGCTCGGGTTCTGCGCCGTCGCCTGCATCTGCCGGCCGGTGCGCGTTCCGGCGAGAAACCATTGCAGCAGCAGGATCACGACCAGCGCCACCGCAAGCACGCCGAGCTGCGCCAGAGAGATCGTGACGCCCAGCAGGCTGAACGCGGTGTCGGGCAGCAGGGTCGGGAAGACCTGCGCCTCGGCGCTGTAGAAATCCTTCACCGACTCCTTCATCAGGATGCTGAGCGCCAAGGTCGAGATGACCAGGGGCAGCACCCCCTGACGCAGCAGAGGGCCGACCACGACGTAGCGAAAGGCCACGCCCAGCAGCAGCAGCGAAGCCGCGATGCTGAGCAGCAGCGCCAGCAGGAAGGGGACGCCGAGCCAGTTGGTGGCGATGAGGGCGAAGAACGCCGGCACCATCACGAACTCGCCCTGCGCGAAGTTGATGGTCTGCGACGTCTGCCACAACAGGGTGAAGCCGATCGCCGCCAGGGCATAGATCGCGCCCGTGGCAAGGCCAGCGATCAGGAGCTGCAAGAGGTCGGTCATGGGCTTCTCTTATTCCTCCCCAGCGTCGCTGGGGAGGTGCTCCGTCCTACGGGGCGGAGGGGTCATGGGCTGGGAGCGCGCCACTCTGGTGGCACTCTTCTTGTTGATTACACATCCCATGAGCGCCACGGAGTGGCGCGCTCCCAGCAAAGACTCATGGCCCCTCCATCCGCTTCGCGGATACCTCCCCAGCAAAGCTGGGGAGGGCATGAGCCTACTTCTTGAGCTTCGGCAGGACCTCGGTGATGACCTGCTTGCCGTCCTTGACCTCACCGAGGAAGGAGATGCGGTCGATCTCGCCGGTGTCGTCCCAGGTCGCCTCGATCAGGATGCCGGGTATCTTGTCGGGCGTGATGGTCATGCCGTGCAACGCCGCGGCGATCGCCTTGGCGTCGAGCTTGCCGGCCTTCTCGGCGGCCGCCTTGATCATGTAGGGCGCGATGTAGCCCTTCACGCCGTTATGGTCGGGCTTGGACTTGTACTTGGCCTCGTACTTCTTGCCGAACTCCTGGATGGCGGGGATCGGCGCATCGACGGTCAGGCCGACATGGCCCTTGACGCCGTTGGCGGCATCGCCGGCCAGCTCTATCACCTTCTGACCGAGCAGCGTGGTCTCGCCGATCATCGGCTTGCTGAGGCCCTGCTTCTTGGCCTCGCGCAGGAAGCGCGCGCTTTCCTCCTCGTTCAGGTAAACGAAGATCGCGTCGGCATTGGCGCCCTTGAGCTTGATCACGTCGGCGGCGAAATCGGCCTGGCCGGCCTCGGTCGAGATGTCGGCGACGATCTTGATGTCGCGTGATGCCAGTTCCTTGGTGATGGCGTCGCGGCCACCCTTGCCGAAGTCGTTGTTGACGTAGACCACGGCGATGGTTTTGGCCTTCACGCCATCGCGCAGGTAGTTGGCGATCTTGGGCATCGACACGTTCTGGCCGAACGACGTGCGGAAGATGTACTTCGAGCCTTGCGCCGTGAGATTGCCGGCCTCGCCGCCGATCACCTGCGGCACCTCGGCCTCGGCCGTGAGCTTCAGGGTCGAGCTCACCGAGCCGGAATAGATCGGTCCGAAGATGGCAATCGGCTTGTCGTCGAGCGCTCGCTGCATGGCGGCGCGCGCCTTGCCGGGATCACTCGCCGTGTCGACGAACTCGAGCTTGATCTTCTTGCCCAGGATGCCGCCCGAATTGTTGATCTCCTCGACGGCGAGGCTCGATCCGTTCTTCCACATCGCTCCGACCGTGGCGCCGCCACCCGACAGCTCGATGATGTTCGGGATCACGATCTCCTGGGCGTATCCCGCCGACGCCCATAGCCCGCCAATCGCCAACGCGGCGACGGCCAATGTCTTGCGCACCATTTTTCCTCCTCGAAACTCCAAATTTGCACGATCCCCCGCGCCTAGATGCCGAAGAGGAAAAGCAACGTCCATGATCAAGATCGAGGGTAGATGCGCCACTGGCGCGGCGCATGCCCCGTGACGAGGTGCCTTACTCCGGCTTGTAGCCGGCGGCGTTCAGCAGGGCGACGTTGGTCTCGACCTCGCTCTTGATGAAGGCGGCGAAGGCGGCCGGGCCACGCGCTGTCGGCACGATGCCGAGCGAGGTCGTCTTGGCGATGAAGGCCGGGTCTTTCGACACCTCGGCCATGGCGGCCGCCAGCTTCTCGACCACCGGTTCGGGCGTGTCCTTGGGCGCCCACACGCCATACCACGAGCTCAGGTTGAAGTCGGTCAGCCCGACCTCGGCCGAGGTCGGAATGTTGGGCGCCAACTGGGTCCGTTCCTTTGACGTCACGAACAGGCCGCGCCCCCGGCCCGAGGTCGCGAGCGGCAGCAGAGCCGTCCACGGATCCATGAACAGCTGGACGTTGCCGGCCATCAGGTCGGTATTGGCCGGCGCCGTGCCCTTGTAGAGGATTGTGTCGAGCGGCAGGCGGGTGCGTTTCAGGAACGCGAGCGTGGCAATATGGCCAGCGGAGCCACCCGACGAGAGGGCGAAGAAGTACTTCTTCGGCTCCTTGGCGATCGCCGCCATGGTGCTGGCATAGTCGGTGCCCGGCACGTCGTTGTTGCACAACAGGACCAGCGGAGCTTCGCCAGCCTGGGCGATGGCTCGGAAATCGGTCTGTGGATCGTACGGGCAGGACGGCAGGATTGTCTTGCCGAGCACGAACAGGCTGGCATTGAATAGCAGCGTGTAGCCATCCGGATCGGAGCGGCGCACCGTGTCAGAACCGGTGACGCTCGAAGCGCCGCCGATATTCTGGACGACGATCGGTTGGCCGAGCTTCTCCTGCAGGCGCTCCGCGGTGATGCGACCCAGTCCGTCGGTGCCGCCGCCCGGCGGATAGGGCACGATCATCTTGAGCGGCTTGCTGGGAAAGGCTTGGCCGATTGCGGGCGCGGCAAGCAGAGAGACGCCGGCGGCGCCCAGGACGGTGCGACGCCCGATCACGGCTGGACCGACACCGACGAGGCGCATTCCTTGCCGCCCGCCGCCTCGCAAATCGTCCGCACGACCTTGCGGCTCTTGACGTCGGCGCAGCCGACGCCGAGCGCCATCGATGTATCGAGATGCTGTTTCAAGACCGCCTTACCTCCCGGCTGGATCGGATAGAGCACACCTTCACGATAGGCCGATTTCAGCTCGACGGTGCGTTCCTGGCCATTGCCCAGGGCGACTGCGACATCGACCTGCAGATAGTCGATGGTTTCCGCCGATCTGTTCTCGACCTCCAGGCTCGGCACGCAATTGCCGAACACCGTAGAGTCCATGCCGCGCCTGACATCGATGCCATTCGCGGCGAGTGCCGCCGAAGCAGCAAGAAGCAGACCAAGTGAAAGGAAAGCTGGTCGACGCAAAAATATCGCGGTCATGTTTGCCTCCCGCGCGACTTATTCGGCCTGCAGCCGCTGTTCTCGGCGCGTCGCCAGCATCTGCAGGATTGCCGCTGCCGTCTCCTCGATCGAGCGGCGCGTGACGTCGATGGTCGCCCATTTGCGCCGGGCATAGAGTCGCCGCGCTTCCTGGATCTCGCGTTGTACGCGCTCCATGTCGGTATACTCGGTCTCGGTGTCGCGCTGCAGCAGGCGCAAACGGTTAACCCGGATTTGTACCAGCCGCTCGGGATCGGTGATCAGGCCGACGACCAGCGGCCGCTTGGCCTGCTCGAGCTCGACCGGCGGATCGACTGCCGGCACCAGCGGCACGTTGGCCGCCCGCACCCCGCGATTGGCGAGATACACGCAGGTCGGCGTCTTGGAGGTGCGTGACGGTCCGACCAGGATGACGTCGGCATCGTCTAGATCATGGGTCGACTGGCCGTCATCGTGCGCCAGCGTGTAGTGCATCGCATCGATGCGATCGAAATAGCCCTCGTCGAGCTGATGCTGGCGGCCCGGCCATTGCTCGCTCTTGGAATGGAAATGCACGGCGAGCACGCTCATCGCTTGGTCAAGCACGCCGACACAGGGAAGTTGCAGGCGCCGGCAATGATCACGCAGCTGATCGCGCAGCTCGGGGTCGACCAGCGTATAAAGGACAGGCCCACGATCGCGCTCGACCGCCTGCATGATCTTGTTCATCTGCCCCGTGGTGCGCACCAGCGACCAGACATGCTCCTGAACGAAGATGCCCTCATATTGCACGAGGCAGGCACGGGCCACGCTCGATACCGTTTCGCCGGTCGAGTCGGAAACCAGGTGGACGTGGAAGTTTCGGTTCGCCACGGCCTTTATTTACCCCACAGACCGGCCGGGAGAAATCGCGGATTGGCGACGGCAAGGCGGGGACAGGTCCCGGGTCGAGCACTGGCCAGCCGAATCGGGACCCGCCTTGCCCGTCCGGTCCCGCTCGCCATCCCCTGCGGACAGCTCGGGACGAATGTCCGGAGACATGGGGAACAGCCCATCCGGACCGGCAAAACCGGCCATCGCCGATTCACAGCGGCCTGGGGAGGGTTGGCCAATAAGGCGCATCCCCACATGCCACATGCTCTACGACTCCTACTACCTTCTATGAGAGGGTATGAGGGAAGGCATGAAGGAAAACCGGTGAGGCAAGGAAAGTTTCTGGAAACCCTGGGCGGGACGCGTTTTGCGACGCCGCCAATCTGGCTAATGCGCCAGGCCGGTCGCTACCTGCCGGAGTATCGCGCCGTGCGGGCGACCACCCGCTCGTTCCTCGATTTCTGCTATACGCCCGACAAGGCCGTCGAGGTTACCTTGCAGCCGATCCGGCGCTTCGGGCTCGACGCCGCCATCATCTTTTCCGACATTCTCGTGGTGCCCGACGCCCTGGGGCAGAAGGTCTGGTTCGAGGAGGGCGAGGGGCCGAAGCTCGAGGCGCTGACCGATCCGGTCCAGTTCGGCCAGCTGTCGCGCGCCCGCCTGCCCGATCGCTTGGCACCGGTCTATGACGCGATTCGCTTGACGCGGGCGGCGCTGCCGGATGACACCGCCCTTCTGGGTTTTGCCGGTGCGCCGTTCACGCTTGCCTGCTACATGATCGAAGGCGGCAGCAGCCGCGACTTCGCCAAGGTCAAAGGCTGGGCCTATGCCCATCCTGAATCCTTCGCCTTGCTGATCGACCTGCTGGTCGAGGCGGTGGTCGACCATCTCACCAACCAGATCGAAGCCGGCGCCGATGCCGTGCAGCTCTTCGATTCGTGGGCTGGCGTTCTGCCCGAGGAGCAGCTCTTCAGCTGGTCGCTCGACCCTCTGGTGCGCATCGCGCACGCCGTACGGTCGCGTCATCCCCGGACGCCGATCATCGCCTTCCCGCGCGCCGTCGGGCCGGCTGCGCTGATGTATCGCCGGCCCGATGCCTTCGCTGCCCTGTCGCTTGATACCGGCATCGGTGCGCACTGGGCGGCGAGAGAGCTGCAGCCGCATATCTGTGTGCAGGGCAATCTCGATCCGCTGATGTTGGTTGCGGGCGGTGCAGCGATGGAGCGCGAAGCGACGCGCATTCTCGACAAGCTCGCGCACGGCTCCTTCGTGTTCAATCTCGGCCATGGCGTGGTGCCACAGACTCCGCCCGACCATGTCGCGCATCTCGTGGATATCGTGCGCAACTGGAAGCCCTCGCTGTCGTGACGCCGTGAAGATCGCCATCATCCTGTTCAATCTCGGCGGGCCCGATTCGCCGGAGGCGGTGCAGCCGTTCCTGCGTAACCTGTTCGGCGATCCGGCGATCCTGCGCGTGCCGTCTTTCATACGCAGCCCTCTGGCGAGCTTGCTGGCGCGGCGGCGCGCGCCGACCGCCCGGGCGATCTACGACAAGATTGGCGGTGCCTCGCCGATCCTGGGACAGACCGAGGCGCAGGCGCGTGCGCTGGAAGAGGCGCTGGGCGGCGAGCACGAATGGCGCGGCTATGTCTGCATGCGCTACTGGCATCCCATGACGGAGGCGGTGGTGCGCTCGGTCACGCGCTTTGCACCGGACCGCATCGTGCTGCTGCCGCTCTATCCGCAATATTCGACGGCGACGACGGCGTCCTCGTTCAAGGCGTGGAACGACCTGGCCAGGTTCACGGTGCCGACCAAATCGATCGACTCCTATCCGGTAGAGCCGGGATTCATTGCCGCGTCGGTCGAGCTGCTGCAGCAAGGCGTGGCCCAGGCCGGTCGGCAGCCAACCCGCGTGCTGTTCTCGGCGCATGGCCTGCCCGAGCGAGTCATCAAGGCGGGCGATCCCTACCAGTCGCAGGTCGAGCAGACGGCGAAGGCCATCGCCGACACCATGAACCTGGTCGACTGGTCGGTGTGCTACCAGAGCCGGGTTGGCCCGTTGAAATGGATCGGACCGTCGACCGACGCCGAGATCGCGCGCGCCGGCAGCGACAAGCGGGGCGTCGTGCTCTATCCGCTGTCTTTCGTGTCGGAACATTCCGAGACCCTGGTCGAGCTCGACATCGAGTATCGCCATCTCGCGACCCAGAAGGGTGTGACAACCTACATCCGCGTGCCGACGGTCGGCACCCATCCGCTGTTCATCGGCGGGCTGGCCAACCTGGTCCGCTCGGTGATGTGATGCTCTACGAGGTTCTCAAGGCCCTGCACATCATTGCGGTGATCGCCTGGATGGCGGGCCTGCTCTACCTGCCGCGCCTGTTCGTCTATCACGCCGACGCGGCACCCGGTTCGAAGGAGAGCGAGACCTTCAAGGTCATGGAACGCCGCCTGCTGCGCGGGATCATGAACCCGGCGATGGTCCTGGTCTGGATCTTCGGCCTGCTGCTCGCTTGGCGCGGTGACTGGTGGCACGCCGGCTGGTGGCAGATGAAGTTCGGCCTGGTGGCCGGGCTGACGCTGGTCCACCACCTGTATGCGCGCTGGCGCAAGGACTTCGCGGCAGACTGCAACACGAAGACTGCCCGGCAGTACCGCTTCTGGAACGAAGTGCCGACCCTGCTGATGATCGGCATCGTGTTTTTGGCTGTCATGAAACCCCTGTAGGCACGCCATCTCTGGTCGGGGCCACAATGTCCTCATCCTGAGGAGGCCGCCCAGCGGCCGTCTCGAAGGATGGGCAGCACGTGGGTGCTTCGGACCGGCAAATTTCGCGAGTTCCCATGCGGCCCATCCTTCGAGACGCGCCTCTAAGGCGCTCCTCAGGATGAGGATATTGCTGGTTCGACTACAGTTGGCACCTGTGAGATCGTGACCTGGCCATCTCCGGAGAGCAGCCGCGTTCTTGCATAGTAGTATGTAGACTAAGTGGGGAGCCGACCTTGCCCGAGGCTCGCTATCGTGTTCCTTGCGGTCCTGTAGCCATGATGATGGGAGTGACATGAACGCCGAGACGAGTGATGCCCTGGGAAACGGCGACTGGCGCGACGACATCTTCGACGTGCTGCAGAATCATGACATCAGGCAGGTCTATCACGTGCCGGATGCCGGCCATTCGCGGCTGATCGAGCACTGCCAGCGCTCGAACTCGATCCGCACCGTGCCGCTCACCACCGAGGAGGAGGGCATCGCTCTCGCCGCCGGCGCGTGGCTGGGCGGGCAGCGGTCGGTGATGCTGATGCAGAGCTCGGGCGTTGGCAACACGATCAACCTGATGGGCCTCACCAAGACCCTGCGCTTTCCGTTCCTGACCCTGATCACCATGCGCGGCGACTACGGCGAGTTCAATTCGTGGCAGTACCCGATGGGCCAGGGAACGCCCAAGGTGCTGGAGGCGATGGGCGTGCTGCTCTACTCGGTCGACAAGGCCGAGGATGTGCGGGCGACGGTCGATGCAGCCACGCGCGCCGCCTTCAACGGCGGCCAGGCGGTGGCGGTGCTGCTGCGCCAGAAGCTCATTGGCATCAAGACATTTGGAAAGAAGTGACATGGCCCAGGCAACGCTGCAGCGGCGTCCGCTGGTGAAGCAGATCCTCGCCGGCGCCGACGACAATCTCCTGGTGATCGGCGGGCTGGGCTCGTCCAACTGGGACATCACCAATGCCGGCGACCGGCCGCTCAACATGCCGATGTGGGGCGGCATGGGGGCACCGGTCGGCATGGGTCTCGGTCTGGCCTTGGCGCAGCCCACCAAGCGCGTGCTGGTCATCACCGGCGATGGCGACATGCTGATGAGCCTGGGCTCGCTCGCCACCGTGGCGACCCAGCAGCCGGATAATCTCGCCATCGCCGTGCTCGACAACGAGAAGTTCGGCGAGACCGGCAACCAGGCGACCCACACCAGCCCGCGCAACAACGGCCCGACCGAGTCGGGCGCCGGCACCGACCTGGCGATGGTCGCACGCGGCTGCGGCATCGCCGACACCGGCACGGTGCGCGAGGCAGGCGAGGTCGCGCAGCTGGTCAAGGACCTGCGCACCGCCAAGGGCCCGGTCTTCCGCGTCGTCAAGGTGATGGTCGAGAAGCTCGAGTTCGTCATGCCGCCGCAGGATGGCGCGCATCTCAAGGATCGTTTCCGTCAGGCCTTGCTGGGACACCCATGACCACCTACGCCCCGTTTCCCCTGATCGAGCTCACCGGCAGCCCGCGCGAGCGCGGCCGCACCCATGGCCAGGTGGCGGCCGACCGCCTGCGTCGCGGCATCAAGATGTACTCGGAGTCGCTCCTGAAGAGCGGCGTCGACTGGCGCGAGCTCGAACGCCGCGCCGAGGCGATGGTGCCGGCGATCGAGAAATTCGATCCGGCCTACGTCGAGGAGATGCGTGGGATTGCCGAGGGATCGGGCGAGCCGTTCGCCGGCGTCGTCCTGATGAATGCCCGCACCGAGATGGTGGTGGCGGCGCGCAAGCAGCAGGAGCGGCAGCTGCCCGACGGCTGTACCGCCGCGCTCGCCCTGCCATCGGCCAGCGCAGACGGCGTGTTGCTGCATGGCCAGAACTGGGATTGGCGCGCCGAATGCGCCGAGACCGGCGTCGTGCTGTGCATCCGCCGCGACGATGGGCCGGACATCCTGACCTTCACCGAGGCGGGCGGGCTCGCCCGTTCAGGTCTCAACTCGGCCGGCATCGGCCTCACCGCCAATGCACTGGAGTGCGATCGCGATTACCAGCGCGGCCCGGGCGTTCCGCTGCCGTTCGTCCGGCGCAAGGTGCTGGAGAGCGCGCGTCTCGCCGAGGCAGTCCACACCATCGTGGCGACGCCCAAGCTCGGCTCCAACCACATGGCGGTGAGCCATTGCGACGGCGAGGCCTTCGGCTTCGAATGCGCGCCCGACGAGACGTTCTGGCTGGCGCCGGAGGACGGCCTGTACGTCCATGCCAACCACTGGATCGCACCATCGGCCCGCGCCCGGGTGAAGGATACCGGGCTGGCCGAGACGCCGTGCTCAATCTATCGCGACAGACGCGTGCGAGAGCAGCTCGGACCCAAGCGCGGCAGGCTTTCGCTCGACGATTTCCGCCAGGCCTTCTTCGACGACTGGGGCTCGCCCTGGTCGGTGTGCCGGCCGCCGCGACTCAACACGCGCGGCGTTGCCGTGGCGACGACGGCGATGATCCTGATGCGCCCGGGCGAGGGTCATCTCGAGGCCTGCCCGATGCCGGCGCTCAATCGTCAGTTCACGACCTACAGCCTGAAGCCGGACGCGACGGCCCGGCGCGCAGCAGCGGAGTAGAGCCATGACCGGGACTGGGGCGGAGTTTCGCGGCCGCATCTACGGCGACATCACCGAGACCATGGGTGCGACGCCGCTGGTCCGGCTCAATCGACTGCCGCAGCAGGCCGGCGTGACGGCCGAGATCCTGGCCAAGCTCGAGTTCTTTAATCCGATGTCCTCGGTCAAGGACCGCATCGGCGTGTCGATGATCGAGGCGGCCGAGAAGGCGGGAAAGCTGAAGCCCGGCGTCAGCACGATCATCGAGCCGACCTCGGGCAACACCGGCATCGGCCTCGCTTTCGTGGCGGCGGCGCGCGGCTACAAGGTGATCTTCACCATGCCCGATTCGATGTCGATCGAGCGCCGCAAGATGCTGCGCTTCCTCGGCGCGCGGCTGGAGCTGACGCCGCGCGAGAAGGGCATGAAAGGCGCCATCGCCAAGGCCGAGGAGCTCCTGCAGGAGGTGCCCGACAGCTTCATGCCGCAGCAGTTCCAGAACCCGGCCAATCCTGCCGTGCATGTGCGCACCACCGCCGAGGAGATCTGGCAGGACACCGGCGGCAAGCTCGATTTCTTCGTCGCCGGCGTCGGCACCGGCGGCACCATCACTGGCGTCGGCCTGACGCTGAAGCCGCGCCTGCCCGGGCTGAAGGTGGTCGCGGTCGAGCCCGAGGCCAGCCCGGTCCTGTCGGGCGGCCAGCATACGCCTCATCCCATCCAGGGCATCGGCGCCGGCTTCGTTCCCGACATCCTCGATCGCAAGGCGATCGACGAGGTCGTCAAGGTGAGCAACAAGTCGGCGTTCGAGGCTGCCAAGAGCATGGCCACGCTTGAAGGCATCCCGATCGGCATCTCCGGCGGCGCCGCGATCACCGCAGCGATCGAGGTCGGCAAGGCCAATCCCGGCAAGCGTGTGGTGGTGATCGTCCCCGACTTCGCCGAACGCTACCTGTCGACGACCCTGTTCGAGGGGTTGGACTAGCGCTGCGCCATTCACGCGGAAGAACGCCTGGAGGTCACAGCGCGGCAGTGACCGAACGCGCATCTTCCTTGTCATCCTGAGCGCAGCGAAGGATCTCATCGCCAGAAGGTTCAGCGCACGCCTGTGCTAACGGCGATGAGATCCTTCGCTGCGCTCAGGATGACAGAATGGCGGCCCTTCGGACGACCGCGCAAGGTGAATTCGTTCTTCGAGCGCGCTTGCAGCAACGCGTTTGACTCGACTTCCCCGCGCTCCTACCCTTGCCGAAGGTCAACACGGTGACCTTCCGTCCGCGTAAAGGATCCAACCCACCTGGCACGATCGCTGTTGTCGTTCCTTCTTTCTTGCCCGTGAACCGCGGACCCCGGGCGCAGAGGAAGAAGGTACGTCATGGCGAAGACTCTCCCCGAGAGACCCAATCTCGATTGGCTCAAGAAGGCCGCCAAGGATCGCCTGGCCGATTTGCGCGCGCAGGATCTATCGGCGCGACTGCATCAGGCACAGCTGGACATCGCCCGCGACTACGGCTTCGCGAGCTGGCGTGCCCTGAAAACCCATGTCGAGTCGCGCAGCCTCGACGGCCAGGTGGTCGGCGCCGCGCTGGCCGGCGATGCAGCGGCACTCGGGCGGTTGCTCGCGGCGCATCCGCGCAAGCTCGCGCTGACCGGCGGACCGTGGAACGCGCCGCTGCTCCACCTCGCCGCCGAGCGCGGCCATCTCGATTGCATCGACCTGCTGCTGCGCCTGGGCTTCGCGGTCGATACGCGCGATCGCACCGACAAGGCCACGGCCCTGCACTGGGCCGCGGCGGGCGGCCACCTCGAGATCGGCAAGCGGCTGCTGGCGGCGGGCGCCGACATCGATGGGTCGGGCGACGCCCATGACCTCGGCGTGATCGGCTGGGCGACCTGCTTTCGGACGGTTCACTGCGCCTTTGCCGAGCTCCTGCTCGAGCGCGGCGCCAGGCCGACGATCTTTTCCAGCGTCGCGCTCGGTCGCGAGGATCTGGTGCGCGCGCTGGTCCGCGACGACCCGTCGCGGCTCGGCACGCTGCGCATGAGCCGGTTCGACCACCATCGCACGGCGCTGCACGTCGCCGTGCTCAAGAACCAGCCGGGCATGGTGCGGCTGCTGATTGAGCTCGGCGCCGATCCGCGCGCGCACGACAGTCGCGACTATGCGCCGATCGACTTCGTGAAACCGGAAACGGAGTCCGCCATTGCCGAGATTCTGGTTGCTGCGGGGGCCACTCCAGCGAAGCGTCGGTCCAACCGCTTCGAGCGGCTGGTGCCGGTGTTGAGGGTCGCCAGCATCACGGCCTCGCTCGACTACTATGTCGACAAGCTCGGCTTTCAAAAATTGTTCGAGTGGGGCAACCCGCCGACCTTCGCCAGCGTCTCGCGCGATGGCGTGGAAATTTTCCTGTCGCAGGAGGCATGGGTGGGGCCGACGTCTCTTTCGATCTTCGTGCAGGACGTCGATGCGCTCCACGACGACTATCGGGCGAGCGGCGCGCTCATACGCCGGCCACCTTTTGACTTTCCATGGGGCGTGCGCGGCATGGATGTCGAGGACGTCGACGGCCATCATCTGCGCTTCAGCGGCGATGGCGCCGGGGAGAATCGCTCGCCATGAACGCAGCGCCCGTCGAGAGCATCGTCGAGCTGGCGTCGCGCCTGGTGGCGACGCCGTCCTGTGCAGGCATCGACAGCGCGCGGCGCTTCTTGAGTCTTCCGGACCGCGAGCGTCTGCCCTGAGCTTGTCGAAGGTCTCGCTCATGATTCATGAGCTCTTCCTGGACCGCGGGCGAGACGCCCGCGGTCCAGGAAGATGATGAACTTTACCCCGGATACCACGCCGGCTTGCGCTTCTCCTTGAAGCTCGCCAGGCCCTCGCGGGCTTCCTCCTGTTGCCGTGTGCGGGCGTGCTCGTCGATCAGGTCGCGCAGGTCGCCATCGTCGACGAAGGCGCGGGCGGCGGCGAGCGAGCGGAGCTTGGTCGCGGTGGTGGCGACCGGTGCGTTCATCAGCACGGCCTCGATGATCTTGTCGCCGGCGGCGTCCAGCCCTCCGGTCGGGCAGACCTCGTGCACCAGGCCGAGCCGGCGCGCCTCGTCGGCGCCGAAGCGTTCGCCGGTCAGGGCATAGCGCCGGACCTGGCGCAGGCCCATCGCCTGGCAGAGCTGCGGCAGGATGATGCCGGCCATCAGGCCCCAACGCGTCTCGCTGATCGAGAAGATCGCATCCTGGGAGGCCACCACGACGTCGCAGGCCGCGGCGATGCCGGTGCCGCCGCCGAAGCAGCCGCCCTGGATCAGGGCGAGCGTCGGCACCGGGCAGGTGTCGAGTCGGCGGATCGCTTCGGCGGTGCGCCGGCTCACCCTTTCGTTCTCGGCCGGTGATTGCGTGGCGACGCCGCTGATCCAGGCGAGATCGGCGCCGGCCTGGAAATGCCGGCCATTGCCGCGCAGCACGACGATACGCAAGCCGGCGGTGCCGCCGAGCCCGTCCATCGCCGCATGCAGGCCGTCGATCAGATCGCCGTTGTAGGCATTGTTGACCTGCGGGCGGTTCAAGGTGACCGTCGCTACGCCGCGCCGGTCGACTGCCCAAAGTACCGTATCGTTGGTCATGCTTCAGTCGACCTTGAGGTAGCTGTCTTTGAGCGCGATCTTGCCGTCCTTCAGCTCGTAGAGGTCGATGCCGTAGCGGTCGAACGGCTTGCCGGCATGATCGACGCCGGCGACGCGGAAGGTGCCGAACAGCTTGTCACCGGCGCGATGGATGCGTGCCTCGGAGTAGCGCGCTTCGCGATGGGCCTTGCTCTTGTCGGCGAAATGGGCGCGCAAGCCCTCCTTGCCCCTGAGCACGGTGCCGGAAGGCGAGCCGCCGGCGTTGAGGCGCCATTCGAAATCGTCGGTGACACAGGCGGCAATCTCCTCGACGTCGGCCTTGTTGAAGGCCTTGCCGAAGCGGCGGAACAGGTCGTCGATGGCGTCGGGCATGCTATTTCTCCATACGTTCACGATTTCAGGATCTCGGCGAGCCAGTCTTTCACCTCGCGCTTGACGATTGGCAGCTCGAGGTCGGACATCTCGTAGCGATTGGTCCCGCCCGGTGAGGCCGTGACCTCGATCACCTTGCCGCCGACGTCGCCGCGGAATTTCAGGGTGCGCGCGGCGGATGAGCCGTTGGGATGCACGGTGAGCACGAGCGAGGGACCGGCATCGGGCAGCTCGTCCGGAACATCGGAATATTCCTGGGTCGCCACATGCGCGTCGTGACCCTCGCCCTTCAGCGTGTCGATCACGTGGTCCAGCTCCGGGCGCACCGTCTCGCGGCACCTTACCCAGAACGCCTGCACGAAGATGTCCGTCTCGCGATCCATTCCGCCTCTCCCTCGCCCTCTGCTCGCCGGTTTGACCGATCCTAGCCCAATTCTCTCTCAAATCTCCCAGGGCGGCGGCGTGAATTTCTCGATCAGGAAATTGACGAAGGCCGTGACCCGCGGCGCGAGATGGCGGCGATGCGGATAGACCGCATGGATGGCCACGGGATCGTCGGCCGAGAAGGCGTCCAGCAACGGCACCAGCGCGCCGCTGCGAACCGCCTGGGCGACGGTCAGGCGAGTCAAGCGCACGATGCCCAGTCCCTGCACCGCCAGCTGCAACTGCAACTCGCCTTCGTCGACGGCGAGGCGGCCAGTGACGTCGATAGTGAGGATCTCGCCGTCGATGCGGAACTGCCAGCGATTGAGCGCGCCCCGCTCGCGCGACAGGATGCAGTTGTGTCGCGCCAGATCCTCGGGCCGGCCGGGCGCGCCGTGCCGCGCAAGGTAGGACGGCGCGGCGCAGATCAGGCGCCTGTCCTCGCCGATCTTGCGCGCCATGAAGCTGGTATCGGCCAGCCGCCCGATGCGCAGCGCGACATCCATGCCTTCCTCGATCATGTCGACGATGCGATCGGTCGGCAGCAATTCGAGGCGGACCAGCGGGTAGCGGGCCAGGAACTCGGGCAGGACCGGCGTCAGTTGATGGGTCGAGAAGGCAAGCGACGTCGTCACCCGCAGCAGGCCCTGCGGCGTGCTGCCTTGCCCGGAGACCTGGTTTTCCAATGTCTCGATCTCAGCCAGGATGCGGCGCGCCGCGGCATGGAATACTTCGCCTTCGGCGGTGAGGTGCAGGGCCCGGGTGGTGCGCTGCAGCAGGCGCACCCCCAGCCGGGTCTCGAGCCGGGTGACGAGCTTGCTGACGGCCGATGGAGTCAGGCCCAAGCTGGACGAGGCGGCGGAAAAGCCCCTCGAATCGACCACCCGGACGAAGGCGGCCATCTCGCTGGCATGATCGATCATTGCCGGATTAGTGAATTATAGTCACAGGTGATGGTCAAGAGACGTCTATTAAATGAATACCGAGGAGTAATTACGTCACCTCCAATTCTGGAGGACTTCCCATGTTCACTGTTCCCTATCCGACACCCAACGAACGCCGGGCCTATGCTGTGCGGGCTCATCGTCTGCGCGGCGCCGTCGTGGTGAGCCTGGTCCGTGATCTGGCGCGGTGGGTTTCGGCCGCCGCCCGCTGAAACGCGGCTAAGCTCGGCAGATGTCAGGCATCTGGGCGCAGTACGCCCTCTACAACCGGCTGGCCAACGAGACGCTCTACGAGGCCTGCGCCACCCTCTCCGACGAGGCGAGGCGGCGCGACCTCGGGGCGTTCTTCGGCAGCGTGCACGGAACGCTCAACCACCTGCTGCTGGGTGACCGCATCTGGATGACTCGCTTTGAAGGCGGCTCGCATCCCTCGACCGATCTCGGCGCCATCCTGTTCGAGGCGTTCGACGCCCTGCGCGCCGCCCGCGCGACCATGGACCGCCGCATCGAGGCGTTCTTCGTGGCGCTGCCGGCCGACTTCGCCGAGCGCGACCTTCGCTACGTCAACAATTCCGGCTTCGACACGACTGACCCGGCGTCGGTGATCCTGCCGCACTTCTTCAATCACCAGACCCACCATCGCGCGCAGGTCCACACGATGCTCTCGCAGCTCGGCCAGGACCCGCCGGTGCTGGACTTGCACCGGGTGCTGCGGCCGAATCCGGCCTAGCGAGCCCGAGCGCCTTTGGTCGTCCTGAGCAAGGCGCTTGCGTAGCAAGCGTCGCCAGCGAAGGACCTCATCGCCGGTCGCCACGAGTGTGCTTTGAAACTCCTGGCGATGAGATCCTTCGCTGCGCTCAGGATGACATGAGAGAGCTCACGATCATTTTTCCCTCCGCCGCGCCGGCAGCTTCACTCCTGCAGCCTCCAGCAGCACGCCCGCGGCCGCGCGCGCGGTGGCGGCGATTTTGGGATCTCCGCGAACCAGCGCCGCGGCGATGGCGCCGTCGACCAGGATCTGGAGCTGCATCGCGAGGGTGTCGGCATCGTCGACCTCGAGACGTTGCAGCAGGTCGCGGAACCAGAGTCGGCGCTGCTCCTTGAAGGCGAGGGCGATCCGGTTGGCGGCGTGGTTCGGTTCCTTGAGCTCGGCCACGGCATTGACGAACGGACAGCCGCGAAAGACGCTGCTCGCAAAGGTGCGCTCGAGCCGGTCGAAAGCGCCGAGGATCTGCTGCACCGGCGGCAGGTCGGACGGCGGCGCCGGCCGCAGGCGTCGCGACAGGTAGGCGACGATCAGCTCGTCCTTCGACGGAAAGTAGTTGTAGAGCGTGCGCTTGCTGATGCCGATCTCGGCCGCGATCGTGTCGACGCCGACCGCGCGGATGCCCTGCCCGTAGAACAGCCGGTCGGCCGTCTCGAGGATGCGTTCCTGCATCTCTGTCCTGTCGGAAGCGCGGGTCATTTTACACCGATCTGTTTACTTGGTTGTTGACCGGCCGGCGAGCGGTGATTTAGGTACACAGATCTGTGTACATAAGAGGAGCGTCCGAGATGAGCATCGCCAAGGACCTGCGGCCCAACCTGGCGATCGTGCTCGGTGCGGCGGTGATGCTGAGCCTCGGCATGGGCGTGCGTCAAAGCTTCGGCCTCGTCATGCCGCCGCTCACCCGCGACATCGCCGTCACCATCTCGGAATTCGCGCTGGCGATGTCGATGCAGAACCTCGCCTGGGGCTTCCTGCAGCCGGTCGCCGGCCTGCTGGCTTCTCGCCTGGGTTTCCGCCCGGTGATGCTGGCGGGAACGGTGCTCTATCTCGCCGGCCTCGCCGTGTTCGCCTCGGCGCAGGGCCTCCTCGGCGTGATGCTGGGCGCCGGCGCGCTGATCGGGATAGCGCTTGCCTGTACGGCCTCTGCGATTGCGCTGGCGGTCGGCTCGCGCGCCGTGCCCGCCCGCTCGCGCAGCCTCATCCTCGGCGTCATCACCGCCACCGGCTCGCTGGGTGCGCTCCTGTCGGCGCCGCTCGGCCAGGCGTTGATCATCGAGCTCGGCTGGCGCGCCGGCGTGCTGGGCTTTCTCGTGCTGGCGCTGGGCATGTTGCCGGCCGCCTGGCTGGCCGGCCGGGTCGACCGCCTGCCGCTCCCCACTGCCGGCGCGGCGCTGGGAGATGTCTCGCCGCGCACCGCGCTTGCCCGTGCCCTGGCCAATCCGTCGTTCCTGGTCATGACCGGCGCCTATTTCGTCTGCGGCATGCAGCTCCTGTTCATCACCACCCACCTCCCGTCGTATCTCGCGATCTGCGGCCTCGATCCGACGCTCAGTGCCCAGGCGCTCGCCGCGATCGGCCTGTTCAACGTGTTCGGCGGGTTGTTCTTCGGCTGGGCGGGCGGCCGCTGGTCGAAGCTTGCCCTGCTGGGCGGCATCTACATCTCGCGCTCGATCGTGCTCGCCTGTTACTTCCTGCTGCCGCCGACGCCGGCTACCACGCTGGTCTTCGCCTCGCTGATGGGCTTCCTGTGGCTCGGCGTCGGGCCGCTGGTCGCGGGCTCGGTGGTCGAGATGTTCGGACTGCGCTGGCAGGCGATGATCCAGGGCGTCGCCTTCATGAGCCACCAGCTCGGCAGCTTCCTCGGCGCTTTCGGCGGCGGCCTGCTGTTCGATACGCTCGGCTCCTACGACCTCGCCTGGCGCCTGGGAGTCGGCATGGGCCTCGTCGCCGGCCTCGTGCAGGTGAGCTTCGCTTTGATGCGGCCACCCCGCGCGCCATCCTTTCCCTGACTACATCCCGGTTTTGGATACCAGCACCGGGTCGGCGCGCCACGACGTCGGGAACAGCCGCTTCAGGCTCTCGACCTTCGGAAGGTCGTGCATGACGATGTAGGGCTGCCGGGGGTGCAGCGTCATGTAGTCCTGATGGTAGGCCTCGGCCGGATAGAAGGTCTGCGCAGGCTCGATCGTGGTCACGATCTTCGCCGGAAAAGCCTTCGCCTGATCGAGCTGCAGGATGTAGGCCTTGGCCAAGGTCGCCTGCCGCTCGGTCGTCGGGAAGATCGTCGAGCGATACTGCGTGCCGACATCGGGGCCCTGCCGGTTGAGCTGGGTCGGATCGTGCGCGGCGGAGAAATAGATCTGCAGCAGTTGGCCCAAAGTCACCTTGCGCGGGTCGTAGACGATACGGACCGCTTCGGCATGGCCGGTGCGGCCGCTGGTCACCTTGTCGTAGCTGGCGGTTTCCTTGGCCCCGCCCGCATAGCCCGACACCGCGCTCGTGACTCCCTGGACGTGCTGGTAGACGCCCTGCACACCCCAGAAGCAGCCACCCGCCAGCACGATCGTCGCTGACGTTTCCGGCGCGGCAGAGTCGTCCTGTGTCGGCGGCGGGATCACCCGCGCCGACTCGGCGGCCGACGGTGTCAGGCCGAAATGCAGGGCAGCCGCCGCCAGCACCAGGGCGCCGGCGATGAGGAAGGGCAGGCGAGGCATGGTCATTTCTCCGCGTGCAGGAATTGCTCGAACGCCGTCTTGTAGTCGGGGTGCCAGCGCGACAGGGCGGGCCGGTTCTCGGTGATGTCGCCGGCTGCCCACTGGATGCGCCGCTCGTCGATCTCGCGCGTCACTTCGTTGTCGGGGCAGAGCACGTAGAAATCGCCAGCATTCATCGCCTCGACCAGCATGTCGATGACCTGGTCGGGCGTCCAGGCGCCCGGCGGCTTCTCGGTGCGGCCGCGGCTCGTCATGCCGGTGAAGGTCGAGCCCGGGATCAGCAGATGGGCGGTGATGTGGGCGCCCGCCTCGTTGCGCAGGCTGTGGGCCAGCGCCTCGGTCAGCACCTTCACGCCGGCCTTGCTGACGTTGTAGGCGGTGTCGCCGGGCGGGCAGGTGATGCCCTGCTTGGATCCCGTGTTGACGATGGCGCCGGCCGTGCCCTGGGCGAGCATGGCCGGGGCGAAGGTCTGCACGCCGTGGATCACGCCCCACAGATTGACCTCGAGCACACGCCGCCAGCGCTCGATATGGTCCCATGGTCCGCCACCCGGCGCCGTGCCGGCATTGTTCATCAGCACCGCCACCTCGCCGAACGCGGCGTAAACCGTGTCCTTGAGCGCCTGCACGCTGTCGAGCCGGCTGACGTCGGTCGGCACGGTGAGCACCGACGCCGCCCCTGCCGGCGCCACGGCCGCCACTGCCGCCGCCGCCTCGATCAGCGCGTCGGCCGAGAGGTCGGCCAGGCAGACCTTCATGCCGTGCGTCGCGAAGCGGCGGGCCGCCGCCAGGCCGATTCCACTTGCCGCGCCGGTCACGACCGCGACGCGCCCGGTGGCAAGAGCAGGATGAACACTCATCGGGCAATTCCTCTGCTAGGGTTCGCGCCGTCGAGGGACCGCGCCGATGCGCTATAGTCCATCGAACATAACGGAGAATTGGGGGAGCAAGCGATGCAGTATACGAGATTCGGCAGGACCGGGCTCAGCGTCTCCCGGCTTTGCCTCGGCACCATGACCTTCGGCCTGCAGTGCGACCAGCCGCGCAGCAACGCCATCATGGACAAGGCGGCCGAGGGCGGCATCGATTTCTTCGATACCGCGGACGTCTATCCGCTGGGCGGCGGGCGGGCGACGGCCGGGCGCACCGAGGAGATCGTCGGCGCCTGGCTCGAGGGCAAGCGTCATCAAGTCGTCATTGCCACCAAGTGCGTCGGCCAGATGGGCCCCAAGCCGTGGGACCGCGGGATGTCGCGCAAGCACATCCTCGACGCCATCGAAGGCTCGTTGCGCCGCCTGCGCACCGACTACATCGACATCTACCAGCTCCATAGCTTCGATCCGCAGACGCCGATCGACGAGGCGCTCGATGCCCTCGACACCGTGGTCCGTCACGGCAAGGCGCGCTATGTCGGCGTCTCCAACTGGCCGGCCTACAAGGTGGCGCGCGCCCTCGGCCGCAGCGAGGTCAAGGGCACGGTGCGCGTCGATTCGGTGCAGCCGCGCTACAACCTGCTGTTCCGTCCCTTCGAGCGCGAGCTGCTGGTGCTGTGCCAGGAGGAAGGGATCGCCGTCATCCCATACAATCCGCTGGCCGGCGGCCTGCTCACCGGCAAGCACGACCAGTCGGCGCCACCGCCGGCGGACTCGCGCTTCACGCTCGGCAGCGCCGGCGCGCGCTACCAGGCGCGCTACTGGCACGACCGCGAGTTCGCCACCATCGAGCGCCTGCGGGCGGTAACCAACGAGGCCGGCATGAGCCTGGCAACCTTGGCAGTCGCCTGGGTGCTGTCGCATCCGGCGATCACCGCGCCGATCGTCGGCGCCAGTCGCCCCGAGCAGCTCGCCGACAGTCTCGCGGCGGCAGAGAACGGCGCGTTGCCGGCCGACCTGAAGGCGAAGCTCGATGAGCTGACGGCGGAATGGCGCGCCATCGACGCTGATCGTTGAGCATCGAGGAGGTTCCGTCATGAAGACGCACGCGTTCGGTTCTCTGCCGCCCGTCTCGACCCTGACCCTGGGTGGCGGCGGTCTCGGCATGCTGTGGGGCGAGACGACCGTCGAGGAGTGCATCGCCACGGTGCATGCCGCCGTCGACGCCGGCATCACCCTGCTCGACCTCGCGCCGCGCTATGGCGACGGCAAGGCGGAGCAGGTGGTGGGCGCGGCCTTTGGCGGCAAGCTGCCGGCGGGCGTCCGCGTCACCAGCAAGTGCAACTTGGGCAATCCGCCGCCCGGCCAGATCGAGTCGCTGCTGCGTCGCTCGATCGAGACGAGCCTGCAGCATCTCTGCCTGTCGCGGCTCGACCTGTTCTTCCTCCATTCTAATGTCGTGCCCGACGAGACCTTCTTCGCCCGTCGTCCCGATGCGGCCAGCCGCATGACGCCCTATGCCGTGTTCGTCGACCATGTGCGCCCGGTGTTCGAGCGTCTGGTGGCCGAAGGCCTGATCGGCGCCTGGGGCCTGACCGGCATCGGCCATCCCGACACCATCATCAGGCTGCTCGGCGAGCGGCCGGCGCCGGCCGCGGTCCAATGCATCGCCAATCTGCTGGACTCACCCGGCGGCCTGAAGTTCTTCGACGGCCCGGCCAAGCCGCGCCAGGTGATCGCGACGGCGCGCGCCAATGGCATCGGCGTGATGGGCATCCGCGCCGTGCAGGCCGGCGCCTTGACCAGCGCGATTGATCGACCTTTGCCGGCCGACCATCCGGAAGTGCGCGACTACGCCTTGGCAGCACCGTTCCGCCGCATCTGCGCCGAGCTCGGTGAGAACCCGGCCGTCGTCGCCCACCGCTACGCGCTGGCGCTCGCCATCGACACGCTGGTGCTGGGCGTCAAGAACCGCACCGAGCTCGCCGAGTGTGTCGCGGCGGCAGAGGCGGGGCCTCTGCCGGCCGACCTGACGGCGCGGATCGATGCGGCGATGAAGGAAGCTCGATCCTCCTAAGGCGCCACTCCGGGGCAGTCTTTGTCGATCCAGAGCAAAAGATGAATCAGCCACAGATGAACACGGATGAACACAGATCACGCGCTGGATCGTTGGACGGAGCTTGTCGAACTTGAACGACACGCAGGTCGCCCTTGGTCGGCAAACTGATCTAGCATCCGTGTTCATCTGTGTTTATCTGTGGCTGTTTTCATATGTTCATCGGCGGCCATGCCTTCGCAGAAACAGGGAGTAGTGTCTGTCTCGCTGGCCTGAGATGAAGCCTCGTCAGGCCTTGTCCGGAGTGAACTCGGGCCGGACCTCGGGCTTGCGCCATTTGAAGCGCAGTTCCGCGAGGCCGGTGGCGACGGTGTAGAACACCGGTGTGAAGATCAGGCCGAAGAAGGTCACGCCCAGCATGCCGGCGAACACCGCGGTGCCGAGCGACTGGCGCATCTCGGCGCCGGCGCCGAAGCTCACCACCAGCGGCACGACGCCCAGGATGAAGGCGAGCGAGGTCATCAGGATCGGCCGCAGGCGGGTGCGGGCGGCGCTGACCGCCGCGTCGTAGCGCGTCATGCCGGCCTCGTGCGCCTGCTTGGCGAACTCGACGATCAGGATGGCGTTCTTGGCGGCGAGGCCGATCAGCACGACGAGGCCGATCTCGACCAGGATGTTGCGGTCGAGACCGCGCAGGTTGACGCCGATCATCGCGGCCAGCACGCACATCGGCACGATCAGGATGACGGCGAGGGGCAGCAGCCAGCTCTCGTAGAGCGCCGCCAGCAGCAGGAAGACGAACACCACGGCCAGCCCGAAGGCCAGAACGGCGGTGTTGCCGGCGAGCTTCTCCTGCAGGCCGATCTCGGTCCATTCGAAGTCAAAACCGGACGGCAGCACCTTGGCGGCGAGGCCCTCCATGGCGGCAATGCCCTGGCCCGACGAGAAGCCGCGCTGAAGCGCCACCTGGACCTCGGCTGCCTGGTAGAGATTGAAGCGCGCCACGCGGTAGGGGCCGGTGGTGTCGGAGAAGGTGGCGACCGAGCCGATCGGCACCATCTCGCCGCTGGCGCTGCGCGTCTTGAGGTTGGCGACGTCGCGCAAGGTCAGGCGGTAGGGATTGTCGGCCTGCGCCGTCACGCGATAGGTGCGTCCCAGGATGTTGAAGTCGTTGACGTAGCCCGAGCCCATGTAGACCGACAGGGTCTCGAATACGCGGGCGATCGGCACGCCCAGCTGCTCGGCCTTGGTGCGGTCGATCTCGGCCCAGATCTGCGGCGTGCGTGTGCTGAACAGGGTGAAGGCCTGGGTGAGGCCCGGCGTCTGCCCGGCGGCGCCGGCCAGCGCCCAGGTGGCTCCCTCGAGCGCATGCAGGCCGCGCGCGGCGCGATCCTGCACGTAACCCTTGAGGCCGCCGCCGGTGCCGATGCCGGGCACCGAGGGCGGCTCCAGCACGAAGACGAAGGCCTCGCGCAGCGAGAACATCTTGGCCCGCAGGTCGGCCAGGATCTTCTCCTTGGGCAGATCACGGCGTTCGGCGAACGGCTTCAACGGCACGAAGATCACGCCAGTGTTGGGTGCATTGGTGAAGGTGGCGCCGTCGAAGCCGACGAACGACACCGCGTGCTCGACGCCCGGCGTCTGCATGATCAGCTCGGAGGCCTCGCGCACCAGCTTGTCGGCGCGCTCGAGGGTCGCGCCGGGGGCAGCTGCATGGCGGCGATGAAGTACGAGCGGTCGAGCTGCGGCACCAGGCCGGTCGGCGTCTCGATCAGGCGATTGGCGGTAAGGGCGACCAGGCCGGCGTAGATCACCAGCACGACCACGGCCATGCGGATCAGCCGCGCCGTCGCCCGGCCATAGAAGTTGGACAGCGCCTCGAAGCCGCGGTTGAACTGGCGGAAGAACCAGTTGATCGGCCACATCAGCCGTTCGCCGAGCGTCGGCTTGGCGTGCTCGATATGGGTCAGGGCGTGGGTCTTCAGCAGCACCGCCGCCATGGCGGGCGACAGGGTGAGCGATACGAAAGCGGAGATCGCGGTCGAGGCGGCGATCGTGATGGCGAACTGCTTGTAGAACGTGCCCTGCAGGCCGGTGATGAAGGCGGTCGGCAGGAACACCGCGATCAGCACCAGGGAAATCGCGACCAGGGCGCCGCCGACCTCGTCCATCGTCTTGTGCGCCGCCTCCTTGGGCGAGAAGCCCTGGGCGAGATAGCGCTCGACGTTCTCGACCACGACGATGGCGTCGTCGACGACGATGCCGATCGCCAGCACCAGGCCGAACAGCGACAGCGTGTTGAACGAGATGCCGACCGCCGCCATCACGGCGAACGAGCCGATCAGCGACACCGGGATGGCCAGGATGGGGATGATCGCCGCCCGCCAGGTCTGCAGGAACAGCAGCACGACCAGCACGACCAGGACCAGCGCCTCGAACAGCGTCTCGATCACGGCATCGACCGAGGCCTGGATGAACTCCGTCGGGTTGTAGACCACCGAGTAGTCGAGCCCGGGCGGGAAGTTCTTCTTCAGACGCTCCATCTGCGCCTTGATCTCGTTGGCGGTGGCGAGCGCGTTCGAGCCCGGCCGCTGGAAGATGCCGAGCGCCGTGGCGTTCTTGTTGTCGAGGTAGGCGTTCATCGTATAGTCCTGCGCGCCCAGCTCGATGCGGGCGACGTCGCGCAGGCGCGTCACCGAGCCGTCGGTCTCGGCCCGCAGCACGATGTTGCCGAATTCCTCGGGCGAGGTGAGCCGTCCCAGGGTCTGCACCGACAGCGTGAAGCCGCCGGGCGACACCGCCGGCGCCTGGTTGATGGCGCCCGCCGCGACCTGGAGGTTGGCCGCGCGCATGGCCAGCATGACCTCGCCGGCGGTGAGATTGCGCGCCGCCACCAGCGCCGGATCGAGCCAGACGCGCATCGAGTAGTCACGCCCGCCGAACACCAGCACGTTGCCGACGCCGTCGACGCGGCCCAGCACGTCCTTCACGAACAGCGTGGCGTAGTTGGAGATGTATTGCTGGTCGCGGCTGCCGTCGGGCGACGTCATGTGCACGACCATCATCAGGTCGGGCGAGGCCTTGCGCACCACGATTCCGAGGCGCTGGACATCTTCGGGCAGGCGCGGCTGGGCGACGGCGACGCGGTTCTGCACGTTGACCTGGGCCTGGTCGATATCGACGCCGGGCTTGAACACGACGTTGATCGACAGCCGGCCGTCGCCGGTCGACTGCGATTCGATATAGAGCATGTCGTCGACGCCGTTGACCTCGAGCTCGATTGGCGTGGCGACAGTTTGCGAGATGACCTCGGCCGAGGCGCCGGGATAGGTCGCGGTGATGTTGACCGTGGGCGGCGCGATCTCGGGATATTCGGCGACCGGGAGGGCACGCTGGGCAATGCCGCCGACGATCAGGATGATGATCGACAGGACCGAGGCAAAGATCGGCCGGTCGATGAAGAAATGAGAAAAACGCATAAGGGGAACGCGCCGTTGACTAGGGCTTGGCGGAGGCGGATTTGATCTCGCCCTTCTGGGGCACGATCTTGGCGCCAGGGCGCACCATCGGATTGGCGAGCCCGTCGAGCACGACCTGGTCCTCGGCGGTGAGGCCTTCGCGGACCACGCGCAATCCGTCGACGATCGGCCCCAGGGTCACGGGCTTCGCCTGCACGACATTGTCCTTGCCGACGGTGAACACGATCTTGCGCGACTGATCCGAGATCACCGCCGAGTCGGGGACCAGCACCGCATCGTACTCGCCGCCATAGAGCTGCACGCGGCCGAAGATGCCGGGAGTCAGCAACTGGTTCTTGTTGTCGAGAATGGCGCGGGTGCGGATCGTGCCGGAGCGCGGGCTCAGCGCATTGTCGACGAAGTCGACCTTGCCGGTGCGCGTCCAGTCGGTCTCGTCGATCAGCCGGATGCGCACCGCGATCGCATCGCGCGACGAGGCCATGGCGCCCGACAAGGCGAGGCGCGTGTAGCGCAGGTAGTCTGCCTCCGAGACGTCGAAGACGAAACGGATCGGGTCGAGCGTCATGATGGTCGCCAGCAGCGTGGCGCCCTGCTGGCCACCGGCGATCAGGTTGCCGGCGTCGACCTTGCGGTCGGAGATGCGGCCGGCGATCGGCGCGCGCACATCGGTCCATTCGAGATTGAGCTCGGCCTGGCGCACGGCGGCCTCGGCGGTCTTGAGCTGGGCGCGCGCCACCTGCAAGTTGGCCTTGCGCTGGTCGTACTCGGCGTCCGTGATGGTCCGTGATGAGATCAGCGACGCGCCGCGCTGGACCTGGAGATCGGCGAGGTCGACTTGCGCCTTGTTGCGGGCGACCTCGGCCTGCGCGCTTTCGACCGCGATCTCGAACGGCCGCTTGTCGATCGTGAACAGGGGATCGCCGACATTGACGATCTGGCCGTCGCGGAAATGCAGCTTGTCGATGAAGCCTGAGACGCGGGCGCGGACCTCGACCGAGGCCACCGGCTCGAAGCGGCCGGAGTACTCGTCCCACTGGATCACGCGCTTGGCGACCGGGGCGGCGACGCTGACCGGCATCGCCGGCGGGCCACCCTGGGCGAAGGCTGCGGAGGTGAAGGTGAGGAAGAAAGAGCCCGCAAGGGCCAGCAAACGGCGACGTATGGGCAAAACCAGCTCCCCGTGGACACTTCTGCAGCGCGGGAGATGTGGTTGCGCCGCGAGCCGGTTTCAATTGGTAAGCGATGTGATCCAATTGGATCATATCGCCATGAGAATGGAGCATTCGTTGCAAAATCATGCAAACTGGGCTAGAGTTCGAGCCCGCTTTCAGGGAGGAAGCCTATGCACGCCTTCATGCGACTTGTTTCGGCCTGCGCAGCGTTCGGCGCCGTCGTTGCGACATCCGCCGCCTTCGCCCAGACGCCATCGACCCTCGAGACCGTGAAGAAGCGCGGTCAGATCATCTGCGGCGTCAATGTCGGGCTGGGCGGTTTCTCGCTGCCCAACAGCCAGGGCAAGTGGTCCGGCCTCGACATCGACATGTGCAACGCCGTCGCGGCCGCGGTGCTAGGCGATGCGACCAAGGCCAAGTACGTGCCGCTGTCGGCGCAACAGCGCTTCCTCGCCCTGCAGTCGGGCGAGATCGACATGCTGGTGCGCAACTCGACGATCACTCTCGAGCGCGATGCCGGTCTTGGCCTCCAGTATGCCGGCGTCAATTTCTATGACGGCCAGGGCTTCATGGTGCCGAAGAAGCTCAACGTGAAGTCGCTCGCCGAGCTCGCCGGCGCCACGGTCTGCGTCGCGCAGGGGACGACCCACGAATTCAACATGGCGAGCTGGTTCCGCGGCCGCAATCTCTCGGTCAAATCGGTGGTCTACGAAAGCCAGGACGTCATGTACGAGGCGTTTTTCGGCGGCCGCTGCGATGCCATCACCCAGGATTCCTCGGCACTTGCCTCGGCGCTGGCGACGCGCGGCCGGCAGGGCGAATACATGGTGCTGCCCGAGCTGATCTCGAAGGAGCCGCTGGGGCCGTTCGTGCGCCGCGGCGACGACGTCTGGCTGGCAGTGGTGCGCTGGTCTCTGTTCGCCATGATCGAAGGCGAGGAGCGCGGCATCACCAGAGCCAACGTCGACGAGCAGCTGAAATCGACCGATGCGCTGGTGCAGCGCTTCCTCGGGGTCAAGCCGGGCAACGGCAAGGCGCTGCAGCTCGACGAGGGCTGGGCCTACAACATCATAAAGCAAGTCGGAAATTACGGGGAGAGCTACGAGCGCAATGTCGGCATGGAAAGCCCGCTCAAGCTGGTCCGTGGCCTCAACGGCCTGTGGACCAAGGGCGGCCTGATGTACGCGATCCCGCTGCGTTGAGTCTTCGCGGGGAGCGCGCCACTTCCCCACACTGTCATCCCGAGCGTAGCGAGGGATCTTTCCTGTTGCCCCAAAGATTCCTCGCTACGCTCGGATGACAAAAGAGCGTGGCGCGCTCCCAGCCATGAGTCTTCCATGCACCCCCCCGGCCCGCTGAACGCTGCCATCGTTGAGACCTTCGACGCCCTGCCGCGCCAGCTGCAGACGGCGGCGCGCTATATGCTCGATCGGCCCGACGACGTGGCGCTGCTGTCGATGCGCGAGCAGGCGCGGCGCGCCGGCGTGCCGCCGGCCACCATGACGCGGCTCGCCAAGCGCCTTGGCCTCGAAGGCTACGAGTCGGTGCGCGAGCTCTATGCCGGCGCGCTGCGCGACGGCACGCTGGGCTTCGCGCAGAAGGCCGGTGCGCAGGTCGAGGCTCAGAAGCTGCGCGGCGAACGCGCGCTCGCCGCCGAGATGGCGCACTCCCTGTCGCGCCAGATCAGCGCCCTTGCCCAGCCCGCGACGCTCGACCGGCTGGCCGATGCGGCCGGTCGCTTGCACGCCGCGAGGCGCATCTATTGCCTCGGTCTGCGCTCCTGCCATGCCGCCGCCTGGCATTTCCATTACATGCTGTCCCTGCTCGGCGATCGCACGGTCATGCTCGACGACGCCGGTGGGACCGGTCTCGACGCCATCCGCGGCGCTGGCCCCGACGATGTGCTGCTGGCGGCCAGTGTCGAACCCTATGCCCGTGCCACGATCGACGGCGCGCGCTATGCCGTGGCGTGCGGCGTGCCGGTCGTTGCGATCACTGACTCCGAGGTCTCGCCACTCGCCCAGATCGCCGCCTGTGCGGTTCTGGTGGCGACCGGGAGCCCATCCTTCTTCCACACCATGACGCCCTTGCTGGCGGTGGCCGAAATCCTGGCGGCGCTGATCGCCGGCCACGATGGCGCCGAGGCGTTGGAGGCGCTCGGTCGCACCGAGGCGCAGCTTGCCGCCTTCGGCGTGCATTTGCCGCGGCGGGGCGTCAGGGGCAGCGGAGGCGAAACGCCATGACCCACATCCTGCATCGTCAGATCGCCGGCACCCTTCCCGTTGCCGCCGGCGGCAGCGGCATCGAGATCGTCGACACGGCCGGGCGGCGCTACCTCGATGCCTCGGGTGGTGCCGCCGTGTCCTGTCTCGGCCATGGCCATCCGGCGGTGACTGCGGCGCTGCATGAGCAGCTCGACAAGCTCGCCTATGCCCATACGAGCTTCTTCACCACCGAGGTCGCCGAGAAGCTTGCCGATCGCCTGATCGCCGATGCACCCGCCGGCATCAGCCATGCCTACCTGGTGAGCGGCGGCTCGGAGGCAATCGAGGCGGCGCTGAAGATGGCGCGGCAGTATTTCGTCGAACGCGGCGAGACCGGGCGCCGCCACGTCGTCGCGCGCCGCCAGAGCTATCACGGCAACACACTGGGCGCGCTGGCCACCGGCGGCAATGAATGGCGCCGCGCCCCGTTCTCGCCGCTGCTGATCGAGACCCATCACGTCGACCCGTGCTTCGCCTATCGCTTCCAGCAGCCGGGAGAGTCCGACGAAGCCTATGCCGCGCGTGCCTCCGCGGCGCTCGACGCCAAGATCGAGGAGCTCGGACCCGGGAGCGTCATGGCGTTCGTCGCCGAGACTGTGGTCGGCGCCACCGCCGGCGCCGTGCCGCCGGTCGGCGACTATTTCCGCCGCGTGCGCGAGATCTGCGATCGCCGCGGCGTGCTGTTGATCCTCGACGAGGTGATGTGCGGCATGGGCCGCACCGGCACGCTGCATGCCTGCGCGCAGGAGGGCATCGCGCCCGACCTGATGACCATCGCCAAGGGGCTGGGTGGCGGCTATGAGCCGATCGGCGCGGTGCTGCTCGGGCGGCATATTTACGAGACCTTTGCCAAGGGCAGCGGCTTCTTCCAGCACGGCCACACCTACATGGGCCATCCGTTGGCCTGCGCCGCCGGGCTCGCGGTCCAGGAGACGATCCGACACGACGATCTCCTGAGGAACGTGGGGACGATGGGCGCGCTGCTGCGCCGCCGGCTCGGGGAGCGCTTCGGCAACCATCCGCATGTCGGCGATATCCGCGGCCGCGGCCTGATGCAGGCCGTCGAGCTGGTCGAGGACCGCTCCAGCAAGGCGCCGTTCGATCCGGCGTTCAAGCTCCATGCCAGAGTCAAGAAGGCGGCAATGGCGCGCGGTCTGATGGTCTATCCGATGGGCGGAACGATCGACGGCGCGTCGGGCGACCACGTGATGCTGGCGCCACCTTTCATCGTCACGCCAGACCAGATCGGCGACATCGTCGACCGCCTGGGCAATGCGATCGACGACGTGCTGGGGTGGCGTCCTTAGAGAGGCTCATCGCTGGGCCGCGCCATTTCAGGGAGTAACCTCCGCCTGAAATGGCGCGGGCCCAGCGATGAGGGCATTGGGTAGCTCACGCCGGAGGCGCTGGCGGCCTATCAGAAGGCTGAGAACGAGAAATGGTGGCCAATCGTGAAGGCCACCGGCATCAAGGCGGAGTGGTCATGAAGATTGGCGTTCTGCAGTTCTTTGCGTGGCCCGGTCGCCACGGCCCCCTGGAAGAGGTCTATGCGCGCGCGCTCGAGCGTATCGAGATCATGGACCGCGGCGGCTTCGACGCGGTGTGGCTGGCCGAGCATCATTTCACCACGTTCAGCGTCTGCCCCTCGGTGCACATGCTGGGTGTGATGGCGGCGGCGCGCACCAGCCGGTTGCGCATCGGCACGGCGGTGTCGCTCGCCTCGCTCTATCATCCCCTGCGTCTTGCCGAGGAGGTGGCGCTGCTCGACGTGCTGTCGGGCGGCCGTGTCAACTGGGGCGCTGGCCGCGGCTTCGCGCTGTCTGAGTTCGCCGCCTTTGGCGTGCCGCCCCAGGAAAGCGCCGAACGCTTCCGCGAAGCTGTCGAGATCGTGCTGCAATGCTGGACGCAGGAACGTCTCAACTACAAGGGCGCGCATTTCGACTTCGAGGATATCGAGGTGTTGCCCAAGCCGTTGCAGCCGGATTTGCCGATCTGGATGGCGGCGACGTCGGAGACGGCCATCGACTGGGCGGCGAGTCGCGGCTTCTCCATCCTGATGGACCCGCACGCCTCGATGGCCGATATCGGCCGCAAGCGCCGGTACTACACCACGAAGCTCCAGGAAGCAGGCTTCGTCGATGACGGGCGCGACATCCCGATGGCGCGCCTGCTCGCGTTGGCGCCGACCACGAGCGAAGCCGAGGAGATCGCCCGGCGCGGCGCTCAGTGGATCGTCGATTCCTATTCCGGCCCACAACATGCGCACCGCAAGTCGATGCCGCCGCGTACCTATGACGGCAAGGAGCCGGCGCAGCACTATGTCGACAGCGTGATCATTCACGGCACGCCGCAGTCGGTGGTCGAGAAGATCCACCGGCTGCGGGAAGAAATCGGTCTCAACTACCTGATGTGCGCGCCGCTCAGCCGCTCGACGTTCAAGCTGCTAGCCGACGAGGTGGTGCCGAGGCTTTGAACATCGCCTCGGCGATGGCCGTCATGTCGGCGTCGCTGATCTCGACCACGCCCTGGCGCAGCCGGTATCCCCAGTTCTTCTCCCGGGTGAAGGTGAGCGCATCCCTCAGCGCTGCCAGCGGCGTCGGCTCGGCCTCGTGCCAAGCGACGTCGCGGCGATAGGGCCGGAAGCCGAAGCCCATGTCGGCCTGGTAGGGCGAACCCTGCTTTACCGTGCCGATCGCGGTGAAGGCCTGCAGCTGGTCCTTGCCGCGTACGGCATGGCTCGGCGTGTAGTGCCGGTTCGGCGAGTAGTAGACGATGCGATCGCCGGGCTGGATGCGACGCAGCGGCGAGGCCTTGCCGTGCGAGACCTGCATGAATCCCTCGGTGAGGCCGATCTCGACATGCTCGGCGGACGCGACCGCCAGCCAGTTCCTGGTCATGGCAATTCTCCTTACGCTGCCGTCGGCGCGAACACGCGCAGGCGATGGCCGTCGAGGTCGAGTGCCACGAAGGTATGGCCGAAATCCATCGCGGTGGGCTTCTGGGCGATTGGCAGGCCGCGCTGCTCCCAGTCGGCGTGCGTCTGTTCCATCGGGGTCTCCATTTCTCGGTGAAGCCAATGTAGGTGAGGTAGCTGTCAGATTGTGTCAGCAGGGAGTGCCTGGCGTTTCTCTGTCATCCTGAGCGCAGCGAAGGATCTCATCGCCAGAGGTAATAGAGTGCGCTCGTGGCAGGCGGCGATGAGGTCCTTCACTTCGTTCAGGACGACAGGGTTGGTTGCTACGCTTCCCGCGTCTGCTCGCGATCACGCCATTCCTTGAGCATAGCCTGGCGCCGGCGTGGATAGCGCTTGTCGGTGACCGTCAAGGTGACAATGCGGTCGGTACGGAAGTGGCGAAAGTCCTGGCGCAGCTCGCACCACGCCACGACGACGCGCACTTTCTCGAAGAAACCGACGGCGAACGGCCACACGGTACGCTTGCTGGCGACGCCATCCTTGTCGCGATAGGAAAGGCCGAGCTTGCGCTCGTTGCGGATGGCCTGGCGGATCTTCGGCAGCTCGGCGTCGCCGGCCGGGATGGGCTCGCCCGGCGAGATCAGCAAGCCGGAATCATCGAGAGCGTCGCGCAGATCCTTGGGCAGCACCGCGCCGATCTTGGCCAGCACGTTGGCGGCGGCATCGGCCAGCGAGCGATCGGCGCGCTGATGCACCCAGCGCGAGCCGAGCACGAGCGCCTCGATCTCCTCCTCGCTGAACATCAGCGGCGGCAGCATGAAGCCCGGACGCAGCACGTAGCCGACGCCGGCCTCGCCATCGATCGACGCGCCTTCCGATTTCAGGGTCTCGATGTCGCGATAGAGCGTGCGCAGCGACACGCCGGTTGCCTCGGCGAGCGTCGCGCCGCTCACTGGATGGCGATGGCGCCGCAGCACCTGGATGAGGTCGAGCAGGCGTTGCGCGCGCGACACGGCGGCTCCTTAATGCGACACTGGATTCTCACAACTACCCTACCACGAGCCGCTGTCAGATTCTGGCAGCAGAAGAGAAGCATGACCTCGCAGCCGTTGGCCGTCGTGATCGTCAACCGCGCTGCCCAGATGGGCGGGGCGGCGCGGCGCTGGCCGGTGATTGAGGCGGCGCTGACCACGCGCCTCGGCGCCATCGAACCGCTCTTTACCGCGGCGCCCGGCCATGCGACCGCCCTGGCCCGTGCGGCCCTGGGGCGCGGCGTGCGCCGCTTCGTGGCGGTGGGCGGCGACGGGACGGTAAACGAGACCTTGAACGGCCTGCTGGAGCCATCGGGCCGCCTCGCGGCACCCGATGCCGTCCTCTGCCCGATCCCGGCCGGAACAGCCAACGAACTGTGTCGCGCGCTTGGCTACCTGCGCGATCCGGTCCGCGCCTTCGATGCCGCGGCCGGTCGCGCCACGCGCACCATCGACCTGATGCGCGTGCGCTGCACAGGCCTTGACGGCCGGCCGGTCGACCGCTTCGACTATCTCGATGACGGCGTCCTCGACCTGATCGAGATGAGAGACGTATCGCGGCTCGGCGTGCTGCTCGGCGTCATGCCCAAGCTCTACAGCGGCGGCCATCTCAGCCACCCCAAGGTCCGCACCAGCCGCGGCGCGTCGTTCCGCTTCGACTCTGATGTCGAGACGCTGGTCGACGTCGATGGCGAGATGGCGGGCCGCTTGCCGCTCGAGGTCAGCGTCCTGCCGGCGGCGTTCTCCGTCGGCATTCCGGATCGCTAGGCAGCCCAACCGCGCAGGATATCGGCTGTCGCTGCATCCATCGGGAAGAAGCATTCGATACGCAGCTCCTCCAGCGTGATGTCGCGCGGGATGCCGAGCGTGGCGATGGTGGTGAAGAGCTTCAGCGAGACATCGCCTTTGCAAAAATGCATCGGCAGCACCGGGCTGGCGGCACCATAGGATGCGGGCTCCTGCAGCACTGGCCGCACGCCGTCGTAGGACAGCAGCCGCGCCAGCAGTGCGGTCGTCTCGGGCCGTCCGTCGGCGGCGGCATCGGCCTCGACGCTGCGCACGAAGTAGCGCACGACGTCGGCCCAGTTGACCAGGAACGGCCTCAACACATCGGGCGCCACCAGTGCATCGGCGAGATTGACCTTGGCATCGGGCGCCAGGGAACCGACCAGGTACTCGACCAGGCGGACGGCGCCAGCGTTGGCCTTGAGCAGGTTCCATTGGCGATCGACGGCGACGCCCGGAAACGGCTCTTGCTGGGCCAGCATGTGCCCCACGGCATCGTTCACCTGGGCGAGCTCGGGCGCGGCGAGGTCGGTCTCGCGCCACACCGGGGCGAAGCCCGCCGCAAGCAGCAGTGCATTGTGCTGGCGCAGTGGCACGTCGAGCGCGGTCGCCAGCCGCACCACCATGTCGCGGCTCGGCGCGGCGCGACCCAGTTCGAGGAAGCTGAGATGCCGCTGCGAGATGTTGGCACGGCCGGCCAAATCGAGCTGCGAGCGCCCGCGGCGCTGGCGCCACGCCCGCAACTCTGCCGCAAAGCCCTGCCCCTTCTCCATGATTACCTGCCAAGTAGTTGAAAACACATCTATATTTGCCACCATGGCATATCGCGCGGTGACGCGACAGGGCGCGGCGGTGCGACAGAGGGAGGGTTCGGTGAGCGAGTGGCTGGGCGTGGCGATCGCGATCGTGTCGAGCTCTCTGGGCGGCACGGCGGCGGCGGTGACTCGCTATCTTGTGGTTAGTGCCGATCCACTCACGCTCGCCCTGTTGCGGTGGGGCATCGGTGTGCTGTGCGTGCTGCCGGTGGCGCTGCTGATGCGGGCGCGGTGGCCGGGGCCGCAGGACCTGCCGAGCGTCGTCGGCCTGGGCTTCCTGTTCTATGGCCTGTTCACCATCCTCTACAATCTCGCGATCGGCTACACGACGGCGGCGCGCGCCAGCCTCGCGCTCTCGACCCTGCCTCTGCAGACCATGGTGGTGGGCGCGCTCCTCGGCGTCGAGGCGCTGACGGTGCGCAAGACGCTGGGCGTCTGCATCGCCGTGCTGGGCGTCGTCGCTGCCCTGGCGCTGGATCTTGGCATCGCACCGGCCGGCGCGTGGAAGGGCGAGCTGATCATGGCCGTCGGTGTCGTCTGCATGGCGCTCTACAACGTCCTGTCGCGGCCGCTGATCCAGCGTTCCAGCGCGCTGGGATTCCTGGCGGTCGGCATGGGGGCCGGCGCCGTGGCCTTGCTGATCGTCACGCTCGTCACGGGCCGGCTCGCGGTCCTGGCAACCTTCGGCACGGGCCAGTGGATCGCCGGCGTCTATCTCGGCGTCACTGGCGGTGCGCTGGCTTTCATCCTCTGGGTGATGGCGCTCGAGCGCGCCTCGCCGACGCGTGTCGCCAACACCATGACGGTCAATCCCATTGCCGCGGCGCTGCTCGCGAGCGTGCTGGTGGGCGAGCCCGTGACGCTCAACCTGGTGCTCGGCCTGGTCGCCGTCTTCGCCGGCATCTGGCTCGCCACCAGCGAGCCGGTCGCGGCCAAGAGCGAGCCTAGTGCCGGAAGTGCCGCATCCCGCTGAACACCATGGCCAGGCCCTTTTCGTCGGCGGCGTCGATCACTTCCTGATCGCGCAGCGAGCCACCGGGCTGGATGATCGCCGTGGCGCCGGCTTCGGCGGCGGCGAGCAGCCCGTCAGCGAAGGGGAAGAAGGCGTCGGACGCCACCACGCTGCCGATCGCCGGGCTCTCCTTGAGACCGGCCAGCTCGCCCGATTCGGCGGCGCGGATGGCGGCAATGCGCGAGGAATCGCGGCGGTTCATCTGGCCGGCGCCGACGCCCACGGTGGCGCCGTCCTTGGCGTAAACGATGGCGTTCGACTTGACGTGCTTGCACACCGTGAAGGCAAACAGCAGGTCGTCGATCTCTTTCGCCGTCGGTGCGCGCTTGGTCACGACCTTGAGTGCGCTCGCGGGCACATGCCCGTTGTCGCGGCTCTGCAGCAGGTAGCCACCGGCGACGCTCTTCAGGGTCATGCCGGCGCTCGCCGGATTGGGCAGGCTGCCGGCCAGCAGCACGCGCACGGCCTTGCGGCGGGCCAGCACCGCCAGGGCTTCCTCGGTCGCATCGGGTGCGATGATGACTTCCAGGAAGCGCTTCGCCAGATCCTCGGCCGTGCGCGCCTCGAGCGTCGTGTTGAGGGCGACGATGCCGCCATAGATCGACACCGGATCGCAGGCATAGGCCTTCAGGTAGGCGCTGTACTGATCGGCGCCGATCGCCACGCCGCACGGGTTGGCGTGCTTCACCACGACGACCGCCGGCTCCGTGAACTCGGCGACGCATTCGTAGGCCGCCTCGGTATCGCCGATGTTGTTGTAGGAAAGCTCCTTGCCCTGGACCATGCGCGCCGTGGCGATGCCCGGGCGCCGGCTGCCGTCGGAATAGAACGCCGCTTGCTGATGCGGGTTCTCGCCGTAGCGCAGGATCTGCGCGCGTTCGGCGGTGAGGGTGAGCCGCTCCGGGAACGTCTCGCCCTGCTGGCCCGCGAACCAGGTGGCGATCGCGGCATCGTAGGACGCGGTGCGCGCATAGGCCTTGGCGGCGAGCCTGCGACGCAGCGCCAGCGTGGTGGCGCCCTTGTTCGCCTCGAGCTCGGCGATCACCGCGCCGTAATCGGCCGGATCGACCACGATCGTCACAAAATCATGGTTCTTGGCCGAGGCGCGGATCAGGGCCGGCCCGCCGATGTCGATGTTCTCGACGCAGGTCGGGAAATCGGCGCCGCGCGCGACCGTGGCCTCGAAGGGATAGAGGTTCGACACCACCAGATCGATGCCCGCGATCTTGTGATCGTTCATCGCCTTGCGATGGCCGGCATCGGTGCGGCGGGCCAGGATGCCGCCATGGATCGACGGCTGCAGGGTCTTGACCCGTCCGTCCATGATCTCGGGGAAGCCGGTATGGTCGCTCACCTCGACCACGGCGATCCCGGCGTCGCGCAAGGCCTTGGCCGAGCCGCCGGTCGACAGGATCTCGACTCCGTGCCGGGCCAGCGCCTTGCCGAGCTTGGTCAGGCCTTCCTTGTCTGAGACGGACACCAGCGCCCGTTCGATACGGGCAAGGTCGGGCGTGGGCGACGGGACGTAGTGCGGGGCGGCGGACATGGCGCGGTCTATACTCCGCGCGGCCGTGCGCCGTAAGAGAAGAAGTTGCCCGTCCTGTCGACGGCCACCGAGGACGAGATCCTCGGATACAACAAGAACGGATCGTTCGATTGATTGCTACCGACGGGTCGGCGATCCTGGCGATCCATTGCGACGAACCTGGGCAGGCATCGGTGTAGCTGATATCACTCGGAGCGCTGTTGTCATGCGTCCGCATCCTGCAGCACGCGGACCTTGAATCCCTCGCTCTCCAGGGCGGCAACCAGCTCGCGCACATGCGGACGGTCGCGGGTTTCGACGGTAACGTCGAGCTCGGTCGATTTGGCGGCGACGCCGCCGAACAGGCGCTGGTGCTGGACGTCGACGATGTTGCCGCCGGCCTTGCCGATCAGCCCGGCGACGCGGGCGAGCTGGCCGGGCAGGTCGCTGATGGTGAGGCGCAGGCGGACGATGCGGCCGTCGCGCACCAGGCCGCGCAGCAGGATCGAGGCGAGCAGGCGGGTGTCGATGTTGCCGCCGCTCACCACCAGCCCGACCTTGCGGCCGGCGAAGACCTGCGGATGGGCGAGCAGGGCCGCCAGGCCGGCAGCACCTGCCCCTTCGGCCACCGTCTTCTCGATCTCGAGCAGCAGCGCGATGGCGCGCTCGATCGTCACCTCGTCGACCGCCAGCACGCGATCGAGCAGGGCATGGGCGATGGCGAGCGGCGCGCGGCCGATATCGCGCACCGCGATGCCCTCGGCGATCGTGTCGCCGCCCACCGTCACCGGCTCGCCGGCGAGCAGCTGGCGCATGGCGGCGTAGCCGGCCGCCTCGACGCCGATCAGGCGGATGTCGGGCCTCATGCCGCGCGCCGCGACGGCGCAGCCCGAGATCAGGCCGCCGCCGCCGACCGGCACCACCAGCGTGTCGATCTCGGGCGCGTCCTGCAGCATCTCCAGCGCCGCCGTACCCTGGCCGGCGATGATGCGCGGATCGTCGTAGGGATGCACGAACGCCAGGTGCTCGGCTGCCGCCAGGCGGTGCGCCTCGGCGCCGGCCTCGGCGAGCGTGTCGCCGTGCAGGACGATGCGCGCGCCGTAGTCGCGCGTGTGCTTCACCTTCACGTTGGGCGTGAAGGAGGGCATGACGATGGTGGCCGGGATGCCGAGGCGGCCGGCATGGTAGGCGACGCCCTGGGCGTGGTTGCCCGCCGACATGGCGATGACGCCGCGCTTGCGTTCGTCCGGCGTGAGCTGCAGCAGCGTGTTGAGCGCGCCACGCTCCTTGAACGAGGCGGTGTACTGCAGGTTCTCGAACTTGACCCAGATGTCGGCGCCGACGATACGCGACAGCGTATCGCTCTTCAGGCACGGCGTGCGTACCACCGCGCCGGCAATCCGTTTGGCGGCTTCCTGGACATCGGCCAGGCTGACGGGAAGCTCATTCATTCTTCAGGCTGCCAGTCGGCGGTCGAGCCAGTCGCGCGTGCGATACCAGGCGCCGATCATCGGCAGGAACCACGGCTCGCCGTTGTAGAGCGCGTGCTCGGGGAAGTCGCGGCCGTCCAGCGGATTGACCGGCTCGTTGCGGCCGCCGACGATCTTCCGGGCGGTCTGGGTGCCGAGGTAGGTCATCATGGCGACGCCGTTGCCGTTGCACGCCAGCAGATAATGGACGCCCTGATCGGTCCCCATGTGCGGCATGTAGTCGAGCGCGAAGGCGACATTGCCGGTCCAGGCGTGGGTGATGCGGATGCCGTCGAGCTGCGGGAAGCGATCGACCATGTAGCGATAGAGTGCCGGCGCGCTCACCTCGGGCGGCGCCGCGGTGAAGCGGGCGCGGCCGCCGAAGATCAGGTACTTCCCGTCCGGCGACGGCCGGTAATAGGTCAGCACCCGCTTGGTGTCGCCGATGGCGCGCAGCTCCGGGATCAGCAACGTGCGGGCGTTCTCCGGCAGTTCCTCGGTCGCGATGATGTGGCTCGCCACCGGCACCACGCGCCGCTTCAGGCGTGGCGTCAGGTCGCCGGTGTAGCCGTTGGTCGCGACCACGACCTCGCGCGCCTCGACCGGGCCCTTGGCCGTCAGCACACGCCAGCCGGTCGCCGTCTTCTCGAGGCGCTCGGCCTCGACGTTGGCGCACAGGATGGCGCCGGCGCGGTGCGCCGCCTCGATCAGGCCCTTGTAGTAGAGCGCCGGGTGGAGGTGGCCGGCGCGGGTCGAATACATGCCGCCGAAATAATAGTCCGAGGCGATCATCTCGCGCTGGCGCTCGCGCGGCACCATGTGGCTGCCGGCATTGGCGTAGGTGTTGTAGGTCTCGACCTTGGTCGCCATGTCGGCGTAATGGCGCGGCGTCCAGGCGCCGACGAAACGGCCATTCATCATCAGGCCGCACTCGATCTTCTCGCGGGCGATGATGTCGGCCAGTACGCTGAGCGAATCGGCGCCGGCGCCCATCAGGGCGGCCTTGTTGCGCTCGAATTCGTCGGCGATCGGACTCTTGCCACCCAGCCCCTTGCCGAGGTTGGTGCCGCCCGAGACCATGCCGCCGTTGCGCGTGCTGGCGCCGATGCCGAAATCGCCGCGCTCCAGCACCACGGCGCGTGCGCCGTTGCGGCAGAGCTCGAGCGCCGTCGACAGGCCGCCATAGCCGGCACCCACGATCACCACGTCGGCGCGCGCCGGCGGATCCTGCGACAGCGCGTTATTGGGACTCCACGCCTCCCACCACCATGGTGCCGCCTTGAAGTCGGGGTGGAAGATGTCGTTACGCATGACCTGTGGCGCCTGCTTGATGGGCTTCTTGTCCTCAGGACCGCTGGCGGGTCGCCCGCGGTCCTGAGGAAGCTAAAAATCCGTAACCCGGCCGTTGAATTGCCAGTCGCCGTAGCGCGTCGGTTCGGGGCCGGGCGGGCCGCCGATCTCCTCGACCTTTTTGATCAGCGCCATTGCCGCCTCGTTCGGGGCGGCCGGTGGTGGTTCCGGCGAAGCGGCCTCAGGCGGCGGGGCGTCCTCGGGGACGGTCGGTTTCTTCGGGTCGGTCATGGCGTCATGATGCCGGTCCCTGCCTTGATTCGCCACAGTCGCAAACCATCTTTGCGGCCATGAACTACTTTCGCACTGCCCTCCTTCTGGCCGCGCTGACCGGGTTCTTCCTGGTCGTGGGTTACCTGCTGGGTGGCCAGTCCGGCCTGGTCATCGCCCTCGTCGTGGCGCTGGGCATGAACCTGTTCGCCTACTGGAACAGCGACAAGATGGTGCTGCGCATGAGCAACGCCCAGGAGGTCGGGCCCAACGAGGCGCCCGAGCTCTACGGCATCGTCCAGGGGCTGGCCCAGCGCGCCGGCCTGCCGATGCCGCGCGTCTACATCATCAACGAGGAGCAGCCCAACGCCTTCGCCACCGGCCGTGACCCCGAGCATGCCGCCGTGGCGGCGACGACCGGCTTGCTGCGTTATTTGAGCCGCGAGGAGATCACCGGCGTGATGGCCCATGAGCTCAGCCACGTCCGCCATCGCGACACACTGATCATGACCATCGCCGCCACCCTGTCGGGTGCCATCGGCATGCTGGCGAGCTTTGGCGGTTTGATGGGCGGCGGCCGTGACTCGGAAGGCAGGCCGCTGGTCAATCCGATCGTAGCGATTGCCGCCATGATCCTGGCGCCGCTCGCCGCCACCCTGGTGCAGATGGCGATCAGCCGCAGCCGCGAGTACGAGGCCGACCGTATGGGCGCGGAGATCTCCGGCCAGCCGCAATGGCTCGCCTCGGCGCTCGCCAAGCTGCATGCCGGCACCCAGCAGATCCCCAACCAGGTGGCGGAAGCCAATCCGGCGACGGCGCACCTGTACATCGCCAACCCGCTGAGCTCGGGCGGGCTGGCCAGCCTGTTCTCGACCCATCCGCCGATGGAGGAACGCATCGCGCGGCTGGAAGCGATGACGGGCCATGGCTACGGCATGGCGCCGGCCATGTCGCCGAATGGCCCGTGGGCCTCGGCGCCACAGTCGAGCCGCCGCGGCCCCTGGGGCTGACGCTTCAGGGTCGAGAAGGGCGCGTCAGCCCAGGGCATCAACCCTTCTCGACCATCTTCCAGAAGGAATCCTTCTTCACCACCTTGCCGCCGCAAAAGCTGTAGAAGTCGCATCCGCGGGCGGCGATGCTCTCGCCGCTCCGGGTGGTTCCAGTGACGGTCCATTGCGAAATGCCCATGTCGCCGTCGACATAGTGGATAGTGGCTGTCGTCGCCGTAGTGGACGTCGGGCAGGCCTTCGAAGCGGCTGCGCAGGCCTTCGCGCACCGCAGCGGCGCCGACATGGCGGTAGCCCCACGGATCAGGGCCGCGCGGCATCTCGAGCACGGCGTCCTCGGCGAAGAAGCTCATGATGCGATCGAGGTCGTGGGCATTGAAGGCCTCGACCAGGGCTTTCAGGGTCGCGAGGCTGGCGCCGGAGTTGTTCATTTCTGGTTTCCTCCTGGCGGCGGCAGCGCCGCCGGCTCCTCTTCCAGTTCGACGTCGAGAATGCGCTGACCGCGCTTGGTGATGCGGTCGGCCGAGATGTCGACGTCGCGCAGATCCTTCTCGGTCTGGGCGAAGTGAATCTTGAGCTTGTCGACGCGGTCGGCGAGGCGCCTCACGTCATCGAGCAGCAGCCCGACCGTCTTCTGGATCTCGCCGGCCTGCTCGCGCATGCGTACGTCCTTCAGCACGGCGCGCACGGTGTTGAGCGTGGCCATCAGGGTGGTCGGCGAGACGATCCAGACGCGAGCGCGATAGGACTCCTCGACCAGCCCGGTGAAGCTCGCGTGCAGCTCTGCATAGACCGCTTCTGAGGGCAGGAACATCAACGCCGATTCGGCGGTCTCGCCGGCCACGATGTACTTGTCGCGGATGTCGCCGATGTGCTTGCGGATGGCCTGCTGGAAGCCGCGCTGGGCGGCCTGCAGGGCGGCCACGTCGCCGGCCGGGACGGCGCGCAGCGCCGTGTAGCTCTCGAGTGGGAACTTGGCGTCGATGGCGATCGCGCCAGGCGGATTGGGCAGCTTCAGCACGCAGTCGGCGCGCGCGCCCGTGGAGAGCGTGCATTGGAACTCGTAGGCCTGCGGCGGCAGGATGTTCTGCACCAGGTCGGCCAGCTGGACCTCGCCGAAGGCGCCGCGCGCCTGCTTGTTGGACAGAACCGCCTGCAGGCCCACCATCTGGGTCGACAGCTCGCCGATCTTCTTCTGCGCCTCGTCGATGCGGACGAGGCGCTCACGCAGGTCGGTGACGATCTGGCCGGTCGCCTTCTCGGTGCGCTCGAGCCGTTCGGCGACCACCTTCGACAGCGCCTGCTCCTGCTCGCGCAGCGAGCGCTCGACCCGCTGCACGGTCTCGGCCTGCTGGCCGAGGGCCAGGCCGAGCTGCTGGCGCAAGGCTTCGGCGGCCTCGCCGTCACGCCGCCGCAGAGTCACGAACAACAGCGCCAGAAGGAGCAGCGCCACGGCGCCCAGCAGACCGATCGTCAGGAAATCCATGATGCCTGCCATTGTGCCACAACGGAGCGGGCGGCCCCGGAGGATATCAGTCCCGGCCCTGGCGGTTGCCTGAGGGTGATCGACAAATGTACCCAGCGCCGCTAATCCAGGGCTCCATGCCTCCGCAACACGATCCCGACGTCTGGCTGTTCGACCTCGACAACACGCTGTACCCGGCGCGGTGCAACCTGTTCGCCCAGATCGATGTCCGCATCGGCCGCTACATCTCCGACTGGCTCAAGGTCGACGCCGAGGAGGCGCGGCGAGTGCAGAAGCAGTATTGGCGTGAGCATGGCACCTCGATGCGCGGCATGATGAGCCTGCATGGCGTCGATCCGCGCCACTATCTCGACTACGTGCACGACATCGACTACTCGCCGGTGCAGCCCGATCCGTCGCTCGAGGCCTCGCTGGCTGCCCTGCCGGGGCGCAAGCTGATCTTCACCGCGGGCGACGTGCCGCACGCCGAGCGGGTGATGGAGCGGCTGGGCGTGGCGCACCATTTCGAGGCGATCTTCGACATCGTGGCGGGCGAGTACTGGCCCAAGCCGCACAAGCAGATCTACGAGCAGCTCGTTTACCGGCACGGCATCGATCCGGCGCGCGCCGCCATGTGCGACGACATCGCGGTCAATCTCAAGCCGGCCTGCGACCTCGGCATGCGCACGGTGTGGATCCGCACCGACGAGAGCGTCAAGCGCGCCGAAGGCCTCGATCTCGACCACATTCACCACCAGACCGACGATCTCGCGACCTGGCTCGCCGACTGGGTGGCCGAAAGGAAGGTCAAGAAGTGAAGATCCTGATCTTGGGCGCCGGCGCGGTCGGCGGCTATTGGGGCGCGCGCCTGACACAGGCCGGCGTCGACGTCACTTTCCTGTTGCGCGAGAAACGCGCGGCGCTGGTGAAGGCCAACGGCCTTGTGGTGAAAAGTCCCAAGGGAGACTTCACCGTGCCGGTGAAGGTCGTGACCAGGGGCGACGAGGGTGCGCCCTATGACGTCGTGATCGTGGCCTGCAAGGCCTACGACCTCGACTCGGCCATCGCGTCGATCGCATCGGCCGTCGGTCCCGACACCACCATCGTGCCGATGCTGAATGGCCACGCCCACTTCGCCACGCTCGATGCGACGTTCGGCGCGGCGCGCGTGGCGGGTGGCTTGGCGCGCATCTCGGGCATGCTGGGACCGAACGGCGAGATCGTGCACAGCGGCGCCTCGGGCGTGTCGTTCGGCGAGCGCGACGGCAAGGCGGCGCGCCCGGCGCTGGTCGAGCTCGACGCGGCCTGCAAGAAGGCCGGCATCGATGGCGGCCTGAACCCGGACATCAACCAGGACCTGTGGGACAAGTGGGTGATGCTGGGCACCATCGCCTCGATGTGCGCCGCCATGCGCGGCACGGTGGGCGACATCGTCGCCGCCGAGGACGGCGCCGCGCTGGTGCGCGAAACCCTGGACGAATGCTGCAAGGTCGCCGCTGCCGCAGGTCACGCGCCCAGCGCCAAGGTGCGGGCCGGGCTGGAAGCCGGCCTGACGCAGCCTGGGGCTAAGTCCGTGGCCTCGATCCTGGGCGACATGGAGAAGGGCGGCGCAGTCGAAGCCCGCTCGATCGTGGGCGACATGCTGATGCGCGCGCGCAAGGCGGGCGTGGCCGCGCCCAACCTGCGCTTCGCCTATGCTCATCTGCAGGCCTATGAAGCGCGCCGCGCGCGCGGAGGATTGAGACCGTGAAGACCCTGATCCTCGGTGCCGGCGCGATCGGCGGCTATATCGGCGGCCGCCTGCACCAGAGCGGCGCGGACGTCACGTTCCTGGTGCGCCCGGCGCGGCGAGAGGCGCTGCAGCGCGACGGCCTGGTGATCAGGAGCACCAAGGGCGACATCACGCAAAAAGTGAAGGCGGTGCTGGACGGCACAGAGGGTGGCCCGTACGACATCGTCCTCCTCACCTGCAAGGCCTACGATCTCGACTCGGCGATCGACGCTGTTGCGCCTGCTGTCGTGCCCGAGGCAACGGTCGTGCCGCTGCTGAACGGCATGCGCCATCTCGATGCGCTCGACGCCAGGTTCGGTGCCGAAAAGGTGGCCGGCGGCTTGGCGCGGGTCGGCGTCGCGATGTCACCCGAGGGCGAGATCCTGCACACGAGCCCATTCGCCGCCATCTCGTTCGGCGAGCGCGACGGCAGGCCGGCGCGCGGGGTCCTGGTCGAGCTCGATGCAGCGGTGAAGAAGTCCGGAGTCGATGGCGGTCTTCACGCCAACATCGTCCAGGACTTGTGGGACAAGTGGATCATGCTGTGCACCCTCGCCTCGATGTGCTGCCTGATGCGCGGCACGTCGGGCGACATCCTGGAGGCGGCCGAGGGTCAGGCGATCATGCTCGAGACGGTCGAGGAGTGCCGCAAGGTCGCCGCCGCGGCGGGCTGCGACCCCGGCGAAAAGGGCATGATCAACGTGCGGTCCTTTCTCACGCAGAAGGGCTCGCGCTTTGCCGCCTCGATGCTGCACGATCTCGAGAAGGGTTCCATGGTCGAGGCCGACCATGCGGTCGGCGACATGATCGCACGGGCGAAGAAGGCCAGCATCGCCACGCCCAACCTGCGCTTGGCCTACGCCCATCTCCAGGTCTACCTCGCTCGCCGCGCGCGTGGCGGCATCGGCAAGCCGGCGATGTAGCGGTCGGGAGGCGCTGCGGCCCTCATGTCATCCTGAGCGCAGCGAAGGATCTCTCATCGCCGGTTGATGCAAACACGGGCTTCCAGGTCGCCATAGCCGTGCGTGGCGAGCGGCGATGAGATCCTTCGCTATGCTCAGGATGACAAGAGTCGGAAGCGTTTGCGCTACTTGATCAGCCCGGCGCTGCGCGGCAGGAACAGCGAGATCTGCGGGAACAGGATGATCAGCATCAACCCGACCAGCAGGGCGGCGACATAGGGCATGTAGGAACGCCAGTGTTGGCCAACCGTCAGGTTGGCGAAGCGCAGCGCCATCAGCAGGCCGACGCCCATCGGCGGCAGGAACAGGCCGATGCCGACCGCCGCGGTCTGCACGATGTTGAAGTGGATGGGATCGATTCCCATTTCCTCGGCGATCGGGAACACCACCGGGATCAGCACCACGGCGGCGGGCAGGCCTTCGAGCACCATGCCGAACATCATGGTGATCAGCGCCGTCGCCAGCAGGAACAGCCAGGGCGCGTCGCGCAGCGGATGCAGGACCTCGGCCAGGAGCTTCGGCACGCCGGACACGCCCATCAGGTACTGGAACACAGAGGCGACGGCGAGCAGGAACACCACGGCGGCGGTCAGGATGGCACTGTCGTAGGCGAGCCTGGCCATCTGGCCATAGCTGACATTGCGATAGTAGAAGCGCGCGGCGAAGAAGGCATAGCCCGCGACCACGGCACCCGCCTCGGTGGCGGTGAAGACGCCGAGGAAGAAGCCGCCCAGGATGACAACGGGAATGACCAGCGGGACCGCGGCCTTGCGTGCCGTGCCGGTGATCAGCGCGATGCTGGGCCGGGTATCGACCGGCCAGTCGTATTTGCGGGCGCGGAAATAGACCAGGACCATGAGGCACACCATGATGGTGGCAGCGGGCACGAAGCCCGCGAGGAACAGCGCCACCGCCGAGGTGTTGGTAACCTGGGCGATCACGATCATGAAGATGGCGGGCGGCACCAGCATGCCCATCGCGGTGCCTGCGGCGATCAGCGACGCCGAGTCCTGGCGCTTGTAGCCCGCCCTGGTGAGCGGCGGCATCAGGGTCGAGCCGAGTGCCGAGACCTCGGCCATCTTCGAGCCGCAGATGTCGGAGAAGAAATAGGCGACGACGATCACCGACATGCCGAGCCCGCCCTTGACCCAGCCGACCAAAGCTCGGGCGAAGTCGACCAGGGCGTGGCTCATGCCACATTTCTCCATCAGGCCGCCGGCAAAGACGAAGGCCGGGATGGCGAGCAGCACCCAGCTCTGCGAGCCCGACACCATGCTCGACGACAGTACTTGCATGTCGTAGCCGCCGAGCAGCAGGCCGGCGACGCCGGCGACGCCCAGCGCAAACACGATCGGCATCGAGAACAGGATCAAGGCGACGAAGATCACGCCGACGACGAGCAGCAGCATAGCGGCTGTTCCTCAGTGCACGGGGTCGGGGGCGATCGGCGGCGGCGCCACGATCATCGAAACAGCATAGATCACAAGCAGGACGCCGCCCACCACGACCGAGGCGTAGAGGACGGCGAGATTGATCTCGAGACCCGGCGTCGCCAGCGTGCGGTTGAGCAGGCAAAGCTTCACGCCGTACCAAGCGGCGATGCCGCCGATCGCCGCGATCAGCACATGATGGACACGCTCGATCAGGCTCTGCGTGCGCGACGAAAAGTGGTGGGTCAGCGCATGCAACGCGAAATGCGAGCGCTCGCGCACGCCGATCGCGGCGCCGATCAGGGTGAGCCAAGCCAGCATCATCTCGCCGACCTCCTCGACCCAAGTGAAGCGGATCGGATCGACGTCGAGCCAGTCCGTCACCTCGATCATGACGTAGCGCAGGAAGACGCCGACCAGCAGGTTGACGATGGCGGCGACCAGCAGCAGGGCAACGACGATCTTCGGGATGTTGGCGATGAATCTGCTCATGTTCATCGTCTTCCGGACCGCGAGCATCCTGCTCGCTCAAGCTCATGAGCGAGCAGGATGCTCGCGGTCCGGAAGAGCATGAATGCGTCCATGCCTACGCCTTGAAGTTGGCGATGTCGTCCCACAGCGCGGCGTACTGGGCCTTGTAGGCCGGCCAGATCTTCTCCTGCGCGACCTTGCGGAAGGCCTCGACGTTGCCTTGCACCACCGTCATGCCCTTGGGCTCGAGCTCCTTCTTGGCGGCCGCGAGGTTGTCGACCGATTCGGTAAGCTCGCGGCACTTGGCCTGGGCCTCGCGGCTGGTGTCGAGCATCAGCTTCTTGTGCGGCTCGCTGAGACCTTCCCATACCGCCAGGTTCATGGTGTTGAGCGTGGGGCCGTAATTGTGGAAGGTCATCGAGCAGAATTTCGAGACCTCGTAGATCTTGAGCGCGATCTGGTTGACGATCGGCAGGTCGCCGCCGTCGATTACGCCCGACTTGGCGGCCGAGATCACCTCGCCCCACGCCATCGGCACGGCATTGCCGCCCAGACCGTTGATCGTGTCGCCGAACACCTTGGCCTGCTGGACGCGGATCTTGGCGCCGCGCAGGTCGCGGGGTTCGACGATAGGCTTCTTGCTGGTCCAGAAATGGCGGAAGCCATAGTCGAAGAAGCACAGCGTCTTCAGCTTGTACTTGTCCTGAAACTGCTTATCGAGCGTGTCTCCGATCTTGCCGTTGAACATCTTGTAGGCTTGATCGTAGCTCTGCACGAGGTATGGCACGAGGAACACGCCCATCTCGGGGAACACGGTGGCGGCGGCGCCACCGGGATTGCCGATGGCGATGTTGCCCGACTTCACCGCATTCATGATCTCGAGCTCCTTGTTGAGGAGCGTCGAGCCGAAGAACTGCATGTCGAGCTCGCCGTTGGAGCGCTTGCGCACCTCCTGGGCCTGCCAGTCGAAGGCGATGGCGGCCGACTCGGGAAGGGCGTTGAGATGCGCCATCACCAGCTTCTTGGGCTGGGCGTAGGCGAAGGTCGGCGCCAGCCCGCTGGCGAGGATGCCGGCCATGCCGCCCTTGACCAGGCTGCGGCGGCGCAATGCCGGGAGATTCCGGCTGCTGATCTTCATGACCGACGACATGGGCGCCCTCCCAGGCGGATAGATTGGCGCAAGCTTAGTGCGTCGGCGACGCACGAGCTACGATTGTGCAAACGAATCGCCTCGCTCGCGAAATTGCAGTCGATGTGTCATCGTCTTCCGGATGACGACCGCTTGCCTGTCATCCTGAGCGTAGCGAAGGACCTCATCGCCAGAGGTTCCAAAGTACGCCCTGGCAGGCAGCGATGAGGTCCTTCTCAGGACGACAAGAATGTGCGCGCGGCGGATCAGTGCTACTGCGCGGCGATCGCCGTCACGTGCCGGCCCTGCGAGGCATTGAACTTGTCGAGCACGTGGCCCGGTCCCATGGCGTGCTTGACGTAGTCCTTGCCGTCGAACGTCTTCACGCCGTTGCAGAACACGCCATGCACGCCGGTCGGGCGGCGGATGGTGCGGCGGCCGCCGCCCGGCAGGTCGGCGACGCGCTCGGCCGGGCTGATGCCGACGGTCACCGGATCGAACAGCAGCAGGTCGGCGTGGGCGCCGACCGCGAGTCGGCCGCGATCCTTGATGCCGTAGAGATCGGCCGGATGGCTGGTCAGGCGGCGCATGCCCTCGGCGATGTCGAAATCGCCGCGCTCGCGCACCCAGTGCGCCAGGAAATGCAGGCCGAAGCCCGCATCGCACATGTAGATGAGATGCGCGCCGGCATCAGACAGCGCCACCACACCCGCTTCGTGCTTCAGCAGCCGGGCGACGCCGTCGTCGCCGACATTGAGGAAGCGGCCGAGGAACGCCGTCTCGAGATTCTCGTCGAGGCTGAGATCGAGCACCACGTCGAGCGGATCGCGATGCTCCGATGCGGCGATCTCGGCAGCGTAGCGGTTGACGTAGCGCGCGTTCGACTGCTTGTGCGCGACCGCGACCATGACGCGATCCCAGTTGCCCTGGAAGATCATCCCGGGCCGCGGGTTCTTCACGTTCTCGCGGAACCTGGTGCGCCACGACGGATCGCGGAACACCGCCTTCAGCTGGTCGGGCGAGTAGGCCTTGATCGGGTCGAACGCGGCGTGGCTGTAGAACGGATAGGCGTTGGCCATCGTGAAGTCGAACGACAGCGGCTGGCAGGGGATCTGGAAATAGAGCCCGTTGCCGCGACGGAGGGCGGCGGCGCACTGGTCGAACAGGCGCGGCGCGCGCTCCGGTGCCTGCTCGTTGTGCATCGCCATGCCGGTGCCCTGGAAGAACGGCCTGCCGTACTTGGCGGCCATCGGCTCGAGCTCCTGCGGCTCCTTCGCGCCCGAGGCGATGGCGATCACGCCCTTGCCGCGCGGGCCCATCGCTTCGACCAGCGCATCGAGCTCCGACAGCGGCGCGACGGTCGACGGCATCGGCACGCCGCCATAGCCCGAATGATTGAGCGAATAGGAAGCGCCGAGACCGATCGCGCCGTTGGCCATGGCGTCGGCGACCAGCGCCTTCATGCGCGCGATCTCCTCGGGCGTCGCCTCGTGGCGTTGCGAGGCGTCCTCGCCCATCACGGCGGTACGGATGGTCGAATGACCGGCCAGCACGGCGAGGTTGGCGTAGGCGCCGCGCCGCCGCAGCATGCTCATGTAGTCGCTGAAGCTCTCGAAATCCCAGGTGATGCCGGTGCGCAGCGCATCGAGATCCATGCCTTCGACGACCGAGAGGTTGCGGATCACGAGGTCGCGCACCGAAGGCGGCGCCGGCACGATGCCAAAGCCGCAATTGCCGATCACCGCCGTGGTGACGCCGAGCGACGGCGAGGGCGACAGCGTCGCGTCCCAGGTGACTTGCGCGTCGTAATGTGTGTGGACGTCGACGATGCCCGGCGCCAGCACCAGGCCGTCGGCATCGATCGTCTCGGCGTTCTTGTCGCGGATGCTGCCGATATCGGCGATGCGGCCGTTCTCGACCGCAAGGTCGGCGCGCCGCGGCTCGCTGCCCAGGCCGTCGACGATGGTGGCGCCGCGAATGACGAGATCGGCCATGACTACCTCCGTTGTGCCAGCGCGCCATACGCGGCCAGCGCGGCATGGTTGACGAGATCGCTCACCGTGGCGCCCATCTGCACGATCTGCACCGGTTTCTGCAGGCCGTCGATCACCGGCCCGATCACCGTGACGCCGCCCAGCCGCTGCAGCAGGCGCGAGGAGATGTGCGCCGAGTGCAGACCCGGCATCACCAGCACGTTGGCCGGCCCGGTCAGGCGGCAGAAGGGATAGGTCTCGCGCAGCAACTCGTAGTCGAGCGCCATGTCGGCCTGCATCTCGCCGTCATATTCGAAATCGACCTTCTCGGCGTCGAGCAGGCGGATCGCCTTGCGGATGCGCTCGATGCGATCGATCTCGCGGCTGCCGAAATTGGAGAAGGAGAGGAAGGCGACACGCGGCTCGTGGCCCATGATGCGGGCGTTGGCGACCATCTGCTTGGCGATGGTGGCGAGCTGCTCGGGCGTCGGCGTCTCGTTGATCGAGGTGTCGCCCAGGAACACCGTGCCGTGGCGCGCCACGACGATCGAATAGCCCATCGGCACGCGGTCCGGTTTGGCATCGATCACGCGCTGGATGTCGCCGTAGCACTCGGGGAAGCGGCGCGTGATGCCGGTCACCATGCCGGCGGCATCGCCCTTCGCCACCATGCAGGCGCCAAACACGTTGCGGCCCTGGTTGACCATGCGCTGCACGTCGCGGCGCAGGAAGCCGTCGCGCTGCAGGCGCTTGTAGACCAGGTCGGTATAGGTCGCGTTGCGCGTGCTGAGGCGCGCGTTGTGGATCTCCATGCCCGTGGTGTCGGTGATGCCGAGCGACTTCATGGTCTCGCGCACCAGCTCCTCGCGGCCGATCAGGATCGGCGTGCCGTAGCCGTTGTCGCGGAACACCACGGCGGCGCGGATGATGCGCTCCTCCTCGCCCTCGGCGAACACGATGCGCTGCGGGTTGGCCTTGACCTGCTCGAACAGGCTCTGCAACCAGTGGCTGGTCGGATCGAGGCGTCCGGACAGGGCACGCTTGTACTCGGCCATGTCGGGGATCGGCCGGCGGGCGACGCCCGAATCCATGGCCGCCTGCGCGACAGCAGACGACACCGCCGAGATCAGGCGCGGATCGAACGGCACCGGCACGACATAGTCCGGCCCGTAGCGCAGCCGGCGGCCCGAATACGCGCGGTCGACCTCGTCGGGCACGTCCTCGCGCGCGAGCTTGGCCAGCGCCTCGGCGGCGGCGACCTTCATCTCCTCGTTGATGGTGCGCGCCCTGACGTCGAGCGCGCCGCGGAAGATGTAGGGGAAGCCCAGCACGTTATTGATCTGGTTGGCGTAGTCGCTGCGCCCGGTGGCGATGATGGCATCGCCGCGCACCGAGCGGACGTCCTCCGGCGTGATCTCGGGATCGGGATTGGCCATGGCGAAGATGATCGGCTTGTCGGCCATCGACAGGACCATGTCCTTGGTCACCGCCCCCTTGACCGACAGGCCGAAGAACACGTCGGCGCCCTTTATCGCCTCGGCGAGCGTGCGCGCCTTGGTGCGCACGGCGTGGGCGCTCTTCCACTGGTTCATGCCCTCGGTGCGGCCCTGGTAGAGCACGCCCTTGGTGTCGCACAGGATGGCGTTCTCGTGCGGCATGCCCATCGCCTTGACCAGCTCGATGCAGGCGATCGACGCTGCGCCGGCGCCGTTCACCACCATCTTGATGTCCTTGATGTTGCGGCCGGTGAGGTGCAGCGCGTTGATCAGGCCGGCGGCCGAGACGATGGCGGTGCCGTGCTGGTCGTCGTGGAAGATCGGGATGTCCATCAGCTCGCGCAGGCGCTGCTCGATGATGAAGCATTCCGGCGCCTTGATGTCCTCGAGATTGATGCCGCCGAAGGTCGGCCCGAGGAAGCGCACGCAATTGATGAACTCGTCGACGTCCTTGGTGCCGACCTCGATGTCCATGCAGTCGACGTCAGCGAAGCGCTTGAACAGGACGGCCTTGCCCTCCATCACCGGCTTGCTGGCGAGCGCGCCGATGTCGCCCAGCCCGAGCACGGCGGTGCCGTTGGAGATCACGGCGACGAGGTTGCCGCGCGCGGTGTAGTCGTAGGCCGTGTCCGGCGCCTTGGCGATCTCCAGACAGGGCGCGGCGACGCCGGGCGAATAGGCGAGCGCCAGGTCGCGCTGGGTGACCAGGGGCTTGGTGGCAATGATCTCGATCTTTCCCGGCCGGCCGGTGCGATGCATGATGAGCGAATCGCCATCGAGATCGCCCATCTCGTTGCTGACCATTGCTTCCGAGCCGCTGCTCGCCATTGCGTCTCTCTCCCGGTTGAAAGGGCATATTGACGGCAATCCACCGCCGGTGCCAGCGGGCCATACCGCGCCGCAACGCGGCGGGCATGGTCACTGCCTCCGCCGACTTGCCTAGAAGGTGACCAATTTCAAGTCGCCGGCGCGATGAGCGTGACCTTCGGGAAATAGGTACGATATCGGTTCGTGTCGCGCGTGAGCAGGGGCCAGCCTTCGACCGTGGCATGCGCGCCGATGAAGAAGTCGGGAAGAACCCCGGTTCGCGTTCCACCGGCCGCGCGATATTGCCTGTACGCCTTTCCGGCGAGGAACAGCGCCGGACGTGGTGCGGGCGCGAGCTTGATCCTCGCGGTGGCAAGTGTGGCGTCGAGGTCCTCAATTCGGTCGAAGCGAATCGAGGTTTCAGCATAGACGATATCATTGATCAGGAGGGGACCCGCCAGCGCGGCGTCCTCCAAGCGGGCCAACGACCAGTCGGCCCAATCGCGATCGTTGGTTACGAGGTCGAGCAGGACGTTGGTGTCGACCAGCGTCACGTCAGTCCTCGCCCCGCGTCAAGGCCATGATCTCGTCGGTGCTCAGTCCCTTGCCGGCACTCCCCCGCAGACGGGCGAAACGACTAGGGCGCGCTTTTTTCCCGGCCTTTACCAGGACAATCCGGCCGTCCTCGGTGCGCTCGAAATCGATCACGCTTCCAGGCCCAATCCCCAGCTGCTCTCGAACCGCCTTGGGGATGGTGATCTGGCCTTTGCTGGTAACTGTTGCGCTCAAGTGGGCCTCCAGTAAGGAGATGTGATTCCCTCGCATTACATAGCACCTCCGGGGTCGGTTTTCGAGGCCACCTTCCGCTGCCGTTGCATTTCCCCAAACAGCCCCCAATCACCGGCGGCGCCGGCATGCTAAACCGATTCCGTGCCCGACAGCGCTCCCCCTCCTGTGGCCGTCCCGGCCGATGTGACGCCGATGATGCGCCAGTACCTGGCGATCAAGGCGGCCCATCCCGGCCATCTGGTGTTCTATCGGATGGGCGATTTCTACGAGCTGTTCTTCGACGACGCGGTGGCGGCGTCGGCGGCGCTCGACATTGCGCTCACCAAGCGCGGCCAGCATCTCGGCGAAGACATCAAGATGTGCGGCGTGCCGGTGCACAGCCACGAAGCCTACCTGTCGCGGCTGATCCGTCAGGGCTTCAAGGTCGCCGTCTGCGAGCAGGTCGAGGACCCGGCCGAGGCCAAGAAGCGCGGCGCCAAGTCGGTGGTCGAGCGCGCCGTGGTGCGGGTCATCACGCCGGGCACGCTGACCGAGGATTCGCTGCTCGACGCGCGCAGCCACAACTATCTCGCGGCGATCGCCGAGGCGCAGGGCGAGCTGGCGCTGGCCTGGCTCGACCTGTCGACTGCCGACTTCGCCGCCCAGCCGGTGCTGCCCGGCCAGCTGGCCGCGGCGCTGGCCCGCCTCGCCCCCGGCGAGCTGCTGCTGCCCGACCGCCTGCTGGCGCGCGATCCGCTCAAGGCGACGCTCGAGGAATGGAACAGCGTGCTGACCCCGCTGCCCTCGGCACGCTTCGACAGCGACAATGCTCGCAAGCGCCTGCAGGCGACCTTCAAGGTGGCGGCCCTCGACAGCTTCGGCGCCTTCTCGCGCGCCGAGACGGCGGCCTGCGGCGCGCTGCTTGATTACGTGGCGCTCACCCAGGCCGGCAAGCTGCCGGCCCTGTCGCCGCCGCGCCGCGAGCGGGCCGACGGCACGATGGAGATCGACCCGGCGACGCGGCGCAACCTCGAGCTGGTGCGCGGCCTCGACGGCAGGCGCGACGGCAGCCTGCTGGCGACCATCGATCGCACGCTGACCGGTCCCGGCGCCCGCCTGCTCGCCGAGCGCATCGCTGCCCCGCTGACCGACCGTGCGGCCATCGAGCGCCGGCTCGACCTGGTGCAGCTCTTCGTCGAGCGCCCCGCGGTGCGCGAACGCGTGCGCGAGGCGCTGCGCCGCACGCCCGACATCGAGCGCGCCCTGCAGCGCCTGTCGGTCGGCCGCGGCGGCCCGCGCGATCTGGCGGCGCTGCGCGACGGGCTGGACTCGGGCGAGGCGCTCGCCGCCCTGCTGCGCGCCGAGCCCGAGGCGCTGGCGCCGCCGCCCGCGCCGCTCGCCGACATCGTCGCGGCCTGCGCCGATCACCGCGCGCTGATCGACTCGCTCGCCGCGGCGCTGGCCGACGAGCCGCCGCTGCTGGCGCGCGACGGCGGTTTCATCCGAGCGGGCTACCGCGCCGAGCTCGACGAGCAGCGCACCCTGCGCGACGACAGCCGCAAGACCGTGGCGGCGCTCGAGGCCAGATACCGCGGCTCGAGCGGCGTGGCGACCCTGAAAATCCGCCACAACAACATGATCGGCTATCACATCGAGGTGACGGCGACGCATGCCGACAAGCTCGATCTCGCGGCCCTGGGCTTCACGCGCCGCCAGTCGATGGCCAACGCCACCCGCTACAGCACCGCCGAGCTGGCCGATCTCGAGACCCGCATCGGCCGCGCCGCCGACCAGGCGCTGGCGCTCGAGCTCGCGATCTTCGAGGCGCTGGCCGGCGAGGTGATGGCGGCCTCGGCCCGGGTCGCCGCAGCGGGACGCGCGCTGGCCGCCCTCGATGTCGCGACCGCGCTCGCCGAGCTGGCGGCGAGCGAAAGCTACGTGCGGCCGGCGCTGAGCGAGGCGGCCGACTTCGCCATCGACGGCGGCCGCCATCCGGTGGTCGAGGCGGCATTGCGGCGCCAGGGCGGGGCCGGCTTCGTGCCCAACGATTGCGATCTCGGCTCGGAGCGCCGGCTGTGGCTGCTGACTGGCCCCAACATGGCCGGCAAGTCGACCTTCCTGCGCCAGAACGCGCTGATCGCGGTGATGGCGCAAGCCGGCTCCTTCGTGCCGGCTCGGCAGGCGACGATCGGCCTGGTCGACCGCCTGTTCAGCCGCGTCGGCGCGGCCGACGACCTGGCGCGCGGCCGCTCCACCTTCATGGTCGAGATGGTCGAGACGGCGGCGATCCTCAACCAGGCGACGGCGAGAAGCCTCGTCATCCTCGACGAGATCGGCCGCGGCACCGCGACCTTCGACGGCCTGTCGATCGCCTGGGCGACGCTCGAGCATCTGCACGACGTCAACCGCTGCCGTGCCCTGTTCGCGACGCACTTCCACGAGCTCGGCGCGCTGAAGCAGCGTCTGGCGGCGCTGGCGCCCTACACGATGCGCGTCAAGGAATGGCAGAACCAGGTCGTGTTCCTGCACGAGGTCGCGCCCGGCGCCGCCGACCGGTCCTACGGCATCCACGTCGCCCAGCTCGCCGGCCTGCCGGCCGCCGTGGTGAGTCGCGCCGAGACGGTGCTGGCCGAGCTGGAGAAGGGCGAACAGTCAGGCGCGGTGACCCGGCTCGCCGACGATCTTCCCCTCTTTGCCGCCGCGTCGGCGCGTCCGGCCGGCGGCACGGCGAAGCCGCGCGAGTCGGAGGTCGAGAAGGAGCTGGGCGAGATCAATCCCGACGAGCTCACGCCGCGCGAAGCGCTCGACCTGGTCTATGCGCTGCGCTCGAAGCTGCGGTCGGAGCGATAGAAGTTTCAACGGCGTCAACTTCGACGCTCTTGTCAAATGAAGTCGCACTTCTTTTGTCATCCTGAGCGCAGCGAAGGATCTCATCGCCAGAAGTCTCAAAGCACGCCTGTATCGTCCGGCGATGAGGTCCTTCGCTGCGCTCAGGACGACAAAAGGTTCGCCACGTCCAACTCTCGACTGCACCACTTCGGGGGCGGTTGGATGGCCGCTTGGGCGATTGGATCTGCCCGGCGAATTCCCGCTGGCCGGTTTGTGCCGTAAGGTCGCTCAGCACGCTTCTCAGCGACGGGGAACGCCTCATGCAGTTTCACCTGAATGGCTTCGAGCCGGGCGATCCGGAGATCTTCGATCGGGCGGAGCGCCATCCGGCGTCGGGCGCGCAGGGTTCCGTTCCGGCTGAGGTCGATGTCCTGATCGTCGGCTGCGGACCGGCCGGGCTGACGCTCGCTGCGCAGCTGTCGGCGTTTCCTGACATCAGGACCTGCATCGTCGAGCAGAAATCGGGCCGCCTGTTGCTCGGCCAGGCGGACGGAATCGCCTGCCGGACGATGGAGATGTTCCACGCCTTCGGCTTCAGCGAGCGCGTGGCGAAGGAGGCGTGCTGGATCAACGAGACGACGTTCTGGAAGCCGGATGCCGGGCAGCCCGCGAACATCGTTCGCAGCGGCTGGATCCAGGACGTCGAGGACGGGCTGTCGGAATTCCCGCACGTCGTTCTCAACCAGGCGCGCGTGCACGATCTCTATCTCGACCTCATGCGCCGGTCGGCTGCCAAGCTCGAGCCGCATTACGGGCGGCGCGTGCTTGGCGTGCAACCCGCGGGACGCGGCAGTCACGATGGGGCACGGCGCGTCACCGTGACGCTCGAGCGGCTCGAGGCCCCGCACCAGGGCGAGATCGAGACGGTCGCCGCCCGCTACGTGGTCGGCTGCGACGGCGCGCACAGCGTGGTCCGGCGATCGATCGGCCGGGAGCTGCGCGGCGATTCGGCCAATCACGCCTGGGGTGTCATGGACGTGCTGGCAGTCACCGACTTCCCGGACATCCGCTGCAAGTCGCTCATCCAGTCGGCCAGCGAGGGCAGCCTTCTCATCATCCCGCGCGAAGGCGGCTATCTCGTCCGCCTGTATGTCGAGCTCACCAGGCTCGACATCGGCGAACGGGTTGCAAACCGCAACATCACGGTCGAGGAGCTCATCGCCAAGGCCCGGCGAATCCTCAATCCCTACCGGCTCGAGGTGAAGGAAATCCCCTGGTGGTCGGTGTACGACATCGGCCAGCGCCTGACCGACAAGTTCGATGACGTGCCGGCGGAAGAGATCGCGACGCGCGCGCCCAGCGTGTTCATTGCCGGCGATGCCTGCCACACCCACAGTCCGAAGGCGGGGCAGGGCATGAACGTCTCGATGCAGGACGCCTTCAATCTGGGCTGGAAGCTCGCCGCCGTCCTGCGCGGGCGGTGCGCGCCGGCCCTGCTGCATTCCTATTCGTTGGAACGGCGGGCCATCGCCGGGGAGCTGATCGACTTCGACCGCGAATGGGCGGCGCTGATCGCCTCGTCCCAGGGAGAAGCGGGCGGTGCCGATCCGGCAAAGACCCAGAGCTATTTCATCCGGCATGGACGCTACACGGCGGGGACGGCGACGCATTACAGCCTGTCGATCCTGACCGGGGAACCCGTCTGCCAAAATCTTGCCAAGGGATTCGTCGTCGGAACGCGCTTTCATTCCGCGCCGGTGATCCGCCTCGCCGACGCCAAGCCTGTTCATCTGGGTCACGTCGTCCAGGCCGACGGGCGCTTTCGCCTCTTCGCCTTCGCCACGGCGGTCGATCCGGCCGCGTCAGGCTCCCCCATCCGCCAGATGTGCGATTTCCTGGCCGAGAGCCGGGATTCGCCCGTGCGGAAGTACACGCGCCCCGACGAGGACATCGACGCGGTGATCGATGTCCGCGCCGTGTTCCAGCAAGCCCATCGCGAGCTCGCCCTCGAGGACATGCCGGCGCTGCTTCTGCCGAAGAAGGGACGTTACGGCCTGCTCGACTACGAGAAGATATTCTGCGCCGACGTCAGGGGCGGCAACGACATCTTTGCCCTGCGCGGCATCGATCGGGAAGCAGGGTGCATGGTCGTCGTGCGGCCCGACCAATACGTCGCTCACGTCCTGCCGCTCGATGGCTACGCTCAGCTCGCGTCATTCTTCGATGGCTTCATGCTGCCGCAATCAGACCAGGACGCGCGCCGAAGGGGCGAAGCTGCGGTGGCGTGAAAGTCATGCGCTGGGAGCGCGCCACTCCGATGGCGCTCATCTCATTTTCCTCCCCAGCTCCGCTGGGGAGGTGTCCGCGTAATCGCGGGCGGAGGGGTCATGAGCAACCCCTCCTGTGCCCTTGACCCCTCCGTCGGCGAAGACGCCGACACCTCCCCAGCGGAGCTGGGGAGGAGAATACGAGTCGCACGTACGGGGACGAATGAACGGCGCTGCTACAAGCTCCTGCGCGCCAGCGCCGCACCTTCGGCCAGGGCGCGCAGCTTGCCGTAGGCGACGGCGAGCGTCATCGGCGCCATGCCGCAGTTGGTGCAGGCCTGGATGCGTTCGGGGTCGACGTACTGCGTTGCGAGCTTCAGCGTGTCGGCCACCTGCTGCGGCGTCTCGACCGTCTCCGACGCCACGTCGATGGCGCCGACCAGCACCGTCTTCGTCTTCAGAAGCTTCATCAGCTCGGGCGGCACGTGGCTTTCGCGGCACTCGAGCGAGACCTGCTGGATCTTGCTGCGGTCGAGCGCCGGGAAGGTCTGCTCGTACTGCCGCCAGCTCTCGCCCAGCGTCTCCTTCCACTTGATGTTGGCCTCGATGCCGTAGCCGTAGCAGATGTGCACGGCGGTCGTGCATCTCAGCCCCTCGGCCGCCTTCTCCAGCGCCGGCACGCCCCACTCGACGGTCTCGCCGAGATAGACGTTGAAGGCCGGCTCGTCGAACTGGACGACGTCGACGCCGAGCTTCTCGAGGTCGCGCGCCTCCTGGTTCAGCAGCTCGGCGAAGGCGAACGCCATCTTCACGCGATCGCCGTAGTAGCCGTCGGCCAGGGTGTCGATCAGGGTCATCGGTCCGGGCAGCGTGAACTTGAGCTTGCGGCTGGTCGCGGCGCGGGCGATGCGCGCCTCGCGCTCGTGCACGAACTTGCGGCGCGTGAGCTTGCCGGTGACGGTCGGGCAGTCGGCGTCGTAGCGATTGTTGCGGATGCCCATGCGCACCTTCTTGTCGAAGTCGACGCCGTCGACCTCGGCCAGGAAGCCGTGCACGAAATGCTGCCGCGCCTGCTCGCCGTCGCTCACGATATCGAGGCCGGCCTCCTCCTGGCGGCGGATGGCGAGGAAGGTGGCATCATCCTTGGCCTCGAACAGCGGCTGGCCGCTCAACGTCCAGGGTGCCCACAGGACATTCGGCGTGGCAAGCCAAGCCGGTTTCGGCAGGCTGCCGGCGAGCGTGGTCTCGAACATGTTTCCTCCCACAAAACTGTCATCCCGAGCACAGCGAGGGATCTTTCGTGCTGCCCAAAGGTCCCTCGCTGGCTCGGGATGACAGCGATTCTGTACGACAAGCCTCGCTGCAGGCCACTACTGTTGCGCGGTCGCCGCCAGGGCGACCCGTTCCTCCGGCGGCAGGATCTGACCGAACGTGCCGGGCGCGCGCCACTGCAGGGTGCCGAAGGCGCCGCAGCTCTCGCACACCGAGCGCCAGGTCTCGTGATGGGCGCCGCAGGCCGAGCAGCGCCAGCTGCGATCGGACGGCGCATCGGTCGCGCGTCCCAGCCAGTTGCGCACGCCCGCCGGGTCGGAATTGGCGTGCTCCTCGACCTCGGCCATCAGGCGGCAGACGCGCGCCGTCGGGTGGGCGCCGCCCGCCGTCTCGAGATGGCGCCGCGCCTCGCCCCACAGCCCGGCCTCGATGGAGGCCTGGGCAAGCGCGACATGGCTTTCGATGTCGCCGGGGTTCTTCTCGGCCAGGCGCCGCACGACGCCGACCTTCTTCAGCGCCTCGCTCTCGCCCGACGCGTCGACATAGAGCCGGGCGAGGTCGGGGTGCGGCGCCACCGCCCAGCCGCGCTCCAGGGTCTTCATCGCCCGCTTGCCGTCGCTCGCCTTGATCTGCAGCTCTGCCAGGCGGCGCGTCACGGCGATGCGCTCCGGCGCGAGGCCGAACGCCTCGCGGGCCAGCGCCAGGGCGTCGGCGGCATTGCCGTCGCGCTCGGCGATGCGGCTGCGCTCGACCAGCAGCAGGGCCTTCAAGGTGCGGCCCCTGTCGGCGCCGACCACCTTGCGGCGCAGGCCGGTATCCAGGGTCGCTTGCGCGGATTTCCAGTCGCCGGTCTGCGCCTGCATGTCGAACAGCGAGTGCACCACCCACGGGGTCTGCGGCCGCAGGCGAAAGGCGCGCTCGGCATAGGCCAGCGCCTTGGCCCGGTCGCCCTCGCGCAGCGCCTGGCCGATCAGACCACGCAGGCCGAGAAACGCCATCTGCTCGTCCTCGAGCATGGCGGTGAAGGCGCGGTTGGCGGCGTCTCGATCGCCGTTGAGCTGGGCCGCCTGGGCCGACAGCAGCAAGGTCAGGCCGGGCTCGGAGAGAAGCTGGTCGGCCTTGCGCGCATGCTTCTGCGCCTCGACGCCGTCGCCGGCGGCCACCGCCGCCAGCCCTTGCGTCAGCTCGCGATAGCCACGCCGGCGCCGGCCCTCGCCCCAGCCCTCGATCAGCGCCCCCGGCGCGCCGACGATCCAGCGATAGAGCAGCCATAGGCCGAAGCACACGGCGATCAGCAGCACGAGCGCCACCAGGACGATGCCGACGCTGGTGTCGAGGCGCCAGCCATGCCATTCGGCGGTGACGGTGCCGGGCCGCCGGGCGAGCCAGACCGCGCCCAGCATGGCGGCAGCGGCGATGGCGAACCAGATCAGGGTACGCAGGAGGGTCATGGAGTCAGCGCGCCGTCCCGAGCAGGGTGACGGCATGGGCGGCGAGCTGCTGGACCGCACGCTCGGCCGCGAGATGGGCTTCAGCGCGTTTCAGCCACGCCTCGGTCGCCTTGCCGGTCTGCGGCGGCAGCGACTTCACCTCGGTCACCGCCTTGGCGAGATCGCCGGCTTCCAGGGCGGTCTCGGCGCGCGCCAGCCGGGCCTCGACCGAATTGCCTTCGACGTCGCCGACACGGCGCAGCGAGACCAGGGCGCGCAGCTTGCCGAGCAGCCGTTCGCCGAACGAATCGTCGGCGAGATCGTCGGCCAGCGCCGCCTTGGCGACGGCAGGGAACTCGGCCGCTAGGATAGCGCGCGAGGCCACGCCGGATGCGCCATAGGGCTGCAGCGACGTGGTGATCTCGGCGAGCTTGGCGTCGCCCTGCACGAGCGGGGTGAGCAGACCGAGATCGACGGTGAAGGGCAGGCCCGATTCGAGCGCCGCGCTCAGCCGCGCGGCGATCCCGATCACCGCCGAGGCGCGTGCCGCGATCAGCGCCTTCTGGTCGGCCGCGCCGCGCACGCCGATCGCGTCGGACATGCTCTTGGTCTGCTCGCGCTGGCGCGCCTGCTCGTCCTTCTGCGCGGCGACCGCCTGGTCGAGCGCCTGCATCGAGGTACGCAAGGCGGCGATCTCGCGCGACAGGATGGCGAGCTCCTTCTCGGTGTCGCTGGTCGTGGATGGAGCAGGCGCCGGCGTGGGGGTTGCCGGTTGCTGCGTAGTCGATGCGGCACCGGCGGTGCGCCGCTCGAGCGCCTCGACCTTGCTGCGCAGCTCGGCCAGCGCCGGTTCCGCGGATGCCGGCCGCTCGGCGGCTGCAGCTGCCGCCGCCCGCACGCGCTTATCGAGGTCGTCGAGGCGGGCGGCGAGGTCGCGCTTTGCCGCTTCGACGGCGGCCGAGGCAGCCGTGCTGGCATCGGCGCGCACGGCTTGAAGATCGATGGCGGGGGGCGGGGCGACCGCCATCGACTTGCCGCGCCACAGCACCTGGAACTGTTCCGGCCAGAACGGCAGGGAGATCAGGGCAAGCGCCAGCACGAGAGCAGCGGCGACGAGGCTGGTGAGGAAGGTGCCGACGATGCCGATGCCGCGCCGAACCTCGACGACGGGCGGCGCAGGCTCGGCCGGGGAGAGCGACAAAGAAGGGGCCGCCGGGGAGGAAGGGGTGTCGCTCATGCTCGCTTGTCCTTGTACGCCGGCTTCGGCCAGGCGGTCGATCTCGTCGAGCACGGCCTGGCGAGTTGGTCGCACCGCCGCCACCCGGGCCTTGAACGGCAGGTCGGCCAGCGGCGCCAGGGCAGCCGGGCTGATCGCCACGGCCGTGACGCCCTGCAGTGCATCGCCGAGCCCGGCCTCTTCGGTCAGCCTGGCGAACGCGGCGGAAGCACGCGGCGAGAAGAAGGTCGCGACGTCGAGGGCGCGCGCCTGCAAGGCCGCGCGCGCCGACTCTGGCAAGCTCGTCTCCTTGCGCGCTTCGTAGAGCGCGAAGCGGCGGACATCGTAGCCATCGCCGGCCAGGCTCTCCACGAGATCGACGACGATCTCGGTTCCCGCGACATGGATCAGCGGGCCCGCCTTGGGATCGAGCCGTTGGCGGACCAGCTCGACCAGCGCGGCGCCATCGCCGGCGGCCGATGTCACCGTGGTGAAACCCAGCCCCTCGGCCGTGCTCGCCGTTGTGTCGCCGACGGCGAATATTGGCTTGGCGCGCTGTGGGCTCGCTTCGGCAAGCGCGCGGGCGCCGTTGGCGCTGGTCAGCAGGACGGCCTGGCAGGCCGCGAGCGCCTCGGGGAAATCATCAGGCGGATGGAGGATATCGAGGCGGAACAGCGGCGCCACGACCGGCGCGTGGCCGCGCTCGCCGAGCGCCGTGGCCAGCGTCGTCGCCTCGCGTTCCGGCCGGGTGATCAGCACGCGCATTCGCTTCTCCGTAGCCGCCGCCTGCGGCCGACGCAATGACAGGGATGCCAGGCCTCAGCACATTCCGTTCGGCTGCAATCGGCCGAACGGAATGCGCCCAGTGCGACATCTATTCCCGGCGGTCCAGGACGACGCCTTCGAGGGCGAGCAGCTGGCGCTTGGTCGGCAGCCCGCGGCCACCCGAATAGCCGCCCTCGGTGCCGCCGGCGCCGAGAACGCGATGGCAGGGCACGATGATGGGAATGGGATTGCGCCCGCATGCCATGCCGACGGCCCGCGGACCCGAGCCCAGCGCCATGGCGATGCCGCCATAGGTCGCGGTCTCGCCGTAGGGGATGTTGCACATCATCGCCCAGACGCGCTTCTGGAAATCGGTCCCATGCTGGTCGAGCGGCAGGTCGAAGCGCTCGAGCCGGCCGGCGAAGTAGCGCGCCAGCTGGCGGCGCGCCTCGGCGAGCACCGGGCTCGGCCTGCCCTCTCCCGCCCGCTCACCGCGGCTCGTCCAGCGCACCCCGGTCACGGCGTCGTGATCGGCTTCGAGCGCCAGGCGGCCAACCGGGCTGTCGACGTAACAAATGGACATATCGCGAGCGTAGCGTCGGCATCGGGCTTTTGCCAACATGGGCCAATGTCTGGGGGAAAGGACATCAGGGGTGTGAGGCCCGGTCGACGTGCCCTGCTTGGCGGCGCCTTGGCGCTGTGGCCGACGCTGGCGTTCGGCCAGCAGCTGCCGCCGCGCCAGCCTCAGCCGCCAACGCCGCCGCAACCGGCGCCCGCGCCGCCGCGTCGCCAGGTCACGGATGTGGCGGCGCCGCCGCCGGTCGTGTTCGTGCACGGCAATGGCGATTCGAGCGCACTATGGATCAACACCCTGTGGCGTTTCGAGGCCAATGGCTTCAAGCGCAACCAGTTGCACGCGGTCGATTTCGTCTATCCCAACGCGCGCCGCGAGGACGCCAGGCCGGAGCCGTTCCGGTCGTCGACCGAGGACCAGACCAAACAGCTCGCTGCCGCCGTCGCCGAGGTGCTGAAGGCGACGCGGCGACGCAAGGTCGCACTGGTCGGCTCGTCGCGCGGCGGCAACGCCATCCGCAGCTATCTCAAGCATGCCGGCGGGGCGGCGTCGGTCAGCCATGCGGTGCTGTGCGGCACGCCCAACAAGGGCATCGTGATCTCCGACAGCCTGCTGGTGGGCAGCGAGTTCAACGGCGCCTTCGCGTTCCTCAAGGAGCTCAATGCCGGACCCGACGACCTGATCCCGGGAGTCGAGCTGATGGCGATCCGCTCCGACAGGAACGACAAGTACTCGCAGCCCGACGCGCGCTTCGTCGGGGCGCCGGGCAAGCCGACCGGCGTCGGTTACGATGCCTCCGAGCTGCGCGGCGCGCGCAATGTCGTCCTGGACGGCCTCGATCACCGCGAGGTGGCCTTCCACAAGCTCGCCTTCGCTGCCATGTACGAGTTCATCGCCGGCCGGGCGCCGGCCAGCATGTTCATCGCCCAGGAGCCGCTGCCGGTGCTGAATGGCCGCGTCACCGGCATCGCCGATGGCGTCTACACCAACATCCCGGTGGCCGATGCCGAGGTCGAGATATTCGAGATCGACAGCAAGACCGGCGAACGCCGGAGCGCGCTGCCGGTGCACCGCAAGGTCACCGGCGAGGACGGTGCCTGGGGCCCCATGGTCGCTCGGCCTGACGCCTACTACGAGTTCGTGCTGCGCATGGCGGCGCAGCCGATCACCCACGCCTACCGCTCACCTTTTCTACGCTCGAGCGACGTCGTGCACTTGAGGCCAGGCATCGTCGGCAAGGGCGACGAGACGGCCGCCGCCATTGTCGCCATGAGCCGGCCGCGCGGCTATTTCGGCGTCGGCCGCGACAAGTTCACGCTCGACGGCAAGGTGCCGCCCGGCATCAACGACGGCGTGCCCGGCGTCTCGTTCGGCAAGCTCGCCTTCGATGCCAGCCCGCGCACCGTGATGGCCGTGTTCAACAACGAGGCCATCCCGACGCGGACCTGGCCGTTGAAGGACAACCATTTGGTGATCGCGGAGTTTTTGAATTAGGCCTTTGAGGAAAGGTCCCTCGCCGCAATCACGTCTCGTAAGTGTAACGGAAGTTGCAGTGGCTGGCGCCCTGCATGATGGTCTGCGTTCGCTCGAGCTTGAGCTTGGGATCGTACCCTTCGCAAAAGGCGCCGTCGCGATTGCACGAGAGCAGATGGCCGATCTCGCCCAGGCCCATCGCCTTGTAGGTCTCGGCGTAGCGGCAGCGCACGACGTTGAAGGCGAAGCTCGTGTCGGTTTGTTCCTTGACTTCGATCTCCAGCGCTCCCCCCTTGGTCCACAGCGGCATCACGTCCTGGAACGCCTTGAGGGATGGACCATCGGGCGCTGCGGCCGCGAAGGCGCGCGCCTGCTCGATCGCCGACCGGCGCACCGACTCGGCGATCGTCTTGCGCGCCGTCTCCTCGCCATGGCTTTCCTTCAAGGTCTCGTAGACCTCCTTCAGGATCTCGGCCTCGATGCGGCGCTTCTCCAGCATCGACAGGCCTTCGGGATGGACGGGCTGGATCATGTCGGGAACCTCCAGGGCAACGGCCGCTTGCCGGCCGAGCGTGCATTGTCCCGCTCGGGAAGACAACATTGCTGCTTGGTCAAGAACGAACGGGCTAGGAGTTGTCGACGTACGCTCGCTTGCGAAAGTGAAGCTTCACGGGTTGGCTGCCCACGAACTCGAACCAGACGATCGCCTCGGCCACGAGGTCCACCTCCAATTGGAAATCTTCGATGTCCGGCAGGGGTATGGTCCCCGAAATCTCGAGCGTCTCGCCGACCCGCACCGGCTTGGTGGATACTGGCAACCGAGCGTGATCGTTGTTCAGCATGCGGCCACTGATCGACTTCAGGTGAATGCCGACGTTCACGCTGCCAGATGTCGGCGAAGCCGCAAGCTTTCGCCATGTCCCATATCTCTTAAACCCGGATATCATTCTCGATCACATCGTAAGTCTGCATCTCGAACTGCGACGAAGGCGCCAGGGAATGATACGGACTGGGCTCGGCGAACGCTGCGACGCCGTCGTCACGCAACACACGCGAGAATTCGGCCAGCACGGTCTTCTGGTCGGCGACATGATGAAAGGCGTCGAAACTGAGAATTCGGTCAAACGATTTGTCGGCGACGGGGATCGACCGTCCATCGGAGACGCGAAACTCGATCGGCAGGTCGCGCGTCATCGGGTCTTCCTGATGGATGCTCCTGCCGATCTGCAGCGCGTTCTTCGACACGTCGATTGCAGTTACCTGGCAACCGAGGCTCGCGAGATACCGGCTCGACCAAGCGGTGCCGGCGCCGAAATCGAGAAGGCGCAGCTGCGGGAAGAGCCGTAGTCCGTCGACGACATGTGCGAAGGCCGTCAGGATGTGGATCATCTCGTTGGCGACGATGAATGGCTTGCGGCGCAGCGCGATGTTGTCCATGCGCGGCTCGAAATAGGCATCTGCCAGCTCGACATGCCGCGCGGCATCGTACCGCGCGATCAGGTCGCGGACGTCTATCTGCCCTTCCTTCAAGACCGGCGGAACGACCGGAGGCGACTTCCACGCCGGGCTCGCGGGTTCTTCCGCGGTGGCGATGGGTTCCTCCGTGCAGATGAATGCCTGGTACGATCGCCGCAATCGCCGGAGGATTAACACGGTCTTCCCTTGCAGCAAGCCGGGACATCTTTCAACCCGCTGTCCCGGCGGGCCCCTCGTACGGTCAAATCCTGCCCCATGCGATCAAGCCGGTGCTGGCCAAATCACCATCAGGGTGGTTCCAGGGCCATCCAACGCAGGAATATGCCGAGGTGGCGCGTATCGGAGATTTCTCGATCTGTCGTGGGCTGTCGCGGATTGAGGACGTGGAAGACGATCTCGGTTTCCACTATTGACCGCCGACCGAGGTCGATCGTGCGCTCATGAGTTCTGCCGTCATTCATCGCCGGAGTGATGGTCCAGGTGTCGACGCGCTGTCCGTCGACAAGGACATCGATTGCCTGATTGGACAGGTTGGGCCGCATGTAGGCGTTGAACCCGACTTTCAGGGTCAGCGGCCTGGCCTGTGCACCGGACGCGAGCTGGAAGACCAGTTCCGCGCGCGGGCCGTCGGTCCAGATTCCGGCTGGCTCCAGTGCCGACCAGCCTGTGCCCAGATAGCGGGCCGCCGACGGCTGCGAAAAACTGATCGTCTGACCGACATCCAGAATCGGCTCGGCGTCGTTCAAGAGATCTCGCTCGGCCTGCCGGCGAGCATCGTCCAAAGTGCATGTCTGATTTCGGCTCTTGAGAGCCAGATAGTTGCGCCAGAAGCGTGCCTGATCAGTGCCGGGATGGAATCGGATGCGTGCCTCCGGATCGATCATCCTCACCAGTCGACGGTCCTGCTGGGACTGAAGATCCGGGTAGCATGCCAGCAGGTTAGCCCTCCGCCAAGCTCGCGCATCGTTGGCGTATTTTAGGCCGTCGCGCAGATTGTAGGCGTAGCTTGTGGCGGCCATCAGGCCCAGCACGCCCGACAGAACCGTAATCGTCACCCGCGCGGCGCGGCGCGTCGGCATCGCTTTCAGCACCAGGGCTATGAGGCAAAGCAGGATGAGCCCGAAACCGAGGTAGGAAATTCGGCTGTCCAGGTAGCCGCAAGCACCGCTGTCGAGGCACCACGCCTGCTGCCTCGCATTGCCCGCCAGCGGAAATGTGACATAGGCGATAGCGACGATGCAGACCACCAGAACAGTGAGCGGAGTTCGAATAGCGCGCGCCTGCCCCAGAAAGAAGAACGAGCAAGCGGCGGTCAGCACGCCGACGACCGCGGCCAGGAATATCGCATGTTGCGGAATCGACCCGACTTCGAACAAGTCGCGGACGAAGATCGTTCCGGCATGAACGTGTCGCAGCGTGGTCGCGACAACCCGCCAGGGTGAACCAGCGCCGTCGATCACATTGCCTATGTAGGTCGACGGAAAGACGTGCCGGTAGCCGACGTAGGAGACGAAGGCGATGGCGACGAGGCCTGCATCCCATATGAATCGTCGATCGACCAGAGCGAGCAGATTTGTCGTCGATGCAGAGGTCCCGCGCAGCTTGCGTGCCCAAATCACCAAATACTCGCAGGCCAAGGCCGCCGTGCCCGCGAGGAAGGTGAATTCGTTCAGGACAAGAGCGATCAGAAAGAAGAGCCGCGCCAGCCAGACGGCCAACCCGCTGACCCGTCCCTGACTGTCCGCCTGCAGCAGCGTCAGGCGCGCGGAGAACACCATGATGAGAGGCACGGTGTTCTGTACCGGGTAGGAAATCGGCGGCATGTAATCGTTGACGCCTTCGACCGTCTGCAGCGTGAGCAGCAGGAGCAGCAGCGGGTAGAGGACGTTCGCCGCCAGAAGGCGCGAGACATACGCTGCGAACAGAGCGAACACACTGAAATGCATCAGGACGAATGCCAGGCGCGCCCAATAGCTGTCGGCAAGGTAGGCACCGAGTGCGTTGAGCGGAATGGCAGGGATCAGTCCCAGCCTCCCCTGCTGGACAGACAGGGCCAAAGCCAGCCGTTCGATGCCGGCCCATCCTCCGGCCAGGGCATCGAGAAACACCGCATCATCAGCGGAGCGGCGATATCCATAAGTGAACGGCAGAGCTTGAATGACGAGCACGATGGCCAAGGCCAACCACGTCGCAATCAGGATCCAGCGCGGCTTCTGGAGCTGACCCTCTTCGGTCAATGTATCGGAACCTCGATCTTGCTCGTCCGCCCCGACCCCGGAAGCAGTGTTCGGAATGACAATGCCTATTGCGCGGCTTGTCAGCAATCCGATTTTGGATGCCTTCCGATTTTCGTCATTTCAGTGCAACGGGTCTCTTCCCGGCGAACCGGACTTGCGGATCAGGAATTCGATCGACTCCGAACCGGCATGATCGACGCAATCGTACTCTGACGCCAGCACCAGCTTGCAGCCTGCTTGCTCGACCGTTGCCACCACGACGTCGAACGACAAAGCGTGCATCTCCAGCACGTCACCGGATGTCGGGCTCGCGAGATAGGCTGCCGCGTCGAAGGAATAGTCGCGAAGCTTGGTCAGTACCTGGAAAATGCCTGTGCCGCCGGGTTTCAACCTCGACAGAATCTTGTGCAGCATTCAGCACATGACGGGCGGTGGATTGTGCTGAAGAACGATCAGGCTGAAGAAGCGGTCGATTTCGGGCAGTTGCTGAAAGGCTTCCAGCGTGTTCACCCGCCGAAGCTCGATATTCGTGCGCCCTTCCTTGCGCAAGACTTCTTCTGCAAGGTCGAGATGACTGGCCGAGACATCAAGGCCGATCACGTGCTCGAATGATCGGGACAACCCAAGTGTCAGGCGGCCAACGCCGCATCCGAGCTCCAGGCATGTGCCGCGCGATGGAAACCGTACTGCGCCGCGTTCCACCAGCTCCATCCATCGACGCAGGTCACCTTCGCCGGTGGTATAGAATTCGTCGATGACTTCTCCAATGCGCGCCGATTTGAATGCTGGACTCGAAAGGACCGACCAGTGTGGCTCGGTCTCACCGAATCGGCGCCACCCGCGCCAAGCATCTCTCCAGCGTCTCTGCATCGACGTTGACAGCCGAGTGCCTTCGAACCTGCGCAACGCCGATCGTCTCTGTAAGCTGCGTTGACTGCAGCCCCAGAAGTCGCCGAATAACCATATGCCATGCCATGTCGGCAACCTTTCGCCCCCCTAGTGCTGGGCGACATACCTTCTGTTACGAAAGGTGAGCCGGAGCGGCGACCCGCCGGTAAGCTCGAACCAAGTCACATTCTCGGCCACGGGGTCGAGCTCGATCGTGAAATCGTCGAGCTCGGGGAGGGGGAGCAACTCGTTCACTTCGCGCTTTTCACCGGGACGCACGCGGTCGGACGAAAGCGACAGACGGGTAAAATCGTTATCGAGCATGCTGTTGTCGGCGCCCCGAAGGTGGACGCCGATATTGACGCAGCCGGGGCCGCCGCCGGACGCTCGCCACGTGCTCTTGCCGACATTCTCGATCGTAAGGGCAAGGCGCACGGTGCTTGCATCTTCGACCGTGATGTCGCGCAATTGCATGGCGCAGCGCAAGCCGTCGCTTCCGCCCACGAAGCGGCTGTCCTGTTCGCGTGATGTCGATTTGTAGAGGAAGAAGACGCGGCGATTCTTGTGCATCAGGACGTTGCCGGCCGAGAACACGATCTCGTCAGGGGCCGACTTCGCCGCGAGAATGCGATTGAACTCGTCGAGCGAAAGCAGTTCCTGGTACGGCATCGTGAAAGACAGCCGGATGTCAGCGAAGCCGCAGGCGCGCGCCGTGTCCCAGATCTCCTCGACGCGAATGTCGTTCTCGATAACGTTATAGGCTCGCATCTCCATCTGCGACGTCGGAGTCAAAGAATGGTACGGGCCTGGCTCGGCGAAGCCTACGATTCCATCTTCGACCAGCACGCGCGAAAATTCTCGCAGTAGCCCTGCCTGATCGGGGGCATGGTGAAAGGCGTCGAAGCTCAGGATGCGGTCGAAGGAGGCGGCGCCAGCAGGGATGGAGCGGCCGTCGAAAACCTGAAAATCGATCGGCAGGTCCCGGGTCAGCGGATCCTGCTCATGCACACTGCGGCCGATCTTCAGCGCATTCTTCGACACGTCGAGTGCGGTCACCCGGCAGCCAACGCTGGCCAGGATGCGGCTGGACCAGCAGGTTCCGGCGCCGAAATCGAGGACAGTCGCCTGCGGGAAGAGCCGCAGCCCCTCCATCACATGGGCCAGGCTGGCCATGATGTAGACGGCGTCGTGGGCGTGCGAGAAGGGCTTTCGGCGGAGCACAGGGTTGTCGACCAGGGGCTCGAAATAGGCATCGGCCAGCTCGGCGTGCTTGGCCGCGTCGTAACGCTCGATCAGGCTTCTCACGTCGATCTGGCCGGGCTGCAGGATCGGACGCTCCTCTGCAGGCCTCGATTCCAGTGTCGGCGACTCGCTGAACAGCGCCTCATAGGCGCGTTGGATCCGTTGCAGCATGGGCATGTTGTTCCCCTCGCAGCAATCAGCCGGTTTTTCAATTGTATTTCACGGGTCGGGATGGGCCACTGGCCATTGCGCGTGGGTCTATTGCGGCTCGATGCGCGCGATCCGTACGTAATCCGCCCACTTGGCGCGCTCCTCGCGGTCCTGCGCCGCGCATTGCTCGAGCGTCAGCGGCCTGGCCGTGAGGGCGAACTCGTTGGCCAGCCGATTGGCGATGTCGGGCGAGGTGATGGCCTCGTTGATCAGCGTGTTGAGCTTCTCCTGGATCGGCCGCGCGGTCGCCTTGGCCACCGCGACGGCGAGGAAGCCGGTGGTGGTGAAGCCGGGGAACGTTTCGGCGAGCGTCGGCAGGTCGGGGTAGAGCGGGCTGCGCTGCGGCAGGGTCAGCGCAAGCGGCCGCGCCTTGTTGGCCACGACCTGGCCGCGACCCGCCGTCAGGTCGACGAACATGAACTGGATGGCGCCGGAGTAGAGATCGTTCCAAGCGTTGCCGATCGCCTTGTAGGCGACGCCCTGCCAGTCGACGCCCGCCTGCCTGGCCAGCACCTCGGCGGGAACCTGCGAGCTCGCGTTGAAGTAGCCGAAATTGAGCTTGCCGGGATTGGCCTTGGCGTAGGCCAGCAGGTCGGCCAGCGAGCGGTAGGCACTGTCCGCCGGCACCACCAGGAAGGCGCCGCTCGAGCCGATCACGCCGACCACCTGGAAGTCTTTCTCCGGATCGTAGCCCGGGCTCCTGTACATGTGGATGTTGGCGGCGTTGGTCGAGGTCGTGGCCAGCATCAGCGTATAGCCGTCGGCCGGCGCCGACTTGGCCGCCAGCACGCCGACGATGCCGTTGGCACCCGGCTTGTTCTCGACCACGACCGGCTGTCCGGTCTTGTCCTCGATATACTTCCCAACCAGGCGGGCGGTGATGTCGCCCGATCCGCCGGGGGCGAACGGCACGATGATGCGGATCGGCTTGGCCGGATAAGCAGCGCCATTGGCATCGGCCTGGGCGACGGCGCGGTGTGCGCCGAGGGCCGATACGCCACCGGCGGACGAGGCGATCAGGAGGGCGCGGCGAGAGAGCGTCATGCGGAATGAGGTCATGAAGGCTCAATCTAATGCAATGGCCGCGCATGGACAGCGCGCGGCCCGCAGCCCTACCTTGCGTCCATGTCACAATCAGGCCGGCCACCGCTCAGCGGCATACGCGTCGTCGACTTCTCCCGCGTCATCGCGGGTCCCATGTGCACCCAGATCCTGTCCGACATGGGCGCCGAGGTGCTCAAGATCGAGAATCCCGACGGCGGCGACGACACGCGCAAGGGCGCCGGTCCGCGCGCCGGCGGCGAGCAGGGCGAAAGCCACTTCTTCATGGCCTTCAACAGAGGCAAGCGCAGCGTCGCCCTCGACTTCACCAAGCCCGACGGCCAGGCGGTCGTGCACAAGCTGCTCGCGGCGGCCGACGTCATGGTCCAGAATTTTCGTCCCGGGGTGCTGAAGAAGTACGGCCTCGACTACGAGAGCCTGCAGGCCCGCTATCCGCGGCTGATCTACCTGTCGATCTCGGCCTATGGCCAGAGCGGGCCGCTGTCCGACCGGCCGGGCTACGATCCCGTCCTGCAGGCCGAATCGGGCATGATGAGCGTCAACGGCGAGGCCAATGGCGAGGGCCTGCGCCATGCCATCGCCATCGTCGACACCATGACGGCGATTCATTCGGTGGCGGCGATCAACGCCGCGCTGTTCGCGCGCCACGACACCGGCAAGGGCCAGCACATCGACCTCGCGCTCTACGATACCGCGCTCGCCTCGCTCGGCAACATGGGCTCCTACTACCTGATCGGCGGCGACCAGCCGCGCCGCGCCGGCAACGGCCATTTCGCCTCGGCGCCCAACAGCTCGTTCGAGACCAAGAACGGCAAGATCTACATGGCGGTGGCCAACCAGAAGCTGTTCGCCGACACCTGCAAGGCGATGGGCCATCCCGAGTGGGTGACTGACCCGCGCTTCTCGACCATCGCCCAGCGCGTCGCCAACAAGCCCGAGCTGACACGGCTGATGGAAGAGGTGCTGAAGACCGACACCAAGGAGAACTGGACTCAGAAATTCCGCCATCTGCCGGCGGGGCCGATCCGCACCATGAAGGAGGCGCTCGACGAGCCTGAGGTCAAGCGCCGCGGCATGCTCAAGACCTACCAGCACAGCCGCGTCGGCACGGTGCCGCTGATCGGCTCGAACTACCACTTCTCCGATACGCCGGTCGACGACAGCCGGCCGCCACCGGCGCTGGGCGAGCACACCGACCGCGTGCTTCAGGACATCGCCGGCCTCAGCGCCGCCGAGGTCGAGGCGCTGCGCGCGAAGAAGGTGATTGGCTGAGCCTTGTGGACCGGCGCCTCGCCCGCTCGGAAGGAGGAGCGGACGAGCCGCCGCGGGCCGCAAGAAAATCTCAGGATGGCGCGTGTAGCCGCACCGCCTCGCCTGCGATACCAATAGCCGGCCATGGCCGTCCTGCCCGTCATTGCCTCAGGCCGCGACATCCGGCTCGACCTGTTCCGCGGCCTGGCGCTGTGGTTCATCTTCGTCGACCACATTCCGACCAACATCGTGAGCTGGCTGACCGTGCGCAATTACGGGTTCAGCGATGCCACGGAGATCTTCGTCTTCATCTCAGGCTATACCGCCGTCATTGCCTACGCCCGCATGATGGAGCGCGAAGGCTGGGTAAGGGCGGCGGCGCGCATCTACCGCCGGGTATGGCAGCTCTACGTCGCCCACATCCTGCTGTTCGTCGCCTTCACGGCGCAGGTAGCCTGGGTCTCGATCGCCCGCGACACACCGTCGCTGATCGACGAGATGGAGCTGCTCGGGTTCGGCCAGAACCCCTATCAGGCCATCCTCGAGGCGGCGCTGCTCAAGTTCCGGCCGGTCAATCTCGACGTCCTGCCGCTCTACATCGTGCTGCTGGCGGCTTTCCCTTTCGTGCTGCCGGCCATCGTGCGCTGGCCGCTGGCCGTCATCGCCGTCTCCTTGGGCCTGTATGGCGTCACCTGCCACTATTCCTGGAACCTGCCGGCCTATCCCGACGGCAAGGTCTGGTACTTCAACCCCATGGCCTGGCAGGTCGTGTTCTATGTCGGCGCCTGTTGCGCGGTGCTCGGCAAGGAACTCGCCTGGCTCGACCGCATTCGCTGGCCGTTGGCCGTGCTGGCCATCTTATATTTGCTGTTTTCCGCGTTCATAGCGCTGTCTTGGCACTACAATTCCATCGAGCGGCTGGTGCCCGCCTGGGTCGCCCGGGTGATCTACCCGATCGACAAGACCAATATTGACATCCTGCGCTTCATGCATTTCTTGGCAATTGCTTGGCTGGTCCGCATGGCCGTTCCCGCCAACGCGTCCGTTCTAAAGTGGCGTGCGTTCGAGCCATTTCGCAGATGCGGGGAGCAATCCTTGCTTATATTCTGCCTGGGTACGTTTCTTGCGCTGTCTGGACAGGTAATCGTCAGTCATTTCGAGGAATCCTTGCTGTCGCAAATTGGGGTGAGCGTCGGGGGAATCGTCATCATGTGCTGTGCCGCCTACATGGCGGCTTGGTTCAAGGGTGGAGGACCTACAAGAGGACGGACGCCGACCACGGCGGGGGCCATGCCATGAGCCGTCGGCTGTGGCGATCCTGGCTGGCGCTGGGGGCGGCGCTCGCGCTTCTCCTCCCCGGCGCCGCGTGGCCTCAATCCATGACTCTCTGCCGGGCCAAGCCGCAGTTGCTGGAGCTCGGCAGCCAGCTCACCATCGCCCGCAAGGCGATCGCCACCCGCAAGCAGCTGCGCATCATCGCCCTCGGCTCCTCGTCGACGTCTGGCTACGGTGTTTCCAATCCCGCCTTCGCCTATCCGGCCCAGCTGAAAATGGGACTTGAGAAGGCACTGCCCGGCGTCGACGTCGACGTCTTCAACCGCGGCATCGGCGGTCAGGACGTCGAGGAGATGGCGGCGCGCATGCGCGCCGAGATGGAGGGCAATCCGGCCTCGCTGGTGGTGTGGCAGACCGGGACCAACGCCGCCATCCGCCAGATGCCGCTCGACAAGTTCGAGCGCTGGCTGCGCGGCGGCCTCACGCTCGGCAAGTCGCTCGGGTCGGACTTCGTGCTGATGAACCTGCAGTACGTGCCGGCGGTCGTCGCGGCGGCCGACAAGGAGGCCTACGAGAAGGTCATGGCGGCGGCGGCCCGCGAGTACGACGCCGGCCTGTTCCGCCGCTTCGACATCATGCGTGCCTGGTACGAGGACGGCATGCCGTATGCGCAGTTCGTGCAGCTCGACGGCCTGCACCTCAACGATTTCGGCCAGAAGTGCATTGGCAAGCTGCTCACCCGGGCAATCCTCAACTCTCTTACCGGTCCCTGATACGATGTCCCGTCGTTTCGTCGATCTTTCGATCTATCTCGAGAACGACGTGATCTCCGATCCCGTCCCGTTCAACCCCAAGATCCAGTATCACAGGCACGAGAATACGGCGGCGCAGATCGCCGGCTTCTTTCCCGGGCTGAAGAAGGAAGACCTGCCCGACGGCGCCGGCTGGGCGGTCGAGAACGTCACCCTGTCGACGCACAACGGCACGCATCTCGACGCGCCCTATCATTTCCATCCGACCATGAACAAGGGCGAGCGCGCCATCACCATCGACGAGGTGCCGCTCGAATGGTGCTTCCAGCCCGGCGTCAAGCTCGACTTCCGCGCCAAGGAGGACGGCCACGTCATCACCGTCCGGGAGATCGAGGAGGAGCTGGCGCGCATCGGCCACGACCTGAAGCCGCTCGAGATCGTCGTCGTCAACACGCGGGCGGGCTCGCGCTACGGCAACGCCGACTACGTCAATGCCGGGTGCGGCATGGGCTACGACGCCACCATGTACCTGCTGGAACGCGGCATCCGCCTCACCGGCACCGACGCCTGGAGCTGGGACGCGCCATTCTACTTCACTGCGCAGAAATGGGCGCGCGACCACGATCCGTCGATCATCTGGGAAGGCCACAAGGCGGGCCGCGACATCGGCTACTGCCATCTCGAGAAGCTGCACAATCTCGAGGCGCTGCCGCCCGACGGCTTCACCATCGCCTGCTTCCCGCACAAGATCCGTGGCGCCTCGGCCGGCTGGACCCGCGCCGTCGCGATCTTCGAGGAGTGATTTCCGACTGCCTCAATCCCTCCCCCGTCACCGGGGGAGGGCAAGAGATGCGTCAGGCCAGTGGCTCGGGCTCGCCCGGCGGCAAGGGCATCTCGAAGACGTTGAGCGTCATCGACACCAACATGTAGTAGCCGCACACGCCCACCAGATCGACCACGCCCTGCTCGCCGAAGGCGTCGACGGCGCGCTTGTAGTTGGCCTGGGCCACGCGGTTGGTCTCGAGATACTCGGTGACGAAATCGTAGACGATGCGCTCGGACTCGCGCGTGAAGGGCGGCGTGGCGCGCGTCCGGATCGCCTCGACGATCCCGGCCGGGAGGCCCGCCTGCCTGGCGAGCCGGGCATGGGCGTAGAACTCGTACTGCGCCTTGAAGTGTCGGCCGACCAGGCAGATCGCCAGCTCGCTGAGATCGTTCGGCAACGAGTTGTTGAAGCGGCAATATTCGCCGAGCTTCTGGGCGCGATCGGCCAGGGTGGGGCTGCGCAGCCAAGGCTCGAACGGACCGCGCAGGCCGCCGCGCGGTCCGGACACGATCGCGTCGGCGACCTTCTTCTGTTCAGGCGTGAGCTTGTCGAGGTCGAGCGGAGCCAGGCGCGGCATGAAGGGGGGGATCCTTCTGTTGAGCAGGACGGTTGGAACGGAGAGAACGGTCAGAACGGGCAGCCGGCGTCGCCGGTCATGCTCCGGTCGGCATTGTCGAAGATACGGTTGATGATGGCGTTGCCGGCGCGCTCCGCCTTTTCCGCCTGCGTGGTGCACGACCCGGTCGCCGTCCACAGCACCTTGCCGCCTTCGGTGGTGTAGAGGGTGAGCGTGATGCGCAGGGTCGGGCCGGCCGGAACCGGAGAGACGCCGTCGCGACGATTGATCGTGTTGGACGGCAGCTCGATGCGCGGGTTGGAGCCGGGCGGTGCATAATCGGGCTGGCCGCCGATCGTCCCCCGGTCGCGACCGGTGCCGCCCGAGAGGTCGAAGTAGGTCACGTCCATGCGCATGACGTTGCCCCCGCTGAACCCCACCTCGTTGCCGCGCTGCGACAGGCGCACCATCACCTGGCGTCGCAGCTCGCGCGACAAGTGGGTGTCCGAGGTGAGCTGCACGGCGACCTTGCTCCTGGGGATCTTCTGGTAGGCCTTGACCTCCATCTCGCCGAGCTTGGGGCCCTGGCTGACGCCCGGCACGCTCTGTGCCGAGAGCGGCGTTGCCGTCGCCGTCACCAGGATGAAGGCCAGGCTCGCGAGCGGACCGGCACCGGTGCGCAGGGTGAAAGGCATGGCGACTCCCTCAGGCGGCCAACCGGCGCCAGCCCGGTTCGTCCCGATCCAGCAAGCGCTTCAGAGATTCGAAATGCAGGATGGCCTGCTGCGCTTCCCCGGCGATCTGGTTGGCGGTGTGCTCGGCCAGAGCCGCGTCGATGTTGTGCAGCGGTCGGCCGGTCTGCATCGCCAGCACCTGCACCATGGCGGTACGCTCGAGGTAGTAGAGCTCGTCGTAGGCTTGGGCCACCGTCGGCCCGGTGACGATCACCCCGTGGTTGCGCAGGAACAGGATGTCCTTGTCGGCCAGCGCCTGGCACATGCGATCGCCTTCCTCCGCCGACAGCGCCACGCCGGAATATTCCTCGTCGTAGGCAATGCGGTTCCAGTAGCGGAAGGCGTTCTGGGTGCACATCTCGATCCTGCCGTCGCGGATCGAGGTCAGCGCCGTGGCGTAGGGCATGTGGGTGTGCAGCACGACCTTGGCGCGCGGGTTGCCGGCGTGCAGGCGGGCATGGATGAAGAAGGCGGTCGGCTCGACGGCATAGCGCCCCTCGACGATGTTGCCCGCGCCATCGGCGATCACGAGATCGGCCGGCGTGATCTCCGACCAGTGCAGGCCTTGCGGATTGACCAGGAACAAGTCGTCTCGACCGGGCACCGCCATGCTGAAATGGTTGCACACGCCCTCGTTCAGGCCATGACGCACCGCCGCCCTGAGCGCCGTCGTCAGGTCGAGCCGCGCCTGGCTCACTGGGTCGTTGGGCAGCATCGATCGAGGCTCCTTGGCAAGAAACGCGAATTGCCCGGCGATGATGCGGCCAAGCAAGTATCGCGGCCAAGTGAAATCGCCACTCCGCGGCGCTGCACATCTCCATTCCTCATTCATTCTCCTTCCCAGCTTCGCTGGGGAGGAGATGAAAAGCGCACCAGATGCGAATGCCCCGCGGCATCAGCCGGGGTGCGAGCCAGTCGTCGTGCCGATCGACGAAATCTCGCGCACGAGCTTGGTGCGCACGGCGCGACCGAAATGGTCGAAATTGTCGGCCACGATCATGAACGAGCCCGACCCGCCGATCACGTTCTCCTCGTAGTATTTGTCGAGCAGGAGATCGGGCGGTCGACCGAAATTGCTGCGATTCATCATCACCGGCAGGCCGTTCACGACGATGCCTTGCGCCACCAACCGGTCGCGCACCAACTCCGCCGGCGGACCGTCGTTGGTGCGGCCATCGCCCGAAACGTCGATGACGCGTCGCTTGGAGATGAAGCCCGATCCGTCGAAGCGCTGGCCGGCATGAGCGAGCGCGGCGCCGACCGCCGTCCAGCTCTGCGACTGGCGTGGCGCTTCGCTGAGCTTCTCGGCGAAGCTTCGCGCTGCGCCCGGGCTGTCGATCACTGTCCAGTCGATCACCACGACCTGGTAGTGCGTGCCCGCCCATTCGGTGTAGCAGAGCGCAATGCGCCTGTGCTCGCCTGACAGGATGGCGTCGATGGTGCGATCATTGGTCAGCGCCTCGACATAGCCGCGCCGTTGCAGCTCGGCTTCGACCTCGTCGATTGATCGCGAGACGTCGACCGCCAGGACGAGCTGCAGGTCGACCGGCAAGTCAGCCGCCCTGACCGGCGCAGGTGCGGCCAAGGCCACCAGGGAGCCCACGAGCGCGGTGCGTCGCTTCATCTCGATCTCCTGACCTTCAGGTCGGACCAGTCTAGCACCGCCCGCGGGCGGGCAAACAAAAACGCCGGAGGAAGAACCTCCGGCGTTTCCGTCCCAGAATCTGGAAGACAGACCCTATTGGTCGTCGTCGAAGCCGCGTTTGCGGGGCTCGTAGTCGCGCTCTCGCCGCGGGCGATCGGCGCCGCCACCGCCCGGGCCGCCTTCGCGCCGACGCGGCGGACGACCGAAATCGCCACCCGCACCGCCTCCGCCGCCGTCGAGGCCGCCGCTCGGCGGGCCGCCGGAGAAATCGGCGCGGCGATCACGCATCGGGCCGCCGTCGCCACCACCGCCGCCGCCCCGGTAGCCACCGCCACCGCCACCGCCGCCGTAGCCACCACCACCACCACCGCCGCGATAGCCACCGCCACCGCCGCCGCCGTAGCCACCACCACCGCCGCCGCCATAGGGCGGACGCGGGCCGCGCGGACGGAAGCCGCCGCCTTCGCGGCCACCACCACCACCGCCGCCGCCAAATCCGCCGCCGCCGCCACCGCCGGGCTGACGCTCGACAGCTTCGCGCACCGCGATCGAGCGGCCGTCCAGCAACGCGCCGTTCATGGCCTGCATGGCCGACGCACCTTGGTCATCCGTTTCCATTTCGAGGAAGGCGAAGCCGCGGCTGCGGCCGGTCTCGCGATCGACGATCACCTTTGAAGAAGTAACGGTGCCGAACTGAGAGAAGGCTTCCGACAAACGCTCAGACGTGACCGAATAGGGCAGGTTGCCCACAAACAATTTACGACTCATTCGAAGCTCGGGGCTGGAGGAAAGTTAGAGCGGAATCCGGCGCGCGCTTGCTGGACGACTGGGCCCAAGCGTTTCGTCGACATTTGACAGATGACCAAGAAGCTCACGGAAAGACGTTGACCGGAAATCGCGCCCCGCGACTGTGCCGATTCCCTCGGCCAGTGTCGCAATGCCGCACTTTATGCGCTGTTTCACCGGAGGTGTCCACCATTGAGCGAGGGTTGAGATCGCACCAACGCGGTAAGACAATCAGTCTGTAAATTGGAGGATTGTCCATGATCGTCGACCACCGCACCTACGAGTTGCAGCCCGGCAGGCTGCGCGAGTTTCTCGCGCTCTACGAGAAAGACAAGATATTGGTGCCAACCTCCTTCTCACCCACGAAGTAAGGGATCGATCATGACCACGGCCCGTCCGCGTCGCAGCGGCGCACAGGTTCTGATCGACCAGTTGCGCATCCATGGCACCGACACGATTTTCGGCGTTCCGGGCGAGAGCTATCTCGCCGCGCTCGACGCGCTGTACGCTCAGCGCAACTCGATCCGCTACATCATCTGCCGCCAGGAAGGCGGCGCCGCCAACATGGCCGAGGCCTACGGCAAGCTCACCGGCAAGCCGGGTGTCTGTTTCGTGACACGCGGCCCGGGCGCCACCAACGCCAGCATCGGCCTGCACACCGGCTTTCAGGATTCGACCCCGATGATCCTGCTGGTCGGCCAAGTCGGCCGCGAGCAGTTCGACCGCGAGGCGTTCCAGGAGATCGACTACCGGCGCATGTTCGGCCAGATGGCCAAGTGGGTGGCCCAGATCGAGGATGCCCGGCGCATCCCCGAGCTGGTGAGCCAGGCCTTCCATCGTGCCCTCAACGGCCGCCCCGGCCCGGTCGTGCTCGCCCTGCCCGAGGACATGCTGACTGACGAGGTCGAGGTCGCCGACGCCGGCCCCTACAAAATCGCGCGCGGGGCACCGTCGACCGCCGACATGGCGACGCTGCGCGGGATGCTCGCCGAGGCCCGGCAGCCGATGGTGATCGTGGGCGGTGGCGGCTGGAGCCGCGAGGCCTGCGCCGACATGACCGCCTTCGCCGTGGCCAACGGACTGCCGGTGACGACGGCGTTCCGCAACCAGGACCTGATCGACAATCGTCATCCCAATTTCGTCGGCGACCTCGGCATCGGCGTCAATCCACCGCTCGGCAAGCGCCTCAAGGACAGCGACCTGATCCTGGCGGTCGGTCCGCGGCTCGGCGAGGCGACGACCGGCGGCTACACGCTGTTCGATCTGCCGGTGCCTGCGCAGCCGCTGGTCCATGTCCATGCCAGCGCCGAGGAACTGGGCCGCGTCTACCAAGCCGTCCTGCCGATCAACAGCGGCATGGCCAACTTCGCCGCCGCCGCCCGAGCCATGAAGCCGGTCGACGGCTCGCGCTGGAAGGCCAATCTCGAAGGCGCGCGCGCCGACTACCTGAAGAACATCGAGCCGAACCAGCAGCCTGGCGCGGTCAATGTCACCGAGATCGTCGCCTGGCTGAACAAGCGCCTGCCCGACGACGCCATCGTCACCAACGGCGCCGGCAACTACGCCGCTTTCCTGCACCGCTTCTTCCAGTATCGCGGCTTCAAGAGCCAGCTCGCGCCGACCAGCGGCGCCATGGGCTATGGCGTGCCGGCCTCGGTCGCCGCCAAGATCGCCGCGCCGGATCGCATGGTGGTGTCGTTCGCCGGCGACGGCTGCTTCCTGATGAACGGCCAGGAGTTCGCTACCGCCGTCCAGCATGGCGCCAACGTGGTGATCGTGGTCGTCGACAATGGCATGTACGGCACCATCCGCATGCACCAGGAGCGCGAGTACCCGACGCGCGTGCACGGCACCGAGCTCAAGAACCCCGACTTCGCCGCCTATGCGCGCGCTTTCGGCGGCCATGGCGAGACGGTCGACAAGACGGCCGACTTCGCCGCCGCCTTCGAGCGCGCCGTGGCAGCGGGCAAGCCCGCCATCATCCACCTCAAGACCGATCCCGAGGCGCTCACCTCGCGTATCACCTTGAGCAAGCTGCGCGAGCAGTCGCTGGCCCGGCAGAAGCTCAACTGAAGGCTTGCCGGTGGCGCGCCACTCCGGTGGCGCGTCTTCCGTGGAGACGCATGGCAATCGCATTTGGCAAAAAAGCTGTCATCCCGAGCGAAGCTGCCCGGAGGGCCGCGCAGTCGAGGGACCTTTCTGCGCCCGTAGCCACAGGAAAGTTGCCCGGATGGAAGTCGTAATGGCAGAGACACGGCGTTGCGCATCCGTCGAGCAGCGCCGCACGGCGCGCAACGTAGTCGTTGAGGCGTGCCGCGATCTGCGGCGTACCGCCGAGGGTGGAGAATCCGTCGAGCTTGCGGTCGAACTGGGATGACATGTACGCGCGATTGGTCGCAAACGGCGTCACCACGCCCTCGGCTCCGATATAGCCGAAGCTCTCCAGCGGGATGGCGTGGATGTCGCGCAGCAGCCTTCCCATCTCCGCGTAGATCGCAAAGCACTCCGGCTCGGAGAGGTCGCGTTCGTGGTCGGCCAGGCTGGACCCAGCCAATCGATCCATGACGACGTAGTTGAACGCAATCAGCGATTTGGAATCATCGGCAAGCAGGATGCGCGACACCGGTGCGGCGAGGCGGTGAGCGCTCAAGAGAGCCGCGACCGTGATCTCCTTCTTCATCTTCCACTGCAGGGTGTCAGGATAGATCTTGATCACCAGGCCGGGCCGGCCATCCGCGAGCTCGACGTCGAACACGGCGCTGATCTCGCCACGCCCGAAAGCTGACAGGCGCGCGACGCGGCGTCCCGGCGCCGCTCGATCGACGATCGACTGTGCCTGGGCGTCGGTGAGCAAGAGGGCCGGCTTCAACATGACGGTCATGACGGCCGATCCTATGATCGTGCCGTTCGGTCATGCCGTGAGCAGCGGCACGCCGTAGGCCGGAAAGTGTCGATCGCGCGTGACGATCGTCAGCTCTTCCTCGATCGCCTGCGCGATGATCATCCGGTCGAACGGATCGCGATGATGAAAGGGCAGGGAGCCGACCCGATCGACGTGCGCCAGCGTGATCGACAGCAGCGCCGCGGCCATGCCGTCGACCGCTGCCTCGAGCCTTTCCGGCAAGACGAGCTTGCCGCGCGACATCTTGATGGTGATCTCCCAGATGGAAGCAATGCTGACGAAACGATCGTTATCGGGATCCTGGAGCGCCCGACGTGCCTCTGATGACAGGACAGTGGGCTCGGTTGCCATCCAGATCAACGCATTCGAGTCGATCAGAAGCTTCAAGAGTCGTCGGCCTCCTTGAGGACATCGAACATCTCCTCGATTTCCCTGTCGGTCTCCTCGGAATCCCAACCGGGTCTGAGTTCGACCTTGCCTGCCCACATGCCGAGCCGCGGTACCTTGCGCGTCGGTTCGAACGCGGTCAGGCGCGCCACGGGCTTGCCGGCCTGGCAGATGACGATTTCCTCGCCCGCCCGCACCGCCGCAATCAGCTTGGAGAGCTGGGTCTTGGCCTCGTGGGTGTTGACGTACTTCATCTTAGCCAACTTAGCTAAGCAGGCTGCCGTCTTCAAGATCGCGCTTGCCCTCGCCTGCGGTCGATACTATAGACCCACGTCATCGTGGGATTTGGGCCGACCGGCTTGCGACCACGTTAAACATCGCTAAAAGGTCGGAGTGCTCGCAAAGCCCCCGCCCTTTTCGGTCGGGGGCTTTTCGTTTGCGCAGGTCGGCGCAGGCGTCAGGAGGGAGCGATGGACGGAACGATCTCGAACAAGCGGGCGCGGGCGGATCAATCGGCGTGGCGGCCGCAGACCCGGGCGGTGCGTGGTGGCCAGCTGCGCAGCAATTTCGACGAGACCTCGGAGGCGCTGTATCTCACCTCGGGCTACGCCTACGCGAGCGCCGAGGAGGCCGAGGCCACCTTCAAGGGCGAGAGCAGCCACTACCAGTATTCGCGGTTCGGCAATCCCACCGTGACCATGTTCGAGAACCGGCTGGCCGCGCTCGAAGGCGCCGAGGCCTGTCGCGCCACCTCGACCGGCATGTCGGCGGTGTTCTTCGCGTTGCTGGCGCTGCTCAAGGCCGGCGACCGCGTCGTCGCGGCGCGCCAGCTGTTCGGCTCGTGCCATTACATCGTGGCCGATCTGCTGCCCAAGTACGGCGTCGAGAGCGAGCTGGTCGATGGCGGGGATCTCGCGGCCTGGGAGAAGGCCCTGTCGAAGCCGACGCAGGCGGTGCTGTTCGAATCGCCGTCCAACCCGATGCTCGATATCGTCGACCTGACCGAGGTCTGCCGGCTCGCCCACAAGGCCGGCGCCAAGGTCGTGCTCGACAATGCCTTTGCCACGCCGATCCTGCAGCGGCCGCTCGAATGGGGCGCCGATATCGTCGTGCACTCGGCAACCAAGTACATCGACGGCCAGGGGCGTACCCTGGGGGGCGCCGTGCTGGGCTCGCGCGAGTTCATCCTCGACAAGCTGCAGCCGATCATCCGCAACACCGGCCCCTCGCTCAGCCCGTTCAACGCCTGGGTGCTGGTCAAGGGCCTGGAGACGCTCGGCCTGCGCGTCGAGCGCCATTGCGCCAACGCCGCGCGCGTCGCCGACGCGCTGGCCGGCCACCCCGCCATCTCGCGCGTGCTCTATCCAGGCCGCAGCGATCATCCGCAGCATGCGCTGGCGGCCAAGCAGATGTCGGGCTTCGGCGGCGTCGTGACCTTCGATCTCAAGGCCGGCAAATGGGCGGCCTTCGAGACGCTGAATCGCCTGCAGCTGGTCGACATCTCCAACAATCTCGGCGATGCCAAGAGCCTGGTCACCCATCCGGCGACCACGACGCACATGCGCATCGGCGCCGCCGAGCGCGCCAAGCTCGGCATCGGCGACGGCACCGTGCGCATCTCGGTCGGCCTCGAGGATGTCGAGGACATCATCGCCGATCTGATGCAGGCGCTCGGCGGCTGATGTCGCTCGCAAAGACGCTGTGGCAGGACAATTCCGATCTTGCCACGCGCATCCTGGGCCATGGCTTCGTGCGTGGACTGGCCGACGGCTCGCTGCCGATCCACTGCTTCAAGGGCTACGTCGCGCAGGATGCCTACTTCCTCGAATCGTTCGCCCGCGCCTATGCCTTCTGTCTCGCCTACAGCACCGAGCGCGAGGATCTGCAGACTTTCGCCGACCTGATCGCCGGCGTGCGCGCCGAGCTGGAGCTGCACAAGAGCTACGCCCAGCGCTGGCAGGTCGATCTGTCGGCCGTCAATCCCCTCCCGGCGACCAACGCCTATGTCGTCTTCCTGATGCAGACCGCGGAGCAGGGCGATCTCGGCGAGACCGTCGCCGCCCTGACGCCGTGCATGCGGCTCTACGCCTATCTCGGCCGCTCGCTGCAGACGCGCGACGTGGCGCCGCTCTATCGCGAATGGGTCGAGACCTATGCCGACCCCGACTTCGAGAAGCTGGCGGCGCGACTTGAGGCCCTGCTCGACCGCCATGCCGGCGACACCGCTCCGGTGCGCGCCAACTACCGCCGCGCCATGGAGCTCGAGCACGGTTTCTTCGACGCCAGCCTTTGACGTCTCCTCCCCAGCGTCTTCGCTGGGGAGGTGTCGCCGTCTTACGGTGACGGAGGGGTCATGGGCCATCGAACCGTGATTCATGACCCCTCCGCCCCGTATGACGGGGCACCTCCCCACTACGTGGGGAGGAGAAGACAACCTACAGCGCCGCCAGGCGCTCCATCGACTGGTCGAGCGCACCGTGCAGCTCGCTGGTGAGCTTGGCGCCCATGGCGTCGCGCACTTCCTGCTCGGCGGTGACCCACAGCGGCAGGGCACGCTTGAACAGGGCGCGGCCGGCCGCCGTCGCCACCAGCTCGTGCCGGCGCCTGTCGCCCGACGCGGCGCGTTCGACCAGGCCGCCGCGCAGCAGCGGATTGAGGTTGCGCGTGAGCGTGGTGCGATCGGTCGCCAGCAGGTCGGACAGCCGGCCGACCGAGACCGGTCCCTCGGCGAGGACAAAGCCCAGCAGGGAGAATTGCGAGATCTTGAGGCCGGTCGGTGCCAGATGCTGGCTGTAGATCTGGGTCACGCGCCGCGCCGCCCCGCGGATGCGAAAGCAGGTGCAGTCGCGCGGCGACAGGCGGAGCGGAGGCAGGGCCGACATGACGGCAAGACTACTGCCATCGCTTGCTCGGACAAAGGGTCAATGTGTATATGCACGGAAATTGCGAAGGGAGTGGGATCATGGCCGCCGATGCCGGCTTCGGCGTGTTGTCGCTCGACGATGTACGAAGCGTCGACGGGCTCACCCTGTTCAAGGGGGTGATGGACGGCCGCTATCCGGCGCCGCCGATTGCCCGCGCGATCGGCTTCGAGATCTCCAAGGTCGATCTCGGCGAGGTCGTCTTCACCTACACACCGGTCGCCGATCATCTCAATCCGCTGGGCAGCATCCATGGCGGCATCGCCGCGACCATGCTCGACGGCGTCATGGGCTGCTGCATCCACACCATGCTCAAGGCCGGCGTCGGCTACACCACGCTCGAGATCAAGGTGAACTATGTGCGCGCCATGACCGAGAAGACCGGCAAGGTGCGGGCCGAGGGCAAGGTCATCAATGTCGGCTCGCGCATCGGCACCTCGGAAGGCCGACTCTACGATTCGAACGATCGCCTGCTGGCGCACGGCACGACGACCTGCCTGATCTTTCCGATGTGATGAGCCAGCCAAGCTAGAACCTTCAGCCGCTCGGCGAATTTGACCTTTCGTTCGGGACGTCCCATGTCTTTGGATACGCAGGGACTTTCGACACATGTTCTCTTCTACAACCCGTGGCATCCGCGTGACCGTGAAGCCGCAATATCTGCCCGACCAGTCCGATCCGATGAAGCCCCAGTTCGTTTGGGCCTACCATGTCAGCATCGAGAATGGCGGCGACGTCACGGTGCAGCTGCGCAGCCGGCACTGGAAGGTGACCGACGGGCTGGGGCGCATGCGCGAGGTCCGCGGACCGGGCGTGGTCGGCAAGACGCCGGTGCTGCGGCCCGGCGACAAGTTCGAGTACACTTCCGGCACACCGCTCTCCACGCCATCCGGCTTCATGGGCGGCAGCTATCAGATGGTGAACGAAGCAGGCGAGAATTTCGACATCGAGATTCCGACCTTCTCTCTCGACACGCCCAACGTCGATCGCCGGCTCAATTGAGGGGAGTGAGCATGAACAGGATTCTGAAGAAGAGCGACCTTGTGTCAGCCGCCACCGGCCTTACCCGCCCGTCGCGCGAGGAAGCCGAGGCGGCGGTGCGCACGTTGATCCGCTGGGCCGGCGACGATCCCGAGCGCGAAGGGCTGGTCGGCACGCCCGATCGCGTGGTGCGTTCATACGAGGAATTCTTCCGCGGCTATGACGAGGATCCGCGCGAGATGCTGCAGCGGACCTTCGAGGAGGTCGAGGGCTACGACGAGGTCGTGATGCTGCGCGACATACGGCTGGAATCGCATTGTGAGCACCACATGGTGCCGATCATCGGCAAGGTCCATATCGGCTATCTTCCCGACAAGCGCGTGGTCGGCATCAGCAAGCTCGCACGCGTGGTCGATGCCTACGCCTTCCGGCTGCAGATCCAGGAGAAGCTCACGGCGCAGATCGCGAATACCTTGCAGGACGTCCTGCAGCCCCGTGGCGTCGCCGTGGTCATCGAAGCGGCGCATCAATGCATGACGACGCGTGGCGTGCACAAGTCGGACGTCGCCATGGTGACCAGCCGCATGCTGGGCGCCTTCCGCGACAACGGCGATACGCGCCGCGAGTTTCTCACCATGATCGGCCGGACGACGGTCTAGCAACGCGCGGTCTCTGCGGCTGGCTGGTGGTCCAAAGGGCCGGAGGGGGAGGGCCACAGTCGAGATCAATGTCATTCCGACGTCGGAACTCATGAATCGCGACTGCGGCTCTCCCCCTCCGCCCCGTATGACGGGGCACCTCGCCCCGATTACGGGGGAGGTGAACGCACCCACTGCGGCAGCAACTCGCGGATCTCGTCGAGCATGCTGGGCACGCCGAAGGGCACGATCAGCAGCGCGTCGTCGAACCCCAGGTCGGCGATGCGGCGCAGGCGGTCGCGGGCTTCGGGCTTGCCGCAGACCAGCGTCGTCCTCGCATGGGCGATCAGCGGATGAGCCGGCGGATCGGGGCGCAGGTCGGTGAAGACGTTGGCGAGGAGGGCGCGCTTGCCGCCGGCCTTGCGGAACATGTCGAGGCCCACCGGCAGGTCGTCCAGCGAGGCGTAGATCCCAGAGGCGATCCAGCCCGCGCACTGCCCGGCCGCGAGGTTGATCCAGCGCGGGCTGCGCCAGGCGCCGAGATAGACCGGTGGACCGCCTTCGGTGCCCGGCCAGACGGAAAGCGCGGGACCATGGACCGGCTCGCCTGCCCACACCAGAAGCCCAGCGCCTCGACGCGTTGCGCGAAGGTGATGGCGTGTTCGAAAAGGCCGGTGACCTCCTGGGCGGTCGGGATGGCGACGATGCCGAATCGCATGGCGGCTCCTCGATGGTTTGTCCTGCTCCGGGGCGGGCATTTGCATCTGGAATAAGCCAGATACTGCAAGGTCTTGGGAAAGGGATTCGGCGGCAGGGCCCGGCGCGGTCGCCGCCACCCATAAGCGCTAACTTTGGTCGAAGACCCACCAAAAACCTCATCCCGAGCAAGCTCCCCTCCTCGCCCTTCGAGATGCCGCGCTGTGCGCGGCTCCTCAGGGTGAGGAGGGGAGCGCGTCGAAGGACGGGCCGCTCCTCAGGGTGAGGTCCCTTTGTAAGGTAGCGCCTATGCGCCGCCACCCCCGGCAGCCGCAGGCCTGCCACCCTCGGCCTCTTCTTCCCTTTGCCATGGCTCTGCCGTAGGACAGACAAGGCGACACACGTAGACGGGGAGCGTTCGCGTATCATGGCAGGAGAGATCGTCGGATCGGTCGAGATGCTGCGCCGGCTGGTGGCGTTCGACACCACCTCGCGCAATTCCAACCTGGCGCTGATCGAGTACGTGCAGCAATACCTCGCCGACCACGGCGTCGGCTCCAAGCTGGTGCCGAGCGAGGACGGCAAGAAGGCCAACCTCTTCGCCACGGTCGGGCCGATGGTGAAGGACGGCGTGGTGCTGAGCGGCCATACCGACGTGGTGCCGGTCGACGGTCAGCCGTGGGACACCGATCCCTGGACGCTCGCGCTGAAGGACGGCAAGTATCACGGCCGCGGCACCTGCGACATGAAGGCGTTCTACGCCGTCGGGCTCGCCATGCTGCCCGAGTTCACCAGGGCGCCGCTCAAGAAGCCGATTCACTTCGCGCTGTCGTACGACGAGGAGGTCGGCTGCGTCGGCGCGCATTCGCTGGCCGCGCGCATGGCGGCCGAGGTGCCGCGCCCGCGCGCCATCATCATCGGCGAGCCGACCATGATGACGGTGGTGCACGCCCACAAGGGCGCGCAGATCTACATCACCAAGTTCACCGGCTTCGAGGCCCATTCCTCGATGACCCACCTCGGCGTCAGCGCCATCCATTTTGCCGGCGAATTCGTCCACTACCTCAACACGGTGCAGGACGAGCTCGACGCCAAGGCCCCGAAGGACAGCGAGTTCATGCCGGCCGCCGCGACCTTCAATGTCGGCACCATCACCGGCGGCACCGCGGGCAACATCCTGGCGCGCGAATGCGAGGTGCTGTGGGGCTATCGCGAGCTGCCGTCCGAACCGATCGATGCGCTGGGCAAGCGTGCGCTGGCCTGGCTGGAGCACGAGCTGCTGCCCAGGATGAAGGCGAAGCATCCTGCCGCCGAGATCAACACCGTGCTGCGCTCCTCGACGCCCGCCTTTTCGCCCGAGGGCAACGACGAGGCCAAGCGCCTGGCAGCGACCTGGTCGGGTTCCAACACGGTGGGCAGCGTGGTTTACGGCACCGAGGCCGGCATCTTCCGCAAGACGCTGGGCGTTCCGACGGTTGTCTGCGGCCCGGGCGATATCGCCCAGGCCCATCAGCCCAATGAATTCATCCTGGCCTCGCAGATCGACGCCTGCGAAGGCTTCATGCAGCGTATGATGGAATGGTGCTGCCGCGACTGACGCGGCGCCGCCGTTCCGGGAGGTTGGTCCCGTGCGATGGCTCTGCCTGTTGCTGCCACTCCTGTCCCTCCCGATCGTGGCGCGGCCCGCCTGGTGCTGGGATCCGCCTGGCCACGAGCTGGTCGGCGCTGTCGCCGACCGGTTGCTGACATCAGATGCGCGCCGTCACGTCGAGCAGCTGCTCGGCTACAACCTCGAGACGGCGTCCAAGTGGGCCGACTGCGTGCGGTCGGTCGAGCGCCGCCCCGACGGCAGCTTCGTCTACGATGCCACCACCCGCTATCAGCACTGGTGCGAGGGCTTCATGGCGCCGGCCGAGGTCGCGCGCATGGAAGACTACGTGAAGCGCAACTGGAGCAACTGTCAGGGCCCAGGCGCCGGCCACGGCTGCCACGAGACCTACCACTTCACCGATATCGACGTGCAGCGCGGCGCGTACGGGAAAGGCTTCGCCGGGGCCAGCCCGCACGACGTCGTGGGCGCCATCGACGCGGCGATCGACGTGCTGGAAGGGCGCGCCGCACCGCCGCCCTTCTCGATCCGCGACAAGAAGGAGGCGCTGCTGATGCTGGCGCACTTCGTCGGCGACCTGCATCAGCCTCTGCATGGCGGTGCGATCTATCTCGACGCCGAGGGCAGACCGGTCTCTCCCGGCCAGCCGGGCGTCGGCGGGGCGGATATCAGGACCAAGGGCGGCTCTGCCATCAGGATCGGCGACAAGAACCTCCATGCGATGTGGGATGCGGTGCCGGACGGCTGGAGCCTTGCCACGCAGCCCGACCTGCTGGCGCTGGCGCGCGAGGTGCCGAAGACTCAGGGACCGCTCGCGTCGTGGCCGGAGCAGTGGGCGAGCGAGAGCGTGCGGCAGGCGGCGAGCGCCTTCTCCGGCGTCTCGATCGGCGCCCGGCAGGATGGCGTCTGGCCGGCAAAGCTCGCCGATCCGGCCGCCTATGAAGCCAGCGCCGAGCGCATCAAGCGCCGGCAGATCGCGCGCGCTGGGGCCCGGCTGGCCGCGGTGCTGAATGCGCTGTGGCCCTGACAGGCGTACGATCCAGTCCACTTCGGGGGAGCAGACCTCATGAAGGGTAACGACGCTACCGCCGCTGCCCAGATCGAGACCATCACCCTCCTCGTGCTCGGACCGATGCGGCAGGTGCAGGACGGACACATCGAGGTCGAGGATCGCACCGCCGGCTTGAAGGTTCTGGTCGAGCATATCGCCCGGGATCTGGAGCCGGAGGCCGGGCAAGCCGGCCGCAAGGTCGCGGTGATTGCCCCGGAGAACCGCACACGCGCGACGATCGTTCCGGGTGTTCTCGACCTCATCGAGAGCGCCCACCTGGTGGTCCTTGACCTGACGGGCAATCGGGCCAACGTCACCTACGAAGCCGGTATCGTGCACGCGCTCGGCGTGCCCTGCATCATCCTGACCAGCGACCCGCAGCCGCCCTTCTACTTCATCGGCGCCGACTATATCGGCCACTTCCACTACGCCCAGGTCTTCGATGCCGAGCAGGTGACCCATCGGGACCTGCGCGGCTACATCCGCCGTTTCATCGGCGATCCGACACTGTTCTCCGACAATCAGCTCACCGCCTATTTCGAGCTGCCGATCGTCGACATCGCGGGCCCTTCCGGGCTGGCCGCCGGCTACTATCGCAACAGCATCCGCCGCTTCGTGCGCCGGCAGGGCTTCGTCGCGTCGGCGCGCGAGGTCGTCTGGCCGGGGCGGCTTGAGGTCAAGGACGGCATCGAGACGCGGCGGCCGGAGACGCGACCGATGACGGTTGCGCACTACATCGCGGTGCGGCCGCCAGGCAACCTGCGGCAGTCGGCGGGCCATGCCGGCCAGCTCGCCGACGTCCTGAAGCGGCGAGGGCTACGCACCGAATCCGCGGCGCTGCGCAAATTGCCCGACGATTACGCCGACATGCGCGACTTCTTCGGCCAATTCCTGGCGCGCGATACGCCACGCGACGAGCGCGTGGAGTTCATCCAGCCGGGAATTATCGTCGAGATCCCGACCACGCTCTATGCGTTGCCGTTCTCGCCCCGGGTGGCGAAGCGATTGCGACTGGCGCCTCCCGCAAGGGCGGTCGCCGAGACGCGCCTGTTCGCGCAGATGCAGGCAAGCTTCGAGCGCAATCTCGATTTCCTGCTGCATAAGGACCCGGAGGTCGAGGATGCAGGGCCATTTCATTGGACCGACCTTGCGGAGTTGCCTGAGCTGTTGGACAGGCTTGGCGTCCGCGGCTGAGGTGCCGCCGCCAGGCTCCTCCACGGAGCGCTGCCATTTTCACAGCATCATGTTGCGCGCTGCGCGCGCTGGGGATCTCCCACCACGATGGCGGTCGCCGGCGTCGCGCCCCTTGCTACTTCAGCTTCACGCCGACCACGCGCAGCAGGCCGTCAGGCATCGGCTTGAACCCCTCGAGCCGGACGGTATGCGCGATCAGGTACTGCGGATGGTAGAGATAGAGGATCCAGCCGTCGGCCAGGAACTTGGCGGTGAGCGTCTCGTAGATCGCCTTGCGCTGGGCGGGATCGGTCACCGCGCGCGCCTGCTCGTGCAGCTTGTCGACCTCCGGGCTGCAGTACTTGCCCATGTTCTGCGGCGCGCCGCACATCTGATAGATCACCGAGTTGCCGTCGGGATCGATGCGGCCGCTCCAGGTGTTCATGTAGAGCTGGAAGTTGCCATCCTCCGCCTGCTTCAGCGCCGTCGCGACCTCGGTGACGCGGATCTTGAGATCGAAGCCGGCCTCGGCAACCATCGACTGCACCACCTCCGCGACCGCGCGGGTCTCGGGCGTGTTGCTGACCATGAAGTCGATCGGGATGCGGGAGTTGACGCCGGCTTCCTTCAGAAGCGCCTTGGCCTTGGCAAGGTCGCGCTTGGGGACAGGAAACTTCGGCTGATAGTAAAAATTCTGCGGGTTGACCCATTGGTTGCCCGGCACGAACTCGCCGTTGAACACGACCTGGTTCAGGGCCTCCCGGTCGACCGCGAGATCGAAGGCATGACGCACGCGGGCATCCTTGCCGAGCGGGTTGTCGGCCTTGGGGCCGTTGGCGACGTTCACCAGCAGAGCGAACCAGCCGATCGACACCGCCTTGCTGAGCTTGAGCCTGGCATCGTCGCGCACCGTCTTGATGTCGGTGGCCAGCACGCGCTCCATCATGTCGAGGCCGCCCGAGCGGACATTGGCCAGCCGCACCGTGGCGTCGACGATCGGCAGGTAGGTCACCTTGTCGATGAAAACCTGGTCCTTGTTCCAGTAGTCGGCGAATTTCTCGACGACGATGCGGTCCTGCTGGACGCGCTCGACGAACTTGTAGGGGCCGGCGCACACCGGCTTCAAGCCGAACTTGTCGCCGGTCGCCTCGGCCGCCTTGGGCGAGACCATCATGCCGGCACGGTCGGTGAGCTGGGCGAGCAAGGGCGAGAACGGCGTCTTGAGGTTGAGCCTGATGGTCATCGGGTCGACCACCTCGACCGTGTCGACCTGGGCCAGCTCGGGCTTGCGGAACGAACCCTTCATCGTGAGATGGCGGTCGAGGCTGTATTTGGCGGCCGTCGCGTCGAACGCCTCGCCATCATGGAACTTGACGCCGGGCCTGAGCTTGATCGTGACCGCCTTGCCGTCGGCCGAGACCTCATGGCCCGTCGCGAGCTGCGGCACGATGTTGGCCTTCTCGTCGATGTCGAACAGTTTGTCGCACAGCGCCGCGAAGACGATGCGCGCGGTGTAGGTGCGCGATAGCGAGGGATCGAGGACATCAGGATCGTCACCCAGCCCGATGCGCAGGTGGGTCTGGGCGAAGGCATTGCCGGCGGCCAGAAGCAGGGCGAGAACGAAGGCCAAGAATGCGTGTCTCATGGTTCCTCCCTCTTGCAAGACCAGTTCCGATGCGGGCCCCAGCTTTTCCTCCCCCGTCTTACGGGGGAGGAAAATGAACTCATGCTGCGCTGGCGTAGATCCGGTCCAGGTCGCCGTCGTCGTAGCCGTACTCGGTCGAGCAGAACTCGCACTTCACGACGACCTTGCCCGCGCTGTCGCGCAGGTCGCTGAGCTCCTCGCGCTTGAGCGAGCGCAGCACGCGGTCGATGCGGTCGCGGCTGCAGCGGCAGCGCGCGGCGAAAGCGCGGCGGGCGAACACGCGTGGCCGCTCGGCGTGGAACAGCCGCAGCAGCAGGCGGGGGGCGGGCAAGCCGGGGTCGAGCATCTCGGCTTCGGTCGCCGAGGCCATCAGGATGACCGCCTTGCGCCAATCGTCCTCGCGCTGCTCGGGGTCGATATCGAGACGGCCGGCGTCGAACTCGGGCATCTGCTGGACCATCAGCGCGGCTGCCCGCCAGTGGCCCTTGCCGTCGCGCTCGTAGCGGCGCGCCGCGATCTTGATGCCGGTCGGCAGCTGCTCGGACTGGCGGAAATAGGTATGGGCACAGTCGGCCAGGGTGGCGCCCTCGAGCGGCACCACGCCCTGGTAGCGCTCGGTGTGTTGGCCCTGGTCGACTGTGAAGGCGAGCCGGCCGTGGCCGAACAGGCGTGGCACGTAGCCGTCGGGTGCCTCGGCCGAGCCGCCGAGCGCGATGGCGAGCTTCCACGAGTCGAACTGGGCGTAGCCGCGCAGCGCGCCGTCGGTCGTGAGGTCGGTGACCAGCAAGCGCACCGGCCCGTCGCCCGAGATCTGCAGGGTGAAGATGCCGTCGTACTTGAGCGAGGTGGCGAGCGCGGCGCACAGCGTCATCGCCTCGGCGAGCGGCCGCGCCGCCGCCAGCGGGTAGTGGTGGCGCTCGATGATCTCGTCGAGGGAGGGGCCCAGCCGGACCAGCCGGCCGCGCACGCCGAGCGCGTCGAGCTGGAACGGTAGGGCGCTGTCCCAATCGTCGGAAGGCCGGGCTTCCGACGTGGCGCTCACGATAGGCACCAGGCGAGGATGCTCTTCTGGGCGTGCAGGCGGTTCTCGGCCTCGTCGAACACCACCGACTGCGGTCCGTCGATGACGTCTGCCGTCACTTCCTCGCCGCGATGCGCCGGCAGGCAGTGCATGAAGATGGCGTCTTTCTTGGCGTGCTTCATCAGCCGCTGGTCGACCTGGTAGCCGCGCAGGAGGTTGTGGCGGCGCGAGGCGCTCGGGCTGTGCGGATCCTCGTCGCCCATCGACACCCAGGTGTCGGTGACGACGCAATCGGCATTGCGCACGATCGCCTCGGGGTCGTGCCCGATGGTGATGCGCCCCTTCGACTTCTCCGCCCACGCCAGCACGTCGGCCGGCGGCTTGAGCTCGGTTGGGCAGGCGACGCGCAGCTCGAAGTCGAACTGCACGGCGGCGTGGATCCAGCTGGTCGCCATGTTGTTGCCGTCACCCGACCAGGCGACCGCGCGGCCCTGGATCGGCCCGCGATGCTCCTCGTAGGTCATGACGTCGGCCATCAGCTGGCAGGGATGCGTCTTGTCGGTGAGGCCGTTGATCACCGGCACAGTCGCGTACTTCGCCATCTCGAGGAGCTTCTCCTCGACGGTGGTGCGCATCATGATGATGTCGACATAGCGCGACAGCACGCGCGCGGTGTCGGCGATGGTCTCGCCGCGCCCGAGCTGGGTGTCGGTGCGGCCCAGCATGATCGTCTGGCCGCCGAGCTCGCGCATGCCGACCTCGAACGACACGCGGGTGCGTGTCGACGGCTTCTCGAAGATCATGGCGAGCGTCTTGCCGCCGAGCGGCTTTTCGTGTCCGGAGCCGTTGGGCCCGCCATTCCGACGGGCCGTCTTCATCGCCTTGCCGTGATCGAGGATCTGGCGAAGCGTCTTGGGATCGACCTGGTCGAGATCGAGGAAGTGCTTGGGTGCTGCCATGGCCAATTACTCGGCGGCCCTGGCGGCCTCGAACGACTGCGCGGCCTTGCTCAGGATGTCGATGCCCTCGTCGAGCGCGGCCTTGTCGGCGATCAGGGCCGGAAAGACGCGGATCACGTTCTCGCCGGCTGGCGGCACCAGCAGCCCGAGCGACTGCAGGCGGTTCACCATGTCGCCCGCCGGCACCGCTGACGTGCACTGGATGCCCTGCAGGAAGCCCATGCCGCGCTGCTCGGCATAGACCGTGGGGTGCTTCTTCACGAGGCCTTCGAGCTGGCCCTTGAGGTACTCGCCCTTGGTGCGCACAGCGTCGATGAAGCCAGGCTTCAGCAACTCGTCGAGCACGGCATTAGCGACGCCCGTCGCCAGCGGGTTGCCGCCATAGGTCGAGCCGTGCGTGCCCGGGACCATGCCGACCGCCGCCTTCTCGGTCGCCATGAAGGCGCCGATCGGGAAGCCGCCACCCATGCCCTTGGCGATCGCCGCGACGTCGGGCTTCACACCCGACCAGTGGTAGCCCCACATCTTGCCGGTGCGGCCGAAACCGGTGTGGATCTCGTCGTAGAACAGCAGCAGGCCGAACTCGTCGCAGATCGCGCGCAGATCCTTGAGGAACTGCGTGGTCGTGGCGCGGATGCCGCCTTCGCCCTGGATCGGCTCGACGAGGATGCCGGCGGTCTCGTCGTCGATCATGTCGCGCACGACGTTGGTGTTGTTGAGCGGCGCGTGCTTGTAGCCGGGCGCCGGCGGGCCGAAGCCTTCGAGATACTTCTCGTTGCCGGTGGCGGCGAGCGCGTTCAGGAGGCGGCCGTGGAACGCCGCCTGGAAGCAGATGATCTTGTAGCGCTTGGGCTTGCCGTTCATGAACTGATACTTGCGGATCAGCTTGATGCCGCCCTCGATCGCCTCGGCGCCGGAGTTGCAGAAGAACATGGTGTCGGCGAACGAATTCTCGACCAGCCGCTTGGCCAGCTTCTCGCCGTTGCCGATGCGGAACAGGTTGGAGGTGTGCCACAGCTTCTGGCCCTGCTCGGTCAATGCCTTGACCAGGGCAGGATGGCAGTGGCCCAGCGCGTTCACGGCGATGCCCGAGGTAAAGTCCAAGTAACGTCGGCCGTCCGTCGCGTAGAGATAGTTGCCCTCTCCGCGTTCGAACACGACGTCCTTGCGACCGTACGTCGGCATCACAGCCGTAATCACGGCAGTCTCCATCAAAAGAATAACCCGCTCTTCGACCACGGCTCCGGAACGGATAAACCGGGGTTGAGCGGGCGCAGGCACTATCTAACCGGGGTCCGGGTGTGTCAACTTGGCGGCCTGCTCCGCCTTGGCGGCCGCCTTGAGGGTACCCCACCGCTCTGCTAGGAGACCGCCCTTCCGATGAACCCGCTGCCCACCCGCAACTCCCGGATTGCCTTGCGCCGCGCCGATTTCCGCTCGGTGCCGGAGATGCTGGACTATGCGGCGACGGGCGAGACCGGCATCACCTTTTATAGTGTCAGGGGGGAGATAATATCGTCCCTGTCGTGGCGCGAGGCGCGCGAGCGCGCCCATGTCGTCGCCCGCCGCCTGATCGGCGCCGGCTTCGCGCCGGGCGAGCGCCTCTTGATCACCGCCGACACGTGGCCGGGCTTCTTCGACCTGTTCTTCGGCGCCCAGTATGCGGGCCTGCTGCCGGTGCCGGTGTCGATCCCGATCGGCATCGGCGGCAAGGATGCCTATCTCGACCAGCTGCGCCGCCAGCTCGTCGCCTCGGGTGCGGTCGTGGCGTTCGGGATCGACGATCTTACCGGCTTCCTGGCCGACGCGGCAGGCGATGTTCCCGCAGTGCGCCTGCACGGCGGGCTGGCCGCCCTCGAGGCGTTGCCCGAGAAGCCGGTCGATCTCAGGCCGCTCGGACCGGCCGACCTCTGCTACCTGCAATTCTCGTCGGGCAGCACGCGCCATCCGCATGGCGTGCAGATCACCCAGCGCGCGCTGATGGCCAATCTGGCCGGCATGACCGGACCGGCCGGGCTCGACGTCGTCGCGGGCGACCGCGCCGTGAGCTGGCTGCCGCTCTATCACGACATGGGCTTGATCGGCTTCCTGATGGCGCCGCTCTCCAGCCAGCTCTCGCTCGATTACCTGACGCCGCGCGACTTCGCCCGCCGGCCGATGCAGTGGCTCAGCATCATTGCGCGCAACCGCGGCACTATCTCCTACAGCCCGAGCTTCGGCTACGACCTCGCCACGAGGCGCGCCGCCCGCCAGGTGCCGGCCGACCTCGACCTGGCGAGCTGGCGCCATGCCGGCATCGGCGGCGACATGATCCGGCCCGACGTGCTGGAGCGCTTCGCCGCCACCTTCGAGAGCGCCGGCTTCAGCCGCAAGGCCTTCATCCCGAGCTACGGCATGGCCGAGGTCTGCCTCGCCATCACCTTCTCCCCCGGCGGCACCGGCGTGCGCATCGACACGGTCGACCGCACCGCGCTCGCCGAGGCGCAGCGCGCCGTGCCGGTCGCCGGCCCGACCGACGATCGCCGCTCACGCCGCTTCGTCGTCTGCGGCAAGGTTTTGCCGGGCCATCGCCTGGAGGTGCGCGGCGAGACCGGGACGGTCCTCGGCGAGCGCGAGGTCGGCCGCATCTTCGCGCAGGGACCCAGCATCATGCCGGGCTATTACGGCGAGCCCGACGCGACGCGCGAGGTGCTGTCGGCCGACGGCTGGCTCGATACCGGCGATCTCGGCTACCGCCTGGGCGACGAGGTCGTCGTCACCGGCCGCGCCAAGGACCTGATCATCGTCAACGGCCGCAATGTCTGGCCGCAGGACATCGAGTGGGCGCTCGAAGCGCGCGGCGTGGTCAAGAACGACGATGCCGCCGCCTTCTCGATCGAGACGCAAGACGGCGAGCGCGTGGTCGTCGCCGTGCTGGCACGGGTCGCCGGCGAGGAGGGCCGCCAGGCGCTGGCGCGCGACGTCGCCGGCGCGGTCCGCGAGATGATCGCCGTCGACTGCGACGTTGCCCTGGTCCCGCCCAGCCTCGGCCTGCCGACGACCTCCTCCGGCAAGCTCTCGCGCACCCGCGCCAAGGCCAACTACCTGGCCGGGGTCTACGCGCCAAAGACCGCGGCGGCGTGAGGTGCCCTTCTGTCATCCTGAGCGCAGCGAAGGATCTCATCGCCGCGTGCGACGGCGCATTGCGTTGTGCCTGGCGATGAGATCCTTCGCTGCGCTCAGGATGACATGATCTGAGCGGGCATGACCCGCCTGGTCGCAGTCACCGGCGCTACCGGGTTCGTCGGGCCGCACCTGGTGTCGGCGCTGGTGCGGCGCGGCTGGCGGGTGCGGCTGCTGGTGCGGCGCTGGTCTCCGCTGCCGTCGCTCGCGGGCATCGAGGCGGAGCTGGTGCTGGGCGACCTCGGCGACGCCTATGCCCTGGAGCGTCTAGTCGACGGCGCCGACACAGTCCTCCACGCCGCCGCCCTGATCAAGGCGCGCCACGCCGACCAGTTCATGGCGATCAACCGCGACGGGACGGCCCGCCTCTCCGCCGCCGCGGGCGCCGCCCGGCTCCTCCTGCTGTCCTCGCTCGCCGCCCGCGAGCCCCAGCTCTCGGCCTATGCGGCGAGCAAACGGTCGGCCGAGGAGGCGGTCGCCAGCCGGGCCGGGCCCTGGCTCGCGGTGCGAGCCCCCGCCGTCTACGGGCCGGGCGACCGCGAGACTCTGGCTTACTTCCGCGCCGTCGCCCGCGGGCTGGCACCGCGCCCGGCGGTTGCCGGGGCCCGGCTGTCGCTGATCCATGTCGAGGACCTCGCCGAGGCGCTGGCGCTCGCGGTCGAGCGTGCCGCGGACGGGTCGATCTACGAAATCGACGATGGCCGGGAGGGCGGCTACGGCTACCGCGATATGCACCGGGCGGCGGCCGCCGCACTTGGCCGGACGGCCTGGTCGATCGCGGTGCCGCGGATCGTCATGGCGGGGGTGGCGCGGCTGAACCAGCTCGGCCATCGCTTGGGCGGCCCGGTCCAGATCCTGACTCCCGGCAAGGTGCATGAGATCTTCCACCCCGACTGGGTGGTCCATGACCGGCGCCTCGCCGGAGCAATCGGCTTCGCTGCCCGTTACGACTTGACAGATGGTTTTCACGACACGGTATTGTGGTATCGCCGTCGCGAGTGGCTATAGAAGGTGTGAAACACTGAGTAACAAATTGTCATTTCACAAGGAATTGGCGTTTCTGTCACAACGTCACCGCCTGACCCTACCCCCCGGACGGGAGAGATGCTTTTGAGCACCACCCACGAAATGACCGTCGCAAACGACGGCATGATCGAGACCCTCATCCGCACGCGCGATGTCTCGCGCGGCGAGGTGATTCGCGAGATATGCCACCATTTGGCGCCCTACCAGAATGGCGACCAGCCGATCGTGGGCGACACGGTGATCGCCAAGGACCTGACCATCGATTCGCTGGCCATCATGGATATGGTTATGGAGCTCGAGGACCGTTTCGACGTGTCGATCCCGATGAGCGTCATCGCCGAGATCCACACCGTGAACCAGCTCGCCGACACGATCCTGGACCTCAGCGCCCGCAATTAGGGCGCCGATCCTTCGACCCACCTCCGAAAATCAGGCGGGGCACCCATGGGCCTGTTTGACCGCCATGCCGGCCTGCTCGAGGCCTATCGCGATGTTCGCACCACCGGTTACGACCCGTTCCAGATCCGCATGGAACGGGTGCTGTCGCCGACCGAGGCGATCATCAATGGCAAGAAGACGCTGCTGGTCGGCACCAACAACTATTTCGGCCTGACCTTCGATCCGTCCTGCATGGACGCGGCGATCGAGGCGATACGCGCCGAGGGCACCGGCACCACCGGCTCGCGCATCGCCAATGGCAGCTACAGCGAGCACGTCGCGCTGGAGAAGGAGATCGCCGCCTTCTACGGCAAGAAGCACTGCATGGTGTTCACCACCGGCTACCAGGCCAATCTCGGCGTGATCTCGACCCTGGCCGGGCCGGACGATTTCCTGCTGATCGATGCCGACAGCCACGCCTCGATCTACGACGCCTGCAAGATGACCCAGGCTGAGGTCGTGCGCTTCAAGCACAACGATCCCAAGAGCCTCGATGCCCGCCTGCGCCGGCTCGGCGACAAGCCGGGCAATCGCGTGGTCGTGCTGGAGGGCATCTACTCGATGCTAGGCGACAGCGCGCCGCTGCGCGAGTTCGTCGATGTCTGCAAGAAGCATGGCGCCTACGTGCTGATCGACGAGGCCCATTCGCTGGGCGCGCTGGGCGAGCATGGCCGCGGCCTCTGCGAGGCGACCGGCGTGATCGACGACTGCCATTTCATCGTCGGCACCTTCTCCAAGACGCTGGGCGCGATCGGCGGCTACTGCGTGTCGGACGATCCCGACTTCGACATCCTGCGCGTCACCGTGCGCGCCTACATGTTCACCGCCTCGTTGCCGCCCTCGATCGTCGCCTCGGTGCGCCAGGCGCTGCGCGTCGTGCAGGCGAGGCCTGAGCTGCGCAAGCAGCTGTGGGACAACGTCGCCACCCTCTACGACGGCCTGAAGGCGCAGGGATTTACGCTCGGCCCCGAGCACGGGCCGGTGGTCGGTGTGCACCTGCCCGACCGCATGACTGCCATCGGCTTCTGGCGCGCCATGCTGGATGCCGGCATCTACGTCAACGTCGCCGTGCCGCCGGCCACGCCCAACGGCGTGTCGCTGCTGCGCTGCTCGCTCTGCGCCGTGCACACGCGCGAGCAGCTCGAGCACATGGTCGAGGTGATGACCGGCATCGGTCGCCAGTTCGGCGTCCTGCCCAACCAACCCGAGCTGCGCGTCGCCGGCGCGCGATAGTTTCAGAGTCTGTCGTCCTGAGCGCAGCGAAGGACCTCATCGCCGTTTCCCACGAGTGCACTCTGTAACCTCTGGCGGTGAGATCCTTCGCTGCGCTCAGGATGACAGGAGGAATCCTTGTTCACCCTCGCCCATCTCTCCGATCCTCATCTGCCGATGCCGCCGGCGCGCGTCGTCGAGCTTCTGGGCAAGCGGCTGACCGGCTACGTCAACTGGTGGCGCGGCCGCGTGCGCCTGCACCGGCCTGACGCGCTGGCCGGCATCGTCGCCGACCTCGAGGCTGCCCGGCCCGACCACATCGCCGTCACCGGAGATCTGGTTAATATCTCCCTGCCGGTCGAGTTCCAGCGCGCCGCCGACTGGCTGGTGGCCCTTGGCAGCCCGCGCGACGTCACGCTGGTGCCCGGCAATCACGACGTCTATGTCGCCACCAAGTGGCCCGGCACGCTCGGCCTGTGGGGCGCCTGGCTGGCCGGCGACGGCGTACCGCCGGCCGCCTCGTTCGAGGTTTTCCCGACGCTGCGGCGGCGCGGCCCGGTGGCGCTGGTTGGCCTGTCGAGTGGCGTGCCCAAGCCGCCGTTCTTCGCCACCGGCACCTTGGGCGAGGCGCAGATCGCCCGCGCCGAGCGCCTGCTGGCCGAAACAGGGCGCGAGGGGCTGTGCCGCGTCGTGCTGATTCACCATCCGCCGCTCACCAGCGAGAAGCGCATGAAGCGGCTGACCGACGCCGCCGCCTTCCAGGCGATGATCCGCCGAGTCGGCTGCGAGATCGTCCTGCACGGCCACAACCATCGCAGCGAGCTGGCGCGTATTGCCGGCCCGGCCGGCCCTGTGCCCGTGCTCGGCGTCGCCTCGGCCTCGGCCGCCCCCGACAGAAAGTACGGCGCCGCGCGCTACCATCTGATCCGCATCAGCGGCGAGGCTGGCGCCTGGCGCCTCGACGTCGAGATGCGCACCCTGCGGCCGGACGGGACCGGCTGCGCGACCGACGGTCATCTCGTGTTCGGAGCGCTGGGACCGCGCCACTCCAGTGGCGCCTCTTTGACTGCACCACAGGATGAATGCGCCACTGGAGTGGCGCGGTCCCAGCCATGACCGCCGCCGTCGTCGTCACGCCAGTCGAGGGCAAGGCCGACCTCAAGGCCTTCATCGATCTGCCCAAGCGCCTGTTCACCGGCCACAAGGGCTACGTCGCCCATCTCGACACCGAGCGCCGCGAGGCCTTCTCGCCGAAGAAGAATCCGCTGTTCAAGCATGTCGAGGTCGGCTTCTTCCTGGCGCGCCGCGCCGGCCGGGTGGTCGGCCGCATCACCGCCCAGGTCGATCGCGCCTATCTCGAGCGCTACGGGGACGACACCGGCCATTTCGGCTGCCTGGTGGCCGAGGATGACCCGGCGATCTTTGCCGCGCTGCTCGCCGCGGCCGAGCAGTGGCTCAGCGCCCGCGGCATGAGGCGCGTCACCGGGCCGTTCAGCCTCTCGGTCAACGAGGAGGTCGGCCTGCAGGTCTGGGGCTTCAACAGCCGGCCGATGCTGCTGGTGCCCTACGATCCGCCCTATGCCGGCAGCCGCGTCGAGCAGTGCGGCTTCGCCAAGATCAAGGACGTGTTCTCCTACGACTACGACGTCCAGAACGCGCCGGAGACGATCGGCGCCAAGCTGCTGGCGCGCGCCGGCTTCGCCGGCCGGGTGCGGGCGCGCACCGCCAACATGAAGATGTTCGACGCCGAGGTGCGCACCCTGGTCGGCATCTTCAACGACGCCTGGAGCGACAATTGGGGCTTCGTGCCCTTCACCCAGGCCGAGATCGACCATGCCGCCAAGGCGTTCGGCCCGGTGATCGTGCCCGAGCTTGCCGTGTTCGTGGAGGTCGATGACGAAGCGGTGGCCTTCATCGTGGCGCTGACCAACCTCAGCGAGGCGGTCGCCGAGTTCAACGGCGGCCTCTCACCGGTCAATCTCCTGAAGCTGGTGTGGCGCATGCGCTTCGCCGGCGTCGGCAGCACGCGCGTGCCGCTGATGGGCGTGAAGAAGAAGTACCGCAACCATCCGCTGATGGGCGCCGGGCTGGCCATGATGGCGATCGACCATCTGCGCGCCAACGGCAAGCGGCTGGGCAAGACCAGCGCCGAGCTGGGCTGGATCCTCGAGGACAACAAGGCCACCAACAACATCATCCGCTCCGTCGGCGGCGTCCACTACAAGACCCACCGGATTTACGAGAAGATGCTGGGGTGAAGGGCGGCCATTCATTGTCTTCCTCCTGTTCTTCTTCTCATGTTCCTCTCCCCCGCTAGGCCCCCTAGCGGGGGGAGAGGAGCATGAATTGATGACCTCGTCAGGCGCCCCCACCTCCGCCCACGCCCACTCCGCCTTCGCGCCGCTGGCCATCCGGGCGTTCGCGCTGCTGTGGACCGCCAACGTGCTGTCGAACACCGGCGGCTGGATGCAGTCGACCGGGGCGGCGTGGGAGATGACCAGCCTGACGCAGGAGCCGATCTTCGTCGCCCTGCTGGCGGCCGCCGGCACCTTGCCGATGTTCCTGTTCTGCTTCTTCGCCGGCATCCTGGCCGACCGCTTCGACCGGCGGCGCTACATCATCGTCTGCCAGGTCTGGATGATGGGCGTCGCCGCCACCCTGGCGCTGCTCGCGTACCTGGGGCGGCTCGACCATTGGAGCCTGCTCGGCCTCAGCTTCTGCATGGGGCTGGGCAACGCCATGAACGCGCCGGCCTGGCATGCCGTGGTGCCGGAGATCGTGTCGGGGCCGATGCTGCGGCCGGCGATTGCGCTGAACAGCGCGGGCTTCAACCTCGCCCGCACCGTGGGGCCGGTGGTCGGCCAGATCCTGCTCGGCCTGGTCGGCGTCTTTCTGCTCTTCGCCATCAACGCCTGCACCTATATCGGCGTCATTTTCGCCATGGCGGCGTGGCGCCGGCCGGCCGACGCGCAGGCCGCCCACCGCCGCGAGAGCTTCCTGCAGGCGGCGCGAAGCGGCATCGCCTTCGTGCGCGGCTCGGGCGAGCTCAAGGCGGTGTTCGCCCGCGGCCTCTGCTTCTTCGTGCCGGGCATCGCCATCAGCACCCTGCTGCCGGTGATCGGTCGCTTCGAGCTCGGCCTCGACGAGTTCGCCTTCGGCATCCTCTACGCCGTGTTCGGCGCCGGCGCGGTGGCGGGCGCCGTGCTGATGCCGACGCTCAACCGCCTGCTCAGCCCCGACCGCGCCAACATCTGGGCGATGGGCCTGCACGCCGCGGCGACGCTGGTCGCCGCGCTGGTGATGACGCCGTGGGTCGTCGGCGGCTGCGTCGCCTTCACGGGCGCCTGCTGGATCACCTTCATCGCCAACAACAGCACCGCCATCCAGACGATCCTGCCCAACTTCATGCGCGCGCGCGGCATGGCGGTGCACCAGATGGTGTTCTTCGGCGCGATGGTCGTGGGCTCGCTGTTCTGGGGCAAGCTCGCGACTCTGTTCGGCACGCAGCCGGCGTTGATCGCCTCGGCGATCGCGCTCGTGCCGCTCACCATCCTCGCGGCGTCGATCCGGCTGCCGGGCTCGTCGTTGCGCCCCTGACGTTGCATCGATCATTCGCTGGGAGCGCGCCACTCCGATGGCGCCCATGGGACCGATGATTGAGAAGATGAGCGCCGTCGTCGGCGGAGGTTACCCTGCCTGAAGTGGCGCGCTCCCAGCCATGAGTCTCTCGGCCGCGCTGCCGCGCGTCCGCCGCATTTGCGCCCTCTCGACCACGAGAGAGGCGAAAAAAATCGTTGCGGCGCAGAATCCACTTGTATCAGCGTCGATTAGTTGTAGATAGCAAACCAGACGCCCACGCACGTGCCGCTGGCCCTTAGTGGTTACGCAACGACGGAAAGTGTTCTTTTTGGCAGTGCCGGCTGAGGCCGGGTCCGGAAGGGAGCTTCTGATATGGTTGCTTACCGCGCGGGGCGCGTTCCCCGCTATTATGTCTTTTGCCCGGTCTTGAACCGGGCCGACATCACCGCTCTCGCCCCGAGGCTCTCGAGTCCGTCGAGTATCGGCTGACGTACGCTGCCCTGCGGGCACCGTACGTCGCGTCGGCGGGTCGCAGCTTGCGGCCCAGCCGTCGCCGTTTCGTCGATTCAGCGTGACTATGAGTGACGGGGAACCCCCCAGCGATGACCGAGCGTATCTTTCGTTATCTCCGCGAGCAGCAGCCCGAGACGCCGTGCCTGGTGATCGACCTCGACGTGGTCGAGAACAACTACCGGCGCATGCGCGAGCTGCTGCCGGCGGCTCACATCTTCTACGCCGTGAAGGCCAACCCGGCGCCGCAGATCTTGGCGCGGCTGGCCGGCCTCGGCTCGAAGTTCGACACCGCGAGCCGCGGCGAGATCGAGTTCGCGCAGGCTACCGGCGTGGCCATGGACCGCGTCTCCTTCGGCAACACGATCAAGAAGGAGAAGGACATCGCCTGGGCGTACCAGCAGGGCGTGCGGCTGTTCGCCTTCGACAGCGAGGCCGAGCTGCAGAAGCTCGCCCGCTCGGCGCCCGGCGCGCGCGTGTTCTGCCGCGTGCTGGTCGATTGCGGTGGCGCCGAATGGCCGCTCAGCAAGAAGTTCGGCTGCGCGCCGGAGATGGCCAAGGACCTGCTGCGCAAGGCCAAGGAGTGGGGCCTCGATCCCTACGGCCTGTCGTTCCATGTCGGCAGCCAGCAGACCGATCTCGAGCAGTGGGACAGGGCGCTCGGCCAGGTCTCGCAGATGTTCTTCGCGCTCGCCGAGGAAGGCGTCGACCTGCGCATGGTCAATCTCGGCGGCGGCTTCCCAGCGCGCTATCGCGCCGAGGTGCAGGGCATCGAGGCCTACTGCGAGGCGGTCGGCCGCGCCCTGGTGCGCCATTTCGGCAACCGCATGCCGGAGGTCATCATCGAGCCCGGCCGCTCCATGGTGGGCGACGCCGGCGTGATCCAGAGCGAGGTCGTGCTGGTCTCGCGCAAGGCGGCCAACGACCGCAAGCGCTGGGTCTACCTCGACATCGGCAAGTTCAGCGGGCTGGCCGAGACGATGGACGAGAGCATCAAGTACCGCCTGCGCACCAGCCGCGACGGCACGCGCGTCGGGCCGGTCGTGCTGGCCGGGCCGACCTGCGATTCGGCCGACATCCTCTACGAGAAGACCGAGTACAAGCTGCCGCTCGGCCTGAAGCCCGGCGACAAGGTCGAGATCCTGTCGACCGGCGCCTACACGACGACCTACTCGTCGGTCGCCTTCAACGGGTTCGCCCCGCTCAAGGCCGTCTGCATCTGACCCTCCTCCCCACGAGGCGATGAAGCGACGGGGCCGTAACGGCCCCGTCGTCGTTTTGGGACACACACTCAAAGGTCCCTCGGGCTTCGCCCTCGGGATGACAACAAGACTGTCATCCCGAGCGAAGCGAGGGACCTTTCGGTTTCCTTCCTCTATCGACTGTCATGTCCTGAATCCTTAGAACGCTCTCCAGCCAAGAACAGGGACCTTGAAATGGCGAAGAAGCTCTCCGGCAACAAGAAGCACATCGATTTCAAGGGTCGCATGGTGATGATCGGCTTCGGCTCGATCGGCCAGGGCGTGCTGCCGCTCATCCTGCGCCATATCGGCATCAAGCCCGGCCAGATCACCATCATCTCCGAGGACGATCGCGGCGGCCTGCCGGAGACCAGGCGCTACGGCGTCGAGTTCATCAAGAAGCGCCTGACCCAGGCCAACTACCGCCAGATGCTGGCCGGCCGGCTCGCCAAGGGCGACTTCCTGGTCAACCTCTCGGTCGAGGTCGCCTCGACGGCTCTGGTCGAGCTCTGCCAGGAGAAGGGCGCGCTCTACATCGACACATGCATCGAGCCGTGGCCGGGCGGCTACACCGATCCCACCCTGTCGGTGTCGCGGCGCTCCAATTACGCGCTGCGCGACACCATGCTGAAGCTCGTCCCGAAGTACCGCGGCGGGCCGACGGCGGTGATCGCCCATGGCGCCAACCCCGGCCTGGTCTCGCACTTCGTCAAGCAGGCGATGATGAACGTCGCGCGCGACACCGGCGTGAAGGCCAAGCCGCCGACCACGCGCGAGGGCTGGGGCGCGCTCGCCCGCCGGCTCGGCATCAAGGTGATCCACATCGCCGAGCGCGACACCCAGGTCTCGCCCAGGCCCAAGGAGGTCGGCGAGTTCGTCAACACCTGGTCGATCGACGGCTTTGTTTCGGAGGGCTGCCAGCCGGCCGAGATGGGCTGGGGCACGCACGAGAAGGCGCTGCCGCCGGACGGCGCGCGCCACAAGTTCGGCTGCGACGCGGCGATCTACCTCAACCAGCCCGGCCTGCTGACGCGCGTGCGCACCTGGACGCCGCTCGAGGGGCCGTTCCACGGCTTCATCATCACCCACAACGAATCGATCTCGATCGCCGACTACTACACGGTGCGCGAGCGCAACCGGGTCGCCTACCGGCCGACCGTGCACTATGCCTACCATCCGTGCGACCAGGCGATCATGTCGATGCACGAGATCTCCGGGAAGAACCTGCACCAGCAGAAGCGCCAGCGCCTGATCGTCGACGAGATCACCTCGGGCCGCGACGAGCTCGGCGTCCTGCTGATGGGCCACAAGAAGGGCGCCTACTGGTACGGCTCGCAGCTCGACATCAAGGAGACGCGCACGCTGACGCCGTACAACAACGCGACCTCGATCCAGGTCTGCGCGCCGGTCCTCTCGGGCATCGTCTGGGCGCTCGAGAACCCCGACCGCGGCATCGTCGAGGCCGACGAGATGGACTTCGCCCGCAACCTCGAGATCTGCATGCCCTATCTCGGCCCGGTGGTCGGCAAGTACAGCGACTGGACGCCGTTGAAGGACCGCGGCGGGCTGTTCCCCGAGGACCTGGACAAGAAGGACCCATGGCAGTTCAAGAACTTCCGTGTGACCTGATTTTCACCAGTAGAACCAGCAACCTAGCTATACAAAGTCGGAGGTGCGCAGGTTTTGCAGCACTTTCGGCTTGACGTAGGCGAAGCGCCGGAGCTCGCCGATGCATGGGAAGTCGTGCGACGATCCTGGTGAGCACTCCGGTCAGGTAGGCGTAAGGATGGATGTCATTGAGTTTGCAGGTTGCGACGAGCGAGGCAATGACCGTCCAGTGCTGGCCGCCGCCGTCGGACCCGACGAACTACTCAAATGCGTCCAGACGCCACGCTTGAGCGGTTCCGGGGATAGGTCGAGCTTAGCGCTCGACAACTTATCACGTTGCCCCACGGGTCTTTGACGCCCACCCGTCAACTGTTCTCCACAATTCGTCCCGCAATTCATCCTCTCTAACCTTCGCAAGCTCGCTCAGATATGCTGCATGCTGGGGGTCCACTTCCACACCAACGCCGTCCCGATAGCACTTGGAGAGCTGGTGAATCGGTATTGGGTCCAAAGCTTCGGCTGCGCGCTCAAGCAATCGCGCCGCTCTTGCTTGATCAGCAGGTCCGCCTATTCCGTCTCTCAACATTACACCCAAATTCGTCATTCCTTCCCACGAGTTCCCTTCGGCAGCTTTCTCGAAGTACGCACGCGCTGCAAATAAATCGACTGCTGGATGGTCGAGCCAATCAATGATACTCGCTTCGCGAAGGCCCCATTCCGTCACCAGCCGCTGCCGGGGGTGCAATGCTATGTGCGTCTTTGGTGCCCAATAAAAAGAGAGACCCCATCCCAGAAGGTTATAATCATCGGCTGATGGCGTAATATCGATCGCCAAGCGCAATGCGCTGTCGTCCGCACCCAACCACGCTGCCACCACCTCGCGGTGGTCCTTTAGGGTCCCGTCTTGGCTCAGGACAATCGTAGAGAGTTCTATGCGACTGAGGTCTCTAGAGTAGCGTCGCCAATACGCCGGACCACTGTCGAATGGCCCGGGGCGCACATGAAGATAGGTCGCAGGTAGACCGCTGTCGCTGGCATCAACATGCAAGAGCAAATGCGAACCTCGCACGAAGCGATTCGAGGTCAATGGCTGCCATTGATTCGGATTGGGCAAAGGGGCCTTTGTGGCCCGACGGTGAAACAACGGTGGGTCAGGGGGTATTGTTGAGCGGCGCCAATAACTGGTGTCCGTGCATGGATGCTTAGGCCAAGGTGGCCCCAACTCATCAAAAAATACACGGCCTCCATTGGGGGATTGGTAAAAAAATACACCATCGCTGCATACGGGACAGCGAGCGTTGGGATTGACATAGCTGTCGTAGTTCGAATGATCGGACACCTTCCACAAACCTGTGACGGGGGCGGCGGGGCCGATTGTGAAGCGTCCTAGACCACCACCTCCAGTGTCTCCTCCGAATCCGCAGTTGCAGTCGGCGCGGTGGTTCTGAGCATTGCAACCCATAGGAGTCCCTGAGCAGTTTGCTTGCAGACTAGTGGCATCTCAACCACCGAGGAAGAGCGTCGGCGATCGAGTACTAGAATCCCCATCCGACACCTCTATATAGTTCCGAAATGGGGCGCTTCTGCCACGTCAGCGGATGGCAGACCACACTCGCTTGTCAAACCCCGGCCCCTCGGCTACGCAGTGCGCCGTCAGCAGATAGCGGTCGAGCCCCTTGCCTAAGTAAACACCAGTCTCAGCACTACCCCGATCGTGCGGCGACGCTCCTGCGGCGCCGTCTGTTTTTGCGCACAAGCTCGTCGGGGCGGCGGTTCGAGACCGGTTTGGCATTGCTTGACCGTGCGGGTCCATCCGACCGCCGCGCGAGCTGCTTTCTGTCCGCTTCTCGATCGCCTCTGCCACGCCGCGCCCTTCGTGGGCCTCGCTCCTGTCGCCGCTTCGCTGAGCTTCCCAACGGGAAGAGCAAGCCGGCGTGTCCAATATCCTTTGCGTGCAGTGGACGATTACTCCCCGAACAGCCCCTCAACCCTGGCTCACCTGCAGCCGATGCGGTGGTCCGAGAGGCTATCGCAGCAGCGGGAAGATCAGGGTCAATGCGAACGGCACGCGCATCGATGCCTGGCTGATCTATCGATGCACGGTCTGCGACAGCAGCTGGAACCGGCCGGTCGTCGAGCGTCGGGAGGTCTCGGCGATCGATCCTGATGTTCTGCTGTCGCTGCAGGTGAACGAGCCCGCACTGGTTCAGCGCTTGGCCTTCGACGTCGCGGCCCTGAAACGCTGGACCGACCATGTCCAGAAATTCGACGACGTCGTGGTCGACAAGCGCGTGCTCTCGGAGAAGCCGAGGTGCGTCCAGTCGCTGGAGATCGAGTGCCGGGTGCCCCGGCAGATCGGGTTGCGCGCCGACCGCCTCCTGGCGAGCGAGCTGCAACTGTCGCGAAGCTGCCTTCAGCGACTGGAGAAAGCGGCGCGCATTCACGCCGTTCCGCCAGGGGTGAATCTCCGCCGATCGCTGCGTGACAGCACGCGGCTGATCATCGACGCCTCTTCCTTGCCCGACGGCAGCATCGATCGTGCGGCGGGAACAAGCTGCGTGGACGGGCCGGCGTGATCGAGCAGGTCCCGCGGAGTGGCGTGGCCATTCGCCCATGGCAAAAATCCGTCATCCCGACCGGAGCCGAGCGTGGCGCCTGCCCTGAGCGAAGTCGAAGGGAGGCGTAGGGGAGGGACCTCATCTTCCGTGATTCCGCCAGGAGAGGTTCCTCGACTTCGCCGCCCTGAGCGGCTCCGCTCGGGATGACGGTATCTTGACGGGCCGCCGCCCATCCTAACGGATGCAGTCCGCCCGGGCGCTCGCGAGGATGGGATCGGCGGGCATGTCGAGCTTGCAGTGATAGTCGAAGGCGGCGCGCCATTGCGCGGCGATGCGCGCCTTCGCCTGGATGGGGAGAACGAAGCGCGCGCCGCGACGGTCGATCTGCTGGCGGCCATAGCTGATGATGCTGCCGTCCGGGAAGTACGCCTCGAACACGCCGTGTCCCGCCGTCGAGGCGAACTCCAGGGTCAGGATAGCGCCGTCCAGGCATTCGAAGCGCGGGCCGCTCTTCAGGATTCCGGTTTCGGTGGTCTTTCCCGAGGGACTGGAGATCGTCCACTGGGAGGTCGAGTCCTTGCGCGAGGACTCTCCTTTCAGGGGACCGCAGGCAACTTCATTCCCCGTCTGAGGGGCCGGGGGCTTGCCCGGAGACTGGCCCGGGGATTGGCCATACGCCGGTCCTGCGAGGACTGCCGTCGCCAGCAGCACACCAACTCTTCTCATCCGACCATGCTAGCCGACAAGCCCGGCCACATCACCATGCCTGGCGTCAACCTGCGGAGCAGCCGTACTGTCGTCTTGAGCTTGCGAAGGACCTCATCGCCGTTTGCCATAAGTGCCTTTGAAACTTCTGGCGATGAGATCCTTCGCTGCGCTCAGGATGACAAGAACTGGGTGCGGAGCGGCGGCTCAACCTGCCTGTTCGAAAAATTTCGCACGTTTTCACCCTTCGACCCGACGAAATCACGCCTTGGTAACGCGCCGTAGACGCTCGGCGCTACGGTCGTGGGTTTGAATGGTCCCATCGAGATCGACCGGAGGCCATGATGGAAGCTCTGCTTGATAACTTTGCGTTCGCGCTTTTCGTGGCGGCTCAGCTGCTCGCGATCGTCGCCGTGCCGGCGATGCGCTTTGACAACGGGTTCTCCGAGCCCCGGCCGCGACGCCTGCGGCGGCGCGCCGTCCCCGCGCCGTCCCTCGCCGACCTATGAGACTGCGGGAGGTTGGCGCCATGAACGACGCCCCTCGGCGCATGGGACAGTCGGCTGGCAGGATCTCTCAGGCGGGGCCGGGGCCAGGCTCGTCGGTGCCGGGCTCCTGGTTGCGGCGGGCGGCGAACGAGCTGGGCGGCCTCGCCTGGTCGCCGATGGTCTGGATTCTCCTGGGCCTGTTCGCCGTGGCCGAGGTCGGCAACTGGGAGATGGGCGAGGAGATCGCCCGCGTCTGCGAGCTGCTCGATCGGGGCGAGATCGCCTCGGCACCGCCCAACCTGTCGCGGACGGAGATCGACGACATCTGCCGCAACCGTAGTCCGCGGGAACTCTACCGGTCGCGATAGCCGGACCCGCGGGCCGATGCGAGAAGCGCGGCCGATGCGGCTCCGCGTTGCCTTCCGGCGTGGCGTGGGTCCATCCCCTCGGCCCCCGCCGCGCCGATCAGCCCGTCCAGGAGAACAATCCATCGCATGTGCCGCTCTTCCGAGCCCTCCAAGGGCGGCTACAGATCGCCCGAGGATCTGAAGAAGACTCCGCTGAACCCGTTCCCCGATCCGGCGCAGCTGCTGCCTGACGAGCGGGTCGAGCGAATCCGCCGCATCCAGGTGAACGATCTCGAGAACCTGCCGTTCTTCCTGGTCGCGGGCTTCCTCTTCGTCCTCACTCAGCCCTCGCTGGCGCTCGCCCAGTGGGTGCTCTACGGCTACGTGATCTCCCGCCTGTTGCACTTTGCCGCCTACTTCACGGCGCAGATTCACGAGGTCCGGGCCACCTTCTGGACCATCGGCTCGGTGATCCTGATCTACATGAGCGTGCGCACGCTGCTCGTCGCACTGGGCGCCTGACGATCGGCCTCCGATCCCGGCCAGGCGCCAGGCCGGCAGGTCGCAAGACAAAACGGATCCGCTTCCGGCCACCGTTCGAGGGTCGCGGAGGTCGGAGGATCAGCCGCGATGAAGCATCGCCTGAGGCCGATCAGGCAATCGACTTGCACTCCGGGGCGAGCGGAGCGAGGTTGGCTCGCCATGGCCGGCGGAATACGGGGGGAAGGGTGGCCCACATGATCCGAATGTTGCTTCTGACGGTGCTCGTCGCCGTACTCGGCGGGCCCGCATATGCTCAATCCACGCCGGCGGCGCCGCCAGCGGGCATGACGCAAGAGCAGTTCGATGCGCTGGTCGACGCGATCAGCAGCTCGGTCACCGAGAAGCTCAAGACCGAGGGGGCCCAAGCCCCGGCGGCAGTATCGGCGAAGCCGGCGGCGTCCGACAGCAAGGGGGCCAAGAGCGGCAAGCCGCCGCCCGGGCCGAAGATCGTCAAAATGCCGCCAAAGGAAGGGCCCGACGGCTTCACGGTGTTCTTCGAGCGCACCGACGGGGTGCTCAGGGCGATTCCGGTCATGCTGGGGCAGATCGCCTCGATCCCGGGCCGGCTCGATGGGACCGCTCAAGGTGGACGCGGCACCGGCAGCTTCCTGTTGCTTCTGGGCATCATCGCCGCCGTGGCGGTGGCGGCGGAGGCCATGTTGCGGCAGGCGCTGGTTTCCTTGCGCGGCCGGCTGGCTGCCCGGGTTGCGCCCGAGTTCGGCTGGCACTCGCTCGCCAGCCTGGGCATCGTGGCAGCGCTCGATGGGCTCGGCGTGCTCGTCGTCTGGCTGGTCTGCCACGCTGCGGCCGGCGCGTGGTTCGCCGGCGGCGCCCCGCAGGACAGGTTCGCCGTCGCGGTGCTGACGACGATCTGGCAATGGCGCCTGTTCGTCCTGGTGTTCAGGGTCATTCTGCAGCCCGACATGCCGGCGGCTCGCCTGTGCGCCGCCGGCGACGGCGAGGCGCGCCTGATGTACCGGCGCATCTCGCTCGTGCTGCTGCTGATGGCGGCAGGCCGCCTGCTGGGCGAGGTCCTGCGGGCCATCGGCACGCCTCCCGAGGCGGTGTCGGCCTATCAGATCATGATGGCCTCGATCTATCTCCTCGCCTTCCTGTGGATGAGCTTCGGCGCCCGCGAGGCGGCGCGGCAATGGTTCGGCGGCCTCGGCACCGTCGCGCCGGCGATCGGCCAGGTCGGGCGCTACTGGATTCCCGTGGCGCCGCTGTTCTTCGGCGCTCTCGCTGCCACGGTGGTCTATGGCGCCGTCTCCGGCCGCGTCCATGTCGGCGCGGCGATGGCTCTCACTCTCGAGCTGGTGGTCGGCCTGCTGCTCTTCGAGACGCTGATGCAGGCCGTCGTGCGCCGCCTCGATTCGCAGCTGCTCGGCCGCACGGCGGCGAGCGACTCGCCCAAGCTGCCCGACGTGGCGGCGCGCTGCATACGCGTCGCCGTGCTGATCGGCGTCGTGGTGCTGATCGCCGAGGTCTGGGTGGTCGACGTGCTCGCCCTGGTCGACGAAAGCGGCTGGAGCGAGCTCACCAGATCGTCGCGCACGGCGGCCATCACGCTGTTCATCGCCTTCGTCGCCTGGGAGCTGTTCAAGTACGCCACCGACCCGTACATGGAGCGCAAGAGCAAGAGCGCGGCCGACGCGATCGCCGACGGCGACGCGTCGGGCGCGCCGGCATCGCGCATCAGCACCATGATGCCGCTGCTGCGCCGCGCCATGGCGGTGCTGATCGTCCTGATCGCGGTGATGATCGCGCTGGGCGATTTCGGGGTCGACATCACGCCGCTGATCGCCGGCGCCTCGGTGTTCGGCATCGCCATCTCGTTCGGCAGCCAGACCCTGGTGCGCGACATCGTTTCCGGCCTCTTCTACCTGTCGGACGATGCCTTCCGGGTCGGCGAGTACATCGATGCCGGCCGCGCCAAGGGCACGGTCGAAGGCTTCACCCTGCGCTCGATCAAGCTGCGCCATCAGAACGGGCAGGTTCACACCATCCCGTTCGGTCAGCTCGGCCAGATCACCAACTTCAGCCGTGACTGGATCACGGTGAAGTTCAACCTGCGCTTCGCCCGGGAGACCGACATCGAGAAGCTGCGCAAGGCCGCCAAGAAGATCGGCGCCGAGATTGCCGAGCTGCCGCAGTTCAAGGACGAGATCCTGGCCCCGTTCAAGATGCAGGGCGTGGCCGATATCGCCGAGAATGCTCTGCTCATGCGCTTCAAGTTCACGGCGCGCCCGGGCAATCCGGCGGCCATTCAGCGCGAGGCCGTGAAGCGAATGGTCAGCACGTTCCCCGCGCTCGGCATCGAGTTCGCCAAGGAGGGCGCTGCGGTCGTGCTGCATACCGGCAACACGGTCGATCCGATGAAGCCGCAACCGGAAGGCTCGCCGCCCCAAAGCCCGCCTTCCGGCACGCCGGCCCCGGGAAGGCCGGCGCCAGCGCTCGCCGCCGGGTGAGAAGCCTGCGATGAGAGGGAGACACTGAATGGACATCGTGGTCATGCCCGGCGACGGCATCGGTCCGGAGATCACCGGCGCGACCCTGAAGGTCCTGCAGGCGGTCAACCGGGCCTTCGGCCTCGACATCCGCTACGAGGTCCACGAGATCGGGCTCGCCACGCTGAAGACGGTCGGTACCACCTTGCCGCCCGCCGTCGTCGAGCGCGCCCGCGCCGTCGACGGCGCCATCCTCGGGCCGATGTCGAGTTTCGACTATCCATCGCGCGCCGAGGGCGGCATCAACCAGTCGGCCGAGTTCCGCATCGGATTCGACCTCTACGCCAACATCCGCCCCTGCCGCTCGCGGCCTGGCCTGTCGCTGTCGCGCACGCCGATGGACCTGATCATCGTGCGGGAGAACACCGAAGGCTTCTATTCCGATCGCAATATGTACGCTGGCACCGGCGAGTTCATGCCGCCGCCGGACATGGCGATGTCGGTCCGCAAGATCACCGCGCATGCCTGCGAGCGCGTGACCCGTACCGCCTTCGAGCTGGCGCGCGGGCGGCGCAAGAAGGTGACGGCGGTGCACAAGGCCAATGTGCTGAAGCTGTCGGACGGGCTGTTCCTGCGCGAGGTGCGCAAGGTAGCGGCCGAGTTCCCTGACATTCAGCTCGACGAGCTGATCGTCGACGCCGCCGCCGCGATCCTGATACGTGACGCCCAGCGCTTCGACGTCATCGTCACCACCAACATGTTCGGCGACATCCTGTCCGACGAAGCCTCCGAGCTGTCGGGAAGCCTCGGTCTCGCCGGCGCTCTGAACGCCGGCTCCGACTACGCCGTCGCCCAGGCCCAGCACGGCTCGGCGCCCGACATTGCCGGCCGTGACCGCGCCAACCCGGTATCGCTTATCCTGTCCTCCGCCATGCTGCTCGACTGGCTGGGCGCCCGTCAGCGCAACAACGCGCTCAACAATGCGGCCGCGGCAATCAACCGGGCCGTCGACCAGGCGCTTGCCGACCCCGCCACGCGCACGCCCGATATCGGCGGTCCGCTCGGCACGGCGCGCTTTGGCGAGGTCGTGTCCCAGGCGGTGATCAGCCAGGCGGCCAGGGCCGCCTGAACCTCCGGGCGCGCGATCCGCAAGATTTGAAGTCGGAGCGGCCTTGCCCGGTCCGCTCCGCAGGCTTCTACTGCCGCTTGGGAGAGGCTCGATATTTGCTTCGGTGACGGGGGAAGGAGGGGGCAAGCCATGCTTCAATTCAGGAAATCGATGACGGCTTTGGCCGTACTGGCCAGCGCCTGTGGTGTGATCGGCGGAACGGCAGGACCAGCCGCCGCGCAAACCACGCTCAAGGCGGTGATGAACTCGGACGTCAAGATTCTCGATCCGATCTGGACCACCGCCTATGTCCAGCGCGCCTTCGGCTACATGGTGTGGGACGTGCTGTTCGCGCTCGACGCGAACTACGAGGTCAAGCCGCAGATGGTCGACACGTGGAGCGTGTCGGACGACAAGCTCACCTGGACCTTCACCTTGCGTGAGGGGCTCGTGTGGTCGGACGGCACGCCGGTGACGGGCGAGGATTGCATAGCCTCGATCAAGCGCTGGGGCGCCCGCGATTCGATGGGCCAGAAGATGATGGCCTCGGTCGCCGGCTTCGAGTCCGTCGATGCGCGGACCTTCAAGATGAAGATGAAGGAGCCCTACGGCTTGGTGCTGCAGTCGCTCGGCAAGCCGTCGGCCAACGTGCCCTTCATGATGCCCAAGAAGACGGCCGATACCGACCCCATGACCCAGATCAAGGTCGAGGACGTGATCGGCTCCGGTCCGTTCGTGTTCGTCGCCAAGGAGTGGAAGCCGGGCGAGAAGGTCGTGTTTCTGAAGAACCCGACCTACAAGCCGCGCGCCGAGCCGCCCTCGGGCCTGGCCGGCGCCAAGCTCGCCAAGGTCGACCGCATCGAATGGGTCTGGATCCCGGACGTGCAGACCCAGGTGAGCGCCCTGCAGAGCGGCGAGATCGACATGCTGGAATCGCCCAGCCTCGACATGCTGCCGCTCCTGGCGAAGGACAAGAACGTCAAGCTGTTCGACTACAACAAGCTCGGCAACCAGTTCGCCTTGCGCTTCAACACGCTGGCCAAGCCGTTCGACAACCCGAAGATCCGTTACGCAGTTTCGGTGGCCTTGGGTCAGGAGGATTTCCTCAAGGCCAGCATCGGCGATCCGAACTGGTACCAGGTGTGCAAGCCGATGTTCGTCTGCGGCACCCCGTTCGCCACCGAAGAGGGCATGAAGGACATCCTGAACCAGAATGCCGCCAAGGCCCGCGAGATCCTGAAGGAGGCCGGCTACGACGGCACGCCGATCGTGCTGATGCAGTCGACCGACCTCGGGATCCTGACCAACATGGCGCCGGTCGCCAAGCAGCAGATGGAGGCGGCGGGCTTCAAGGTCGACATGCAGTCGATGGACTGGCAGACCCTGGTCGGGCGGCGCACCAAGAAGGATCCGCCGGACAAGGGCGGCTGGCACGCCTTCATCACGGGCTGGGCGGCTGCCGACATCCTCAACCCGGTGATGGCCGGGTTCTTCAACGCCTCGTGCGACAAGGCGATGTTCGGCTGGCCGTGCGACGAGACGATCGAGAAGCTGCGCGACCAGTTCTCCAAGGAGACCGACCCGGCCAAGCAGAAACAGATCGTGATCGACCTGCAGAAGTACTGGGTCGAGCATCCGACCCACATCAATCTCGGTCAGTACCGCCAGCCCTTTGCCCTGCGCACCAGCGTCGACGGCGTCATGCTGGCCCCGGTCACGGTGTTCTGGAACATGACGAAGAAGTAACCCTCTTCTGGACCGCGGGCGGGACGCCCGCGGTCCATTAAGATCATGACCCCTTCGTCCGCGAAGCGCGGACCTCCCCCAGCGGCACTGCTAGGGAGTGGACACACCTCGAACCCTCCTCCGTAAGACGGGGAAGGGTTGGGGCACGGGATGCGTCCGCGCTCCCAGCGACGAGATGACGTCCGCGCGCGCCCCGCACAGACTGTGGCGATGATGGACTCCTACCGCGTCACGATCCCCTACACCCGGGATTACCAGGCCGAGCTCGATCCGCTGCGTGCGCGCCTCGTGCTGTTGCGCGCGGGGTTTCGGCCGCCTGCCGTCGGGACGGCTTGGCAGGCGAGCGCGTGGCGCCAATCGCGTTCCTCGATGCCGTGATGTTCCTCGTCGCCCACGGCCTTGTCGAGACGGCCCAGGACGACAAGACGGCGGCCAACGCGAAGCATCGCACCGATTTGCTGAATCGCCATCTCATCGACGATGACCCTGAAGAAACTGCGGACATCGCCCTCGCCAGCCCGGTCACCGGTGGTGGCGTCGTGCTTGCGGCTTCAGAGCGTCGGATTCTGCAGGCCCTGCAAAACGGTGAACGACTGAACGGCGTGTCGGTTCGGGAGTAAGACATCCGAGCCTTCATCGACGACCGCCTCCCCTTGCTGCGCGCGCTGCGGGTCGCGTGATGTCGCTCGCGTCTAGTCGATCACCTCGTCGGCTGTAAGCAGGATCGATTGCGGCACGGCAAGGCCGAGAGACTGCGCCGTGCCGAGATTGAGGGCCAGCTCGAAGCGGCTGGGTTGCTGCACCGGCAGGTCGTGTGGCTTGGCGCCCTTGAGGATGCGACCGGCATAGAGGCCCTTGATGACGTACGATGCCGGGATGCTGGCGCCATAGCTCATCAACCCGCCGGCCTCGACGAAGGCGCGCTGGTTATAGACTGCCGGAACACGGTGGCGTGCGGCGGCACCAACCAGGCGCGCGGCATGGTTCACGTTGGTGAAGACGATCGCAGCCGATAGCGTGGCCTTCAGCTGTGTAAAGGCGGCCTCGAGATCGGCGTCGCTGTCGACGGTGAACTCGCGGACCGGCAGGGGCGTCGTGGCCCGGATGTCCTGGAGCACGCGGTCGGTGACGCTCGGCGCCTGGCCTGTCGAGACAAGAGCGAAGCCCTTCGCCGTCGGCACCACCTGGCCGAGCAGCTGGTACGCCTTGGTCAAGGTCTCGGTGGTGAACTGACTGACGCCCGTGAGGTTGCCGGATGGACGGGCCAGCGTGTCGACCAGGCCATCGGCGATGGCGTTGCTGGCGTGAAAGACGATGGGAATGGTGGAGGTCGCCTTCTTGGCCTGGAGGGCGGTGATCGTGCCTCCTTCGTTGACCAACACGTCGACCGCCAGGGCGACCAGCTCGTCGGCGAGTGCGGGAAGCCGTTCCGGCCGGTTGCGGGCCCAGCGGTAGACCAGGTCGACATTCTGGCCATCGATGAAGCCCTCCTGGCGCAAGCCACGGCGGAACATCGCCAGATTGTGGGCGATCGCACGGTCCTCCGGGTTGCCCTCGCCCAGAATGCCGATGACCGGCGTCGTCCTTTGCCGGGCTGCCGACGAGCTCGCCCGGAACGCCGTCAGCGCGGCAAGTCCGTTCAGCAACAAGCGTCGATTCATTCGAGGCTCACGCGTGCGAGACATTTCGAGAGGTTGACCCGGATGGGCTAATGGCTCGGCCGATGCTACACTAAACATTGATGACCTTTCGAGACGACCGGGTCCGATGCCCCCTCTGACGCGTCGGGCCTGGATGACGGCTGCCGGCGCGACCGCGGCTTACGATACAGCCAATGCGACCCCCCGGCTTGGTGCGCCCGCACTTCCGGCACGCCTGCAATTCCCCGAGGGTTTCCTCTGGGGCACCGCCACGTCGGCCTACCAGGTCGAGGGTGCTGCAGAGGTCGATGGCCGTGGCCTCTCGGTCTGGGAGGCGTTCGCGCGCCAGCCGGGCCGCATCCGCGACGGCTCGACCGGCGCTGGCGGCGTCGACCATTTCCACCGCTACGAGGAGGACGTGGCGCTGATGAAGGCGCTGGGCGTGCGCGCCTATCGCTTCTCCGTTGCCTGGCCGCGCGTCTTTCAGGACGGGGCCGGTGCGGCCAATCCCAAGGGCCTCGATTTCTATGACCGCCTGGTCGACAGCCTGCTCGCCAGCGGCATCGAGCCCTATGCCACGCTCTATCATTGGGATCTGCCTCAGGCCCTGCAGGCGCGCGGCGGCTGGGAATCGCGCGATACCGCCGAGGCGTTCGGCGCCTATGCCGCGCATGTCGTGCGCCGCCTCGGCGATCGCGTGCACCGCTTCTTCCCCCTGAACGAGATCCGCGCCTTCATCCAGGAGGGTTACGGCAACGGCATCTTCGCGCCCGGCCTGACATTGCCGCCTGCCCGCCTCAATCAGGCGCGCCACCACGCCGTCCTGGCGCATGGGCTGGGCGTGCAGGCGGTGCGCGCCAACGGTCGCGCCGGCACCATCGTGGGGCCGGCAGAGAACATCGCCGTCGCGCTGCCGTCGGTCGAGACCGATGACAACGTGCGCGCCGCCGAGATCGCCACCCGCGAGCTCAACGCGCCCTATCTCACGGTGATGATGGAAGGCCGTTACACCGATGCTTGGCTGGCCGCGCAGGGCGCCGATGCGCCGCGCGTTGCGCCGGGCGATCCCGCGATCATCTCGAGCAAGGTCGATTTCGTCGGTCTCAACGTCTACACGCCGAGCGAGTACGTGCTGGCGAGCGAGTCGAGCCCGGGATTCATCACCCTGCCGCTGCCGGCGTCGCATCCGCACATGGCATCGTCGTGGCTGAAGCTCGGCCCCGAGGCGCTCTACTGGGCACCGCGCCACGTCGAGCGGCTGTGGGGTGCCAAGGAAATCTTCATCACCGAGAACGGCACCTCGAGCGCCGACGAGCCGGCCGCGGACGGCACCGTCTACGACCTCGATCGGGTCATGTACCTGCGCAACTGCCTGATCCATCTGCAGCGCGCCACCGCCGAGGGCGTGCCGGTGCGCGGCTACTTCCTGTGGAGCCTGCTGGACAATTTCGAATGGGCCGACGGCTACGCCACCCGCTTCGGCCTGGTCCATGTCGACTATGACACCCTGAAGCGCACGCCCAAGCTCAGCGCTGCCTTCTATCGCGCCGTCATCGCCCGCAACGCGCCGGCGTGACGGGCTGATCGGCCGGCTCTCGGCCACGCGCGGACCTTGCCACCGAGGGCGATGAGATGCCTCGCTCGCGAGGCTCGCTTCGTGAGCGTCTCTCGCCGGCGTCACGCTCGGGCTGGTGGAGGTCGATCCGGCGAAGGACTACTGCGGCGACGGGCTCGTGATGCCCGCCGCCGGCGTCTACGAGATCGACACGATCCTGTTGGACGAGTTGCCGCCCCGGCTCGCCCCGTTGGGCCTGCCGCTGCGCGCCTCGCGATGCCTCGACCTGGCGGGACTTGGTTGCGATCCTGCAGCAGCGCAACAAGGGCATCGTTTGCTTGCGGAGCGCATCGGTGTGGAGGTCTCATGGACGTCCGTGTCGAGGACGCTCGACTGCCTGCTGCCGATCGACCGCACGGATGTCATGGCGCTTGCAGGGTGCGAGCGTCGCTGATCCGTCGAACCTCGCAGAGGTTGGAGCGGTGGTTGGGCGTGCCGCTGATCGGATCGCGCGCCGCGGGATCGATCGTGGCATTGAAGTTGGCGCCATCCGGCGCGAACGGATCGTAGCCCGGCACGCCGAGCGCCTCGCAGCCTTGCCACCAGCCATGCTCGCCGACCACGACGCGTGGATCGAGGTCGCGATTGAAGCGGGCGCGCGCGCGCATCGCTCCCGCCGGGGTGCGCACCTCGATCCAGTCGCCCGCCGCGATGCCGCGAGACGCGGCCGCGGCGGGATGCAGCTCGACTTCCGGATGCAGTGCGCGCCGGCGCAATCCCGCGAGCCCGCGGAACTGGCTCTGGCAGAACAGGGTCGGCTTGGCGCAGGTCAGCACCAGCGGGAAGCTCGCGGCGAGATCGGGCCGGGCGAGCGGGCTGTTGCGCGGCTCGACGAACCCGGGCAGCGGCGCATGGCCGCCCGCGCGCAGGGTTTCGGACCAAAACTCGATACGGCGCGACGGCGTCGGAAAGCCGCGCGGATTGCCGGCCGCGTCCTTGTCGGCGTGCTTGGCATGGCGCGTCGTGAGCGCGACGCGCACGCCGGCCGGCGCGGCGCGCAGCTGTTCCAGCGTCAGCCCGCTCGGCTCGAGCTGCTGGCGGTAGGCGGCATCGATGTCGCCGCCCCAGAACTGGTTGCCGAGGCCGAGCCGCGTCGCCAAGTCGAAGATCACGTCGGTGTCGGGCCGTGCCTCGCCGGGCGGCGGCACCAGGGCGCTGCGGTACTGCGCCAATGACTGCGCCTCGGCGCTGATCTCGAAGCCGATCTTCAGCCCGTCGCGCTCGAAGCTCGAGGCAATCGGCAGCACGATGTCGGCGAGCTCGGCCGTCGGGTTCATGAACAGGTCGGCATGGACATGGAAGTCGAGCGCCGCCAGGGCGGCGCGGCCGCGCACCGGATCGCCCTGGGCCAGCAGCATGTTGTGGCCGAAGCCCACGAGCCCGCGCATCGGATAAGGGATGCCCTCGAGCACCGCGCGATAGAAATCCGGGGTCGATACGCTGTTGGTCTGGGCCACGCCGAGCGGGCGCTCGCTGAGGCCGATCGGCGGCGCCATCGACTTGGCCGACGGCAGCTCCTCGCCGCCGATCGAGCGGCTCGGGATCGCGGGCAGCAGCACGTTGCCGCCGGGCGCATCGAAGCTGCCGGTGAGCGCATAGAGCAGCGCCATGGCGCGGGCCGTCTCGGTCGTGTTGTCGTGGTGCTCGTGGCCGCTCCAGGCATAGTACGACACCGGCCGGGCGTGCCAGATCAACCGCGCCGCCCGCTCGAGATCGGCCGGCGCGATCCAGCACGTCGCTTCGACGGTCTGCGGATCGTAGCGACGGCAGAGCGCGGCGTAGTGATCGAACACCGGTCGGCAGGCGATCGTGCCGCTCGGCGTGGCGACGGCGTATTCGCCCTCCAGCGCGAGCCCACCCGTGTCGCCCCTGCTTGTGTCGCAATCATAACGGCCGGCAGCCGGATCGTAGACGACGGGCTTTCCGGCGGCGGCATCCCACGCCACCCAGGCGCGCGGCGCGCCGCTCGCCCCGAGATCGGCAGCGCTGAGCAGCTGGCCGGTGTCGGTGCGCACCAGCAGCGGCCCGTTGGTCCAGTCGCGCACGAAGGCGCGATCGTACCAGCCGTTGACGATCATCAGGTTGGCGAGGCTGAGCGCCAGCGCGCCGTCGCTGCCTGGGCGCACGCGCAGCCAGACATCGGCCTTGCTGGCAAGGCCGGCGTGGCGCGGGTCGACCACGATCAGCTTCATGCCGCGCTTCAGCGCCTCGACGGTCGCCGTCGCGTGGGTGAGCCGCGAGTAGGACGGGTTGTAGCCCCACAGGATCAGGCAGCCCGAGCGGTCGATGTCGGCCATGGCGCCGCCGGCGCTGCCAGTGCCGACGCTGGCGACGCCGAAGGCGAAGCGGGTGGCGAAGGCGCGGCCCCAGCCGCAGAGATCGAGTGGCCACACCATGTTGGGCGTGCCGAAGGCGTTCATCAGCCGGCGCACCAGCGGCGCCGAATCGCCGATCGCCGTGGTCGAGGGCGAGGACTGGCTGAAGGCGACGGCTTGCGGACCATGCTTGTCGGCGATCTCGCGCATCGCCCGGGCGATGCGGTCGAGCGCCTCGTCCCACGAGATCGGCCGCCAGCCCGGATCGGCCTCGCCCTTGGCTCGCGTCCGCAGGAGCGGCCGGGTCAGCCGGTCCTTGTGATAGACCAGCTCGGGCGCGGCACGGCCCTTGGCGCACAGCGCCTGGCCGGTCGGATGGCCGGGATCGGGATCGAGCCGCGTGAAGCGGCCGTTCTCCAGCGTGGCGATAGTGCCGCAGCGCGCGATGCAAAGCCCGCAATAGCCGTGAACGCGGCGCACGCCGGTCAGGTCCGTGGTCGTCGTCATGATGGCCTCCATCGCCATCCTGTGACGCGAAGCTGCCGCCGGCAAGTCGGCTCGGCTGTGCCGCTCGCTCGGCGATGACGTCGCTGGAGCAGGTGACCTTCTGGATACGCAGCGTATGGCTGCTCCGCCGCCTTTGGTCGGCAACAGGGCGCTGCGTCGATGCCGATTTTCCGGCGAATGCGTTGAGGCCCGTCCTTCGAGACGGTCGCTACGCGGCCTCCTCAGGACAAGGTTTCGGGTGGGCTTTCGAACAAAGTTGGCGCTTCCAGCGGATGAACGCCTCGTTCAGCCTGCCTGTCAGCTGTGATTGGCGATCAGGGTCTCTGCGGTCTTGATGCCGGTGAGGATGGATTGCGGGGTGGCGGCGACGGCATGCAGGAGGTTGGTGGCGGCGATGATGTCGCTGACGCCGGCCCATTGCGTGTTGTGGTCCTGCTGCTCGTGGACGTAGTCGATGCTGACGGCGACCTTGCCCATCAGGGTGCTGATGTCCTTGCCGGCGGCAGTGTCCTGGGCGCCGCTCATGATGTTGACCAGGACGGAGCCGACGAACTGGCCGTTGGCCAGCGCGTTGCGGATCTCGCCGGTCCAGTAGCCGAGGCCGCCGGTATCGGAGGATCGGTTGAACAGGTTGTTGTAGACGCTGTCGAGGAAGGCGCTGATCTGGGCGTCGGTGGCGCCGAACGGGTTGGCGAGGAAGGGGTAGAGGGCCTTGGCCTCGGGGCTGATGCCGAACGAGGAGGCGATGTTGGCGAACAGGGCGGCCGGGCCCTGCACCGGCAGGAGGCGATTGAACTCGCCGACCCAGAAGCCGAAGCCGCCGGCATCGGCGGCGCGGCCGAAGAAGGCGGCGTAGGTGGCGGCGATCTGCTGCTCGGAGGTGAGGGCGAGCAGGTCGAGGGTGGTGGCGGAGGGCGAGGCGACGGTCGGCACGACGAACAGCACGGCGTCGCCGTCGGCCGAGTTGCCGGCGCTGGTGGCGTGATAGGCGAAGGTGACGACGCCGGCGAAGCCGAACAGCGGAGTGTAGGTGAAGCTGCCGTCGGCGGCGAGCTGCAGGCCGCCGACGGAGGGCGCGGTCTTGAGCGAGGCGGTGAGGCCGCTGCCCTCGTCGTTGAACAGGACGCCGTTGGCGGCGCTGACGACGATGGTGCTGCCGCGCAGGACGACATAGGCATCGTCGTGGACAGTGAGCGGGCCGGCATCGTCGTTCTGGATGGTGCCGGTGGCGGTTGCTGTGGCGATGATCAGGCCGGCCGAGGCGTTGGCCAGGGTGACGGCGAAGCTCTCGTTGGGCTCGCTCGTGGTGTCGCCCTGGATGTTGACGGTAACGATCTTCGAGGTCTCGCCGACCCCGAAGGTGACGCTGCCGGTTGGCAACGCGCTGCCGGCGAAGTCGCTGGCGGCGGCCGGGTTGGCGCCGGAACCGGCGACCGACCACGCGACGCTCTGAATGGCGGAGGTGCTGCCGCTGCGGGTCACGGTGAAGGTGAAGGCGGTCGATCCGCTGTTGCCCTCCGCCTTGCTGGCGCTCGTGGCGGCGATCGACACCGAGGTGTCGTCGTCCTGGATGGTGCCGGTGGCGCTGGCGGTGCCGATGGCGAGACCCGCCGAGGCGTTGGCCAGCGTGACGGTGAAGTCCTCGTTGCTCTCGCCCTGGGTGTCGCCCTGGACATTGACCGTGACCGTCTTGACGGTCTCGCCAACGGCGAAGGTGACGTTGCCCGACGGCAGCGTGCCGCCGGCGAAGTCGGCGGCGTTGGCCGGAGTGGCGCCGAAGCCGGCGACCGACCACGAAACGCTCTGTGCCGTCCCGCTGTCGCCGCTGCGTGTCAGGGTGAAAGTGAAGGCGGTCGATCCGCTGTTGCCTTCGGCCTTGCTGGCACTGGCGGCGGCGATCGAGACCGCCGTGTCGTCGTTCTGGATGGTGCCGGCGGCGCTGGTGGTACCGAGGGTGAGGCCGGCCGACGGGCTGGCAAGCGTCACCGTGAAGCCTTCGTTGCCTTCGCCTGTCGTGTCGCCCTGGACGTTGATCGTGATGACCTTCGCGGTCTCGCCGGTGGCGAAGGTGACGCTGCCCGCCGGCAGGATGCCGCCCACGAAGTCGGTGGTGTTGGCCGGACTGGTACCGGAGCCGGCGACCGACCACGCCACGCTCTGCGTGCCGGAGGTGTCGCCGCTGCGTGTCAGGGTGAAGGTGAAGGCGGTCGTGCCGGCATTGCCTTCGGCCTTGGTCGCATCGGTTGCGGCGATCGACACGGACGTGTCGTCGTTCTGGATGGTGCCGCCGGCGCTCGCCGTCGTGATGGTGAGGCCGGCCGACGCATTGGCCAGCGTGACGGCGAAAGCCTCGCTGCTTTCGCCTGTCGTGTCGCCGAGCACGTTGATCGAGATCGTCTTGGTCGTCTCGCCGGCGGCGAAGGTGACGCTGCCGGAAGGCAGGATACTGCCGGTGAAATCGGCGGCATTGGCGGGATCCGCGCTGACGCCGGCGACCGACCACGCCACGCTCTGCGTGGCGGAGGTGTTGCCGCCCCGCGTCACGGTGAAAGTGTAGACAGTCGAGCCGGAATTGCCTTCGGCCTTGCTGGCGCTGGTCGCAGCGATCGACACCGTCGCTTCGTCGTTCTGGATGGTGCCGCCGGCACTTGCCGTGCCGAGAACGACGCTGCCCGTCGCGTGCGAGAGCGTCACGGTGAAGTTCTCATCGGCCTCGACTGTCGTGTCGCCCTGCACATTGACCGTGATCGTCTTGGCGGTCTCGCCCGCGGCAAAGCTCAGCGTGCCGCCGGGCATGGGACCGCCGCCCGCGAAATCGGTGGCGCTGACCGAGTTGGTGTCGCTGCCCGTGACGGCCCAATCCATCGCGACGGCCGAGCCCAGCGCCTTGCTCAAAGTGACAGTGAAGGTGAAGGCGGTCGTCCCACTGTTGCCCTCGGCCTTCGTGGCCGACGTCGCAGCGATCGTGGCCGTTGCCGGGTCGGGCACCACGACCTGCAGGCCGAGCGCAACGCCGAGCGCGCCCGAGAAGTCGGCGAAGTTGCCCTTGTCGTCGAAGTAGACGCCGCCGTTCTGGTTGAACTGACTGATCGCCAGATTGCCGACCGACTGATCCGAACCGGCGACCGTGTAGTCGAACACGAGCTTGCCGGCAGCGGCATCGGATGCGGCGGCGTCAAAGACCGCCTTGCCGCCGTCGCTCAACGTAAAGGTGGAGAAGCTGCCACCATTCGCTTGGAACGCCTGCAGTCCGCCGCTCATGGTGAGGGTGATCGTCACCGTCTCGCCGAGGTTGAGCACGCCCGTCCTCGACGCTGCCGTCGAGGCGACGGTGAGCGGCGAGCCGATGGTCAGTCCGGTCGGTGCGTTCGCCGCCCCGCCGAGATCGACATCGCTGCCACCGGCATCTCGGATCGTCGCGCCGTTGAGCGCGACCTTGGTCACCAGCAGGTTGGTCGCTGCCTGGTCGCCGGCCGCAACCTTGTAGTCGAATATCAGCAGGCCCTTGGTCGGGTCCGACGCGGCAGCGTCGTAGGTCGCGGTTGCGCCGTTGCCCAGCGTCAGGGTGGGCGATCCCTTGGAGAGGTCGACGACCACGCCCTGGCTGAGCGCGATCATCACTTCCACTGTCTGGCCGGCGCCGACGGCCGTCATCTCGACCTCGGGCAGGACGGCGGCGACGAAGGCCGGGCCGATCTGAACGCCCATATTCTGGTCGAGAGCCAAGGCGAAATCGGCATTGTTGCCGTCGACGTCCTTGATCGTCGAGCCGTTCGGCAGGTCGATGCTGGCGATGGTCAGGCTGGGCGTCGCTTCGCCCGGCGCGATCACGTAGTCGAACACCAGCTGGCCGGCCGCCAGGTTGGACTTCGCGGCATCGAAGGTGGCGATCGCTCCGACATTCAGCGTCAGGGAGGGCAGGCCGCCTGCCGATACCAGGCTGGCACCATGGTGGAGCGTGATGGTGAGCTCCAGTGCCTGACCTGCCGTCACCTGCCCGGTGTGCGAGCTCGTCACCGCGGTCACGATCAACGGGGAATTGATGGTGAGCCCGGTTGCCTTTCCGATCAGGTTCGAGAAATCGGCATCGGCGCCGGACGAGTCCTTGATCGTCCCGTTGAAGGCGGTGACGGAAAGAAGGCTCGTCTGCTCGGCTGCGGCAACCGTGTAGTTGAACACCAGCCGGCCTTGGCTGGGCGACGACAGCGCCGCGTCATAGGTGAAGGTGCCGCCGGTGTTGAGGCTGAAGGTGGGCGACCCGCTGACCGTGACTGCCTGGCCCATCTCGACCAGCATCATCACCGTCAGCCCGGTGCCGGCATTGCCGACGGGAACCGAGAGGGCGGCCGAGACGGGCTGCGCCGCCGTCGCGGCCGCGGACAGGCCGTCGGGAACCGCGAGGCTCGCGCCGCTGATCTTGTTGGTGGACGCATCGAGGAAGTTCTGCCGCTGCGCCAGCGCCGCGGCGATGGCCTGCTTGGTGTTGACAAAGCCTGCGCCCGCGTCCGAGGCCGCGCCGAACTGCAGCGCCGTCGCTTCGAGGATCCTGGCGACCACCTTGGGCTGCGTCTTGAGTAGCGGATTGGCATCCATCATCAGGGCGACGACGCCAGCCACGGACGCCGCGGCCTCCAACGTGTTCAACATCGGGTTAGAAGCGAACGCGAGGGGAAAGGTCGTTTGACCGCCATCGACGCCCGTGACGTCGGGCTTGCCGTTCGTGCCGACGGACGAGTAGGAGCGGGTCTCCGCAGGCAGATAGTGGCCGCCACGCGCCGTTTCGGTCGGGGTCGCCAGCAGATTCATCGCGGCAACCGTAATCACGTCCGGATGGGCCCCGATGCCTTGTATCGAAGAGGCCGGTCGGGAGTTGCCGGCCCCCGTCAGCACGGTGATTCCCGCCCGCACGGCAGCGCTGATCGTCGGATCGAGACGGCTGAGGAAGTAGCTGAAGGGGGAGTAGACGATCCCGCTGGCGACGATGATGTCGACTTTGGAGTCGCGCAATGCGTTGATACCCGCCCGGAGGTCGTCCGAATCTGCTATGCCGTAGAAGTACAGCTCTGCGTCGGGAGCCATCGAATGCAGCACGGCAGCCAGCGCACGGCCGTCGTCGCCAGGGCCGGCGGTATCATGCTGCGGGTGGACCGTGGGAATTGTGCCGTTTAGCCAGTCCCTGCTGGCGCCTGCCCTGTCGCTCGCGAAGCTCGTCCCGATGATGCCGATCTTGAGGCCGCTTCCCGTCAGGTCGTGAGCCGCCCGCACTTGGGGGCCCTGCATCGTCGCGTCGACGTTGTTGCCGTCCTTCAGCGTCAGGACGGTATTGGCCCCGTCTTTGCTGACGTCGAAATAGACGCCGGCGGCGTCGGTCTCGCCGTCGATCGAGCCGACCGCGATCTGCGTGAGATCCCCGAGCTCCAGCGTGAGCTGGACGATGCCGTCGGCGAGCGTAAAGTTGCCGAGCGTTGCGGATGTGACGGTGATGTTCTCCGAAAGTGATCCCTCGAGGATGATCTTGTCGCCGGTCTTGATGTTACCCAGCTTGAACTCCAGCGCCCTCGAGTTGGCGGTCCGCGCGAAGCCGAACTCGCCCGGCCGGTCGAGCACCAGTGTGCTCGACCCCGTCCCGAGATTGACGGTGCCGTAGAACTCGTTGACGAGCAAAAGCGTTGCATTCGCGCCGACGTCGATGCGTCCGCCGTCGAGCGAGCCCGTGCCGACATTGTGGACATGGGTGATGGTCAGCGAGCCGCCATCCGCCACCTTCACGATGCTGTCCGTCTCCATGCGCAGGTCGGCGATATGAGCCTTGGCTTCGATCTCCAGGGTGGTGCGGAAGTTCTTGAGCGTCAGCCCCATGATCAAAGGGTTGTCCAATTCGGACGACGACCCCGTCACCGTGGCGTCGGTGAAGTTGCCGTCGAATGTGATGGTCGAGAAGCCATCAATGACATTGATGACCTGGCTGCCGGTGTTGATGACTGTCGGCTTGCCGAGGATGCTGACGGCCGTGTTGCCTTTCAGATCGATGGAATTGCTCCCCGTCCGGTCGGCCAGCTCAATCTTGATCTCCAGCTTGCCGTCGAGAAGGCCGGCGTCGTGCACAATGTGGTTGACCCCTTGGCCCTGGACGATGTCGATCTTGGTCTCGCCGGTACCGATCTTGATCGCATTGGAACCGGTCCCGGTGGTCGAGTCGATCTTGATGGTCGTCGCGCCGGTGCCCGTGGTGATCTCGTTGTTGCCGCTGCCGGTCGAGGTGATCTCGATGTCGAGTTTGCCCCTGTTCATCGCGGTGATCTTGTTGGTCGCATTGCCCTGGAGAATGTCGATCTCGGCGTCGCCCGAGCCGGTCGTGATCTCGTTGAGGCCGGTCGCATTGGTCGAGTCGACCTCGATGGTCGTGTCGCCGAAGGAGGCCGCGATCTTGTTGTTTCCGGCGCCTGTCGTGGCGATGCTGACGTCCAGCTCGCCATCGCCGGCCTCTATCGTATTGTTGCCGGCGGTCGAGACGATGGTGATCAGGGCGTGGCCGTTGCCCGTCATGATCTTGTTGTCGCCGGCGCCGTCGATCAGGACGATATCGGTACCAGCTCCAGTCTGGATGACATGCCTGCCGTTGCCGGCCCTGATCGTGCTGGTGTCGCCAGCCCTCGACTGGGTGTCGAAGGTCGACCTGTCATCCCAGTCGAGCGTGATGTCGTTGTTGTCCTTGTCCTTGCCGACGACCTGATTGTAGTTGGCCGGGTTGGGCAGGGTGACCGTGTCGCTTCCGCCCTTGGCGACATAGACGTCGTTGCCGGCGGCAATCGACGCCTTCTGCTCGTCGGTCAGGTTGTTGAAGTCGACGGTGTCGCCGGCGCTGGTGAACAGCGGCACCACGCCGTTGCGCACCTCGTACAGGAAGATGCCCGCGCCCGCGTTGCCGAGGCTCTCGAGGTTCGCCATCGCGGCCGTGCCGGACTCGGCGATTTCCTTGAAGTTCTTGCCGTTGCCCGACGAGTAACCGGCGCGGGCCATGCTGCCGCCCGTGCCGCCCGTGCCGCCCGAGGCGTCGCCGGTCAGCCAGTCGATCGACTCGTAGATGAAGAAGATGTCGAAATCGCCCGGCGTGTCCTTGCCCACCAGGCGGAGCTGGAAGTCGTTGGTCTTGTCGTTGTGCTGGTTGAAGTAGCCGACATTGTCCCACGTGGCGGTGAAGGTCTTGTTGGCGACGTCGAGGTCCCACCAGATCTGGTTGGTGCCCGGATGCGGATCCTTGGTGTTGCGGATGTCGACGTCGGCCCAGAACGGCGCGATGATCGGCACGCTGGTGTTGCCGCTGATGGTCGTCGGGCTGAAGGAGGTGATGCCCGAGCCGAAGGAAATGCTGCCGTTGTAGTTGAGGTACAGGCCCGTATAGGTCGTGCCGAAGAAGTTCAGCCCGGTGAGGCCGAAGAGGGATGTCAGGTCGATGGGGATCGACGGCGAGTCGTCGTTGAGCGGCATCGAGTTTTCGCCGAAGCCGGCGCTGCCGCCGAGACCGTTGACGAGACTTGCCATCGCTGCCCCCTTGAGCGCCGGGGCAAGCGCCTCATGCACGTCGCGATTTCGCTGCCAGGCGCCCCAGTCGGACGCCTTGCCCACCGCGCGTCTGGACGCACGACGGTATGCAACTACCAAATTCTCACACCCCAAGCGAATTAAAGACACCTTGCCAGAATGCGTCAACGCACGGATGGGTGAGTCCGCGCCATGTAGCTGCCACAATCCAGGACTGCGAGGGTCTGCAGCTACTAAAGCAGCGCAACGGGCCGTTGGAGCAGATACATGCATGCAGTTTCCGGGCACTGCGCCATGCGGTGGCGCCGTCGTCCCAAGCGTAAGGTGAAGAGGCGCGAAGAGGGCGGTGTGCTGCCTGTCTTGACGTTGGCGGCAGTGGTCCTCGGGCTCCCGGCCTGCGTCACGTCAAAGGGTACGCTCGAGGGCTCGCGGGTCGAGACGGTGCGCGTCGACGGCCGCCTCTACGAGGTGCGCATCGCGCCGGCCGAGTCGGCGGGCGACTATCAGCTGCTGCTGGTGCGCGGCACCGTCGTCGTCGATCCCGACCCCAAGCGCGAGAGCGAGCGCAACTGGAACGTCGTCCAGCCCTTCCTGGAGCGCACCTGCAAGGGCCCGTTCGTGGTGCTCGACCATCAGCTTGCCGACAAGGTCAACCTGTTCGTCCGCTTCCGCTGCGGCACGTGACGCTCAGACCTAATGTTCTTCCGGACCTCGAGCGTCCCGCTCGCTCATATCGCCATGAGCGAGCGGGAAGCGTCGGCATCCTGCTGATGACCGCGCTGGTCGTGGTGCCACTCTCCTCGGCATTGCTGTGGCTCGGCTGGCGCTCGGTCGATCTGCTCGAGCAGCGCAGCGTCGAGCATCGCATGGCGACCCTGGAAGCGGCGGTATCCAACTTCCTGTCCGGTGGCCTGCGCTCCATCGTCTCGGTCGGCATGACGCTGGCGGCGCAGCCAAGCTTCGCCGCATCGGCCGGAGAGGCGGCAGACAACGAGAGGCGGCGCCAGCTGGTCGACCTGCTCGACCGCCATCCCGCCGTCGAGGCGGCCTTCGTCGGCTACGACGACGGCCGCTTCCTCTATGCCGGCCGGCTGTCGCTGTTGTCGATCGCTCAGCGTGAAGAATTCGGTGCGCCCGACGGCGAGGCCATCATCGTGCGCAGCGTCGAGGCCGGGCCGGGAACGCGGCCGGAGACCTGGTGGTTCGTCCTGCCCGGCGGCGGCACCACGCCGCCGCGCGTGCATCCGACCAGCTTCGATCCACGCCAGCGCCCCTGGTACATCGATGCGACCAACCGCAAGGCGCCGACCCTTACCGAGCCTTACCGATTCGCCTGGGCCGACGAGGTTGGCATCTCGGCCGGCATCCCGCTGCGTGGCGGTGTGCTGGGCTTCGACTTCTCGCTCGACACCCTCGACGAGCTGATCACCCAGTACAAGATCACGCCCAATGCCATCGTCATGGCCTCGCCGGGCAGCCCGGGGGCCCTCATCGGGTCGGAGCCGTGCAGGCCGGCCGATCCCGACTGCTTCAGGCAGGATGCGCTGGCCCGCCAGGCGTTGGGCCGGCTCCTGGTCGAGGCTTCCGGCACGGGCGGCAGGGCCGATCGCAATGTCACGCTGGATGGCCGCGACTATCGGCTGCTGGTGCGGTCGATGCCGGCGCTGCTCGGCCGCACCTTCATGATCGGCGTCGCCGTGCCGGACGAGGAGCTCTCGGCCGCATCCAAGGTGCTGCTGCAGCGCGCCGCCGCCATCGCTGCCGGTGCGCTGGCGATCGCCGCCCTTGCGGTGCTCGGCGTGTCGCTCCTGATGTCGCGCGCCGTCAGGCGGATCGCCCAGCGCACCGAGCGCATCCGCAATCTCGATTTCTCCGATCCCGTGCCGGTGTCGAGCAGCATCACCGAGTTGCGCCAGCTCTCCGACTCGGTCGAGAACATGCGCCGCGGCCTGCAGATTTTTGGCCGCTACGTCTCCAAGGACCTGGTGGCGCAGATCCTGCGCTCGCCCGAGGATTCCGGCATCGGCGGCGAGCAGCGAGAGCTCACCGTGATGTTCACCGACGTCGAGGGCTTCTCCTTCATCAGCGAGAGCATCGACCCCAAGCTGCTGACCAGCCGCCTGTCGCGCTACTTCGAGGTGCTGGGCACGGCGATCACCAACCACCGCGGCATGATCGACAAGTATATCGGCGACGGAATCATGGCGTTCTGGAATGCCCCGGCGCCCGATCCCGACCATGTCGTCAACGCGGTGCGCGCTGCGCTCGAGGCGGCCGAGGCCAGCCGCCGGCTCGAATCGAAATGGCGCGACCGCGGCCGGCCGGGCTTTCGCACCCGCTTCGGCCTGCATACCGGCCCGGCCGTGGTCGGCAATGTCGGCGCCCGCGAGCGCATCAACTACACGCTGGTCGGCGCCGTCGCCAACCAGGCCTCGCGCCTGGAGGGCCTGAACAAGATCTACGGCACCGAGGTGCTGGCAAGCGGCGAGGTCCATGACCGCGCCAGGAGCCGCTTCGTGTGGCGCCATGTCGATCGCGTGGTGGCGGTCGGCACGTCGGGCGTGCTCGAGCTCTGGCAGCCGCTCGGTCCGGCGCCCGACGAGGGCCACGACGCCTTCCTCGAGGCGTGGGAGAAGGGCAAGGATTCCTATCGCGGCCGCCGCTTCGCCTATGCGGCCCGCCACTTCGAGCGCGCGCTGGCGCTCAAGCCGGGCGACGGTCCATGCAAGGTGTTCATCGAGCGCTGCCGCGGCTTCGCCGAGCACGGCGCGCCGGCGGACTGGGACGGAGTCTGGCATCCCGACCGGAAATAGAGCGCCGCGTTCCGGCTGGACGGTCCGGAACCGTTCCTCCGAGACGCCGTTGTCGAGGTCGGCACGCAAGGAGGACTTCATGAAACGGTTGTTGATCTGCTTGGCGTTGGCCGCTGGCACGTCGGCGTGCGCCGTTGAATCACGAACTGTCCAGAGCCCGGTTCCCGCAGCCGCGACCACGACCACCACCTACAACACGCCGTCCGGCGCGACGACCACGGTCACGCGCCCGGCCCCGGTCTACACCGCGCCGGCCCAGGCCTCGACGACCACCGTCACCGTACGCTGACACCAGTCCGAGTGGGGACTGCAGCGACAAGCGGATCAGCGAGACCTGTTGTCCCGGTCGGCATTTGCAACCTGCAAAAGCACCGTCATTCCGATCGGAACCAGGCGTAGCCGCGTAATCATTGGCTCGCCGGATGATCACTATCGATCGACAAGCCGCAGGGGAAGACGGCGCGACGGTATCCTTTCGCCAGTGCCGGATGGATAGCGGGCATTTCGGGCACGGACTTGGGCCAGGCGCCTCTCGCCAAGCGACGCTCGATCAGGGGAACCAGTTGCTGGCTCACGAGCCGAGCCTGCAAAGGCGAGCCGCCCGACAATCCGCCTTCGGGTTGATTGCCAAGAGAAGCCGGCGGCCGCCCGTCCGGCATTCGCGACGACCGTATCAGGAATGGGCGAGAAGGCGCGCTTGAGCCGGCGCGGGCTGCTGCAGGCCTCTTCCGTCCTTGGCGGCGGCATGCTGGCAGCAGCCTGTTCGCAGGTGCCCGGCCGATCGTCCTTCGAGGCCGCGCCGTCGCTCGTGCCCATCCGCGCGCGAACCGACCGGATCATCGACATCGCCGTCTGCCTCAGGCCGTTCCGGCCGGCCGGGCCGCGCGTCGATACCGAGCGGCTCGGCGACATGCTGATCGTGCACAACTACGGACACGGCGGCAGCGGCTGGTCGCTGTCCTGGGGCTCCAGCGCCCGGGCGGTGCGGCTGGCGATGCAGGGCAGTCCCACCGAGGTCGCGGTGATCGGTTGCGGCGCACTCGGCCTTACCTCGGCGACCCTCGCCCAGCGCGCCGGCGCGCGCGTGACGATCTATGCCCGCGACCAGTTGCCGTTGACCACATCAGCCAGGGCCACCGGCGAATGGACTCCCGACTCGCGGGTCGCGCTGGCCGACAAGGCGGATGCGGGTTTTGGAACGGTGTGGGAGGATATGGCGCGCACCGCCTTCAAGACGCACCGCGATTACCTGGGACTGCCGGGCACGCCGGTGGAATGGGTCGACCAGTACAGCGTAACCCCACCCGCACCTCCGGCCGGAGCGGACAGCGGCGCGAGCAGCCCTTCCGTTGCCCGGCCAGCCCTGGACTTCGTCTCCTATCGACGGCGCATAGCCGACATCACGCCGATCTGGCGCCGCGTGCCGGCCGAGGCTTCGCCGTTCACGGCGGCCTCCGTCGCCCGCAGCGAGATCATGATCTTCAACATTCCCGACTATGGCCGCACGCTGCTCAACGATTTCTTCATCGCCGGCGGCCAGTTCCGGCGCGCCGAGTTCACCTCGCCGTCGCAGATCGCCGCCTTGGGCAAAAAGGTCGTCATCAACTGCACGGGCTACGGCGCTCGGGCGCTATGGCGGGACGAGACGCTCGTCCCGGTGCGCGGACAGATCGCCCGCCTGATCCCGCAACCCGACGTGCGCTACGGCTTGGTCTACCGGCATATCCTGACCGTGCCGCGACGCGACGGGATCGTCGTCCAGTCCTTCGCCGGCGGCGAGATGGAGGGTTACGACGTCACCGACGAGACGCCCGACCGCGCCGAGGCGGAGCGCGCGGTCGGGACCTTGGCGGAGCTTTTCCCTTCGGCGCGCTCCTCGTGAGCGACATCACGGTTGTTAGATAAGGCGCCTGTCCCGGCGCCATCGAGCCGCAGACGCGGCAAAAGGCGCGGAAGCTGCCGGGCGACGATTCGAAACGATGGATCAGATCCTCGCCCGTGAACCATCGGAGCTTCGCCTTGCCGACGTGAGCGTAGGTAGGAAAGCTCGCGCCGGTCAGCTTCCGGCTGCGTATGGCAGGACACGACGCTTGCCCGGCAATTCGGGTCAGCCGCTTCCCGGGCTTGACACAGGCCCCCGCCGGTGAAATATCCGCGTCCACCATGAAGCCGTTCGCTCCCTTCCGGTCGCGACGCCGCCGCTTTTACAAGCGGCGTGAAGACGCGCGCGCGTAACAGCGCGCCGTCATTGTGAAGCCGCTGGAGAGGATCGAGCGGCTTTCCCATCATCCTTCTTCTCCAGTCGGCCGGTTCCAGAAGGCCTCCAACTTGCGCGAGAGAAGACCATGACCAGCAACAAGACCAGGATCTTCATCGATGGCCAGCACGGCACCACCGGGCTGAAGATCCACGAGCGGCTGAAGGATCGGCCGGACATCGAGCTGCTCGAGCTGCCGATGGCCGACCGCAAGGATCTCGCCAAGCGCGTCGAGATCACCAAGGCGGCCGACATCGCCGTGCTCTGCCTGCCCGACGCCGCGGTCAAGGAGCTGATGGCGGCGCTGGGTGACGCCGATACCTGCGTGATCGACGCCAGCACGGCACACCGCATCGCCGACGGCTGGACGTTCGGCTTCCCCGAGCTCGACAAGGCGCAGCGCAAGAAGCTGCGCGAGTCCAAGCGGATCAGCAATCCCGGCTGCTACTCGACGGGCGGCATCGCCCTGATGCGGCCGCTGGTCGACGCCGGCATCGTGCGCGCCGACGCGACGCCCGCCGTGTTCGGCGTCTCCGGCTACACCGGCGGCGGCAAGGAGCTGATCGCCGTTCACGAGGACCCGGACGTCGAGCCGTTCGGCCTGTACGGTGTCGAGCTGGCGCACAAGCACGTGCCGGAGATGAAGAAGTACTCGCATCTCGAGCACGCACCGCTGTTCGTGCCGTCGGTCGGGCACTACGCTCAGGGCATGCTGGTCATGGTGCCGATCACGCGCGACATCGTGGCGAAGAAGGTGACGGCGGCCGACGTGCACAAGGTGCTGGCCGATCACTATGCGGGCGAGAAATTCGTCACCGTGCGGCCGCTCGCCGACCGCAAGTGGCTGGAGCGCGACCGCTTCCTGCGCGCCGACCGGCTGATCGACACCAACTCGATGGAGCTCGCCGTCTACGGCAACGACGCCGAGGAGAACATTTTGGTGGTGGCCTCGCTCGACAATCTGGGCAAGGGCGCCTCGGGCGCGGCGGTCCAGGTGATCAACCTCAAGACCGGCGTCGACGAGACGACGGGCCTCGCGGTGGCGGCGTAGTCGGACTCCTCCCTGGCGTCTTCGCCGGGGAGGTGCCCCGTCTTACGGGGCGGAGGGGTCGAGAGCCCCACTGAGACTCCTGACCCCTCCGTCGGCGATTACGCCGACACCTCCCCAACTTCGTTGGGGAGGTGTTTCAGACCTGCCGCCACAGCGGTTGGCGCTTGCGGGTCGTCTCCAGCACCAGCTCGTCGAACGGCGGCAAGGGGAAGCCGTGCGGCTGCAAGGGCCCGCCGCGCCAGCCGATGCGTTGGTGGACGCGCCCGTTGCCGTAGTAGGCGAGATAGACCATGGCCCGCACCGCCTCGAAGGTCATGGGCTCGGCCTTTTCGAAGCGGCTGATCGCGGCGTCCTGGGCGGCACCGTCGAGGGCGGAGAAGGCGGCCGTGCCGAGCGCGTCCGCGATATGCAGCAGCGCGCGCCGGTACGGCGCGTGCCGGCCGGCCATCGCCTCGACCTCGGCGAGCAACGCCATCGTTCCGGCGCCGGGCAGGTCGTCGATCGGTGGCACCAGCCGGTCCATCAGGGCGCTGAGCGCGCTGCGCTCAGTCTGGGTGAGCGCCCTCGTGTCGGACGGCGATCCTGTATCCGTCATCGTTTGCTCCCTAGGCCGCGCCGCGCAGGTCGGCGTGCGCGAGACGAATGTGGTCGGCGATGCGCAGCGCGATCGCCTGCAGGGTCGGCGTCGGGTTGAGCGCGCCACCCGTGACGAAGATGCTGGCGTCGACGATGTAGAGATTGTCGACGTCGTGGGCGCGGCCGTTGCGGTCGACCACCGAGCCGGCCGGATCGTCGCCCATGCGGGCGGTGCCCATGAGATGCCAGCCGGCGGCGCGCAGCAGCGGCGTCGCCTGGACCGTGTGCGCGCCGGCCTCGCGCAGCACCGTCCCGGCGGTCTCGACGGCGTGCGCCATCTGCCGCGCCGAGTTCTCCGACAGCTTGTAGAAGATCCTGGGCGCCGGGATGCCGTGCGAATCGGTCAGCACCGGGTCGAGCTCGACCCGGTTGTGCGCCTCGGGAAGGTCCTCGCCGTGCGCGGCGATCATCGTCGACTTGCCGAAGCGGCGGGCGAACTCGGCGTGATGGCCGGCACCCCAGCGCACCGGCGGCAGGTTGAGGCCCATCGCCGTGACCGCCGGCCCGCTGCCGCGCGCCATCTGGAAGGTGTAGCCGCGCACGAAGCCGCGCGCCCGATCGGTCTCGTAGAATTCCTGGCTCAGCAGGATGTTGGCGAGCGCGCCCTGCCATGTCGGCGCCAGCCCGTCGTCGAAGAAGCCGGTGATCATGGCGCAGGGGTGGAACATCAGGTTGCGGCCGACCAGCCCGCTCGAGTTGGCGAGCCCGTCGGGATGCCGCACGCCCTTCGACAGCAGCATCAGCCGCGCCGTGCCGATGCCGTTGGCCGCCAGGATCACCAGCCGCGCCGGCTGGAACTGCCTGGTGCCGTCGGCCGCGAAATAATGCGCACCGGTGGCGCGGCCGTCGGGGCCGGTAGCGATCTCGCAGACGCGCGCGCCGGTGCGCAGCTCGACGCCGTTGGCGATCGCCGCCGGCCAGTAGGTGATGTCGGTCGAGCCCTTGGCGCGCTGGGTGCAGCCCAGCCCGTTGGGGCCGCAATGATTGCAGGCGCCGCGGCCGCGATAGGGGATCGAGTTGATGTAGGAGTCGGACGGCCACCAGTGCCAGCCCAGCCGGTCGAAGGCGCGCGCCAGGCGCTCGCCGTCCGGGCCGAGCGACAGCGGCGGCATCGGCCGCTTGGTGCGCGGCGGATTGGCCGGATCGCCGGCGATGCCCGAGCAGCCCATCCAGGCATCGTTGAGATCGTAGTAGGGCTCGAGGTCGGCGTAGGAGATCGGCCAGTCGTCGGCCACGCCGTCGAGGCTCTTCACCCGGAAGTCGGAAGGATGGAAGCGCGGCGCATGCGCCGTCCAATGGATGGTGCTGCCGCCGACCGCGTTGAACATCAGCGGCGTGATGTCGGACTCGGCGTCGTTGACCGGATAATCCTCGGGCAGCGCGCGCACATTGGGGTTGAAGCTGAAGCTGGTGGCGCCGCGGAATTCCCAGTCGGGGAAGGTGGTCGAGTATTCGTCCGGTTTCTGCCAGCCGCCCTGCTCGAGGCAGACAATGCGGAAGCCCGCCTCCGACAGCCGCCACGCCACCGCCGCGCCGGACGCGCCGGCGCCCACGATCAGGATATCGACGGGCGTATTGGCCATGGTGCTAGTCCCCCCGAGAGGCTTGCTGTCTAGCAATCGGCCAGCGACGGGGGAAGGTGCACGCGCGCGACGACTTGAGGGACCGGTGCTCCGAGTCAAGGGTCATCGACAGGCGCCGCAAGGCATGCCACTCGCATCTGGACGCTTACTCATCCCTCCCCCAAGGACCGCGTGGAGCTTACAAAGAGCAGGAAGTCTAGGAGCCACCATGGGTCGCAAAGTCCTCTGTGTCTGTGTCGGTAACATCAGCCGCAGCCCGATGATGCAAGTGGTGCTTCAGCAGCATCTTGGCACCGCGTTCCTAGTCGAAAGTGCTGGCCTGACGAAGGAGCTGGCAGGACGCCCCGCCAACTACCGCTCGGTCGCGTGCATGAAGGAGCGTGGGGTCAATTTGAGCGGCCATGTCAGCCGCTGGATCGGGGACCTTGATCTCGGTCAGTACCGATGGATCGTTTGTGTCGGCCACGACGAGGCCGACAAGGTCCGTTCCGCTATGGGCGCCGACCTGGCGCACGTGATTGTCGCAAACGAACATCAAGGCGGCATTCCGGACCCCTATGAACTCGGCCTGGCCGGCTATCGAGACTGCCTGGCTCTTTTGGACCAGGTGATGCCGCAGGTCGCGCAGCAGATCAGGAGGAGCGAGCGGGGCGAGTAATGGCAGTAGCCATCCCGAAAATTCGAACTGAGACATTACCCAGCGTCCTTCACTGTTGCCGACCAAAGGGCGAAGGTTACTTCGCCCGAATCGAGACGCGGCCTCCTCATCCTGAGCAAGCTCCCCTCCTCGCCCTTCGAGACGCCGCGCTGTGCGCGGCTCCTCAGGGTGAGGAGGGGAGCGCGTCGAAGGGCAGGCCGCTCCTCAGGGTGAGGTCCCTTTGCATTTTAACGCCTATGGGGCACCTTCCCTGATTGCGGGGGAGGAGAATGAGTGGGCGTCCAAGCTCGAACGCCCTGCGCCGGGGAGGCCACGTCGATACCATGAGCTGCCATTTCATCCGTACCATGTTGACTGCCTGCTGCCTGGTGGCGCTCAGCGCCGCCGCGATGGCGCAGGCCTACCCGTCCCGCCCCGTCAGGATCGTGGTTCCGGTTCCGGCCGGCGGCTCCAACGACATCATTGCGCGCATGCTGGCGCAAAAGCTGTCGGACCTGAACGGCCAGCAGTTTCTCGTCGAGAATCGCGCCGGCGCCGGCGGCAATGTCGGCGCGGAGGTGGTCGCGGCCTCGGAGCCCGACGGCTACACCCTGTTGCTCTCGGCTCCACCGCCGCTCACCATCAACGCGGCGCTCTACAAGACCCTGCCGCTCGATCCCGTCAAGGCGTTCGCGCCGATCGCGCTGGTCGCGACCGTGCCGATCGTTCTCGTCGTGCATCCTTCGCTGCAGGCCAAGGATGTCCGGGAGCTCATCGCCCTTGCCAAGGCGCGGCCCGGCACCCTCAATTTCGGATCCTCGGGCAACGGATCGACCAATCATCTCACCGGCGAGTTGCTGAAGAGCGTCGCCGGCATCGACATCGTCCACGTGCCCTACAAGGGCGCGGCACCGGCGATGAACGACCTTGTCGCCGGGCATATCGCGATGATGTTCGACAACATGCCGGGCGTCCTGCAGCAGGTGCAGCGCAAGAGCATCAACGTCCTGGCGGTCGCCGGCGCCCGCCGCGCGGCAGCGCTGCCCGACGTTCCGACCGTCGCCGAATCCGGCCTCGCCGGGTTCGAGGTCTTCTCCTGGTTCGGCCTGGTGGCGCCGGCGAAGACACCGGCGCCGATCCTTGCCAAGCTGGAAAAGGACGTCGCCGCCATTCTCCAATCGCCGGATATGCAGAAGCGCCTCGCCGAAGTCGGCGCCGAGCCCGGCACGGTCTTCGGCGCGACATTCGGTCAGTTCCTCGCGGAGGACTCCGCGAAGTGGGCGAAGATCATCAAGGCTTCCGGCGCGAAGCTGGACTAGGCTCTAGGCCGGCAGCGCGGCCGTGATGATGATCTCGATCAGGTCGCCTTCCGGCATCACCGACTGCACGAAGGACCGGACCGGCCCGTAGCCCGCCGGCATCCAGCTCGCCCAGGCGTCGTCGAACGCCGGTTTGTTGTCGTGGTCGGTCACCACGATCTCGGCCTTGACGATGCGGGTGCGGTCGAGACCGGCCTCCTTCAGGTATGTATCGATGACCCCAAGCGCCCCCAGCGTCTGGACGCGAATGTCCCGGGTGCGGTCGGGCGATACCGCCACGGCCCACAGGAAGCCGCCGCCGCCCGGCAGGCGATAGATTGCCACCGACGATTTGGCGGGAAATTTCTTGTTCGGAACGCGGGTGATGTCGGATGTGCTCATGTTACCTGCAGGGGTTCAGACGTGGCGGCCTCGGACTAAAGGCGGCGAGGCTTACGCCTAGTCGAACGGCGGCCCGTCATCAATCCGTAGACGGCTCGCGATCCGCAGGGCATTCGCGTACGGCCAAAATTCCATCATTCCGAGCGAAGCCGCCCCAAAGGGCGGCGCAGTCGAGGGACCTTATCTTGTTGAAGCGACAACAAGAAAGGTCCCTCTGCTGCGCTCGGTTTCGGTCGGGAAGACGGCGTTATTGCCGTATGCAGATGCCCTGCCGCATGAGCCACGGAAGCGCGCTTCCCGCGAACGTCATGAATGCGTAACGTTCCTGCGGGTAGGACGGCCCGATGATCCTCGACCTCGCCGCGCTGCCCCTGATGGCCCTGAAGCTTGTTGTTGCCCTGTTGCTCGGCTCGGCGATCGGCTTCGAGCGGCAGTGGAACCAGAAGATGGCGGGACTGCGCACCAATGCCCTCGTGGGGCTGGGCGCGTGCGGTTTCGTCGCCTTCTCCGGGCTGGTCGGCGAGGGCGATCCGACGCGCGTCGCCGGGCAGGTGGTGACCGGCATCGGCTTCCTGGGCGCCGGGGTCATCCTGCGCGAGGGCATCAACGTGCACGGGCTGAACACGGCTGCGACGCTGTGGTGCTCGGCCATGGTCGGCACGCTGGTCGGCGGCGGCTTGTTCGGGCCGGGCACCCTGGCGGCGGCTTTCGTGATCGTCGTCAACTTCGCGCTGCGGCCGATCGTGTCGAGGCTCAACCGCCGCCTGCTTGCCGCGACCAACGCCGAGACCTGGTATCGCATCGAGATCACCTGCCGCGGCAGCGAGGAGGCGCACATGCGCGCGCTGCTGTTGCAGTCGCTGACCCAGGCCGGGCTCGGCCTGCGCCGGATCGACAGCGAGGACATTCCCGACACGTCGAAGGTGACCGTCACCGCCCAGGCAGTCGCCGGCAAGCGCACCGACCAGGCGCTGGAACAGATCGTTGGCCGGCTGAGTCTCGAACCGACCGTCTCCGGCGCCACTTGGCAGGTCGACCGCTCGATTCCGGAGGCCTAGAGCATGATTGGCTTACGTGGCGCCAACTCGGCTCCATTCTGCCGTGCCGACGCGCAATCGCCCGTGCGCCGGGGGCAAGCAGTTCCGATTGCATGGATAGTGGCGGCAGAGGCGAACCAGCGCGGCAGGCCGGCGTTCCGCTTCGCCGTATCCCGAAGCAGCATGCGGCAGATCGAGCGCTCGATCGCGAGCCGTGAACCCCGTGCAATTGATTGCACGGATATTGGCAGCAGACGCAAGCCAGCAAGGCAGGCCAGCGTTCCGCGTCGCCGTTTCCTGCGGTAGGAGAGAGGCGACGTGCGACGCGTGCCAACGAGAGAGAGAGAGGCGCTGTGACCAACTTGCTGATGCAATCCGAAGCGACCGACGTAAGCGTGCGTCAGCACGCGTTCTTGCGTCAGTGCCAAGTTATTGATTCCAAAGTCCACTGACGCACTGACGCAACGGACGCAAGAATTGACCATGAACATCCCACAGCGCGTCGCTCCCGACGACAAGCCCATCGAAGGGCTGCGCCGCGCCGTCACCGCCGACGCACCGGCGATCCGCGCGCTGACCCGGCTCGCTTATGCCAAGTGGGTTCCAGTCGCCGGCCGCGAGCCGTTGCCGATGCGCGCTGACTACGAGGCGGCGCTGCGCGATCATCGCATCGACCTCCTTTACAAGGAGGGCGAGCTGGCGGCGTTGATCGAGACCGTGGCCGAGACCGACCACCTCCTGATCGAGAACGTCGCCGTGTCGCCTGCCTTCCAGGGCCAGGGCCTCGGCCGCACGCTGGTCGCTCACGCCGAGCGACTGGCGGTCGCGGCGGGCTACGGCGAGGTGCGCCTCTACACCAACAAGCTTTTTGCCGCGAACGTCACGCTCTACCAGCGCCTGGGCTATCGGATCGACCGCGAGGAGGTGCTGAACAGCGGCACCGCCGTCCATATGAGCAGACGCCTCGCTTCCCCGGATCGCGCCGGCGCCTGACGCTCGAGCCTTCTTGTCCTGGTCACGACAGGGACGTGGCGGTGCCCGGCGCGGTGCCTACGGGCCGCGGCAATCTAGAGATTGCCCGCCCGAACCTCACCGTGAGCAGCGTGACGGCGAAGACGAAGGCGAGTGTGATGCCGAGCCAAACTCCTGTGCCGCCGAGCCCCAGGGGAAAGGCGAACAGGACGGCGCCGCCGAGGCCGGCACCCCAATAGATCAGCATGACGAACCACAGGACGCTGTTGGTGTCGCGCAGGCCGCGCAGGATGCTCGCCATGACGATGACGAGACCTGACAGGAGCTGGGTGATCGCGCACAACCGGAAGAAGCCGCGCGCTGCCGTGATCACCTCCTGGTCGGCGGCCGAATTGGTTCCCAAGGTGAGCAGAACCAGCCCGCTCGAGCCGATCATCAGCACGATGCCGATGGCGATCGACAGCGCGAAGCCGATCACCAGCGAGACCAGCACGGCCTGCCGCAAGGTCGCGAAGTCACGCTGCCCCATCAGGGCGGCGACGCGCGCCATCGCGGCCTGGGAGATGCCGATGGGAATCATCAGCGCGATGTTGAGCCACAGCAGGACGATGCCGTGGGCGGCGAGCGCGGCCTTGCCGAAGGTGCCCATCAGCACGCTCGACCCGGTGAACAGCAGCGTCTCGGTGAAGAAGATCGCGCCGACGGGGATGCCGAGCCGGAGTGCCTCGCGCATCGCCAGGCCGGTATGCCGGTTCAGGACGCCCGGCGGGACATGCCGCGAGCGGGCCGCTGCCGTCATCAGCAGACCAAGCATCAGCCAGTTGGTCATGGCAATCGTGATGCCGATCGCGGTCATGCCGTCGAGCCCGAATCGGCCGCCGGCCAGGAACAGGTTGGAGGCCAGATTGAAGGCCGTGCCGGCAATGATGATCGCGTTCAGCCAGCGAAGGTCGTTCGCCGCGATCAGGAAGAAGCGGAGCGCGATCGCCACGATGCCCGGCAGGTATCCCGGCAGCAGGGCATGGATAAAGCGTCGCGCCTCCGCCAGCACGGCCGGATCCTGCCCGGCGCGTGCGAGGCACCACGGCACGCCGGCCATGATCACGGTCGCCCCGAGGCCCATCGCGACGGCGATCACCAAGCCGCCGCGCACGGTGCGCGCGGCTGCCTGGAGGTCCTTCGCGCCCAGGCTGGCGCTCAGCTGCGGGATCAGGCCCTGCATCACGCCGAGCGCGGTGATGAACAGCAGCAGCCCGATGCTGCCGACCACGCCGCCCGCCGCGAGGGGAGCGACGCCGAGCTGGCCGGTCATCGTCACCGTCACGAAGGGAATGGCGAGCTGGGCGAGCTGATTGACGGCGAGAATCGTCCCGGAGCGCCCGAGGTGCCGTGCTTCCTGCCGCCACGCCGCGGGCGACTGGTCGCGCGCGCTTTCAGAGCAGGACATTCGTATATGGGCGGGCTTTTCATTCTCCTCCCCGGCTTCGCTGGGGAGGTGCCCCGTCATGCGGGGCGGAGGGGTCATGGGGTCACGACTCATGGCTCCTCCGTCGCCGTAGAACGGCGACAACTCCCCAGCGAAGCTGGGGAGGAGAGCAAGGGAGAGGGCCGGCCGGGGAGGCGGAGCTCGCACCGCACCGCACGGACCCCGCCGGACGATGTCTCGCCGGTGATGGAGGCGAAGACACGATGAAAATGGAACGGCGACAACGCCGCGACCGCGGCCAGCTTGTCGAGCGTGAGGTCCTCGGAGAGGTGGGCCTGCACGCAGTCCATGTTGCGGTTGACCCGCCGCTCGTGCTCGCGGCGATGCGAGGAACGCGGCCGATGCGGCTCCGGGTTGCCTTTGCGGCGTGCCCTCACCGTCGTTGCCGACCCACGACTAAGCAACTGCATTGCCGAATTGTAGAACCGCGCGTCACCCGATTGAAGTCTGCGACGCCGAGGTCGCCGGCCAGGGGCTCCAGCCGAAGGCTCAGCGAACCCTCCCGCTCAGCGTTCGGGTGGCGATGTTGATCACGCCGCCGAGGAGTGCCCTTACCCGGTGGCTCGATCTTGATCACGTGGGCGCCGCAATCGCCCGGCACGGTCGCGCGGCGACCGGGCAGGCAATGAGGCTCGTCAGGTCGACCCCCGGAGGCCCGCAAAGGGCAATTTCCCGCGCATTGATGTTTTCCCGCCAAACCCTTACACCGCAGCCTACTTCTGTGGGGCATTCCTAGGTCAATGGCCGGCGTCGGTCGAAATCTCTGGCTTGCGGCCGCGATGGCCGGCGTGCTGGCGGCAGCCGCCATGCTGCTGCCGTCCGCGTTGTGGACCTGCCTGGTGGCGGCCCTGCTTGGGTTGACCGGTGTCGTGCTGTTCCGCGGCAACCGTTGGCGTAGCGGCGCCCTGCTGGTCGGGGCCGTGGCGCTGGGCCTCGCCCTGCTCGACGGCTTCGCCGGGCTGCTGACGCCGACGCCCATGGGCCAGGGGCTGGTGCGCCTGACCGAGCCGCGCTGGTGGCCACAGCCCAACCCGATCATGGGCTTCCGGCCCTTGCCCAACTCCGAGGCGATCGCGACGGCGACCTGGAACGGAGAGATGATCTACCGTCGGACCTATCATTTCGATGCCGAGGCGGCGCGGGTGACGCCGACGGCGCCGGCCGATGCCGACACCTACCTGTTCCTGGGCGATTCGTTCATATTCGGCCAGGGGCTGGTGGACGAGGAATCACTGGCGGCGCAGTTCGCCAAGGCCAACAACTACAAGGTGCGGGGGGTCAATCTCGGCGTGCCGGGCTATGGCCCGAACCACCTGCTGCGCCTGTTCGACAGCGGCCTGCTCGACCGCTACGCCAAGCATCCGGTGAAGGCGGTGGTGACCTGGATCATCCCGGCCCAGCTCGCCCGCGTCACCGGCGACGGCTCCTGGCTCGGCTCCTCGCCGCGCTACGTGCTGGAGAACGGCGTGCTGCGCCACACCGGCTCGTTCAACGAATACCGCCTGCTCAACCCGATCGCCGGCGCCCGCTATCTGCTGGGCGAGCAGTTCGCCTTCGTCGATGCGATCGGGCGCAAGCAGCGCCAGGACGAGCAGATGGAGCTGTTCGTCGCGATCCTGTCCCGCCTGCAGCAGTATGCGCGCGAGAAGTTCAACGCACCCCTGATCGTGGTCTATTCCTGGCCGGACGAGCACGCCAATGCAGGCTCGTGGGGCGGCGCCGGGATTGACCAGAAGGAGCTCGTCTCAGTTCTGAGCCGGCTGCGCCGCGAGGGAATGCCGCTGCTCGCCGTCGACCGCCTGACCTGGATGTACGACGTCTCGAAGCTCCTCATTCCGCACGACGGCCATCCCAACGCCTTCAGCAACGAGCTGATCGCCGGCGAGCTGAAGAAGCGGCTGATCGGGTCTTAAGCTCGCAAATTTTCACCGGTTTCTGGGGGCTTCCGAGTGACTTCCGTCTGGACCGGCGGGCGCGCCGGCGGTTCGGAAGAGCATGAGCAGCCTTGCGCCGCGCCTGCAATCCCGGCAGCCTGAGCCCAACGAGTCCCGTACAGGGCGGGCAGGGGCTGAGAGGTTCGGGAGGGATCGAGCGGGTGAGTCACGTCGCCCCCATGCGCGTGCTTAACCGGCCCAAGCCGGCGGTTTCGGTCGAGCGGCGCGCGGATGGCACGCTGGTGCTGACGGCCGGGCGTGAGTTGCCGGCCGATCTGCCGCTGATCATCGACCTGTTGCAGCGCGCCGCGCTGCGCCGGCCCGACGTCACTTTCCTCGCCGAGCGGCGCGGACCCGACCGGGCGTGGCAGCGGCTGACCTATGCCGCGGCGTGGGCCAGGAGCGGCGCCGTCGCCTCCTGGCTGATTGCCCAGGGCTTCGGACCGGGCGGCGCTCCGATCGCGATCCTGTCGGACAACAGCCTCGAGTACGCACTGCTGATGCTAGGCGCCCAGCGCGCCGGCGCGCTGGTGGCGCCGCTGTCGCCCAACCTGTCGCGCTCGGCCGACCCGGCGCGGCTCGAGCAGGCGCTGGCGCTGATCGAGCCGGCGCTGGTGTTCGCCCAGGACTCGCAGGTCTATGGCGCCGCTCTCAGGTGCGTCGCGGCGCGCGGCGCCCGCGTCGTCACGGTCGATGGCCGCTATGACGACGGCCGCGGGCTCGCCTTCGGCGCGCTGGCCACCGCCTCGATCGATGCCGCGGTGGCCGAGCGCCGGCTGCATCTCGGGCCGGACACGCCGGCCAAGATTCTGTTCACGTCAGGCTCGACCGGCCAGCCCAAGGGCGTGCTGAACACCCACGGCAATCTCGCCGCTGCTACCGAGATGAACCGCTCGCTGGGCGAGCCGCTCGACGAGAACCGGGTCGGCGTCTCGCTCGACTGGCTGCCGTGGCATCACGCCTGGGGCGGCAACTCCAACTTCAACGGCGTCATCCGCTCGACCGGCTCGCTCTACATCGATGGCGGCCTGCCGCTGCCGGGCCGCTTCGACGAGACGCTGGAGAACCTGCGCGAGCTCTCGCCGTCGGGCTTCGCCACCGTGCCGGCGGCCTATCCGATGCTGCTCGAGGCGCTCGAGCGCGACGCCGACCTGCGCCAGAAATTCTTCAAGAACCTGCGCGGGCTCGGTTACGGCGGGGCGCTCCTGCCGCAGGAAAGCTTCGACCGGCTGCAGGCGCTGGCGGTCGGCCAGCTCGGCGAGCGCCTGCCGTTCGGCTGCGGCTGGGGCATGACCGAGACCACCAGCGTGGGCCTGATGGTCTACTGGAACGTCGACCGCTCGGGCCTGCTTGGCCTGCCGCCGCCCAGTGCGGCGGCCAAGCTGGTGCCGGCGTGTGATCGCTACGAGCTGCGCGTAAAAGGTCCGCACGTCATGGCGGGCTACTATCGCGATCCGGCGGCGACGCAGGCGGCGTTCGACGAGGAAGGCTTCTTCCGTACCGGCGACGCGGCGCGCTGGGTCGATCAGGACAATCCGGTCGCCGGCATCGCCTTCGCCGGCCGACTGTCCGAGGAGTTCAAGCTGGCGTCGGGCACCTGGGTGCGTGCCACCACGCTGCGCACCCGGCTGATCGATGCGCTGCAGCCTTATGTCCGCGACCTGGTGATCGCGGCCCCCGACCGGCCGTTTCTCGGCGCTCTGCTGTGGCTCGACGCGACGGCCTGTGCCGAGGCTGGCGGCCCCACGGCCTGGCGGCCGGCGCTGCAGCGCCTGCTCGCCGCCTTCAACGGCCGGCCAGAGGGCCGCAGCGGCGGATCGAGCCTCAGCGTGCAGCGCCTGCTGGTGGTCGACGAGCCGCCGTCGGCCGAGGCCGGCGAGGTCACCGACAAGCGCTCGCTCAACAGCCGGCGCATCCTCGAGCGGCGCGCCGCCGACGTGGCGCGTCTTTATGCCGAGCTTGTCGATCGGGAGGTCATCGTGACAGGAGGAGGCGCCTGATGCAGGCCTACATCGTCCGACGCCTGCTGGCGCTGGTGCCGACCCTGTTCTTCGCCAGCGTCATCGTGTTCGTGACGGTCCGCCTGATCCCCGGCGACATCATCGACCTGATGCTGTCGCAGAACGACATCGCCGCCGCCAAGATGGGCCGCGAGCAGCTCGAGAAGGCGCTCGGCCTCGACCAGCCGATGTGGCTGCAGTACGGGCGCTGGATCGGCGGCATCCTGCTCGAGGGCAATTTCGGCAAGTCGCTGTGGCAGAGCACGCCGGTTGCCGAGCAGCTGATGGCCCGCCTGCCGATCACCTTCGAGCTCGGCGCCATGGCGCTGATCGTCGGCCTGATGGTCGCCATTCCGATCGGCGTCTACTCGGCGGTCCGCCAGGACAGCGGCGGCGACTACGTGGCGCGCTCCTTCTCGATCCTGATGCTGGCCGTGCCGAGCTTCTGGATCGGCACCATGGTGATGGTGTTCCCGTCGATCTGGTGGGGCTGGTCGCCGCCCATCCAGTTCGTGGCCTTCAGCAAGGATCCGCTGGCCAATCTCAGCCAGATGGTGATCCCGGCGATCATCCTGGGACTCGCCTTGTCGGCGCTCACCATGCGGCTCACCCGTACCATGATGCTCGAGGTGCTGCGGCAGGATTACATCCGCACCGCCTGGGCCAAGGGCCTGGGCGAGAAGCTGGTGGTGGCGCGCCACGCCCTGCGCAACGCCCTGATCCCGGTCGTCACCCTGATCGGCCTGCAGGCGCCTTTGCTGATCGGCGGCGCCGTCATCATGGAGCAGATCTTCGTCATTCCCGGCATGGGCCTGCTGCTGCTCGATGCGGTGAGCCAGCGCGACTATCCGGTGATCACCGGGGTGTTCCTGATCGTGGGCGTGGCGGTGATGATCATCAACCTGCTGGTCGATCTCAGCTACGGCCTGCTCGATCCCAAGGTGAGGTACCGCTGATGGCCTCGATCGCCGACATCTCGCCGGCCACCGCACCGCGCCGCCGCCGCGGACCGGTCCTGCATTTCATCGGCCGGCTGTTCCGCGAGAAGCCGCTCGGTGCGATCTGCGCCATCATCTTCGTGGCGTTCCTGCTGGTCGGCATCTTCGCCGATGTGCTGGCGCCCTACGCCTACAACAAGATCAGCCCGCTCAACCGGCTGAAGCCGCCGTCGCTGCAGTTCCCGTTCGGCACCGACAATCTCGGCCGTGACATGCTCTCGCGCTGCATCTACGGCGCCCAGCTCTCGGTCATCATCGGCTTCTGCGCCGCCGGGCTGGCCACCGTGATCTCGATCATCCTGGGCGTGGTGTCGGGTTATCTCGGCGGCAGATTCGACCTCGTCCTGCAGCGCTTCGTCGATGCCTGGATGAGCTTCCCCGACCTCATCATCCTGATTGTCGTGGTCTCGGTGGTCGGCCCCGGCATGCCGCAGATCATCGTCACCCTGGGCTTGCTGCTGGGCATCGCCGGCAGCCGCATCATCCGTGGCGCCGTGGTCTCGGTGCGCGAGAACATGTACGTGCATGCCGCCCAGTCGACCGGCGCGTCGACGTTGCGCATCCTGTGGCGCCACATCCTGCCCAATGTCATGGCGCCGGTGATCGTGCTGTTCACCACTCGCGTCGGCACGGTGATCCTGGCCGAATCGGGCCTGTCCTTCCTCGGGCTCGGCGTGCCGCCGCCGGCGCCGACCTGGGGCGGTCTGCTGTCGGGCAGCGGCCGCACCTTCATGCTGCAGGGACCGTGGCTCGCCCTGGCGCCCGGCCTCTGCCTCACCGTCGTGGTCTACGCCACCAACATGTTCGGCGACGCGCTGCGCGATCTGCTCGATCCGCGCATGCGCGGCTCGCGCTGATCCAAAAAAGACAATCAACGATGAACAGACGGAGGAAACCATGTCGATGCGAAAGTGGACACGCGGTCTCGTCGCCGGGGTCGCCGGCTTGGCGTTGGCCGGCTGGGTGGGGGGCGGCGCCGCCGAGGCGCAGCAAAAGCCGCAATATGGCGGCACCCTGGAAGTGGCGACCTGGTTCGCCACCCTGTCGGCGCTGTCGTGGGATCCCTACGACTGGAACTGGAAGCTCAACCACGACACCGGCCAGTTCTACGAGCAGCTGGTTGCCGGCGACCTCGACAAGAGCGTCAGGAAGGGCGGCAAGTACGCCTACATCATCGACGCCTTCCTGGCGCCCGACTCCCAGCGCGGCGAGCTGGCCGAGAAGTGGGAATGGAGCGACGACCCGCTGTCGGTGACCTTCCACCTGCGCAAGGGCATCATGTATCCCGACAAGCCCGGCGTGATGAAGTCGCGCGAGTTCGTCGCCGACGACGTGGTGTTCAGCTTCAACCGCATGCGGTCGAGCCCCAAGAACATCGCCACCTACTACGATTTCCTCGACAGGGTCGAGGCCAAGGACAGGCACACCGTCGTCTTCCACTTCAAGGAGTTCAACGCCGAGTGGGACTACCGCATCGCCTGGGGCTTCTACACCCCGGTCGTTCCCAAGGAGGTGATCGACGCCGGCCCCGCCAACTGGAAGAACGTCAACGGCACCGGGCCGTTCATGCTGACCGACTTCGTGCAGGGCAACTCCAACACCTACTCGAAGAATCCGGTCTACTGGGACAAGGAGAAGCTCGACGGCGTCGAGTACAAGATCCCGTTCGTCGACAAGCTGGTCTATCGCACCATCAAGGACGAGACGACCCAGCATGCCGCGCTGCGCACCGCCAAGATCGACATCCTGGAATCGATCAACGCGCGCTACGTGCCCGAGCTGAAGAAGAGCGCGCCGGCCCTGAGATGGAACAAGCGCCTGCATGTGCTCGGCACCTACGTCGCGCTGCGCAACGACGTCAGGCCGTTCGACGACATCCGCGTGCGGCGCGCCATGAACCTGGCGGTCAACAGGAAGGAGATCATCGAGGCGCACTACCAGGGCGAGGCCGAGCTGTTCGCCTTCCCGATGCATCCTGACTGGACAGGCTACTACGAGACGCTCGACAAGCTGCCGCCGGAAGCCCGGGAGCTTTTCGAGTACAATCCCGAGAAGGCCAAGAAGCTGCTGGCCGAGGCCGGCTATCCCAAGGGCTTCACCTTCCCCATGGAGTACTGCGCCTGCGCACCCGACCATGTCGACCTGGCGCCGCTGCTCGTCGCCTACTTCGAGGCGATCGGCGTCAAGGCCGAGCTGAAGCCGATGGAGTATTCGGCGTTCCTCTCGGCGATGACGACCAAGAAGCATTCGGCCGGCTACTTCATGTCGCAGAGCCACACGAATCCCACGACCTCGATCCGCAAGCAGTTCGTGACGGGCCAGACCTGGAACCCGTCGATGCACACGGACGCGGAGTTCGATGCCAAGATGGACGAGGTCTACAGGACCAAGGACGAGGCCAAGCGCCAGGTCCTGCTGCGCGAGCTGACGGCGCGCGCCGTGGCCGATGCGCCCTATGTCTGGCTGCCGACGCAGTACGTCTACTCGGCATGGTGGCCGTGGGTGAAGAACTACAACGGCGAGCTCAGCGTCGGCTCGATCCGGCCGGGCCCGATCTATGCCCGCATCTGGCTCGACCAGGAGATGAAGAGGAAGATGGGCTACTAGCGAGTTATTCCTCCCCACGCAGTGGGGAGGTGCCCCGTCATACGGGGCGGAGGGGTCATAAGTGTCAGTGGTGGTGCTCATGACCCCTCCGTCGCCGTAGGACGGCGACACCTCCCCAACGAAGTTGGGGAGGACGATGAATCTGATAGCGAGGAGGATGCGTATGCGCAGGTTGGGCAAGGTGCTGTTGGGTGCGGCGGCAGCATTGGGGTTGGCGATGATGCCGGTTCTGGCGGAAACGCCGGAGAAGCCTAGATACGGCGGCACGCTCGAGATCGGCACCGTCTACGTGACGCTCTCGGCCCTGTCGTTCGATCCGGCCGACTGGAACTGGAAGCTCAACCACGACACCGGCGCGGTCTACGAGCAGCTGTTCGCTGCCGACCTGTCGAAGAGCGTGCGCAATGGCGGCAAGCATCCGTTCTACGCCGACGCGTGGCTGGCGACCGATGCGATCCGCGGCGAGCTGGCGGAGAGCTGGAAGTGGGACGAAAACCCCACGCGCGTCACGATCAAGCTGCGTCAGGGAATCATGTTCCCCGACAAGCCGGGCGTCATGAAGTCGCGCGAGCTGGTCGCCGAGGACGTGGTGTTCTCGTACAACCGGCTGAACAACAGCCCGAAGAAGATCGCCGGCTACTTCGACCATGTCGACAAGGTCGAGGCGACCGACAAGTACACCGTGGTCTTCACCTTCAAGGGCTTCCACGCCGAATGGGACTACCGTTTCGGCTGGGGCTACTACTCGCCGATCGTGCCGAAGGAAGTGGCCGAGGCGGGCGCCGCCAACTGGAAGAACATCAACGGCACCGGGCCGTTCATGCTGAGCGACTTCGTGCAGGGCAGCATGAACGTCTACAGCAGAAACCCGATCTACTGGGACAAGGACAAGATCGGCGGCGAGGAGTACAAGCTGCCGTTCGTCGACAAGGTCGTCTATCGCACCATCAAGGACGAGGCGACCTTCCTGACCGCGCTGCGCACCGCCAAGCTCGACATGCTGGAGAGCATCCGGTGGAGCGCGGCCGACGACCTCAAGAAGTCGACGCCGCAGCTCAAATGGTCGAAATGGCTCAACATGTCGGGCACGTTCCTGTCGATGCGCGTCGACACCAAGCCGTTCGACGACATCCGCGTGCGCCGCGCGCTCAACATGGCGGTCGACAAGCAGGAGATCGTGAAGGCCTACTACGGCGGCAACGCCGAGCTGTTCGCCTATCCGCAGCATCCCGACTATCTCGGCTACTTCGAGACGCTCGACGCCATGCCGCCTTCGGTCAAGGAGCTGTTCACCTTCAACCCGGACAAGGCGAAGAAGCTGCTGGCCGAGGCCGGCTATCCAAAGGGCTTCAGCTTCAAGGTCCAGGTCTGCTCGTGCAATCCGGACCACATGGACCTGCTGCCGCTGGTCGCCGCCTATCTCGAGGCGGTCGGCGTCAAGCTCGAGATCCAGCCCATGGAGTACGCGGCTTTCCTGTCGGCGATGACGACCAAGACCAACGCGCCGGGCTACTTCATGAACAACGGCCACACCAACCCGACGACGACCTTGCGCAAGAGCTTCGTCACCAAGGAGGTGTGGAACCCCTCTCAGTACAGCGATCCGGCATTCGACGCCAAGATCGCCGAGATGTACCGCGAGCCCGACGAGAGCAAGCGCCAGGCGATGGCCAAGGAGCTGACGCGCGAGATCCTCGACAAGGCGCCCTACATCTGGCTGCCGACGCCCTACATCTATACGGCGTGGTGGCCGTGGGTGAAGAACTACGGCGGCGAGCTGCGCGCCGGCGCGGTACGGCCGGGCCCGATCTATGCCCGCATGTGGGTCGACCAGGAGCTGAAGAAGAAGATGGGCTACTAGGCCCATGGTCCCTCCGGTCCAGCGCGCACCGCTGCTCAGCGTGCGCAACCTGTCGACGCGCTTCCGCACCGAGCGCGGCACGGTGCGGGCGGTCGACGGGGTGTCGTTCGACCTCGCCGCCGGCGAGACGCTGGCCATCGTCGGCGAATCGGGCTCGGGCAAGAGCGTCACCGCGCTCTCCATCCTGCGCCTGATCCCCGATCCGCCGGGCCGCATCGAGGACGGCGAGATCGTGTTCGACGGCAAGGATCTCCTGAAGCTCAGCGACGAGGAGATCCGCGCCATCCGTGGCGATCGCATCGCCATGATCTTCCAGGAGCCGATGAGCTCGCTCAATCCGGCGCTCACCGTCGGCCTGCAGGTTGGCGAGCCGATCAACCTGCATCGCAAGACGCCGTGGGCGGCCGCCCTCGACAAGGCCGCCGAGCTCCTGGGCAAGGTGCGCATTCCCGACGGCCGCAGCCGGCTCTCCTCCTATCCGCACCAATATTCGGGCGGCATGCGCCAGCGCGTCATGATCGCCATGGCGCTCGCCTGCCAGCCGCAGCTCATCATCGCCGACGAGCCGACCACGGCGCTCGACGTCACGGTGCAGGCGCAGATCCTGGCGCTGCTCAAGGAGCTGACGCGCGAGGCCAACTCGGCGATGATCCTGATCACCCACGATCTCGGCGTGGTGGCGCGCTACGCCGACCGCGTCGTGGTGATGTATGGCGGCCGCATCGTCGAGACCGCGCCGGCGCGCCAGCTCTACAGGACGCCGCGCCATCCCTACACCCGGGGCCTGATGGCGTCGGTGCCGCGGCTCGATGGCGACACGGACCGGCCGCTGGTGCCGATCGAGGGCCAGCCGCCCGACCTCGCCACCCTGCCGCCGGGCTGCGCCTTCGCCCCGCGCTGCCGCCATGCCGTCGAGCGCTGCCGTGCCGAGCGGCCGCCGCTGGTCGAGAGCGCCCCCAACCATTTCTCCGCCTGCCTGTTCCATGACCGACTCGCCGTCGCCGCCTGAAACGGTCCTCAAGGTCGAGGACCTGAAAGTCCACTTTCCGGTCACGGCGGGCGTCGTCGTGCGTCGCCAGGCCGGCACGGTGAAAGCCGTCGACGGCGTGAGCTTCACGGTGCGGCGCGGCGAGACGCTCGGCCTGGTGGGCGAATCGGGCTGCGGCAAGTCGACGACCGGGCTCGCCGTGCTGCGCATGCTCGACATCACGTCAGGCAAGGTCGAGTTCGAGGGCGAGGACATCACGCGCCACGACCGCGCGCGCATGCGGCCGATCCGCCGCAAGATGCAGATGGTCTACCAGGATCCCTACGGCTCCCTGAACCCGCGCATGAAGGTGGCCGACATCGTCGGCGAGCCGCTGGTCGTGCACGGCCTGGCCGACGACGGGCCGCGCTACCGCGCGCGCGTCGCCGATCTGCTGTCGATGGTCGGCCTGCTGCCCGACATGGCCGAGCGCTATCCGCACGAGTTCTCGGGCGGCCAGCGCCAGCGCATCGGCATCGCCCGCGCCATGGCGCTTGAGCCCAGCCTGCTGATCTGCGACGAGCCGGTGTCGGCGCTCGACGTGTCGATCCAGGCGCAGGTCGTGAACCTGTTCATGGAGCTGCAGGACCGGCTCGGCCTCACCTACATCTTCATCGCCCACGACCTGTCGGTGGTACGCCACATCAGCGACCGTATCGCCGTGATGTATCTCGGCCGCATCGTCGAGGTCGCCACCCGCGACCAGCTCTACAAGGACCCGCTGCACCCCTACACCCAGGCGCTGCTGGCGGCCGTGCCGATCGCCGATCCCGAGCTCGAGGCCGAGCGTGGCCAGCAGATCATCACCGGCGAGATTCCGAGCGCGCTGCGCCCGCCGCCCGGCTGCCGCTTCCACACCCGTTGCCCCAGGGCGATGGACGCCTGCAGGTCGGTGGATCCGCCGATGCGCGACAAGGGCGGCGGCCGCGCCGTGGCGTGCCACCTGTACGATTGAGCTACCCGGCCTGGATGCCGCGCTTGCTCACGACGTCGGCCCAGCGGTCGCGGTCGTGCGCCACGATCTCACCCAGCGCCTGCGGGGTGGAGGTCACCGGGATCAGGCCCTGCGCTTCGAATACGCGGCGTGCGTCGGGTGTTTCCAGCACGGCGCCGATGTCGCGATTGAGACGATCGATCAGGTCGGCCGGCGTGCCCTTGGGGGCGAAGAAGCCGTACCACATGTCGACATCGATGCCTTTCAGCCCGCTTTCGCTCAAGGTCGGTACGTCGGGCAGCTGCGCCAGCCGGCGCTGGCTGCCGGCGGCAATCGCCTTCAGCTTGCCGCCGCGGACGTGCTGGGCAGCGACATGGATGGGCAGGAACATGTAGTTGATCTGGCCGCCCAGCAGGTCCTGCAGGGCGCCCGCTGTCCCCTTGTAGGGGACGTGCACCAGCTCGATCGCCATCGTCGTTTCGACCAGGGCCATCGACAGGTGATGCGGCGTGCCGACCCCCGGGCTGCCGTAGGTCAGGATCTTGGGCGCGGCCCGCGCCGCGGCTTCGAGCTCGGCGAGCGTGGCGGGCACTTGGCCGGGATGGGAGACCAGCACCAGCGAGCCCAGCGCCGTGAGGCCGATCGGCGCGAAATCGGCCACCGGATCGTAGGGCAAATTCTTGAACAGGCTGGCGTTCATCACCAGCGTGCTGACCTGGGACAGGAGCGTGTAGCCGTCCGGCTTGGCACGCGCGACCTGCTGGGTGCCGATGTTGCCGCTCGCGCCGGCGACATTCTCGACCACGATCGGCTGGCCGAGCTTTGGCGACAGACGGTCGTCGATGAAACGGGCGATGATGTCCGGACCGGTACCCGGCGTGAAGGGCACCACGATCTTGATCGGCTGGTCGGGCCACGCCCATGCCTCGGCCGACGGGAGCGCGGCCATCAGGCTGGCAGTTGCGGACAGGAAATGGCGGCGGCGCATGGCGCCATTCAAGGCCGCGCTGCGCGCGTTGACAAGCCCGGGCGAGGTGGCGACGGTGTCGAGCCATGACGGACATCATCCTCCACCACTATGCCGTGTCGCCGTTCGCCGAGAAGGCGCGCATCGCCCTCGGGCTGAAGCGCGCGGCGTGGCAGTCGGTCGACATTCCCAGCATCATGCCCAAGCCCGACCTGATGCCGCTGACCGGCGGCTATCGCAAGACGCCGGTGATGCAGATCGGCGCCGACGCCTACTGCGACACCCAGCTGATCATGATGGAGCTCGAGCGCCGCCTGCCGACGCCCAGCTTCCTGCCCAAGGGGCGCGAAGGCGAGGCGCGGGCGCTGGCGCTGTGGATCGACCGCTCGATCTTCGGTCCCGCGGTCGGCGTGGTGATGAGCCAGGTGCCGGTCGACGAGCGTTTCGGCCCGGCCTTCAAGAAGGACCGCAGCGAGTTCTCCGGCCGCAATTTCGACCCCGAGCGGCTGCGCGCGGCGCTGCCCATCGTGCGCGACCAGACCTATGCGCTGATGTCGCTCGCCGAGACCATGCTCGTCGACGGCCGGCCGTTCCTGCTGGGTGATGCGGCCTCGCTTCCCGATTGCGCGCTCTACAATCCGGTGTGGTTCATCCAGCAGCAGGTCGGCCCGACGGCGAGCCCGCTCGACCGCCTGCCGCGCATCGTTGCCTGGGCCGAGCGCATGACCGCAGCCGGCAAGGGCGGCACGCGACGCGAGCTCGCGGCGAGCGATGCGCTTGCCATCGCCAAGGCGGCGAAGCCCGAGCCGACAAGCGTCGCCGCCGACGATCCCAGCGGACTGAAAGCCGGCCAGATCCTGAGCGTCACGCCCGACGATACCGGCCGGGTGCCGGTGACCGGCAGCCTGGTCGGCCTGACGGCCGACCGCATCTCGCTTGCCCGCCACGACGAGCGCGTGGGCGACGTCGTCGTCCATTTCCCGCGCGCCGGCTTCTTCGCGGCGCCGGCTCAGGGCGCAGCCGATTGAGACCGGATGAATGGCGCACCGCGCGAGTCACGCAATAGCCGGCGAGACATCGAGTGGTTCACCATTCAAATCCAATCGTATCCTTGTCATCGAAGGGCCACTCCCTCTCCAGCTTGAACTCGTGGAGGCTGACAACCTTGAACTCCACAGGTCTTGCCCCGAAGTAGGTGCGAAATCTGATCTCTCGATCGTGTACGGCTGGCATGATCCGGTATGCCCCGCTCTCGGAGTACAACCTGAGCTCCATGCCCACCGAAATGACGGTCCCATAATATCGCCACATCGTATCCGGATACCGCGTCCTGCGATAGGCGATGTGAACAGCCTTGGGTCTCTCGAGGTGATTGCTGGAAAAAGTAGCTCTCAGCAGACCGTAGTGATCCTCTTTCCACTCATTGGCGTTGGAGAAGGTGCTGTCATGCCAGTCGTGGCCAAAGTACATCTTTGCCAGACGCGAAGAAGGCCAATGTTCATTTGGCTTATATAGCTCGAAAAGAGGTCCGATAGAATCCATGACAAGTTGAGTCGAATAGATCAATTGTCGGACCTTGGTGAAACTGGAGAAGTATCCAAGTTTCTCGTAGTCGAGAACCGCAAGTGGATCGACGTCGAGAAGTCCACATAGCGCGAGCAGTTTGTATCTGTTCTCGGGACCCTTGACCGGAACGCCTTGTGACATCCAGCGATATATGCTCGATCGTTGCTTGGGGCGAGGAAAGTCAGGAGAGTCGTCAGCCTTTTTCTCCCAGTCAGCCGCCAGTTGGGTAAAGCCGCCGTACTGATCGTTGACCAGCTTGACGACCAGGTCCTGTCTCAAAAAAATTGTCGATTTTGAGAATCCTCTCATTCCTGCCGCTCTCCGTCGGACGACTTTTGTCGTGTCTTCCGCCCACAATCACGACTGTCATTGGATTGCCAATGATGACCCGAACGACCCTGAAGGAGAAGGACAATGTCCGTTAAACATGGAACGACCAGCTCTTGTGGCCTTACCCGCGATGTCACGTGGGATTCCGAAACCGGCAAGTCCACGCGCCAGAGCGAAAGCGCCGGCACCCACGTGGACAACGGCACTCATTCGAGCATGGATGGCGCCAAGGCCGAGGGAGCCAGGGACATCGACCGGGGCCCCCGCAGCCATGGAGACACGAGCTATCGCGGCTCGTAAAGAGCCTCCCGCAAAGGGATGGAAGGGCCCCCGGTGACGGGGGCCTTTTCATGTGCCCGTCGCGACTGGAGCCGATTGTGGGGAAGCGTGCGGCGCCGGCCGCGGTGCTGGCGGTTGGCGGGGATCAGGCGGCAGCGAGGATCTCGGAATGGGTTTCGGCAGTCCAGGTCTATGACGGCAGGTTGTCAGTCCCGAGGCTCATGCAGCCGTCCGCAGCCGGCAGAAGCACGACGCCTTGATCGGCACGTCGGCCCACGCGGTGGCGATGTCGAGGCGCTGCTTCACCATGCGCGCCTCGGCGTGCTTGCCGAGCCGCACCAGGCATTCGTGCAGGCCATGCAGGCTCCAGACATTCTCCGGATGCTGGCAGGCGCGCGGCAGGGTGCCGCCCAGCCCGAGGTCGGCGCGGTAGATCTCCTCGGCGCGCTCGACATGACCCTGCTCGAGCAGCAGGGCGCCCAGCGCGTGGCGCGTCGGCTGCATCCAGCCCCACGGCTCGTCGTAGGGCAGGGTGTCGTCGAGCTCGACCGACCTCGCGAGATGGGCGAAGGCCTGGTCGAACCGGCCCTTGCGGTAGGCGATCTCGCCCAGAAGCATCTCGGCGGCGACCGCCAGGATGTCGCGGCAGGTGTTGTTGAACAGGTAGCGCGAGGGCGGCACGCGGGCGTAGGCGGCGTCGAAGGCGCGGGCCTCGTGCTCGGCCGCCGCCACGTCGCCGCTCGCGGCATGGGCGACGGCGCGGGCGTAGTGGGTCATCGCCGTGGTGACCGCGTAGAGATCGCGGTCCGCCGGCAGCTTCATGGCGAGGATGTCGGCCCAGCGGCCGAAGCGGATCAGCACGTGCAGCTTCATCGGCACGAAGCCTTCGAGCCAGTCGGCCATCGGCGGCGACTCGATGCGCAAGAGGTCCTCGGGCAGGCTGGCGATCAGGTCATCGGCCGCCTCGAGGGCCGGCTGCAGCTGGCCGAGGAACATCGCGCCGTAGATCCTGAAGTGGAAATCGTGGCAGCGATAGAGGGTGTAGAAATTGGTGGCGCCCGCGCGGGCGACGTACTTGCGGTCGGCGACGATGGCGTGGCCGTTGCCGTCGATCACGCTCTTGTACAGCCCGCAGAGGACGTCGATGTGCGTCGCCATGTGCACCAGATGGCCGGCGTCGGGGACGAGGCCGCGCAATGCATCGGCGGCGCGGAGCGCGCTCTGCGGCTCGGACGACATCTCCATCAGATGGACGTAGAGGTGCAGCAGGCCGGGATGCGCCATGCCGCCCGGGCGGGCGATCGCCCGTTCGAGCACCGCCCTGGCCTCGAGCGTGTCGGCGCCGTCGGCCGGCTTGCCCGTCCTGATGTCCCAGAGCTGCCAGGGCGTGCGGTTCATCAGCGCTTCGGCGAACAGCGCCGCCACGTCGGGATCGTCGCGATGGGCGCGATGGACCGCGCGCAGGCGCTCGGCGTAGCGGTCGTTCCAGTCCGGCGTGACGGCAGCGGGATCGTCCGACGGGTAGCGCTCGGCCAGCGGCGCGATCAGGGCCTGCTCGACCGGGCTCGCCGTGCTCGCAAGGGCCAGCGCCTGCCGGGTCGCCGTGCGGGCGCGCTGCAGCGACTGCTCGAGGTCGACGGGATCGAACGCCTTCCATTGCTTGTTGTAGTTCGGCCCGGCAGCATAGGCGATGCCCCAATGGGCCATCGCACAGGAGGGGTCGGCCTCGGCGGCCCTGGCGAAGCAGCGCACCGCCTCCTCGTGGTTGAAGCCGTAGCACCAGACCAGGCCGCGATCGAACCATGCCTGGGCCTCCGCCGAGCCTGTCGTGACGGGCCGGCTGTAGGAGCCGAGATCGTAGTCGTAGACGGCCATGAAAATCCTCCCCGCAAGCGCGGCGCATCAACCCGGACGGACGGTATCGCCGGCGATCATCGCGGTAAACGGCCCCGGCGCCGTCGCCGCGACAGCATCCGTCTGTCATTGCAGAATACAACTTTAAGACGATTTACTTAATTCATCAACGTTCATAGATTGTTCTCCGCATACACCGGGGGGAACATCATGCAAGCCAGGGTCAGGACCGTGTCGTTCCAGGGTATCGACGTCCTGCCGATCGATGTCCAGGTGCTGGTGGCGCCCGGCAATCTCGGTTTCGCCCTGGTCGGCCTTGCCGACAAGGCGGTCGGCGAAAGCCGGGAGCGGGTGCGGGCCGCCTTCCGGGCGCTCGGCCTGGCGCTGCCGCCGCTGCGCATCACCGTCAACCTCTCGCCCGCCGATCTCGCCAAGGAAGGCAGCCACTACGACCTGCCGATCGCGGTCGGCCTGCTCGCCGCGCTGGGCGTGGTCGCGCGCGAGAGCATCGAGAACCATGTCGTGCTGGGCGAGCTGGCCCTCGACGGCGCGCTGATGCGCGTGCCCGGCGTCCTGCCCGCGGCGATCGCCGCCCGGGCGGCGGGGCGCGGCGTGATCTGTCCAGCGGTTTGCGGGGGCGAGGCCGCGTGGGGCGGCTTCGAGTCCGCGAACGAGGCCGGCGCCGTCCCCCGCGGCGCCGGCCTCGAGCCGCCGCGGATCATCGCCGCGCCGTCGCTGCTCGCCCTGATCAACCATCTCGGCGGCAAGCAGATCCTGCCGCCACCGCAGGCCCTGATGGAGCCGGATCGCGCGCACTATCCCGACCTCGCCGAGATCAAGGGCCAGGAGACGGCCAAGCGGGTGCTCGAGGTCGCCGCCGCCGGCGGCCACAACCTCTTGATGATCGGTCCGCCGGGTTCGGGCAAGTCGATGCTGGCGGCGCGCCTGCCCGGCATCCTGCCGCCGCTTGAGGCGGAGGAGGCGCTGGAAGCATCGATGGTGCGCTCCCTGGCCGGCGATCTCGGCGAGGGCCGGCTGAGCCGCCGCCGCACCTTCCGCGATCCGCACCATTCGGCGACCCTGCAGGCCCTGGTCGGTGGTGGCCTGCGCCCCCGGCCCGGCGAGGTGTCGCTCGCCCACCATGGCGTGCTCTTCCTCGATGAGCTGCCGGAGTTCAACCGCGCCGCCCTGGAGGCCCTGCGCCAGCCGGATCGCGGCGATGAACCCGTGCCGTTGCGGCCATCTGATGGAAGCGAGCCGGGCTTGCGGTCGGGCGCCGCGCTGCGGCCTCGACTACCAGGGCAAGCTTTCCGGTCCGCTGCTCGACCGCATCGACCTCACCGTCGACGTGCCGCCGGTTGCGGCGTCCGACCTCGCCTTGCCGCCGCCTGGCGAGTCCTCGGCCGAGGTTGCCCAGCGCGTGGCTGCGGCGCGCGCCGTGCAGCGCGAGCGGCTGGCCGCGCTCGAGCGCAAGGGCAAGCTCGTCACGGTCGAGCCCGATCAGACGGCTGGCCTCCTGTCGGAGCGCGCGCGCCACTGGTCCAAGCCGCGCTGCAATGCCGACACCGATGGCGCGCTGCTCGCGGCGATCGCCGAGCCCGACGCCGACGGCCGTGCCCTGCTGGCCCGTGCCGCCGACCGGCTCGGCCTGTCGGCCCGCGCCTGGCATCGCACGCTGCGGGTCGCCCGCACCTTGGCCGATCTCGACGGCTCCGACGCGGTGCGCCGCCTGCACATCGCCGAGGCGCTGAGCTACCGGCGCAGCGAGCCGCGCCAGGCGGTGGCGGCGTAGGTCGTCGCCGACTATTTCTGGCTGGCGCCCAGCGGCGGCCTGCC
>NZ_JBGAKA010000051.1:0-60983 GCF_044224635.1 Reyranella sp. | reverse complement strand
GCCGCGCGGCTCGCCGAGGAGCTCGAGATCCGCCGCGTGCTGGTGCCGGCCAATCCCGGCATCCTGTGCGCCATGGGCCTGCTGCTCACCGACCTGCGCGCCGATTTCTCCCTGACCCGCATCGTGCCGGCGACCGACGCCTCGGCTCCCGAGATCGCGGAGGCCTTCGCCGCGCTCAGCGAGCGCGCCGAGCGCTGGTTCGCACACGAGGGCATCGCTGCCGCCGACCGTGGCATCGCGCGCACCGCCGACATGCGCTATCTCGGCCAGAACTACGAGCTGGGCGTCGCCCTGCCCGACGGTCCGGTCACCGCCGAGACGCTGCAGACCCTGGTCGCCCGCTTCTCCGACGTGCACCGGCAGCGCTACGGTTTCGTCGCCGAAGGCGAGCCGGTGCAGGTCGTCACGCTGCGCGCCGAGGCGACCGGTCAGGTGCGCAAGGCCGCGCTGCCGGCCCATCCCGAGCGCGGCCCGGACGTGTCGGGGGCGATCACCGGGACGCGCAGGGTGTGGCTGGCCGAGACGCGCGATTTCGCCATGACGCCGGTCTACGACCGCCCGGCCCTGGGGCCCGGCAATCGATTCGCCGGGCTCGCGATCATCGAGCAGATGGACGCCACCACCCTGGTGCCGCCAGGATGGACGGCGCGGGTCGATCGCTGGCTCAACCTGATCCTGGAGGCCAACACGCCATGACCAAGTCCCGCGGGCGAGAGTCCATCACCGTTCACGATCCCATCACGCCCCTTGATCCCATCACGATAGAAGTGATCGGCGCGGCGATGGCCTCGATCGTCGACGAGACCGGCGAGACGCTGATCCGCGCCTCGCATTCGACCAACATCAAGGAGCGGCGCGACTGCTCGACGGCGCTGTTCAACGCGCGCGGCGAGACGCTGTGCCAGGCCGAGCATATCCCGATCCATCTCGGCAGCTTCCTCGATCTCGTGCCGCACATCATGCGGCGCTACCCGACACAGGACATCCGGCCGGGCGACGCCTTCATCGGCAACGACGCCTACGAGGGCGGCGGCACGCACCTGCCCGACATCGTTCTGGCCGAGCCGATCTTCGTCGACAACAAGCTGGTCGCCTGGACGGTCAACCTGGCGCACCACGCCGACTTCGTCGATCGCGGGCATGCGCACATCTACCAGGAGGGGTTGCGCATCCCGCCGGTGCGGCTGTGGCGTGCCGGCGAGCTGCAGAAGGACGTGCTCGACCTGATCCTGCTCAACTGCCAGGTGCCGCAGGAGCGGCTCTCCGACCTGCGTGCGCAGCGCGCCGCCAACCGCGTCGGCGTGCAGCGCTTCCAGGCGCTCGCCGCAAAGTACGGCGTCGACACCGTGCTGGGCGCCGGCGAGGCGCTGATGGACTATGCCGAGCGCAAGATGCGCGCCGCCATCGCTGCCCTGCCCGACGGCACCTGGCGTTTCGAGGACGTGTTCGACAACGAGGAGGTGCCGCAGGCCCTGCCGATGTCGGTCGAGATCGCGGTGAAGGGCGCCCGCATGACGCTCGCCTTCGAGGCGCCCGAGCAGCGCCGCGCCGGCATCAACATGACCTACACCGCGCTGCTGGCCACGACCTACTACGCGGTGAAGTCGGTGCTCGATCCGTCGATCCCGCCCAATGCCGGCCTGGCGCGGCCGCTCGCCATCAGCGCGCCGCCGGGCAGCATCCTCAATTGCCTGCCGCCGGCGGCGGTCAACGGCCGGCTGCAGACTTGCCAGCGCATCGCCGACATGATCCTGGGCGCGCTGGCGCAGGCGGTGCCCGACCGCGTCATGGCGTGCAGCAACTCGGCCTGCACCGTCGCCTACTTCATCGGCAAGCGGCCGCAGGACGGCTCGACCTGGGTCTATCTCGAGACGATCGGCGGCGGCAGCGGGGCGCGCGCCGGCAAGGACGGGCTCGACGGCGTGCACGTCCACACCACCAACACCTCCAACCTGCCGGTCGAGGCGTTGGAGATCGAGTATCCCCTGACCCTGGTGCGCTACGAGCTGGTGCAGGATTCGGGCGGCGTCGGCCGCTTCCGCGGCGGCATGGGCCTGCGCCGCGTCTACCAGGCGATGCACGATTGCCGGGTGCGCGTCGACGTGAGCCGCCAGCGCTCGCAGAGCTGGGGCCTGTTCGGTGGCGGCCCGGGCGCGCACGGCGCCGTCGAGGGCGGCCCCGGCGTGGTGTTCGAAGGCGATTCCGCCGTTCTCGCCGCCGGCCAGTGGTTCGCCGTGATAACCCCCGGCGCCGGCGGCTACGGCCCGCCCGCGGAGCGGTCGCCGGCCGACGTGGCCCGCGACCGCGCCGAAGGCATCCTCAGCGCCGACGTCGCGCGGCAGGCGTATGGGGTGTGAGCTCTCATCTTCCTCCCCAGCTTCGCTGGGGAGGTGCCCCGTCATACGGGGCGGAGGGGTCATGAGCCTCAGTCCCGCTGCTCATGACCCCTCCGTCGCCGAAGACGGCGATACCTCCCCAAGCTACGCTTGGGGAGGAAAATGAAGCGCGCGCGTGCAATCGGAGACAGCCATGACCTACTACGATCTCGGTGCGTACAAGCGTCCCATCACCACCCGCTCGCCCGAGGCGCAGATCTGGTTCGATCGCGGGCTGAACTGGGTGTTCGGCTTCAACTTCGAGGCAGCGGTCAAGTGCTTCGCCAAGGCGGCCGAGCTCGATCCCGAGTGCGCCATGGCGCACTGGGGCGTCTCCTATGCCGTGGGGCCCAACTACAACCTGCCATGGGAGCTGCAGGACCGGACCAGCAAGGCGCAGTCGCTGGCCGCCGCCTATGACGCCATGCAGAAGGCGCTGGCCTGCGCCAAGGGCGCGACGCCGGTCGAGCAGGCGCTGATCAGTGCGCTGCCGGCGCGCTACCCGCAACGCGATCCGATCGAGGACCAGAGCGGCTGGGACAAGGCCTACACCAACGCCATGCGCAAGGTCTACACACTGTATCCCGACGACCTCGACGTGCGCTTCGTGTTCGTCGAGGCGATCATGGGCGAGACGCCGTGGAAGATGTGGGACCTCGCGACCGGCGGCTACGCCCAAGGCGCCGGCACCGAGGAGGCGATGACGGTGCTCGAGGCAGCGTTCCGCGACCAGCCGCGCGCGTGGGAGAATCCCGGCCTGCTGCATCTCTACGTCCATCTGATGGAGATGTCGCCGCTCCCGCAGCGCGCGCTGCGCGCCGGCGACAAGCTGCGCGACATCATGCCTGATTCGGGTCACCTGGTGCACATGCCGACCCACATCGACGTGCTGTGCGGCAACTATCACGACGTCGTGGTCTACAACCAGAGAGCCGTCGTCGCCGACCGCAAGTACCTGGCCGACGAAGGGGCGATGAACATCTACACGATGTACCGGCTGCACAACCTTCACTTCGTGGTCTACGGCGCGATGTTCCTCGGCCAGTACACGCCGGCCATCGCGGCGGCCGAGGAGATCATCGCCTCCACGCCCGACGCCGTGCTGCGCGTCAAGACGCCCCCGTTCGCCGATTTCATGGAGGGCTTCATCCCGATGAAGCAGCACGTGCTGGTGCGCTTCGGCAAATGGCACGAGATCCTGGCGCAGACGCTGCCGGACGATCGCGACGTCTACTGCTCGACCACGGCCATGATGCTCTACGCCAAGGGGGTCGCGCACTCGATCCTGGGCAACCTCGAGGAGGCCGAGAAGACGCGCACCGCCTTCCTCCAGGCCAAGGCGCGGGTGCCCGACTCACGGCTGGTGCACAACAACACAGTGACCAGCCTGCTCGGTGTCGCCGAGGCGATGCTGAGCGGCGAGCTCGAGTACCGCCGCCGCAACTACGACATCGCCTTCGCCCATCTGCGCCGCTCGGTGGCGCTGAACGACGCCCTGCTCTACGACGAGCCGTGGGGCTGGATGCAGCCGACGCGCCACGCGCTGGGCGCGCTGCTGCTCGAGCAGGGCCAGGTCGCCGAGGCCGAGGCGGTCTATCGCGCCGATCTCGGCTTCGACGGCAAGCTGAGCCGCGCCTGCCAGCATCCCGACAATGTGTGGAGCCTGCACGGCCTGCACGAATGCCTGACCCGCCGCGGCGACAGGATCGAGACGCCGCTGATCAAGTCCCGCCTCGACCTCGCCCTGGCCCGCTGCGAGGTCCCCATCCACGCCTCCTGCTTCTGCCGCCGCAAGGCGATGGCGGCGTAGCTTCATTCTCCCTCCCCAGCTCCGCTGGGGAGGTGTCCCGTCTTACGGGACGGAGGGGTCATGAGCAGCGCGACTGCGGCTTACGACCCCTCCGTCGCCGCAGACGGCGACACCTCCCCACCTTGTGGGGAGGAACAAGACTGACAGGCCCGCTTCGGCGCCGTGCGGCGGCCGTCCTTCCTCGGCCGCACGGCGGCGTGGCCGCAGGCGGTGCAGGCGTCGATCTCGAAATCGACCCAATGGGTCGGCGTGCCGCACGCCTCGCACGGCAGGCCGCGGCGCGACTGGGTGAGGCCGAAGCCCGGCGCCTGGCATTTCGGGCACAGGCATTGCAGGCGCCTGGCGAGCTTCCACGACAGCGCGCGCAGCACCTGCATGCGCGTCGGGTTGCGGTGCGCGCGCATGTCGGCGATGACGATGGCCAGCCCCTCCTCCGAGCGCCTTGCCTCGCTGTCGACCGCCGCCACGACGTCCTCCAGCCGCGTCAGGTCCTTGATCGGCTTCGTCGGATCGGTGCTCGAGATCACGAACACGCCGTAGCGCGGAAAGCCCATCGCCTTGACGGCCTCGGGCACGGCGGGATCGCCGGCCGGGAAGCGATGGAGCCGCCAGTTGGTGCGCTCGGTGCCCAGGGTCTCGACCAGCCGGATGCCGCGCCGGCGGTCGATGAAGGCCATCGCCTCGACGCCGCTCGCCACGAACGGCACGCGGACGATCGGCCCGTAGCTGCCCTCGCTCGCCACCGCGCAGTCGACATCGAGCGTGCGGAAGGCGAGCTCGGCCTTGAGGAAAGTGGTCTCGACCAGCGCATCGGGCCGCGGGATCTCGCCCGAGAAGGTGCCGAGCGTGTCGGTGTCGACATCGGGCGCCACGGTGATGTGGGCGCCGAGCAGCCGCCGGAACGGCGGCCGCATCGCCTGCTCCTTGGCATGGATGGTCGACAGGCCGATCGCCTGGCCTGTGTAGGGATGGGCACGGGACGCCATGGCGCGCTGCCGCCGGCGCAGGAGGCTGGGCTACTCCGCGGCGTGCGGCACGGCCTGCCGGGCGAGCTGCTGCTCGACCAGCGTCGCCCAGTAGGAGGCGCCGATCGGCAGGATCTCGTCGTTGAAGTCGTAGCCCGGGTTGTGGACCATGCAGCTGCCTTCGCCGTCGCCGTTGCCGATCCAGATGTAGCAGCCCGGCTTCTTCAGAAGCATCCAGGCGAAATCCTCGCTGCCCATCGCCGGCGTCGGGTTGCGGTTGACGTTCTCCCTGCCGACCAGCGCCGATGCCGCCTGGGCCGCGAACTCGGTCTCCTTGTCGCTGTTCACGGTCGCCGGATAGCGCCGCTCGTAGCGCCACTTGGTGACCTCGGCGCCAAAGCCCGCCGCGACGTTGCGCGCGATCTTCTCGATGCGCTTCTCGATCATATCCTGCACCGGCTTCTTGAAGGTGCGGACGGTGCCGCGCAACACGCATTCCTGCGGGATGACGTTCCAGGTGTCGCCGGAATGGATCTGCGTCGTCGACACCACGGCGGTGTCCATCGGGTCGATGTTGCGCGCCACGATCGACTGCAGCGCGGTCACGATGTGGGCGCCGACCACGACCGGGTCGATGCCGTGATGCGGCATCGCGCCGTGCGCGCCGACGCCCTTCACCACGACCTCGAAAATGTCGTAGGCCGCCATCATCGGGCCGGGCCGGACCGCGAAGCGGCCCACCGGGATGCCCGGGATGTTGTGCATGCCGTAGACGCCCTCGACCGGGAACTTGTCGAACAGCCCCTCCTCGACCATGACGCGGCCGCCGCCCTCGTTCTCCTCGGCCGGCTGGAAGATGAAGTAGACCGTGCCGTCGAAGTTCTTCGTCTCGGCCAGGTACTTGGCGGCGCCGAGCAGCATCACCGTGTGGCCGTCGTGGCCGCAGGCGTGCATCTTGCCGGGGATCGTCGATTTGTGATCGAAATTGTTGGTTTCGTGCACGTCCAGCGCATCCATGTCGGCACGCAGGCCGATCGCCCGCTTCGAGGTGCCGCAGCGGAGCACGCCGACCACGCCGGTCTTGGCCAGGCCGCGATGGACCTCGAGGCCGAACGATTTCAGCTTGTCGGCGACGATATCGGCGGTCCGCACTTCCTCGAAGGCCGTCTCGGGGTGGCTGTGAATGTCATGCCGCCACGCGGTCATGTCCTTGTGGAACGAGGCAATGCGGTTGTTGACCGGCATTCAAATTCTCCCGGAAGTGCGCTGGCAGCTGGATAACAGGCATGCCGGATGACGCGCAAAACGTCAACGGCTCGCGTCGTAGCTCCGCTCCTCGACGCCGAGCCGCCCTTCCTCGATCGCGTGGCAGGCGACCGTGCCGCCCTCGATCGGCAGCGCCTTCGGCCGCTCGACCTTGCAGCGCGCGTTGGCGAAGGGGCAGCGCGGGTGAAACGAGCAGCCCGGCGGCGGGTTGATCGGGCTCGGCACCTCGCCGGCCACCGGGACGCGCTGGCGGCCGGTCATCTCGAGGTCGGGAATCGTGTCCAGCAGCATCCGCGTGTAGGGGTGCTTGGGCCGGCGGAACAGCGTGTCGGTCGGCGCCACCTCGACCAGCCGGCCGAGATACATCACCCCGACCCGCGTCGAGATGTGATAGACGACCGCGAGGTTGTGCGAGATGAACAGGTAGGTGAGCTGCAGGCGGCGCTGCAGGTCGACCATCAGGTTCAGGATCTGCGCCTGCACCGAGACGTCGAGCGCCGAGGTCGGCTCGTCGCACACCAGGAACTCGGGCTGGCTGGCGAGCGCCCGGGCGATCGAGATGCGCTGGCGCTGGCCGCCGGAAAATTCATGCGGGTACTTGCGGCCGTCGGCCGGCGTCAGCCGGACCTGGCGCAACAGGTCGCCGACTCGCTGCTCGAGGTCGGCCTTGTCCCGGGCGAGGTCGAAGGCGCGGATCGGCTCGGCGATGATGTCGAACACGCGCCAGCGCGGATTGAGGCTGGCGTACGGGTCCTGGAAGATCATCTGCATGCGCCGGCGCAGCGCCGCCGTCTCGGCCTGGCTGCGGCGCTGCGCCATGTCGTTGCCGTCGAACTGGATCGAGCCTGCGGTCGGCGGGTAGAGGCCGACCACCAGGCGCGCCACCGTCGACTTGCCGCAGCCCGATTCGCCGACCAGCGAGAAGGTCTCGCCCTTGGCGATCTCGATGTCGATGCCGTCGACTGCCTGCACGATCTGGCGCGGCCGGCCCTCGAGCGTGCGCACGAGCCATGGCGCCGAGACGTCGAAATAGCGCTTCAGCCCGGCGAGGCGGACGAATTGGCCGCCCTTCAAACCGTCAGTCGGGACGTCAGGCATGCCGTCAGGCATCGGCGGTCTCCCGGGCGACCGGCGCGCCCACCCCGCCGCGATCGTGCAGCCAGCAGGCGGCACGGCTGGTGCCGGCCGACATGAGCTCGGGGCGCTCGACGAGGCAGCGCGAGCCGCGCTCGGTGCAGCGCGGGTTGAAGGCGCAGCCCGGCGGGATCTCGGTCAGGCGCGGCATGGCGCCGTCGATCTGGGTCAGCCGGTCATGACGCACGCCGAGGCTCGGGATCGAGCCCATCAGCCCTTTGGTGTAGGGATGCCTGGCGTGCTTGACGACGTCGCGCACCGGCCCGATCTCGGCGATGCGGCCGGCATACATAACGGCCACCCGGTCGGCGGTCTCGGCGATCACGCCCATGTCGTGCGTCACCAGCATCACCGCCGTGGCGTGCTCGCGACACAGCCGCTTCAAGAGCGCGATGATCTGTGCTTGGATCGAGACGTCGAGCGCCGTGGTCGGCTCGTCGGCCACGATCAGGCGCGGGCCGGCGCAGAGCGCCAGCGCGATCACCACGCGCTGGCGCATGCCGCCGGAGAACTGGTGCGGGTAGTGATCGATGCGGGTCTCGGCACCGGGGATGCCGACCTCCTTCAGGAGATCGAGGGCGCGCTGGCGCGCCGCCGCGGCCGACAGCGGCAGGTGCGTCTGAATGGTCTCGACGAGCTGGCGGCCGACCGAATAGAGCGGGTTCAGGCTGGTCAGCGGATCCTGGAAGATGGCGCCGATCCGAGCCCCGCGCACCTTGCGCATCTCCTCGTACGGCAGGTTGTCGATGCGCCGTCCCTCGAGGCGGATCTCGCCGGCGGCGACGCGGCCGGGCGGCTCGAGCAGGCCGATGATGGCATTGCCGGTCAGCGACTTGCCGGCGCCCGATTCGCCCACCACGCCCAGCACCTCGCCCGGTGCGATGTCGAACGACACGTCGTCGACCGCCAGCAGGGTGCCGCGCCGGGTCGGGAACTCGACGCGCAGGTTCTTCACCTCGAGCAGCGGCGGATTGTTGGAGGCAATGGTCATGACCGCCCTCCCGTCATCCTGAGCGCAGCGAAGGATCTCATCGCCAGAAGTCTCGAAACGCACTCGTGGCGGGCGGCGATGAGGTCCTTCGCTGCGCTCAGGACGACAGAGGAGTTGAAGTTTCGTCTCATCGCAGCTTCGGGTTCAGGGCGTCGCGCAGCCAGTCGCCCAGCAGGTTCACGGCCAGGACCAGGGCGGCGAGCGTGATGCCGGGGAACACCGTGATCCACCAGTCGCCCGACTGCAGCACCTCGTTGCCGAGGCGGATCAGGGTGCCGAGCGACGGCTCGGTCGACGGCAGGCCGACGCCGAGGAACGACAGCGTCGCCTCGGTGATGATGGCGAGTCCGAGATTGAGGGTGGCGATCACCAGCACCGGGCCGGTGACGTTGGGCAGCACGTGACGCACCATGATCAGCAACGGCGACAGGCCGATGACTCGCGCCGCCTGCACGTACTCCTTGTTCTTCTCGACCATGACCGAGCCGCGCACCGTGCGCGCGTAGCTCACCCAGAACGACAGGCCGATGGCGCCGACGATCACCAGCAGGGCGATCTCGTCGTGGCGCTTGACGGAGATCAGGCCGCGCACCACGCCGTCGATCAGCAGCGCCACCAGGATCGCCGGGAAGGTCAGTTGGACGTCGGCGATGCGCATGATCACGGCGTCGACCGTGCCGCCGAAATAGCCGCTGATCAGGCCCAGCGTGATGCCGATCAGCATGGCGACGAACACCGAGGCGAAGCCGACCTCGAGTGACAGACGGGTGCCGTACATGATCGACGACAGCACGTCCCTGCCCTGGTCGTCGGTGCCGAGCGGGAAGGTCCAGTCGCCATCGGCCGAGACCAGCACCGGCGGCTTCAGCCCGTCGCTGAGGTTGAGCGTCGCCGGGTCGAACGGCGTGTGCGGCGCCAGCACCGGCGCCAGGAAGGCCATGGCGAAGATGAACAGCGTCAGGAGCGCCGCCGCCACCGTCATCGGCGAGGATTTGAAGCTCCACCAGATATCGCTGTCGGTGACGCGGTGCAGCCAAGTGGTCGGTACGGCTCCGCTGGCCATCTCAGTGCCCCGCCGGCCGCGCGCTGCCGGCGCCGCGCAGGCGCGGATCGACCACCGAATAGAGCAGGTCGACCGTGAGGTTGATGACCACGAACAGCAGGCCGATCAGCAGCAGATAGGCCGCCATCACCGGGATGTCCGAGAACTGCACCGACTGGATGAAGAGCTGGCCGACGCCCGGCCACGCGAACACCGTCTCGGTAACGATGGCAAAGGCGATCAGCGAGCCGAGCTGCAGGCCGAACACGGTGATCACCGGCACCAGGGTGTTCTTGAGCGCGTGACCGAAATTGATCGCGTGATTGGTGAGGCCGCGGGCGCGCGCGAACTTGATGTAGTCGGTGCGCATCACCTCGAGCATCTCCGACCGCACCAGCCGCATGATCAGCGTGAGCTGGAACAGGCCCAGCGTGATCGACGGCAGGATCAGCGCCTTGAGCCCCGAGATCGTCAGGAAGTTGGTCGTCCACCAGCCGATCTGCACGGTCTGGCCGCGGCCGAACGACGGCAGCCAGTGCAGGCTGACGGCAAAGATCAGGATCAGCAGGATGCCGACCAGGAAGGGCGGCAGCGAGACGCCGAACAGCGACACCGCCTGCAGCAACCGGCTCGACCAATGGCGTGGGTAAAGCCCGGTATAGACTCCCATCGGCACGCCGACGAAGAGGATGAACACGGCCGCGCAGAACGACAGTTCCAGCGTCGCCGGCACGCGCTCGAGGATCAGCCGGCCAACCGGCTCCGACGTGCGATAGCTCAGGCCGAAATTGCCGCGCGCCGCATTGGTGATGAAGCGGAAGAACTGGATCGGCGCCGGGTCGTTCAGCCCCAGCTTGTCGCGCATCGCCGCCCGCTCCTCCATCGAGGTGTCCTGGCCGACCATGGCGTTGATCGGGTCGCCGACGTAGCGGAACAGCGAGAAGGCGACCAAGCCCACCGCCAGCAGCACGGCGATGGATTGCGCAAGTCGTCGCAGGATGAAGGCAAGCATGTCAGGTTGATTGGCTCGGCGGCAGGCCTAGCAGGATTGGCGCCAAATAGCAGCTTTTTCCTCCTCCCCAGCTTCGCTGGGGAGGTGCCCCGTCATACGGGGCGGAGGGGTCATGCGCTGGGAGTGCGCCACTCCGTGGCGCTTTTCTCGTTGATCACACATCCCATGAGCGCCACGGAGTGGCGCGCTCCCGGCCATGAAGCCCATGACCCCTCCGTCGCCGTAAGACGGTGACACCTCCCCAGCGGAGCTGGGGAGGCGGGAGGACATTCTACTTCACCGTCACGAAGCGCAGCGGGAAGCTGTTGTCGGCGGGCTGGACCAGGTCGATGTTCTTGCGCGCCGCCCAGACCACCGCCTGCTGGTGCAGCGGAATGTAGGCGAAGTCCTCGACATAGAGCCTGGTCGCCTCGGCGATCATGGCGTCGCGCTTGGCCTTGTCGGTCTCCTGCTCCATCTTGTCGGCGAGCGCGTCGATCTTGGGATTGGAGTAGCCGCCGGCGTTGAACTGACCCTTCTTGGTCTCCTTGTTCGGGGTCTGGATCAGCGCCTCGAAGACGTTGTGGACGTCGTAGGTCTGGGCCGGCGACCAGCCCAGCATGTAGAGGTCGGTCTCGCCCGGCGACAGGTCGCCCTTGCGCAGGATCTTGGCGAAGTAGAGGTTGCGGGTCTGCGCCCGCAGGTTCACCTTCACCCCGATGCGGGCCAGCATCGCCACCACGGCCTGGCAGATCTTCTCGTCGTTGACGTAGCGATCGTTCGGGCAGTCCATGCCGATCTCGAAGCCGTTGGGATAGCCGGCGTCGGCCAGCAGCTTCTTGGCCTCCTCCGGCTTCAGGAGCGGCGGACGCTTGTCGAGGTCCTTCATGTAGCCGTTGATGCCCGGCGCCACCATCAGGTTGGTCGGGAACGACTGGCCGCGCATCACCGTGCGCTTGATCGCCTCGACATCGATCGAGCGATGAATCGCCTCGCGCACCCGCTTGTCCTTGAACGGGTTCTTGCCCTTGATGTTGGACTCGGGCAGCTCGGGCCGCTCCTGGTCGAAGCCCAGGTAGACGATGCGCGTCTCGGGGCCTTCGAGCACATTGACGTTGGCGTCCTTCTTCAGCGATTCGGTGTCGGCCGGCGGGACCTCGTAGGTCATGTCGATATCGCCCGATTTCAGGGCGGCGACGCGCGTCGCCGCATTGGCGACCGGCGTGAAGATCACCTCGGTGAGGTTGTGCGTCGGCTTGTCCCACCAGTTGGGATTGACCACCAGGACCGTGCGCTCGCCGGCGCGCCGCTCCTTGAGCATGAACGGCCCGGTGCCCATGGCATTGCGGGTCGCGAAATTCTCCTCGTTCTTGGTCATCTCGGCGGAATTGACGGCGTTGTTCTTCTCCGCCCACGCCTTCGACATCATGCCCAGCGCCGCCCACTTATCGGCCAGCAGCGGATCGGGATATTTGGTCGTCACCTCGACGCGCAGGTCGCCGGCCTTCTTGATCTCCTTCACCGACACGAAGTTGCTCTGCATGTTCGAGCCCGGGCCGTTGGCGCGGTTGAGCGAGAACACGATGTCGTCGGCGGTCAGCGTCGAGCCGTCGTGGAACTTCACGTTCGGCCGGATGTCGAAGAACCAGGTGGTGGGGTCGGTCTGCCCCCACTTCACTGCCAGCGCCGGCTCGAGCTTGAGATCCTTGTCGCGCCGGATCAGCGGATCGTAGATGTTGGAGTTGAAGGTCAGCAGGAAAGTCTCCTGCCGCGCGTAGGGATCCATCGAGCTGACGTCGCCCGAGTTGGCCCATTTGAAGGTCTTGGCGTCGACCGGACCGGCCAATGCAAGACTGGCGCAGGCGAACGCCGCCAGCGCGAAAGACTGCCTGAAAGTGAAATGCATCCCTGTTACCCCTCGATGGCGCCCGTCAGGTCGCGCCGATGTTCTCCCCGCTCCCTGAGTTATGCGCACACGCATACCTGTATCCAAGTTGCACCGGCGGTGCGGAGGCGTCAATTGCCCAAAAAATTTGCATGTTGGGGGCAGTTGGATTTGCAGGGCGAGGCCCGGTATCGTAGCCGACCTCGCTTTTCCTATGTCGATTTAACAGGGTGCCGCCATGAACGACGTTTCTCGCAGCTTCCGCGGCAATTCCAACGCCGCGCGGGACATTGCGCACCACCTGCACCCGTACACCAACTTCAAGAAGCACGAGGAGACCGGCCCGCTCACCATCGTGCGCGGCCGCGGCATCTACGTCACCGACGACGACGGCAAGGAGTATATCGAGGGCATGGCCGGCCTGTGGTCGGCGGCGCTGGGCTTCAGCAACGAGCGCCTGGCGACGGTGGCCTACGAGCAGATGAAGCAGCTGCCGTTCTATCATGCCTTCAATCAGCGCAGCCACGAGCCCGCGATCAACCTCGCCGAGAAGCTGAAGCAGATGGCGCCGGTCGAGATGTCGAAGGTGTTCTTCGCCAATTCAGGGTCGGAGGCCAATGACACCGTCGTGAAGATGGTGTGGTACATGAACAATGCGCTGGACCGTCCGAACAAGAAGAAGATCGTGTCGCGCCTCAAGGGCTATCACGGCATCACCGTGGCGGCGGGCAGCCTGACCGGCCTGCCCACCAACCATCGTTCGTTCGACCTGCCGATCGCGGGTGTCCTCCACACGACGACGCCGCACTACTATCGCGGCGCCCAGGCCGGCGAGACCGAGGACCAGTTCGCCACGCGCTGCGCCGAGGAGCTCGAGGCGCTGATCATCAAGGAAGGCGGCGCCGACCATGTCGCGGCGATGATCTGCGAGCCGGTGATGGGCGCGGGCGGTGTGATCGTGCCGCCCAAGGGCTACTATGAGAAGATCCAGGCGGTGTGCCGCAAGTACGACATGCTGTTCGTCGCCGACGAGGTGATCTGCGGCTTCGGCCGCACCGGCAACGTCTGGGGCAGCCAGACGATGAACATCAAGCCGGACATCCTGACCTGCGCCAAGGCGCTGTCGGCGTCGTTCCTGCCGATCTCGGCGGTGATGGTGAACGACAAGGTCTACCAGGCGCTGATGAGCGAGAGCAACAAGATCGGCACCTGGGGCCACGGCTTCACCTACTCTGGCCATCCGGTGGCGGCCGCCGTCGCCCTGGAAGCCCAGAAGATCTACGACGAGATCGACCTGTTCGGTCATGCCAAACGCATGAGCCCGGTCTTCACCAAGCACATCCAGTCGTTCGCCGATCATCCGCTGGTCGGCGAGGCGATGAGCGTCGGCATGGTGGGTGCCCTCGAGGTGGTCGCGGACAAGAAGACCAAGACGCCGTTCGACCTGGCGACGGTCGGCGCGGGCAACCGCGTCTACAACCACGCCGTGACGCGCGGGCTGTTCATCCGCAACATGGGCGACCGCGTCGCGGTCTGCCCGCCGCTGATCATCAACGAGAGCGAGCTCGCCGACCTGTTTGGCCGCTTGCGCCAGTCGCTCGACGCGACGCTCGCCGATCTGAGGTCGGAAGGCCACTTCAAGGGCTGAGGTGAACGAGCGGCCGCCGCCGTTCGGCACCAGCCAGCGCATCCGCAACAGGGCGATCTGGGCGGTCGCCCTGTTCGCGGCCTCCCTGCCGCCGGCCGCGGTCGGCTTCGGCATCGCCCACGCGACCGAGGACCAGATCAACATCGCCACCCCACTCGCCCTGCTCTTCTGGGTGCTGGGCTTCCTGTTCGCGCTGTGGACTGCCGTCCCGACGCTGCGCTACTGGGACGGTCTGCCGCTGGCCACACGGTGGCTCGGCGCGCTGCCGCTGCTCTCGGTGTCGATGTTTCTCACCGCGGTGCTGATCGCCGGGATGGTGATGTAGCCCTCCTCCCCAGCTTCGCTGGGGAGACCCCCAGCCCGGCGGCGCGCACCACGATGCCGAGAAAATCGGGGCGGTGCCCGCCCCGATTTTCATAGGAGGAAAATGACGTCACTTCCCCGACTCTTTGCGCAGGTAGGCGATGATGTCGGCGCGATCCTCGGCGGTGGCGACGCGGAAGTTCATGCGCTGGCCGGGGATCAGGGCCTGCGGGTTGGTGAGCCAGGCGTCGAGCGTCCTCTCCTCCCACACCACCGTCGAGCCCTTGACCGCCGTCGAGTAGCTGAAGTTGGGCGCACTGCCTGCCTTGCGGCCGTAGACGCCGCGGTGTGCCGGGCCGACCCGGTTGGCATCGAGGGAATGGCAACCGCCGCAACGCGATTCGTAGAGTTCCTGGCCGTGCGCGGCGTCGGCCGCGGCGGCGTGATCCGCCTCGGCCGACAGGAGCGCCATCGCCAGAAGCGAATGGCCAAGGCGCATGATCAGGCGCCGAAGCTCAGCGCCTTGGCCGGCAGCGGCTGCTGGAGCGCGCCAGTCAGGGCCGTCCAGTGCATCACCTCGTCCTCGCCGAGCCGGGCCGAGATCTGCGCCAGCGTGCGGTCGTTGAACGACGGGATGACGCCGACATAGGCGTTGGCGGCGCCCCTCTCGAGCCTCTGCGCCAGCTTCAGCACATCGGCCTGCGTCTTGAGCGAAGCGGCGTTCAGGGCCTTCGCCACCTCGGCGTCGCTCTTGGCCATCACCGGCGTGCCGCCCATCTTGCGGATCGTGGCGACCAGAGCGTCGCGGTGCTCCTTGTGATGCGACTGGAACAACACGGCGACCTCGAGCACCGGCTTCTGCAGCAGGCCGCTCTGCGCGCCGAGCTGATAGGCGCTGATCGCCTCGTGCTCGAGCGCGAGCGCGACATTCAGGATGCCGACGTCGCTGGCCGCGCCGCCGGTATTGGCGAGCGCCACCTTCTCCTCGCCGGCCAGCAGCGCGACCGCCGAGGCCGACAACAGCGTGACGCCAGACGCGCGCAACAGGCCGCGACGGCGCAGATCGATCAAACGGGACATGAAATCCTCCGGGCGTTGGCTAGGAGCACGGCAGATCGCCTGCTCTGCCCCGCTTTACGCGCGCCGGCTTTCGGGTGGATGGCACACGCGGCCATCACGTGCAGGTGAGCCCGACGCGAGGGCGCGAACGCGAAGTCGTGAGGTGGCGATCGCGGGTGTCATTCTCCTCCCCAGCTTTGCTGGGGAGACCCCCAGCACGCCGGCGCGCACCACGATGCTGAGAAAATCGGGGCGGTGCCCGCCCCGATTTTCATAGGAGGTGTCCGCGTAATCGCGGACGGAGGGGTCGAAAGCCTCACTGAGACTCATGACCCCTCCGTCGCCGTATGACGGCGACACCTCCCCAAGCTTCGCTTAGGGAGGAGAAAGAGCGTGCGATCGCTTTGACCCTTGTGGAAGCGGTCGATAGAGTCCGCGCCGCGCGTGTCGCCAATGCAAGAGATGACTCGAAACGCCCCGACTTTCGCCACGCTGCTGCTGCGGATTTTCCTGCCGTTCGCGCTGGCTTATTTCCTGTCCTACATCTTCCGCGGCGTGAACGCGGTCATCTTTCCGTATCTCGAGCGCGACATCGGAATTACCGCGGGCGATCTCGGCCTGCTGACCTCGGCCTTCTTCCTGTTCTTCGCCGGCTGCCAGCCGGTGCTGGGCGTCATGCTCGACCGCTACGGACCGCGCAAGGTGCAGGCCGTGCTGCTGGCGGTGGCGGCGCTGGGCTCGGCGCTGTTCGGCTTGAGCCTCTCGCTCGGTGAGCTGATCCTGGCGCGCGTGCTGATCGGGCTGGGCTTCGCCGGCGGGCTGATGGCCGCGATCAAGGCGATCACGCTGTGGTACCCGCCGCATCGCTGGGGCCTGATCACCGGCTTCCACATGATGACCGGCGGGCTGGGCTCGATGGCGGCGACGCTGCCGGTTCAATGGTCGCTGTCGGTGATCACGTGGCAGGGCCTGTTCTTCTGGCTGTCCGGCTTCTGCCTCGCCACGTCGGCGATCCTGCTGATCGTCGTGCCCGAGCGCGCCACGGCGCACGGCGGCGCAACCGACTCCGGCGCAACCCTGCGCGATCAGTTCCGCATCACCGGCACGGTGCTGGCCGACGGATTCTACTGGCGCATCCAGCCCCTGCTCGCCGTGCAGCAGCTCGCCTTCATCGGCTGCATCTCGTTGTGGATCGGCCCGTGGCTGCGCGACGTCGGCTGCATCACCGACAAGGATTTGCGCGCCGACATCCAGCTCTATGCGGCGGCCGCGACGACGGTCGGCTTCGCCATGAGCGGCGTCATTGCCGGCGCTTTCCGAAGGATCGGCGTCAGCGGTTTCGGCACGGCGGGCCTGACCAGCGTGCTGTTCGCCCTGGTGTGCGGCTGGCTTGCCTTCCTGCCGTCATTCGAGCCCGTGCTCGCCTGGCTGCTGTTCGGCTTCCTGGGCGCCTGTCCGATCCAGTACATGCCGCTGATGGTGGCGGCCTTCCCCACCCACTATGCCGGACGGGTCACGACCTCGAGCAACCTGGTCGTCTTCACCGTGATCTTCGCCGGCCAATGGGCGATCGGGAAGATCGTCGACCTGTGGCCGCGCACCGCGACCGGCTATTCTCCCGACGGCTACACCTGGGCGTTCGGCGCCCTGTTCATTCTGCAGCTTGCTGGTCTTCTGTGGCTGGTTCTGTCGCGGGCACGTCCGATGGCGCGTCCGCAGCTCGCCGTGGCAGGTTGAGCGACGCCACCAGGTCGCGCACTTCCTGGCGGGCGGCGACGTGGCTCAAGGTCAGCGACGGGCCGCTGCCGCCGCGCTTGAGGTCGAGCAGGGTCAGCCCGTTCAGGAACAGCTCCTTGTAGATCACTCGCTCGCTGAGGCCCGCGGCGACGCGAAAGCCGATACGCTTGGCCAGCGCGTCGAGCACCGTGCTCATGTCGCGCTTGTTGCGCGCGGCCAGCGACGACAGGCGATTGCGCATCACCACCCAGTCGACCGGCCGGCCACCCTGCACCGCGCGCAGCTGGCGCTGCTTCCACACCGCCTCGGCATAGATCGACGGCCGCACGATCTTGAGCGTGTCGGGATCGATCCGCGCCAGCAGGTCGAGATCGATGAAGCTGTCGTTCAGCGGCGTCAGCAGCGTGTCCGCCCAGGTATGGGCGAGCCGCGACAGGTAGGTGTCGCTGCCCGGCGTGTCGATGATCGCAAAGTCCACGCTGTCGATCACCGGCTCGAGCGCCGCCTCGAAGCGACCGCGTTCATCGGCCTGTGCCTCAGCACGGTCGGCCAGGGTCGAGATCGGCACCGCGGCATGGATCGGCATCGGCAGCTCGATGCCTTTGCGCTTCGCGTAGGCGGCGCGGTTCTCGAGGTAGCGGCCGAACGTGCCTTGCCGCGCGTCGAGGTCGAAGGTGGCAACGCGCGCGCCGTCGTTCAGCAGGGCGACGGCAATGTGCAGCGCCGTCGTCGACTTGCCGGAGCCGCCCTTCTCGTTGCCGATCACCAGCACATGGGCGCGATCGGCGACCGGCGCTGCCTGTGCCTGGGTGACGCTCGGATTGGGCGCGGGCTGAAATTCCGTCATTGTCATGCAGGTTTGCGAATCCAGACAGCGGTGTCGTGGAAAACCGCCCCGCCGTTCGGCCAGCCGGGATCGGCCGAGGTCAGGGCGTTGATGCCGATCCCCGTCTCGAAGTTGCGATTGGGCCAGATGCCCTCGACGATCACCACACCGCGCTGCTGGCCGGCCTTCGGCCTGCAGTGGACGATGGTCCTGCCGCGATCGTTGCCGATCTCGAGCCGGTCGCCGTCGACGAAGCCCAGCGCCGCGCAGTCCTCGGGATTCATCATCACCGTCGGCCGCACTTCGCGCTTCTGGCTGCTCGGCGTCTCGGTGAAGGTCGAATTGAGGAAGGTGCGCGCCGGCGCCGCGACCATGCGGAACGGCTTGTCGGCCGTCGCATTCTCGATCACGTCGAAATGGTCGGGCAGCCTCGGCATTTCCTTGCCGCGCGGGCCATAGGCCGCCCAGTCGGGCTTGAAGCGGAACTTCTTGTCCGGCCATGGGAAGCCATCGAGGAAATGCGACGTCTCGAAGCCGAGATGAAAATCCTGTCCGCCTTTGCGCCAATTGGTTTCGGCATCCCACATGCCCGAGTCCCGCAGCGCCTCGTCCATGATGTCCCAGACGCTCATGTCGAAGCCGCGATGCTTTGCGCCGAGCCGCTTGGCCAGCTCTGCAATCACCCAGTGGTTCTCGCGGCATTCACCGGGCGGCTCGATGACCGCCTTGGTCACCTGGAAGAAGGTGTGGCCGCTCGCCGTGTAGAAATCGTCGTGCTCGAGGAACATCGTCGCCGGCAGCACGATATCGGCCAAGGCCGCCGTCTCGGTCAGGAACTGCTCGTGCACGCAGGTGAACAGGTCCTCGCGCCTGAACCCCTTGTGCACCAGCTCGAGCTCGGGACAGACCATCGCCGGGTTGGTGTTCTGGATCAGCATCGCCGTCACCGGCGGTCCATTCTTCAAAGCCTCGCGATCGCCGGTCAGGATCGGACCGAGGCGCGACTGGTCGAGGTCGCGGATCGACAGGTCGACCGCATCGAGCCCTTCGATCAGGGTCTTCCTGATCGGATACATGCCGGTGTGGCCGTACAGCGCCCCGCCACCCTTGACCTGCCAGGCGCCGGTGACGGCCGGCAGGCAGGTGACGGCATGCATGTTGGCGGCACCGTTGCGGCTGCGGCTGAAGCCGTGATGGCAGCGGATGAACGAGGCCTTGGTCCGCCCATAGAGCCGCGCGAAGGAGACGATCTGCTCGACCGACAGGCCGGTGATCGGCGCGGCCCACTCCGGCGGTCGCTCGGCGACGTGCGCGGCCAGCTCATCCGGGGCGTCGGTGTAGCGGCGGAGATAGTCCCAGTCGGCGAAGCCTTCCTTGAACAGGACATGCATCATCGCGACGGCGAGCGCGCCGTCGGTGCCGGGACGCACGGCGAGATGGATGTCGGCCTGGTCGGCGGTGCCGGTGCGATAGGGATCGACCACCACCAGGGTCGCGCCGCGCTTCCTGGCGCGCATGGCGTGGGTCATGACGTTGACCTGGGTATTCACCGGGTTGCCGCCCCAGATCACGACCAGGTCGGAATGCTCGTCGACCTCGCGCACATCGGCGCCGCGCTTGGCACCCACCCCGGCGATCCAGCCGGTATCGGACAGGGTCACGCAGATGGTCGAGAAGTAGCGCGAGTACTTCATGACATGGCGCAGGCGGTTGATGCCGTCGCGCTGCACCAGGCCCATCGTGCCGGCATAGTAGTACGGCCAGACCGTCTCGGTGCCGTGCCGGCGCGCCTTGGCGATGAACTGCTCGGCCACGATGTCGAGCGCGTCCGTCCAGGAGATCTCGGCGAACTGGCGCGACCCCTTGGGGCCGACCCGGCGCAGCGGCTTCATCAGCCGGTCGGGATGATGGATGCGCTCGGCGTAGCGCGCGACCTTCTCGCAGATAACGCCGGCCGTGTAGTCGTTGCGCATTGAGCCGCGCACCCGGCCGATGCGCTTGCTGTCGAGGCGTTCGACGTCGAGCGCGCAGGTGCTGGTGCAGTCGTGCGGGCACACCGAGGGTACGGTGGTTACGCCGGATTCGGCGCTCCTGGCCCGTACGCCGGGCGAGTAGGCATGGTCGTCGGGGGACACTCTATGGACGCTCCACGAGAAGTGCCGCAGCATACAGCGCACCAGACCATGGGAATACCCCGACCTGTCCACTGACCGGATCCGCCTTGCGACGCCCGAAGACGCCCGCGCCCTCGCCGTACTGTCGCCGGCAGTCGTGCCGACCGCCGCAGATGATCGCGCCGTGTTCGTGATGGAGGGGGCGAGCGGCTTGACAGCGGCGGTCGAGCTACTGCGGCGGTCCGACCACATCAGCGTCGAGCATCTCGTCGGCAGCGAGGCCGATCGCCGGACGTTGATCGGGCACGCCGAGAAGATCGCGCGCACCCTGCAGGTCGACCAGGTCCACTGGTCGGGCTATCCGGCCGGCAGGAAGCGGATCAGTCCACACCGATTCGAGGCTCTGGCCAACCTTCTGGGCGCCGAGGGCGTGCCATTGTGGCGCGACGGCACCGCCTCGCTGTCGCAGACCCTCTACGCGCGGGGGATGTGGGCAGCGCTCGCCCTGATCGTCGGCCTCGGCAGCATCTCGCTCGCCGTGTTCAGCGGCATGAAGGTCACCTGGCTGCACATCGCCCTGCCGGCGGCGCTGTGCGCGATTGGAGTGGCCTTTGCGATCTGGCAGATCGGCCTGCTCGCCCTCGCGGCACGTCGGGCCGCCGGCTGGCTCGCCTTCGGCGCCACGGCCGCGGCGGCCGTCGCCGCCTTCGTGGCGATCGGCACGCTGCTGGCCGATCGCGCCGTACCGTCCGTCGCCGAGATGTGGGCCATCTACACCGGCGACGTCGCGCTGAACGACCTTGCTGTCACCATCGACCGCGACGGCCGTACGCTTCACGTCGCCGGCTCATACGGAGTCGGCAGTGCCGAGGCCGTCCGTCGCGCCCTCGACGCGAATCCTGGGATTCGCACCGTGGTGCTCTCCGGCCCGGGCGGCCGTGCTTCCGTCGGCTTCGAGCTCTATCGCCTGTTCCAGCAGCGGCGGTTGGCGACGCGGGTCGACGGTGCGTGCGCCTCGGCCTGCACCATCGCCTTCCTCGGCGGCGTCGACCGTAGTGTTTCGCCGGGCGGACGTCTCGGCTTCCATCGCGCCAGCTTTCCCGGCATGAGCGACGACGACATGCACGAGAGCAACAGGGACCTGCGACGCTTCATGATCTACGGCGCCAAGGTGACACCGGAGTTCGTCGACCGCGTGTTCGATACGGCGCCCGACTCGATCTGGGTGCCGACGCCGCAGGAGCTGGTGGCCGGTCGCGTGGTCACCCGAGTGGTGCGCTGATATGATCCCGCGCGGTGTTCCCTACGACGAGGCGATGCGGCTGTTTCGCTGGCCGCGTCCCGAACGGTTCAACATCGGCCGCGCCGTATGCGAACGGCATCCCTCCGAAGCGCTGGCCCTGATCGTCGAGAATGCCGACGGCAGCGTGCGGAACTGGACGTTCGGCCAATTGCTCGCCGCCAGCTCGCGCCTCGCCAACGCCTTGAAGGCTAAGGGCGTCGCCCAAGGCGATCGGGTTGGCGTCTTCCTCAGCCAGGGCGCCGAGCTGACGATCTGCCATCTCGCCGGCTACCGCATGGGCGCCGTCGTGCTGCCGCTCTTTACCCTGTTCGGCGAGGAGGCTCTCGAATACCGACTGTCGAACGCCGAGGCGTCGGCACTGATAACCGACATGTCGCAGTTGCCCAAGGTGCTCGCGGTACGCGACCGGCTGCCGCATCTCAAGACGCTGATCGTGATCGGCGCCGGCGCCAACGGGGCGGCCTTCTTCGACTGGGACCGCGTGCTGGCCGCTGCCTCCGACAGGTTCGCGACCGTCGACACGCTGGCCGAGGATCCTGCCCTGCTGATCTACACATCGGGGACCACGGGCCAGCCCAAGGGGGCGCTGCACGCCCATCGCATGATGCTGGGCTCCGTGCCGCCGGTCGAGCAGTGGCTGGGCCACTGGCCGCGCGGCAATGAGGTCATGTGGACGCCGGCCGAATGGGCGTGGATCGCCGGCCTCTACGATGCCCTGTTCCCCGCCTGGTACTACGCCACGCCGGTGGTGGCGCATCGCTTCGCCAAGTTCGATCCGGAGCGCGCCTTTGCGCTGCTGGAGAAGCACAAGGTCGGCGTCGGCTTCGTCCCGCCGACGGCGCTCAAGATGATGCGCCAGGTTGCGCGGCCGCGCGAGCGCTGGCGCTACGACCTGCGCGCCATCGCGACCGGCGGCGAGGCGATGGGGGAGGAGTTGCTCGACTGGGGCCGTGCAACCTTCGGCACCACCATCTCCGAAGGCTACGGCCAGACCGAGATGAACCTGATGCTGCTGAACTCGCCCGACTGGTTCGAGGTCCGACCCGGCTCCTGCGGCCGCGCCTGTCCCGGCCGCAGGGTCGCCATCGTCGATGGCAGCGGCACCGTGCTGCCGCCCGGCGAGGAAGGCCAGATCGCGGGCTGGCGGCACGATCCGATCGTCATGCTGGAATACTGGCGCAATCCCGAGGCGACGGCGGCCAAGTTCGCCGGCGACTGGCTGCTGACCGGCGATCTCGGCCGCATCGACGAGCAGGGCTATGTGTTCTTCAAGAGCCGCGACGACGACGTGATCACCTCGGGCGGCTACCGCATCGGCCCGGGCGAGATCGAGGAATGCCTGATGCGGCATCCCGCCGTCGCCATGGTGGGCGTGGTCGGCGTGCCCGACCCGGTGCGCACCGAGATCGTCAAGGCGTTCGTCCAGCTCCGTCCCGAGATGGCTGCCACCGAGTCCTTGAAGACTGACCTGGCGAACTTCGTGAAGACGCGGCTGGCTGCCCACGAATATCCGCGCGAGGTCGAGTTCGTGAGCGAGCTGCCGCTGACAACGACCGGCAAGATCATGCGCCGCGAGCTGCGGCGGATGCATGCCGAGAAGGCCAAACCCGCTGTCGGTGAACGAGCATGACCAGAACTGGTCACGATCGCCGAGGGTCGGCCGTTCGCCGAGGCCTGGTCGGGGACGTTGTCCTGGCGAGCCGTTTCGCGCGAACCGGTCATTCGGGAATCCTGGCGCGACGCAAGGCCTCGAACACCGGCGCGAGCTTCTCGGGCGCGCTGATCGGATAGCGGCGAAGCAGTCGTCCAATGGAGTAGCCAGGCTCGAGGACGAGCACCCGTCTCGTCGCGTCGCGCGCCTCGTCGAGGCGGCCGATCGCAGCCGCGCTGGAAGCAAGCGCGACCCAACCCGGGAGATAGTTCGGATTGTGCTGCACGGCGCGGCGGGCCCATTCGCAGGCGGTCGCCGAGTCGCCCTCGACATGATGAGCGAGCGCCAGCGCCTGATAGATCGCGTAGTTGCGCGAATCACGCGGGCTGAGGCGCCGTGCCCGATCGAGATGCTCGATGGCCGTGCGCGTCTGGCCGGCGCGGACCCGCACCACGCCGCTCGGCAGCAAGGCGTGAACGAGGTTCGGCGCTATCTCGATCGCCTCGTCGATGTAGGCGATTCCTTTCGCGAGGTCGTGCTCGAACCAGGCGAAGCATTGTCCGGCCGTGGCAAGCATCAGCGGATCGCGCCGGTCGGCGCCAAGGCCGGCCTCCACGAGTGCGAGAGCTTCGGCAACCTGCTTCTTCTTCTCCTCCTCCTCGGCGATCCAACCCTGGATCAGACGCTGGATGTAGGTGCGTGCGGCGAGCGCATAGGCCGGGGCGAACGACGGATCGAGCGCGATAGCGCGGCGACAGGCCTGGAGCATGGTGTCGACCGAGCTGGGGGTGAAGGTATCGGTCTGGGCCAGGCTGCGCAGATAGAAATCGTATGCGCCCATGTGCTCCGGTCGCTTGCGGCGCACGCGCTCGATCTCGGCGTGCTGTACGGCGTGGTCGAGGACGCCGACCACGGCCTCGGCAATGCGGTCCTGCACCTCGAACAGGTCCTCGACCGGCATGTCGAACCTGTCGGCCCAGACGTAACCGCCCGTGGTCGCGTCGACGAGCTGGGCGGTACAGCGAAGCTGGCCGCCCGCCCGCCGCATGCTGCCCTCCAGAACGTATCGGACCCCGAGCTCGCAGCCGATCTGCTTGATGCCGGCCGTTCGTCCCCGGTAGGCGAAGCTCGAGCTGCGCGAGATGACGAACAGGGACTTGAATCGCGACAGCGCATTGATGATGTCCTCGACGACGCCGTCGGCGAAATACTCCTGCTCCGGATCGCCGCTCAGGTTGCTGAAGGGCAGTACGGCGATCGACGGCCGATCTGGAAGGGCGAGGACGGATGTCTCGGCTGAAGGAATCGTCGGCCCGCCGGCGATGCCCAGCCTGGCGGCAAAGGCGGCGCTGTCGAGCTCCCAGTCGAAACGGCTGAAGCCGGGCCGGTGTCGCGCGACCGCTTCGGTCAACAGGGAGAGATTGTGATCGGTCGGCGTCTGGACGCCGGAGGCCCACCGACTGACGACCGACTTGTCGATGCCGATGGCCTGTGCAACTCGCCCGCGGCTCAGGTTGAAGACCTTCAGGACCAGGCCGAACTTGAGTGCAAAATCCGGCGCCGCCATGCCGGTCCTTTCCCATCGAGCAGGTCGAAGGATCGCCCGATCCGGCAGCCCGCGCAACATTTCGCAACCCCTCGGTGCCCGCCGCACCTGCCGGTGCAGGCCTTCGGCTGCGACTGTTCCGGGCACCTCGGGAAGGAGGGCGACATGCGGAACGGGCAGAACCTGCTGGCCAACGTCGAGGAGATCGCAAGGGGCTTCGCCGCAGACCGCCAGGTGCGCCAGCAGCGACGCGCGCTCGACCCTGCCGACGTCGTCGCTCTCAAGGAGGCCGGCCTGCATCTCGCAGCGGTGCCCGAGGAGCATGGCGGCTGGTGGCAGGGCCGGCAGCGCTCGCTGCGCACTCATTGCCAGGCGCTGCGCCTCCTCGCACGGGGCGATGCCTCCGTGGCTCTCGTCGCCACCATGCACCCGTCGGTCCTCTCTTTCTGGCGCGATCCCGATCCGCCCGCCCGAGGGCAAGCCGCTTGGGAGGCGCAGAAGCGCCAGGTCTTCGGCACGGTCGTCGACGGGGCATGGTGGGGTACCATCACCTCGGAGCCCGGCACGGGCGGCGATATCTCGCGCAGCCGGGCGGCGGCGATCCCGGACGGCGACGGCGTCCACGCCTTCCGTATCTCCGGCGAGAAGCATTTCGGCAGCGGCTCGGGCGGCACCACGCACATGGTGACAACCGCGCGCCGGCCGGGCGCCGACGCGCCGGAATGGTTCTTCATCGAGGTTGCCGGAACGCCGTGGGACGGCACGACCGGCATGGCCTTGAAGGCCGCCTGGGATGGCCACGGCATGGCCGCCACCAACAGCCACGCCTTCACCTTCACCGACTATCCCGCCACTCGAATGGCCTGGCCCGGAACCTGGCGCGAGGTGATGGAGGGCGCCGGCGGCTCCGGCACGCTCGCCAACGTGGCGCCGTTCGTCGGCATCGTCGATGCAGCCATGCGCCATATGCGCGAGGAGTTCGCGCGCCGTGGCCTCGAGCCCAAGGACTTCCGGCCCTTCGAGCGGATCGAATGGGCAACGGCCCATCGCGAGACGTGGCTGCTCTACCAGGCCTACGACGGGGCACTGGCCGCGGTCGAACGGAAGGGCCGCGCGCGTCACGAAGCGGCGCTTGCCGAGGCAAGCATCGCGGTGCTGGCGGAATCGATCCTGACCAGGCTCTGCCGCATCGCCGGCGGCGGCGCCTACTCCCGCCACTCCCCGCTGGGCTTCTGGTTCGAGGACGTGCGCGCGCTGGGCTTTCTCCGCCCGCCTTGGGCGCTCGCCGCCGACGCACTGTTCGCGTTCAGCACCGAGGCCGAGCCGGGTCTATGATTGCGGCAGCGAGGAGCAGCCGGAACGACCGGATGCCGAATGTCCACGCGCGGCAACTGACCAGACGACTTCAGCGCGATACAGTCCTCTCGCCCCTATATCCTGCCGTCACCGCCCACGTCGATGTGCCGGACATGGCCTTTCAGCCGCGGGCGTCCCGCCCGCTCATGCTCATTCTTTTGCGGATCGCGGACGAGGTCGCGATGGCGGCCGACATCGGTGGGAGCAGAAAGAGCGCGACGGCCCGCAGCGCTCTGGTACAATAACTCGCTGACAGTAACGCGAGGCGGTCAGCCGGAAAGAGCTGTCAGATCAGCTTCTTTGGGGGCGTCTTTGCTCGCAGTCTCCTGTGCTCAATGCGGTCAACAGCTGCCTCCCGCAGCCAAGTTCTGCATGGAGTGCGGGCGGCCGACAGGCCGGGCCCAGGATGCGCCGGCACCAATTGGCCCGCCCCCTGTCTACACGCCGCAACACCTGGCGCAGAAGATCCTGGGTTCGAAGGCTGCCCTCGAAGGCGAACGCAAGCAGGTGACGGTGCTGTTCGCCGACCTCAAGGGCTCGACGGAGCTGTTGGGCGACCGCGATCCCGAGGAGGCGCGCGACCTTCTCCATCCGGTCCTCGACCTCATGATGGAGGCTGTCCACCACTACGAGGGAACCGTCAACCAGACCGCGGGAGACGGCATCATGGCGCTGTTCGGAGCACCCCTCGCTCATGAGGACCATGCGGTGCGTGCCTGCTTCGCGGCGCTGCGCATGCAAGAGCGGGTGAAGCGCCACGCCGAAGGAGTATTCAATGCTCACGGCGTGAACCTGCAGATCCGCGTCGGACTGAATTCCGGCGAGGTCGTCGTCGGCACCATCCGCAGCGACCTCCGCATGGACTACACGGCCGTGGGGCGAACCACCCACCTCGCGGCGCGCATGGAGCAGCTCGCAAGCCCGGGCAGCATCCTGCTCACGCCGTCCACGCTGCAGCTTGCCGAAGGCCTGGTCCGGACCAGGTCACTGGGCCCTGTTCCGGTCAAAGGGCTTGCCGAGCCCCTGGAAGTCCACGAACTGACCGGTACTGGCCCTGCGCGCACCCGGTTCCAGGCAGTCGTCCGTCGCACGTTGACGCCGTTCGTCGGCCGCGATGCCGAGCTCGAACAGCTTCGCCGGGCGCAAAGATCGGCTCTCGACGGCTACGGTCAAGTCGTGGCGCTGGTTGCTGAAGCCGGCGCGGGCAAGTCACGCCTGGTCTACGAACTCACCCGCTCGCTGAGCCGCGAGGGCTTGCTGGTGATCGAGTGCGGTGCTGTCTCGTACGGCAAGGCGATGAGCTGGCTGCCTGTCGTCGGCCTTCTCAGGAGCTATTTCGAGATCGAGGAGGACCGCGACGACCGCCAAGCGATCCGCGACAAGGTGACGACCAGGCTGCTCGCACTCGACCACGCGCTGGTGCCGGGCTTGTCGGCCTTGCTGACACTGCTCGACGTGCCAGTGAAGGACGACGCGGGGCAAGCGCTCGACCCCGGCGAGCGACGCCGGCTTACGCTCGACGCCGTGCGCCGCCTGCTGCTCACCGCCACGCGCGAACGGCCCGCCGTCGTGATCTTCGAAGACCTGCACTGGATCGACCGCGAGACACAGGCGCTGCTCGACGAGCTTGTCGAAAGCCTCGAGTCCACACACGCGCTACTGCTCGTTACCTGCCGGCCCGAATACCAGCATGGCTGGAGCAGCAAGCCCCACTACAGCGAGGTGCGGCTCGACGATCTCTCCGAACAATGCGCCGGCGAGCTGCTGGATGCGCTGCTCGGCCACGATCGCGCACTTCGTCCTCTCAAGCAGCGCCTCGCCAAGCTTGGCAATCCGTTCTTCCTCGAGGAAGCGATCCGGACACTGGTGGAGACGAAGGTGCTGGAGGGGCCGCGAGGCCAGTATCGATTGACGCGGCCGGTCGAGGCCATCCAGGTCCCGGCAACTGTGCAGGCAACGCTGGCGGCCCGTATCGACCGCCTCCCCGCGGAGGAAAAGCACCTGCTGCAGGTCGCTTCGGTCGTCGGCACGGAGGTGCCCGTCGGCTTGCTTCGGGCAGTCACCGAGCTGGGGACCGAGACTCTCCAGGAGAGGCTGGCCCATCTGCACGGCGCCGAGTTCCTCGATGAATCCAGATCGCCTCAGGCTCTCGAATACACGTTCAGGCACACACTGACGCACGACGTCGCCTACGGCAGTCTCCTGCATGAGCGACGCCGCGAGCTACACGCTCAGATCGTCGAGGCGATCGAGACCCTCCACCGAGACGGCCTGGACCAGCACGTCGAGCGGCTCGCCCATCACGCCGTGCGAGGTGAGCTGCGCGAGAAAGCGGTGTCGTATCTTTTCCGGGCCGGACGCAAGGCTCAAAGACAGTCGGCGCCTCACAGCGCCGCCGATTGCTATGAACAGGCGCTTCTCCTGCTCGAAGCCTTGCCGGAAAGCCAGTTCAAGCTGGAGCGAAGTCTGGATATTCGAATCCGTCTGCGGGGTGTCCTGATCGGTCTCGGTGAAACGCGGAAGGCGCTTCAGCGTCTGAGCGAGGTCGAAGCCGTTGCCGACAAACTCGACGATGAACGCAGACGGGCACGTTTTTGGGTGGCGTTGGCAACCCTCAAGTGCTTGCGTGCTGATCTCGACGACGCACTCGGCAATGCCAAGGGCGCCCTAGCGATCGCCGAACGTATCGGGGATTCGACCCTATGCATTCAGTCCAGGATCGCCCTGGAACAGATCCGCTTTTACCGCGGCGACTATCGGCAAGTCGTCGAACTCGCCTCCATCATCCTGGCAGCAAAGCCGCACGACGAATCGTTTCACTATAGCTCCAACTACCGCGGCCCGACGATCGCCCACCATTACCTCACCCTGAGTCTGATCCAACTCGGTCGATTCTCCGAGGCGGCCACCCACGTCAAGGAGTTGTTCAGGCTCGCCGGACCGACACACGGGCGCGCCACAGGGCTGGCACAGTTGTCGGAGGCGATGCGTCTTCTTTCCATGGGCGACTGGGCACACGCCGGGCCGGTCATCGAACAGTCGATCGAAGCCTTTCGACGGAGCAACAACTTCCTTACCCTTACCCATGCCGTTCCCATGTCGGCGTGGACTTTCGCTCAACTTGGCGAGACCAGCGAGGCGTCGCGCCGCGTTCAAGAAGGTGAAACCCTCCTGGAACAACACACGGCCGATGGCACGATAGCTCAGTATGGGATGGACTACGTCAGGCTGGGCCATGCCGTTCTTCGGATGAGTCGGCTCGACGATGCCAAGAGGTTCGCGAGCCGCGCTATCGAGCTCGCGCCCTCACATCCAGGCCCTGCCGCGCACGTCCAAAGCCTGCTCGGCGACATCGCAATGCACCGTGACCGCTTTGACGCCGGCACGGGCGAGCTTCACTATCGCAAGGCACTCGCACTTGCCGAGCCGCGCGGCATGCGCCCCCTAGTCGCCCATTGTCACTTCGGCCTCGGCAAGATGCATCAGCGCCTGGGAAAGCGAGAGCAAGCCGACGAGCACTTCACAGCCGCAATGATGCTCTACCGGGAGATGGGCATGCCGTTCTGGCTGGAGCAGGTCGAGGCCGGGAAGCGGTAGCCGACGTGGTGGCGAATTCCGCGCCAGTACGTACGCGCAGGTCAGGTCATTACGCTATGCTATGCTGGCCTCAATGCCGGCGGCACGTCGTGTGAGACGGTGAACTGGAAAGAGCTGTCAGGTCAGCTCGTTGGGGGCGCCCTTGCTCGCAAACTCCTGTGTGCGTTGCGGTCAGCAGCTTCCTCCTGGAGCCAAGTTCTGCATGGAGTGCGGGCGGCCGACAGGCAGGGCCCAGGATGCACGGCCACCAATTGGCCCACCTCCCATCTCGACGCCGCAACACCTGGCGCAGAAGATTCTGAGCTCGAAGGCTGCCCTCGAAGGCGAACGCAAGCAGGTGACGGTGCTGTTCGCCGATCTCAAGGGCTCGACGGAGCTGTTGGCCGACCGCGATCCCGAGGAGGCGCGCGACCTTCTCCACCCGGTCCTCGACCTCATGATGGAGGCTGTCCACCACTACGAGGGAACCGTCAACCAGACCGCGGGAGACGGGATCATGGCCCTGTTCGGGGCTCCTCTCGCTCACGAGGACCATGCCGTGCGTGCCTGCTTCGCGGCGCTGCGCATGCAAGAACGGGTTAAGCGCCACGCCGAGGGCGTATTCAATGCTTATGGCGTGAACCTCCAAATCCGCGTCGGACTGAATTCCGGCGAGGTCGTCGTCGGCACCATCCGCAGCGATCTCCGCATGGACTACACAGCCGTGGGGCGAACCACGCATCTGGCGGCGCGCATGGAGCAGCTCGCAAGCCCGGGCAGCACCCTGCTCACGCCGTCCACGCTGCAGCTTGCCGAAGGCCTGGTCCGGACTAGGTCACTGGGCCCCGTGCCGATCAAAGGGCTTGCCGAACCCCTCGAAGTCCACGAACTGACCGGTACTGGCCCTGCGCGCACCCGGTTCCAGGCAGTCGTTCGTCGCACGCTGACGCCGTTCGTCGGCCGCGATGTCGAGCTCGAACAGCTTCGCCTGGCGCAAAGATCGGCTCTCGACGGCTACGGTCAAGTCGTGGCGCTGGTTGCTGAAGCCGGCGCGGGCAAGTCACGCCTGGTCTATGAACTCACCCACGCGCTCGACCGCGAGGGCTGGCTGGTGCTCGAGGGCGGTGCGGTCTCGTACGGCACGGCGATGAGTTGGCTGCCTGTCATCGGCCTCCTCAGGTGCTATTTCGAGATCGGGGACCGGGACGACCTTCAAGCCGTCCGTGACAAGGTGACGGCCAGGCTGGTCGCCCTCGATCGTGCGCTGGAGCCGGGCTTGCCGGCTTTGCTGACCCTGCTCGACGTACCGGTGAAAGAGGACGCCTGGCAAGCGCTCGACCCCGGCGAGCGACGCCGGCGTACGCTCGACACCGTGCGCAGCCTGCTGCTGGCCGCCGCGCGCGTGCAGCCTTGTGTCGTGATCTTCGAGGACCTGCACTGGATCGACGGCGAGACGCAGGCGCTGCTCGACGATCTGATCGAAAGCCTGACGTCGGCGCGCACCCTGCTGCTCGTCACCTACCGGCCCGAATACCAGCATGGCTGGAATGTCAAGCCCCACTACGGCGAGATGCGGCTCGATGCGCTGTCTCCCGAAAGAGCCGGACAGTTGCTGGATGCGCTTCTTGGCGCCGATCTCGCGCTCGACCCCCTCAAGCAGCGCCTCGCCAGGCTTGCCAACCCGTTCTTCCTCGAGGAGGCGGTCCGGACACTGGTGGAGACGAAAACACTGGGGGGTCCGCGAGGCCAATATCGGTTGACGCGTCCGGTCGAGGCGATCCAGGTCCCGGCCACGGTGCAGGCGACACTGGCGGCCCGTATCGACCGCCTTCCCGCGGAGGAAAAGCACCTGCTGCAGGTCGCTTCGGTCGTCGGAATGGACGTGCCCTTCGCAGTGCTTCAAGCGGTCGCCGAGCTGCCGGACGAGACTCTGCGCAGGGGACTAGCCCATCTGCAGGGCGCCGAGTTCCTCTATGAATCCCGACTGCCTCCGGCTCTCGAGCATACGTTCAAGCATGCACTCACGCACGACGTCGCATACGGCAGTCTTCTGCACGAGCGCCGCCGCGAACTCCACGCGCGGATCGTCGGGACGATCGAGACACTGCACCAGGATCGCCTGGGCGAGCACACGGAGCGACTGGCACATCACGCCCTCCGGGGGGGATTGCGCGAGAAGGCCGTGTCGTATCTCATCCTGGCTGGAGGCAAGGCGGCAGTAAATTCGGCACCTCGCAACGCTCTGAATTGGTATGAGCAAGCATTGGCGGTGTTGAAGCAGCTGCCGGATAGCCAGGACAAGCTGCAGCGGAGCTTCGACATATACATTCAGATGCGCGGTGCATGGAGCGGTATCGGTGAGACACGCAAGGCGCTTCAATGCCTGCGGGAGGTCGAAATACTCGCTGAAGCGCTTCACGATGAACGCAGACGTTGTCGGGCCCTCGCAGAATTGACAGTCATGAACTGTTACTTTGGTGAGCTTGGCGAAGCTCTTGCCAATGGCGTGCGTGCATTGGCGATCGCCGAGCGAACCGGGGATGCGGATCTAGGCGCCATAGCGCGGGTCCACCTCAGGCGGGTGCATTGGTATCGAGGTGAGTACGAGCGAGCCGTCGAGATCACCATAGGAACTCTCACAGATATGCCAACAGGGGTAGGGACTTCTGTCGGCCTGAGACCTGCGTGGGATCACCTGGTATCTACGGTGGATCAATACTTGCTGGTCAGGAGCCTTGCCGAGCTCGGTCGATTCGCCGACGCAGCTCATCACGTTGACAACGCCTTTCGGCGCGCCACGACGAAGCACACTGCGCTTGCAATGGGCATGGCCCACCACGCTGCGGGTTGGCTCTTCCTGGCCAAGGGAGACTGGGTGCAGGCTCGCTCGTTCGTCGAGCGTGGGATGGCAGAGCACCGCAAAGGGAACGTGCTCATTTCCCTTCCCCACACGGTCGCCTCGTTGGCTTGGATCCTCGCTGAGGTCGACGAGGCGAAGGACGCCCTGAACCTTCTGCAAGAGGGCGAGGAGCTCCTGGAGGGTAGGCTGGCAGATGGATCCTTAGACCAGGCCGGAATGGACTATCATTGGCTGGCGCGCGCTGCTTTGGTCCTTGGCAGGGTCGACGATGCGCAGAGGCTGACCGACTGCTCGCTGAGATACTCCCCATCGCACCCAGGGTTCGCCGCCCACGCACTGCGATTGCTCGGCGACATCGCAAGCCATCCAGACCGGCTCAATGCCGAACGCGGTGAGGACTGCTACCGCAAGGCGCTGGCGCTTGGAGAACCGCGTGGCATGCGGCCCCTGGTTGCCCATTGCCACTTCGGCCTTGGCAGGCTCCATCAGCGAACAGGCATGCGGCGGAAGGCCCACGATCACCTCACCACCGCCACCACAATGTACCGCGAGATAGATATGCGCTCCTATCTGGAGAAGGCGGAAGCGGTGATTTGATCGACACAAACTCGGGAGCAGAACCTCAGAGTTGCTCAGCTGCCGCATCGCTTCTGCGCGGGGACCTCGCCGGTTTCCGCGATTCGACGTATGGCACCGGCATCGAGCAGGACGATCCGACCACGCGCCAACGTCACGTAGTGGCAGTCGCGCCACAACGCCAACTGCCTGTTAACCACCTCGCGCGACACCCCGAGAATGCGCGACAGCTCGTCCTGGGAAACCGCGATGGAGGTCCCGGCCGCGCCCGCGTCGGCGAGGGCGACGAGCGTCTTGGCCAGACGCTGGGGAGTGCTGAGAAGCGTCACGTCGGCAAGCGCGCCTGTGCCGCGGCGCACCAACGTCGACAGGTGCACGGCCAACCGCAGTACCAGCTCCGGATGTCTGTACAGAAACGGCAGGAAGATGTGGCGAGCGATGAAAAGGACGGTCGACGCGTCGCGGGCGGTGACCGTTGTCGAGCGAACGCCGCCGTCCAGCAGCGCCATCTCGCCGAACAGTGCACCGGGCATCAACATCGTCAGGATCATCTCGCGACCCTCCGCCGTCTCGAAGGAAACGCTCAGCCGGCCAGTGAGTAGCCCATAGAGTCCATCGGCCGTGTCACCCTGACGGATGACGACTTCGCCCGCCGTAAAACTCTTCATGACGCAATAGCGTGACAGCTCACGAACCTGGTCCGTGGGCATGTCACAGAGGAGTGGGCTCCCGCGGAAGAGGTCCTGCGGTTTCATCGTTTCATCCAAGATAGGGTTCGGCACCACCGGTCAATGTGAGGATCATCACACGCCCACGCTGAAACGCTTGGAATGCATGGCAAGAAAGCACGCCGCCGTGTGATGGTCCTCTCAATGCGGCGGCGCGACAAGGGTCATTGTTTTCCTGTCGATCATCCCGATCGAAAAGGAGAGCATCTCATGATTGCTATCGTTGTCCGAACCGCTTCCGCGACCATGATGGCACTGGCGGTTGCGCTTGCAGCGTCATCGGTGACCGCGCAAAGCGGCACCGGACAGGCGTGCGGTCCAGCCGTGTGGTCCACCGCCGACCAGAAGCACGTCACCGTTCCGTGCACCGCTCCGACGCCGAAGGTCGAGCCCGGCAAGGCGGCCTGCGGCGTGCCGACATGGTCCACTGCCGACCAGCGTCACACGGTCTTGCCATGCACCGACTCGTCTGGCCCCACTGAGCGTGCGGCTCATATCGGAGAGTGACGAGACGGCCTCACGTGGACCGCGGGCCTCCCGTCCGCTCATGATCATGGCCGGGAGCGCGCCACTTCAGGCGGAGTAATCTCCGCCGACGTGGCGCTCTTCTCGTTCTCCCTCCCCAGTTTCGCTGGGGAGGTGTCGGCGTCTTCGCCGACGGAGGGGTCAAGGGCACCCGAGGGGTTGCTCATGACCCCTCCGTCCGCGATGACGCGGACACCTCCCCAAGCGAAGCTTGGGGAGGGGAATGAATTCACTCCGCCGCAGCGGCGTGGGTGAACTGCAGCTCGGCGAGGCGGGCGTAGAGGCCGCCGCGGCGGACGAGGTCGGCGTGGCGGCCGACATCGACGACGCGGCCCTGGTCGATGACGACGATCCGGTCGGCCTTCTGCACGGTCGCCAGGCGATGGGCGATCACCAGGGTCGTGCGGTGATGCATCAGCCGATCGAGCGCCTGCTGGACCGCCAGCTCGCTCTCGGCATCGAGCGCGCTGGTCGCCTCGTCGAGCAACAGGATGGCGGGATTGCACAACAGCGCCCGCGCGATGGCGATGCGCTGGCGCTGGCCACCCGAGAGGCGCACGCCGCGCGTGCCGAGATCGGTGGCGAAGCCCTGCGGCATCGCCTCGATGAAGGCTAGCGCCGAGGCCGCCTCGGCGGCGGCGCGCACCTCGGCATCTGACGCGTCGGGGCGGCCATAGCGGATGTTGTCGGCCACCGAGGCGGTGAACAGCACCGGCTCCTGCGGCACGATGGCGAGGGCGCGGCGCAGGTCGGCGAAGCGCAGGTCGCGCACGTCGATGCCGTCGACGCGAACGACGCCTGCTTCCGGATCGTAGAAGCGCAGCAGCAGGTTGAACACGGTGGTCTTGCCGGCGCCGGAGGGACCGACGATGGCCACCGTCTCGCCGGGCGCCACGCTGAGATCGAAATGATCGAGCGCCAGCGCCTCGGGGCGCGTCGGATAGCGGAAGCAGACGCCCTCGAACTGGACGCTGCCCTGCACGCCTTGGGGCAGCGCCTTGGGCGTCGTCGTCTCGACGATGACGGGCGGCTCGGCCTGCAGCTCGGCCAGGCGCTCGGCCGCGCCGGCGGCGCGCTGCAGGTCGCCGATGGTCTCGCTGATCGCGCCGCCCGAGCTCGCCACCAGGACGGCATAGAAGATGAAAGCCGACAGGTCGCCGGCGCTGATGTGTCCCTCGAGAACGTCGTGCCCGCCGATCCACAGCAGGAAGCCCACCGCCGAGAAGACGATGAAGATCACCAGGGTGGTCATGACGGCGCGCCGCACGATGCGCTGGCGGGCCGCGTCGAAGGCGCGCTCGGTGGCTTGGCCGAACCGCCGCGATGCGTTCTCCTCCTGGGCGAAGGCCTGCACGGTGCGCACGGAGTCGAGCGTCTCGGCGCCTTCCGACACCATGTCGGCCATGCGCGCCTGCGCCTCGCGCGACAGCGCCCGGACCTTGCGCCCGAACAGGATGATCGGCGCCACCACCAGCGGCACCATGGCGAGCACCAGCAGGGCAAGCTTGGGATTGGTCACCACCAGCATCACCACGCCGCCGACGCACATCAGCGTGTTGCGCAGCGCCACCGAGGCCGACGAACCGATCACCTGCTCGATCAGCTGGGCATCGGCCGAGATCCGGCTCATGACGTCGCCCGAGCGCTTGATCTCGAACCACGCCGGCCCGAGCCGCACCACGTGGGCGAACAGGTCGCGCCGCAGATCGCCGACCACGCGCTCGCCGAGCCACGACACGAGGTAGAAGCGCGCGCCCGACGCGAACGCCAGCACCACCGCGACGACCAGCAGCGAGGCCAGGGCATAGTTCAGGATGTCGGGCCGGCCGTCGGCAAAGCCGCGGTCGATCAGCGCCCGCAGGCAGGCGCCGAAAGCCAGCACCGTGCCGGCAGCAACCAGCAGCGACACCAGGGCGAGCGCCACCTTGCCGCGATAAGGCCGCAGATAGGGTCCCAGCAGGGCGAGGCCGCCGAAGCGGTTCATTGCGGCCGCCAGGCCAGGGAAAGCCCCAGCTCGCTCGACAGCAGAGTCAGAAGATCCTCCCCGCCCCGCGTGTCCTGCCAACGCCCGCTGGCCGCATCGAACGCATAGTGCCGGGCACCGCTCTGCGGCGAGCTCAGCCAGATCTGCTTGGTGGGTGCATGTTTGTTGACGAGCCACGTCCCGTCGTCGCCCTCGACGGTCAGGACGCCACCCTGCCGCTCGGCATCGGTGTGGGCCCCGATCGTCTCCTCGAGGGTCTCGAGCAGGCTGTCGGCCAAGCTTTCGAAGGCGCTGTCGTCCATGGTTTGGGCCGGTCTACAGGCCCCTTAGGCTGGCGACAACCGGGATGTGATGGGCTTGTCCTCAGGAGATGGGGCCTGTATACCCCCGGCCCTGTTGCGCCGGCCGGTCGGAAATCGGCCCTGAAGCGCTGGAGAATTGGCATGAAAGAGAAGATCCATCCCGACTACCACAAGATCACCGTGGTGATGACCGACGGGACGTCCTTCGAGACCAAGTCGACCTGGGGCAAGGAAGGCGCCTCGCTGCGCCTCGACATCGATCCCAAGACCCACCCGGCGTGGACCGGCGTGCGCCAGACCATCGACCGTGGTGGCCGCGTCCAGCGCTTCAAGGACCGCTTCGGCATGACGGGCAGCGCGGGAACGGCCGCCATCGGCGCCGGCACCAAGGCGACGGGCGCCAAGCCGGAAGCGACGCCAGCTAAGGGCGCGGCCAAGAAGAAGTAAGGCCGAGCTTTTCTAAGGGCTCTGCTACACTGCGCCCTCTTATGGGAGGTGACGTGGTGAAATCCGTTCGAGTCGTCTGCGCGCACGACTGCCCCGACATGTGCTCGCTCATCGCGCATGTCGAGGACGGCAAGGTCGTCCGTGTGCAGGGGGATCCCGATCACCCCTACACGGCAGGTTTTGCCTGCGGCAAGGTCAACCGCGACGCCGATCTGGTGAATTCGCCGGAGCGCATCCGGACCCCGTTGCGCCGCGTCGGCGCCAAAGGCTCCGGCCAGTTCGAGGCGATCGGCTGGGACGAGGCGCTGGACGAGATCGCAACAAAGTGGAAGGCGATCATCGCCGAAAGCGGTCCGCTGGCGCTGCTCGGCTATGCCTACTCCGCGCACCAGGGCCTGATGAACCGCGGCCTGGTCAACGGGCTGTTCCATGCCCTCGGCAGCTCGCGCCTACAGGCCGGCACCGTGTGCGATACCTGCTGCGAGGCCTCGTGGGACGTCACGGTCGGCCCGGTCGGCGGCGCCGATCCGGAGTCGGTGGTGCACTCCGACCTGGTGATTGCCTGGGGTGCCGATCTGGCGGCGACCAACGTGCATTTCTGGGCGCTGGCCGAGGAGCAGAGGAAGAAGCGCGGCGTGCCGGTCGTGGTGATCGACCCGCGCCGCACCCGCAGCGCCCGCGCCGCCGACCTCTATCTGCCCATCCGGATCGGCACCGATGCCGCGCTGGCGCTCGGCATCATGCACATCCTGGTGCGCGACAAGCTCGCTGACCGCGCCTACATCGCCAGCAAGACCTTGGGCTTCGACAAGGTCGAATGCGACATCCTGCCGAAATTCCCGCCGGCCCGGGTCGCCGAGATCACCGGCCTCGCCGTGCAGGACATCGAGAAGCTGGCGGGACTGTATGGGCGCGCCAAGGCGGCCCTGATCCGCCTCGGCGAAGGCATGACCCGCCTCGCCCAGGGCGGTCAGGCGTTGCGCGCCGTCACCCTGCTGCCGGGCGTCAGCGGCCACTATGCCGTCAAGGGCGGCGGCGCCCTCCTCCTGACAGCCGCGTCGTGCGACCTGAACTACGCGGCGGTGCGCAAGCCGTCCGGTCCGGCCGCGACGCGACTGGTCAATCATCTGCGCCTCGGCGAAGCGCTGCTGACGATGAACGATCCGCCGCTGCGCGCGCTCTACATCTCGGCCAACAATCCGGCGGTGACCTGCCCTGAGGTGCACAAGGTGCAGAAGGGCCTGGCGCGTGAGGATTTGTTCACGGTCGTGCACGACCCTTTCCTGACCGATACCGCGCGCTGGGCCGACATCGTCCTGCCGGCCACCAGCTACCTGGAGACCGACGATCTCTATCGCGCCTATGGCGCCTATTGGATGCAGTGGGGTCAGCAGGCCGCCAAGCCCTACGGCGAAGCGCGGTCGAACTTCGACGTCGCGCAGGCGCTGGCCGAGCGCATGGGATTGACCGACAAGATCTTCACCCTGGCGCCGCAGCAGGCCGCCGAGGAAATGTTCAAGGGCGCGACCGGTCCGGCCGCCGCCGCCGACCGCGGCAAGCTGTTTGCCGGCGATCCGATCCATATCGCCCACGACTGGGACGGCCAGCCGTTCGCCACGCCGTCGGGCAAGCTCGAGTTCTACTCCGAGCAGCTCGCCAGCCAGGGCGTGTCGCCGGTGCCCGATTGGGAGCCCGATCCGATCGAGGTGGCGGATGCCGCACGCTGGCCGATGCGGCTCCTGACCGCGCCCGGCTACTTCCAGGCCCACACCGCCTTCTCGGGTGTCGGCTTCCTGCGCAACCGCGAGGGCAAGCCGTTCTGCGTGCTGCATCCTGACGATGCGAAGAAGCGCGGGCTGGCGGATGGCGCCGCCGTGCGCCTGTTCAACGACCGCGGCGAGATCGGCCTGCTGCTGCGCGTGAGCGACGAGATCCAGCCCGGCGTCATCCTGGTGCCCGGGCAGCGGCCGACCAGCGAAGCGGTGTCCGGCACCATCAACATGCTGTGCTCCGACCGCTACACCGACATGGGCGAAGGCGCGACCTACCAGAGCACGTGGCTCGATGTCGGGCCGTGGACTGGCCCGGGGACCGGCGCGCAGCAGGCCGCGGAATAATCCACTTGTCCGAGTACGCGCGCCGGCCGCTGCCGCCCAGCCTCTATGCCGACACCGCGCGAGCGGCCGTCGCCACGCCGCCGCTCGACGGCGACAAGCGAGCATCGATCGCCATCATCGGCGGCGGTTTCACCGGACTGTCGGCGGCGCTCCATCTCGCCGAGCAGGGCGCCGATGTCGTGGTGCTGGAGGCGCACGAACCGGGTTGGGGCGCGTCGGGCCGCAACGGCGGACAGGTCAATCCCGGCCTGAAGCACGACCCTGACCATGTCGAGGCGGACTTCGGCCCCGAGCTCGGCCGCCGCATGGTCGAGCTGTCGTGGAATGCGCCGAACGTGGTGTTCGACCTGGTCAGGCGTCATCAGATCACCTGCGAGGCCAGCCAGACAGGCACCATCCGCGCCGCCTATACGGCCGGCAGCGCCGCCGAGGTGCAGGCCAGCTACGAGCAAGGGGCACGCCGCGGCATGCCGGTCGAGCTCCTGGATCCGGCGGGTGCCGCCGCGGCGACCGGCACGCAGCGTTATGTGCGCGCCCTGCTCGACCGGCGCGGCGGCCATGTGAACCCGCTCGGCTATGCGCGCGGGCTGGCGCAGGCGGCAATGCAGGCCGGCGCCGCGATCCATGGCAGCTCGCCGGCAACCAGGGTGTGGCGCGACGGCGGGCGCTGGAACGTGCGCACGCCGACCGGCACGGTCAGCGCCGAGAATCTGGTGGTGGCGACCAACGGCTATACCGACGATGTATGGCCCGACCTGCGTCGCACCATCGTGCCCGTGTACAGCGGCATCGTCGCCTCCGAGCCGCTGCCTGAGGGCGTCGCACGCGACATCTTCCCGCTGCGCTCCTCGCTGTACGAGCTCGGCAAGGTCACGGTCTATTACCGGCTCGATGCCTCGAACCGCGTCCTGATGGGCGGCCGCTGCCAGCAGAGCCCCGTCGACTCGGCGGACGAGATGCAGTTCCTGGTGCGCTACACGCATCGCCTGTGGCCGCAGTTGCGCGACGTCAAGTTCACCCATGGCTGGAACGGCCAGCTCGCGGTCACCATGGACCACTATCCGCACATCCATGAGCCGGCCGACGGCGTGATGGTTTGCCTGGGCTACAACGGACGCGGCGTCGCCATGAGCACCGCCATGGGCCCGCAGCTCGCCCGCCGAATCCTGGGCGGCAAGACAGCGGAGATCGACATGCCGATCACCAACCTCAAAGCCATCCCCTTCCACGGACTCTGGAAGACGGCGGTCGCTGCGCGCATTACCTACGGCCGGATCCGTGATTATCTGAACGTCTAGACGGCCGTCATCGTCATCCTCCTCCTCCTATGAAAATCGGGGCGGGCACCGCCCCGATTTTCTCGGCATCGTGGTGCGCGCCGGCGGGCTGGGGGTCTCCCCAGCGAAGCTGGGGAGGAGACGCGATGCCTACACGAACCTATGCTGCATGCGCTCGCGCTTGGCGAGCTTGGGGACAGCGCGACCGGCGATCAGGGTCTTGAAGTGCTCTGTCTGCTGGTGGGCGGCGAAGGCGGCCTCGTCGCGGAACACCTCGTAGAAGAAGAACTTCTCCGGCTCGGTCAGCGACTGGTGGATCTGGAAGGCCTGCACGCCGGGCTCGCGCTGGGCCTGCGGCAGGAACTCGCGCAGGATGCCGCCGACTTCCTCCACCTCCCCCGGATTGACCTGCCAGAAGGCGGTGACCACGAGACCATCGCGAATCGAATGAAGATCGGCCATTTGCCTCTCCTTGGGTGAACGATGGAGAGACCGTAGCGGCGACGCCCGGGCCGTCGTTTCGGCGGCGGGCGAAGCGCTCGTATTTGCTACTTGATGAGGGCCTCCGCCGCCACCCGGATGCGGCCGCTGCGGCGCGCCTTCTCGAGCGTCGCGTGGTCCCGCTCGGTCTGCTTGGCATAGGCTGCACCGAACTTGGCGATGGCATCGTCGAGCGCATCGCTGTTGCCGCAGTAGCCCGCGATCATGGCCGGATCGCCCGATTTCGCGTGCGCCAGCGCCAACGCCCAGCCGCACAGCATGCAGTAGTGGTTGAAGGCGCCCAAGGCCACGGCGTCGTTCTCGTCGAGCTTAATCCCGCCCTTCATGTCGGCGAGCTGGCGAACGTAGAAATGCCTGCCGTCGGCCTCACCCCAGCCCAGGAAGATGTCCGGCGAGCCCTGGATCAGCCGCTGCCCAACCACCACCCGTTGGCCATTGTTGGTGAAGGGTATCTTGTAGTCGACATAGGGAGCGAGAACCGACGCCTGCGCCTCCTTGACCTGGAGAAACAGCGGATCGTCTTCGTCGACGCCCTGCAAGAGGACGACCCAGCAGCCGGTGCCCACGCTGCCGACCCCGACAACCTTGCGGGCAGAGTCGACGATGCGATAGCGCGCCAGGAGACGCCGCCGGTCGTCGCTCTTCGAGTTGATGTATGACTGCAGCATCCTGTCGAGGGCTACATTCGACGGCGTTCCCGCGTCGGTATGCGTCTCGCGCACGATCAGGGGGACTTCCTCGATGATCCTGTGCTCCCCGTCGACGCGCTCGGTCATTTTCTCGAGGGCCTGCACATGCCCCTTGTCCCGCGCCCTGCTGAGGAAGCGTTCGGCACGGCGCAGCTGCTTGGGCGCCAGCCCGTCGAGAATCGCCTGTTCGTCGATGCGGCTGTACCAGACGCCGAGGTAGCTCATCTCCGCGAAGCTGCGCATCCGTTCGCGATAGGACCGCACGATTCCGCGTGCTGCTTCACTCGCCCCCGCCTTGTCCCCGCCCATGAAACGAACCGCCACGACGGCGCTCGCCGCCAAACGCTTGAGATCCCACTCCCAAGGTCCCGGAAAGGTCTCGTCGAAGTCGTTGATGGCGAAGACCAGGTTGCGCTCGGCCGAGCCGAAAGCTCCAAAATTGGCGACGTGCATGTCGCCGCACGCCGCAACGCCGATGCCGGTGACCGGCGTCGCCGAAAGATCGGCCGCCATTACCGCTGCCGACCCACGCAGGAAAGCAAACGGTGAACCGAGCATGCGGGCATAGCGTACCGGCACCAGCTTCTGAATCCGCACGGCGTTCTGCTGCTCGAGGATCTCGACCGGGTCGGGGCGGTCCGATGCCGGGCTGTACTTGCCGTGTGCGGCACGCGGTACCGACCTGCGCAGGGCCTTGCCCGCCGCCAGTCGCTCTGCGACGGACGGCCGTTTCGCCGTGAAGCTGTCGACCAGCTCCAACTCCGCTTGCGCAGCAATCATCCGTTGATAGGACTTGTCGATGCTGGCGTTCAAGCTGACGACATTCATGGCGGCCCCCTTTCCGCGGCATCCGCGGCCACCTACTCTAACGCAATGATCGGCTCCGGCCATCGCAGGTTGCGGATGGCACGCAGCACCGCCGTATCCATGTACACGCGCTCCTCGGCGATCCGGCCGCCGCGCAGGCGGAACTTGTCGACGCCACGCCAGTCGATGGCGACGACATCGCCGCGACGTGACGTGCCTGGGAACCTGCGATTGAGATATCATGCGCCGGGACCGCGCCACTCCGATGGCGCTCATCGGATCTGTGATCGACGAGAAGAGCGCCATCGGAGTGACACGGTCCCGGCGAAGAGCCACCGCGGCGACACGGACGTAGGTCTCACGGCACCGGCCGCCGTGCCAGACGTGCGCCCAGCGCTGCGGCGAGCAGGGCCGCCAGGACGAAGCAGGCCGGCACCCACAAGGCTGCGTGGGCGACATCCGCGCGCTCGAGGCCTGCCGACAGGCCGGCCGCGTTGGCCACCAGGCCCGCCACTGCCGCGCCGAGCGCAAAGCCGGTCTGCTGCACCGTTGCGATCGAGGACGCGGCAACGTCCTCCTCGCCCTTGCGGGCGCCGCCCATGACCCGCTGGGCAATGAACGCCCAGCATGAGCCGATGCCGGCACCGAGCATGAAGATGGCCGGAAACACGACGATCGCCGGCTCGAGCGGCAACAACAGCGCGATACCCAATAACCCCGCGCCCATCATCGCCGGGCCGGCAACCAGGAGACGGCCCGTTGCCGACAACGAGACGCCCGCCACCATCAGCGAAATTGCCGTCCAGCCGAACGACCCGCCGGCCACCATGTAGCCGGAGCTCAACGGATCGAGGCCGTGCAGCGACTGCAGGAAAATCGGCATGAAGACCTGCAGCGGGCTGTAGGCAATCGACACCGTGAGGATCAGCCAGAGCCCCATGCCGGTCATCGAGCTCAGGGAGAAGGCATCGCTCGGCAACAGGCGCGTCGCTGCGCGGCGATCGATCACCAGCATCGACGCCATCAGACCGACCGCGGCAACAACGAGAGCGGCCTTGGCCAGGACGTGCGGAGCGATCGCGCTCAGGGACATCACGGCGATCGCCCCGCAGAGCAGGGCCACGCGCAGGCCCGGCGGACGTGCTGCGCCGGTGCCGGCGGATCCGGCCGGCAGCGCCTGGAAGGCACCGATCGCCAGAATGCTCGCCAGCCCGGCCACGCAGAAGAAGGCGCCGCGCCAGCTGCCATACTGGGCGAAGACTCCGCCGACCATGGGGCCAACCACGATCGACAGGCTCCAGGCGCCCGACAGCAGGGCAAAGGCGCGCGGCCATAATTCGCCGGGCAACGTGTTGCGCACCAGCACGTAGGCGATCGCTGCCAACAGGCCACCGCCGAAGCCCTGCACGAACCGTCCGATGACGATCAATGCCATCGACGGCGCCAGCGCACAGAAGATGGCCCCGACGCCGAAGACGAGCGCGCCAATGCAGAAGGTGTTGCGCGCGCCGATGTTGGACGTGAGGTAGCCCGTGCAGGTCGCCGCGACGATCGACGAGGCAAGATAGGCCGTGCTCGTCCAGCTGAGCAGCGTGGCCCCGCCGATGTCGTCGACCACGCTCGGCAGGACGGTGGCCAGCATCAGCACGTTCATGGAATGCAGCAGGACGCCGCCCACCAGCACGGCCAGCGCCGAGAACCACCGGGCCTCCAGAAGTGCGGACCAGCCGACGATGGCGGTGTCTTTGGTCATTTCATTGTTGGCGCGTTTCCTCGCCGCAAGATAAGCGTTGTTGCCTGTACGGCGGCGGCCGATTTCACATACCAGATGCTAGAAATCGGGCATACCTTCCCCGGGGAGGGCATTCGCACGTGGGCGCGCTTCTCATTTTCCTCCCCAGCTTCGCTGGGGAGGTGTCGCGGTAATCCGAGACGGAGGGGTCAGGAGCCTCAGTGGGGCTTTCGACCCCTCCGTCGCCGTATGACGGCGACACCTCCCCGCGCAAAGCGTGGGGAGGAGAATAAATTGACATGCGCCCGGCCCGATACAGAGGTCCGAAAACCGCGAGCATCGCCCGCTCCTGCATGGGAAACTCCGGCTATGGAATTGCTCGATCGCAAAACCTACTACCGCGCCTTCGAGAGTCATGATTACCGCTTCGATGGCCGCGTCTTCGTGGGCGTCACCTCGACCAATATCTACTGCCGGCCGATATGCCCGGCTCGCGTGCCACGCTTCGAGAATTGCCGCTTCTACGCCTCGGCGGCGTCGGCCCAGGAGGCCGGCTTCCGGCCGTGCTTGCGCTGCCGGCCGGAGATCGCGCCCGACCTCGCCTTCTGGCGCGGCAGCGCCAACACGGTCAGTCGCGCGCTGGCGCTGATTGCCGAGGGGGCGCTCGATGGCGAGGAGACCGATGTCGAGGGGCTGGCCGACCGACTGGGTGTTGGTTCCCGGCAGCTTCGCCGTCTGTTCCAACGCCACCTCGGCGCGTCGCCCATCGCCGTCGCCCAGACACGTCGCGTGCTGTTCGCCAAGCAGCTCCTCCACGATACCCATCTGCCGATGGCGCAAGTGGCCCTGGCGTCGGGGTTCGGCAGCATCCGCCGATTCAACGAGACGTTTCGCGACCTGTTCGGCCGCCCGCCGAGCGCATTGCGCCGCAAGACCGGCGTGGCGGAATCGGCGCGCGACGGGGTGACCCTGCGGCTGGCCTACCGACCGCCCTACGACTGGCCCGGCATGCTGGCGGCGCTCGCCGCCCGCGCCACGCCCGGCGAGGAATGGATCGCCAACGATACGTGGCATCGCCGCGTCGTGCTCGATGATGCGGAGGGCAGCGCCTCGGTCAGTCACCTCCCCGATCGGAACTCAGTCCTGGTCACGATCCGGTTCCCTTGCGTCAAGGCCCTGCCGGGCATCGTCGCCCGGGTGCGCCGGGTGTTCGATCTCGGCGCCGACATCACCACGATCGACAGCCACCTGGCGCGCGATCCCGGCCTGGCGCCGCTGATCGCCCGGCGCCCCGGCCTGCGGGCACCGGGTGACTGGGAGCGCGAAGCGGTCGCGACGACGTTCCCCGATGACGCCCCGCGGCACTGGCGGCCGTGGAATGCCTACGCAATGCAGCACCTCAGGATGGCAACCCATGGACAGGCGTAAGCCCCACCCCCTCGCGCTCTTCATCGATCGCATGCCGACGCCGATCGGCGAGCTCGTGATCGTGGCCGACCAGGCCGGCAAGCTGCGCGCCATCGACTGGACCGATCATGAGCCGCGCATGCTGCAGCTGCTCGATCGGTACTTCGGCAAGGGTGGCTATACGCTCGAGCCCGCCCGCGACCCGGGCGGCCTCACCAGCGCCCTGCAGGCCTACTTCAAGGGCGACATCGACGCGATCGATCGGCTGCCCGTCGAGATGGCGGGGACGCCGTTCCAGAACAGCATCTGGCGGGCCCTACGCAAGATCCGTCGCGGCGAGACGATCAGCTACGCCGAGCTGGCGCGACGCATCGGCAGACCCAAGGCGGTGCGCGCCGCCGGCCTCGCCAACGGTCAGAATCCGATCAGCATCGTCGTGCCCTGCCATCGCGTCATCGGCTCGGACGGCACGCTGACTGGCTACGGCGGCGGCCTGCCGCGCAAGGAATGGCTGCTCGCCCACGAGGGCGCGCGCATTGGCGCAGAGCGGCCCGGTCGATAGGCTTGGCGCTCGCCCTACATGCGCGCGTTTCAACCTCCTCCCCAGCTTCGCTGGGGAGGTGTCGGCGTCTTACGCCGACGGAGGGGTCGGAAGCTCCACAGAGACTCATGACCCCTCCGTCGCGTATGACGCGACACCTCCCCAGCTTCGCTGGGGAGGAAATTTGAGGTGGCCCTTCCGGCGACGGCCGCTCACGACATGTAGTAGCTCGTCACCGTATCGCCGATGTTGAGGTGCCGCGCGATGTCCCCGCCGGTCGGCTGGGCCTGCAGCAGAGGAACGAGCTGCTTGTTCACGTACTTCAGGGTGTCGATGTCGTTGCTGCGGGCCGCGCGCTGTCCCTGCTCGATCAGGCGCTCGGCGAGGATCGGGTCGGTGAGCTCGTCGCGGCGCGCCAGGCAGTAATCGAAGCGCGCGAGGTGCACGGCAGGATCGCGATCGCGCACCATCCACCACAGGGCCTCGTACTCCTGGATGTTGCGCCGGAGCATGTCGGCGTTCTGCAGCTCCAGCGCCTTCTGGAAGTCGACCTCGAGGGACTTCAGGAGCTGACGGTCGCTTTCCCTGCCGTTCTCCTCGACAACCTTCTCCGCATCCGCGCGCACGCCGCGCGCCCGGTCCAGCAGCTTGGGAAACCGCAGGGCGTCCTCCAGCAGATCGATCAACGCCGCCAGCTCGCGCAACCGGCGATCGAGCATGCCCAGCGAATCGGGGTCGTTGGCGGCGGCTTCGGTCAGCTTCCGGATGGTCTCCAGCAGGTCTTCCTCGTCGATGCGGCGAAGAACCTCGATGGTTGCCGGAATCCCGATCCGCTCCGCCTCCTCCCTGGCGGTCGTCAAGCGCTCGCGCAGGTCGGCGGCCTCGCGCATCAGTCGCTCCAGCGACTGGCGTTCGGAGACCGGCGTGAACACGACATCGAAGTCGATCTCGAACACCCGGACGAAGGCGTGCACGCGAATCTGCTGCGATTCGTCCATCTTGACCGAGACTTCGACGATGCTGCCCGCCGGCAGATCGCGTTCCAGATCGGCGCCGGTGATCTCGATCGCGCCAATGCCGTGGTTGCGTACAGCCCGCATGTACTCCCCTTCCAGCAGGGGAATGCGCAGAACATCGTCGCGCCGGCCGGCGCGCAGCGTCTTGGTCGTGATGTGATCCATCGCCTTGGCAAAAGGCAGGCTGTCGCCCTTCTTCACGTAGACGGCCACGTTGCCGTTGCTCAGACCCACCCCGATGGTCTGGCTCGCCGGCTGCGCGTTCGGCAGATTGAGCATGTAGGTGTAGGCGAGCGACCGCGGCTCGGTCGTAACCGGCGTGCCCGCAGGATCGCACAGCACGACCTCGTAGGTGTGGCGGCCTGTGGTGACGGCATAGAGCTGGGTCAGGAACACGCCGCTGGCGCCCAGCGTGAGCCGGCCGGAGCGCCATTTGGTACCGACGTCGACGAATTCCAGCGTGAAGCCCGTCGGGTCGCGGCCCGCCGGCGCTATGATCCGCCCGCCGATGTCGGGATCCTGCTGGTTGCCGACCGGATTGTGCTCGGTTTGAACCAGCCACGTGTCGGCCGCCCGGTCGCCGCCCGGAACCACGACGACGTCCTTCGAGGCCTTGAGCTCCACGGTGCTGGCGAATATCGCCGCGCCGCGGGCGACCACCGTCACCGGATCGATACTATGGTCGACGGGGCCGCCGAGCTCGGATTGGACGGCCTCGCGAATCCACGGATTGAGCGTCGATCCTCCCACCATCAGGATGCGCTCGATTGCGCTCGCTTCCAGGCCGGCACCGCGCAGCGTCTTGCGGCAAAGATTGAGGGTGCGCCGGACGTAGGGTCGGCTGAGGCTCGCGATGTCATCGGGTGTCAGCGTGCAGGCAAAATCGATGCTGCGCCCACGCCCGTCGGTGCACCAATTGTCGAAGGCGATCTCCACGGCGGCGCGGGTGCGGCAGACGTCGATCTTGCCGCGCTCGGCGATCAGCTTGAGGCGCCCGAACGCACTCTCCCAGCGTGGATTGCCACGGCGGAAATCGGGCAGATCGAACTGATCGAGCGCCACGGGCAGCAAGCGTTCCGTGACGATGTCCCAATCGAGGAGCTTGCCGCCGAGCTGGTTGTCGCCATCATGGTTCTCAACGTGGATGAGGCCGTCGCGCAGGCGCATGACCGCCGCATCGAACGTGCCGCCGCCGAAATCATAGACCAGCCAGTAGACGTTCTCCCGCTCGCTCTGAAAACCGTAGGCAAGCGCCGCGGCGACCGGCTCGAGCAGCAGCGGGCAGCGAGTGATACCGGCAAGAATCGCTGCAGATTGCGTCGCCGCCGTCGCCGGCTGCTCGAAGGCCGCAGGGACCGTGATCACCGCCGCCTGGACATCCTCACCCATCGTGGCGCGGACATCGGTGCGAAGGCTCTTCAGCACCTCCGCCGAGAGGGCTTCGGGCGAGAACAGGCGGTCGCTGGCGACGAAGTGCTTCTCGATTCCGTCGCCGCTCATGCCCATGCGCAGCTTGAATTCCACCGCTGCGTTGTACGGGTCGTCGTCCAACGCCCGCCGCTTGGCCTCCTCGCCGACGTGGAGATTGCCGCGCTTGTCGATCCAGACCGCCGAGGAGGTGATGCCCGCGCCCAGTTTGTTCGGAATGATCTTCGCGCCCTGGCCGTCGGCAACGGCGATCGAGCTGTTCGTGGTGCCGAGGTCGATGCCGAAATCAATCGTGGTCCGGCGCATTCGGCGCTCCTTGTTCCCTGAATTCGCTGGTCCATTGCCCTCTCGGGCAGTCTCATTGCCGGCTCTTGCTGTCGTGCGGTGGGGCGTGAGCGCGCACCGGCACCGCGACAAAAACCTCGCCACGCTGAATGAGGCTGCTGCCCCGGAACACCATCGGCCTTGCCGTCTCCGAAACCGTGTCCGTCGATACGCCGGCGGTGGGTTCGAACTGAAGAGGGGTCATCATTGCCTCGCCGCCCGCCGGATAACGCGTGCCGGTCGGATCGACCAGCCTGATCCCCGCTTTATCGAGCGCCTTGACGGCTCGATCAAGACGGCTGAGCGCGTGGCGCGTTCGCACGTCGGGATCGGCAGTCTCCTCATCGAGCCATCGCCTCCTGAAATATCTGGTCTTCAGATACCACAGGCAATTGGCAAGCTCGGTCACCACCTCCTCCGGGAAAGCGTGCTCACGCACCGGTTCGCGTCCATCACCGGCTGACGCCAGCCGATCAGGCGCGGGCATGGCCACCGCGGCGACCGACGAGGGATCGACCTTGCGTCGACGCCCGCCCGCCGCCGTCTTCGCTGGCCGCGCGACGGGAATCTCCTCGAGCGGCGCGTGCAACTTGGGCACGCTCCTGCGCGGCTGGCGCTTGCTAGACTTGGCCATCGGGTCTCCGGGCACATGGTACTCGCATAGGGATGCGCTCTTCATTCTCCTCCCCAGCTTCGCTGGGGAGGTGTCGCCGTCTTACGGCGACGGAGGGGTCATGAGTCACGTGAGGGGGCCTATGACCCCTCCGTCCGCATCGGCTTTTGGCCGCAGAGCGGCCAAACGCCTTGGACGCGGACACCTCCCCAGCGTAGCTGGGGAGGAGGATGAAGAGTGTCGAATCGTCATTCAGGGCACCGCCGATACGAGGCCCGTTGCCTCCCGAGAGGCGGGCCGCTCCAGCGCATAGGTGTGCCCGAAGCTCCATCCCTTCTGACGCAACTCCCGGACGGTGTGGAAATCGAGGTAGGCTTCCTCGGCTTTGATCGCCGAGGGAAGCGACGGGTCCGGCGTTTCGGCGACGAACCTCTGCATCGCAGCTTCCGTCCCGCCCTCCGCGCGCCGCTTCGACCCGGTGATCATCGCTGCGCCCGCTCCCGCTCCGGCAAGAAGCCCGACCACGACCGCCAAGGCCACTCCCGCCCCGGCGATGCTTTGCAGGCCATAAGCGGCGCCGGCCCAGGTCGACACACCCGTCAGGCCAGCCACGATCCTTGCCTTGCGCTCGAACCTCGACACCGCCGCCTGGGTTACCTGCTCGCGCCTGTCGCGCCATTGCACCCGCCGACCACCGAGGTCGCGATGCGCATCCCGGCACCTGAGGCAGCGTGGCACGACGATCATGGCTGTCCTGATCATGGTGCTCTCGCCGAACAGTCTTCGTTCTCTCTCGATGTCGCCGCACATCGGCAGCTGGATGGCACAGTCGGACGATGGCGGCGCCTCGCCGCAATAGTGGCAAACGGCATCCTCCGGGCTCGCCGGCAGCGTGACCGCGATGAAGCGCTCCGTGTGGTGAAACCGCGTCATGAGGGAGGCGGTGCCGGGCAACGCACATTGCAGGTCACGTGCGTGCTGCTCGAGGATGCCGAGATTGAGCCTGGTCCTCGGATCGTCCGGATAGAGCTCATCGGCAAGCAGCTGGCACTCGAGCGCGGCCGCCAGCTCGCGCCTGAAGACGTTGCGCTTGCCTTCGATCTCCACGTCGAGCGTGTCGGCGCAATCTCTGCACAGCCAGACAGGGATGTCGCGAACCTTGAACTGGGACCAGCGTCGGTATGCCTGGTTGCCGCAGCTCGGGCAGGGAGGCTTCATGAAATCCGGCAGCTCTGGATCGGGGAAGCGGTGCAGCGGCGAGCGGTCGGCGGCGAACCTGTCGATCAGCCGGCGCCGCATGGTCGGCTCCTGGCGGAACTCGCGGATCGCCACATTGAAGATCTGGGCACTCCACGCCGTGAGGCAAAAGGATGCCGCACGGCGCAGAGGTCTGTCGATGGACGACGGGAGCGCGCTCAACAGAGTCATGGCGCCCTCGAAGTCGCTTGCCATCGTCAGCGCGCGGGCCTCCTCCAGGGTGGCGATGGTGGCATCCGGCAGGTCCCAATAGCCGGGAGCGCACCATTCGCTGCCGCTCTTCGCGTTCTCGCGAACCGTTGCCAGGTTCTCGTCCAGCAGCACCCTCAGGGCGTCTCCTGCCGCCATCTGGCGAGCCAGCTCGAGCAGCCGGACGCTCTCGCCCCAGTCGTCGACCTTGGCCGTATACGCCATCTGGCCCTCGAGCATCGCCTCCGCGATCATGTCGCGCAGCTCGTTGCGCATGTCGGCGAACGCGCCACCCTCCATCGACCGCAAGGGAGCGGCGACGTTGTCGACGACCGCATCGACGATCGAGACCAGGCGGCCGCAATCGTCGTAGATCGAGCGAACATTCTCGTTGGCACGATGAGGCGCCGCGCGCCACGTCGTCTTGGCGCGATCGATCGCCTCCCGGATCTGGTCCTCCCACAAGGCCAGGGCATGTCGCAGGGCGCCTTGTCGTGCGGTCGCCTCGAACCTCGCCGATTTGAGAAGCTGCAGATGCCGCGTCACGTCGGCACTGTTCGACCCCTCGGCGGCGGCGAAGGCGAGCCGCGCATGGATGTGCAGCAGGCCGGTCGGCAGCGATTCGCGAATCCGTGCAACCAGGCGGGGCGACACCTTCGCGTCGTTCAAGGCCGCCGCGCGGTGCGACACCACCCGCCAGAACTGCGGATCGGCATGGATTTCAGCCCACTGGCCCAGGGCGCGCCGCCACAGCGCATCGAGCTCGGTTCGCGGCTTCGCCTCGGCCGCGCGAGCCTGCTCGCGGTCGAGCGCAGAGAGGTGAAAGAAGACTGCCAGATTGTGCCGCGCCGCTACACGCCGCTCCGGCGGGCCGGTCTCGCGGCCCCAGATCGCCGCGGCATCGGCCGGCCGTCCTTCCTCGACGGCGCGAAGCGCCGGATCCGGCCATTCGTCCAAAGGCCAGAACCAGAAGAACTCCGCCTGGAATCGGTCGAGTGGCGCATGCAGACGGGCCAGCGCTCCGCGGATCTCGTCCTGACCCGGTGGCGGGCTCAGGGCCAGAAGCCCGCCCGCCGCCGCCAGCGTCGGCAGCCCGAGCTTCGCTTCCAGCGCGCGGCGCGCCTCACGCCGCTGCACGTCGCGGGCGGCGGCTGTCACCGGCAAGCCCAGGATTCGGAAGAGATTGGTCCTGTAGAGATCCGGCGTCAGTACCTTGTAGACGTCGTCATCCATCGCTCGGCACACGGAATACGCATGTGGCCGCCGTCACCAGCGGACCGGCCATCCGGCCCCCTACGATACACGATCAGGATCACCTTGGCGGCTCAGAGCGATCCACCGGACACCATGTCGAAGCGGCTCCGGATTTCCTCCACGGTGGGGATCCTGTCGGCCTCCAGCTCCGGGAACTCCTGAGCCAGCGCATGCCGATCGTACTCGTCGAGATGCATGTCGGCCAGCGCGTGGTCGTTCTCCAGGACGTCGAGGGTCCTGTGAAGGTGGAACAGGTGCCAATGGGCCGGCCCGTGGAACACGCCCTCCTCGATCTTGGCCAGACGCTCCTCGAAACGCTGCAAGACGCTCTTCCGTTCAGCTGCCAAGACGTGCCTCCCCTCCTCGCCAGGACGCCGATGGTGCCTGCCCGTGGTGACGATCGCAAGGTCGGGTGGGAACGAGCTTTTCATTCTCCTCCTATGAAAATCGGGGCGGGCACCGCCCCGATTTTCTCAGCATCGTGGTGCGCGCCGGCGTGCTGGGGGTCTCCCCAGCGAAGCTGGGGAGGAGAAGACTACGGCTGAACGTCCAGCCCCTTGTAGAGTGCGGCGCTGTAGATGCCGTGGGAGCGCACGTTCTTGATGCTCTTCTTGGCCACCAGGAACAGGCGGGAATGAGCGGCGGGCAGCATCAGCGCCTCCTGGTGAACCAGGCGCTGGACCTCCTTGAAGTTCTTCTCGCGCTCGGCGTCGGTCAACGCGTGGCGGCCGGCCTCGAGCAGGCGGTCGGTCTCCTCGTCGGCCCACATCATGCGATTGGGCACCGGCCGGTTCTTCGAGTGATAGTAGAGATACATCTGATCGCCCGCCGAGGTATAGGGCACCGAGAGCGTCCAGATGTCGTAATCCTGCTGGGCGATCTTCTGGAAGAACACGGTCGGGTCCCAGGTCTGGATCTTGATGTCGACGCCGACGGTGCGGGCCGCGGCCTGCAGGATCTCCGAGAGCTTCGGGTTCTGCCCGACCGTGTACGAATACATCAGGAGCTCGAGCTTCTTGCCGTCCTTGTAGCGAAACCCGTCGGTGGCCAGTTTCCAGCCGGCCTCGTCGAGCAGCGCCTTGGATCTCTCCGGATCGCGCTTCGTCAGCACGTCGAGCGTCGCCGGCTCGAAATCGAGCGCCTTGGGATGGACGAGCGAGCGCGCCGTCTCCGCCTGGCCGAAGAAGATCGCCTTGTTGATCTCCTCGCGGTCGACCAGGTGGGAGAGCGCCTGGCGTACGCGCTTGTCGGCCACCTTCTCGCGCGTCGCCTTGAAGCCCCAGTAGTACATCGCGAAATCGGCGACCGGCTCGTAGATCGCGAGGGTGGGCGCCTTGCGGAAGGTCTCGATCGCCTGCAGGGGATTCCAATGACAGAAGTCGGCCTGCCCGGCCAGCATGGTGGCAATGCGAGTCGTCTCCTCCGGCACGATGCGCCAGATCATGCGCTCGTATCTGACCGGTCCCTTGTTGGCATAGACGCCGGTCGGTCCCCATTTGTAGGCATCGTGGCGCTTGAGCACGAGCTCCTTGCGCGGCTCCCACTTCTCCCAGCACAGCGGCCCGGTGCCGTCGAAGCCCTTGACGCCGAAGTCGGCGCCCAGCCCCTCGACATTATCTTTGTTGATGATCGTGGCGGCGAAGTTGGCGAGGTCGACCAGCAGCTCGGCGTGCGGTCGCTTCAGCTTGTAGACCACGGTGTGTGGATCGGCTGCGCTGATCGAGTCGACGTCACCGAGCCGCCAGTAGAACGGCCACTTGGCGGCCGGATCGGCCAGCCGCGTGAACGAGTAGACGACATCGGCCGCGGTAAACTTCTTGCCGCTGCAGAAGGTGACGTCGTCGCGCAGCGCGAAGGTGTAGGTGAGCTTGTCGTCCGACACTGTCCACGACTTGGCGAGCAGCGGATGGACGCTCTTGAGATCCCAGTCGAGCGCCACCAAGGTGTCGCCCATCATGAACATGGGATGCCCCATGCCGCTCGACGTGTTGCTGTGGGGATCGTACTTCGGCGCATCCTGCGACCGGATGTTGACGAGCGTCTGGCCGGTCGCCGGCAGCGCGACAGCACACAGGCCCATCGCGAGCGCCAATGCGGCGCGCGTTGACTTCCTCAGCATGCAAAAGCTCCGATCAGGCGGCGGCGAGGCTGATGCCGAATGATTCGAGATTGGGGGCGATGCGCTCGGTCAGCAGCCCGACCTTGCGCAGGTTGCGCACCAGCCCGCCATGCAGGTCGCGCCGGAAGTACTTGCGGAAGGCGGTCTCGTCACCGCCGGCCGCGCGTTCGCGGCGATAGCGCTTGATCTCGTCGAGGTCGCCCTTGCTGAAGCCCATCTCCTGATAGGCTGCCAGCGGAAAGATGCCCGAGAGGGTGCGGCTCAGCGCCCACACCGCGAAGTCCTCCATCTCGCGGCGCTCGGCCTCGCTCGCCTCGCCGACGATGGCGGGCAACGACAGCATGGCGAAGCCCATATGGCGCGCCTCGTCCTGCACGATCCGCCGGCAGACCTGGCGAAGCACCGCGTCCTTCGACGACTCCGCCAGCATGCGGAACAGCGACACGGCAAAGGTCTCGGCGACGAGCTGCAGGCCGATCGTCTTCAGGTGCCACGACGATGTGCCGAGCAGCGTGTCGAAGATCTCGCGGACGTTGCCGCCGACCGGATAGATCTCGCCGTCGAGGCGCAGGTCGAGATAGCGCTGCAGCACCTCGTTGTGGCGCGCCTCGTCGGCCACCTGGGTGGACTGGAACAGCTTGGCGTCCTGGCCCTGCACGTTCTCGACCAGCTGGCTGCACAGCAGCATGGCGCCGTGCTCGCCCTGCACCAGGGTGGAGAGGCGCCAGCGGCTGACCCGGCGGTTGAGCTCGATGCGGTCGCTTTCGGACAGCGCGTCCCAGAAGCGCGTGCCGTGGATATCGACGAGATCGTCGGAGATCAGCCCGCCGTCGCCCTCGAGCGGCACCGACCAGTCGATGTCGCGATCGGCATTCCATTGATCGATCTTGGCCTGCTCGTAGAGCCGGCGCAGGTCGGCCTGGTCGCTGGCATAGTCGTGGCGGAAATGCGCTGTATTGCGCGTCTCGACATGGTGACCGTTGCGCACTGGCTTCCTCCTGCTGTCTTGTCTTTGTTCAGACAGCAGGATGAACGTGCATTCAGCTCATTTCAACCCGGGCGAGCCCTCTACACGGCAGCCTGGTCTTGTGTGCGGCGCAACAGCGAGGCCGTGGCGCGGCCGTCCTCGGCCGGCTGATAGACGACGCTGAACAGCGTGCGCGCCTTGGCAAGGGCCTCGCCGAAGCCCTTCTGCTCACTCTCGAAGGTATCGAAGCCGCAGCGCAGCATGAAGGGCAGCTGGTCCTGCAGGACGTTGCCGGTGGCGCGCAGCTCGCCCGCGTAGCCCAGCCGGCCGCGCAGCAGGCGGGCCTGGCTGTAGGCTCGACCGTCGCTGAACCTGGGGAAGCGCAGCGCAATCAGGCGCAGCCTGCCGACATGCGGCGCCAGCTCCTCGACCGGGTCGGTGTTGGCGAGCGCCACTGCCGGCCATTGCGGGCGCTGCCGCCACTCGGCGTACGGCAGGGCAACCAGGATGGAGGGCGTCGCCGCTTCAGTGAACAGTGCCATAGACCCGGTCCTTGAAAGGTTGGGCGCCGATGCGCCGATAGGTATCGACGAACCGTTCGCCTGATTCGCGCGCGTCGAGATAGGTGGCGACCAGGGCGTCGACCGCCTCGACCACCTTGTCGGCGGTAACCGCCGGGCCGAGGATGGCGCCCAGCGCCGTCTTGCCGAAGTCGACGTCCCCGCCCAGGCTGATCTGGTAGAGCTCGACGCCATTCTTATCGACGCCGAGGATGCCGATGTGGCCGACATGGTGATGGCCGCAGGCATTGATGCAGCCAGAGATCTTGATCTTCAGGTCGCCGATGTCGTGCTGGCGCGCCAGCGCGGCGAAGTGGGTCGAGATGCGCTGCGCCACCGGGATCGAGCGCGCGTTGGCAAGCGCGCAATAGTCGAGCCCCGGGCAGGCGATGATGTCGGTGATCTTGCCGACATTGGCCTCGGCGAAGCCCAGCACGCCGAGCGCGCGCCACACCGCCGGCAGATCGGCGATGGCGACATGGGGGAACACCAGGTTCTGCTCGTGGCTGACTCGAATCTCGCCCTGGGCGTAGCTGTCGGCGACGTCGGCGACGCCCTCCATCTGGGCGGCGCTGGCGTCGCCCGGCGGCGCGCCGGCGGGCTTCAGCGAGGCGGTCACGATGGCGTAGCCCGGCTTGCGGTGCGGCGCCACGTTGGCTTTCAGCCAGAGGGCGAAGTTGCAATCCTCGCGCTTCAGCTGCTCGACGCGCTCCGCCACCGACGGCCGCTCGGGCAGATCGGGCGGCGCGAACTGGCGGGCGATCGCCTCGATGGTCTCGTTGGGCAGGCCGAGCGGGCCGCCCCGGGACGCGGCGTACTCGGCCTCGACTTCCTCGCGCATCTTGGCGACGCCGATCTCGTGCACCAGGATCTTGATGCGCGCCTTGTAGAGGTTGTCGCGCCGGCCGTAGCGGTTGTAGACGCGCAGGACGGCCTCGAGATAGGCGAGCAGCTCGTTGCGCGGCAGGAACTCGCGCACCGTCTCGCCGATCATCGGCGTGCGGCCGAGGCCGCCGCCCACGATCACCTCGAAGCCCACCTCGCCCGCCGGGTTGCGCCACAGGCGCAGGCCGATGTCATGCACGCGCACCGCCGCGCGGTCGTTGGGCGAGCCGGTGACGGCGATCTTGAACTTGCGCGGCAGGAAGCTGAACTCGGGATGCAGCGTCGACCACTGGCGCACGATCTCGCACCAGATGCGCGGGTCCTCGATCTCGTCCACGGCGGCGCCGGCGAAGTGGTCGGCCGTGACGTTGCGGATCACGTTGCCGCTGGTCTGCATGGCGTGCATGTCGACCTCGGCCAGCTCGGCCAGCGCGTCGGGCGCGTCCTCGAGCTTGATCCAGTTGAGCTGCAGGTTCTGGCGCGTCGTGAAGTGGCCGTAGCCGCGGTCGTACTTGCGGGCGATGTCGGCGAGCTTGCGCAGCTGGCGGCTGCTCAGCGTGCCGTAGGGGATGGCGATCCGCAGCATGTAGGCGTGCAGCTGCAGATAAAGCCCGTTGGTGAGGCGCAGCGGCTTGAACTGCTCCTCGGTGAGCTCGCCGGACAGGCGGCGGCGCACCTGGTCACGGAACTGCTCGACGCGCTCGGCGACCAGCGTACGGTCGTAGCTGTCGTAGCGGTAGAAATGGGTGTCAGGCATAGCGCACGGCGTCGGCAGCGATGGCGTCGAAGGTGAGGCCCGAGGCGCGGATGCGCTCGCGCAGCGACAGCGGCTCGAACGTGCCGTCGCCGTCCTCCGACACGGCCACGAGGTATGGATCGATCACCCCGAAGGCCTCGGCGCGCGCCCGCTCGAGCAGGATCTCGCCCTGCCGCTCGCCGCGCGCCAGGGCGGCGCGGTCGAAGCGCTCGGTCCACTGGCCGGCATCGTCGAGGAAGACCACCACGCCGTCGACCAGCCGGTTTGCCGACGCGATCGACAGGTCGCCGTTGAGATTCTTCGCCATCAGGATGCCTCTGCGAGAAGGGGTTGCGCGGCGGCGGCCGCGAGGGCGGCGACCTCGCCGACGATGATGAGGATCGGGCCGGCGTCGCCGCGAAAGGTAGGGGGGACGACGAGCCGCGCCAGATCGCCGAGTGGGCCGGTGCTGACCCGCTCGTCGGGTCGCGTGCCGTTCTCGACGATGGCGACCGGCGTGCTTGGGGACGCGCCGGCGGCCAGGAGACGGTGGCGCACGGAGGCCGCCTCCGTGGCGCCCATGTAGATGGCGAGGGTATGGCCCTCGGCAGCCAGCGCCGGCCAGCGTTCGTCCTGCCGGCCATCGGCGCGACGGGCCGTGACGAAGGTGACGGCGGACGCCAGCCGGCGATGGGTGAGCGGGATGCCGGCCGAGGCAGCGCAGCCCAGGGCGGCGGTGATGCCCGGGACGACGGCGACCGGCAGGCCGGCGCGGCGCAGCGCCTCGACCTCCTCGCCACCGCGCCCGAACACGAACGGATCGCCGGCCTTCAGGCGCACCACGGTCTGGCCGGCACGCACGCGGCGCACCAGCTCGGCGTCGATTTCGGCCTGGGTCCAGCGCACCCGGCCGTTGCGCTTGCCGACGGCGACGAGCTCGGCGTCACGGCGCGCGCGCGCCAGGATGGCCGGCGGCACCAGGTCGTCGTGCAGGATGGCATCGGCCTCCTGCAGGAGCTGCGCGGCGCGCAGGGTCAGGAGATCGGGATCACCCGGGCCGGCGCCGACGATGTGGGCGATGCCGGGAGGCGTCGCACCACGGCGCGCGGCGTCCTGCTCGCGACGGCGCGCAGCATCGAGCTCGCCCAGCATCACGCGGCGGGCGCCGGCGTCATCGCCGGCCAGCACCAGTTGGGCCGCCGGTCCCTCGACCAGCCGGCGCCACAGGGTGCGGCGGTGCGGCGGCTCGGCGATCAGCGCGCCGACCTGGGCGCGAAAGGATTTGGCGAGGCGGGCCAGCGCGCCCAATCGCTCGGGCAGGATCGCCTCGAGGCGCTGGCGCAGCACGGTCGCCAGGACGGGCGCCGCGCCGCCGGTCGAGATCGCGACCACGACGTCGTCGCGATCGACGATCGCCGGCATGATGAAATCGCACAGCGCCGGCCGGTCGACGACGTTCACCGGCACCGCGGCAGACCGGGCCGCGCGCGCCGCTGTCGCGTCGGCATCGGCGTCGCCGGTTGCAACGAAGGCAGCGGCTGCACCCCGGTACGCCTCGACGTCATCGAACCCCGCCTCCAGGCGCTCGACCTCGGCACCGGCTGACCGCGCCAGGGCGGCGCGGCGGGCGGCGGCGGGGCCCTGCCCCACCACGACGACGCGGCGATCCTGGAGATCGAAGAACAGCGGCAGATGTCTCACGCGACGGCAGCCCGCAGCAAAATGTTGAGGCCGAGCATCGCCACCGCCTGGCTGATGGCCAGAAGCCAGGGCCGCGTGACGGCGTAGCGTTCCAGGAGTTGCGACATGCGGCCTTTTCCTCGGTCCCCTTCGATCTGGAGATGTTTGACACATTCGCCATGACTTGAATTTCCGAAGGTTTTCCGCGAAGGGGCATTTCTTGCTGCGCCATGCCGGGAGAAGAAAATTTTCTTTTCCGGGCGTTTCCCGTCGTAGGCGCTAACCTGCAAAGGGACCTCACCCTGAGGAGCGGCCCGGAGGCCGCGTCTCGATGTCCGTGAAAGGAAAGGTCCCTCGCTGCGCTCGGGATGACAACAATGGTGTCATCCCGAGCGCAGCGAGGGACCTTTCTTTCTTCATCCCGCAGTCGACAGCACAGGCCTCCTGAGGATGAGGATTTTGTTGGGTCTTTGACCCTTATGGTGTTTTCCCACCCCCTTGACGATCCGCCGGCCGATCCCAAATAGCCTGCTGTCACCCGTGCCCACCCTGGGGCGGAAGACGTGAAAAACATCGCTCACTGGAGGATGATCAATGCGTACGTTCGACTATTCCCCGTTCTATCGTGCCACCGTCGGCTTCGATCGGGTCTTCGACCTGCTCGATTCGGTGGCAAGCCAAACCGGCTCCAACGGCTACCCGCCGTACAATATCGAGAAGGCTGGCGACAACGCCTACAGGATCGTGATGGCCGTGGCCGGCTTCGCCGAGGCCGAGCTCAACGTGACCCAGAAGGAGAACGAGCTCCTGGTCACCGGCCAGACGGCGAACGCCCAGGATGACAGGCAGTACCTCTACCGCGGCATTGCCGGGCGCAACTTCGAGCGCCGCTTCCAGCTCGCCGACCACGTCAAGGTCATCGGTGCGAAGCTTGCGAACGGCCTGCTGACGATCGAGCTGCAGCGTGAGATCCCGGAGGAGAAGAAGCCCCGCGCGATCCCCGTCACCGCCGGTCAGGCGGCCCTGACGCACTAAGCAGCTCCGGCTGGGAGAAGGGCGCCGCCGCATGCGGCGCCCTTTTTCGTTGCCCGCCTCGCTGGTTTTCGTTGCTTGCTGGGCAGGGTGGCGAAACAATGTGGGGCATGACCCTGTCCGCCCAGCTCACTCATTTCGGCATCCATGCCGTCGACCTCGACCGCATGGTCGACTTCTACACCCGTGTCATGGGCTTCGTGGTGAGCGACTCCGGTGTCGGCCGTTCGGGCGCGCGCGTCTTCTTCATGACGCAGGATGCCGAGTGCCATCACCAGTTCGTGCTGTTCGACGGCCGCTCGGCCGACATCACCTACAATCCGGTGAACCAGATCTCGTTCCGGCTGGAGTCGCTCGACACGCTGAAGGGCTACCGCCGGACCTTGATCGCCGAGGGCATCACCGAGCACCGCGTGACCGATCACGGCAACGCCTGGGCGCTCTACTTCAAGGATCCCGAGGGCAACCCGGTCGAGCTCTACACCGACACGCCGTTCTACACGCCGCAGCCCTGCGGCGAGCCGCTCGACCTCGACCAATCCAATGACCAGATCCTGGCGACGACCGAAGCCATGTGCCGCAGCCGCCCCCGCTTCATGACGCGCGAGGTCTGGATGCAGAGCATCCAGGCCAAGCTCGACGCGCGGTAGGCGCTCCTTCCTCTCCTCCTCAGCTTCGCTGGGGAGGTGTCCGCGTCCAAGGCGTTTGGCCGCTCTGCGGCCAAACGCCGTGGACGCGGACACCTCCCCAGCGAAGCTGTGGAGGAGAGGAAGGAGCGCCTACCGCGCGTCGAGCTTGGCCTGGATGCTCTGCATCCAGACCTCGCGCGTCATGAAGCGGGGGCGGCTGCGG